>NZ_JABWTK010000009.1 GCF_020071995.1 Planococcus chinensis | reverse complement strand
ATATGCGCTACTACAACGAAGACCGGATTCTCGAAAAATTAGGCTACCTGGCACCCAAGGAATTTGGGGCGCAAGCAGCCTAATAAAGGTGTTTTATATGTGTCTCAAATCGCTATGTCAGTCTAGGTCTTCGAGTCTTTATTTAGCTACTTCTGTATAGATGCTAGATGGATTAAGCTCCAATGATTCCAGCATGGCGTTGAACTTTTCGTCTGCTTCCGCGAATTTGGCATTTGCCGCTTCAAACGACGCTTCTTTTGTCAGTTCTTCCGCTTTCATGTCGTAAGATTCTTTAATAGAAGAAAGTCCTGCTTCGATATCTTCTTTATGGTCAACCAGCGTTTCCGGAACTTCAATACCTTCCACTGCTGTTGCTGTTTTTTCAGCTGATGCTTTTGCGGCATCTTTCATCGCCTGCAAATCTGCGCCTTCAGGAAGCGTGCTTTCTGCCTGGTTCACTTCAAACGTGTTCAAGTCAGCATCTGTGCCGTTGATTGTTTGAGGAATGGACATATAGAATCGCATAAACTCCTGCTTGGCATTACCGGTTTCTTTTGTCGTTTCTTCTGAAGCCGTTTGTTCTTTAGCTGTGCCTTCCGTAGCGGTTTCTTCACTGCACGCCCCTAGGAATAAAGCAGCTGATACCCCGATCATAAGCAATTTCTTCATGGTGTTTTCCCCCTTGTAATTAAAATCCTCAGTTATAATAGCATAGCTGAAAGAACTCGTATACAGTTGGGCGAATAGCCGGAATTCATTGAATTTCCATATTATTGAATTATTTTTTCACTTTTTGTAAAACGGTCCACAATCATGGACAATGCACCGTCACCCGTTACATTTGTTGCAGTTCCAAAACTATCTTGCGCCATGTACAAAGCAATCATCAACGCCACCATCGTGGAATCGAAGCCAAGCATCACTTCGAGCAGCCCGATTGCTGCTATGACCGCGCCCCCCGGCACCCCCGGTGCTGCTATCATCGTTACGCCGAGCATAAAGATAAACGGCAAATAGCTGCTGAACGACGGCACGCCGCCTGTTAACAGCAATACTCCGATTGAGCACAAGACAATAGTGATGGTGCTCCCGGATAAATGAATCGTGGCAAATAACGGCACCGCAAAATCCACTACTTTTTCATTTGCCCCCGTTTTGCGGGCTTGGCGCACCGTTACAGGAATCGTTGCTGCTGAAGATTGTGTACCCAGTGCTGTGAAGTAAGCCGGCAACATCGTTTTCAGCAAACGCAATGGATTCTTTTTGTTCAATGTCCCAGCTGCCGTATATTGAAGCAGCAGCATCAACCAGTGCAAAATGATAATCAGCACAAACACGACCGCAAACAGCGACAGAATTTTGGCGACCGCTCCGCCATAAGCCATATTGGCAAAAATACCGAAAATGTGGAATGGCAATAACGGAATAATGACATATGAAATGGTTTTTTCGATGATTGCCTGGAATTCCTCAAAAAACGAGATCATCGTTTTGCTTCCGGTGGATGCCATGCCGATGCCCAGCAAGAATGCTAAAATCAGCGCTGACATGACGCCGAACACCGGCGGCATATCCAATGCGATAAAAGATGTCGCCAATGCTTTTTCGGGGTCATCAATACCGCTCATTGCCCCGGCTTTCATAAAGTTCGGCAGAATAGTTGTAGCCGCAAAAAATGCCAATACCCCTGCCGCAATTGTAGATGCATATGCAAAGAAAGTAGCCAGCCCGAGCAGTTTACCTGAGCCTTTGCCCAGCTGCGCAATACCGGGTGCAATAAACCCGAGAATAATCAGCGGAACAATGAAGTTGAGAAAGTTTCCAAAAATCGTAGTAAATGTGGCAAATATCCGCACCATCCATTCTGGCGCAAACGAACCGATCAATACCCCTAATGCGATAGCGACAATAATCCTCGGCAAAAGACCGAATTTTATCTTCATGGCATGTCCTCCCTGGATGAACAATTGTATTTTCACTGTTATTCAAAAATATCACATAGCTGTGTGAAAGAGAATAGCATCGCTAATACGCGAAATATTTTTATTATTCTTTCAAAATAATATTTTTTATTGTTTTGTCTCCAAGGACTTATTTTCAAACTTCTTTATTTGCGGACTCTTATTTTATTGATATGGTCAAAAACAAAAAGCAGGTTCACTCAATTTCTTGAGGAACCTGCTTTTCATATCTATTAGTCAACCGGTACTACAGAACCGCCCCACTCTTCCAAGATGAAGTCCTGAATTTCCTGAGACTTCAATGTTTCTACAAGTGCCTTGACGTTTTCGTTATCTTCGTCGCCAGCGTTTACCGCGATCACGTTCACATATGGAGAATCTGAATCTTCAAGTGCTATCGCATCTTCCAATGGATTCAAGCCGGCGTCAATAGCGTAGTTTGAGTTGATCAACAATGCATCGCCTTCGCCTGACTCATACAACTGCACCATCAATGCCGCTTCGTAGTTTGCATCAAACTCCAAATTTTTCGGGTTTTCAGCAATGTCTTTTACTTCTGCAACCGTTTTGTCTACGCCTTCAGCCAATTTGATCAAGCCTTTTGCTTCAAGCAATGACAAAATCCGGCCGTGGTCAGCAACCGAGTTGCTCATCAAAATCGTTGCACCTTCAGGAAGTTCTTCCAATGAAGCGTACTTTTGGGAGTAAACACCGATTGGTTCGATGTGGATGCCACCAGCATTTTCAAAGTCATAGCCAAACTCTTTCTTCTGGGATTCCAAGTAAGGAATGTGCTGGAAATAGTTCGCATCAATTTCGCCGGATTCTAAATCCTGGTTCGGCAAAATGTAATCCTGATATGTTTCGACTTCCAATTCGATGCCTTGTTCTTCTAATAGCGGTTTCGCTTCTTCCAAAATGATGGCGTGCGGCACGTTAGATGCCCCAACTTTCAACGTGCTAGACTCTTCTTCGCCTGCTCCGCCGTTATCGCTTCCGCAGCCTGTCAATGCCAATGCTGTTAATAATGATCCTGCCAATAGTTTTTTCATGTCTCTATCCCCTTTTTATGTTTTTGCATTAGATGTTATCGTTTATCTGATTTCATTGTCAGCCGGTCACCGATAAACTGAATCGCGAAGACAATAATCAAAATCAAAATCGTTGCCATCAGCGTTACATCTTCCCGGCTTCTCTGGAAGCCATCGAGGAACGCCAGCGTACCCAAGCCGCCTGCTCCGATGATGCCAGCCATAGCTGTATAGCCGACCAAGGCGATTGCCGTTACAGTGATTCCGGAAATCAAAGCCGGTTTGGATTCCGGCAGCAGTACTTTTCGGATAATGGTCCACGTGGTCGCTCCCATGGAACGCGCGGCTTCAATGACGCCTTTATCAATTTCCTTCAACGCAATTAATACCATGCGGGCATAAAACGGTGCGGCCCCAATAATCAATGCCGGCAGCGCTGCGTTTGGTCCGCGAATCGTTCCGATCATGAACTTTGTAAAAGGAATTAATAAAATGATCAAAATGATAAATGGAATCGAACGGAAAATGTTAACGAATGCACCAGTCAGCCAATTGACAATGCTGTTGGCCCATAATTGCTTAGGTGCCGTCAAAAATAGGATGATGCCAAGCACAAGGCCGATGACAAACGTAAAGAATGTCGACATGGCCGTCATGTAAAGTGTTTCAAGGGTTGCTTCCCACATATTGTCCCAATCGACGTTTGGAAATAATGACTCCATCATGCCATCACCTCCGTCTGGATGCTTTCGTCATTCAAGAAAGCAAGAGCTTGCGCAATTTCAGGCTGCGTGCCTTTTATCTGGATAATCAATGTTCCATATGCTCCCCGTTGTGTATGGGAGATATTCCCGTGCACAATATTAATATCGACCGGATACTTGCGGATCAATTTTGTTAAGATTGGCTGCTCGGTCTGGTCGCCGACGAATACCAGTTTGACCAATTCACCTGTCGGATAAAGCTCACGCAGATGTTTGATGGTTTCATTTGAATCTTCGGTGTCGGTCACTTGCGCGACAAAGCGTTTTGTAATTTCCTGCTGAGGTGCCTGGAAGACCGTCAGGACATCTCCAAGCTCCACGACGCGCCCGCCTTCCATTACCGCTACGCGATGGCAGATTTTACGGATGACGTGCATTTCGTGCGTAATCAGCACAATGGTTAAGCCGAGACGCTTGTTAATATCCACCAGCAGTTCCAAGATGGAATCTGTTGTTTGCGGATCCAGTGCCGAAGTGGCTTCATCGCAAAGCAGCACTTCCGGATTGTTTGCCAAGGCCCGGGCAATGCCGACCCGCTGCTTCTGGCCGCCTGACAGCTGCGATGGGTAAGCATTTTCTCTTCCTGCAAGGCCGACAAGCTCGACCAGTTCCAGCACACGGGCATCCCGTTTGCTTTTTGGCACGCCTGCGATTTCGAGCGGGAATTCAATATTTTCTTTTACCGTACGCGACCACAAAAGGTTGAAATGCTGGAAAATCATGCTGACTTTCTGGCGCGCTTTTCTTAAGTCCTGGCCTTTGCTCGCCGATATGTTCTGGCCGCTGATCGTGACCGAACCGAAAGTCGGTTTTTCAAGACCGTTCAACAGGCGGATCAATGTACTTTTGCCTGCGCCGCTATAACCGATAATGCCGAAAATCTCACCGGATGAAATAGACAGGTTTACATTGTCGACAGCTTTCAAAGATCCCTTGCCTGTATCGAATACTTTCGACAGTTCTTTTAATTCAATCATCCTTTACAACTCCTACTCCAAAATAAAAACCCTTCTGCGCAGAACTGAGCAGAAGGGTGACCGTGAAAACACGAAAACCGCTCTCTCATCTCCCAAAGCTTCCGCTTTGTGTGATTTGGCACCATTTCATTTTCATGACGGTTGCCGGGCTTCATAGGGCACTTCCCTCCACCACTCTAAATAAGAGTTACGATATAAAATTGTAATTCAGAAATTCAATTTACCATGCTCGACATTTTTCGTCAATAATTATGTTGAATTAAAAACAATTAACTGCTTCATGTAGTCAAATCAGTTCAAACTTCCGTGAATCGGCCTGCAATTTGCCCCTTCTTTTGTTCATTTACACAGATTTCAGTTTGCCGTAGATGTAAGGTACGGATTGGAACGCGTAAATCTTTTCTTTCAGCTGGCCGTTTTCTGTAATGAGCAAACAAGGTACGCTTTCCACTTGATACAGTTCAGCAATTTCCTGCACATAATTCAAGTTCGCTTTTCCCATCGGCAAGTCAGGAAGAAGTTCTTTCACAACATCCATCATTTTCGAAGCCACCTGGCATGTTCCGCACATCGGCGTATATAAATAATAGGCGGCGGCTGCGTTCTTGTTTTTTTCTTTTAGCCATTCTTTATGTGTCCATTCTTTCATCTCGTTCATCCCTCGGTTAATAGCTTATTGACTTGAACGTTTGCGGAGATCAGTACATCCAGCAGAATCCGGATCGGCGTTGTCGCCACTTCCTTGTAGCTGCGATTTATATAGAAGTGCCGGGCTTCAGGAAATTCGCGCTTCACGAGCTTCCTTAGCTGTTCACCTGATTTGTCTGCATCCACCAATACGATGATATCCAGATCTTCGTAAGGCAGCAGCAATTCTTCAAGCCTTGATGCACTTACTGTACCATTTGTGCAGAGAATCGTCACGGGTTCTGCAATAAGCGGCGCAATCCGGGTCTTGTCGCTAAGCCCTTCGACTACAATCACTTTGTCCATAAGTCCACACCTCGCTGATATAAGATGAAAGAATAAGATCGATTGCTGCTTTAGAAGAAAGCAACTGGAACCTGCTGTCTATATGCCTTTCGGCTATCAAAAAAAGCGCCAAGTAATAGGCGCTTTTCAAGTATTACTCGTTCGTCATTTCTTTGTATTGGTCAGCAGTCATCAACTCGCTGATTTCTTCTTCGTTTGGAGATTCGATTACCACCATCCACGCATTTTCATACGGAGATTCGTTGACAAATTCCGGGCTGTCTTCTAATTCACTGTTCACTTCAACTACACGTCCGCTGATCGGCGCATATAGCTCCGATACAGTTTTAACTGATTCAACGCTGCCAAACGGCTCGTCTTTTTTCAGTTCGTCGCCAACTTGCGGCAATTCTACGAAAACGATGTCGCCAAGTTCTGCTTGTGCAAAATGCGTAATTCCAATGCGGGCTGTGCCGCCTTCAACTTTAACCCATTCATGCTCTTTAGAATAACGAAGTTCTTGTGGTGTGCTCATCGAAAACCCTCCAAATTATGTAGTGTACTCAATTTCAGTTTGACATAAAGCCCTGGGAAACACAAGATTTCACTGCTTTCATTTCCAGGTATTTTCAAACTCTTCTTCTTTGAATCCCAATGTCGCTTGTTCGCCGTTCCAAGCAAGCGGCCGTTTGATCAACATGCCGTCTGATGCCAGCAATGCCAACTGTTCTTCTTCCGGCATGTCTTTCAGTTTATCCTTCAACCCAAGTGCCCGGTACTTCAAGCCGCTTGTATTGAAAAACTTCTTCAATTCGATTCCGCTTTTGGTATAGATTTCACGGAGTTGATCCTGGGATGGCGGTGCGTCGGCAATATTTATTTCATTATAAGCGATGCCGTTTTGATCCAGCCATTTTTTTGCTTTGCGGCAAGTCGTGCATTTTGGGTAAGCGTAATATGTAATCATGGTAAAACCTCCTTTTAACCAAGCTTACCAAAGTTGCCCTTGCTGGTCGATGCAAAAAAACGCAGCCCGGAGGCTGCGTTTTTACAGCTTGTTGAGAAAGATATAGAAAAAATTTTTTTGAATATCTCCGATATTCCGCAATCCAGCTGCGCTTGCCGCGGGCGATCCGCCAAGCCTCCTCAGGTGCTTGCGCACCTTGCGGGGTCTCGGCTGTCTCGCTTTCCCGCAGGCGTCTCCGCTGGTTTGCTCCATATCGATAGTGAACTGTGAATAAAAAACATGTATACTCATCCACTCTTTTCAATAAAAACAATTCTTTATTGAAAGAGTGAGTCGAATGTAGCGGAAAGTGGCGACTCCAGCGGGACCAGCACGAGCTGAAGACCCTAGACTGAGCAACGCGAAGGAAGCGGCTGAAGCCGTACCCGCGGAAAGCGTCCACTTGGAGCGAAATGGCTTAGAGAATGGAATGTTTCTCAACAGCCAGAAAAAACGCAGCCCAAAGGCTGCGTTTTTAAAAGAAGCATTATACGATGTATTTTTCAACTTCTACTAATTTGACAGCTGCTTCGCGCTTTTTCGCGATGACGTTGTATGGCGTAGAGCGCGTCAATTTGCGAAGTGCAGAAAGCATCATACGCTGGTTGTCGCCTTCAACAGCAGCAAGCAAGGTTTCTTTTGCATCTTTTTCAATTTTATCGAAAGCTTCCTGGCAGTAAATTTGCGTGTACAGCAATTTTTGCTGGGCTTTTTCTTCACCGGATGCGGCAATCGCTTTTTCTGTACGAAGCACTGCAGATTCCATCGCAAACACATTGCTTACGATATCCGCAATATTGACAAGCACTTCCTGTTCCTGTTCAATTTTCGCTCCGTATGTCTGAGCTGCAAGCCCAGCTGCCAACAAGGCAATTTTCTTCGCATTTTTCACCAAGTATTTCTCTTGAGCCAATGCTTCCGTACCGATTTCTTCCGGCATCATCATCAACAGCTCTTCCTGCAATTTCTGTGCGTGCTGCAATAACGGAAGCTCGCCTTTCATCGCTTTGCGAAGCAAAGTGCCCGGCACCAGCAGACGGTTGATTTCGTTTGTGCCTTCAAAGATCCGGTTGATGCGGGAATCGCGGTAAGCGCGCTCAATTTCATATTCCTGCATGAAGCCGTATCCGCCGTGCAACTGAACGCCTTCGTCTACGATATAATCCAAAGTTTCTGTACCGAAGAATTTATTCATTGAACATTCCACTGCAAACTCAGCAATAGAATCTGCCACTAATTTGCCGTTGGCATGCTCTTCCTCTGTAAAGCCGCTCATGCGGTCTTCGAACAAGCCAACCGTACGGTAAACAGAGCTTTCAAGTGCATATAATTGAGAAGCCATCGTTGCCAATTTCTCACGCGTTAAGTTGAATGAAGAAATCGGTGTTTTAAACTGCTGGCGCTGGTTTGTGTAAGGAATCGTAATCGCCATCGCCTGTTTAGCGCCGCCGATTGTACCTACTCCCAATTTGTAGCGCCCGATATTCAAGATGTTGAACGCGATGACATGGCCGCGGCCTGCTTCTCCAAGCAAGTTTTCAACAGGCACTTCTGCATCCTGCAAAATCAATGTGCGGGTTGAAGAAGATTTGATGCCCATTTTCTTTTCTTCCGGTCCGACAGAAACGCCTTCATATGCGCGTTCTACGATAAACGCTGAGAATTTTTCGCCGTCAATTTTTGCGTACACAATAAAGACATCCGCAAATCCAGCGTTTGTAATCCATTGTTTTTCCCCGTTCAATACATAGTGTGTGCCCGCTTCGTTCAGCTTCGCAACTGTTTTCGCACCCAGTGCATCAGATCCTGAGCTTGGCTCAGTCAATGCATACGCTGCAATCAATTCGCCTGATGCTAGGCGCGGCAAGTATTTCTGTTTTTGTTCTTCGTTTCCGAACAACACGATCGGCAAAGAACCGATTCCGACATGAGCGCCGTGGGTAATGCCGAATCCGCCTGCTTTGGACATTTTTTCAGCAATCAAAGCAGAAGCGATTTTATCCAGGCCAAGGCCGCCGTATTGTTCCGGCACATCGGCTCCAAGCAAACCAAGCTCTCCTGCCGTTTTCAATAAACGAACCGAATGGTCGAACTCGTGGTTTTCAAGATTTTCAACGACTGGAAGCACTTCTGTGTTCACGTAGTCCTCTGTCGTTTTCGCGATCATTTTATGCTCTTCTGTAAAATCTTCCGGTGTAAACACGCGGGATAAATCTGCGTCTTCAATTAAGAAACTGCCGCCTTTGATTAACGTCTTCGATTCTGCCATTTTGTATTCCTCCTGTTTTATAGTTAGGTTATCTTGAAATGCATGAATTTATTAATCGATATTCTGTAAAACAGCTACGCTTGCCACGGGCAAGACAATGGCTTAAGCTTCCGAAAGCCCTGCTCCAAGCGGCCGAAGCGGTATATTAAAAGAAAATCACTTCTTAAACTTACAGCATTTCAAATACGCCAGCTGCGCCCATTCCGCCGCCGATGCACATCGTGACGACCCCGAATTGTTTTCCTTGGCGCTTCAATTCGCTCATCATTTTAAGCGTCAGGATCGAGCCTGTCGCTCCAAGCGGATGGCCAAGTGCGATGGCGCCGCCGTTGAAGTTCACTTTGTCGATATCGATATTCAAGTGGTGGATAACGCCTAATGACTGGGAAGCAAAGGCTTCGTTCAGTTCCCATACATCGATGTCGTCGATCGTCAGGCCAGCCAGTTTCAATGCTTTCGGAATGGCGACAATCGGTCCGATGCCCATGACTTCCGGCGGTACGCCGCCTGTAGCGAATGAACGGAATTTCGCAATCGGCGTCAAGCCCAGCGATTCCGCTTTTTCACGGTCCATAACAAGCAGTGCAGCAGCCCCGTCAGATGTCTGCGAAGAGTTTCCAGCTGTTACGGTTCCGCGTGCTGAGAAAGCTGCGCGGAGTTTGTTCAAGGTTTGAATGCTGGTGCCGTGGCGTACGCCTTCGTCCATACCGAACGTGAAAGTTTTTTCCTGGTATTTGTTGTTGTCATCAACGAAGCGCTGGGTCACTTCGACCGGTACGATTTCTTCATCGAATTTGCCGGCCGCAATCGCTGCAGCTGCTTTTTCATGGGAGCGGACAGCAAATGCATCCTGGTCTTCCCGGCTGACGCCGTATTGCGTGGCGACTTGTTCCGCTGTGTGTCCCATGCTCATGTAGTACTGGGGTGCAGTTTCTGCCAATTTCGCGTTCGGGCGGATGACATTGCCCATCATCGGCACCATGCTCATCGATTCAACGCCGCCTGCAATAATGGCTTCTGCTGAGCCGACCATGATCCGTTCAGCTGCATAGGCGATCGACTGAAGGCCTGATGAACAGAAACGGTTGACCGTCACGGCCGAAACGGTTTCCGGCAATCCTGCCAATGCACCGATGTTGCGCGCAATGTTCATGCCTTGTTCCGCTTCCGGCATGGCACATCCCATAATCAAATCATCTATCGGACCGTCGTATCCGCCTGCCCGGCTTAATGCTTCACGTACAACCAAGGCGCCGAAATCATCCGGGCGCACAGTCGCAAGAGAGCCTTTTTTCGCTTTTCCGACCGGGGTTCTGGCCCCGGCCACGATTACTGCTTCGCGCATCTATTTCTCCTCCTCTAATATCTTTCGGTTAGTTGCGCAGCGGTTTGCCTTTAACAAGCATATGCTGCATCCGTTGCTGTGTTTTCGGTTTCGCAACCAAACTTAAAAATGCCTCGCGCTCCAAATCCAGCAAATACTGCTCGTCTACTTTCGTGCCGTATGGCAGTTTCCCGCCGGATAAGACGAATGCCAGTTTTTTGGCAATCTTCAAGTCGTATTCGGAAATATAACCTGAGATGTGCATGCCTTCCGCTCCGAGAAGGAGCGTCGCGTATCCCGGTTCGCCGGTAACCGGCACTTTTTCGCGAATCGGCGCCTGATAGCCGTTTTCGTATAAAGCAAGTGCTGCCTGTTTTGCATCGTAAATCAGATGGTCGCTGTTGACGCTGATGCCATCTGTGAAATTCAAGAAGTTGTTTTCGCGCGCCTCTTCTGCAGAAGTCGATACTTTTGCCATCGCAATCGATTCAAACACGTTGCTCGCGATATTCTGGTAATCAACTGTTACGCCGTTCGGCAGGCCTTTCAAATGCTTGATGTAAAGCTCTTTGTTTCCGCCGCCGCCTGGAATCAACCCGACGCCCGCTTCCACCAATCCCATATACGTTTCCATGGAAGCCTGGATATGTGCTGCATGCAGCGCCACTTCCGCCCCGCCGCCAAGTGTCATGCCAAATGGCGCCGCCACTACCGGTTTTGAGCTGTATTTGATTTTCATCAAAGCATTCTGAAAGGTCTTGATCGTGAAATCCAGTTCGAAGATGTTGTCGTCCTGTGCTTCCATCAAAATCATGCCAAGGTTCGCACCAACGCAGAAGTTCTTCGCCTGGTTGCCGATGACAAGCCCTTTGTAATTCTTTTCAACTTCATCGATCGAATAATTGATCATTTGCATGATATCCAAGCCGATCGCATTCGAACGCGAATGGAATTCCAACAGCAAAATGCCGTCTCCGAGATCGATCAAGCTGGCGCCTGAATTCGACTTCAAAACACCATGCTTTTTCTTATAGCGTTTCAAGTCAATCGCTTTTTCGTTGACCGGTATCGGCTCATAGCCTGTGCCGTTGAAGAAATACAAATCGCCGTTTTCTTCTTTATAGAAGCTTTCGTTGCCGCTATCCAGCAGGCTTTGAACGAATGCCGGAATTTCATAGCCTTCTTCTTTCATTTTCTCAACGGATTTTTGGACTCCGATAGCGTCCCATGTCTCAAACGGCCCTTGTTCCCAGCCGAAGCCCCATTTCATCGCGTTGTCGATGGCGACAATGTCGTCAGCGATTTCGCCTGTAAGCTGTGCGGAGTAAACCAAAGTCGGTGAAAGGATGCTCCATAGAAGCTCTCCTGTGCGGTCGTTCGCGTAAGTCAGAGTTTTCACTTTCGCTGCCAAGCCTTTTTGCTGTTTGGCCATTTCCTGTGAAGGCGTTTTCAATTTTCCGGCTGGGCGGTATTCCATTGTTTCCGGATCAAGTTCCAGGATGTCTTTATCTTTTTTCAAGAAGAACCCTTGTCCTGATTTCGCGCCGATCCAACCGTTTTCCACCATCTTTTTCATAAATTCAGGCGCTTCAAACACTTTCTGTTCTTCGCCTGAAGTTTGATCGTAAACGTTTTTCGCTACGTGCATGAACGTATCAAGCCCGACAACGTCCAATGTGCGGAATGTAGCTGATTTCGGGCGGCCGATTAACGGACCTGTCACCGAATCCACTTCTCCGATGGAATAGCCGCGATTCTGCATTTCACGCAATGTCACCAATAAGCCATAGGTACCGATGCGGTTTGCAATAAAGTTAGGCGTGTCTTTTGCAATAACCACGCCTTTGCCAAGACGATCTTCTCCGAATTCCGTCATAAACTGGAGCACTTCCGGTGCCGTCGTGTTTGCCGGAATCACTTCCAATAACTTCAGATAGCGCGGCGGATTGAAGAAATGCGTGCCCAGGAAATGCTTCCCGAAATCTTCCGAACGGCCTTCTGCCATTGCGTTGATGCTGATGCCGGATGTATTGGATGAAATAATTGTGCCCGGTGTTCTGACTGCGTCGATTCTTTCGTAAAGTGATTTTTTAACATCCAAGTTTTCGACAATCACTTCGATGATCCAATCGACGTCTTTCAATTTATCCAAATCGTCTTCCAGGTTTCCTGGTGTAATCAGCTGCAAGTTCTTTTTAGCAGCCAGCGGAGCCGGTTTTTGCTTCAACAACTTTTGAACCGAAGTCGATGCAATCCGGTTTCTCACTTGCGGATGTTCCAACGACAGGCCTTTTGCCTCTTCTTCTTTCGATAATTCACGTGGGACGATATCCAGCAGTAACACCGGAATCCCTATATTTGCAAGATGTGCTGCGATTCCTGAACCCATGACACCGGAACCAAGCACTGCTGCTTTTTTAATTTGGTAAGCCAATGAAAAACCCTCCTCGTTTTTTGAATGAACACTCATTCATTTTTAGCTTAAAAAAATAGAACCTTCTCTATGTCCTTAGTGTAAATTATTTTCGTTGTTTTCGCAATATTTAATCGTTAAAAAATATTCTTTCCTTCAAGTCCAATCTCTTCACGAAAACTGAGCGCCATTGTAAACTGATGAAGAGACATTTAGGAGGAGATTTTATGAAACCCATTACATCCACTGAACAATTTAACGAAATAATCGAAGGAACAGAACCTGTCATCGTCAAATTCCAAGCCGGCTGGTGTCCGGATTGCACACGCATGGATATGTTCATCGATCCAATTATGGAAGAATACAATGAATACAAATGGTTCGATGTGAACCGCGACGAATTGCCAGAGCTTGCCGAGAAATATGAAGTCATGGGCATTCCAAGCTTATTGATTTTTGAAAAAGGCGAGAAAAAAGCGCATCTTCACAGTGCAAATGCAAAAACGCCGGAATCTGTCACAGAGTTTTTAGCAAACCAAAAGAAATAGGCCCAGCCTATTTCTTTTTTGCGTTATAATAGATATCAATAATACAGATAGAGGTGTCTTTATGGATTCATCGCAAGAAATTAAAGAGTTAAAAGAATTGGTTTTGCATTATGAAAATGTAATTCACAATATGTCAGCGCCCATCATTCCGTCGATTGTACCGGAAACCATTTTGGTTCCGATTGCCGGATTTATTTTCCGTGACCGCTTTGAAACGATCCGGACGAAAGTGCTTCAGTATGCCGCAGAACACCGGGATACACAATGCGTCGTTTTTGATTTTACCGGCGTACGCATTGAAGACGTCGAGAAATTCGATTACAACGAACTGGCAAGTGAACTGTCCCAGTTGAACAGCGCCATCAAACTGATGGGCATTCGGCCGATTTATGTCGGTTTCAATCCACGTTTCGTGCGTGAAATTGTCCATGCCGGCATTCAAGTTGAGTTGGAAGTATTCAATACGTTCCGGGCAGCGCTGAAGAAATTGCTTGCAGAAAGCGAGAAATCCCTGTATTCCATCTAAAGGCCGCCAATGAAACTTTTCCGGGAGGTTTTGAAGCTGAAAATTCTACTTCCGTTTGAAGGCAAATCCCAATACGATGCAGCCGTCGATCCTAAAAAACAAGGATCCGCATGCGGACCGACAACGATCGCCGCTATTTTACATCATCATGAACAAATCGATTATGGAATCAATCAGCTTTATGGCCTCCTCGGCACGACATCCATCGGTTTGTTCACGTGGCGGCTGGTCCGCAAGTTCAAGAAAATAACAGGCCAGCGTTACCGCATCGAAAAGATCCGGTCGCTTGACGCTGTTAAGGCCGAACTTCGTGCCGGGCGTCCGCTCGCCATGAAGTTCGACCGCTGGTTTTCTTTCCGATGGTTTTCAAAACCGCTGTATAACTATCACTGGGTACCGCTTATCGGATTTGAGGAAAAAGACGGTGACATGATCCTCTTCATCCACGATAACGGAAAAAGAAACCGCCCCAGTAAAGTGCAGGCGGTTTCTTATCTTCAAAATCAGCATGTATTATCGTTCGTAAGGATCTATCCGGTCAAACGGTGACAATTCCGGAACGATGCTTTTCTCCAATTGGCGTGCCAGCAGTTTTAATTCCTGATTGTCAAACAGCTGCACCATATCATTGGTGTAGTTAGGAATTAGAATCTCATCCAGCGACACGTCGAGTGGGATATCACATTTAATAACCGCCAACTCTTTAGATAGGAGCAGCATTTCCTTATGCTCTTCTATCTTTTTCTTTTGGGCCGGTTTCAATTCCTCAATCGCTTCGAGGACGCCGTCAGTCGATCCATATTTCTGGATCAGCTGCAGTGCGGTCTTCGGTCCGATCCCTTTTACGCCCGGATAGCCGTCGCTCGCGTCTCCCATAAACGCTTTAACATCTGCAAACTGCGCCGGTTCAATGCCGTACTCTTCTTTAAAGCGGCCTTCTGTGTAGACGTCATAAATGTGAAAGCCTTTTTTCATGAAGGCGATTTTCACTGACGGGTTCAACAGCTGCAGCATATCTTTATCGCCGGTCATAATCGTGAAATCGGCTTCGCCTTTCCACTGTTTGGTAAACGAGCCGATAAAGTCATCCGCTTCGATGCCCTTTTCCCCGTAGTTTTTCCATCCCAGCTGCTCGGATACTTGCTTCGCCAAATCGAATTGGTGCAGCATATCATCCGGCGGGGCCGGACGGTTGGCCTTATAGCCGTCAAACATATCCGTACGGAAAGTCTGTGCACCCATATCCCAGCAGACGGCCAGATGCGTCGGCTTCATCATCGTTTTCGCCGCCAACACGTGGCGCGCAAATCCTTGGACACCGTTTGTGGCAAGACCTTCCGTTGTGCGAAAATACTGCCCCACTGCAGAAGTTGCGAAAAATGAACGGAATAAGAGCGCCATGCCGTCCACCAATAGTACATGTGGTTTTTCATTCATTGTAAATCCTCCATCCTTCATCAAGCACTCTCTCCATTGTACCTCTTTTCGCACAAAAAAACCGCCGAAGCGGCGGTTTTAGCGTTTGCGTTTAATGGCCCGATACTCCAGGCTCATCGCTTTGTAGAACGATCCCATCATTAATAACATAATGAACGAGAATGGGAAGGCAGCAATGATCAACGCTGTTTGAAGCGCATCAAGGCCTCCTGCAGACAATAGAATGACCGCAATCAACGATTGGGAAATTCCCCAAGTCAGTTTAACCATGTTCGATGGATGCAACGAACCGTTCGTCGATTGCATACCCAATACAAAAGTGGCCGAGTCGGCCGACGTGATGAAAAATGTTGAAACCAATAGGATGGCGATGATCGATAAAATGATGCCCAACGGCAGTTCATTAAATACCCCAAACAACACTTCAGAAGTCAACAAGCCGGTTAAATCGGTGCCGTTGTTTTGTACATTCATAGCGGTCGTACCGAAAGCGGCAAACCAAATGAACGAAATCATTGTCGGCACTAACAATACGCCGAACAGGAACTGGCGGATTGTCCGCCCTTTTGAAACACGCGCGATGAAAATCCCGACAAATGGCGCCCAGGAAATCCACCATGCCCAGTAAAAGATGGTCCAGCCGTCAATCCATGCACGGTTTTCCCCATCAATTGGCGCTGCACGGAAACTCATGCGGACCAAGTTTTGCAAGTATGTTCCAAGTGTATCGGTGAACATATTGAGAATTAACAAGGTCGGCCCCAAAATTAGGACAAGAACCAACAAAGCTATTGCCAGCACCATATTGGTATTGGACAAATACTTAATCCCTTTGCTGAGCCCGCTCCAAGCGGATGCAAGGAACAAGACCGTCACGACGGCAATGATGATAATCTGCACGGTGAAATTATCAGCCGGCACTCCGTCAATTAAGAAGGCCAAGCCTTCATTGATTTGGATGGTCCCAAACCCAAGTGTGGTCGCCACACCTACAGCCGTCGCGAAAACGGCAATGACGTCCACTAGCACACCCAAGGGCCCATTCATCTTGTCTCCAAATAATGGCTTAAGCGTAGCGGAAATCAGTCCAGGTTCTCCTTTACGGAACTGGAAGTACGCCAGCGCCATGGCCACTACGCCGTAAATAGCCCATGCATGGATTCCCCAGTGGAAAAATGTGTAGCGCATGGATTCCCGGAATGCTTCTGCTGATCCGGGCTCTGCAGTGGCTGGATCGATGGCAAAGTGGGACAGCGGTTCTGCCGCTCCCCAGAATACCAAGCCAATTCCCATACCTGCTGAAAACAGCATGGCAATCCATGTACCAAAAGAAAATTCCGGTTTATCGGTATCTTTCCCCAGTTTGATTTGCCCCATCGGACTGATGAGGAAAAACAGGCAGAACAGAACCATAACCGTGACAATCAATAAATAATACCAACCGAACGTTGTTGTCAGGAATCCTTCTATATTCCCGGTAACTTCTGCGAAATTTTCTGGTGCAAATGCGCCGTACCCGACTGCTAATAACACAAGGGCCAGCGAAATCCAGAAAACATTGGTTACTTTTTTCATATAGTACCTCCCTGAAATTTTTATCACAATTAATTAGCTTAAAGAACTTGCGGATACATGTCAAACCAACTGCCGCGAAATCCTGCAGGAGAAAATATTCCAAACCCGCTTCACCACTGGCATTCTTCGCCAAATTACAGGTCAATAAAAAGTCAATAAGTCTTTTTAGACACACTAAATATCAGTTTTATAAACTGTAAAAATTCTATTCAGTCATTACATTCCCCGTGTCGGTATAGCCTAAGCCCATGAAAAGAGTATCTAAAAAATAAAGAGGCATCAAAAATAAAAATCACCAAAACCAAAGTCCTTGCATTCTTTGGTTTCAGTGTTTTCATTTTTAAGGATATCGCTTATTCATCTATCCCCATCGTCTGCTTGTAGCCTTTGAGATACGTAATTTCAGAAGGGCTGCCGAGTTCCAGCGAATTCATTGCGCGGTGCCAGTTCGGATAAATCGGTACAGGCCGCGCAACGGTTTCAATGCGGTCCTGCTCTTCTTGCGACAGTTGAATATCGAAGGATGTAATGTTTTCCTTCAGCTGCTCCTCGTTGCGCGCTGCGATGACAATCGGCCCGACGTTCGGGCGGTCCCTTACCCACGCGTAAGCGATTTGCGGAACGGAAGCGTTGTGGTTTGCCGCCACTTCCTCGAGTGCATCAATTACTTGATAAAGGCGTTCCTGGTCCTGTACCCATGGCTCCGGCCACCCGCCGCCTTGCCGCGTGTTCTCCGGCGTTTGCTTATTGCGTCCAATCTTGCCGTTCAATAGCCCTTCGCCGAGCGCGCTCCAAATCATTGAACTGACACCCAATTCCGCCCCTGCCGGCAGCAGCTCATATTCCGCTTCCCGTGCTTCCGGCGAGTAGTAAATCTGCTGCGTGACCGGTGGAATGAATCCGTTCTGTTCAGCAACCGTATACGTTCTAGCGAGCGCCCAGCCGCTGTAATTCGATACACCCCAATGGCGGATCTTTCCAGCCTTCACCAGGCTCGTCATCGCTTCCACCGTTTCTTCAACCGGCGTCTGACCATCCCAGAGATGGGTAAAATATAAATCAAGATAATCCGTCCCCAGACGCTCCAAGGTCTGGTCAATGGAAGTTAGAATATTATTGCGTGAAGCGCCGCGCAAATTGGGATTATCGCTTAACGGAAATCCCGTTTTCGAAGTCAGCAGCACGTCCTCCCGGCGTCCTTTGATGGCCGCACCAAGCACGCGCTCCGCATCGCCTTTTGAATAGAGGTTCGCTGTATCAAACATATTGATGCCTGCTTCCAGCGACAAATCGACCATCCTGCGTGCCTGATCTTCCTTGATGTCGCCGGCTGCTTCAAAACCATTCGTCCCGCTGAACGGAACCGTTCCAAGTATGTATTTGGGTACGCGCAGTCCTGAGTTTCCTAGATAAATGTATTCCATGATAACCTCCTGATAAATGTGCATTATTGAGTAATGCGGGATATTAGTGGATTACCCTGCTAGTTTATTAGTGAAACAGTTTTTTAAATAAGAAGCATTATTGAGAAGTATTTAAAATCTGATACTGTTAATTGAAAACGCAACAAAAAAATGCCCAAACCTCTTAAAAGGTTTGGACATTTTCCTAAAATCCAAAATCTCCATATGGAGACGGCGGGAGTCGAACCCGCGTCCAGAAACTCCGCTACTTGAGCGTCTACGCGTGTAGCTTACTTATTAGGGTTTCATGCGCCATTCTGCCAATAAGCGGGCGTCCTGGGCACTAATTTGAGAATCTCTTGCCAGCAGCTCAAATGGCACTGCAGACCGTATCCCACTAAAGTTGAGCTTTACCCAGCCACATGGGCGATGGATAGATAAAGCAGATCCGAGCTTACGCTGCGAATGCTAGGTTTTGGTTTGTTTTGCCAGTTACTATAGTTACGTTGGTGACGGAGCCGATCCTCCGACGCGCGACCCAAGCCCAGATCATCCCTGTCGAATCCGTAACGTCCCCTCATTATAAAGGAACACGGGAAGGCGATGAGCCTTATGTGCTATATACTTAGTATAAGGCAACATTGGTCAGACTTCAAGTGTTAACGGTTGCGGTCTTTCATGGCGCGGTCAATCTCGCGTTTTGCGTCTTTCTTTTTCAAATCCTGGCGCTTGTCGTAGTTCTTCTTCCCTTTACCAATGCCAAGCAAAACTTTGGCATAGCCGTCTTTCAAGTACATTTTCAACGGGACAATCGCCGCTCCCTGTACTTTCGATACGCCTACAAGCTCATTGATCTGCTTTTTATGCAGCAGCAGCTTGCGTACTCTCGTTGGATCGTGGTTAAAGATATTGCCCTGCTCATATGGTGCAATGTGCATATTGGAAATCCACGCTTCACCGTTCCGGATCCGGACGAAAGCATCGACCAATTGCACTTTGCCGTTGCGGGCAGACTTGATTTCGGTGCCTTGTAGCACAATGCCGGCTTCAATCGTCTCTTCAATCGCATAATCAAAGCCCGCTTTTTTATTCTGGGCTATTACTTTTCCTGAGCCCTTTGCCATATTCCTTCACCTCGACTAAATCTAAAAGGGCGGCAATTGCCGCTCCTTTATTTTTTCTTTTTGCGTGCTGGGCCTTTGCCCTTGGCGACGCCTTCATAGAACTTTTTCTTCTTGTTTTTCGGTTTGCGTGTCGGACCGCCCGGCTTATCGCCTGGCTTGCCGCCGCGTCCTGGCTTTTTGTCGCCGTCTTTTTTCGCCGCACGGATCACTTTCGGTGCGTCTTTGCGTGTCCGGCGTACGTTTTGCGTCATGCCGACAATTTCAAAATCGATGGCGGATTCTTCCGGCTTCACTCCGATAACCTTGATGGCAATTTCATCGCCGATGCGGAACTGGCGGTTGCTGCGTTCGCCGATCATCATCATTTGGCGATCATCAAAACGGTAGAAATCATCCGTCATATTTGAGACGTGGACAAGTCCTTCAATCGTGTTCGGCAATTCAATAAACAAGCCGAAGTTCGTAACTGAAGAAACGATTCCTTCGAATTCTTCGCCGATTTTGTCTGCCATGTATTGCGATTTCTTCAATGCATCGGTATCGCGTTCCGCTTCTACTGCGCGGCGTTCGCGTTCAGATGTATGTTCAGCAATCTCGTCCATATTTGCATCCCAGTGCATAATCGTCGCTTTCGACAGGTCTTTATTGATCAAGTACGTGCGAATCAAGCGGTGCACGACCAAATCCGGATAACGGCGGATCGGCGATGTGAAATGCGTATAGTATTCCGTAGACAAACCGAAATGCCCGAGGCTTTCTGCGGAATATTTCGCTTGCTGCATCGAACGGAGCATCATCGTCGAAATAACCGGCTCTTCCGGCGTTCCGGCAATCGATTCGATGATTTCCTGCAACGCCCGTGGATGGATCTGGTTGCCGGTTCCTTTGACTACGATCCCGAAGTTTGTGACAAACTCGAAGAATCGCTGCAGTTTTTCCGGTTTTGGATCTTCGTGAATCCGGTAAAGTGCCGGCACGTCCATATGGTGGAAATGTTCCGCAACGGTTTCGTTGGCTGCCAACATGAATTCCTCAATCAGGCGTTCAGCGACTGTACGCTCACGAACAACGACGTCTACCGGATAGCCGTCTTCATCCACCAGAACTTTTGATTCTTTAAAATCAAAGTCAACGGCTCCGCGGCGCATGCGCTTGCCTCTTAAAACTTCGGCCAATTCTTTCATCAACTCGAACATCGGCACCAGATCCGCGTACTTCTCTTTCAGCTCCTGGTTGTCCTGTTCCAAAATTTCGTATACATCGGTATACGTCATGCGAGCCGACGTTCTGATAACACTTTGGAAAATATCATGCGACAACAGTTCGCCCTGGTCGTTGAAAATCATTTCACATGACAAAGTCAAACGGTCGACTTGCGGGTTAAGGGAACAAATTCCGTTTGATAAACGATGAGGAATCATTGGAATGACGCGGTCAGTCAAGTAGATGCTTGTCGCGCGGTCATAAGCTTCCCGGTCAATTGCAGAACCTTCCGTAACATAATGGCTGACATCCGCAATATGGACGCCGAGCTTATATGTGCCATCTTCCAGTTTTACCACTTGGACAGCATCATCCAAGTCTTTTGCATCTGCACCGTCAATCGTGACGATTTGTTCGTCTCTCAAGTCACGCCGGTCCGTTAAGTCTGATGGATCGATTTCTTCAGGAACACTGTTCGCCTGGTCCAGTACATCCGGCGGAAACTCTGTTTCAATACCGTGTTTGTGGATAATCGATAAAATATCGACGCCCGGATCGTTTTTATGGCCGAGGATTTGCGTCACCATGCCGGTTGCCGACATGCGGCCTTCTGGCCAGCCTGTAATCTCAACAACTACTTTATGGCCATCTACTGCACCCAGCGTGTCGTCTTTTGCGATGAAAACGTCCATATTCATCTTTTTGTCATCCGGCACAACAAAACCGAAGCCGCGGTTGTCCTGGAACGTCCCGACCACTTTTGTCGTACCGCGCTCTAAGATGCGCACAATAGCGCCTTCCCGGCGGTCTCCTGAAGAGGCTTCCGACACTCTCACCATTACCTTGTCGCCGTTTACCGCACTGTTTACTTCTGTCGGCGGAATGAAAATATCATCCATGCCCGGTTCTTCAGGTGCGACAAATCCAAACCCGCGCTGATGCCCGATAAATTTCCCGCGCATCAAGTTCATCCGCTCCGGCACACCGTAACGGTTGGCGCGTGAACGGACAAGCAAGCCCTTTTCTTCAAGCTTCACTAAAGTCTTCACCAATTCGGTAAATTCATCGGCATCTTCAAAGCCGAATTGTTCTTCTATCTCTTGTACAGTCAACGGTTTATAAGCGTCTTCACGCATGAATGCCAATAACCGCTGATCCAGTGTCATTTCATTATTTGCCATACTGATTTCCTCCTCTTTGACGGTCTTACACGCTCCAATCAAGCGATTCGAGAAATGCTAAGATGTCTTCATGCAATTGCTGTTTTTCTTCGCCCAGCGTAATGACATGCCCTGATTTCTCATACCACTTAATGTTTTTCTGGAATGATTCCGCTTCTTCATAAATGATATTGGCAGAATCGGTGTCGATCACATTATCCAATGACCCCTGGACGACAAATAACGGTGCGTATACATGATCGACCTGTTCTCTCACATGGCCAATCAGTTTTCGCAAATCCGCCAATGACTCCATCGGGCGTTCTTGAAACTTCTTCATTTCTTCTTCGATAACGTGCTCGTCTTTTCCTTCATACTTCTTGTATTCACGGGCATATTTCACAACCCCTTCATACATTAGGTCAGTCGTCTTCATATGCATCGGCGCGCACATGGTGACTAGTCCCTTTACAGGGAATGTATACCCTATCTTTAAGGTAAATACGCCGCCGAGCGACAATCCGGCCACCGCAATTTCCTCATAGCCTTCATCTTTTAATTGGTTATAGGCATTTTCCACATCTTTCCACCAGTCCTCAGGACCGGTCGGAAGCAGTTTTTCCGGCTCCACGCCGTGCCCTGCATAATGAGGTGCAAGGGATGTGTACCCTTGTTTCTCAAGGAACCGCCCAAGCATCCGGACATCGGCTGAATTCCCTGTAAATCCGTGCAACAACAAGACCGCTCTCGGCCCTGCTTTAAAGAAAAATGGTTTTGGCTGCGAAATTCGCATAAATATCCTCCATTCATTCAATCTAACTTAGTTGAACTGTATATTTTATTCTTTAAAGACCCTTAATATATCAGGTAAACTCTTTGTCTTATCCTTAGAAGGGTTGATGAAATCGCTTCAGGCGGACGCTTTCCGCGGGCATGGCTTCAGTCTCCTCGTCGCTGCGCTTCCTGCGGGGCCTTCAGCTCATGCTATTCCCGCTGGAGTCGCCGCCTTACGCTCATTCATCATACATGCATATGGTCATAAAAATGAAGTTCAATTAAATAGCCAACAATTTGTATTGTCATCAATTTTCATGTTAATCATTTTTATTAAAGCATCTAAAGATATGGAGCAAACCAGCGGAGACTCCCGCGGGATAGCGAAGTGCCGAAATCCACTCGGACGTCAGTTCGAGTTAGTTCGGCGCAAGCCCGCAGGAAAGCGCAGCTGGTTTGCGGAATATCAGGAATATACAAAAGCAAAGCTAAAATTTTTCACCCTATTTAAAAGAAAACGCCTAACCAGTAATTGGTCAGGCGTTTTGATTATCCACATTAAACTTTTGTAACGGCGATAGCCAGAATAAAGAATAAGGCAGCAAGTACAATCGTTACGCGTTGAAGGACTAGGTCCAAACCACGGGCTTTTTGCTTGCCGAAAAGTTGCTCTGCTCCACCGGAGATGGCTCCTGAAAGACCTGCACTTTTTCCTGATTGCAATAATACGACAACGATTAAAGCGAGCGATACGATAACGAGTAAGGTCGTTAACAACGTATGCATAAATTCCACCTCCTGAAAAGAACTTCCACAACAAGACTAAGTTTACCAAAAACTCCGAACTATGACAATAGCAACAGAACGAAAGGGTCCCTTATCCTTATTTCTTCAAGTTGTAGAAAGTTTTAACGCCGAGGTATTTCGATGTATCGTTCAGCTGGTCTTCGATGCGAAGCAACTGGTTGTATTTCGCAACACGGTCCGTACGCGACGGAGCTCCTGTTTTGATCTGGCCAGCGTTTGTCGCTACTGCGATATCTGCAATCGTGACATCTTCAGACTCGCCTGAACGGTGGCTGATGACAGCTGTGTAGCCCGCACGTTTTGCCATTTCGATTGCATCGAATGTTTCAGTCAATGTACCGATTTGGTTTACTTTGATCAAGATCGAGTTGCCAACGCCTTGCTCGATTCCTTGAGCCAATTTCTTCGTGTTTGTAACGAACAGATCGTCGCCAACCAATTGGACACGGTCGCCAATGCGTTCTGTCAGCAATTTATGGCCTTCCCAGTCGTTTTCATCCAATCCGTCTTCAATGGAAACGATCGGGTATTTGTTTGCAAGTTCTTCGTACCAGTCAACCATTTCAGCAGAAGTTTTCACTGTATTGTCGCCTGGCAAGTTGTAAACGCCTTTTTCTTTGTCATAGATTTCAGAAGAAGCAACATCCATCGCAAGAAGTACGTCTTCGCCTGGTTTGTAGCCGGCTTTTTCAATGGCTTCCATGATCGTTTGAAGGGCTTCTTCGTTCGAACCAAGGTTCGGTGCAAATCCGCCTTCATCTCCAACAGATGTGTTGTAGCCTTTTTCTTTCAAAACGCTCTTCAAGTTATGGAAGATTTCAGCGCCCATGCGTACAGCGTGGCGGAACGTTTCTGCACCGACCGGCATAACCATGAATTCCTGAATGTCGACGTTGTTATCGGCATGTTCGCCGCCGTTCAAGATGTTCATCATCGGCACTGGCAATTGCTTCGCATTGAAGCCGCCTAGGTATTGATAAAGCGGAACATCCAAGTAATCAGCTGCAGCATGTGCTACGGCCATGGAAACGCCCAGAATGGCGTTTGCGCCCAAACGGCCTTTGTTTTCTGTGCCGTCAAGTGCGATCAACGCCTGGTCGATCGATACTTGGTCAAGCGCTGAGAAGTTGCCTTCGATTTCTGCTGCAATTTCGTTGTTTACGTGGTCAACCGCTTTTAAAACGCCTTTGCCCAGGTAACGGCTCTTGTCGCCGTCGCGAAGTTCAACTGCTTCGTGTTCGCCTGTAGAAGCTCCTGATGGTACGATAGCGCGCCCGAAAGCACCGCTTTCTGTGAATACTTCCACTTCGATCGTTGGGTTTCCTCGTGAATCTAATACTTCGCGTGCTAATACGTCTGTGATAATTGGCAATGAAAACAGCTCCCTTTTAATATAATGGTTTTCCGGTCATTTCTGCCGGTTGTTCAACGTTTAATAGTTTCAATACAGTTGGAGCCAGATCGGCCAAAATGCCGTCTGTTCTCAATTCAACGCCTTGCTTGGTTACAATGACCGGCACCTGATTGGTCGTATGCGCGGTCATCGGCAAGCCTTCAAGCGTTGTAACTTCGTCTGCATTGCCGTGGTCGGCGGTAACGATGGCATGGCCGCCTTTGGCATGCAACGCATCTACGATCCGGCCTAGGCATTCGTCGACCACTTCAATGGCGCGGATGGTTGGCTCAAGCATTCCGCTATGGCCCACCATGTCCGGGTTTGCAAAGTTCAAAATGATGGCATCGTGTGCATCGTTTTGTATTTGCTCCACCAAACGGTCGGTCACTTCATAAGCGCTCATTTCCGGCTGCAAATCATAAGTGGCGACTTTCGGCGAATTCACCAAAATCCGGTCTTCGCCTGGGAAAACATCCTCGCGGCCCCCGCTCATAAAGAACGTGACATGCGGATATTTTTCCGTTTCGGCAATGCGCAATTGCGTCAGGCCTTTGGCGGACAATACTTCGCCGATGGTGTTTTCAAGGTTCAGCGTTTCAAATGCAACGCGTGTCGGCAAATCGTCGCTATACGAAGTAAACGTGATAAACGACAAATTGGACGGATGCTTCGCGCTAAGCGGCATGGTGTCAAATCCTTCACGTACAAACACTGACGTCAGCTGAATGGCACGGTCCGGACGGAAGTTGAAGAATACGACGGAATCGCCGCTTTCCAATGTAGCAACCGGCTGGCCATTTTCAGTAATGGCAAACGGAACGACAAATTCATCGTGGATTCCGGTTTCATAAGAAGCCCGAATGCCGTCGCTTGCAGATAACGCGTTTTGCCCGATTCCATCCACCAGCACACGGTACGCCAATTCAACGCGTTCCCAGCGCTTGTCGCGGTCCATGGCATAGTAACGGCCGCTGATGGATGCAAATTTGCCGACGCCGATTTCTTTCATCCGGCGCTCCGCTTCTTCTACGTAACGAAGTCCCGTTTGCGGTCCGACGTCCCGGCCATCCAAAAAGCCGTGGACATAGACATCTGTTAAGCCTTGCTGTTTCGCCAATTCCAAAAGGGCAAACAAGTGCTCATAATGGCTGTGGACGCCGCCGTCCGACAACAGTCCCATCAGATGAAGGGCTTTGCCGCTTGCTTTGGCATTTCCAACAGCTTCTAAAAATGCGGCATTTTGATAAAAGTCCCCGTCCCGGATCGATTTATGGATCCGCGTCAGGTTTTGGTAAACAATCCGCCCGGCGCCGATGTTCAAATGGCCTACCTCCGAATTGCCCATCTGGCCATCCGGAAGGCCGACTGCTTCTCCTGAAGCAGTCAACAGGCTATGCGGGTAGTTGTCCCACAGCCGGTCAAAGTTCGGTTTTTCCGCTTGCGCGACTGCGTTGCCGAACGTCTCTTTCCGGCAGCCCAAACCGTCCAAAATAATTAAAGCGACTGGATATTCTGTGTTACGCATGCGATCCCGCCTCTAATAGTTTTACAAAAGAATCGGTTTCAAGGCTGGCTCCTCCAACAAGTGCTCCGTCGATATGTTCCATACCCATCAACTCTTCAATATTGGCCGGTTTTACACTGCCGCCGTATTGGATGCGAATGTTTTCTGCCGTTTCATCATTGAATAGCGAAGCGACTTTCTTGCGGATGATGCCGCAAACTTCATTGGCATCTTCTGCCGTTGCGGTTTTGCCTGTTCCGATTGCCCAGATCGGCTCATATGCAATCACCAATTCACTTGCTTGCTGTTCAGATAGCCCTGCAAGTCCAGCTTCCACTTGCGCTTCTACTACAGAACCCGTTTCGCCGCTTTCGCGCTGCTCAAGCGTTTCACCTACACACATGATTGGTGTTAAGCCATGTTCAAAAGCAGCCAACACTTTTTTATTGACCGATTGGTCTGTCTCGTTGAAATATTGGCGGCGTTCTGAATGCCCGATAATGACGTAGTTTACGCCCAGGTCTTTCAATTGCACCGGGCTGACTTCGCCGGTAAAGGCGCCTTCTTTTTCTTCGTGCATGGTTTGTGCACCGATTTGAAGTGCGCTTGATTCGGTTGACATTACAAGCTGCTGCAGATAAAGTGCTGGTGCACAAATAACCGAGTCCACTTTGCTTGCATCAGGTGCAAGGCCTTTTACTTCTTCTACAAATTGTTTAGCTTCTGCAGAAGTTTTATACATTTTCCAGTTTCCTGCAATGATCGGCTTTCTCAAAAAAACCACTCCTTTTATTTGTCGGTTAATGCCGTTACGCCTGGCAATTCTTTGCCTTCCATAAATTCAAGGGAAGCACCGCCGCCTGTGGAAATATGATCCATTTGATCAGCAACTCCAAATTGTTCGACTGCAGCGGCTGAATCGCCTCCGCCAATTACGGTATATGCTTCTGTTTTTGCCATAGCCTGTGCTACGGATTTCGTGCCGTTCTCAAATGAGCTCATTTCGAACACGCCCATCGGCCCGTTCCAGATGATCAATTTGGAGTTCATGATGACGTCTGAATACAATTCAACGGTTTTCGGCCCAATATCAAGGCCCATCCAGTCAGAAGGAATCCCGTCGATCGGCACCACTTTCGTTTCCGTGTCATTCGAGAATTCTTTCGTTACGACTACGTCAACCGGAAGATACAGCTTGACTCCTTTTTCTTCCGCTTTTTTAATGAACGACTGTGCGAGTTCAATCTTGTCTTCTTCAAGCAAAGACATGCCGATTTCATGGCCTTGTGCTTTCGTGAACGTGTACGACAAGCCTCCGCCGATCAACAGATTGTCGACTTTGTCCAATAAATGGTCAATAACCCCGATTTTGTCTTTTACTTTCGCTCCGCCGATAATTGCGGTAAACGGACGCTCAGGGTCGGATAAGGCTTTCCCTAATACATCCAGTTCTTTTTCCAACAGCAAGCCCGAAACGGACGGCAAGTGCTTCGCAATTCCAGCCGTTGAGGCGTGCGCTCTATGTGCGGCTCCGAATGCGTCGTTGACAAATACATCTGCGAGTGCCGCAAACGCTTTGGCCAGTTCTTCGTCATTCTTTTCTTCGCCGGGGTGGAACCGGACATTTTCCAATAAAACAATGTCGCCATCATTCATTGAAGCAATTTCCTGTTCAACTTTGGGCCCGATCGATTCATCGAGGCTTTTTACTTCTTTATGTAATAACTCACTTAATTTGGCTCCCGCTGCTGCGAGTCTCATGTCTTCGTTGACTGTGCCTTTTGGCCGTCCAAGATGGCTTGCCAAAATTACTTTTGCTCCATTTTCAACCAGATACTCAATCGTTGGTACAGCTGCACGGATCCGTGTGTCGTCCGTCACTTTTCCTTCTGACATCGGTACGTTGAAATCTACTCGGCAAAATACACGTTTTCCGTTTAAGTCCACGTCTTTCATCGTCATCTTATTCAACATGAAAATACCTCCCGTTCGATTTAAAAAAATAAGGGGGCGGGGTATGATCCCCACCCCCTTTACCCTCTTTCATTATAGAGGTTCATCGGAAATTAAGCTATGATTTTGGGATTACAAACCTGTTTTGTACATGTGCAAAGCAATGTCGATGCATCGTGCAGAATAACCGGATTCGTTATCGTACCATGCAAGAACTTTTACCATGTTTCCGCCAAGTTCCATTGTAGACAACAAGTCCACAGTTGAGGAAGCTGTAACGCCGTTGTAGTCGCGTGAAACCAATGGAAGTTCGCTGTAGCTCAAGAATGCATTTTCGTCTTTGTCGATTGCTTCTTTAAGTGCAGCATTTACTTCTTCTTTTGTCACGTCTGTTTCAAGTTCTGCAACCAAGTCGATCAAGGATACGTTTGGCGTAGGAACGCGGATTGCCATACCGTCCAATTTGCCTTCAAGTTCCGGCAATACTTTTGTTACTGCAACTGCAGCTCCTGTAGTAGTCGGAATCATTGATTCTGCAGCAGAACGTGCACGGCGGTAATCTTTATGCGGTGAGTCCAAAAGAATTTGGTCGTTTGTGTACGAGTGAATTGTTGTCATCATCGCTTTTTTGATGCCGAAACGGTCGTTCAAGATTTTAGAGATTCCTGCAAGGCCGTTTGTTGTACAAGATGCGTTTGAAATCACATCGTCTTCTTCCGGGTTGTAGCTTTCATGGTTAACGCCCATAACAAGAGTTTTCATGTTCTTGCCTGGTGCAGAAACGATTACTTTTTTCGCGCCGGCTTGGATGTGTTTTTTCGCATCGTCAGCATTTGTGAAGAATCCAGTAGATTCGATGACGATATCGATGTTGTTTTCAGCCCATGGAAGGTTTGCTGGATCTTTTTCAGAGTAGACATGGATTTTCTTGCCGTTGACAATCAAATCATTGCCTTCAGATGAAATTTCTGCATCCAATGTGCCGTGGATTGAATCATATTTCAACAAGTGAGCAAGCATTTTTGCGTCAGTCAAGTCGTTTACTGCCACTACTTCCACTTCTTCGTTTGCCAATGCTTGGCGGAATACAATACGTCCGATACGGCCGAATCCGTTAATAGCTAATTTTAAAGTCATTTAAAATTCCTCCTGTTTTTGAGTTAACTCGATTATTTTTCGTGCTGCACCTTCATCTGTAATTAAGGTCGTCTGCGGCGGTGCAATTTTGAAATACGAGAGAATCGCTGTCGCTTTAGAACGTCCTCCTGCAACCGCCAGGATAAATGGCGCGTTTTGAACCTGCTCCATTTGGATTCCCGCTGTGCGGATGCGATAAACTACATTTCCTTCTTTGTCGAAGTAATAGCCGAAAGCTTCGCTGACCGCTCCGCCATTTCGGATCCGATTTACTTCTTCCACCGAAGACTTGCGGTGCAGCGCAATTTCTTCAGCGTTGCCGATGCCATGGACGACTACTTCTGTCTGATCATACAGCTCCATCATTTCCTTGATCACCGGTTCCCGCATCATCATCTCGTACGCTTCCGCACTTAAATGATCCGGCAGGTAGAGCGTTTTGACGGCTCCGCCTGTTTTTTCAGCGAACAAAGAAGCAATGGTATTGGCTTGATGCAGCACATCTTCGCCAAGTCCGCCTCTTGCAGCAATAAATTGCAGAGAAGCATCTTTCTTATCTGCAGTGATTTCTTTCGAAATGGCGGCCATCGTGCTGCCGCCGGTCACTGCAATTTTTTTATACAGTGGGAACTTTGTTTCCAATAAGCGGGCTGCTTCTTTGCCAATGTTTGCCTTCACTGCTGGAATGTCATCGCTGTCTTGCGGCAGGATGAGCACTCTTGTGATGCCTAAAATCGATTTCAGCTGCTTTTCCATGTCTGACAAGCCAGCCATTTCGCGCATGAAATCTTTTAAAGCTTCCAGCACTTCCTCGCCTTGTACTGAAACATACATGCCGGAAGTTCTGGCTTCAATCAACTGCTGATTTCGCAGTAGATCCGTTTCTTTCCGAATATCCCGTTCTGTCATGCCGGCAAGTTCACTTAACGTCCGCCTGCCAATCGGCTGTTCCAGTCCAATCGTCTGCAGGATCTGATAACGTTTCTTCAGGAGCTCGGTCATTTCCGGCATCAGCTTTTTTTTCGCTTCCGTTAATGGATCCATTCGTTCACTCCATTTCGAGCTGGACGATTTTTGTCCCACTTGTTATTTTTATGTCCCACTAGTTACATTCTAGCGAATCACTTATTAAAATGCAAATAAAAAGAAGCGTTAAAATTCCAACGCTTCCAGCAGTTCGATATAGCCGATATTTCCGTAAATGGCGACTTGTCCGTCTTTTTCAACGACGGGAATCATTAGCATGTATTTTTCATGGATGGCATCATCGCTTTCGATATTGACTTCTTCGTACTCGAATGGAAAATCTTCCCTTACAAGTTCCATCATCATTTTTGCTTCATCGCATAACGGGCAATTGGGCCGTGTGTATAAAGTAATCACCGTATCTCCTGCTTTCTATGGATTCTAATAGTTGAACTTCTGTGGTCTTCTAACTGTAATGCCGCAAAACGCTTTCTTTCAAACTTTTCTCTTTCGGTCTCCGAGAGCCCTTTTTAAAATGGGAACGAAACAACCAGGACACCATTTCATTATAGCGGAAACATAAAATGGCTGGGACATTCTCCAAAGTAAGCAATTTTTCAGCATCCGCTGCGTCAATAAAACAAAAAGCCGATTCCCTTTCCGAAAGTTACGGAAGTGAATCGGCTTTTACATATGCCCTCGGAAGGAATCGAACCTCCATTTTAAGAACCGGAATCTTACGTGTGATCCATTACACTACGAGGGCGTTTGGTCGTTAACGACTTTTCTATTATAACCATAATAAAAAAAGTTTTCAAGCACCTTTTTATAATTCGTTAGATTTGACCTTCATTGACCATAATGTGTATGATATTAATACAGCTGGAAGAACTTTCAGCAGGAAATGACCATCACTTATTATGAGGAGGAACTATCTTATGAATTTAATTCCTACAGTAATTGAACAGACAAGCAGAGGCGAACGCGCTTATGATATTTATTCCCGCTTGTTGAAAGACCGCGTCATTATGCTTGGCAGCGGAATCGATGATAATGTTGCCAACTCAATCGTAGCACAGCTCCTATTCCTTGAAGCTGAAGATCCGGAAAAAGATATTTCCATCTACATTAACAGCCCGGGCGGCAGCATCACTGCCGGTATGGCGATTTATGACGTAATGCAGTTTATCAAACCGGACGTACAAACTGTCTGCATCGGTATGGCGGCATCAATGGGCGCTTTCTTGCTTGCAGCCGGAACAAAAGGCAAACGCTATGCGCTTCCAAACGCTGAAGTCATGATTCACCAACCGCTTGGCGGAGCTCAAGGGCAAGCGACAGAAATCGAAATTGCCGCGAAACGCATTTTGCACCTTCGCGAAAAATTGAACGAAATCTTGTCAGAACGTACTGGCCAGCCGCTTGAAGTGATTTCAAAAGACACAGACCGCGACAACTTCATGACTGCTGAACGTGCAGTGGAGTATGGTTTAGTTGACCAAATCATCACGCGTAACAAAATGTTGGAAGACAAAAAATAAGATAAACAGCGAGAGCCAGGATTTCTTTATCCTGGCTCTCGTTTTTCGTTCCGGAATTTTAAAAAGGATTTTTAGATATTAGAGATGAAGGAACATATAATAGGATATGCCGGATCCTCCGTTTCAGCCGGACGCGTTCTTATGATTAGTCAACTGCTTTCCCTGAATTCCATAAAAATTTCAAAGAGACGAAGAAGGCGTGAAGGCTTTCCGTTCCAGCGCTCGCTTTCCGCGGGCCCGGCCTTAGCCGCTTCACTCCCTCCGGTCGCTCCAGGGTCTTCAGCTCGGGCTGTTCCCGCAGGAGTCGAGCGCTTGCACTCCAAGCCATGGAGGTGTCAGAAGCAGCCGGAATTTTGGCAAGACATTGGCCGAAGGCAGCGAGGGCAAGCCTTTGCGACGAAGCTAGCGCAGCGATGCAACGGTTTGTCATGTCCCGAAGCTAGCGTAGCGATGCAGGGACAGAAACAGGAGCAGCGGGTTTTCGAAGCGACGAGGAGACTGAAGCTGAGCCCACGGAAAGCGAAGTGGCCGGACCGGTTGGTTTTATGCATTCTATTCATTTCATTTAAAGTTTGTCTACAGCCTAAAAGAAAGTCCGCAGCATTTGGCTGCGGACTTTCTTTTTAAGCTTCTTTCTCGATTAGGGCAGCCAGTGAATCTACAGCTGTTTGTTCATCTTTGCCGTCAGCAGAGATTTTTACATCTGTTCCTTTGCTGATTGCCAGGCTCATAATGCCCATGATGCTTTTCGCATTTACTTTTTTATCGTCTTTTTCCAGGTACACATCCGAATTAAACCGGTTGGCTTCCTGCACGAACAATGCCGCCTGCCTTGCTTGTAAACCTGATTTCAACTGGACTACTACTTGTTTTTCAACCATGTTGCTCCTCCTCTAAAACTGATCTGCACACCCCAAATATATGAAAGAACGGCCAAAATTATTGGCCGATCATCTCTCCCTTGCGCAAGTTTTCGGCAATTTCATCAATTTTCCGCAATCTGTGGTTCACACCGGATTTACTGACACTGCCTGCCGATACCATTTCACCCAGTTCTTTTAACGTGACGTCCTGGTATTCCACCCGCAGCCGCGCAATTTCCCGCAGCCGTTCAGGCAATTGGTCAATCCCGATCGTTTGATCGATAAAGCGGATGTTTTCCACTTGGCGCAGTGCGGCATCGATGGTTTTATTCAAATTCGCCGTTTCGCAGTTCACCAGGCGGTTTACGCTGTTGCGCATATCCCGGATGATCCGCACGTCTTCAAATTTCAATAATGCTGAATGGGCACCAGCTATGCTCAGAAAATCTGAAATCTTTTCAGCTTCTTTTAAATAAGTTACAAAGCCTTTTTTCCGTTCAATCGTTTTCGCGTTCAAGTGGAATTCATTCATCAGATCCACCAGGGATTCTGCATGGTCTTTATATAGTGAATAAATTTCCAAGTGATATGAAGACGTCTCTGGGTTATTGACAGAACCGCCGGCTAAAAATGCCCCGCGCAAATAGGCGCGTTTGCAGCAATTTTTTTCAATCAAGGATTTATTGATTTCATGTTCAAATTGGAAGCCTTCTGAAATGATCGCTAAGTCTTCCAATACATGTTTAGAACCTTCCCTGATTCTGCAAATGTAAACGTTGTTTTTCTTTAGCCGCATTTTCTTCCGCACCAGCAACTCCACCGGATAAGCCCGGTAAAACCGTTTCAGCAATGTGTAAATCCGACGGGCAATCGCTGCATTTTCCGTCTGGATATCAAGGCTTAGCTGGCGATTTGAAAATGACAGGGTTCCATTCATACGGATCAAGGCAGATAATTCCGCTTTCCCGCAACAATCGTCCACTTCTACTTGGGTCATCTCTTTTTTTGTTTCCGAAGCAAAAGACAAAACATCTTCCCCCTTTCCAAGCGCTAGAAATATAGCTGCTTTGGATCTTCTTTGGCCAGGCCTCCGGCGTATTCAAACAACCATTCTGCCACTTTCAATGGTTCATGCCGGACCGTTTCACCCAAAATGTTGGCGATGTCCTGTTTAAAAATTTCAAGGCCCATGCTCTGCAGACGTTCTTCATCGTACGCTACAGGCCAGGCTTTTTGTTTGATATAGCGTTCCGCAATTCCTTGGGGAACCTGTTCTTTATTCAGTAAAATGGCGTCCAGAAACGGTTCGCCTACATGGTCATAAAGCGCTTTGACATGGTCGCATGCCGTATATTTATAGGTTTCTCCAGCCTGCGTCATCAGGTTGCAAATATAAATCTTTTTGGCCTCGGCTGATTTGACCGCCTTTTTAATATCTTTAACAAGAAGGTTCGGCAAAATGCTGGTATATAACGACCCGGGGCCTACGACGATGACATCTGCCTTTTGAATGGCTTCTATGGTGTCCGGCAAGGTTTTGACATCGCGGGGCTCCAGAAAAACTCTTTTGATCGGCTGCAAATACGCCGGAATTTTCGATTCTCCACTGACAATCGTGCCGTCTTCAAACTCTGCATGAAGTGTGACCAACTGGTTGGCTGCCGGCAATACAGTCCCATTGACATTCAGCACGCGGCTCATTTCTTTCACCGCATGCGAAAAATCGCCGGTAATATTGGTTAAGGCCGCCAACATTAAATTGCCCAGTGAATGGCCGTCCAGATCCGGTGATTGTTTAAATCGATATTGAAACATTTCCGCTACCAAAGGTTCCGCATCCGATAAAGCGGCCATGACATTCCGGATATCGCCGGGAGGCGGAATATCCAAGTCATTTCGAAGACGCCCGGAGCTTCCCCCATCATCAGCCACGGTCACAATGGCAGTCAAATCCAACGGGAACTTTTTCAAGCCCCGCAATAATGTAGACAGCCCTGTACCGCCGCCAATGATGACAACCCGTTTCCGGCGTAAAGTACTTTCCATGCACTCAGCCCTTTCTTGTTTTGACGTCCCGATGCGTGACGATTGTTTTATTATGTTCAGCCAGCAGTTTTCCATAATATTCAGCAAGCGTTACTGAACGGTGTTGTCCGCCCGTACAGCCGAAAGCGATTACCAATTGGGCTTTGCCTTCGTTTTTATACTGGGGAATGATGAAGTCAAAAAGGTCGCTCAATTTGCTGATCAACGTCTGCGTTTCGCCCCATTGAAGCACATAGCTTGAAACCGGTTCATCCAGACCCGATAACGGCTTCAAATCTTCAATATAATAAGGATTCGGCAAGAAGCGCACATCAAAAACCAAATCAGCATCAATTGGAATGCCGTGCTTGAAGCCGAAGGACATGACATTGACGGTAAATTTATTGCTGGATTGCGTCGCAAAATCCGATACGATTTTTTCTCTAAGCTGACGCGGTGTCATCGACGAGGTATTGTAAATATACTTCGCTCGCCCTTGCAGATCCATCAGCATATCGCGCTCTTTTTTGATGCCGCCCAGCACTAAGCCGCCTGGCGACAACGGATGCGATCGCCGTGATTCTTTGTAGCGGCTGACCAGCGTCTGATTATCGGCATCCAGGAATAGGATGGTGGTGGATACTTTCGGTTCTTTCGAAATATTGTCGATTGCATCGACCAAACTGTCAAAAAAGTCCCCGCCCCGCAAATCCATTACGGCAGCGACGCGTTTCATCGATTTGCCTGAGTCTCTCATCAACTTGATAAAAGTCAATAAAAGCGCAGGCGGCAAGTTGTCAATTGTAAAAAAGCCCAAATCCTCGAAGCTTTGGATAGCGACTGTTTTACCCGCTCCTGACATGCCGGTAATTATGATCAATTCAGTTTCATCGGTATGCTTATCCATTACGTGGAATCCCCTCTTCGGTAGACGTTTGAATGTTTTCATTGATCAATTGGAATTCGGAAGAATAATGGAAAGTTCCATACTGCATGCCTTCCTGGCTTACGGCAAACTTCAAGTTTGTCCGGTCGCCTTCCGCCATTGGCAAGAAATCCAAACTTTCAATAGGATGCCATTCAAGCAGCCCTTCTCTTGTTTCTTCATAAGGGGTGCCGGTGATGCCGGTTGCGAGAAACGTAAACAGCATCCATTCGTCTACGACTTTTTCCCCTTCTTGGATCATCATAGTGTAAATCCCTTTTAAATGAGTGCCGATCGGCGTCGCTCCGGTTTCTTCCTTAAACTCCCGGATGGCGGCTTCGTAAATCGATTCTCCTGATTCCATTTTCCCGCCCGGGGCTACGTACCAATCCCGCCGGGGTTTCTTCAATAGCAATACTTGTCCGTTCTGGACCACTAATAAATTTGCGATTCGCTGCACTGTCGACACTCCGCATCTATTGTAAACTCTCTCCATTATACATCTATCCAGGCGTGTCATGCAAAAAAGAAAAGTGCAGGCGGCTTGTTCAGCCCCGACAAGCGCTGGAGGGCTTGAAGATAATGGCGTTCCTTGCCATTATCGGCAAGACCGAAGCGACTCGAGGAGCTAGCCGCCGGAACTGGACACTAAGAAAAGTGGAAGCGCCTGTTTAGCTCCAACACTGCCTTAAAAATATCTCTACACAAAAAAAGAAGCCGCCTTCCGATTAAATCGGAAAACGGCTTGTCAAAGTTTCTTTATAAAAAGGGGGTCAATTTACTATTCCTACTTTACCACTTGTCTGTGACAAGCGTGTTACAGCAGGATTAAAATAGCGTTAAATCAGGCTTTAATCCCGATTCGTTCAACCAGTTCCTCGATATAATGCTGAACAGCTTGTGCAGCGATGCTGCCGTCGCCTGTTGCAGTTACAACTTGGCGAAGCATTTTTTCGCGGACATCGCCTGCAGCGTAGATTCCTGGAACCGATGTTTCCATTTTCTCATTGGTCACGATGTAGCCTTCATCGTTTAAGATACCGAGGTTCGCAAATGGTTTCGTCAATGGCAGCATGCCGATGTAAATGAATACGCCATCTGCATCAAATTCCTGTTCTGCGCCGTCTTTAGTGGAAACCAACGTGACGCTTCCGACTTTGCCGTTTTCGTCGTTGATTTCTTTCACTGTGTGGCTCCAGATAAAGTCGATCTTGTCGTTTGCGAATGCGCGGTCTTGAAGAATTTTTTGTGCGCGCAATTCATCGCGTCTGTGGACGATAGTGACTTTGTCAGCGAAACGCGTCAAATAAACGCCTTCTTCTACTGCAGAGTCTCCGCCTCCGACCACGACAAGGTTTTTCTGTTTAAAGAATGCCCCGTCACAAACCGCGCAATAGCTGACGCCGCGGCCGCCCAGTTCACTTTCACCCGGAACACCCATTTTTTTGTATTCCGCACCTGTGGTAATAATAACCGCGCGGGCTTTGTATTCTTTCGAACCAACGATAATGGTTTTGTATTCTTCCCCATCGATGATTTCTTTTACATCTCCGTACGCATATTCCGCACCGAATTTCTTCGCATGCTCGAACATTTTATTGGAAAGATCCGGCCCAAGAATATGGTCAAACCCCGGATAGTTTTCAATTTCTTCCGTATTGGCCATTTGGCCGCCCGGAATTCCACGCTCTAACATTAATGTTTTTAAGTTTGCTCTCGATGTGTAAACAGCGGCAGTCATGCCTGCTGGTCCTGCTCCAATAATGATTACGTCATACGTATTATTCGTCTCAGTCATAATAGGACCTCCTAAATCTCAGTAACTAAATCGTATAAGATTCCCGGCACTGCGGCAACTTTTTTGCTTACGACTCAAAAAGCGGAAGGAATTTCGCCAGTTCATTGACGTATTTCGTCAGAGTGGCTGCCGAAACGCCAAATTGCTCGGCAGCCGCTTTTTTCGTAGCAGAACGGTCTCTTGAAGATTTGACCATATAGAATACGGCCGCAGCCAAGGCTTTCGGGTTTTTGAATCCGTAATTTTCATCAAACGCCTTTTCAACCAACATAAACAACAGTTGAAAAGCGTAGGAATTTTGTTCGGTTACCATCTTTTCTTCCTGATACAGAATTTCGGCTGCTTCCATAGCACGCATGAAAGCCATTTCTTCCGGCACGGATTCCTTGAACGGATGCCCCAGTGCATACCCCAGCAGATATGTTTCAATCACTGTCGGCTGTTCTGAATTGAGCCAGTTTGGATGAGAAATGATCTCCTGTTTATGGGCAGACTTGCCGAGCAGGAACAAACCAAAAAGCCGCTCGCTCTTCTGCACATGATCGAGTTTTCCGACGAGATAATCGCGGTCATGTTCGAGTGCATCAGCATGCGGCATAGCCGCCTGTTCAGCCCATGGTTCATAACCGTCTTTCCCCGGATCCATCTTCGTCAATTGCTTCCAGGCCTGCTTTGCGATGTCTTCATGGCCGGAATGGTAAGCAGCATGGGAGAGCCAGAAGTAAAACGCCGGATCTCCGTCAAATCCACGCTTTTGCAAGCTGCGCAGCCAGCGGTATGCTTCTTTGTACTTGCCGACCAGCGCAAAGGTCGCTCCAAGTTTGTAGCGGTGCTCAAAGACATAGGGCTGAATTTTCTTCAACAGTTCCAAGACGTCTTCCAGCTCTTCGTTTTTTTCGTAATAGTGGAAAACCGCCAAATTGCAAAGCGCATGCAAATTGCCCGTATTTCTCCGAAGCACATCATGCAGCAGCGCTTTCGCCATTTCGGATTCGCCGATATAAAAGTAAGCCAGCGCCAGGTTGTTATGCGCTCCCCAGAAGTCCGGCTTTTCTTCGATCAAGGTTTCCAGAAGGTCTATAGCTTCCGGAAATTTTCCTTCTTCCATTAAACGGCGTGCTTTTTCCTGCTGGTAATAATACTCGCTGTCCTGCGCTTCGCCTTCATCATCAAAAAGCTGCCAGTCTTCCTGCTCCGCAAAATCGATGATTTCCAGCGCTTCTGCCACATACCGGCCCTGGACATCGCTTTCTACGTATTTCTTGGCGAAATTGCGCGCTTCTAAAAACATCCCCATATGGGCATGCACTTCCGCTAAGAAAAATAAGGTTTCGGTTTTGTCGATATCCAGGTCATAAGCCATCCGCAGCGCTTCTCTCGCCTGTTCAAACTCCTGCATTTCCATAAGGACAATGCCAAACTGAATCCAAATATCAGGATCTTTCGGGCTAAGTTCTGTCGCCCGCTGCAAATACTTATGAGCTTTTGGATACTGCTCGCGTTGCAGTTCTTTCAGCGCTTTTTTGTAATAATACTCCCCCGTTGGAATGAACGACAGGATATTCTCGTAGTTTTTCTTTTTTTTATTCTCCAAAATATGCCTCCGAAAAAGTAAAAGGAACGATCAATATCGCTCCTTTACTCAAATGTGCTGTTATTATAGCATATTTCCGTATTATTTACTTGCAGTTTTTGTGGCGTGGCGTTCTTTCAAGACGTCAATCACTTCATTTAGCCCAACTTTTTGCTCCTGCAGCAAAACAAGGACGTGATAGAACAAGTCTGCTGTTTCCATCGCCAATTCTTTCGGATCTCTGTTTTTAGCGGCAATGATCACTTCTGCAGCTTCTTCCCCTACTTTTTTGCAGATTTTATCAACGCCTTCTTCAAACAAATATGTAGTGTAGGCGCCTTCCGGCATTTCCTGTTCTCTTTTTTCAATAAGCCCTGTCAGGTCGTTGAACATATCCACGGTGGATTCGTTTGGCGCTCCGGCAATTGTGTTGTAGAAGCAGCTTTCTTCGCCGGTGTGGCATGCAGGTCCGTTCGGGATCACTTCGTAGATCAATGAATCGCCGTCGCAATCGAGGCGTACAGCTGTAACTTTCTGCGTATTGCCGCTCGTTGCCCCTTTGTTCCACAGTTCGTTGCGGCTTCTGGAGTACAGCCAAGTTTCATTGGTCTCAATTGTTTTTTGCACGGCTTCTTCTGTTGCATAAGCAAGCGTCAGCACGGCTTTTGTTTCAGCATTTTGGATAATGACGGGAACCAGCCCGTTTGCATCATATTTTACTTCGTTCATCGGACGTTCACTCCCTCTTTCTTTAAATAGTCTTTCACTTCAGCCACGCTGGTTTCTTTGTAGTGGAAAATCGAAGCGGCAAGTGCCGCATCGGCGTCCACTTGTTTAAAGACTTCGGCAAAATGCTCCCGGTTTCCTGCCCCGCCGCTTGCGATGACCGGCACTTCGACCGCTTCACGCACCGCCTTGGTCAGCGCCAGGTCAAAGCCGTCTTTTTGGCCGTCTTTGTCCATCGACGTCAACAATAGTTCGCCTGCGCCAAGCTCGACGCTCCGTTTCGCCCATTCCACAGCATCCCAGCCGGTCTTGTTGCGGCCGCCGTGGGTATAGACGTCCCAGCCTGTGCCGTTGCTTTTCGCATCAATCGCTACGACGATGCATTGCGACCCGAAATAATCGGCGCCTTCTTTGATCAGTTCCGGACGGTCAAGCGCAGCCGTGTTCAATGACACTTTATCTGCACCGGCGCGCAGCATGCGTTTCATGTCTTCCAGAGACCGGATGCCGCCGCCTACGGTAAACGGAATCGATAATTCCGTTGCCACGATTTTCACGACTTCCACCATCGTCTCTTTGCCTTCATGGGAAGCGGAAATGTCCAAAAAGACCAGCTCGTCCGCTCCTTGCTTATCATAAAACCGGGCCAGTTCCACCGGATCTCCGGCGTCCCGCAGCTCCACAAAGCTGACGCCTTTGACCACGCGCCCTTCCTTCACATCAAGGCATGGAATGATGCGTTTTGTCAGCATGACAGCGCCTCCTCTAATGTAAAGCGGTTTTCATACAATGCTTTTCCGATGATAACGCCGGCAACCGGGCTTTCTTTGGCAGCCGCTTTGACGTTTCGGATATCTTCCAATGTGCCGATGCCGCCCGAGACGATTACTTCTGCCGCGTCCGAATCGACCAAGGTTTTATTCGCCTCGATGTTTGGCCCAGCGAGTGTCCCGTCCGTTGCAATGTCCGTATAGATAAAATGCTTGGCGCCTTTAGACACAAAAAAGCGCGCCACGTCTTTTGCCGACTGCCCTGAGGTTTCAATCCAGCCTTCCGTTGCGGCCATGCCATCCTTCGCGTCAATGCCGATCACAATACGGTCTGCCCCAAATTCCTCGATAAACGATACGACCAGTTCCGGATTGCGGATCGCCAGGCTCCCGATAATCACCCGGCTGATGCCGTTCGATAAATAATGTTCGATGTCTTCACGCGTCCGGATGCCGCCGCCAATTTGAATATTGACCGGCAGTTTCGCCGCTTCGATCACTACTTGATCGTTGATCCGGACGCCGTCTTTGGCTCCGTCCAAATCGACCATATGAATCCATTCCGTACCGGCATCTGCAAATTTTTTCGCCATGTCGACAGGCGAATCGCCGTATACGGTTTCCTGTGCATAGTCCCCCTGGAAAAGGCGGACGCATTTGCCGCCGCGCAAATCAATTGCGGGATAAATCTGAAACTTGCTCATCTTGGTTCCTCCTGACATTTGCAATCCACTGCTCCAATAAATAATGGCCAAAGTCGCCCGATTTTTCGGGGTGGAACTGCATCCCGGTGATCAAACCGGAACCGACCACACCCGGCACATCGATGCTGCCATAGCTTGCCGTCGCCCACACCTGTTCAAGGTCTGTGTTCACCGCTAAAAACGAATGGACGAAATAGACATGCGTATCCACTTGAAAATCTTCCAGCCAGTATGGCATACGTGAAAACTCAAGCCGGTTCCAGCCCATATGGGGAATTCGGTAAGCCCCTCTCTCAAAACGGCGGATCTGCCCTTTCAGCAAACCAAGCCCCGGAGTCGGCCGGACTTCTGAGCTGTCTTCGTATAAAAGCTGCATGCCCAAACAAATCCCAAGAAGCGGAATCCCTTTTTGGGGCAGCGATTGAATAAATGAAGAAAGGCCTTTTTGGTTCAATAATTCCATGGCATCCGGAAAAGCACCGACTCCGGGCAATAAGATCGCTTCCGCTTCCAGAAGCGTTTCCGGGTCATCAGATAAGATGACGGTGCAGTCCAGTTTTTTCAGCGCCTGTTCGACGCTGAACAGATTGCCCATGCCGTAATCGATAATGCCGATAATCATGTAAGCAACCCCTTTGTCGACGGCACGCCTTTCACTCGGCCATCAATAAAGGTCGCTTCGTCCAATGCACGGGCGAGCGCTTTAAAGACCGCTTCAATGATGTGGTGGGTGTTGTGGCCATAGTGGATGATGACGTGGACGTTCATCCGGGATTCCAGCGCAAATTTCCACAGAAATTCACGGACCAATTCGGTGTCAAACGTACCGACTTTAGCATTCGGAATCTCGCCGCGCATTTCAAGATGCGGCCGGTTGGAACAGTCGATAACCACTTGTGCCAGTGCGTCGTCCATCGGTACAAACGCATTGCCGTAGCGGCGGATGCCTTTTTTATCGCCCAATGCTTCTTTCACTGCCTGGCCAAGCACAATGCCGATGTCTTCCGTTGTGTGGTGGTCATCGATATGCGTATCGCCGTCCGCTTTGATTTCCCCGTCGAACAAGCCGTGCTTGATGAACAAATCGAGCATGTGGTCCATGAACGGCACGCCCGTTTCGATGTCCGCTTTTCCTTCTCCATCCAATGAAAACGAAACAGCAATTTTGGTTTCATTTGTATCGCGTTTGATCTCGGCTTTTCTCATCGTCCATTCTCCTTTTTCCAAGCACGGGATTCTACTGCCCGCGCGTGTCCTTCAAGTCCTTCCAGGCGTGCAAGACGTGCGATTTTCGCTTCGTTTTGCTGCCAGGCCTGTTCGCTGTAATACACCACGCTTGTCCGTTTGACAAAATCGTAGACCGACAAGGCACTCGAGAACCGTGCTGTGCTATTGGTCGGCAAAACATGGTTCGTGCCGGCAAAATAATCGCCGATCGGTTCCGAGGAATAGCGGCCGATAAAAATCGCGCCCGCGTTATGGATCTTTTCGGACAAAGATTCCGCATCTTGCGCCATGATCTCCAAATGCTCCGGAGCCAGCTCATTGGCGGCGTCGATCAACTCATCCATCGTCTTTCCGATATAAATCATGCCGTAATCCTGGATCGCTTTTCCGGCAATCGCTTGGCGCGGCAATGTTTCCAATTGGCGCTCGACTTCTTGCGAGACAGCGTCCGCCAATGATTGGCTGGTCGTCAACAGCACGGCAGATGCCATCGGGTCGTGCTCCGCCTGTGAAAGCAAGTCGGCAGCCACTTCATCCGCAAAAGCGGTATCGTCGGCAATGACCGTGATTTCACTTGGCCCTGCAATCATGTCAATGGCTACGTCACCGAACACTTCGCGTTTGGCAAGGGCCACAAATACATTGCCCGGCCCTGTAATTTTATCAACGGGGCGGATCGATTCCGTTCCGTAAGCAAGTGCTGCAATGGCCTGTGCCCCGCCTGCTTTGTAGACTTCTTCAATTCCCAATATATGCGCCGCCGCGAGTACACCGTCAGACAATTTGCCGTCTTTTCCAGGAGGCGAAATCAATACGATGCGTCCGACTCCCGCCACTTGCGCCGGAATGACATTCATCAATACCGAAGACGGGTAGGCCGCCGTTCCCCCTGGCACATACAAGCCGGCCGAACCGATCGCTGTAACCCGCTGCGCGACATAAGAGCCGTCGTCTTTTGTGTTTTTATAGCCCTGCTGTTTCTGGTTTTCGTGATAGTCCCGGATATTGCCTGCAGCTTCCGATAAATCCTGAAGAAGCTGTGGATCGAAACGGTCTACGGCTTCCTTCATTTCATCCGGCCCCACTTGAATGGCCGCCAGTTTGACGCCGTCCCATTTATCGGTATATTCAAGCAGCGCTGCATCGCCGTTCAGCCGGACATTCCGGATGATCTCTTTGACTGCGGCCAATTGTTCAGCGTTGTCTTCAGCCACCGTTCTCCTGATGGAGATATCCGAAGTCAATTGCGTCTGTTTCATGCTTTCGCCTGCTTTCGTAGATTTTCCACCAGTTCCCGGATCCGCTGCTGTTTCAGCCGGTAGCTTACGGGATTGGCAATCAAACGGGACGTGATGTCCACAATCTGCTCGTATTCCACCAAGCCATTTTCCTTTAAGGTTTTGCCGGTGGAAACAATGTCGACGATGCGATCGGCCAGGCCAATCATCGGCGCCAATTCAATCGAACCGTTCAGTTCAATGATTTCCACCTGTTCGCCTTTGCCGCGGTAAAAACGGGAAGCGATTTTCGGATACTTTGTTGCAATGCGCGGCGTCACCGGGTTCATTTCCGTGTTGGGGAGTCCCGCTGTTGCAATATAGCAGCGGCTGATGCCAAGGTCGAGCAGTTCATGCACCGAACGGTCGAGCTCGAGCATGACGTCTTTTCCCGCGATTCCGATATCTGCTACGCCGTGCTCCACATAAACCGGCACATCCATCGGCTTCGCCAAAATAAAGCGGAAGCGTTCGTTCGGCGCTTCCACAATCAGTTTACGCGAATCGTCCAGTTCTTTCGGCAAATCATAGCCTGCTTTGACAAGCAATTCATAAGCTTCTTCAAAAATGCGCCCTTTCGGCATCGCAATCGTCAATTCATCCATTTGTAGCACCTTCCAATCGTCTTACTTCGCTGAATAAAGCGCAAAACTCTTCTAACGCTTTTACGGCCGGAGCATATTGAAGCGTCACCCGCGATCCATTTGTGCGCAGTTCCTGTGCCTGTTCATGCGCCAGTTCTTCGGTATCTTCCGAGAAGAGAATGAGAATATGCGGTTCCGCTTCCCGGTCCGGTGCAATGACTTCGAGCAGCCGGTCAACGCGAAGGCCAAATCCAGTAGCGCCGACATGCAGGCCGAATTGCTTCATGAGCCCGTCGTAGCGCCCGCCATTGCCGAGCGGGAATCCGCTGCCAGCTCCGTAAAATTCAAACACCAATCCGGTGTAATACGTCATATGGCTTGTGAAGGATAAATCATAGGTAATGGCTTCGGATAAGCCGTTTCGCTGGATAATGGTTTGCAGTTTCAGCATTTCTCCGTACAGCGCCGCTTGTTCTTCGTTGGAAGAGTCGATATACGGCTTCCAGTCTTCCAAGGTGGATGTCGTCACCAAGCCTTTAAAAGCGGCGGCCTTCGACCCATCATCCAAAAGTTCAGCGGCAAGCTGTTCAAAACGGACACTGTTTTTCGATACCAATGCTGAACGGACAATGTCGATTTGGTTATTGTCCAAGCCAAAATCCTTTAAAATCAGCTGCAGCAATTGCGTATGGCCGATCACGACACGCCCCGATTCCACGTTCAGTTCTTTTAAGATGGTCGATGCCAGGATGATCACTTCTGCATCAGCATAAAGAGAATCGTCGCCGATCAGTTCAACGCCCATCTGTTCGAATTCTGCCGGGCGCCCGCCTTCCCTTTTTTGTGCGCGGAAGACGTTGGAATAATAACCTAGCCGCACCGGCATTTTTTCTTTCAGCAATTTGGATGCTGCCACCCGGGCAATCGGTGAAGTCATATCCGGCCGCAGGACGAGCGTTTCGCCTTGGCTATCGAGCAATTTAAAAAGCGCATTGTCCGGAATGGCTGAAATCTTGCCGATGGTTTCGTAATATTCCAAAGTCGGAGTTTGAAGCAAATCATATCCGGCCCCTTGCATAATTGAAGTGCCTTTCGCACGCAGCTCGGCTTTTTTCTTTGCTATAAAAGGAAAATCGTCGCGCATGCCTAGCGGTTTTTCGAACATTTGAATGGTCATTGGGAGTCACTTCCTAAAATTGGTTATTTTACTTTAGTTAGTTAGAGTGGTGAAGTAATTTTTATTTTAGCGCATCTTTCCATCGACCGTCAAGGAATTGGAGGCAAGTTATGTGAAAGAAATGAATTTTGGCATTGTATCCTCTTTTTCCCTTTTGGGAACCCGCCATTAAACAGTCTCCTTCCTGTATACCCTATTCTTTGATAGTAAAAAAACCTGAAAGCACACCGCTTTCAGGTTTTCAGTTGGCGTTCGGCCATTTGTTCAGCTGTATAAATGATTTTCATCGGATTGCCGCCGACAAACGCACCGGCTGGCACGTCTTTGTTGACGAGTGTAGCTGCGGAAACGATGGCGCCGTCGCCGATCGTCACACCCGGCAAAATGGTTGTGTTGGCGCCGATCAGCACTTCGTCTCCTATAATCACTTCCCCCAACCGGTATTCTTTGATCAAATACTCGTGGGCAAGGATCGTCGTATTATAGCCGATCACTGAATTGCGTCCGACGGTAATTTTTTCCGGGAACATGACGTCCGGCATGACCATTAGCGCAAAAGAAGAATGTTCCCCTACTTTCATCCGGAGAAAGGTTTTGTAAAGCCAATTTTTCATCGGCAGAAACGGTGTATAGCGAGCCGTCTGAATGACGATGAAATTTTTGGCCACTTTCCAGAACGGCACGGTTTTGTAAATATGCCAAAGCGAATTGGAACCTGTCACAAAATGGCGCTCCGTGTTTCTCATTGGACCGCTTCTTTCGTAAGTTCCAGCAAATCGCTGATATGCTGCAGGATATAATCCGGCCCGAAGCCGGCCAAGTATGCTTCGCCTTTGATCGACCAGGCCACACCCGCTGTCCGGACGCCGGCATTTCGGCCCCCTTCGATGTCGTGCGAGTTGTCCCCGATCATCAATGCTTCTTCAGGAGACGCGCCCAAACGCTCCAGTGCCAGCAAGACCGGTTCAGGATCCGGCTTCGGCTCTTTCACTTCGTCCAAACTGATGATGACGTCGAATAGCCCTTCGATGCCCATCAATTCTAGGCCGTGGCGGATGCCTACGCCTCTTTTCGTCGAGACGATCGCCATTTTCAAGCCCCGGCTTTTTAATAAGCGTAAAGTTTCGGAAACGCCGTCGTATTCTGCCACTAATTCATCATGCAAAGTTTTATTGATAGTTCGGTATTGTTCCATCAGTTCTTCTGCCCGTTCCGGCGCAATTGCGGTAAAGGTCTGTTTCAAGGATGGACCGATGAAATGGAGCACATCCCCGCGTTCAAATCGTCCCGGGAAATGCTCATCCAGCACCGACAAAAAAGTTTGGATGATCAATTCGTTTGTATCAAGCAAAGTGCCGTCAAAATCGAATAACAGCGTATTGATTTCTTTTGTCATGTCGAAACCACTTCCTTCCGGTTTTCTTCCGCTTTACGCCACAGGTAGGAAACCACAATCGTCAAGACCAAAGCCGTCACAAGCCGAATAACAAATAACGGCCATATCGGGATTCCGAGCGGAACGAATATGAGCGTATCTTCGACAATCGCGTGACACGCGACCAAAAAGATGAAGGCAAGCGTGGCATCTTTTTTGCTGACGCCGTCTTCCTGAACCGCTTGGATCATGACGCCCGCACCCATTGCGAGCCCAAAGACTAGGCCGGAAGCCAAAGTCAATGAAGCATTTTTCTGGATGCCGAGCAATTTCGTCAAAGGGCCCATTGCGTTGGAAATACGCTGCAAGGCGCCTTTGTCTTTTAAAATCTGGATCATTAGCATGAGCGGAATAACAATCATGGCAAGCTGCAGAATGCCGAATGACGCTTTTTCCAGCCCGAGCAGGAAAATCGCCATCCAGCCTTCAGGATCAGCGGCTGTTTCCGGCGCAAAACCATATTGCGCGGTTTCTCCGCCGCCTTTCCAGACCAGGTTAATAATAATTCCGGAAAGAGCAGCAAGCCCAAACCGGACAACGAGCACGACCCACAGTTTAACGCCTACTTTCAGCGCCACACCGGTTTCGATAAAGATATTATGTGAGAAAGACAGCATAACTGCCAGGATAAACACTTCTTTTACGGTTAGCTCCAGGGACAGAATCCCCCCGATTCCGGCATACAAGTTCAACGCGTTGCCCAGAACAAGCGGAATGGCGGCATCCCCGCTTAGGCCAAAGATGCCCATGACCGGAGCGATAAAATCGATGATGAATGGCAGGACCGGTGTGTATTGGAGCATCGTCACCAATAATGTGATCGGGAAAATGATTTTTCCCAATGTCCAAGTCGTACGCAGACCCGCTTTCAATCCATTTTTTAACGTAGACATTCCATTCCTTCTTTCTATTTATCCAAGTAATGAGGCGGATTTTTTAATTTAACGCGGCGATACACAACAAAAACGATGGCAATCACGATTGCTACTACGGATACTACCTGGGCTGCCCGCAGTTCCCCGATGACATACAAGCTGTCTGTCCGCATGCCTTCAATGAAGAAACGCCCGACAGAATACCAGATGACGTAGAAAAAGAACAATTCGCCCCGTACCAGGTTGACCCGGCGCAGCAGCAGCAAAATGATGATGCCGACAAGGCTCCACATCGATTCATATAAAAACGTCGGATGGTAATACACGCCGTCTATGTACATTTGATTGATGATCCAATCCGGTATAAACAAATTCTCCAAAAACGTCCGGCTTACTTCACCTCCGTGCGCTTCCTGGTTAATGAAATTTCCCCAGCGGCCGACAGCCTGGCCGATCAAAATGCTGGGCGCCAGAATATCCGCAACTTTCAAGAACGGTGTATTGCGGCTTTTCGTAAACAGATACGCCACAATCACCGAAGCGATCAACGCGCCGTGGATGGCAATACCGCCGTTCCAGATGGCAATGATTTCAGCAGGATTGTCTTTATAATGCTCCCACTGGAAAATTACATAATAAATGCGGGCCCCTACGATGGCAAGGGGCACCGCCCAAATCAACAGATCCGTTAAAAAGTCGGGATGAAGACCCCGCTTGACCATTTCACGCTGGCCCACTAAAAATGCGATGATGATGCCGACGGCAATAATGACGCCGTACCAGCGGACATCGATCGGTCCGAGCGAAAAAGCGATCGGATCAATTGAAGCAAGAATCGAATACATGCCGTACACCTTCCTATTCCCTTAGTTTGTATCTTGAGCGATTACTTCATCGAGCCGTTTTGAAAATTCTTCTGCTGCGTTGACGCCCATGCGTTTCAAGCGGTAATTCATCGCAGCCACTTCAATAATAACGGCTAAGTTTCGCCCAGGGCGAACAGGAATCGTCAGCTTTGTTAGATCGGTATCGATGATCCGCATTTTCTCTTCTTCCAAACCAAGGCGGTCATAGGTTTTGTCCTGATCCCAGATTTCCAGATCGATGACAAGTGAAATCCGCTTGAATGTCCGGACAGCACTCGCACCAAACAAGGTCATGATATCGATGATGCCGACTCCGCGAATTTCGAGCAAGTGCTCGATCAGTTTCGGCGGATGGCCGACCAGCGTGTTCTCGCCTTCTTGATGAATTTCCACACAATCATCCGCTACGAGGCGATGGCCTTTTTTCACCAGTTCCAGTGCCGTTTCACTTTTACCGACGCCGCTTTTGCCTGTGATCAATACGCCTACGCCGTAAATATCGACTAGTACGCCATGTACCGCTGTCGTTGGCGCCAACTGGCTTTCCAGGTAATTGGTCAGCAAACTCGAGAAGCGGGTTGTCGGCATCTTCGTGCGAAGTACCGGCACATGCTTGCGGCCGGACGCAGCCACCAATTCACTTGGCACGTCCATGCCGTGCGCCACAATAATGGCCGGCGTGTCATCCGTACAAAGTTTCAACATCCGTTCTGTCCGTTCCTGCGCTTCCAACAGGGCAAAAAACGACAGCTCGGTTTTGCCGAGCATTTGAATCCGGTTTGCCGGATAATGCGTAAAATACCCTGCCATTTCAAGTCCCGGACGAGAAATATCACTGATGGGAATACGGCGTCCCAGTCCTTCTTCACCGCTGATCAAATCCAAATCAAACATATCCATTACTTGCTTTACTGTAACTTGTCCCATGGTTCCCCTCATTCCTTTTACATTCAAAATGCTGTGAACTTTTTGCAAAGTTCTTTCATCATTCTGACGGTTTGCTCCTATTTTAACACGGAACACCTGGTTTTGAAGTTTTTCCTGTCTCCTTTCTTTCTGCTTCCATCTATATAGGCAGTAAAGGGGGAAATTGACAATGAAAATAATGATTGATGCAGGCCATGGTCCTCATACTCCTGGCAAGCGTTCACCGGACGGTCGCATCCGGGAATTCCACTTTACCTCTGCGGTCGCGGATGAAGTGAAAAAGCGGCTGATGCTGGATGGCCATACCGTCTTTTTCAGCCACCAGCCGGATCAGGATGTTCCGCTGCACGAACGGACCGCCCTTGCCAACCGCTTAAGAGCGGATTTATTTGTCTCCATTCACGCCAATGCGTTCGGCTCTTTTTTTAATGAAACAAGCGGCATTGAAACCTTCACTTTCACCAAGCCAAGCACTTCTGCCGTTAAGTTTGCCGGCTGCATCCAGCGCGCACTTGTGATGTCCACTCACCGGAAAGACCGCGGAGTGAAACGAGCCGATTATGCTGTTCTGCGGGACACAATGATGCCTGCTGTGCTGATTGAATGCGGTTTTATGACAAACCGGGAAGAAGCCGAACTATTGAAACTGGATGCTTACCGGAAACGCTGCGCCGGCGCCATTGCATTCGGAATCAGCTGCGCCCTTTTCTAACAAACCGAAAAGAATCCGTAAAGCCGATTTGGCTTTCACGGGTTCTTTTTCTTTGTTTCGAACGCCGTAAGTTCTGCTACACTGTTTCCATAGGAAGTTTAATGAAGAGGTGGACCATGAATAAGACAATCGGCATTCTTGCCCATGTGGATGCAGGAAAAACGACGTTTTCGGAACAATTACTGTACCATACCAAAAGCATCCGGCAGCGGGGGCGCGTTGATCACCAAGACGCTTTTCTCGATAGCCATGAAATCGAAAAAAACAGAGGCATCACGATTTTCGCCGACCAGGCAAAGTTTTCCTACAACGGCTCAACCTATTATTTGATCGATACACCGGGGCATGTCGACTTTTCAGCTGAAATGGAACGCGCCATCCAAGTCATGGACTTTGCCATCCTGATTGTCAGTGCGGTTGACGGCATTGAAGGCCATACGGAGACGGTTTGGCAATTATTAAAAAAACACAAAGTGCCCGTGTTCTTTTTCCTCAATAAAGTTGACCGCGAAGGCGCAGACGCCGAACGCACCATCGCCGAAATCCGCAGCAGCCTGACCCCGGATGCCATCGACTTGACGCATGCTTTAGACAACGGCCGGATGAACGAAGAACTGGTTGAATTTATTGCCGAGCGCAGTGAAGCCCTGCTGGACCATTACATGGAAAGCGGCTATGATCCGGAACGATGGCTTCAGGCATTAAAGGAAATGATTCAGGAACGCCAGATTTTCGCCTGTGCCAGCGGTTCCGCTTTAAAAGATACTGGCGTAGCGGAATTTCTTGAGCAAATCGATCAACTAACGGAAACCCGTTATTCAAATGAACAAAGCTTTTCGGCACAAGTGTACAAAATCCGCCATGAGCCCAACGGCAATCGCCTCACATTTATCAAAGTTTTAAGCGGTGAACTGCGGGTGCGGGACGAAATCTCATACGGCCATGCCGAACATCACCTAACGGAAAAAGCTACGCAGCTGCGCTCTTATAGCGGTACGAAGTTCCAGGCGGTTGAAAAAGCGGAAGCCGGCGAACTCGTAGCTGTCGCAGGGTTATCGGATGCTCGTATTGGCGACGGACTGGGCCAGGCATCCTCCCGCGCTTCATTCTCCATGGTGCCTACATTAAAATCGAAAGTGTTATTTGATGCAGCAGCCAATGCCAAAGAAGTATTGAAAACATTCATGCTGCTGGATGCGGAAGATCCTTCCTTGCGCGTCGTCTGGGACGAACATTTCCAGGAAATCCATATTCACGTCATGGGAGTCATCCAACTGGAAGTGCTGCAGCAAATCGTCAAAGACCGCTTCGGCTTTGTTGTTTCGTTTGGTGCTCCGGAAATTCTGTACAAAGAAACCATCGAAGATGCAGTCACCGGCTACGGCCATTTCGAACCGCTCCGCCATTATGCGGAAGTGCATCTCCAAATCGAAGCGGCCCCGCGCGGAAGCGGCATCACCCTGGCGAATGCCTGCCATGCGGATGCATTGTCGAGCGGCAATCAGAACCTTGTGCTGCACCACCTGGAAGAACGCGACCATCATGGCCTGCTTACGGGTTCTGCATTGACCGATGTGAAAATCACTTTATTGACGGGCCGGGGACATAATCAGCATACGTCCGGCGGCGACTTCCGCGAAGCCGCTTACCGGGCGCTCCGGCAAGGGCTTGAAAAAGCCAGGAACCGTCTGCTTGAGCCGGTTTATCGGTTTAAATTCAATATCGACATGGACCATATGGGAAAAGTGTTATCTGACATCCAGCAGGCCCATGGCCAGTTTGAAACCCCCGAGCTTTCAGGAGACCGCGCGTTGATTCAAGGGACGGTTCCAGTTGCTACTTTTATGGAGTACAGCACCGAGTTCGCATCCTTCACCCACGGCAAAGGCTCTCTTTCCCTGCTGTTCGGCGGCTATGACTTCTGCCATAATGAAGATGAAGTGATCCGGAAAATCGCCTACAATAAAGAAGCCGATCCGGAGTACTCGTCCACTTCCATTTTTTGCGCAAAAGGCCAAGGCTATAAAGTTCCGTGGAACGAAGCAGAAGCCGCGATGCATTGCCTTTAAACTCCAATCGAAGAGAGGGATTCCGTATGTACGAACCTAAGACGAAAGAAACCGATTCTGATGTCATCCAGTTTATCGAAGACACTGTGGAAAACCCAAAGAAAAAACAGGATGCTTACCGCTTGCTTAAGATTTTCGAAGAAACCAGCGGCTTTCCGCCGAAAATGTGGGGGCCGAGCATCATCGGCTTCGGTTCGTATCATTACGTCTACGAATCCGGCCATGAAGGAGATGCCCCGCTTGTCGGCTTTTCCCCGCGCAAAGTGAAAACCAGCTTGTATTTTGCCACCGGCGACCTGGACCGCGAACAACTGCTTGCCAAATTCGGCAAACACACCAGCGGAAAATCATGCGTCTACATCAACAAACTGGAAGACATCGATACCGAAGTTCTTAAAGAATTGATCACCGAATCGATTGATTTCCTTCAGTCCTTATATCGTGAACACAATTAAAAAAGGAAGCGGGAATTATTCCGCTTCCTTTTTTAATTATTCTTTAAGGAGTCCTTCGCAAACCCCCTCTACTCCTGCCAAACCCAATACGGTCATAAAGCTTTTTTGGATTCCAAGATGGCCGTTTTTCGGATTGTGCCATTCTTCCAGTGTATGGGCTCCGCCGAAGTCCCCGCCAAGCCCGATGGTAACGGCTGGAATGCCCAAGCTCATCGGGTAATTGGAATCCGTGCTGCTCGGCTCCCCAAGTTTTGGCTGGCCGCCAATTGATTTCACTGCAGCACAGGCAATTTGTACAATGGGTGCATCTGCCGGCTGGCTTGCCGGCGCCCGGTTGCCGAAGCGATTGATTTCCACTTCCAAGCGGTCATCGCCCCAACGGCGGTTTTCGTCGTCTTTGGCTTTTTTGACAATTTCCAAAAATCGGCTTTCCAATTTTGCTAATTCTTCTTTGTCATTGGAACGTAAGTCAACTGCCATGCTCGCTTCCTGGGCAATCGCGTTCACGGACGTGCCGCCTGATACCTGTCCGATGGAAAACGTCGTTTTTGGCTGCGAAGGTGTTTCAAGGTCGGCAATTGCTGCAATCGCCCGCCCAAGCGCATGCGTCGCACTCGGGGTTCCAAATGCGCCGAAACTGTGGCCGCCTGGACCTTTATATGTAATGGTATAGCGGAAACTGCCTGTTGCCAGATATGTGATGTGGTCATAGCCTTCGCCGTCCATCGATACAAAAGCATCGATGTCGGAACGTCCATTAAAAAAAGCTTTCACGCCGCGCAAATCACCAGCGCCTTCTTCGCCAACCGTCCCCCCGAACAGAATATCTCCACTTGTCTGGATACCCGATTCGTTCAGCGCACGCACTACCGCCAGCAACTCTGCCAAGCCCCTTGTATCATCGCCGATTCCCGGAGCGTACATAATACCGTCTTTTTGATGCACTGTTGTATCTGTGCCTTCCGGGAAAACCGTATCCAAATGGGCAGACACAAAGATTGTTGGACCTTTGCCTGTTCCTCTGCGCAATCCGAATACATTGCCTTCCGGGTCCATTTGGACTTCTTCAAGCCCTAGCTCCTGCAATCTCCGCATAAAATCTTCCGCCCGCTGCTGTTCTTTAAACGGCGGCGCCGGAATTTCGGTTAATGCAATTTGTTCTGCCACGGTTTGTGCATGATCTTGCTCAATGAACGAAAGCCCTTTTTTTACTGCTTTCTGTTCAGTTAACTGTTGGAAAGCTTCTGCAATCCGAGTTGAAATCGTTGAATCTGCCACGTGTCATCCTCCTTATTCACTTCCACTTATAGCCATTGACGAAATTATCGGCCTATTTAAACAGTACCCTATCTTTCCAATGAGCTCAAGAATAGAAAAAACCGGCATACGCATATGCCGGTTCCATTTTTAATTATTCAACTGTCAAATAACGCACAAGTACGGTGCCTGTTTTCGTTTCTCCGTATACAAGAAGAGGTGCTGCGACCGCTTCTCCGCTTTCTTTTGAAAAACGGATAGACTTTTGCATAAACTGGCCTTGTTCATGTGTGTGCTCAACATCAGAAAGCAGCACATCCATTTTGCCGAGGTTGGAAGAAACTTCCCCTCTTAATGGAAGATGGGACGGAATGTAGATTTCCACATTGCCCGCCAATGTTTTGGCTTCCACTTTGCGTGCTTCTGTAGAGCGGGTTGTTACAACTACATTGCCGTTCAACGATTTTGCTTCCGTTGTCTGGATGTCGCCGTCAATGTAGATGCGGCCGTTCAAAGTTTCTGTTTCCATGACTTTCCCTTGAACTTCCTGCACTTGGATTGCGCCGTTAGCTGTTTCCAATTCGGCATCATCAAATTCGATGTTTTTCAAGTCAATTTTGCCATTTGCCGTTTTGACTTTGATCAATGCTGTGTTGATGCGCTTCATGGAAAATCCGCCATTGAATAAACGCGCTGTGATGTGGTCATATGTTTTTGATGGCACATACAGCAAGACATTTACTTGAGTTGTTTTCAAATCGCTGATGATGCGTAGTTTCTGGTCATCGGCAATGAAGACAAACTTATCCAGGAAATCTTCTTTCGCCTGTTCTTCGGACTCAGCACGATATGCTTTTACGCTGCATTCCGCACGGATGGTATCATCCTGCGACGGGAAAATTTCAAGTTGGCCATTTGCAATGTCTGTAATGATGTTGCGGATGTCCACGTTTTCCTGTCTGAATGTATGCGTAAATTGGAAAGCTTCTCCGAACGGAGAATCGAATTCCATCGTTTTAAGTTTGCCGACTGAGCTTTGCATAAACTGCATCATGCGGTCGCTCAACTGGTTAAAATCTTTTGAAAGGTTTTTCGAGAAATCCTTTGAAAAATCACGGGATAAATCTTTCGAGAATTTCTTCACCATGTCTTCCGGTCTAAACAAGCCGCGTCTGCCGCGCTTTTCGCGGTAATCGTCCCGGCTGTAGTTGCGGGATGACTGGTCCCGGTCTCCTCCACCGTCTATCGCTTTCAGTAGCTCTACTGCTTCTCTTGCCGTAATGGTGCCATTTTCCACCATGTCCAAAATGCGTTCTTTTTCACTTTGCATGTATTGCGGCCTCCTCTTCGTCGGTTAGATGACTAGCCGGGCAACCGATGGGTTTTCTTTTTAAAAAACCGCAGCAGCTGCCCTGCTAAGCAAGAACTCAACTGAATGTTCTTCTTAATCATACGTGTAGTGATGCAAAAGGTTTCATTTCGCTACTTTTTTCTTGCGTGTCGCTTTCTTGACTTGTGCTCCCATACGGGCGCGGTCCCGTTCCAAAATTGGGCCCAGGTATTTTCCGGTATAGGAATCTTTGACATTGGCAATGTCTTCCGGAGTGCCGGTAGCAAGAATGGTGCCGCCTTGGTCTCCGCCTTCTGGCCCAAGGTCGATGATATAATCCGCCGTCTTAATGACATCCAGATTATGCTCGATGGTCAATACGGTATCGCCGTTATCCACCAGGCGCTGAAGCACGAGAAGCAAACGCGAAATATCATCCGCATGCAGCCCGGTTGTCGGTTCATCCAATATATAGAAGGATTTGCCGTTCGAGCGTTTATGCAATTCGGAAGCTAGTTTCACCCGTTGCGCTTCACCCCCAGATAAAGTTGTGGCTGGCTGCCCCAATGTGACATAGCCTAATCCCACATCCACAATGGTTTTCAATTTGCGATGGATTTTCGGGTGGTTCTCGAAAAACTGGGAAGCGGCTTCGGCAGTCATTTCCAACACATCTGAAATGCTCTTGTCTTTGTACTTCACTTCCAGGGTTTCCCGGTTATAGCGTTTGCCATGGCAGACTTCGCATGGAACGTAGACATCCGGCAGGAAGTGCATTTCTATTTTTATAATACCATCTCCGCGGCACGCTTCACAGCGTCCGCCCTTGACGTTGAAACTGAAACGCCCTTTTTTATAGCCGCGCACTTTCGCTTCGTTCGTGGATGCGTAGACGTCGCGGATATCGTCGAATACACCTGTATACGTGGCCGGATTGGAGCGCGGCGTACGGCCGATCGGAGATTGGTCAATATCAATCACTTTTTCAAGTTCGTCGATGCCTTCAATCGAATCGTGCTTGCCTGGTTTTATGCGGGCGCGGTTCAATTTGCTGGCAAGCGATTTGTACAGGATTTCATTGATCAATGTACTTTTTCCGGAACCGGATACGCCCGTGACAGCCACGAACATGCCGAGTGGAATATCCACGCTTACTTTTTTCAAATTGTTTTCGTTTGCGCCGCGGATGGAAATGGCCCGTCCGTCCGACTGTCTGCGCTCTGCAGGCAGCGGAATGAATTTTGTTCCGTTCAAATATTGGCCCGTTAAGGACTTTTTGTTTTTCATCACTTTATCGGGAGTCCCGGCCGCAATGATTTCACCGCCATGGACACCGGCTCCTGGACCGATATCAATTAAATAATCGGCTGCCAGCATCGTATCTTCATCGTGTTCTACAACAATCAAGGTATTGCCCAAATCGCGCATGTCCTTCAGTGCACCGATCAACCGGTCGTTATCCCGTTGATGCAGCCCGATGGAAGGCTCATCCAGAATGTATAAGACGCCCGTCAGGCGTGAGCCGATTTGTGTTGCCAGGCGAATCCGCTGCGCTTCACCGCCCGATAATGTACCGGAAGCCCGGTTTAAGGTTAAATAATCGAGTCCGACGTTGATCAGGAAACTGACCCGTTCACGGATTTCACGGACGATGGCACTTGCAATTTGCGCATCTTTTTCCGACAATACCAGATTCTCGAAAAACTCATCCGCTTCGACAATTGAAAACTCCGAAACCAGCCCAATATGCAGATCGTTCACTTTCACTGCAAGTGATTCCGGTTTTAAACGATGGCCCTTGCAGGCAGGGCAAGGCTGTTCGCCCATGTATTTTTCCATTTGCTCGCGGGTCCAATCGGAAGAGGTTTCCCGGAAGCGGCGATCGACATTCGTCATGACGCCTTCAAAATGAATATGGTTGTCGCGGATTTGTCCGTAGTCGTTTTCGTAGCGGAAACGGATTTTGTCATTGCCGGAGCCGTGAAGCAAAATCTGAATATGTTCTTCCGGCAATTCGCTGACCGGCACCGTCATGTCAATTTTGTAATGGTTGCAGACGGCTTTCAGCATCTGCGGATAATATTGCGAGCTTGTCGGTTTCCACGGAGCAAGGGCATCGTTTTCAAGTGACACATTCCAATCCGGAATCACAAGATCCGGGTCCACTTCCAGTTTATGGCCAAGCCCGTCGCACTCAGGGCAGGCGCCGAACGGCGAGTTGAACGAGAACATGCGCGGCTCCAATTCACCGATGGAAAATCCGCAAATCGGGCAGGCATGGTGCTCGCTGAACAGCAGCTCTTCCTGTTCCATGACATCGACCAATACCCGGCCATCTGCAATGCGCAGCGCGGATTCCAAGGAATCGCTTAGACGGGTGGCAATGCCTTCTTTCATAATGACGCGGTCAATGACCACTTCGATTGAATGTTTTTTGTTTTTATCCAAATTGATGTCATCATCCAGGTCAACTAAATCGCCATTGACCCGCACACGGACATACCCCTGTTTTTTAATGTCTTCCAGCAATTTTGCATGTGTGCCTTTTCTACCCGAAACAATCGGCGCTAAAATCTGCATTTTGGTCCGTTCCGGATATTCCAGCAAGCGGTCCACCATCTGTTCAATGGTCTGGGATGAAATTTCAATGCCGTGATTCGGGCAGATTGGCTTGCCGATTCGCGCATACATCAAACGCATATAGTCATAAATTTCGGTTACTGTAGCTACTGTCGAACGCGGGTTTTTACTTGTTGTCTTCTGGTCGATGGAGATTGCCGGAGACAAACCTTCAATCGAGTCGACATCCGGCTTGTCCATTTGCCCCAAAAACTGGCGGGCATACGAAGACAGCGACTCCACATATCTTCGCTGCCCTTCCGCGTAAATCGTATCAAATGCCAAAGAAGATTTCCCTGAACCGGAAAGGCCCGTCATAACCACGAGCTGATCCCGCGGGATGACGACATCAATGTTTTTTAAATTATGCGCACGTGCGCCTTGGATTCGTATTTCCTGATTTTTCAAGCTTTATCACCCTTCCGCTTTCAATTCCAGCACTGTATCGCGCAGTTCGGCTGCCCGTTCGAAATCGAGCGCTTTGGCTGCTTCTTTCATTTCTTTTTCCAATAAAGTAATCAATTTCACGCGGTCTTCTTTTTTGAGCTTCTTGCCGGCTGCCGCTTTTGAAACGTATTCTTCCGTCTCTTCTGCTGCAACTGTAGCCCGGATGACGTCCCGGATTTTCTTTTCTATCGTAATTGGCGTAATGCCATGTTTTTCATTATAAGCGGCCTGTATGGTGCGCCGGCGGGTCGTTTCATCAATCGCCTTTTGCATCGAATCGGTCATTTTATCGGCATACATGATAACATGCCCGTTGGCATTCCGCGCCGCACGCCCCATAGTCTGGATAAGCGAGCGCTCTGACCGCAAGAATCCTTCCTTATCGGCATCAAGGATGGTGACAAGAGAAACTTCCGGAATGTCCAGCCCTTCCCGAAGCAAGTTGATGCCGACAAGCACATCGTAAACACCCATCCGCAATTCACGGATGATTTCAATCCGCTCCAGTGTTTTGATCTCTGAATGCAGGTAATTGACTTTGATCCCGGCTTCTTTCAAATACGCCGTCAAATCTTCTGACATTTTTTTCGTCAATGTTGTTACGAGCACACGTTCGTTTCTTTCGGTGCGCTGGCGGATTTCGTCCATTAAGTCATCGATCTGCCCTTCGATCGGACGCACTTCAATGGTCGGGTCCAATAGCCCTGTCGGCCGAATGATTTGTTCCACCATTTCCGGTGTATGTTCCAATTCGTATGGCCCCGGTGTTGCGGAGACAAAAACGGCCTGATGGATGTGCTTTTCGAATTCATCGAATGTCAATGGCCGGTTGTCCATTGCTGAAGGCAGGCGGAAACCGTGGTCAACCAACACTTTTTTGCGTGCCTGGTCACCATTGAACATCCCGCGGACCTGCGGCAGCGTCACGTGGCTTTCATCAACTACCAGCAGGAAATCTTCCGGGAAGTAATCGATGAGTGTGTAAGGCTGCGCGCCTGGAGGGCGCAAGGTCAAGTGGCGGGAATAGTTTTCAATGCCTGAGCAAAAGCCCATTTCCCGCATCATTTCCAAATCGTAGCGTGTGCGCTGTTCAAGACGCTGCGCTTCAAGCAGTTTGTCTTCTGCACGCATTTCTTTCAAGCGTTCTTCCAGTTCCGCTTCGATATTTTCAATGGCTTTCACCATTTTTTCTTCCCGGGTAACGAAGTGGGATGCCGGGAAGATGGCGACATGTTCCCGCTCACCGATAATTTCACCGGTCAATGCATCCACTTCACGGATCCGATCGATTTCATCTCCGAAAAATTCAACGCGCAAACAGCGTTCATCACGCGACGCCGGGAAAATTTCCACTACATCCCCGCGCACACGGAAAGTTCCGCGGATAAAATTGATGTCGTTTCGCTCATACTGGACATCGACCAATTTCCGCAGCAGCTGATTGCGTTCGATTTCCATTCCTTTTCGGAGAGAAACGACAAGCTCCCGGTACTCTTTCGGAGAACCGAGGCCGTAAATGCAGGACACGGAAGCAATAACGATGACATCGTCCCGTTCAAACAACGAACTTGTCGCCGAGTGGCGAAGTTTGTCAATTTCATCGTTGATGCTCGCGTCTTTTTCTATATACGTATCGGATTGGGGCACATAAGCTTCCGGCTGATAGTAATCGTAGTAACTGACGAAGTATTCAACTGCGTTGTCCGGAAAGAATTCCTTGAATTCGCTGTAAAGCTGCCCTGCCAATGTTTTGTTGTGTGCCATGACGAGCGTCGGTTTTTTCACTTGCTGAATAACATTCGACATGGTGTAAGTTTTCCCTGTACCTGTTGCACCGAGCAAAGTCTGGCAGCGCTTGCCATTAATGATGCCTTGCGTAAGTTCTGCTATGGCTGCAGGCTGATCTCCTGCCGGTTCATATGGTGCCTGGAGTTTAAATTCCTGTTTCATCTTAACGTCCTCCCGTTTGTTTCGCTGTCCCTATTTTATCATATGCCCTAAAAATCCCCTAACAAAAAGCGAACGTATGTTTTTTCCATATCTTTTTGGAGGCAAAATAAAAAAACCGCCCGTTAAGGGCGGTTTTGACATTTATTCATCTTCACACTTCAAAGCCTGCAATTGGGCTGAATAAGTAGCAAATGCTTCACGGTCGTTGTTGTCCAGGGCTTGGTCGATAAGCGTCATGAGCTGTTCTTCCTGCTGTGAGCGGTGTACATGCTTTAAGAATAGATCCAGATAAATATCGTTCAGCAGTTTTTCCGCTTCAGTGATTTTCTTCGTTTGAGCCATCGCTTTCATGAAGTCAGCATAAGAATAATAGTTTTCCATTCTTCATCACCCCGAATGCTTTTCATTAGTATACATGATAAAGCTATCAACAATCAATTGTTTTTTGAAAATTCTAATGAAATAGAAAAGATTTTATTTTTAAAATAAAAACGATTGATAATCTTCCATTTATTGTTACAATATTATATGTATAGTAAATTTGGGGGGTATAGTATAATGGGTAAAAAGAATCACCAGCCCTCTTCTTATACGGTGTGCAGCAATACGTACGCACTTTTGCCGTATATAGACGGCCATCGGAGCTGGACACGTGTTATTGAAGATCGAAGTGAATTTGTCGTAGAAGAGTCCGTTTACAAAACAGTCAGTTCTTCATGCAGTTTTTACAGAGGTTCACTGGAGAGCGCCACTCTCTATTCCCAAAAAGCAGTCCGCGTCAAACACAAGCCGCCCATTATTATCGGGGAGTATTATGGCAATCCGCTTCTCTTCTTCCCTACGCATTCTCCGAAAAACAAAGAATCAGTGTGGCTCAATTTTGACGCCGTCGAATTGGTGGAAAGTGATGACAGCGGAAAAGGCAGCATTGTGTATTTAAGCAATGGCGTAACCGTCCCTCTCGATGTATCTCCGATCGCTTTAAGAAATCAGCATTCTTTTGCTGGATCGTTGCGCCGTTATTTTAAAAATGCACAGCAAGTTCATCAACACCAAATGGTCTATTTGACAAAGCGCCGATATCCCCCTAGAAGACAACATCCTCTCGATTAAGTTTTCCAGTTGAAACGGCAAAGAAACAGACAGAAGCCGAGGCACTCAATCGGCTTCTTTTTTGCGCCTGCTTCTTTGCAAGCTCACTTCCCCCATCAGATTTGCCGGTTGCTCATTGCCAAATACACGCGCAGCAATTCTTCCACCCGGTTGCGCAGGCGCAAGTTCAAATAGCGCCGGTGGTCCTCGTAGCCTCCATGGTAAAAAACGTATTCGGTAAATGTATCATCCCCTATTCCCCTGATCATTTTCATGTGGTGCTTGCGCATATGGATCTTCGTTTCCTGCAGCTCTTTTTGGACAAGCTTGATTGCATTGTCCACCAGTTCAATGTATGGCCGCTTCAACTTAAAAGTTCCTTTTTCGAATAAAGACCGATCGCGTTCGAGGATGATGAGCACCATTGGCAAATAAATAGCTTTCTCAAAATGGACAACTTCCTCTTGTGAGATTAACGGCATGTTTTACACCTCCTCAAAAAGGGAACGTTTGTTCTCATTTTTAATTCTACTCTGAAATGGCTAAATTGCAAGGCCTGCATAAAAAAATCTGTGCCCGCAGAGGCACAGATTTTTTGTTTCATTTTATTTAATTGAACGATACGTCCATAAGGAGCCTGCAAAAAATATGCCGGACACCCAGATAAGCGGTTCATGGGAAAACCAGACAGCCGTTGAAATGCCGAGGAACGACAAAAGCGTGAAGATACCTGCGAACATGCGGCTCTGCAAGTTCCGCTGATGCTCCCGCTCGCGGCCGTCCCGGTTTTCCAGGTAATGGCGCATCCGTTCCGGTTCTTCCAGGTAATTGATTACTTTCTGCGGGAACACCCGCAAAGGCCCTGAAGCATTCAACACCCAGCGGAGAACATCCGCGCGGCCAAACACACGCTTTTCTTCCTGTTGGGAAGATGCCCATTCGATCACGCGCGGTCGTGCCAGCGCCAGCAAGTCGATTCCCGGATCCAGTACATTCAGCACACCGACAAAAATGGAGGCTGCCCGGCCAAAGAAAGCAAACTCAGCCGGAAGCTGTACAGGCTGGGTGCGCACAATATTCTGCAGGTCTTTGAACAGCCGCTCCACCACGAAGCTGTCCATCTGCATCAATTCGTTCGATTCATAAGCGGCAACTAAGCGGGCGATGGTATCTGCCAACAGCTCGCGGTCGGCCTGCGGCAGCAGAAAACGCAATTCTTCAAGCGCATCAAGCACTTGATCATAATTTTTGAAGATAATGCCTTCGGCAATCCGCAACACCGCCTGAGAATCCTTTTTTGTGATGGTGCCGGTCATGCCAAAATCGATCAGCACAATCGTGCCGTCCGGTTTCAGCAACATATTGCCGCCATGCGGATCAGCATGGAACTGCCCGCCGTAGAGGACCTGCTCAAGAAACAGGATGAACAAACGCTCTGCAATTTCATGGCGGTCAAGTTCGTTTTTTTCAATAAAGGCCAGATCGGTTATGCGTGCGCCTTCAATCCATTCCATCGCCAGTACACGGCGGGTCGATATTTCATCAAAATAAACCGGGAAGCGGATGCCTTGCATTTCGGAAAAACGGTCTGCGAACGATCGTCCGCTTTGCAGTTCCTGCAGGAAATTCAGTTCGGCTCCGATGGTCTCGGTCATTTCCCGGAACAATTGCGTGAAATTGATTTGCTTTGAAAGCGGCGTAAAGGTCTTCATAAACCAAATGACAATGCGCATTGCCTGAAAATCTGCCCGCAGCAGCCGGTCGGTTCCCGGCCGCTGGACTTTCAGCGCTACAATCGTGCCATCTTTCAATACACCTTTATATACTTCTCCGATGGAAGCCGAAGCGACAGCACTTGCCGATAACTCAGACAAATAGCTGGTATAAGGGGAATTCCATTCCGATTCAAGAACGGAAATGATTTTTTCCCGTGCCACTGAAGGCACACGGTCGGTCAGCCCTTCCAATTCCTCCAGAAATGATGGGGGCATGATATCAGCCCGGGTGGACAAGAACTGTCCCATTTTAATCATCAAGCCGCCCAATTTTAGGGCAAGCGTCTTGTATTGCTTCGCTTGCTTGGTAACCAGCCGGTTCCACTTCTCCTCAACCATAGGATTCCACCTGCCGCGATACCGGCGCTGAAAAAGCATCGCTTGCGTATAAAATTTAATCGCCATATAGACGATTCGATAAATGCGGATAAACGTGATACGGTTCATACAGAAATCCCCTCTCTGCGCTTTATTATAGAGCGGGTTGGCGGAATAGTCCAAAAAATGGTATGTTTTTAATGGATGGAACGATACTAAGGGGGATGGAAATGGACACAATTCATTATGAACAACACGGCAATCTGGCATTTGTCACGTTAAACCGGCCGGATTCCATGAATGCTTTCAATTACGACATGCTGGCGGAACTTGGCCAAGTGGTCGAATCAATCCGCATCAATCCGGATATCCGCGTCGTGATTTTTACAGGGGCTGGTGAAAAAGCGTTTAGCGTCGGAGCGGATTTAAAAGAACGCAAAACGCTGACTGAACAACATGTAAAGCGCAATATCTTTAAAATCGGTGAAGTGTTTACCACCATTGAAAATTTGCCGCAGCCGACGATCGCCATGATGAATGGCTTTGCCTTCGGCGGAGGGATGGAACTGGCGCTGGCCTGTGATTTCCGCATCATTGCAGACGATACACTGCTCGGTTTGACTGAAACCAGCCTTGCCATCATTCCGGGAGCCGGCGGCACACAGCGGCTGCCGCGTTTGATTGGAGAATCCAAAGCAATGGAATTGATTCTGACGGCGCGCCGCTTAAAGCCGGCGGAAGCCTTGGAATACGGGCTTGTTACCAAAGTCGCGCCACGCGCTGAACTGGTCGACGTTACCGCCCAATTTGCTGATATGATGCTGGCCAACGGGCCGATCGCTTTGCAACAGGCGAAATTTGCCATCAAGAACGGCATGAACGCGGACTTGCAGACGGGCTTGAATATCGAACGAAAAGCTTACGAGCTGACCATTCCGACTGAAGATCGGGTGGAAGCCCTTATGGCGTTCAGCGAAAAACGGAAACCTGTGTTTAAAGGCAAATAAGTGCGAGTCACAAAACAAACGAAGAAGGAGCGCCTCTCAGAGGCGCTCCTTCTTTTTCTATGCATTTAAAACTCCATTAAGCAGGTTCTATGAACTACTTAATATAAAATTTTTCTAAATATGAAATTTTTATAGTCTAAAGGGTCTAACACTTAAGTCGATTGGGTATCTCTTTTAGTAACGTCTAAAAATCAGAGAACCTTATTGTTTTTATCAGAACAATTATACGCAGGAGGTGACATATGGCTGCACTTGAACAAAGCACTCCTTTAAAAACCCCAATTTGGACGCTTGGCATTTTAAATGTCTTGGATGGCATCCTGACTTTCCTGGGCCTCAGCTTAGGATATATAACAGAAGGCAATCCTTTACTGAGCTCCTTTTCGCCATTCGTCATTTTAACAATTAAGCTGTTCTTATCGCTATGCCTGTTCAGTCTGCTTTTAACGCCTTTCATTGCCATCCGGGCCCGCCACTGGCGCTATCTGCTGCTATCTGCAAATGTCCTCTACTCCATGATCCTTATCCTTCATGCCAGCTGGCTCATCCTCGTCGCCATTGCCTAATGCACCTTGCTTCATATCAGTTTATTTGCATAAAGAAGACGCCCAACAGCAGTTGGGCGTCTTCTAGCTTTTGTTCCTTATAGGTATTTCTCCATCCAGCCGGCAATTTGCTCAAGGCGGGCAAAGCGCAGGTTCGGTTTTCCAGTGCGTGACAGGTTGTGGTCCGCTTCCGGGAAACGCACGAACTCGGTTTCTTTGCCCATGCTCTTCAACGTTACATATAGTTGTTCCGACTGCTCGATCGGGCAGCGGAAATCGTTCTCCGAATGAAGAATCAGCAGAGGTGTCTCTACGTCTTTTGCATATTTCAGCGGCGAATGGTGCCATAAGGTCTCGACATCAGTCATGTCCGCACCGATTTGCCAATCGCTGAAGTAATAGCCGATGTCTGAGACGCCGTAAAATGAAACCCAGTTGGAAATTGAACGCTGCGTAACGGCTGCTTTAAAGCGATCGGTATGTCCGACAATCCAGTTGGTCATAAAGCCGCCGTAGCTGCCGCCGGTCACTCCCAGGCGATCTTCATCGATCCAGCTATGCTGTTCCACGATTCCTTCAAGCGATTTCATGATATCTTCATAATCGCCGCCGCCGTAATCGCCTCGCACGGCATCGACGAACTCCTGGCTGTAGCCGTGGCTGCCGCGCGGGTTGACGTACAATACGCCGAAACCACGCGCCGCGAGCACCTGCATTTCATGGAAGAACGTATTGGCATACATGGCATGCGGACCCCCATGAATGTTAACCACAAGCGGATACTTCTCGCCCTCTTTAAAGCCGCGCGGTTTCATGAGCCAGCCGTGGATAGTCCACCCTTTTGCACCATCTGCGACAATGGCCACCGGCTCAATCAATTCCGTTTCTTCCAGATAGGTTTTATTAAACTCGGTTAATGGTTCCCGTTCTCCAGTGGAAATTGTCACCTTGTACAATTCGCCGGGATTGACCGGATCGCTGATTGCCGCTACTGCAAACACGCCATCTCTTGAAACATCATAGCCGTAAATATGTTCCATTTCGGGAGAAGCCGGGTAAATTGCCCCGTCAAGCGAAGCAAAATACAAGCGGACATCGCCCATTGTGGAGACTTGGAAATACAGATGGTCATCTTGTGTCCATACCATAGCCGGTGCTGATGCCCCTTGCTGATGATCTGCTACCACATAATCGCCGACCGGTGCATCGAGCCCTTCCGTCAAGCAGACGATTGATTGCTGCGCTGCATCGTATACGTAAATATCGGTATGTGACGCATTCTCAAATTGGCGCGTGCTGCCGACAAAAGCAATTTTCGAATCGTCGTGTGAAAAGGCCGCATCGCCGTAATACCCCTCTTTATCAATCAGCGGCGTTTCTTTTTTCGTTTCCACTTCGTACAGGTAAAGCGGCTGGCGGAAAACAAAATCCACATTCTCTTCGCGCACGACGCCGTATACCAGTTGGTCCCCTTTGTTTGATACGGCTTCCAAGTTGTAATCATAATTGCCTGCTGTAAGCTGCTGCACTTCTTTCGTGTTAAGGTCAACCACACCGATATGGCGGTGGAAATCCATTGGCACTAAGCCTATGCCATCCATTTTGTATTTGAGCTTGCTGACGAAAACCGGCTCCGGGTTTTTCTTTTCTTTTTCGTCTTCTTTGTCGGTAAACGTTTTGCCTTCTTTGGCCAATGCATTAAACCAGATTTTTTCACCGCACGGCGACCAGAAGAATCCGTTGACTCCTTTTTCAAAATCCGTCAATGCCCGTGCTTCGCCGCCTGTTGCCGGCATGACGTACAATTGGTTTTTGTCGTCGCGCGTCGATAAAAACGCGACATACTTGCCATCTGCCGACCAAGCAGGCGAAGAAACGCGTTCTTTGCCGTATGTCCATTGCGTCACTTTTCCGCTTGCCAAGTCCACGTGATGCAGATGCGCTGTATATGTATTTTCTTCTTCATCAATATGGGTTCGGATAAACAATGCTTTCGAGCCGTCCGGTGAGATTTGTGGATCTGTTACAGAAACCAGTTTGCTTAAGTCTTTAATTTCTACCGCATTTTTTGCCATTGTAAATCCTCCTACAAAATATATTTCGAAATTCGCAATACTTCCTTCTTTACTATAAAGAAAAGAGTCAGTCTTTTCAATCAAATTCAAAACAAAAACGGTTCCGGCTTTATGTGCCGAAACCGTTAATGCTCTCTTCTTCTCCAAATAAGGATTATTTATTCAGCGCCTGGTCTTTTAGTGAACGGCGCAAGATTTTGCCGGTGGTGTTTTTCGGCAGCTCCTCTAAAACCTCAAAATGCTTTGGCACTTTATATTTCGCCAGGTGTTCTGCACAATAGGTGCGCAGGTCTTCAACAGTCAGTGCATCGTCTTTCAAGACCACATAGGCATGGACTTCTTCTCCGAAATTCGGGTCAGGCAGCCCGACTACTGCCGCTTCGACCACACCCGGATGGGCAAACAGCACTTCTTCGACTTCACGCGGATACACATTGTAGCCGCCTACAATAATCATATCTTTTTTGCGGTCGACAATATAGAAGTACCCTTCTTCATCGACACGCGCCAGATCTCCCGTATACAGCCAGCCATCGCGAAGAGCCGACTGGGTTTCTTCCGGCATCTTGTAATAGCCTTTCATGACGTTCGGACCGCGGACAACCAGTTCGCCGACTTCGCCGACCGGCACTTCTTCTCCCAGTTCGTCGACCACTTTGTTTTCAACATTGATGATCGAAGTTCCGATCGAACCGGCTTTCCGCTCGCGGTCAACCGGGTTAAAGCAAGTAACGGGTGAAGCTTCGGATAAGCCATAGCCTTCTGAAATGCGCACATTGAATTTTTCTTCAAAATTGTGCAGCAAAGCGACCGGCATAGCTGAGCCTCCAGAAATGGCAAGGCGCACCGAGTCAAAATCAGCCGGCTGAGCATCCGGGAACTGATACATGAAATTGAACATTGTCGGCACACCCGCAAATACCGTAGCTTTTTGCGATTTGATGGCTTCGAATACTTCTTTCGGATTAAAGCGCGGCACTAAGATGATTGTCGCCCCTTGCAACAAAGGCGCGTTTACAACAACTGTCAAAGCAAATACGTGGAATACCGGAAGCGTAGCAACCACCCGGTCTTCAGGGGTCACCCCTAAATAAGCGCCGACATCGCGCGCATTCGAATAAAGGTTGTCATGCGTCAGCATGGCTCCTTTCGGTTTCCCCGTTGTTCCAGAAGTATACAAAATAACAGCATTGTCGTCTCCCTGAACTTCCACTGCCTGCTCAAGAGAACCGGGCTGGCGGATCAGTTCCGAGAATGCACGGACTTTTGCTTTGGCATCAGCCGGCAATTCAGCGATTTTGGCCACTGTTTCCGGAGCGGTTTCGCAGATGACAAAAGCGGAAACCTTCGGAAGGGCTGCATGCGCTTTCTCCACAAGCGGAAGAAGTGCATCCAGAGCAATAACTACTTTAGCATCGCTGTCTTTCAGTATGTAAGCGATTTCATCCGGAGTATAGATTGGATTGATCGGAACAGCCGTCGCTCCTACCCGCATCGTTGCATACAAAGAAATCAGGAAATGTGGTGTATTCCCCAAAAGAAATGCGACGTGATCCCCTTTTTCTACCCCAAGACTCTGCAAAGCAGCTGCAAATTTCGCAACAGATCCTTCAAACTCCCCGTACGATGTATCTTTCCCCATAAAATGATACGCCGTTTTGCTTGGATTTCTTGTAGAAATCTCATGAACATATTGACTCAAACTCATCTTCCATCCCTCTTTCGTGTTGAATGAATACTCATTCATTATTTACACTATATTCATTATAAAATAAATGTTCAGACAATACAACAAGCATCGTAAAATTACGATGCTTGCAGATGGGCAATATAACGCCAGCGTATTAAAAAGAAGTAAAGAATTTGAGCCACCGTAAATCCGCTCAGCACGAGGACCATTTCGCCAAGGATCGACAGTTCGGCAAATTCGTCCCACACCACTTGAAGCGAAATGAAAGCAAATGTGCTGTGGAGCAAGGCAACGCCCCACGGCAGGAAGAACTGGGGAACGAGCTGCCGGTTGACGATTTTCCGGAGCTCTTTTTCCGTCATCCCAAGGCGCACCAAAAGCGAATATTGCTTCCGGTCGCGTTCAAGCCCCGTATACAATTTAAAGTAAATAAAGCTTCCCGCAGCCAGCAAGAACACCGCTGCTACCATGACTCCGATAAACAGCAGAATGGCAAACGATGATTTAAAGCGCCGATAGTCTTCACCAGGGTTTTCAAAGAAGAAATTAACGCCGCTGAAATCTGCAGCAGCGGCTGCTTGCTCCATCTTTTCTTCCAATTCCCCACCGATGGCAATCGTCTCTTCCCATTCCGGTACATCGAACGCATAATACGTGAATGTCGACTCCCCGGGGCCATAGCCAATCAGGGGCTGATCGATCGCTTCATAATCCTCGTCGTTAACAATGATGCTGTTTAAATTTATCGTATGCCCCGGAAACATCAGCCGCGGATAAACTTCCGCAATGGAAAGTTCGATGCCGCTTTCCACCAATGTGGTTTGTACATTGCTGTTTTCCAGCTCTTTCAGTGAATCCCTGGAATAAGGGATAAAAATTCCTTTCCCCTTCTCCGGGTAGACTGGCTCGAAGCCAAGCGAAAAGGCCAGCCGGTTAAATTGCTGCGCCGGGAAAATGTCCACATCGTTTCCGGTAAAAGCGGACGTTTGGCGTTTGATCGACAGCGGCACGACATCGTAAGCCAATTGCTTTTCTTCCAGTTGCAAAGCCAATCTGTCCACATCTGCCTGTTCTGATTCATTGCCGTTAAATGAAATATAAATCAAGCCGAGCGGATTGGATTCCCGGAAGTCTCCGGTATAGGACATAAACGAGGCCAGTGTCCCTACCGTCAAAAACGCCACCGTCGAAACGATCGTTACGATGAAGAACATCTGGGCACTGTCTTTCAGCTTCACTGAAGCTTCCGCCAAAGAAATGAGCCGCGTCTTATGCCAATAGATGCCTTTTCTTCGTTTGTACAGGTTCAGCAGCGAGTGGATCGAATGGGTGAAAAACAGATACGTGCCAAGCGTGGCAAGCGGCGGAATGAGGGCGGCCATTTGATAAACCGTCTGGTCCGTGACCACTGAAGCCAAAATATAAGCAGTTAATAGTAGAGCGACGCCCAGGATCGACAGTCCTTTTGAAATCCCTGTCACTTCATCCGTCTTCCAATAGCCCTGCAGCAAATCCAGGATGCCTTTTGTCCGGATAAACGACACACTGATAACGGAGATGATGATGAACAAACTGGCAAAAGCCCCAATCGTCAAAGCAAAGGGCTTCCACGATACATACAAAGGAAGCGATTCCAGCTGCATGATTTCGCGGCCGATCATAAAGAAGAATTTCGAAAAAGCAAAGCCGAAAGCAATTCCAGCCACTGTTGAAACCGCCCCGAGAATCATCGTCTCAAAAAAGATCATTTTGTTCAGTTGCTTTTTGGTCATGCCCAAATGCATGAGGATGCCAAACTCTTTCGACCGGGCCTGCAAAAAAGCGCTCATCGAATAGAACAGGAAAAACAGCGTGAAGATATACAAGACGATTTCTGCGATGAACATGCCGCGGACAGCCAGTTCCTGCAGCCCATCTTCTTTAAAAAGCGGATGGAAAATAAACATCGAATACACAAAAAACACCATAACGGAAAATACACTGGCCAGAAAGAACGCGGCGTAGCTGCGGCGGCTCCGTAAGACATTATGGTAAGCGAGTTGCCGAAAGGTCATTCACGTTTCCTCCAAGCAAGGATAGAACATTCAAGATTCTTTGATAGAAAGTCTGGCGGCGTTCATCGCCATAGATTTCATTGAAAAATTCCCCGTCTTTGATGAACAGCACCCGGTCGCAGTAGCTGGCAGCGATGGGGTCATGCGTCACCATCACAATGGTCGCCCCTTCGTTGGCACTGACTTTCGATAATAAATCCAGGACGTCCCGTGAGGCTTTTGAATCCAGGTTCCCGGTCGGTTCATCGGCCAGAATGATGGCCGGCTTGTGGATCAATGCCCGGCCGATTGCGGTCCGCTGGGCTTCCCCGCCGGATATTTCATTCGGTCGCTTATGGAGAATGGCCGTTAAATCGAGCCGTTTGGCAAGTTCCAATACACGCGTCGCCATATCGTTGATCGGCACATAATCCAGCGTCAGCGGCAGCACCAGATTTTCTTCCACTGTCAGCATCTGCAGCAAATTAAAATCCTGGAACACAAAGCCAAGTTTGCGCCGTCTGAACAGCGCCAGTTCATTTTTGTCCAGGCGATGGGGATTGACGCCGTCGATGAGAATCTCACCGGCAGTCAGCGAATCGATTGTTGAAATCAAGTTGAGCAGCGTTGTTTTTCCGCTGCCGGAAGGGCCCATGACAGCCAGAAATTCACCTTTTTCCACTTCGAAGCTCAGTTGATTCAACGCCCGATGGGTGACCTTCCCTTCGTACACTTTCGTCACTTCGTCGATCTTCAATAACGACATCGTCTTGGCCTCCTGTTGTTGAGTCTTGGTTGAAGAACGATACCGATACGGCAGTTCCTTGTCCCCGTTCCGAGGAAATTGTCAGCTGGTGGCCGAGTTTATCGCATACTTCTTTTGCTAAATACAAGCCCATTCCCGTAGACTCCCCCGTTTTCCGCCCGTTTTCCCCTGTGAAAAAGGCTTTCGTAATGCGCGGCAAATCGGAGGACGGAATGCCGATTCCTTCATCCCGAACCGTCAAAACGGCGTTGCCGTCTGCACATTCGGCATGGAGATACACTTTCTTGTTCGGTTCAAACGTATATTTTAAGGCATTTGTTAAAAACTGCCCCACGATAAACTTCATCCATTTCCGGTCAGTTGCCACAACGCAGTCTTCGGCCATGTCGATTTCCGGATACACGCGCTTGGAAATAAACAAGCGCTTGTTTTCTGTGACGATTTCCGCGACCATGGCGCGCAGCGAGACTTGTTCGATTTGCATATCGTCTTCAAATGTATCCAACCGTGCATTCATCAATACGGTATCGAGACCCGACTTCAACCGGTCCACTTCTTCACGGACACTGTTTTTGTCGAGTTCCCCTTCTTCTTGAAGCAATAATTGCATAACCGATAAAGGGGTTTTCATCTGATGCACCCATTGGTTCATGAACTGCAGATGGCGGTTTTGGGAAGCATAAAGCGCCTGCGCCTCGTTCTGGTAAAGCCGGTACAATTCCTGCAAATACTTTTCGCTTTGAAGCTGTTCCGGAGACCGGGCTTCATGCTGAATGGCATGTTCCATCCGGTCCGGAACCGCCAGAATCTTTTGGTAGAAATGATACCGCTTCACAAACCGGGCTGCTAAAAAAGTGACGACCAGCAATGTGCTAATGACAAAAGAGTAAATCGCCGTATCGACGTTCCGGAAGCCGTCGAGCCAGTACAGCGCCATGATGAACGCCACCAGCACGACTTGGAAAACGATAAACGCAGCATGTTCTTTAAAAAACAAGCGAAACATTACAGTTCCTCCTCATGGATCAGCAAACGATAGCCTGATCCCCGGACCGTTTCAATGGAAGACAACACTTCATAATCCGCCAGTTTCTTCCGCACACGCGTCATATTGACGTTCAGCGTATTTTCGTCTACAAAAGCCTGGTCATCCCAAAGCTCTTCCAGCAGCTGCTCCCGCGTCACCACTTTCGGGTATTGGGCCAATAGCAATTCCATGATGGTGCATTCTTTTTTCTGCAAAGGAATGATTGCAGACTTTACATGAAGCTCCATCCGTTCAAGAAACAGCGAGATGCGCCCTGCCTTTACTGAACGTTCTTCCTGCTTCGGAGCATATTCCCCGTAGGCTCTGCGCAAATGGCTTCTTATTTTTGCAAGGACGATTTCGTAATGGAAAGGTTTCGTGATAAAATCATCCCCGCCATTTTCCAGGGCAAACACCTGGTCCATTTCCCCTGATCTCGCGGATATGAATAAAATCGGACAAGTGGATGTTTGGCGCAATTGGCGGCACCAATAATATCCATCGTAAGAAGGCAAATTGATATCGAGCAGAACCATATGGGGATCAAATGCCTCAAACTCTTCAAGAATGCGGTCGAAATCTTTTGCAGTTTCCACATCGTAATGGTATTTCCGCAAAGTCTCGGCCAGCATCGCCGCTATTTTCAAATCATCTTCCACGATGAAAATTCTTTGAGCTGCCATATTGATTCCCCCTTTCCTGTTTCTTTTCATTTTAACAAAAGAGCCTGCTCGATAGCAGGCTCTTCATGAATTCTTAATAAATTAATTTCAGGAATTCTTCTTTCGTGATGCCGCCAAGATAAGTCGGGATATCAAATCCACTGATGGCTTCGTCGAGTGAAGCACGTTCATATTTAACGCCGGTAATGGCTTGTTCGATTTCCGCCACATCGCCGACGCCGAAAAAGTCGCCGTAAATATTGGCATCTTTTACGATGCCATTTTCAACTTGCAGGCGCACATCAATGCCGCCGACCGGGAAGCGGTGTGAATGCTTCACATTGAACTTAGGCGATTTCCCGTAGTTCCAGTCCCAGTTGCCGTAGCGCTCTTTTGATAATTGGCGGATATTTTCCCAATCCTGATCCGTCAATTCCCAGTACCGGATGTTCTCTTCTCCATCAAATAGTGAAGCCAGGATTGCCGAACGGAATTCTGTAACCGTCATCGGTTCTTTCAAGAACTCTGAAATATTCGCGACGCGGCTGCGAATCGACTTGATGCCTTTGGACTCAATTTTTTCTTTGCTGACTTTTAAAGCCGATACTACTGCATCCACTTCTGTATCAAACATCAAGGTTCCGTGGCTGAACATGCGGCCGCGGGTGGAGAATTGGGCGTTGCCTGAAACTTTGCGCCCTTCCACCATCAAATCATTGCGTCCGGATAGCTCGGCATTGACGCCGAGGCTCTGTAAAGCTTGTACCACGGGCTCAGTGAACTTCCGGAAATTGCGGAAACTGTTGCCGTCGTCGACTGTGATAAAGCTGTAATTCAAGTTGCCGAGGTCATGGTAGACAGCGCCGCCGCCGGACAAGCGGCGAACAACGTGAATGCCGTTTGAATCCACATAATCGGTGTTGATTTCTTCAGCTGTGTTTTGGTTTTTCCCGATGATGATAGAAGGTTCATTTATGTAAAACAGCAAAAATGGATCTTTTTCTACATCCATCGTTTTTAACAGGTATTCTTCAATTGCCAAATTGATGCGCGGGTCGGTAATGCCTTTATTGTCTACGAAATACATAATTTCTCTCCTTTGAAATACATACTCCCTTTAGTTTAACGGATTTTTCAAAAAAATTCACGTTTAGGGTTGACGAATGCAAACTGTTATAATACAATTCAATAAAGAATCACAGTACTATAACAAAAGGAGCTGGAATGGATATGGAAAACGTAGTGGAATTTTTCAAGAACCTGCCCGCGAAACAATGCTCGAATTGTGGAGAAAAGATCGAAGAACAGCATGAATGTTATGGTAGCCAATGTGAAAAGTGCGACGAATTATAAACATACATAAAAGAAGCGGACGCTGCCAATAAGCGTCCGCTTCTTTTATTTGTGCCTGAACACTCCCAGCAGCTGTACCAACATCTGTATCATACAGCCCGATGTGTCAGCGAAACTGTTCTTTTTCTTCATCTGGCATGGGTCATATACCAGTAGCATGTGTCTTATCCAAAGTGGCCGGCCCGGTTGGTTTTATCGTATCGCTATACATTTTATTTAGACTTTGTCTACAGACTGAAGCCAGCTGCGTAAACGCAGCCGGCTCTTTCCTCATTTTAGTGACCGGAATGGTCTCCCATTTTGTCCATGCCTTCTGCGTCATCGCTGTCATCCGGTTCGACAGATGCAGGATCCGGATTGCCTACAGTGATTTCCTGTTTCGGCATCACGTGAAGGCGGCGTGCGCTGGTATGCGCCTGAATCAAGTAGACGCCTTCTTCTTCAAAGGCGGTCTCGGCTTCATAAACACCGTCTCCTGTATGTTCCGCTTCAATCATTTCACTGCTATCGCGGTGTCCCGACTCCCAAACTTCATAAACGACTTCATCTGCATCTTCGACAGCCTTATCGCCTTGCGTAACCGTTGCCGACAACACGACTTCCCCAGTCTGTTCCACTGTTTGCGGCGTATTGATCTCCACCACAACTTCTTCCAGTGAATTGCCGGTTCCGGCTGAATCGGCTTCTTCACTGCCGCATGCCGCTAACAGCATGAGCGGCAATGCCAGCCCAATCAATTTCTTCATAGTGCTACCTCCGCTTTTCCTGTTCCAATTGGCAATTCCCAAGAATTTGCTGCGCCGCTGCTTTGCCTTGAGCTACACAGCCTTGCAAGCCAAACCCTTCAAATGAACTGCCGATAATCTGAACCATGGGAAAGTTTTTCTCTACTTCTCTGCGTGCTTTTTCCACACGCTCTTTATGTCCAACCAGATATTGCGGCATCGCTTCTGACCAGCGCGAAACAATTGTGAATTCCGGATCTGCTTCAATGGCCATCGCTTTTTGCAAATCTGCCAAGACCGTTTTTTCAATTTCTTTATCCGATAATTCCACTACGGCTTCGTCACCGACACGGCCAATAAACGCTTTAAACAGCATTTTGCCTTCCGGCGTTTGTGATGGCCATTTGCAATGCGAAGCAATGCATGCCGTGATGGAAAGGTCGCTGTTTCGTGCCACGACGAATCCCATGGCCTGATCCGCGAATTCGCGGACCGCTTCAGCCGGAAACGCCATGGACACAGTTGCAACTGAAGTTGCCGGCATCGCTTTTAACTCTTCCAATAAACCGTATGGCTCAAATAAGGGCTGGACTTTCGTATGAGGAAGCGCAAAAATGACGTCATCCACCACCAATGTCGACTCATTATTCAGCTTTAAAACAGCTTTGCCATTGTTTTCTGCAATTTGTACCACTTTAACGCCTTTTAGTACCGTGCTGCCGGACAGTTCTTTTTCAATCGCAGACACCAGCGTTTCCAATCCATTCTTAAACGAACGGAAAACGCCTTTTTTATTAGTGGTGTATTCGTCGGGGCAAATCCGTTCGGCTTTTTTCATCCCATAAATCAGGCTGCGGTGCTGCTGCTCGATTTCCTGGAATGCCGGGAAAGTGGCGTCTAAACTTAAGCGGTCGATGTCCCCGGAAAAAAAACCGGAAAACAGCGGTTCAATTAAGTTTTCCACGACTTCATTGCCGAAACGGCGCCGCACAAAGGGACCGACCGGCTGATCCGTTGTTTTTTTGGATTTGGGCAGAATCAAGTCGACTGCCGCTCGGACTTTGCCGCTCCAGGAATACAACGCCGAAGCCAGAAACGGTCCAACAGCTGTCGGAACGCCCATCACCGAGCCTTTCGGTACAGGATGCAGTTTGTCTTCCACCATGACATAAGTTTCCCCTGCACCGCTTTCCACCAACTGATCTTCGATGCCCAAATCCTTGACCAATGCATTGATATTTTTCGTACGGGAGAGAAACGAATCTGACCCACGCTCAATTACAAAACCGTCTTTGCGCAGCGTTTGGATTTTTCCGCCTAAGCGGTGCGTCGCCTCAATCAAGGTGACTTCCAATGAAACGCCATGTTCCTTCGCATGTTTTTGTAAATAGTAAGCAGCAGACAGACCTGTGATTCCTCCGCCCACGACTGCTACTTTTCGCGTTCGTTCCGCCACGTTTCGCCCTCTCTTTCGCTTTTCTTTATTTTTCAGCTAATTTTCTTAAAACGACGTCTGCCAATCCATCGATAAACAATGGCTGGACATTCGGCATTTCCGGACGTCTGTAAGTTGCGCCGATTTCGTCGCATACGACTTTACATTCGTAATCATTGTCGAATAACACTTCCAAGTGATCCGCTACAAAACCTACTGGTGTATAAACAAACGAAGTATAGCCTTTTTCGGTGAACAATTCACGAGTCAAGTCCTGAACATCCGGGCCAATCCATGGTTCCGGTGTCTGTCCAGCGCTCTGCCAGCCAACTTCCACGTTGTTGACTCCAGCAGCTTCAGAAACCAATACAGCCGTTTCTTTCAATTGCTCTGGATATGGATCTCCGTTAGCGATGATTTTTTCCGGCAGCGAATGCGCAGAAACAATCAGGCAAGCTTTTTCGCGTTCTTCTTCTGACATTTCAGCAAAAGCGGCGCTTACTTTTTCGCTCCAGTATTGGATGAATTTCGGCTCCGTATACCAGCTTTCCACTGAAGTCAGTGAAATGCCCGCTTTTTCAGCGGCTTCTGCAGCACGTCCGTTGTATGACTTAACTGAGAATGTTGAAAAGTGAGGAGCCAAAACGATCGAAACCGCTTCGGTGATGCCGTCAGCACGCATCGCTTCTACACCGTCTTCTACAAATGGCTCAATATGTTTCAAGCCAAGATAAACTTTGAATTCGATATCGTCTTGCACTTCATTCAAGCGGGCACCTAGTGCATCCGCCTGGTCTTGTGTAATTTTGGCAAGCGGTGAAAGTCCGCCAATCGCTTTATAGCGGCTGCGCAGGTCTTCCAGGCTTTCTTCGCTCGGTTTGCGGCCGTGGCGAATATGTGTGTAATAGCGTTCAATATCCGCTTCTTCATAAGGCGTGCCATACGCCATCACTAATAGTCCCATTGTCTTTTTCAATATAATCACCTCAAGAGAAATTTGTTGTTCGATTAAACGCGTGCTTTATGGGCAGCGCTGTATTCATGCACATATGAAGTCAATCGCTTAAGCGTATCCGGCTGAACTTCCGGGAACACGCCGTGGCCCAAGTTGAAAATGTAGCCGTCCTGCTGCATGCCCATATCCAAAATCGCTTTAACGCGTTCTTCGATAATCGGCCAGTCTGCCAGCAAATAAGAAGGATCGAAATTCCCTTGAAGGGTTTTCGTTAATCCCATTGCACGCGCTTCAGAGATCGGCAGGCGCCAATCAAGTCCGACAACGTCTACCGGAAGGTCATGCCACTCTTTTGCCAAATGGCTTGCACCAACGCCGAAAATGATCAACGGTACGCCTTCTGTACGAAGTTCCGAGAAGATACGGTCCATTACCGGTTTGATGAAAATGCGGTAATCTTCAACATTCAAAGCCCCTACCCATGAATCAAAGATTTGGATCACTTTCGCCCCTGCTTTGATTTGAGCTTTTACATAAGGAATGATTGTATCAGCAAGCTTGTCCATCAATAAAAACCACATTTCCGGCTGAGACACCATCATGGCTTTTGTTTTATTGTAGCTTTTCGAAGGGCCGCCTTCGATCATATAGCTCGCAAGCGTGAACGGTGCTCCGGAAAAGCCGATCAATGGCACATTCAACTGTTCCTGCGTCAAAATGCGGATCGTTTCTAGTACAAAATCCACATCTTTCTCCGGATTGATCTCACCCAAGCGTTCGATATCCGCCATCGTGCGGATCGGATTGTCGATGACCGGGCCAACTCCCGCTTTGATTTTCACATCTACGCCAATCGCAGGCAGCGGAGTGACGATGTCTTTGTATAGAACAGCGGCATCCACATTGTATTGGTCGACAGGAAGCTTTGTCACATACGCACAAAGTTCGGGTTGATGTGTAATTTCCTCTAGCGAGTATTTTTCTTTGATCTTACGGTATTCAGGCTGTGAACGGCCCGCTTGGCGCATGAACCACACCGGTGTGTGATCCGCTTTCTCTCCGCGCGCCGCCCTCAAAAAAGTATCGTTAAATTCAGTCATGTTGATAAACATCCCTTCAGTTCATTTCGTCCTACATTCTATATCCGTATTTCACTATAGACGCTCCGCTTTCTATTGTATAGATTCCTTCGGCAAATGTCATAAATTAGACGCTTATGCCTTCACCGGTTCGCCATTTTGTGTTTCAGCCCATTTATTGAGGGAACCATATATAATGAAAGTAATTGCTCAAGGAGGGATTTTGATGAATTTATTTATGACAACAGGCACTTATGATTTTATGAAGAAAATGCGCGAAAAGCACCCGAATGAAACGATGGTGTTGATGCAAGGCGAAAATACCACTTTGCTGCTGCATGAAACCGAAGGCAAAACCATCTTCCAGACGCCGCGCCGCTATGAAGTGGTGGACGGTACCGGCACCTTCAAAGAAAAAGGCTTTTTTGTTTTTAATAACATTCCGGTGACAGACGAAGGCCGGCCGATTTTTGAGCACCGTTTTAAAAACCGCGCCGGTGCCATCGAAAACGAGCCTGGCTATGTAGCATTCCGGGTGCTGCGCCCATTGGATTCCGATACGTACGTGGTATTGACCGAATGGGAATCACCGGCATTCTTTGAGAAATGGAAAGAATCGCAGGCTTTTTCGAAAGCACATGCAAAACCGGCGGAGAATGCCGGCGAGAAACGCCCGAACATTTTCTCCGGGGCTTCTTACATTACGACCTACAAAGCAAAACCGGAAGACGAATAAGGTTAAGCAAACCTCTTGTGCAAGAGGTTTGATACATAAGGATTAGGAGGAGAAAAATTGGCATTTGTTTACTTTATTCTCGCCGCTATTGTGACGGTTTTTGCTGCTGTCAAACTTTCACAGTACGCGGATGTTATTAGTGAAAAAACAACGATGGGCGGCATGATGGTCGGCACTTTGCTGCTGGCCGGAGCAACTTCGCTCCCGGAAATTTCCACCAGCTTTTCAGCGGCGGCCATCGGCAACGCAGATATTGCGGTCGGCAATATGGTCGGCTCCAATCTATTTAATTTGTTTATATTGGCAGCGTTCGATTTTTTGCTGCGCAGACGACGGATTTTGGAACGGGCATCCAGAGACCATATCTACACCTTGTTTCTTGGTTTGTTATTGACCGTCTTGGTCATTTTGGCGCTTTGGCTGCGGCTTGATGTATCCATTTTAGGGATTGGACTGGATGCCTGGATTATAGCGCTTGCTTATATCTTCGGAATGCTTGCGATCAACAAGCTGCCCAAATCTGAACCTGCGGCAACGCAAAGCCTGCCGCAAACAGAACCTGCCAACCCGAGTGCTGCCCTGTCTGCAAGGGCAGCGATTGCCAGATTCATAGTAGCGGCGGTCATCATACTTGGCGCCGGTACTGCATTGTCCATAACAGGCGACCAGATTGCGGTTATTACAGGCATTGGCTCAAGCTTTATCGGCAGTTTTCTGATTGCGGCCACCACTTCCCTGCCAGAAGCCATTTCCATTTTTATTGCGCTGCGTTTAGGGAATGTCAATATGGCGGTCGGAGCGGCCTTAGGCAGCAACATCTTCAACATGATCATTTTGGCGATTTCTGACCCTGTTTATACAGCAGGACCAATCCTGTCTGCCGTGTCAAATTCGCATATGATCATTGCCGTCGGCGTATTCTTTATGTCGCTGCTCGTGCTTTACTCGCTGCTTCAGAAAAAGACGATTTCCAACTTCAAATATGCGCTGCCGTCGGCAATTGTCATTTTGATTTATTTCATCGCTTCCTATTTGAATTTCACTTATTAAAAAAAAGAGCCGAGCGCTCTTTTTTTTATGCTATCATTTATAGTGGAACTATTTTGATTATTGGAAATTGAAAGGGGTTTACAAAATGATTGAAAAAATTTATGCCGAACTGGATTCAAGCTATGAAGAAATGGTAGACATACGCAGACACCTGCATATGCACCCTGAACCTTCTTTCAATGAAACAAAAACCGCTTATTATATCCGACATTTCTATGAACAACTTGGCGTTGAAGTAAAACATGGTGTTGGCGGCAATGGCGTAATTGCCACGATCCGCGGCAGCAAGCCGGGCAAAACCGTAGCGCTGCGGGCAGATTTTGATGCCCTTTCCATCCAGGACCAAAAAGAAGTTGCCTATAAATCGAAGATTCCGGGAGTGATGCATGCATGCGGACACGACGGGCATACCGCAACGCTTCTTGTTCTTGGAAAAGTGCTGCACACCTTCCGCAAAGAATTGAGCGGCACGTACGTGCTGATTCACCAGCATGCAGAAGAGCTGGCGCCCGGCGGAGCAAAAGCCATGATCGAGGCAGGCGCACTTGAAGGCGTAGATGTGATTTTCGGTACACACTTATGGTCTACGACGCCTTTTGGCAGAATCGATTACCGTGTCGGGCCGATCATGGCTGCAGCGGATTCGTTCGAGATTAAAATCCAAGGCCGCGGCGGGCACGGCGCCAACCCGCACGAAACCAAAGATGCCGTCGTGATTGGTTCCCAGCTCGTGACAAACTTGCAGCAATTGGTGTCCCGCCGCGTCGATCCGCTTGAATCGGCCGTATTGTCCGTCACATCGTTTGTTGCTGAAAATCCCTACAATATTATTGCGGACCAGGCCGTACTTGGCGGAACCGTCCGCACGTTTACGGAAGCCAACCGGGTCCTTATGGAAAAAGAGATGGCGCGTGTCATCGAAGGCACCAGCATTGCAACAGACAGCCTGTATGAATTCAACTTCATGCGCGGCTATCCGGCGGTTGTAAACCATGAAAACGAAACGCTGTATTTGAAAGAAATTGCGGCTGGTGTACCCGGCGTCGAAGAAGTTTACCACTGCGCGCCTCAAATGGGCGGAGAAGATTTCGCTTATTACCTAGAACATGTGCCGGGCACATTTTTCTTCACCGGCGCTATGCCGGACGGCGATGTTTATCCGCACCACCATCCGAAGTTCGACTTTAAAGAAGAAGCGATGCTCGTAGCCGCCAAAACTTTGGCGACCGCTGCACTGAATATGAATGAATGATAAAACCCCCGCCGATTAAACATCGGCGGGGGTTTCTTTAGTTCTTCTTCTTTCCAAAAGCCAGTGTAATAGCTGAAACAATTAAAATCACAGCGAAGGCAGCGAGCGCGATAAGCGGCTCTCCTGCTCCGATAAGGACGGCAGCGACCAAAATCGCCTGCAGCACTTGCATGACAATCACAAGCTTTCTCACCGCCCGCTCCCTGCTGAATTTTGTCAGCGGGAACAGGTTGTCCATCCGGAAATGCTGGGTCTGGTTCAGGCCTTGCCAAATTTGGATGGCGGAAGCAAAAGCGAGTGCGGCAGCGAAAATGATGACAGCCGCTGGAAACGGAATGAGCCACGCGCCTGCCATGGCAATGACGGTCAGCCTCACCCATAAATAGAACAATTCATCGGAACGGATAAATGTGCGCCAAACCAGGTAATAATGGGCATTTTGCGGCCCTCTCTTGATAAAACGGTAAACCCAATTCAACCAGGCCCGTTCTTTGATCTTCCCTTTTATATGGGGAACATCCGTAAAATAATTGGCGAACTGGTAAAAGCGCAGCATTCGGTTTTCTTCCAAACCTACAAAATGCTCATACGCAAACGGCTTTCCGGCCGCCTGCTGCTGCACCCATCTGCCATAAACGATGATGGCAAACAAAACCAATACGGCAATTAACAGATTGCTTGCGACATACAGGTAAACAAAAGCAAAAACCATTATGAACCGGACAAGCCGGTCCAGCCATGCCCGGTATCCTGCACGGGCTTTCCGGTAAGCAAACTCGGTCTGTATGTTCCACCATTTGAGCAGCAGCAGCAAAATCGGCAAGCCGATCAACAGCGAAGACGGCAACCCGTACAAAGCATTCACCATCGGCAAGGAAACAATAAACGCAATGACCGGCAAATACAGCTGCGAAAAGAATGTCCATTTTAATGCCGGCTTTAAAAATTGGTCCAATTGGCTTTCAAGCGGCAGAAAGTAAACCATATCCGCTTCTTTTAATAAGGTCGTCGGCGGACTGTAAGCCAGAAGCAGACCGAAGACGGCTGCCAAAATCCAGGCGCCCGGAAAATCAGGCGGTACGTTCTGCACCCATTCGCTGTACGCATAGCCAGCTGCTCCAATGGCGAAAAGCATGACAACTGCAATATGCCCGGTAAAGATATATTTTAAATAATTCTGGACTTCAATGGTGTATTTTTGAAGCCGGTTCGACCACACTTCATGCAAGTTCTTCATTTGCAGCATCCTCGGTCATCGCAATGTATAAATCGTCCAGTGAGGCATCCGGCATATTGAACGCCTTCCGCAAATCCGCCATCGTTCCCATCGCACGGATCCGCCCGTTGTGCAGCAGGATGATCCGGTCGCAGTAGCGTTCAGCTGTCGACAGGATGTGCGTAGACATCAGGACCGAAGCCCCTTTTTTCTTTTGCTGCTCCATTTGGTCCAGCAGCGATTTGATGCCAAGTGGATCGAGTCCGACGAACGGTTCATCGATGATGTAAAGCGTAGGATTCACGAGAAATGCGCTCATGATCATCACTTTTTGCCGCATTCCTTTTGAAAAATGGGATGGAAACCATTTCAGCCTTTTTTCCATGCGGAATTCCTTCAGCAATTCTGCCGACCGTTTTTCAAAGCGGACTGAATCCAGGTTGTACGCCATTGCAGTCAGCTCCAGGTGCTCGCGCAATGTCAGTTCCTCATATAATACCGGCGTCTCCGGAATGTATGTAAACGATGACCGGTAAGCATCCATATCTTCCTCAAAAGTTTTGCCGTTCAAGCGGATTTCTCCTGACTGCGGCTGCATGAGGCCGATAATGTGCTTAATGGTGGTACTTTTCCCTGCGCCGTTCAAACCGATCAACCCGACCAGCTCTCCTTTGTTGATAGAAAATGTTACGTCTTGCAGCACGGGCTTTCTTGTATACCCGCCCGTCAATGACTGGACTTCCAAAATAGCCAATCTAAACACCTCTTTCTTTCAAACTATTGTATCAAAATCGGCTGGCGATTTCTTTTCCGAAATCGAAATTATGATAAACTGGAAAAAATGGAAAGGATGATGACAATGACCGATTGTATTTTCTGCAAAATTATCAACGGCGATATCCCCAGTGTAAAAGTGTATGAAGACGAGCATGTCTATGCCTTCATGGACATCATGCCGCTTTCTAAAGGCCATACTTTGCTCATCCCAAAAACGCACCGCGAGTATGTATACGATTTAGCCCCGGAAGAAGCTGCAAATCTGTTTTCAGTAGCACCGAAGATTGCCAGCGCCATTAAAGAGACATTCGAACCGGAAGGCATGAACCTGTTGAACAACAACGGAGCCAAAGCCGGGCAAAGCGTTTACCACTTCCATTTGCACTTTATCCCCCGCTACGGCGCATCGGACGGTTTTGGCGCCAAGTGGATGACCAAGGAAAAAGAATTTACTGCCGAACGCATTCAGGAACTGGCCGAGCAAGTCAAACAAAAATTAAATCCGGACACTTGATAAAAAGTAGCGGACAGGATAGAATCAGTATAAGTTTTTTCGCCGGCGGCCAAGAGGGCACGTCCGGGAAAAGCAAATAGCCCAGAGCTGAGGAGAGATGAGAAATGAATACGAAAAATTTAGTTTTAATGGCGCTACTGGTCAGTGTCGGAGCTGCACTTTATGTGGTGATTCCAGGAATTAGCGGAGGAATGAAGCCGGACTTTATGTTGACAATGATGTTTATCGGGATTCTTTTGTTCCCGAATGTGAAATCGGTGTTCTTGCTGGCAGTCACAACCGGAGTCATTTCCGGATTGTTTTCTACTTTCCCAGGAGGATTTTTCCCGAATATCATCGATAAATTCATTACGGCGTTTGCCTTTTTCGCTTTTGTCTTGATCTTGAAAAAAGCGGTCGGTAAACTTCCAGTTGCCATTGCCCTTTGCGCAGCCGGCACGGTCCTTTCAGGAACCATCTTCCTGTCAGCAGCCATTTTCGTAATCGGTGCAGAAATTCCATTCGGCCTGCTTTTCACAACGGTCGTATTGCCAGCAATCGTGCTGAACGGCGTTGCTTTTGCGTTGATCTATCCGATTGTCATCCAGTTGGTTAGACGCTCAAAATTTGAAACAGCCGTTACAACTTCTGCATAAAAAAGGAGCTTTTCAGTGAGAAAACCACTGAAAAGCTTTTTTTAATTGAATAGTCGTTCATCTTTATGTTTTAATTAAGTGAAATAAAGGAAAAGAACGGTATAGGACGAAAGGGGCGTTTGGCCAATGAAAGCATCAACTTTTTTTATAGGACTTGCTACAGGGCTTGCGGCAGGAGCTGCAGCTACGCTATTTTCCACTCCCCAATCCGGGAAAGAGCTTAGAAGCTCAGTGAAAACTGCGTCTACGGATTGGAAAGAGAAATTATCGGATGTAAAAGAAAAAGTGAACGGTTTAAAAGAGTCAGTCGCTAAATTATCAGATGAAGCTAAAACCGTCGTTCCGGAAGCAACCGACGGCTTGAAAGATTCGCTTCAGGAATGGCAAGAAAGCACGGCTCCGGCAAAAGAGCATCTACAGCTTGAAATATTAGCGATCCAGAACGCAATCGAAGCGCTGCAAAACTCCATCACCAAAGACAAGAAAGACAAAAAAGATGATAAAGACGATGAAAATAATGATTAAGCTGCCTTGTGCAGCTTTTTTATTTTTCTTTTTTTACTTTCATCTTAGGTTTTTCACGCCTGGCATATCGATGGGCAACGGCTGGCCGCACCAAAAGTAACGCTCAATAAGCTTTTCCTTCTTAAGCCCGAAAACATATATTTAAATTTTTTTATTATTCACACTTCATTATGTTTTGCTTTACTGCTATAATAAAGAAAAAATATTTTGGGGGAAAGTGGGTGCTTTAATGAGTGAACAAAATTATACCTTCAAAGAAGCCATGCTGTTTAGCCAGCGAATAGGCCAACTGTCAAAAGCGTTATGGAAAGCGGTCGAAAAAGACTGGCAGTTATGGATAAAACCTTATGATTTAAATATTAACGAACACCATATTTTATGGATTTCCTATCATTTAAAAGGCGCTTCTATCTCCGATGTTGCAAAATTCGGAGTGATGCATGTCTCAACTGCCTTCAACTTCTCCAAAAAACTGGAAGAGCGCGAACTACTGGCATTCTCCAAAAGGGATACAGATAAACGCAATACATATGTGGAATTGACTCCAAAAGGAGAAGCCTTGATGCAGGAAATGATTGAGAAGTATCACGACACTCCCCATGCGGTCATCGATGGTTCGATGCCATTGAAAGAACTGTACGGGAAATTCCCTGAGTTCCTGGACATTATGGCGGTAATCCGCAATATTTATGGAGATGACTTTATGGAAATTTTCGAAGCTTCCTTTAAGAACATCGAATCAAAATTCAGTGAAGAAAATCAAATCATTGTGGCCACTGAAAAAAATGAAAACGCTCTATAAAATTTAATGCGAATCTTTATTGCATTTCCCAGCTATTCATTGTATTGTATGTATCGAATCAAAAGAGAAATCCACTTTTAGGAGATGCAAACATGCACTGCTGGAAAACCATTAATGTAAAAAAACAATACGGACTCGATCGTTTATATATCATGTCTGCACTTATTGCTTTGGGTGTCTTTATGAGCTTTTATATCGTATTGAACATTCTTTATTCCGATCCTTTGTCCGATCAAAACTTTCTATTATTCATCTGTGCTATTGTTGCAGTATATCCACTGCATAAATTGTGCCACTTCCTGCCGCTCGTCGGCTGCCGAAAATGCCTGAAACTGATTGTAAAAAAACAGCTGAAAGTATTGCCGAAGATTTCGCTCCACATCAGCGAACCCGTCAGCAAAAACCGATTCATCCTGACACTTGCCGCACCCTTCCTGTTGATCAACACGACCATCGTGGTGCTAAGCCTGCTGATGCCGGTTTACAGCCATTATCTTGCCATGCTGCTTGCTTACCATTGCGGCTTGTGTTTGACGGATTTGATTTATATGCGAAACTTGGCAAATTCGCCTAAAGACGCACTAATTGAAGAAACGGAAACCGGCTTTGAAATTCTCGTACCAGAAGTGATAGCCTAATCCTGCTTTTTCTTCCCGTCTTTGGTATACTAGAACCTAACGTTAGAGGGGAGGAAATTCATGATTATCGCATTTGTAGTGATGTTCTCTGTACTTTACTTATTCCAAATTAACCGTATGACATTGGCGCTCGTAACTTCCCGGGAAATTCCTGAAGAAAACCACCAGAAGATTTTCCGTACAATCAATATATTGATCACGATTTTATTGGTATCCTTGTACGTAGGCGTAGAATTTACTCCGTGAGTTCACTTGCCCTTGGCAACTGAACTTTTTTTTATCCAAATTTAAAAGCACGACGTTTGGCGGAGTGAAATTTTTCCTCTTTAAGGAAACTTTTTGATTTTTTAAACGTTTATGGTATAGTAACAACTGCATCTAGATAGAATGTTGGGAGCGAAAAAAATGAAGAAATCCATATTAACCCTTTCTTTGGCCGCATCTGTGTTGGCATTGGCTGCATGCAGCGACAGCGGTTCTGGCGATGAAGTCATCGTTGAATCGAAAGTTGGGGATATCACTCAGCAGGACCTTTATGAAGAAATGAAAACTTCTGTCGGCGATCAAGCGCTTCAAATCTTAATGATTGAAAAAGTGCTGGCTGATAATTACGAAGTGACAGACAAAGAAGTCGATGCGGAGTATAAAAAATCCGAAGAAGAAATGGGCGAAAGCTTTGAGCAATTCTTGGCCCAAAACAACCAAACCGAAGAAAGCTATAAAAAAGTTATTCGCTTGAACCTCTTGCAGGAAAAAGCATTGACTGACGGCGTTGAAGTATCGGACGAAGAAATCCAGGCTCAGTATGACCGCAAAGGTACTGAACTGAACGCACGCCATATTCTTGTAGCTGACGAAGAAACAGCAAACAAAGTAAAAGAAGAATTGGATGCTGGCGGCGATTTCGCGAAACTGGCTGAAGAATACTCTTCAGACACTGGTTCAGCTGCAAACGGCGGCAGCCTTGACTGGTTCGGTGCTGGAGCGATGGTCCCTGAATTCGAAGAAGCAGCTTATGCTTTAGAAGTTGACGAAATCAGCGAACCGGTTCAATCCCAGCATGGATTCCACATCATTCAAGTAACGGAAAAACGCGAAGTTGAAGATCAGCCTGCTCTTGAAGACCAAAAAGAAGAAATTCGTTCTGAATTGGCCGCTTCCAAAGCAGACCAGACAACTTTGGTTCCTAAAATCGCTGACATGATGAAAGAGGCAGAAGTTGAAATCAAAGATGAAGACTTAAAAGGCGCGCTTGATGAAATCATGAACGCTGAAGCTGCACCAGCTCAATAACTCATATCAAAGCCCCCGGCCAACTGGCTGGGGGCTTATCTTTTTATTTAGATTGAAGCCAGAGCATTAAAAAACTCCCGTTCGAATGAACGGGAGTTGAGCTTGGAGACAAAAGAATTTTTATGCTTGAAAGATGAGTTAACATACATTAGGACATACCGGATCCTCCGTTTCAGCCGGACGCGTTCCGCGGGCTTTCACTTTGGATCCTAAACGTGGAGGCTACCCAAAGATGTCGCTTCTCTTCTTCAACCAGAAGGTTGAGCGTTAATCGGATGATCGTTCACTTTCAAATGAAAGTAACACGCCCAACCGGTCCGGCCACGAAGACTCCTGTGGGAGCAGTGAAGGAGCAACGCGACTGAGCGACGAAAGCTGAAGACCCTGCAGGAACGTTAGTGACGAGGAGGCTGAAGCTGAGCCCACGGAAAGCGAAGTGGCCGGTCCGGTTGGCTTTGTGCAGTTCTATACATTTCATCTAGACTTTGTCTGTAGTCTGAACTCCCGTTCGAATGAACGGGAGTTTTTTATTTAATCGTCGGTTTATAGAACGACCGGTTGTCCAGTGGAAACAGGCGCTCTGAAAATTCACCCGGTTTGGTTTTATCCAGTGCGCGGTCAAGCATCATCATTTTCGCATCGATATTATCAATATAATGCAGCATTTCCGCTTCTTTGATCATCGGCTTTTTCGGGCTGCCCCACTCTTCTTTTCCGTGATGCGACAACACCATATGCTGAAGCAGCAGCACTTCTTCCCCTTCGATTTCGAGTTCATCGGCGGTTTTCGAAATCTCGTTGACCATGATGGAGATATGGCCCAGCAAATTGCCTTCCAGTGTATAAGTCGTTGCAATCGGTCCGGACAACTCAAACACTTTGCCTACATCGTGCAAGATGATGCCGGCATATAACAAGTCTTTGTTCAGGCTCGGATAGATTTCGCAGATTGCTTTTCCAAGTCTTAGCATGGACACTACGTGATCAGCAAGGCCGGATACATAATCGTGATGGTTCCGGGTCGCAGCTGGGAACGTCAGAATTTGCTGCTGGTATTTTTTTAAGATGTGGCGGGTGATTCGCTGAATCGCCGGATTTTCCATTTGGAACAAATACTGAAGGATTTCTTCAGACAATTGTTCCGTCGTTTTTTCCGATGATGGCATCAAATCGGAAATCGACTGGTGCTCTTCTGGTTTTGCCGGACGGATGCTCTTGATGCGCAGTTGATTTTTTCCGCGGTAGTTATGGATTTCCCCGCCTACTCTTACAATCGTTTCAGCAGCAAATAATTTTTCATGCTCATCTTTCGTATCCCATAGTTTTGCTTCAATATCTCCGCTCTTGTCCTGCAGGACGAGCGATATAAAAGGATTCCCAGTTGTGGTAACACCCTTCACTGATTGCTTGATCAGCAAAAATTCATCAACCGTTTCCCCTACAGCACGCTGTGTAATTCCTTTTATCATAGTTGGACACTCCTTTCGATTGTGGCTACATTTATTATAGAAGCATTCGGCCAAGCCTGCTGCATCGCTTCGTGGCAAGTGAAATAAATGAATTGATGGTTCTCTTGCAGCTCTGTTATTAAGTTTATCATTTGCTGCAGCCGGCTGCGATCAAAATGAACAAAGGGATCGTCCATGATAAACGGGAATGGGTGGCTCTCCCGCATCGAGACTGCCAAGGACAGCCGAAGCGAGATATACGCCTGCTCTTTTGTGGCTTGGCTGAGTTCCCCGATATGGAACCGCATGCCGTCCTTTCTGACGGCTTCAAAAAATCCTTGGGGATTCATTTCCAAGCCTGTGTAAGCGCCTGACGTGAGCGATTCAAAGAACTTTTGAGCCGCGGCAATAACCGCCGGCAATTTCTTTTCCTTCAGTTCTTCCATCGTTTGGCGGATCGCTTCGGTAATTGCTTTATCGATCGACCAGCGCTTCGCCAGTTCCGCAAGCTCTACTTTCTTTTCTTCAAATTGCTGCAGTTTGTCTTCATAAGTTTCATCTTCCAGCAGCACTTTTGTCATTTGGCGTTTTTCCGCCTGCTCTGCCAGCAGCAGATTTCGTTCTTCTTTTAATTGACTCAACACCGATTCGCTTTGTGCTAGCCAATCGCGTGCTTGAGTGCTGTCCATATCGGCAGAGAAAGAACTACTGCCTATCGCTTTTAATTGCTCTTCAATCGGGGCAAGCTCCCGAATTAACATTTCTTTTCGTTCCCACTCATCACAAGCGCGGTAAAATGCTTCAATTGAAGCTGTGCCCGCTTCATCCAGCAAAGCTTGCTGCTCTTTTTGGATTTGCCCGTAAAGCGCGGTCAGCTGTTCATGCTCTTTTTGCAGCTCGGCCGCTTTTTCCTGGCGCTTCGCTTGTTCGGCGAGATGCTGTTTGCGGACGTTCCATTCAGAACGCAAATTTGCATACATCTCTTCTATACTTAATGGGCTGCCGTAGGCTGCCGATGCCTGTTCGGTCCAACTTTCCAGCTGTTTCAAAAGCACATTCGACTCTTCCGTTACTCGCCGTTCCCGGCCAGTCAACGCATGGACTTCCCGCAGATTTTCGAACAACTTCAAAACGGTGCTGCGGCTCGTTTCCGCACGGAAGCCTAATTGCTCCAGAAAATCTTCATAGGCTTCTTTCGCCGGTTGGCTGATCGGCATACCGGATAGGTTGGCTATGCGACTTTTCGCAGCGTCCACCGCTTCAAACAAAGCATCCAATTTTCTGTCATAGCTATCCAATTTTTGCACCAAAGCTTCATATTCAGCTTCTTTGCCGCTGTAACGCTCTAAAACTTTCGCGTAATCATTGGACAGTCCCTGCGGCTTCTGCCGGGTCCGCCATAGCCAGGCGCCTCCTGCTGCAGCCAGTAAGCCAATCCCGGCCACCAAATAGTTTGGCTGGATGACTCCGATCGCCAGTCCAAGAAGCCCAAGGCCAATCAGCAGATAGTACAACGTGGGAGAATTGCCAGCTGTCTGCATATGCTTCGCCGCTTTCGCTTCAGCCAATTTGGGTGCAGCTGTCTGCCACTCTTCCACCGCTTTCCTGTCTGCTTCCGCAGGTTCTGTCGCCAGGAAGTACCGCAATTCTTTTTCCGCTTCCACCAGCTTCTCTTTTTCTTCTGCCAATTTTCTATTCTGGTACTGCTTTTCCTCTTCTTCCAGATTCACTTGTCGGATATGCTCCAAAAGCAATTCTTCCTGCCCCAATGAAACGTCTGCTTGGAGCGCTTCGGATTCACTTATCCCTACAAGCGCCAGAATCCGGTTTTTCTCATCTCCAAGTTTGATCTGTTCTTCTTTTTTCTGGCGCAAAAGCGACCGCAATTGAAGCCATTCGGATTCTTTTGCCAGCAGTTGCTCAAGCGGTTCAATCCGGACTTCTTCATAGCCAAGGCTCGTGAGTGTGTCCAGTTCTTTTTTAAGGTAGTCCTTTTTGGCTTCCGCTTCGGAAAGCCGGTCTGACAACCGGTCCATGCGCCGTTTTCCATCTGAAGGAAACGAAGAAACCTCCCAGCCCTCCAGCTCTTGTTCCAGCTGTGCTTTCTTTTCCGCCAAGGGAGCAGCCTGCAGCCATTTTTCCACTGCTTTTAATCGGACGCTGTGGTGTTTCTCTTCCACTTCAATAGCTTCCAGCCGGCGCGCTATTTCCTGAAGCCGTGAAATTGTAGGTTCATAGAGCTCTGTGCGGGTTCTGAGTTCTTTCAATTCACTTTCCTGCTGCCGCAGCTCTTCAAGGAGTTGATTGACTTTCGGATTGCGCCCGGCCTTTTTGAACACTTCAGCCATTTCCTTCTCTAAACGGCTTTCCAGTTTCGTGACAGCGTCTACACCTGTGGTTCCGGAAGCAAGCAGTGTCCGGCTCAGCTCTTCTTCTGTCATTTGTTCAAGACCCTGCAATTCATGAATGGAAAAAGAAAAAATGGATTCAAAAGAAGCGCGGTCATAATCCCGTAAAATCATTTTCAATTCCGCATTCGATCCGCGTGTGCCATCTTCGAAATACACCGTGACATCTCCTGCCGATTTTCCTTTTACCCGCTCGATGATGACGCGCCCGTATTCGTCATCGCTTATGTGCAGCTGCCCTCCGTATTTGCCGCCAGCTTTCGGTTCGTAGCGCAGCAGGTTCTGGTTGCGCGAAGGGTAGCCGAACAGCGTCTGAATGATAAACTGCTGAATGGTCGTTTTTCCCGCTTCATTCGCTCCGTAAAAAATGGACAGTTCGGGATTTACATTGATGGTGCGGTCCTGGTGTTTGCCAAACCCGTAAATGACTAGTTTTTCAATTCTCATCGGTTCATTCCCCCAAATGCATGCCGCGGCGGATTTTCTGTGCTGCAGCCTCCTGGATTTCCGCTATTTTTGATGGATCCAGCGCCTCTAAAAAGCGGCTGCCTTTTGGATGCCGATACAGATCTTTCAATACTTCTTTCCAGTCCGAAAGCTGCCATCCGGCCATTCTGTCCATGATTTCCTCACCAAGCGGCGTAAGTTCCGCTTGCGCCTGCATGCCGTCCACGACAATTGACTGGGCCCAGACCAAATCGTCCAAGGTGCCGAACGCTTCGCGGATGGTTTCCGTCAATTCTTCTTCTGTCGTGTCTTTTATCATATCGAAGGCTTCTTCATTCAAGTTGGCCAATTTCACTTCGACAACTCCCGCACCATAACGCCCGGCAAATTCCTGGGCTTCCGATAAGCAGGCATCCAGTAATTCATTCATGTGCACAATGCCGCTGCAATCCACCTGTACTTCGTCAAACTGAAGCACCGAAGCTGGAACAAACTTTAGATTTGATGCGCCGCCTGAAATGCGGACATCGTAAAATCCTTTTGGCCCGCTTTCATTTTTATGCCGCCCCTGCAAATTTCCAGGGTAAATTACCGGCGGGTCCATATGCAATTCCTGCCGTAAATGGATATGCCCAAGCGCCCAGTAATCATAGTTTTTGCTGAGCAGCTGCTGCTTCGTAAACGGCGCGTAGACAGCATGAGCCGTATCCCCTTCCATGCTGCCGTGAAGCATTCCGATGTAAACGGCGTCTTTTTCTTCAGCCACCGGATATTGGTGAATGACCGGTTCTTTTACATGGCGCTGGGCATAACTGAATCCAGTAACGACTACATCTCCATTCGCCGTTGAAAGCCGAATTTGGGATACAGACTCATTGAAGGCATGAACATTCTCCGGCAATTCGAAACGCGTCCATTTGCCGCTCAAATGGTCATGGTTGCCATAGCTTAAGACAACCGGGATCCCTGCTTCCGAAAGCCTTTGCATGCCTTGCTGAAAGCGGTGCTGTGCCCGGATGCTGCGATCTTCTCCGTCGTAGATATCACCGGCAATCAGCATAAAGTCCGGCTGTTCTTTCACCGCGTAGTCAATCAGCCGGCCAAATGCATCCAGCGTGCTGTCTTTCAGCTTTTTCCACTGCTCAGGAGGCAAGCCCCGCATGCCCGTAAATGGACTGCCCAGATGCAAATCTGCCGTGTGAATAAATCGAATTTCCCCCATAGCCAAACTCCTTCGAAAACCGAATATTTGTTCTTATTTTAACATGTTCAGGAATGAAAAAAAACTGTTTGCAGAAATCTTCCTGCAAACAGCCATCTCTCTCTATTTATTCTCTCCTAAACGAATCGCTTTGCGGATATCCTTCAGCGATTGGGACGAACCATACATGAGAACGCCGCCCCGGTAAACCCGTGCACCGAACCATCCCAGAACGCCGATTGTCGCCAGCATGATGGCAATCGACAGCAAAGGTTCCCAAAGCGGGATATCCAGCATGCCGACGCGCAAAAACATGACAAGCGGTGCAAAAAACGGAATGAACGAAGAAACCGTAACAAATCCCGCTTCTGGCACGCCGATGCCGGAAAAGGCGATAAACGACGCGATGATGATTAAAAACATCATCGGCAGCATCAATTGCTGCACGTCTTCCGTCCGGCTGACAAGCGATCCGAGAAGCGCGGCCAGAACCGCGTAAAGGAAATATCCTAACAGGAAGAACAGCACTGCGAATAAGAAAGTGCTGATCTTCACATCGGAAAAGCCGAAAACGCTGAACGCGCCTTCCGACAAATCCGTTCCGGCCGTTTTGATTGCGACATAGCCCGAGAGACCGAACACCAGCATCTGAAGAATGCCTAGCGTCCCGATTCCGGCAATCTTCGCAAACATATGCTTGACCGGTGAAACGCTGGAAATCAGAATTTCCATGACCCGTGATGATTTTTCGTTGGCGACTTCCATGGCAATCATGTTCGGATAGTAAATGACCGCAATGTAAATCAGCATGATCAGAATATAAACAAGTCCTCTTGCCTGGCTCAATTCTTCCTGTGATTTAGACGATTCAGAAACGGCTTCCCGCTCAAACGCAGCCGGCAGGAACAATTGGCTGACTTCGTTCGCATCCAGTCCCATCGTTTCAGCCGACAATGCTGTTTGCAAGGATTGTACTGCTTGTTCCACATCTGCCCCGCTGCCCATTTCATTGGCGGATTCTGAAACATAGCGGGCTGTCAATTGCCCATTTTGTTCCAGTACCAGATAAGCTTCAATCGTGCCTTCTGTTATGCCTTCTTTCAATTCGTCTTCAGTCAAGTCCGTCGGCATCGCCTGCACGTCACTGCCGGCTGCTTCCAATTGCTGCTGCAGTGCTGTGGCAAGTTCGCCGCTTTCGTCCTTAATGTGAAGAACATTCTCTTCTTCTTCAGAGCCTTGAAAAGCTTCGATGATATTCGGCAAATTGGCCATGAGGAAAAAGGCGGCAGCAACAATGACTGTGGTGATGATAAACGATTTGGTCTTCGCTTTTGTCATAAAAGCCTGTTTAAATATGATCCAGAAACTATGCATAGGCTTTTCCCACCTTCGCTATGAATATTTCCTCTAAAGAAGGTTCTTCAATTGCAAAATGGCGTAGAGCGCCAAGCTTCATTGACTCCTCCAATAAGCGTTGAGCCACAGCTTCGTCTGTAATCTGGAACAAAGCTCCATCATGCGTTTTGGTAAAGGTTTCTACGCCTCTTATATTATGTAAAATCGACAGGTCCTGATCCATTTTAATCCGGACATTCTGTTTGCCAAATGAACGTTTCACTTGGCGAATCGATCCGCCGACGACAATCTTGCCACGGTCCAGAATGCTCATATTGTCACACAGTTCTTCTACATGGTCCAGACGGTGGCTCGAGAACACAATCGTTGCCCCCTCTTTCAGGAAGTCCAATATTGCACTTTTCAGCATCTCCACATTCACCGGGTCCAATCCTGAAAAAGGCTCGTCCAGTATCAACAGAGATGGCTTATGCAATAAAGAAGCGATCAGCTGAATTTTTTGCTGGTTCCCTTTCGACAATTCCTCCACTTTTTTGGAAGCATAATGCGGCACTTCAAAGCGCTCCAGCCATTTCTGGACTTCTTTTTTCGCATCCATTTTTGGCATGCTGCGCAATTGCGCCAAGTAAACCAATTGCTCCTCCACCTTCATCTTCGGATAAAGCCCACGCTCTTCGGGCAAATAGCCGATTTCCGGACTTGCAGCATATGTAATCGGTTTTCCGTTCCAGCGGATGGTTCCTGCAGTCGGGTTTAATAACCCCAGAATCATCCGAAAAGTCGTCGTTTTGCCTGCGCCATTGGCCCCTAAAAATCCGTGCATCTGCCCTTGCTGCACCGTAAGAGACACATCATCCACTGCAGTAAAATCGCCGAATTTCTTTGTGGCATGTTCTACTATCAAACTCATTGTCCTTCCTCCTTTCGATACTTTACTATACGAGGCAGCTGTCGAAATGTTTCAAAATCGGAGGACTTTTTCAATGAAAACAGCTATACTTAAACTGAATAACCATTCAGAAGGAGTTGTTCCTCATGAGAACGTATAAACTGACTGCTTACGAACAAACCGGCAAACTGATTACTGAAGAAACTTTCACAGCAGAAAACGATGAACAGGCAAAAGAAAAAGGCCGTGCCCTCCTGGAAGAAAAAGAACTCGTCAACCAGACACACAGACTCGCTTCCCCGGCCGGCAAACTGTTATTGTTCCATTCTTAACACACAAAAAGCATGGCAAACGCCATGCTTTCAAACTGTAGACAAAGTATAAATGAAATGAATAGAAAGGCATAAAACCAACCGGTTCGGCCACTTCGCTTTCCGTGGGCTCAGCTTCAGCCTCCTCGCCGCTTCGAAAACCCGCTGCTCCTGTTTCTGCATCGCTTCGCTAGCTTCGAAACATGAAAGAGCGTTGCATCGCTGCGCTAGCTTCGTCGCAAAGACATGGCCTCACTGCCTTCGGACAATGTCGCTACGCTGCTCCTGCGGGATAGCGAAGTGCCGAAATCCACTCGGGACGCCAGTTCCGAGTTAGTTCGGCGCGAGCCCGCGGAACGCGTCCGGCTGAAACGGAGGATCCGAGAGGTTCTATTGTTTTTTATTCATCTAACATTTATAAATATTCTTTTACCTACAAGCAAAAAGCATGGCAAACGCCATGCTTTTTCTTATTTTCCGTGGAATTCCGGTTTGCGTTTTTCAACAAAAGCCTGGATGCCTTCCAGGTGGTCTGCACTTTTGCGCATCGCCGATTGGGCAGCCGCTTCCATTTCGAGCACTTGCTCCAATTCGCCGACTTTTAATTGATGCAAAATGTGCTTAGACGCGAGACGCGCTTTTACCGGAGACTGGAGTGCTTGTTCTGCATACGTTTCAGCATGTTCCAGCGCCAGCCCTTCAGCCGTCACTTCATCGATCAAGCCTTTCGCAAGCGAATCATGCGCTTTCAGGATCTGGCCGGACCAGATTAATTGTTTCGCTTTCGGCACCCCGACACGCTCTTTCATGAAGAAATGGCCGCCTCCGTCCGGCACGAGGCCAATGCCGATAAAATTCATCGCCAGTTTGCTGTTTTCTTCTGCAATGATGTGATCGCATGCCAGCGCCAAACTGAAACCGAGTCCCGCTGATGCGCCGTGTATAGCAGCCACTGTAATCTGCGGCAATGTGTAAAGCGATTTCGCGAGCCGCGACACATCTTTCATGACCAAATCAATGTCCATCGGGTTTTCCGGATCCATCATTTCCTTGATGTCTCCTCCTGCTGAGAACGCTCTGCCTTCTCCGTGGATGATCAATACATGCAGCGTACTGTCTGCGAGCAATGACTCAAAACAATCAGCCAGTTCTTTCATCATTTTTCCGCTCATGGCGTTCATTGCTTGCGGACGATTCAGTTTTAAATAGCCGATTCGCCCTTGTTTCGTCAATTCGATTGTTTCATACATACAAAAAGACACCCCTTCGTAAAATGAATATTCATTCACTCTACGTATTCGGTGCCTTCTTGTAAAAATCCTTTATTTTGGGTGATTTACATTGATTCGTAAAGCGATTGAACCGGTTTGATCAATACGCGGTTTACTTCATCAATGATTTGGCTCAAGCCCATTTCAGCTTCAAGCATAGCCAAAATTTTAGGATCAGCTTGTGCAGCTTGAGCTGTCTCTTGTGCACTGACCATTTCTTCTTCAGTGATTTCTTCGCCTTGCGCTTGTTTTTGCTGAAGCGTAATTTGAAGATCGCGGAAGTTTTTGAACAATTGGCTGGAATCGCTGTCTGCTGTGACAGCTTCCACCGCTTGTTTCAATTTGCCGAATTCCTCGGTGCTGCGGAACGTGCTTTCTAATTTGTTGATGTCATCGTAAATATTAACTGCCATGATCATTCTCCTCTACGCATTATTTAGCACGATGCTGATAATCCCTTGGAAAACCCCAATAAATCCACCAAGGAAAAAGCCCAGTGCTGTGATCATCTTCAATTCTCGTTGTGAAATTCCCAGAACCAATTCTTCCAGGCGGCTCAGCGGCAATGAATCCACTTGCTCTTTCACCATGCCTTGGATATCAATCTTATGCAGTGTATCTTCCAATTTCACTTCCCCTTGTTCGAAAACAAAGTCCGTAACAAGCGGGATAATGTTGGCACTTGTCCATTCTAACCCTGTCGGCCAAGTCTCTGCAAGTGTCCGGTCCAGGCGGCCGTCGATATTGGCTATTTCGCGCACGTATTGTTTAACGGCGCCTACTGCCGGCTCAAAATCAAATTCCTTCAGCAAATCATCCGCTCTGCGGTCCTGAAGTTTTTCCCATTCCCCGTATGCCAGCGTAATGGCCAATTCAAACGTTCTTGGGGAATTTAAGAATTTGATGATTTCCGGCTGGATGCGGTCAACAATCGGTTTGGACTCGCCAAGCAAGGAATGCAGCATATGGCCAAAACGGCCGCGCGACTCCAGGAATTCATCGAAGAAGTTTTTGACGGTTTGGCGCCCCTCTAGCGAAGCGAAATAGTCCGACCCTTGATCAATGGCGTATTTTACGCCATGAATCATCTTTTGTTCAGTTTCTTCTTTCCAGTTTTCCGGAAGCAGTTCACCGATCGTTTTGCCTTCGATATAAGCGCGAAGCGCCAACGCTTGCCGGTCCACCAGTTCATCCAGCTTTGATTCAATCCGTACATCCAAGTTCTGCTGTCCGGCAATTTCCAGCCAGCCATTGAGTGAGCGGTGCGATTCAAAAACGTAGGTCTTCAATTCCCGATACAGCCAGCCCTCTAATTTATTGCGCATTTCTTCATTGAAGAAACGCTTCTTGAACGTTTCCGGCGTCAGTAAATACTGGACAATTGTACGTCCGAGTTGCGTCGATAATTCATCCCGGCGCTTCGGGATAAGCCCGGGCGTAAATGGAAGGCGCCATTTGCCGATATAGACGGCTTTATATGGCCGAAACAGCATTTTGATGGCGATAAAATTGGTAATTCCGCCGATTAAAGCACCCAGTACTGCCATAAGAACAATGGTCAATAAAATATTCACGATTTTCACTCATTTCTTTTTCTTCTTTGTCATTCACATAAAATCCCTTTATACTGAAGGAAGAACCAAAGGAGGATTTGTATGCTGCAGCATTTTAAATTTAAACCGATGTTTGAAAACTCCCAGCTGCCTGGCTGGAATATATCCTTTTTCTATAAAAACGAACGGATTGCCGGCGAGTATCACCCCGACGGCCGCATTGTATGGCTTACCAAAGCGCCGGAAGATGAAGAAAAGATCAAAACAATGATTCATGAGCTGATGCTCTACCATGTATACGATTAAAGCGCCGGAAAGTTTCCGGTGCTTTTTATTATATGTAAGGTTCAATGATTTTAACAGCAATAGCATTTTCAGGGACAAAAAAAGGGAATGCCCCTTCTACCCGACGTGCTGGGTAGAGGACATTCCGGATTGAATTTGATACATCTGATAGTACTGGCCGCCTAGTTTCATCAGCTCGTCATGAGAACCTGATTCTACTATTGAACCGCGGTCAAGAACAAGAATGCGGTCTGCGTTCTTAATCGTCGACAAACGGTGGGCAATGATAAAGGTAGTGCGTCCTTTTTTCAGCACGTCCATTGCATGCTGAATGATTTCTTCCGTCTCGGTATCGATGTTTGAAGTCGCTTCATCCAGAATCAGGATTGCCGGATCAAAAGCGAGTGCCCGGGCAAATGAAACCAATTGCCGCTGGCCGGAAGAAAGCGTGCTTCCTTTTTCCACTACCGGTTCGTCAATGCCGCCCGGCAAATGTTTCAGCACCCGCTCTCCGCCAACAGCAGCAAGCGCATCTTCCACCATTTTGCGGGTGATCCGCTTGTCTCCAAGCGACACGTTCGATTCAATCGTTCCTGTAAACAAGTACGGATCTTGCAAGACAATTCCCATATGTTCACGGACAGCCTGGCGGGACATTTTCGTAATGTCCTGTCCATCGATGCTAATGGTCCCTTTGGTCGCATCATAAAAACGGAACAGCAAATTCATGATGGAACTTTTGCCGGATCCTGTATGGCCGACCAACGCAACCGTTTCTCCTTGCTTCGCTTCAAATGAAATATCCTTCAAAACATACTCTTCATCTTTGTAAGCAAACCAGACATTTTCCACACGGACATTGCCGCGGTACCGGGCAATGTTTTCGTCGCTGACCGCTTCGCCTTCCCGGTCAAGCAAACGGAAAACGCGTTCCGCTGCTACAAGCGCCTGTTCAAGCTTCGCAAACTGGTTGACGATGCCGCTGATCGGATTGAACAAACGGATAATATAATCCACGAAAGCGTAAAGGACACCTACTGTGACCGCTGAATTTGCTGTAATGGCATTGGTGCCGAAATACCAGATAAACAACACAAAAACCAAGGAGCGCAGTACGCCGACCATATTGTAAGAAGCAGTCGCTTCCAAAATGAGCAGTTTCTGCTGGAATTTGTAATGCTTGTTGTTCATTTCTTCAAATTCTTCTTTCATCTGCTTCTCACGGCGGAATGCCTGGATGATCGTCATTCCTTGGATCGATTCGTTGATCATGGCGTTCATGTCGCTTAATTTTTCGCGGACGACATGGTTGTATTTGGCCGCAAACTTCCGGTACAACAGCATCCATCCGTAAAGCAGCGGAACCAGCACGAGCATCATCGCTGCCAGTTTCCAATCCAGATAAAACATGGCAACATAAATACCGCCCATATACATAAAGCTGGTAGCAAATTGCGACAGCACCGTTACAAACAATTCACGGATCGCTTCCGTGTCGTTTGTAATGCGGGAGACCACCTTTCCGGCAGGCAAGCTGTCAAAATAACGGATTGGCAATGTCTGTACATGCTTGTAGACATCATTGCGCATTTTTTGGATGATGCGGTTGGCCCCTTTTTGCAAGTATAAATACTCAAAAAAGCGGAACACCGCTGCGACTACCCCAAGCCCCAGATAAACAGCCAATAAGTAGGCAATCGGCTCAAAATTGAGCGTGCCGCCGACCGGCGCGATATGGTTGTCGATAATTTCCTTGGCCACAAGCGGTGCCGCCAAGTCAGCCGCTACCGTAATGGCTAAAAGCAGCAATCCACCGATCAAGATTCCTTTAAAATGCATGGCGTATTGGAGCAAACGTTTTCCTGTTCCCATGCTTACACCTCCTCAATCTGCTGGCGGAGGAATTGTTCACTGTACCAACCTTTTGTTTTCAGCAAGTCTTCATGTGTTCCTTCTTCGATGACTTTTCCATCATCCAGCACAACAATCCAATCGGCATGCTGAACTGCCGATAAGCGGTGAGTTGTGATAATTGTCGTTTTTCCGGAACGCTCCGCTTGGATGTTCTCGATGATCTTCGCTTCTGTTTTTGCATCTACCGCCGAAAGCGAATCATCCAGAATCAGAATTTCCGGATTTTTGATCAATGCCCGTGCAATGGATATCCGCTGTTTCTGGCCGCCGGATAAAGCGACGCCTTTTTCCCCTACTAAGGTTTCCAGGCCGTTCGGCAGCATTTCCAAATCTTTTTCGAAATGGGAAAGCCGAATCGCTTCATGGACATCTTCTTCAGTAGCATCCGATTTTCCAAATAGAATATTGGCCCGGATGGTACGGGAAAACAGTACGTGGTCCTGGGGCACATAGCCGATCCAACTGCGCAGCTGATCTTTTGTTAAATCGCTCAATTCAACGCCATTCATCATGACGGAGCCTTCGCCGAGCGGATACTCTCTCAATAATTGCTTCACGAAGGTCGTCTTCCCGCTTCCGGTCTTTCCGACAATGCCCAGTGTTTGTCCGCTGTTCATCGAGAGATTGATGCCTTGCAGGTTGATCGAACTTGATTGCGGATAGGTAAAACTGAAATCTCGGAAGCCGATATGGCTTGGTTTATCAATGAATTCCGGAGTTGCCGGATCTTTCACGTCTTCCTGGTAATCGAGTGTTTCTTTTACCCGGTCTACCGACGCATTGCCTCGCTGCAGAATATTGATCATTTCACCGATGGCAAACATCGGCCAGACGATCATTCCCAAGTAGACATTAAAGGCGACCAAATCGCCGAGCGACATGGTGCCTTCTGCAACCAGGACAGCCCCGTAGCCCAAACCGATCATATAGCTGATGGTGGTCAGCACTTTCGTGACCGGCATAAACAAGGCATCAATCCGCTCAACAGCCATATTTTTTTCATACACATCATTGGTCATATCCGAAAATTCTTTTTCTGATGCCCGCTCTTGTACGTAGGCCCGGATGACACGGACACCACCCACAGATTCCAGTACGCTGTCGTTCATTCCCCCAAAAGCATCCTGTGCTGCCGTATAGCGGACATGGATTTTTTTGCCGAGCACTTGAACGACAATCGCAAGAATCGGCAATGGGATAAGTGCAAAAAAAGTTAACTCCCATGACACCAAAAAGCCCATTGCGACAATGATTGTCGCCATATACAAAGTAGAGTCAACCATTGTCAGAATGCCGAATCCGGCCGTCTCGGAAATGGCCCGCAAATCATTTGTCGCCCGTGCCATTAAGTCACCGGTCCGGTTTTTTTCATAAAATGTCGGAGTCATTTTCAAAAATTGCCCCATTAAGCTGGAGCGGAGCTGGCGCTCAATGACGTATGCCCCGCCAAACAGCTGATATTGCCAGACAAAATTGATTAAGTAGGCCAGCACCAATGACACCACTAGCACAAGAATGTACTGCCATAATAACTGGCTTGTCAATTCCTGCTGGGCAATTGAATCGATCGCAATGCCGATGAGCCATGGCGGCACGATTTCGATGACATTCGCAACCATCAATAAGCCTACAGCCACGGTATAGCGCAGCCAGTTTTCTTTAAAAAACCATCTTAATTTCCATAAAACACTAAACATCATTTACGCCTTCTTTCCTTTTCTTTCTTCTCTCACGTCTGCTAATCGCCTTCCAGCGATTCCTTGATTAGAATTTTTCGTTGTTGAAGTTTTTTCATTTTCACTCTCTCCTTTAGTTTTTTATCTATTTGAACAGCATAGAGCTGGACAAAACACCGAAAGCCCCAAAAGGGACGGCAGTTGAACACAAAAAAGCGCGTACCTGTTTTCTAGGCACGCGCGCACGAAAAAAGGACTGGAGATCAGACCAGCCCCGATATTTTTAGTCCCGAAATAAATTCAAAGGGAAAAATTCGGATGGTCCGACAACAATATGAAATTGGCTGAACGTGCAATCCATAACTTTTTCATTGTCAAAACCTCCTTTTCCTTTGATTTGGTAATTCAAGAGTACCACCCCCTTTTTTGAATTGTCAAGATTTTTCGGAATAAATCGAAATCTTAACAAAACAGCATAATATTCCTATGCTCTTAATAAGCAATTTATGAAAGAGTTATGGCTGTTTCTTATTTCCTATGCTTGTCTTAAGCAAACAAGGTTTCGTTTTCCATGCCTAGGGTAATTTAGTAATAAGAATATTAGAATCGGAGTTGAATGGTATGTATCAAAACATTATGGTGGCTTATGATGGATCAGATGGCAGCCGCCTGGCATTCGACCAAGCTATTGAACTGAAAAAAGCCTTGCCTGATGTTAAATTGACCATTATTTACGTGAATGAACAATACCACGAATCCACCGGGTTAGTAGAAGCTGGAGGCGGTGCGACGCCACGCGTTGTTTCCGCAAACGTAGACAGTACGTATGCGCAGTTCATGCCGCCTGATATTGACGGTATGGGATCTCAAACAAACACCGACTATATGGACACTTCCATCGAATTTTCCAAGCACATGCACAATTCGATTCACCAGCAGCTGGAGGAAAAAGGTATCCAAGCAAACGTCTTAGCTTTGGAAGGGAATGCCAGCAAAACGATTCCTGCTTTTATTGAAGAACAGCATGTAGATTTATTGATTATTGGCAACAGCGGCAAATCCGGTTTGCAGAAGTTCTTCGTCGGATCAGTAAGCCGCAAATTGATAAAAGAAGCTCCATGTTCGGTTCTCGTTGTAAAATAATAAAAGTTTACTCGGCGGGCATGTTTCAATGTAACCGAGTAAACTTATTTTTTTGATATTTTATTGATTTAATTCAATAAAACGGCACAAAATTATCAGTTTAGCACCTTTTCTAATGGGTATAGATTACTAAGTGGAAAAGCGATTTTAAAGGAAGAAGGGATTCAGCCATGTCTAAACATACCGTATATTTTCTTTCTTCTAGCCAGCAACGCGGTCTCATGGCTGAAATCTGGGCAAATCGCCTTGATCTTAGTGACTGGGATATCCGAAGTGCTGCATGGGGCGATCCAACTATTACCGACACTCCTGTTGAAATAATGAAAGAAATTGTATTGAACGTGCCGGAAGTACAACCGCGCGTTTATAATTCAAAAGAAGTCAGCCAAGCGGACCTGATTATTGCCCTGCATGACAGTGAATACGAGGCCGCTGATATACCACCTGATTTGCCAGCTCAGAAACTGCTGAGGTGGGATATCCAGAATCCGGAGCTTCGTTCATCCGACTTCTCGGAACAATGGGCATTGTATCAGGAAGTATGCGATGAAATAGCCATCAACATTAAAAACTTGGAGCCGTACTTCCGTTCTGCTCATATGTAAAACCCCTTCACTTGTGTGAAGGGGTTTTAGCTTGTAGTCAAAAGAATTTTTATACTTGAGAGATAAATGAACATACAACTGGACATCCTAGATCCTCCGTTTCAGCCGGACGCGTGCCGCGGGCTTGCGCCGAAGCCTGTGAGGGCAATCCTTTGCGACGAAGCTAGCGAAGCGATGCAGAAACAGGAGCAGTGGTTTTCCGCCGGCTTCCACTCCGGATCCTGAACATGAAGGCTATCCAGAAGTGTCGCTTTTCCTCTTGAACTGTCTGTTTAAGCTTCAACTCGATTCACATTCACCATTGAATCAAAGAGAGACGCTTCAACCGGTCCGGCCACGGAGACTCCTGTGGGACAGCGAAAGCTGAAGACCCCGGAGGTGCGAAGCAGCGAGGAGGCTGAAGCTGAAGACCCCGGAGGTGCGAAGCAGCGAGGAGGCTGAAGCTGAGCCCACGGAAAGCGCAGTGGCCGGTCCGGTTGGTTTTGTGCATCTCTATACATTTCATCTAAACTTTGTCTACAGTCTGAACCCCCCTTCACTTGTGTGAAGGGGGTTTTTTACGTATAAAGGACTGCGCGCACGGGGCTTCCGTCAGCGCCTTTGATTTTTAATGGCAGTGCCGCCAATTGGTAAATGCCAGCCGGCACCTCATCAAGGACAATGCCTTCCAAAATGAACCGGCCATGGCGGTTCATCGCCATATGCATCGGCAAGTCCTTGCTGTGTTCTGTGTCCACCGACGGCACATCCACCCCTAGGAGTTTAATGCCGTTCTCTGCCATCCATACGGCAATCGATGGGTCAAAGAGCGGCCAAGTGTCCGGGAATTTGGTACGGTCTTCCCAGCTGTCTGTTTTCAACAAAATAGCGGTCACTCCATTTTCTACTGCCGGCAAATCCGATCGGGAGATTTCTGCCTTCCCTCTCACATCGGCTACTTGTGCTGTCGTCAAATAGCAGTCCAGCGGCAACTCGCTGATTTTGATGCCGTCATTGTCGTAATGGAAAGGTGCATCCACATGTGTGCCGATATGCGTGCTCGTCACCACTTTCCCCACATTGACAGATCCACTTTGTTCGATGGTCGCTGCAAGTTCATATTGGAATGGAATATCTCCCGGCCATTCCGGTGTCTGTCCGCCCAGTTCCATCGAAATATCGTATATTTTTCCGATTTTCATCTACGCCACCACATTTCGTTCATTGGTAAAGTTCTTATACAATTCTTCGTCCATCACTTTTTTTAAGCGGTTAACCATCTCTTCCACGTCTTCCACTGATGTATACAAGGCAACGGGTGCGAGACGGATGATGTTCGGCGCCCGGAAATCGGGAACCACTCCAGCTTCTTTTAATGCCTTGCAGATTCGTGCGGCTTCTTTGTGGGCCAGCGCAATATGCCCTCCCCGCTCTTCATCCCGCTCCGGCGTCACATCGTCGAAGGCGGGAATCTGCTCGGCAATCAAGTTCCGCAGAAGCTGGGTCAACTGAAGCGATGTCTGCCGAATATTGTCAATGCCGGCTTCTTCGAATATTTCCACACTGCCCAGAAGCGGTGCCATGCTGAATATATGCGGTGTGCCCACTTGATAAGCTCCTGCACCTTCAGCTTTCTCGAAAGAATGATCCATATCAAATTGCTTCGTTTTATCTGAACCGAACCAGCCTGCCAAGCCTGGAAGCAGATGGTGATGGCGCTCGTGGAGATACAGGCCGCCTGTGCCGCCTGGCCCTGAATTCATGTACTTGTAATGGCACCAAACAGCAAAGTCCACTTCTGCCTCGTGCAAGGCATGCGGAAGCGCACCGATGGAATGTGCCAAGTCAAAGCCGACAAGAATCCCTTTTTGATGGGCGGCTTGAGTAATTTCCCGAATCGGCAGCAGTTGCCCGCTTCGGTATAAAACGGACGGCAGCAGCAAAACAGCTACATCTTCCGTCAACTGCTCCAAAATATCCTGAAGCTCCAGCGTATAGCCATCCCGGCTCCTGATTTTTCTCAAAGCCGTCTCCGGATTTAAGCCGCGCAGCTTCAAATGGCTTTCCACTGCGTAAATATCCGAAGGGAAATTCAGTTCATCCACTACGATAGCGCTTCGCTTTTCGGTAGGCTGAAATACAGTCGCGAGCATCTGATGGATGTTTGAGGTGATGGATCCGGTCACCATCACTTCATGCGGCAATGCCCCGACAAGCGGTGCAATCCGCGAACTTAAATTTTCCGCCATTGTAAACCAGGGATCTGTACCTTCTGTCCACCCATCAATGGCGTGATCCCTCCAGCTTTCCGCTATTTCAAGCAGTTTGGTTTCCGCCCTTTTTGACATCAGCCCAAGCGAATTGCCATCCATGTAAATTTGGTTTTCCTTTTGATAAAACTCGGCTTTAAAACGAGCCAGTGAATCGAGCTGTTGCCCATTGTCTGCTATTGCCACTCGACATCCCCCTTATGATAGAAATGCGTATGCCCCTGCTCCAAGAATTGCGGTAATCAATACGACAATCCATGGTGCTAGTTTAAAATAGACTAACATTGCAAAGGCGATAATCGCAATCGCGAAGTCGAGCGGCCCGCGGATTCCCGAAGTGAAAACCGGATCGTACAACGCTGCCAGCAAGATGCCGACAACCCCCGCGTTGACCCCTTTTAAGGCAGCCTGGACGCCTGATTTCGTACGAATGATGCTCCAAAATGGCAACGTGCCGATCACCAGAAGAAACGACGGCAAGAACATGGCTACTACTGCCAGCACAACCCCCAGTCCACTGCCCATCAATTGCCCAAGATAACCAGACAAAGTAAACAAGGGACCTGGAACCGCCTGTGCTGCTCCGTAGCCGGAGATAAACAGGTCTGCAGACATCCAGCCCGGAACCACTTCCCGTTCAAGCATCGGCAACACGACATGCCCTCCGCCGAAGACAATCGATCCAACCCGGTAGAAAATATCAAATATGGCATAATAACTCGATTCGATGACCGGACGGAGCAATGGCAGCCCGATCAATAATCCTGCAAAAATCGCCCAAGCAGCAAACCCTGTTTTCTTTCCGAACGTCAAAGCCAGTTTGACCGCTTCCGGCGCCTCGGCATTTCGATAAAGAAAATAGCCGATAATTCCAGTCAATACAATGACGCCAATTTGAGCCCAGGCAGTCGGCATCAGCAAAATGGCAGCCGCAGCACCAACAGCGATGGCGATTCTCGGTTTATCGGGTGCGAGCGACTTGCCCATTCCCATTAAGGCATGCGCGACTACAGCTACCGCAACTATTTTTAACCCCTGGATCCATCCGCTGTCGAAAGAACCGTTGGTAACAAGCAAGGCAAACAATACCAGCAAGATGACCGAAGGCATCGTAAAGCCGAACCAGGATAGAAAGCCGCCGAATATTCCGCCTCTCAGCATGCCGACAGAAATTCCGACTTGTGAACTTGCAGGCCCCGGAAGGAATTGGCACAATGCGACCAAATCGGCATAGGCTTTATCATCAAGCCATTTTCGCTTCACCACATACTCTTCCCGGAAATACCCAAGATGCGCTGTAGGGCCGCCAAAAGAAGTCAACCCTAGTTTCGTAGATGCTTTTAAAATTTCGAGGTAATTCTTTTTTGCCATAATTCTCTCCTTTGCGCTTTTGATTTTCCGACTGAGTTTTGAGCTATTACTCAGCCCTTCCCCTAAGCATAACTGATTGCTTATATGAGTGAGTATTACAATTTTGTAAATTTGTTTTCAGAATTATTTGTCTTTTATTGTTTAATCTTTTATTATTAAAGTAAATCAAACTTTCTTTTCAGGAGGTGTAAACTTTGTTTCGCTTTTTAGAAGCTGAAGCAAAGGAGCCATTTGGACATACCCATACGACTGACAGCGATTGCTGTCTTCCTCGCGGCCACTGCCTTTTTCTCAGCCAGTGAATTTGCGATAGTAAAAGTACGGATTTCCCAAATTGATTCGTTGCTTGCCAATGGACACAAACGGGCAATCGCGGCCAAAAAGGTCATCGCCGGCATGGACAATTATTTATGCCTTTGCCAAATCGGCATCACCGCATCCATTTTAGGAGTCGGCTGGTTGGGCCATGGCTTGGCAGAACAGTATACTTTGCCGAAGGCGATGCATTTTGGATTGTCAGCTGGCAGCGCTGAAGCAGCCGCACTGGTTATCACTTTTATGGCAATCGCTTTTCTTCTCGTAATCTGCGGCGAAATGATTCCGAAATCGATTGCTGGACAGCAGGCTGAAAAAATCCTGCTGGCTAATTCACTATGGCTTGTCCGGTGCAGCCGGTTATTGTTTGTTTTCACCCCGCTTTTCCATGGCTCCGCCCGCTTGATAACCCGCTTGTCCGGTTTGGAGCCCTTTTCTGCTGATGACGCGGCCTATTCAGATGAAGATTTAAAACTTCTCTTGTCGGATAGCTTAAAAAGCGGCGATGCCAATGCCGCCAAATATGCGTACGCTCAGAAACTCTTCGATTTTGAAAGTTTGAATGCAAAAGAAATTATGGTTCCCCGTACAGCTATGAGCACCATTGAAAAAGATATGAGTTTGAAAGAAGCCATACATTTCGTCCAAAACGAACAATTTACCCGCTACCCCGTTACTCACGGCAATAAAGACCATATTATCGGTGTGGTAAATATGAAGCACCTGTTGACTGCTTATATTCAAGATCCGGCCAATGGGCAACTGCCTGTCGAAATTTTTGCTTTGCCGATCATCCAAGTCATTGATACGAGTAAAGTCAGCAACTTGCTTTTGAAAATGCAGCATGAACGGATTCATATGGCTATTTTGCGGGATGAGTACGGGGGGACGGCCGGCTTAGTGACGATTGAAGATATTCTCGAGGAAATTGTCGGCGATATCCGTGACGAATTTGATACGGACGAAATTCCGGAAGTTCGGCAACTCGGGGAAGGCCATTATATCTTCGATGCCAAACTGTTGATTGACCATATTAATGTTCTGCTGGGAATTAACATAGCCGATAAAGACATTGATACAATCGGAGGATGGTTTATGTCCAAAAGTTTTGATACAATTAAAGGGCAAAAAATTTCTGAGCAAAATTATGATTTTTTGGCAAAAGAGACTGATGGACATCAACTCCTTTACTTAGAAGTTCAAAAGCATAAATAAAGACAAATAAAGAATTTATACGAAACGGCTCTCATATGAGGGTCGTTTCAATTTGTTTACAAGACTTGGAGGCGGGAAACTTTATGGAGCTCTATACAAATTTGCGCAAAGGGGAAAAAGGAGCTTGGATCAGCATCGGCGCCTATGTTTTCCTCAGTGCATTAAAGCTCTCTTTCGGGTATGCCGGCTCTTCAGAAGCATTGAAAGCGGACGGACTGAACAACTTAACGGATATTATTGCCTCGGTGGCTGTATTGATCGGATTGCGGATTTCACAAAAACCGCCTGATGAAAACCATCATTATGGCCATTTACGGGCAGAAACCATCGCTTCCCTGCTTGCCTCGTTCATCATGGCCATTATCGGGCTGCAAGTGCTTATGGGAGCTGTACGCAATTTCTTTTCCCCTGCAGAAGCTGCACCTTCTCTGTACACAGCCGCGGTCGCCTTTTTCAGCGCCTTGGTGATGTACTTTGTGTACCGCTTCAATATGAAGCTTAGCCGTCAGATTAAAAGTTCTGCCGTTCGGGCAGCCGCCTATGACAATCGTTCGGATGCCTTGGTCAGCATTGGCGCCGGCATTGGCATTATCGGAGCGGTTCTTGGCGCTCCGATTATTGACGTGGTTACGGCATTTATCGTCGGATTGATCATCATCAAAACAGCGCTGGACATTTTTAAAGAAGCTGTTTTGACCTTGACCGATGGATTTAATGAAGACGAAGTGGAAACGATGTCGGTGCTTGTGCGTAAAGTACCGGGCGTCAGCATCTTGCGGGACTTTAAAGGCCGCAATCACGGCAACGTCATGTTCATTGATTTGACTATAGGGGTCAACCCTTCCTTGAATGTAATTGAAAGCCATTGGATAACCGAAGAAATTGAAAGAAAAATCCAAAAAGTGAAACCGAACTGTGTTGTACTCGTACATATAGAACCGGACTATGAAAATCCAGATTGGTCCGATTAATGGTTTAAGGGGACATGGAATATGTATGATTTTGTCGACCAGAAGAGAATCATTTACATCACTTTCGCAATCATCTTACTGATTTCTTCATTATTTGCACCAGTGGCCATTTTCTATCCGTTAAAGGTCATTTTCATCACACCGGAAGCACTTTCTGTCGGAACTTCTTATATCTCGCTCATCACGGGCGGCCTTGGCATTGCGCTGATTGCTGCCGGATTGTTCGCTTTGGCGCTCATTGAAATGCGGATGAAAAAATACCTGGCGGCCGCCCTTTTGTTTGTGGCCGGGGTCGCTGGCATGTTGTTGTCGCTTAGTGACTATTACTACATGACATCAGACGAATTCATTTACAACGGCCCTTTCTCCATTTCTTCACAAAGCTATGAATGGGAAGATTTCGAGAAAATCGAAGAACGGATTGGAAAAGAAGACAATACACAAAGTGTACAATCCGTAGCTATGTATTTAAAAAATGGCGAAGTAATCGAAATGTCGTCCGGCAAAATTTTCGAAATGCGCGGAGACCTTGCCAACCGCATTGAACAGGCTGGCGGACTATACGAACGGATTGACCTCGAGCAATAAGGGCAATAAAAAAAGACTCCTGTAAAGGAGTCTTTTTTCTGTTTATCGAGCCGCTGTTCCTGTTGTATCATGCTTTTCAGGGAAGACGCTGCGGTCAAGGTATTTGTGGAAGAACCATTCCCCGCCGCCAATAACAATGGCAGAAATGATTGCCGGAGTGATGATGTCGACATTATTGCCGACCAGTGCATCCCCCATCAGCCAAATTACCAAGAACGCTACGACAATATCTGACACAGTAGCGATGGCATTGCGCTTATTCTGATCTGAACGATCTCCAGCTTTCCGGAAAATCATCAAATCACCCATTACGTATGCAACTAGGGTTAATACTAAACTAATCCATAAGGTGTCAGCGAAAGGAACATCAAACATTAACGTGAGAATAATAAGTAAGACTGCTGCAATCATAACGAACTTCATGACCAATGCTTTTACGTGGTTCATCTTTCATGCCTCCTTTATTCATTGTTATTGATTTTTTACCCGCTCTTATTTTTTTTAATCCCTTTTTTAAATTTTTCTTGACTTTTTAGAATAATTAGTTTTTCAATCTGTCTTCTCCAACATTATGGACTCATGGCCCGTGATATCAGCGAGCTCATCCACTTTCTTTTGCAGAAAATCCCGGTCGAGGGTTTTCAATTCACCGTCATTGATGGCTTCCAATAAATAAAGCTGTATTTTCCAGATTGTGTCATACCGCAATTCGGGAGCCAAGGCGGCTGTAACGATCAATGCATCCGTCATGGAAGAATGGACCGAAACGTCTTTTTTGCTGTGGTAGGATATCTGATAAAATGTCTTATACAAAATGTCGCTGTACGATTCAAAACGGTAAAGCAGCCGGTTATTGCCTCTTTCATCCGTTAACACCAAGCCATCCGTCTTCAAATGGCTCATCTCGCCAAGCAAGTGCCCCAGCCGGATCAAAATGTCCTTTGCTGTATTTGGATCCTGCCTGCCAGGCGAAGTGGCCCGTACGGCTACTTCCGTAATTTTTTGGACGGCATAGCCGAGATCCTGGTCTGCCGTCCGCTCATCCCCGATGGTTATATAGTCGGTGAACGGCAAATCCATTTTCTTTTCAGAATAAAGATGAAAAACCGGTTTTCCTTCAAAAACGTAATCACCAATTTTAACGATTACTTCAATAGCCCCGTCATTTTTTTCTGCCAACTCCATCAAACGCGATAAGTCTATAAACTGGATGTATCCAGCCCGCGTCGCTTTCACTGTTTCTTTCGGATTCCGGGGCCTCCAATTCTCCTCTGAGACGTGCTTTTGTTCATAAAGATCCAAGTATTGGGCAATCACTTTTTCCGCATCCGCTGTCAGTTTATTGGTCAACGTGCTGACTTGAACATTCGATGCCACAAAATGTATGTAATACGCAAAGGTCGCGATACAGAAAAAGACGATCAGTATACCGGCAGTTGTAGAAAGGACTTCATGGTCAAATACATCTTCCTGCATATAAAGAAGCGACAGCATATTGAAAATAAATCCCCCGACAAAAATACCGAGTACGTGCCGGGTGGTGGCGCTCTGAATAAAGTTTTCAGGAGCACGAGGGGAGAATTGGGAAGTGTACATCGTCAGGACAACCAGCACAGTCGAAAACGTAAAAGTGGTCATCGTCAGCATAGCGGCTGTTAAGATTCCAAGGATAGTTTGCCCTTCATCTACTTTTGTCAAAAAAATAGAAGGAATGCGGTCGATAAACCGCTCCACCAAATACAAGTCGGCATAAAAAGTGGCCAGTGACAGAAGAATCGCCGCTACGCTGTACACGGCTGGTATAATCCAAATTTTTTCTTTTAAAACATATGAAACGGGTTTCAACCGGACCCCTTCTTTCTTTTTCAGATAGCCTACTTTTCCCCCTCTCCCGGAACTGCAAACGCAGATAAAAAAAGACCGGATAGTTATCCGGCCTTTGGCTATTCAATGATTAGCGGTATTTCTTTGACGCCCCGTACAATCATTCCCGGCCGCCAAGCGAGTTCGCTTTCATCCACTGCCAGTTTCATTTTCGGAAAACGCTCCAGCAAACTGGAAATGGCGATTTCTCCTTCGAGCCTTGCAAGCGGCGCCCCTAAGCAAAAATGGATGCCCATGCCAAAAGCCAAGTGCGGACTTTTTTCCCGGGTTATATCAAAAACTTCCGGATCGTTGAACTTTTCAGGGTCGTGGTTAGCGGCATTTAGTGACACCACTACCAGGTCGCCTCTTTGGAATTGCTTGCCTTGAAATTCCATGTCTTCACTTGCCCAGCGGGACGTGCTGAATTCAACCGGTCCGTTATAGCGAAGCGATTCTTCAATCGCTTGGGCAATCAGTTCCGGCTGCTCCCGCAGCTTTTGCTGCTGCTCCGGATGTGCCAGCAATGCCAATACGGTATTGCCGATCAAATTGACGGTTGTTTCATGCCCTGCAATGATAAGAAGTGAGACGACGCCATACAATTCCTTTTGCGTCAGCCGGTCCCCTTCTTCTTCGGCAATGATTAAATTGCTGATTAAATCATCTCCCGGCTGCTCGTGCACTTTCGCAAACCATTCGCCTAAGTATTGGATAAACTGCGTCATATGCTCATACACACTGACCCCAATTTCTCCGCTTGTCCCTTCGATCAAGGAATTCGACCAAAGACGGAACTTGTCCCGATCTTCTACCGGTACACCCAAAATTTCGCAAATGACGCTAATCGGCAGCGGGAATGCAAAGTCATCGATTAAATTAACGGTTTTTTTGTTTTCCATTTCTTTCAGCAAGTCATCGGCGATTTCCTGAATCCGGTTCCGCATTCCTGAAATCATTTTGGGCGTGAACGCTTTTTGTGCCAAGCCGCGCAATCTTTTATGGTCCGGCGGATCGGAAAACAGCATATTTTGTGTGAAAACGGACATTTGGTCCATCGTACCCCCAAACAGCTTTGAATAGTCTTTGATAAAACGCTGATCTTTTAATACCGCAGCCGCGTCTTCGTAATCCGTGATCAGCCAGCCTTTCTGGCCGTCCGGAAACCTCACTTGGTGAACGGGATCCGTTTCGCGCAGCTTTGCATAAGTGGGATAAGGGTTTTGAATGAATTTCTCTGTGAACAACTCTGCTTCTCCGGAATTGAATGTATTCATCGCTACTCCTCCTTTTTCTTACATATACCCGCACCTGCTTGTTTTCGTCTCGTTCAATATGCTTAAATTTCCATATATGTTGAACTTATCATTACTTTCAAACGAAGGGCTGAAATTGCATCAATGTTACTGGCCCAAAATAAAAAAGGGCTGAATCCCAGCCCTCTCCGCTCTACACTGCTACAGTTTCTGCAGCAAACAGTTTTTTCGGATTTTCCATAAACATTTTATCAAGCTGCTCATCGGTCACTCCTGCTTTTTTGAGCTCCGGAATCACTGTTTCAAACAAATGTGTCGGATGCCAATTGGCGATGGCTCCTTGCGCCGCTTCCGGGATAACCGGCGGCCGGCCCAGCCACATGCTGATCGAATCATGCGAAAGCATAATCTGGTCTTCGTATCCTGATGCCAGAAGCTCAAGCAAAGTGGTGATGCGCTGATGATCGAACGGAGCTCCGACCATGCCTTGCAGGCCAAAGCGGTCAAAAGCAATGTTCACGCCGGTTTCGAGCGTGCGCTTATGGTAAGCCGGATTCGTATTGCCGCACATATGGCCGATGACGATGCCTGCCGGGTTCGCACCGAGCTCCAACAGAAGCTGCGCCTGTTCAGGCCCCATGGTGCCTTCCTGGGTATGCGTCAATAACGTGATGCCGGTTTCTCTTTGGGCTTGCGCTCCGGCTTTAAAAAACATTTTTTCATAATCCGTGATGGCGTCTTTGCTGGTAGCCAGTTTAATGATTCCCGGCTTGATATTCGTTCCGGCGATACCGTCTTTGATTTCTGCAGAGAACATTTCACTGATTTCCCGTTCGGCGCTGCCAAGTGAAGCCCGAAACTTGAAATAAGGAGTTGCTCCTTCCCCTTCATAATAGTAGCCGGTCGCGCAAATGATCTGCAGGCCGCTCTCTTCGGAAATTTCTTTTAACACTTCCGGGTCCCGTCCGCATTCATTCGGCGTTGGATCGACGACCGTCTGCACACCATGGGCCATCATTTTTCTGGCAGCTTCCACCCCTGCCGCCACCGCAGTTTCCCGGTTAAACGGCCCGAGGGTTACGTCTCCATGAAATCCCGGATAGCCGAAAATAAAATGTTCATGGATCAAGGTCTTGCCCATCGCTTCGGGGGCAATGGGCCCGGTCACCGTTTCTACTTGTTTTGCCATCTACAAAACCTCCTCGGATTTTTGCCGTTCTTCTTCCTGTAATTTGCGCCACAAAATTTTTCCGCTGCTGGTCGTTGGAAAGGATTTCCGAAACTCGACGACACGCGGGTATTTATAAGCGGCCATTTCATTTTTCGCCCATTCGATGATTTCTTCTTCCGAAACATTCTCTTCCTGCCCATCATTTAAAATGACAAAGGCTTTGACCGTTTCCCCTCTCCGTGGATCGGGAATTCCGACGACGCAGGCCTGCTGGATGGCCGGGTGCTTATAAAGCAGCGATTCCACTTCCGTAGGCCAGACTTTAAAGCCGGAAGCGTTGATCATCCGCTTGACCCGATCAACCATGAAGTAATAGCCTTCTTCATCGCGTCTCGCAATGTCGCCTGTCCGGAAGAACGGAAGCCCCTCCAATTCAATAAAAGAATTCCGGTTATCGTCTTCGCGGTTGTAATAGCCGCTAAAGACTTGCGGACCGCGGATAACCAGTTCCCCTTCCTTCCCGGTTTCCAATTCCTCACCGGAAGAAGGGTCAATGATCCGTGCATCCACATCAAACGAAGGTATCCCAAGGCACTGCAGCTTCGGCCGGTCCGGCGGATTGAAATGGGTTTGGGAAATCGTTTCCGATAAGCCGTAGCCTTCCACGTATTTCAAGCCGATCGTTTTGGTCAATTTTTCACCTACTGCTGCCGGCAGCGGCGCGCCCCCTCCTCCAATCACCTGTAGAGAAGAAAGGCTGTATTTTTCCAAGCGGGGATTCGACAAGAAATCAATGATCATCGTACTGATGTTGATCCAATGTGTGCATTGATAAGTTTCAATCGCTTTGGCAGCATACTCCCGGTCCCATCGGGTCATCATCACCATAGCGGCCCCGGCATAAATCGGCATATGCATGCTGTGGACCATGCCGGTCACATGAAACAGCGGCAAAGTGGTCAATATGACTGCGTCCGATGTAACATTCATCCAGTGAAACGTCCCTACCGTATTCGCCTGTACCGACCGGTTTGTATGGATACAGCCTTTCGGCAAACCGGTGGTTCCTGATGTATACGGCAGCACCGCAATATCGGACGCTTCTCCTGCATATTCGGAAGGTTCGTGCTCTGCTTCAACTGCCTGCTTCCAAGGCACTGCACGGGCAAAACTCCGGACGGCTTCTTCAACAACCGGTGGAAGATTGCCGATCTCGTCTTGTGCACCGGCGTACTCGGAATAAGCTGCCGTAATAACCGATTCAAGCACTGCTGTCCCCTTCAGTTCTTCAATTCTTCCGTACAGCTCTTGGCCGACAATGCCGCAGCGGATTTCGCCGTCTTGAATATAAAATGCCAGTTCTTCTGCTGTATTCATTGGATTGACAGGCACTACAACTGCGCGCAGCCGCAGAATCGCGTAATAGCTGATCAGGAACTGAGGTGAATTCTGCATAAACAGCAGCACCCGCTCCCCTTTTGAAATGCCCATCTCCTTCTCCAAGTAACCAGCCAGTGAATCAATTTCTGCTTTTAAATGCGCATAGGTATATTCAGCACCGTAATAATACAAGGCAACTTTCTGCGGATATTTTTTGGTGGACATAGCAAAATTGTCATATAAAGTAGTATCCGGAACAGTCAGGGTTTTCGATACTCGACTTGGCCAAAATTTAAAATGGGTAATGTTCATTCCGTTTCTCCCTTCGGCGTTTTTCAAGCCATCCTTACAGAACTTCCTGCTTTTTCTTGAAATCCGGTTTCCGTTTTTCTTTGAACGCCGCGACTCCTTCCAGATGATCCTCGGTCGTCACCAGCATGGCCTGCGTGATTCTTTCCTGTTCCAGAATTTCCGGAAGACCAGCTGTATTGGCCTGGTCGGCTATTTTTTTCATTAGCCCGAATGTGCGGGACGGGCCGGCAGCCAAGCGGGCCGCAAGCCCAAATGCTCCCTGTTCCAGTTCTGCAAGCGGATATAAATGGTTAACGATTCCCCATTCTTTTGCTTGTTCTGCTGTAATCGGCTCTGCTTTAAAGAACAATTCTTTTGCCCGGTACGGCCCGACCAACCGGGTCAGGAAATAAAGGCCGCCTCCATCGGAAATCAGCCCAACCTGCGCAAAGCTCATAACAAATTTGCTGTCTTCTGCCGCCACAATCAGATCGCTGGCGAGTGCCAAATTAAATGCCGCTCCAGCTGCAAAACCATGGACCGCTGCAATGATGGGTTTTTCAAGCGCATGCATTGCCAGCACCAGTTCGTTTAGTTTTCCGATATGGTCATACGTTTCCGAAGGTCCGGCTTGGCCCATCGTCTTGACATCGCCTCCCGCTGAGAATGAGCGGCCGGCTCCTGACAAGATTACAGCCCCGACTTCCGGATTGCTTCCGGCAGCCTTAATTTCTTCGGTTAAGCGCAAAATCATTTCCGGGCTGAATGCATTCAAGCTTTCCGGCCGGTTCAGCTGCAGTGACAAGACCCCATCCGTCAATTTGACAATAACGTGTTCATTTTCCATTCCAATTCCTCCTTTTTTAATCAATGACGAGCTTTCCATTCTTTAGCCATGGAACATGCGAAATCTTTGAAGCTTCTGCCACAAAATCGATTTCTTCTTCAAATCCGAGGCTCATCAACATTTCACCGACACGCGACTGTTTCAATAATTCTCGGCTGTTGCTTTTGCTGGTTTCGTAGAAAATGCGGGCCGCTTTTGCGGAATCCGTCAGTTCCCAATTTGAAGTCTGCCGCATCAGGCAATCAACAAAATAGCCGGCCCCGAAAAAATCTTCCAGGCAAAACTCGCCGCCGGATCCGGAGCAAACAGCGACAATCGTTTCTTCTTGGTGCTCGTCAGCAATTTTTTTGGCTACAGCGCCGCCGTTCAATAACGACGCTGTATAAACTTTATTGGCACCCGCCGCTTTCCGGATCGCCACGGTGCCATTGGTGGTTGACAAGACAACTGTTTTTCCGGCAATCTGTTTTTTCAGCTGCAAGGGATTCGGATCCAGAAAACCTTCAATCGTTTTCCCGTTGTATTCCCCCACTAGGCAAAAGCTGTCGGGTTCCCGTCCTTCCGCCTGTTTTCTCGCTTCGTCACCGTCCAGCACCGGAATCACTTCCTTAGCGCCATGCAAAAAGCAAGCGGCTATTGTGGATGTAGCGAGCAGCACATCAAAAATGACCGCTGTTTTGTCTTCCTGCATCCGCGCTTCATCTATTTCTTCTTTTTTCAATAGGAGATGGAGTTTCGGCACACTTGCACACCCTTCCGGAATTCGGTCAAAAAAGGGAACAGCGAGAGGTGTCAGGCTGTTCCTTTCATAAAGCTTATTCTTTAGCTGCCACTTCGTCGCGAAGCGCCCGCCGAAGGATTTTCCCTACATTGGTTTTGGGGAGTTCCGTACGGAATTCAATGATTCTCGGTACTTTATAAGCAGCCATTTTCTCTCGGGACCATTGGATCAAGTCTTCTTCCGCCACTTCCTGGCCGGCTTTTTTGACAATGATGGCTTTGACGCTTTCACCCCGGTAAGGATCTGCAACGCCGATCGCCACCGCTTCTTGTACCGCGGGATGCTCGTACAAAATCTCTTCGATGTCGCGCGGATAGACATTATAGCCGCTTGAAATGATCAGGTCTTTCTTGCGGTCAACAATGTAAATATAGCCGTCTTCATCCATTCGTGCGATGTCGCCGGTAAAGAGCCAACCGTCCCGCAGCGCATTTTCCGTCTCTTCCGGCATGTTCCAATAGCCTTTCATCACTTGCGGGCCGCGGATAACCAGTTCCCCTTTTTCCCCGGCTGGCACTTCTTCTGTCCCGGTCGCCAAATCGACGACCTTGTATTCGGTCGAAGGAAAACCGATGCCAATGCTTCCCGGCTTGCGCTCTGCAAACGGCGGATTGCAATGGGTTGTCGGAGCCGCTTCCGAGAGGCCGTAGCCTTCCAGAATTTTTGCTCCTGTTTTCCGTTCAAATTCCTTCATCGTCTCCAGCGGCATCGGTGCACTGCCGCTATTGCAGATATGGATGCTGTCGATTCCGTATTTCTCCGCTTCTGGATGATTAGTTATGGCAATATACATCGTCGGTACGCCAGGGAATGTCGTCGGCTGTTCGCGCTTGATCGTCTCCAGCACTTCCTGCAAATCAAAGCGCGGCAGTAAAATGTTTTTGGAACCATTCAATATCGACAAATTCATGGCGGACGTCATGCCAAACACGTGGAAAAGCGGAATGACCGTCAAACAGCTTTCTTCTCCGAACGTCACTTCATTCTTAAAGAATTCTTGGGACTGCAGGGCATTTACCACGATATTGCGGTGCGTGAGCATGGCTCCTTTGGATAATCCGGTCGTGCCGCCGGTATATTGCAGGACCGCCACATCTTCAGCCGGGTCGATTGAAACCGGCTTTAGCTGTCCATCCCCTTTTTCTACAAATGCCTTAAACGAATAATCTTCTTCGAGTGGAGCCGGTTCTTCCGCAAAGCTCACGACAATAATGGTTTTTATTGAAGTGTGTCCGGCAATCGCTTTGATGCGCGGGTAAAGCGGTTCATATACCACGATCGTCTCTGCTCCTGAATCCTTGAAAATATGGATCAATTCGTTTTCCATCAGCATGGGATTGATCTGGGTAACCGTCGCTCCCGACTTTAAAACGCCGAAATACGAAATGACATACTGCGGGCAGTTGGGCAGCATAATCGCGACCCGGTCGTCTTTTTCCACGCCGGATCCTTGGAGCGATGAAGCAAACAAGGTCGATAAAACATGCAATTCCTTAAAACTGATTTCCTTCTGATAGAATTTAAGCGCTGTATGATCCGGTATTTTCGCTGTTGTTTCCGCTAAAATTTCGGGCATGGTCTTGTTCGGAAATTCCATTGCAGACTGGATATCCTGCGGGTAATGCTTGGACGCAATCTGGTTCATTGTCATCTACTTTCCCCCAATATCTTTTAATGGCAAGCTTTGTTTATCGCGTTTCTACAGCGGCGATGCTGTCTTTCGCTTTTTCCGGCTGTGCGTATTTCTTCAATTCCAGACGGGCGATCTGGTTGCGGTGAACTTCATCCGGACCGTCGGCTAAGCGCAGCGTCCGTGAATTCGCCCACTGGGCAGCCAGTGTGAAGTCATCGCTGACGCCTGCAGCCCCGAAGGCCTGGATTGCCCGGTCGATGACACGCAGTGCCATATTCGGCGCCGTAACTTTGATCATGGCGATTTCGGCTTTCGCCTCTTTATTGCCGCTTGTATCCATCATATAAGCGGCTTTCAGTGTCAACAGGCGGGCTTGTTCGATTTCAATCCGTGAATCGGCAATCCATTCGCGGACGACCCCTTGGTTGGCAAGCGGCTTTCCAAACGGTTCGCGGCTTTGGACGCGTTTGCACATTTCTTCAAGCGCACGTTCCGCTGCACCGATCAAGCGCATGCAGTGGTGGATGCGGCCGGGGCCAAGGCGGCCTTGCGCAATCGCAAATCCTTTTCCTTCGTCCCAGATCATGTTGCCCGCCGGCACACGCACATTGTCAAACGTGATTTCAGCATGGCCATGCGGCGCGTGGTCGTATCCAAATACCGACAACAGCCGTTCAATTTTTACGCCCGGTGTGTCGAGCGGCACCAGAATCATGGACTGCTGCTCGTATTTCGGGCCGTCCGGATCCGTTTTGCCCATCACAATGGAGATTTTGCAGCGCGGATCCCCTGCGCCTGAAGACCACCATTTGCGGCCGTTGATGACATATTCATCGCCGTCCCGGACAATTGACGCTTCAATATTCGTCGCATCGCTCGACGCTACATCCGGTTCCGTCATGGAGAAGCACGAACGGATTTCGCCGGCAAGGAGCGGCTTCAGCCATTTCTCTTTTTGTTCTTCCGTACCGTAGCGGACGAGAACTTCCATATTGCCGGTATCCGGCGCGTTGCAATTAAAGACTTCGGGTCCAATGAGCGATCTGCCCATGATTTCACATAACGGCGCATATTCCTGATTGGTCAGCCCCGCTCCGTATTCACTCTCTGGCAGGAATAAATTCCATAGCCCGGCTTCTCTCGCTTTTTGTTTCAGTTCTTCCATGATTGGAGGCACTTGTGACCAGCGATTTTCCTGGGCATTCAATTGTTCTTCAAATAATTTTTCATTTGGGTAAATATGTTCCTCCATAAATAACGTCAATTGCTCCTGCAGTTTTGCTGTTTTCTCTGAATACGAAAAATCCATTTTCCTTTTTCCACCTTTCTGGTACTAACCGGTTGGTATGTTCAGAATATTAACTTAATGTTAGCGCTTCCAAATTATAAAAGCAAGCCCTGTTTGTGTTTTTATTATTCTTCTCTACAATTTTTTTGCATGAAAAAAAGCCACACAATTGTGGCTCTTTACGGTTATTAAGGGGCATCCCCGTCCTGTTTTTCTTCATTTGTATCATCTTCCAACTCTTCTTCCGTATCCGTGCCGATATCTGAATCCTGCTCATCTTCATCCGTTGCCGGATCTTCCACTTCAATATTGTCATCGTCTCCATCGCCGCTGCCGCAAGCACTCAGCATACTTACCGATAAGACTGCCGCTGCTCCGAGTTTCCACCATTTCGTTTCTGCCATTTGAATTCCTCCTTTAAAAAATCGCCAATCTGTCGTTGGTACTCTGTTGTTCTATTCCCTTTTCTCTATCGAAACTAACAAGAATCCTGAATGATTGGATAAATTTCTATTTTCGGACAAAAAACCCTTGACCCTTCTTTGGGTCTGCAGTATCTTTAGAGTAACTTGAAGAAAGAGGTGAGGCATTATGGCTATTTTATTTTTGAATACGCAAATCCAATCCATAATGTCCCGCTCTGTGTATCGCTGACGATACGCTTCTTCCATTATGCCCGGGAACCATGGATTGCGATTTGCGCGCATCCATGGTTTTTTATTTTGCATAATTAGGAGGAACTTACATTGAATTTAATTGAACAATACGGCTGGAATACAGCTTGGCAAGAAAAAATCGGCGCAGCCGGCATACCGGGGCGCATCACTTTGGAACATAAAAATATCTACCGTGTCGTGACAGACAGCGGCGAATGGCTGAGTACACTTTCCGGCAAATACCGGCATGAGCATTTGCACAGTGAGTTCCCTGCGGTCGGCGACTGGGTCATGGTCGAACAGATGCCCGGTGAAGAAAAAGGGATCATCCACCAGGTGCTTCCCCGCTCTTCCCAATTTTCACGAAAAGCAGCGGGCGATACTTCCGAAATCCAATTGATCGCGGTTAATGTCGACTACGTCTTTCTCGTCATGTCGCTGAACCACGATTTTAACGTCCGGCGTCTGGAACGTTACTTGATCGCCGCTTGGGATTCAGGAGCCAATCCGGTGATTGTGCTGACGAAAAGCGACCAATGCGAAGATTTGGAGCCTTTTCTGCAGGAAGTCGAATCGGTTGCTTTCGGCTTGCCGGTATACCCGGTATCGAGCGTTACCGGTGAAGGCATTGAGAACTTGCAGAACCTGCTTACGCCGAATAAGACCGGAGCACTTCTCGGTTCATCCGGCGTCGGGAAATCATCGCTCATCAATGCGTTGTCCGGCAGTCAACTGATGGGTGTGCAGGACATCCGGGAAGACGACAGCAAAGGCCGCCATACAACTACGCACCGGGAGCTGGTCCGGTTGCCTGGCGGCGGCTTGTTGATCGACACACCGGGCATGCGCGAATTCCAGCTCGGCGATTACGAAGAAGGCATCGAAAGCGGCTTTTCCGACGTCGAACAACTTGCCGATGAATGCCGGTTCCGGGATTGCCGTCACGGCAACGAACCAGGCTGCCGTGTCCAGGAAGCGCTTTTGACAGGCGAATTGCAGGCGGACCGTTACAGAAGTTATTTGAAACTGAAACGTGAACTGGCGCATATGGAACGAAAAAGCGATGCGGCTGCCCAAAAAGCAGAGCGCAGCAAATGGAAGCAAATCACGAAAGATTCCAGAAAACGGCCGGTCAAGAAACGATAAAAGAACTAATAAAAGCAGGCGCCTACGAATTTTTGTAGGTGCCTGCTTTTTGGTTTTCAAGCTTCAGTCAAGCCGTGCTTGACCGCATAAAGTGCTGCTTGCGTACGGTCTTGCACTTCCAGCTTGGTAAAAATATTGGAAATATGCGTCTTCACCGTTTTTTCGGTGACAAATAAAGCCGAGGCAATTTCACGGTTGCTTTTGCCTTTTGTCAGCTCCGCCAATACTTCCTTCTCGCGCGGAGTTAAGAGATTCACTGTGTGCGGCGCCGGTTCAGCCGGCCCTTTCAACAATTCCGAATTCGCTTTCGGATGCACGGTATTTTCGCCGCGCATCAAACTCCGGAGCGATGCCACGAGTTCATCCGGTTCAATGTCTTTTAATTGGTAGCCGGCTGCCCCCGCTTCCATCGCTGGCACCACATGGTCGCGGTCCGAGAAACTGGTCAGCATCAAGACGATGATTTCCGGATATAGTTCTTTGATTTCGCGGGTCGCTTCAATGCCATCCATGACCGGCATCACCAAATCCATCAAGACGATATCCGGCCGTAGTTTACCGGCCATTTCCACCGCTTCTTTGCCGTTTACCGCTTCTCCGACAACTTCAATGTCTTTTTGCGTCTTCAGAAAAAACAGCAAGCCGCGCCGAACCACATGATGATCGTCGGCAATCAGTACTTTCACCATGCCTATCACTCCTTATTTAATACGGTATTCGAACAAGAATTTCCGTTCCTTTTCCGATTTCACTCGACCAGTCGACAGTTCCGCCTTCTGCCTGCGCCCGTTCCCGCATGCTCTGGATGCCGATGGACGGTATGTAGAGCCGTTCGTCCAGCAAAAATCCCCGGCCTTCGTCTTTGATGACCAAAAGGACATCCGAAGAAGTGACCGACATGAACAACTCGACTTTGTTGACACCTGCATGCTTCCGGATGTTATTCAAGGCTTCCTGGGCAATACGGAACAGTGTTTCTTCGGCGCGTGAAGGCAATTGAATGACGCCTGTCACTTTCACTTCCGTCGTCAAACCGAGCATTTCGGCGTAGCCCTTGATGGCTTCCAGCAACCCGCTCTCCAGCCCTTTCGGCCGCAGCTGCCAAATAAGCGCACGCATTTCATTCAACGCTTCCTGGGTTAAATGCTGGATGTCCCGGAATGTTTCTTGTACTTCCGGATCTGCAGACATTTCACTGCCGCCTCTTGCGGTAAGCGTAACTGAAAACAGCAGCTGATTGACCGAATCATGCAAGTCCCGCGCCAAACGGTTGCGTTCTTTTACAAGCGCCAGTTCCTGTTCCTGTTTGGTCAACACAATGCGTTTGATTGCCGAACCGATTTGAAACGCCACGGATTCGAGCAGCGCCAATTCATCTGTTGAAAACCCCGTTCTTTCCGGGGCGGCTATATTCAACAAACCGAATTTCTCTGTACCCGATTGCAGCGGAACCGTCGCATGATGGGTGATGCCTCCGGAATCCCCTGCTTTTGTCGGCCGGGCATTTTCAATCCGCTGGCAGGCAATGATATTGGATGCTTTTTTCAAATCGCCGTCGTGATACCGTTTGACGCACCAGCAGCCGCCCTTTTGGAGATGCCGGCAGCCGTTCGCTTTTAAAGCTTCCGGCAAATTCGCATGGGCGACTAATTTATGCTTGCCTTTTTCGTCGATGAAAAAGATCCAGGCGGTTTCAAAATTGGAGCCGTTCAACAATTTCCAGATGGCCCCTTCCAGCATCCGGTCCATATCTGTTTCCTCATTCAGCAATTCCGCAATTTCCTTCAACAAAATCACGTTGGAATGTTCATCCAATACCATTTATGTTCCTCCCATCACCATTAGTTCTACTTTACACGTTTTTATTCGGCTTTTGCCTCGTCCTTTTGAATGAAAAAGCTCCCTCTAAAGGGAGCTTTTGTCATCTTCTGTTCATTTCATCCAGGAACGATTCTTTGATCAGTTCCAGTTTCTCGTCGCTTTCCTGTTCCGTATCGGCGAAGACCCCGAAATAATATTTCACTTTCGGCTCCGTGCCGCTCGGGCGCAGGCACACCCACGACCCATCTTTCAGGAAATACTTGATGACGTTCGCTTGCGGCAATTCGATTTTTTCATCGGTATTCATGTCCACAAACACCCGTTTTTGCGTTTCATAATCTTCAATCGAAACGACCGGGATGCCAGCAATCGCTTTGAGCGGTTCCTCGCGCATACCCGCAAGCAAGCTTTGGATTTCACGTGCACCATCCACGCCTTTTTTCGTCACCGAAACAAGCGCTTCCCGGTACCAGCCAAAACGGCCGTATAAATCGACGAGCACATCATGCAAGCTTTGGCCTTGCGTTTTGTAATAAGCAGCGGCTTCTACGAGCAGCAACACGGCCTGCACAGCATCTTTGTCCCGTGCAAAATCACGGATCAAGTAGCCGTAGCTTTCTTCATAGCCGAATAAAAACTCGAATTCTTTCTTGGCATCGTTTTCTTTCAATTTTTCGCCGATGAATTTAAAGCCGGTCAATACATCGACACAGTCAACACCGTACGAATCAGCAATGACGCGCCCAAATTCAGAAGTCACAATCGTTTTGAAAATGCGGCCATTACCAGGAAGCGTTCCTTTTTTCTGCTTTTGGCGCAGCACATACTCAATCAGAATCGCGCCGGTTTGGTTGCCGGACAGCAGTTCATAATGGCTGCCGCTCCAAACCGCAATGCCGACACGGTCGCCGTCGGGATCCACCGCAATCAGCAGGTCTGCTCCATTTTCTTTGCCATAAACCTGGGCCATTTCAAAAGCCGATGCTTCTTCAGGATTCGGCGATTTGACTGTCGGAAACTCACCGTCCGGTTCCATTTGTTCTTGGACGTAGGTGATGCCGTCATAGCCTGCTGTTTCCAGCAGCCGTTTGACCGTAGCGCCCGAAGCGCCGTGAAGCGGTGTAAATACAGCAGAAATCGGGGAAGCCGATTGCTCCTGCACCGTCAAAGCGTTCGTAATATACGCCTGGTCCATTTTTTCATCGATTTTAACCAACAAGCTTTCTTCGTACTGATTGTTGACGATATTCAGTTCATCTTCCACCCGGCTGACATAGTCGATCACGCGGTCCGCATCTTCCAGATTCAACTGGGCGCCGTCTTCGCCGTAAACTTTATAGCCGTTGTATTCCGGCGGGTTGTGGCTTGCTGTAATGACAATCCCCATGAAAGCATTCAAATAACGCACACTGAACGACAATTGCGGAGTCGTCCGGGGTCCGCTGTACAAATACGTGTGGATGCCGTTTGCCGCAAAGGTGCGGGCAGCTTCAAGCGCAAACTCCGGGGACATGCGACGGCTATCGTAAGCAATCACCATGCCGCGGGCCATAGCTTCTTCACCGTTTTCTTTAATATAGTCGGCAATACCTTGTGAAGCTTTGCGGACTGTGTAGACATTCATGCGGTTTGTGCCCGGTCCGATTTCCCCGCGCATTCCGCCTGTACCAAACACCAAATCTTGATAAAATGCGTCTTCCGCCAACTTCTCGTCTTCTTGAAGCAGAATCAAACTCTGTTTTGTGTTTTCATCGAGATTGTCATGTTCCAACCATCGTTTGATACGTTCTTTCCATGTCATATACATCCCTCCATATCACTTAGTTTACCAAAAAAATCAAATAAAAACCGCTTCCTTTTATAGAAGCGGCCTGTAAATCAATCTTTTTTGTAATTGATGCTGTATACGTCATGGCGGCGGTCTTTCAGCTGCTTGACGGTACCGTTTTGACGCTGGCGCCGTAGGATTTCAAGATCGACATCCCCGATCAGCACCATTTCCAGGTTGGCATTGGTTTCACCCACAATGCCGTCACGGGCAAATTCAAAATCAGATGGCGCAAAAATGCCGGACTGGGCGTATTGGATGTCCATGTTTTCCGTTTGCGGCAAGTTGCCGACAGTTCCGGAAATAACCGTGTAAATCTGGTTTTCCACTGCACGCGCCTGTGCACAGTAACGCACGCGAAGATAGCCTTGGCGGTCTTCGGTACAGAATGGAGAGAAGATGATGTTCGCACCCATATCGGTCGCAATGCGCGCCAGTTCCGGGAATTCGATATCGTAGCAGATCTGGATGGCGATTTTCCCGCAATCCGTATCAAATACGCGTACCGAATCCCCTGCTGAAATCCCCCACCATTTCCGTTCGTTCGGTGTGATGTGGATTTTGTACTGCTTGTCGATCGAGCCATCGCGGCGGAACAAATACGCAATGTTGTAGATTTCGTCGTCTTCTTCTTTTACAAAATGCGATCCGCCGATAATGTTGACATTGTAGCGCACGGCAAGATCTGTAAACAACTCAATATACTGCGGCGTGTATTCCGTCAACTTGCGGACTGCCTGGCTCGGAGATGGCTCATTCAAAAATGACATCAACTGAGTCGTGAAAATTTCAGGGAATACCACAAAATCGGAATGGGCGTCTGACGCTACATCCACAAAGTATTCCACTTGGTTCGCGAGATCATCAAACGATTCGATTGCGCGCATCAAATATTGGACCACACAGATCCGCACCGGCAAGCTAGTTTTGAAATGGCGTTTGGAAACCGGTTTGTAGTCGACGTTATTCCATTCCATTAACGTAGCATACTTGCCGGATGCCAAATCATCCTGCAAGTAATTCGGATTGATGCGCATCAATTGGAAGCCGTTCATCAATTGGAATGTCAGAACGGGATCGTAAATTTTGTGGCGCGACACTGCATCCACATATTCTCTTGGCGACATCTCATCCGCATGTTTATGGTAATTCGGAATGCGCCCGCCAAGAATGATCGATTTCAAGTTCAGCTCGCGCGCCAGTTCTTTTCTCGCTTCGTACAGGCGCTGCCCTACTTGCATCCGGCGATAATCCGGGTGCACCATTACTTCAATCCCGTACATATTATAGCCGTCGGGGTTGTGGTTGGTGATGTAGCCTCCGTCGGTCACATCGTCCCACGTATGGCGGTCATCATACTCATCAAAGTTGATTAATAAACTCGAACACGAACCGATGACTTTGCCGTCCAGTTCAGCGACAAGCTGGCCTTGCGGGAAAACACCTAAGTGGCTGCGTAATTGTTCTTCTTTCCAAGGATCCATCCCTGGAAAACACAGGCGCTGCATTTCCAGGATGGCATCAATATCAGAATAAGTCATCTCACGGATAACCATGCTTTTTTCAAAATCGGACAAATCGAATTGTTCTGGCACTGCAGACACTCCTTCACAAAAGTTTCAAACTTTATTATATAGGATAGCGGCCCAAGATAATATTAATTTACTTGCCTATCGATAAGAATTATACTTTTAAGGAAGTAAATTTTGAAATGAGGTACCTGCCAATGTCGAAGCGCCAAGAGAATATTTTGCTTTCCATGTGGGGAGTGGCCCTTGTTGCCACTATGGGTTCACTGTATTTTTCTGAAATCCGGGGATATGAACCATGCGAATTATGCTGGATTCAGCGGATATTCATGTACCCGCTCGTAATCATCATCGGAATCGCCTATGTTCAGAAAAATGTTAAAATCGCACTAACCACACTGGTCTTCTCAGTGATTGGCGGATGCATCTCGCTCTACCATTACGGCATCCAAAAACTGGACTTCTTGTCCGATTCTGCTCCGGCATGCGGACGTGTGCCTTGTACAGGGCAGTACATCAATTATCTCGGATTTATCACCATTCCATTTTTAGCACTGACTGCTTTTGTTTTGATCGCAGGCATGAGCATCTATCTGTGGAAGTCTTTGAAGGAGGAAAAGTAAAATGAAGAAAATGATCATTATTGGTGCAGCCGTTGTATTGATTTTTGGCCTGATCATCTTTTTGACCAATCAATCGAACAACAGCAAGCTTGCCAATAACCCATACGATACTGAAGATTTAAACCAGGCAACGATCGACCAGCTTGATGATGAGAATTACCAGAACATCGTCCTGCCGGATGAACTGGATGAAAAAATTGCCAGCGGCGAACCGACGACCGTTTATTTCTTCAGCCCGACTTGCCCGCATTGCCAGGCAACTACACCTGTCTTGATGCCGGTCGCTGACGATATGGGTGTAGACGTTCTGCAATACAATCTGTTAGAGTATGAACAAGGATGGCAGCAGTATTTCATCGAAGCGACACCAACACTCATCCATTACGAAAATGGCGAAGAAGTGGCGCGCTGGGTTGGCTCACAGCCGAAAGAAAACATTGAAGAATTCTTCAACCAAGTAGTTTTAAAATAATAGACATGGGGCCATGTGCTGTGCGCATGGCCCTTTTATATGGAGGAATTAGAAATGACATGGAGTTATGTAATACAGGACGACGGCATGACCGTTGAAGAACTGCTGAGAAAAGAATGGGGCCTTGGCAAAAAAGTGGTCCATGAAATGCGGATGGCGAAAAGCGTCAAGAATGATAAGTTTCAGGAAGTGATCTGGAAAGAGCCATTGGCAAAAGGAACGGTGCTGCATTTTGACTTGCCGCCTGCCGGCTCGCCTTATGAACCGAATCACGGCATCGAACTGCCGATTCTTTTTGAAGACGATCATTTCATCATTGCCCGAAAACCGAAAGGCATGGCAACGCATCCGAATGAAGTCGGCCAAAATGATACGTTCATCAATGCCATACTCGGCCATATTATCCGCAGCGGCGGCACATACGGCGAACACGTGCACCGCCTGGACCAAGGGACGTCCGGCCTTCTTATGGTCGCCAAGCATCCGGTTGCCAAAAATGTTCTGGACCGCATGCTCGAGCAGAAGCAATTGGTGCGGGATTACGAAGCTGTCGTCAAAGGTAAAGTCCACAACAAATCCGGCACGATTGACTTCCCGCTTGGACGTGACCGCCATCATGCGACGCGCCGACGCGTCTCCCCATCCGGCCAAAGCGCCGTGACCCATTACAAAGTGCTGAAGCAGATGGAAGGCAAATCTTTGCTTCACCTCACATTGGAAACCGGCCGGACGCATCAGATCCGCGCCCACTTGTCCCATATCGGCCATCCGATTATTGGAGACGAGCTTTACGACGGCCCGCTCACTCAAGACGGGTCTTACCACCTTCATGCATTTCGCATGTCGTTTATCCATCCGTTCACCCATGAAAAAATCGTGGTTGAAGATAAAGAACGTTAAGTAAAACGGAAAACCCCACAAAAAAACCGCCAATCATTTGGCGGTTTTTCTTTTTATACTGTAATTTTGTCAGGATGCGTTCCTGAACGCCAGTCTTGATTCAATCCATCAATCATCTTCATTTCTTCAGCGGATAAAGTAAAGTCGAAGACATCGGCATTTTCCGCAATGCGCGACGGCGTTACAGATTTCGGTATGACAATCAGATCGCTTTGCAGGTGCCAGCGGATTACCACTTGGGCAATGGACTTGCCATGGGCTTCTCCGATTTTTGCAAGGACTGGATCTTCCAGCAGACGGCCGCGTGCCAACGGTGACCAGGATGTCACTGCAATGTCATTTGTTGCACAGAATTCACGCAGCGGTTCCTGTGTCAGCTGCGGATGCAATTCAATCTGGTTGACCATCGGCTTCGTATTTGCTTTTGCCAGGATTTTTTCCAGGTGATGCTGCTGATGATTGGACACACCGATCGAACGTACCAGCTTTTCATCATAGAGGCGCTGAATCGCCCGGTATGTTTCTTCATACGTATCCGGAATCGCCCAATGGGTCAAATACAGGTCAAGGTAATCAAAGCCGAGGCGCTTCAGAGACGCTTCAAAAGCGCGCAGCGTATTGTCATAGCCTTGATCCGTATTCCATACTTTTGAAGTGATGAACAATTCTTCCCGCTTCACGCGTGAAGAGCGTACAGCCTCTCCCACTTCGTTTTCATTTTGATAGACCGCCGCCGTATCGATAGCGCGGTATCCTGCATTGATAGCCGCAAGCATCGCTTCGACAGCCGCTTCTTTGTCGGTCATCTTGTAGACCCCAAGGCCAAAGCGCGGCATCTCAACGCCGTTATGTAAAGTTTTTGTTGAATTGATCGTGAAATCCATTTTCATCATCCTTTCTTTTCCTATTGTACAAATAAGCTGAAGAAATTTCGACTGCCTTGCCTGTTTTTATAAAAATCGCTTGCTTTCTTGAGCAAAAGCGAATAATATAGTTAACGTTGTTTAAAATGTTCGTGTTTTAGGAGGAGTAACACCCATGTTTCAGTTAAAAGAAAACGGCACTACTGTAAAAACAGAAATTCTTGCCGGCATGACAACTTTTTTGACGATGGCTTATGTCGTAATTGTGAATCCCGTCATTTTAAGTGCAGCTGGCGTCCCTTTTGACCAAGTCTTTATGGCCACCATCATCGCTGCTGCAATCGGCACCCTATGGATGGCGCTGTTTGCCAATTACCCGATTGCTATTGCACCCGGCATGGGGTTGAATGCTTATTTCACTTCGTTGGTTCTTGGTTCGAACGGAGCCATTGATTATGTTACCGCTTTTTCAGCTGTGTTTATTGCCGGCTTGATTTTTGTCCTTTTGTCTTTGACGCGTCTGCGCAAAATTTTAATCCAGGCAATTCCGGAAAACTTAAAACACGCCATCACTGCCGGAATCGGTTTGTTTATCGCCTTTATCGGCCTTCGGCTCAGCAACTTAATAGTAGCCAATGAAGCCAACTTAGTCGGCCTTGGCGACTTGACTTCGCCTCCCGTTGTCCTGACTCTGGTTGGTTTAGTGGTCACTTTGATTTTTATGTCTTTGAATATCCACGGCGGCATTTTTTACGGCATGATCGTAACCGGCATTATTGCACTGATTACCGGCCAATTGAAATTCGAAGGGGCGCTGCTCCAGCTGCCTTCTCTTCCTGAAGGCATCCTTGTCTGGAACCCTCTTGAAGCGGTTCAGCTGGTCATCGAATATGGATTATACGGTGTGGTCTTTTCTTTCCTGCTGGTTACGCTCTTTGATACGACCGGCACCATGGTCGGCGTTGCGAAACAAGCGGGTCTCATGAAGAATAATGACATGCCGCGCATGCGTCAGGCCTTGCTCGCTGATTCTTTCGCAGCGACAGCCGGTGCAATGGTCGGAACAAGTCCAACGACTGCCTATGTCGAATCGACAGCTGGCGTAGCCGCTGGCGGGCGGACAGGATTAACTTCTCTGACAGTTGCCATCCTGTTTATCATTGCCGCTTTTTTTGGGCCTTTCGTTTCTGCCCTCTCCAATGTGGCAGCCATCACGGCTCCTGCGCTTATCATTGTCGGCAGTCTGATGATCGGCTCTGTTAAACAGATTGAGTGGGAGAAATTCGACGAAGCCTTCCCGGCATTCCTTGTCGTTCTGATGATGCCGCTGACTTCCAGCATCGCGACCGGCATTGCTCTTGGCTTTATCACTTACCCGTTAATGAAAATCTTTATTGGCAAAGCCAAAACGGTCCACCCGATTCTTTATGTATTTGCGGTCTTGTTCACCATCCAAATCATCATTGCGCCGCATTAAATAGAAAAAAACCGCCATTTGGCGGTTTTTTTTATATTCTAGCTCGTGATCCAAATCCGGATACCATAGCGGAGACGATCAACACGAAAGCAGTCAATAAGTGAAGCGCCCAACCGATTAATGGAATCCATGCTAAGACGCTGGTAATAATTCCGAGAATTGATCCGCTTTTTGGCGAGTATTCACGGAAACAGAAGAACAGGGTGATTGCATGCAGCACAAACATTACACCAAGTGCTGTATAGCCCGTCGATATGACAAAACTCCCGCCTATAAACGGAATAGCCAAAGCAGCTTCTGCCAGACCGGTAATCCATAATAAAGCGACTGAAATTTTCATTTTCATCCTTTTCACCTCTTTGAACCTTATTTACCTATTATACGAATGATATCCGTGGAGGTTTCATTTTTATCAACATTAAGAAAAACTTACGACAGGCGTGTTGAAATTTGTACAGAAAATCTCCACATTTCACTTCGCCGTTCTGTTTCATTTTTCCCGTGATTACGATATACTAAACACAGTTGCAAATTTCAAGGAGGTCATTACGTATGAACTTAATCCTAATCCTAGGAATCTGTGTAGCGTTCTTGTTAGCTATCTTCACTGCTGGCTACGATGACAAACCAGGTACTTTTGAAAAGAAATAATGCAAAAGGACAGCCATTGGCTGTCCTTTTTTCATGCCCGCAATTAAGTTAAATCCGGGAAATCCTGCTGGCGCAGGGCCTCGTACATCAGAATCGCTGCTGTGTTGGAGAGATTCAAGGAACGGATATGCTCGTTCATCGGAATGCGCAGGCAATGGTCCAGGTTTTGTTCAATCAATTCCTTCGGCAATCCTTTCGTTTCCTGGCCGAAAACGAAGAAATGATCTTTTTCCCGGTCCGAGAAATCGAATGTTGAATAGGTTTTTGTGCCGAATTTCGTGATGTAATAGAACTCGCCTTCTTTGTACCGGTCGAACAGTTCCTGCAAAGAGTCATAATAGCTCAAGTCGACATGCTCCCAGTAGTCCAGTCCGGCACGCTTCAACATTTTGTCATCTGTTGAAAAGCCAAGCGGACGGATCAAATGGAGCTTCACTCCTGTCCCTGCACATGAACGTGCAATATTTCCTGTATTTGCTGGAATCAGCGGTTGGTACAAAACAATGTGTATAGCCAAATCTTTCACTTATCCTTTCAATTCTTCGGCGAAAAATGCCAATCCTTTTTGAATTTCTGCTAATGCTTCTTCATCCTGCTCAGTGTGCCGCGCCTGTTTGAGCGCTTGCAGCCCCTCTTCTGTGCCGATTTTGCCAATAGCCCAGGCCGCTGTCCCCCGGATTACCGGCCGGTCGTCTTTCATTAATAATTCGATTAGCACGGGCACAGCGCTTTCTTCTTTAAAATGAGCCAACGCCAAAATGGCATTTCGCTGAATCGGCTTTTTGCCTCTCCAAGAGCCCGAGACATAACCAAATTTGCTCTTGAATTCCCGGTTGGAAATCGTCAACAACGGTTCCAAAAGCGGTTTTGCAATCTCGGGATCCGGCTCGAACTCCGGATGGATCCCATTGGCTTTGCGTTTGTTTTTCGGACAGACTGTCTGGCATGTGTCACAGCCATACAAGCGGTTGCCGATCACCGTGCGGAATTCGTCCGGCAGAAAGCCTTTTGTCTGCGTCAGGAAAGAAATGCAGCGCTGGGCATTCAACTGTCCGCCTTCTACTATTGCACCGGTCGGGCATACGTCGATGCACAAACGGCAGTCACCGCACTGGTCTTCCATTGCTTCATCAAAACGGAACGGAATATTGGTGATCATTTCGCCCAGATAGACATACGAACCAAACTCCGGCGTGATAATCGATGTATTCTTTGCACTCCAGCCGATTCCTGCCCGTTCCGCAACTGCCCGGTCGGACAGCTCGCCTGTGTCGACCATGGAACGCATGCGGGCGTCCGGATAATGGGCAGCGATGAAAGCTTCTAAGAGCGTCAAGCGCTCACGAAGCGCCGCATGGTAATCTTTCCCCCACGAAGAGCGTGAAAAGATGCCGCGCCGTGCGCCTCTCACCCCTTGAGGCGCATCTTTCATTTTGGAAGGGTAAGCGATGGCAATGGCAATGATGCTTACTGCTTCATCCAGCAAAAGGGCGGGACGCGTCCGCTTATCAAGATCCGGTTCTTCAAAGCCGGATTGGTAGTTTAATTGCTGCTGGCGGATCAGCCGGTGCCGCAGGTTATAAAAAGGTTCAGCTGAAGCAAAACCGATTTTATCAATTCCGATTTCCGAGGCATACGCAACAAGGTCTTTTTGGAATTGATCCAGATTCATCTTGTAACCCCTCATTCTTATTATATGATACGATAAGCCTAATCCATCATCTGAAAGGAAGATTGCCATGGAACTGTCAATCCATCCATCAATTATTGAAATCCTTCCTGACTTTAAAATAGGAACTATTCATTATAACAATATCACCGTTTCCGAGTCACCTCAAATGTTAAAAGGCCGGCTTCAGCTTTTTCAGGAGCAGCTGTATTTTGACCTGGAAGAAAAAGAACTCACCGACTTTCCCGGTCTTCTGGAATGGCAGCTGATCTGGAAAGCGCTCGGCGCTGACCCGAGCCGTTACCGCCCCTCTGCGGAAGCACTGTACCGCCGCATCAAAAAACAAAATTACCTCCAGTCCATCCACTCGGCTGTCGATATGAACAGCTTCCTATCCCTGCAATACGAAATACCGCTTGGCTTATATGATGCGGACAAAATCGAAGGGGATGTGGAGATTGCTAGCGGCACTTCCGAGGACCAGTTTGAAGGCCTCAATAACCGGGTGAACACCTTAACGAACATTCTCGTTTCTAAAGATGCACAAGGCGCTTTCGGAAGCCCTTATGTCGATTCAAAACGGACCGCTGTGACAGAAGCTACAAAAAATGCGTTACATATTTTTTACCTGCGCCCTTCTATGGAAAAAGACACAGCCTTGCAGCTGCTGACGGCGGCTTCCAATATGTTTACGGGCATCAATGGCGGAGAAGCTGATATACAGGTCGTCTGACTTCTTAAGCATATTCTTTTCTATTTTGCGCCGGATGCAGTAAAATCTTGTTAATCCGAGAGAAAAGAAGGTCTTCAAGTGAAACGAGTGCATAGTGATATTATCCAATTCCGTGGAAGCCATTATGATTTCGGTTTTATGCAAGGCGAGCGGCTGAAAGATTCGATTCTGCTGCCAAACCGCCGCAAACAAAGAAATTCATCAAGCAAAAGTTTGTTGATAAATGAACAGCAAGCGACCAAAATGCTTCAGTCGTTCGCTCCAAAGATTTGGGAAGAGATTATGGGCCTGTCCGACAGCCTCGAATGGGATTTGCATGATGCCATCCGCGAGTTCGGCGGCTATTATTTGGAATACGTGCGAAGCGGCTGCTCCATCTTCACCGGCTCCGATTTTATGGTCCGCAATTACGACAGTGCGCCGCAAGGCTACGAGGGCCGATTTGCGCTGTACCAGCCGACTGACGGCGGTTATGCGACAATTGGACCGACGATGCAGATTACCGGGCGTACTGACGGGCTGAATGAAAAAGGCCTGGCGATGGGCTATAACTTCATCAACCGCCGCAATTCAGAAGACGGCTTTATCTGCAATATGATCGGCCGGTTGATTTTGGAGAATTGCGCTTCCATTGAAGAAGCCATCGATTTGCTGAAAGACATTCCGCACCGCCGTTCATTCAGCTATGTGCTGCTGGACCGCACCGGGAAATCGGTGGTGGTGGAAGCTTCACCGCGTTCCGTAGTCGTCCGCGAGTCGTCGGTATCCACCAATCATTTTGAATTGCTGACAGAAGAAAACCGCTATCAGACCGATGATTCACGCCGTCGGGAAGAAACCATGCTCGCTTACCAGAACATGGCGGATGCCTACAGCGCTTTCCGGCTGCTCAACGACTCCGACCAGGGCGTCTTCTCAAAGAAATACACGACAGCTTCCGGCACCTTGCATACGGCCTCTTATTTCCCGCATAGCCTGGAAGTCGGCTTTGCGATAGGTCCGGACCGCTTGCCGCTGATGTTTGATTTTGACCGCTGGATACAGGGCGAACGCTTGTATGCCAAGCGGATCAACGGAAAAATTGATACCCATCTGCCGTTTGTCCATATGGCGGAAATGTAAAAACAGCCCTCACTCCAAAAGTGAGGGCTGTTTTTCAGTTATCTAAGCGCTTGACGGGGTTGACCAGGTACTTCCGCTTTTCTTATTGTCCAAACTCCAGCACCTAGCCCCTCGAGCCGCTTCTGCGCTTGTCGGAGCTGGACAGGTGCTTCCGCTTTTCTTATTTATAAGCGTAGTTCTTTTCCAAATGGGCAAACCCGATCTCTGTATCGATTTCGCCATAAACTTTCTGAACCTCGAGATCCTGTCCATCCAGCCACTCCCCGAAATCGAAAACAGTCGGCTCCTGGTTGCCCCCTATGGAAAACCAGGCCTGTTTATCTTTCGGCAAATATACCGAGGTATGGATGGTTCCTGCCCAGCTTTTATAATCTGTTGAAAACACGCCTTTGTCCATATCATTGAAAAGCCGATATGCTTTATAAGCATCTGTTGTTTCTTTAGGTTGAGATACAATTGCTTCAAGACGCTGATGGGAGTCTTTTAAATAATTGCGGTTTTCATGCGCCTGTATTTCAAAATGATTGGTGCAGACATTCGTTTTGCGCACATCGACTGCCCTCGGGCTTGCTTCGATTACAAAAGTCTCTCCACTGAGATCCGTTACGACGTAGCTGAACGAACCCCGGTGCGGAATTGCTTTTACTAACTCTACTGCTTCTTGCACCGTGGCACATGTCTCCAAAATGATGCGGCCGATCATGTAACAAACAAAACCGTCTCCCGGCTTTTTCCGGTGCGTGAAATTATAGCCCATTGCCAGGCCTTTCTCGTTCATGCCATCCATCCGCCCGGTAATGCGCGAAGTCGGTCCGATCATGGCATAGCCGCCGTCAGTCGGCTGAAATACACTGAAGCGCCCTTCATACGTTTGCGGATGAAAATCATAATTGCGCACCATGAAGCCGTCTCCCGTAACGATCGAACAGCCTGAAGGCATGGCATCAATCCGGTAGCCGCCAAAGTCGCGCAAGACCTCCTCCATCGGCAAATCGAGGCTGTCCCGCAAGCCGTTCAATTCCTGTCAGATTCCCGGCGCAAACTGTTCAAAGGCAGTTTGCGTTTCTGCCACATCGATTTGGAATCGCGGCCTTTTTACTTTCCACTGCTTTCTGCGGTTTTCAAGCGTAATCGAATCTTTCAATAATTGTCCCTGCATCCAGCCAAAATCATAATGGGTTCCCCGAAACTGCAGGATATCGCTATGTATATGTTTCATGAATGCCCTCCTCTGTCCCTCGCACTATTAAATCAATCCAATATTCAGTTATTATAGCAACTAAGCAATGTGTTTTGACAGAGAAACGGGTTGAGAGGAGTGATTGGATGGCACGAATGAAAGTGCTTATCGGGCTTCCGGGCAGCGGAAAATCGACATATGCCACGAAAGTCATTGAAATTGAACAAGAATGGATCCATTTGTCATCAGATCAGATTGCTCGTGAAAAGTTTGTTATGGAAGAAGCGATTGACCACCGCGTAGTGTTTGAAGATCTATACCAGCAAACTGCCGCTGCACTCGCTGCCGGCCATGATGTCATTTACGATGCCACAAACCTTGCATCGGCGAGACGGAAAAGCCTCCTGAACCGGCTACAAAAACTTGATGCCGAGACAGAAGCGGTCCTGTTCTTGACTCCCTATGAGGTACTGAAACAGCGCAACCGGATGCGAAATGACCAGGAACGGGTACCCGAAGCGATTCTCGAACGTTACATTCGGGCTCTGCAGTTTCCGAGAAAAGATGAAAAGTTTGATAAAATCAGCATTATTTCCGTCTTTAAGCCATCTATAACTTCTTCAGAAGCCCAAAGCCACCGGCAGCTTATCGGCTCTGAAGCAGCTTCTTTTGAAGATATCCTTGGCTTGTATGCGTCTTTTGAAGAAACAAAAGCTCTCAGCACTCACCTTGAAATGAAAGCCATCGCTTATCATTCGTACAAGCTGTTCAATCAAGTCCATTTGGATGTTCAGGCTTCCCAAGAACGGCAACTTCTTTCTTGGGTGATGCTGCTCCATGAAATTGGCAAATCCCATATCCGCAAGCCTGTGCTTATTATAGAAGACAATTTTTACGGCTATGAGCACATTTCCATGTACTTGGCCTATCCCATTCTTTCTGCCCTGCAATATCCGGAACCGTTCATTTCCGATGTGCTTCTGCTGATTGACGAACACAGAGAAGCACCTGCCATGAAACGAGGAAAAATCAGGCGCAGGATCGGACAGGAAAATTTTCAACGGCTCGAGTATTTATTGGAACAGCTTCATCTTTCATCAGAGCAGAATCCGCGTTAAGTTTGATATTTTTCTATTTCTCAAATCTTTTTATTGAAAACGGCCGGATATCCACAACCGATTTTCGGTCTCCTGTCACCAATTCATATAAAATTTCTCCAACTGCGCTGCTGAATTTAAATCCGTGGCCCGAGAAGCCGCAAGCCACAACGACATGTTCGTGGTCCGGATGCTTATCAATAATGAAATTGCCGTCCGGAGTATTTGTATAAGTGCATGCCTTGCCCAAATAGTGTTTCCCCACTTTTGGCATAAAGCGTTGAGCAAAGCCGGCTACGTCCTGTTGATCTTGTTCATAAGTTCCAAATACCTCAGGTGGTTTCCGCATATCGCGAGGACGCCCTCCATCATGTCGGCCGATTTTTACGCCTGTTCCGTTAATGCTCGGAAAACCATAGTACGTTTCAGCCCGCAATTCAAATAGATAGGCAGGAAAACTTTGTGCTGAATAAATCTTTTCATCCGTTTCAAACCAGGAAAACGTTGTTCTTAATTCTTGCAGCGGCAAATCTAAGCCGATTAATGGAAGCAATTTCCTGGCAGCTGCTCCCGGCGTGACAATCAATGAATCTGCGGTAAATTTTTCCGCTCCTGCTGCCACTTCTACAGAATCATCAAAAACTGAGATGGAAGTAACAGGTGTATGAACCTTTAGAACAGCGCCATGTTTTAAAGCTTGCGTTTTGAAGGCGCTGATACAATTTTCACTCATCAATACACCCGACTCCAATTCAAGGCAGCCGATAAAGCCTTCCGGAGCTCGGAAACCATTCCATCTACGGTTGATTTCTCCGGCAGTCAATTGCTCAACTTTCAATGAATAGGCTTCAGCGCTATGCATAACGTTTTGCATAAACGAAGACTCCGGCCGCGCAACTGTCAGGACTCCCGTTTTTATGAACAGCTCTTCTTCTGATCGTTCCTGCAGCTCATTCCACAATTCCTGTGCCCGAAGCGCCATCGCAACATAACTTTCCCCTTCTCCGTAAGCATGACGGATAATCCGTGTTTCCCCGTGATGCGATCCTTCTGTATGAGGCGGATCATGTGCATCCAGCAACAAGACCCGCTTCCCTTTTTCCGCCAAATAATAGCCCGCTGCCATCCCCATGGAACCGGCTCCCACAATAATCACGTCATAATCCATTCAATGACCCCCTGCACTATATTTGCTAATTGCCTTCCCGTCAGTAAGTTGAAATTTCGATCAGGTTTCCATCCGGATCTCTTATGTAGACGGATGCAATCGCTCCAGTTGCTCCGGTTCTTTGGACAGGCCCTTCTTCAACTTCAACCTTGCAGCGCTTCAGATGTTCTGCCACTTCAACAAGCGGCGTCTCGGTGATAAAACAAAGATCTGCGCTGCCAGGTACAGGCCTCTTTGCTTTTGGTTCGAATTCTTTTCCGGCTTCATGCAAATTGATTTTTTGGTTTCCAAACTTTAAAGCTTTTCTATTATCTCCAAAGGTTTGGATTTCCATCCCTAAAACCTGGTGATAGAATTCGCAAGTACTCTCGATGTCTGCTACCGTTAAAACCAAATGGTCCAGACGCCCAATTTTCATTTGCCATCGCTCCTTTCGCCTAAGCTTCTTAATTCCACAATATTAACTTCAATCCTTTAAAAATAGAACATATTTTTGATGTAGCCGATACATGGATTTTAAATAGAAGTAAGCTTCGAATATTCTCCATTAATAAAGATACAATTTTAAAGCGGCTAAAAAGGAGCTGAAAATACACCTTTAAATATTCTGATTATTTAGTCAACTTTTTATTGCTTTTTGAAATAGCGGGTATATAATGAAGTTGAATTTAACGTCATTTTCTTGATACATATATTAAATATTTATCAAGGAGGAAGAACAATGAAAAAGCTTCTCGTTGCTCTCATGGTCGCATTTCTCAGTCTGTCTGCCATGTCGTCAGTCAGTGCTCATCCTCACCACCATGACAATGGCGGCGATGACTACAAGTTCACGGTGAAAAAGGAGCTGACCATCAGCAAAAGAGCGCTTAAAAAGTACCGGGACATCGAAGTTGCACTGGACGAGGGATTCACTGGATTAGTACCAGGAGCCTGTGTACCGAATATGGGAATTCACTTGATCAAGCCAAACCGTGTTGACGATGCAAAACTTCACATCAAACGACCGGAAATCTTGGTTTATGAGCCTCTGAAAGATGGAAGCTATAAACTCGTCGCAGCTGAATGGTATGTGCCTGCAGAAAAAACGGACAAAACACCAGAGTTGTTCAACGAGAAATTCCAAGGCCCAATGGATAACCACGACGGTTCACCAGGACAGCACTACGACTTGCACGCATGGCTCTTTAAAAAGAACCCGGATGGAATGTTTAAACCGGAAAACAAACGCGTAAGCTGTGAATTTGCGAAATAATGAAAACCGCTGTAGAAGTTCATTCTACAGCGGTTTTCTATTTTTACAGAAGTTGATCATAAACACAAAAAAGCCGATGCTCTGAAAAATCAGAACATCGGCTTTCTAAGTTCATCGCTTGGCATGGCGATGATGAGTATACCGGCGGTCGGGGTCGAACCGACACTCCCGTGAAGGAACGGGATTTTGAGTCCCGCGCGTCTGCCAATTCCGCCACGCCGGCATGTCAAAAGGACATTAATAAATATAACATATATTATTTAAAACGCCAATAGTTTTTCACAATAATATTAATAAAAATGGGAACCTTGGAATTCCAAGGTTCCCACTTTCTATTTTAAAGGAACATATTAAGAAGTAAGTATATGCCTCCAGCTAATAAAGCAGAAATTGGCATCGTAATCAGCCACGTAATCAGCATGGTTTTAGCAGTTCCCCATTTAACGCCTTTCAGCCGGTGTGAAGCTCCTACACCCATGATGGATGACGAAATTACATGCGTTGTACTGACCGGCAAATGAATGAACGTTGCTCCGAAGATGACTGCCGCACCAGTTAAGTCAGCCGCTACTCCGTTAACCGGGCGGATCTTCATAATCTTCCCGCCGACGGTCTTGATGATTCTCCATCCGCCGACAGATGTTCCAAGAGCCATGGCAAGCGCACAAAGCGCCTGTACCCACAACTGAATATCATCCGAGCTTTGATAGTTATTAACGATCAAGGCCATGGTGATAATCCCCATCGCTTTTTGGGCATCGTTGGTACCGTGCGAGAAAGACTGCAAAGCTGCTGTCGCAATCTGGATCAAACGGAAGTTACGGTTCGTCTTGGTCAAGTTATTATTTTTAAACACCACTTTAAAGATGCTGTAAACAATATAGCCGACCGCAAAAGCCAGTATTGGCGATAAAATCAACGCTTGAATGATTTTTATAAATCCGCCGTAATTCAGCGCTGTAAAGCCGGCCGCCGCAATGGCTGCTCCTGCAATCGAGCCGATTAAGGCATGCGAAGAACTGCTTGGGATACCGTAGTACCAAGTAACCAAGTTCCAAATAATTGCAGCCAGTAAAGCTGCAAGAATAACTACTGTTCCATTTGTAAGTGTAAATGGATCCACAATATCTTTCGTGATTGTTTTAGCAACGCCGGTAAAAGCCATAGCTCCGACAAAGTTCATAATAGCAGCCAGCATGATCGCATGCCGCGGTTTCAACGCCTTTGTGGAAACCGCTGTGGCGATTGAGTTGGCCGTATCATGAAAGCCGTTGATAAAATCGAATACTACAGCAAAAACGACAATTAAAACTGTTAATAGCAGAACCATATCCATCGGTCATCTTGCTCCTTAAGCGTTTTTCATAATAATTGATTCAAATGTGTTTGCTACCTTTTGGCAATGGTCTGCAATTTCTTCAAGTTCTTCGTATATTTCTTTGTATTGGATAATGCGGATCGGATCTTTTTCTGTCTGGAATAAGTGTTTGATCGCGTGGCGTCTTGTGACATCGCATTGGGATTCGTAATCTTTAATTTTAATCGCGTGTTCTCTCATGGCTGGCAATTTCTTAGAAGACATCAATTCTACAGCAGTTTCAATTTCAATCGTGCTCAAGCGAATCGCTTCCACAAACTCCAGCATGAACTCATCTGCATTAATAACCGAATACATTTCAAACATGGAAGCTGTGTGATCGAGCCCGTCTAGTACGTCATCCATCGTCATGGCAAGGGCCAAGATATCCTCACGCTCAATCGGCGTGATAAATGCTTGATTCAAGTCCTGGATAATCGTATGGACATAATTGTCCCCTTTGGTTTCGTAGTCCTTCATCGTGTTGGAGAATATTTTTAAATCGCTGATTTCCCGCAATTTATAATCTGCAAAATAAGCAGCACTTTCTTTTAAATTCAATGCGATTTCACCCAATAAAACTGCAAACTTATCTTTCTTCTTGAAAGCCATTTTCTTACCTCCGCTATATTCATAAAATAAAATCTAAGCTTTTATATAATATACTATTTAACACAAGTTGCATACTATATTAATAAAATTTACATGCCTGCAATATCTAAAAATTCCACGAAAATAACATACTCCTTTTTCTAATTAAAGTCCAGAAATTTCGACTTTAAACACTATGAGAACGTATTCTTTTAGTGGTTGCTGTGTCGTTGTTTAAGATTAGGAGGGTGCTCTCTTTTCTTCATAAACTACAGTCTTCCAGAGTATTTACTTTTGCAATAATAGCATCAGTCGATTTTAAGGAAGCCTTGTCTTCAATAAGGAATTTCTAATATGATATTAGCCGATGGCAAAATAGCTTCTACAAATGCTGCGCAATAAGCTAGACTCACACAGAACTGCATATTCTAGAATACTTTTATGCACTTTGTTCGTTTTCAAAACTGCTAAATAACCAGTAAAATAGGTTCCAAGTAAAGTTCATACTCAATCGAACGAGCCTCACCGCCAAGTATGCTAAATTCGTTCTGGCTGACCATAAGAGCTATAACCTGCCCCCCATCGATAGAACATGCACTTTAACCATTTCTTTTCCTGTTCCAAGCAATTCCTTTCATTTTTGTCCCACAGCTATTCTGCTCATCATAAATTCCATTAGGCGTGCCTTATAAGGGTTCAAGCTTATAATCTCGATCTAATCTGATCCTGCATTTCTCATGCCCATATAACTTCGTTAAAGGTAGGAAACTTCTCTGCATACACAGACCAGCACTAAGCCATTTCCACTGTCGCTTTAACGGCATAACCCTCAACTGGTTAATCTCATCATATTGCGGTTTACTGCACCTCAAATATACTCTCCATACAGCTGATTGTCATTTGCGCCTCCCCCCTCTGGTCTAGCAAAGGATGCCTGTCCTTATGGAGCCCTTCACCATGTTCTTTTTCTTGTTTATTGCCAGAGTACTGTCAAAATAGGAGTAACCATAGCGGAAGCAAAGTCCTTAGCGTTTCATCAAAAATAAACAACAAAAAAACTCCCAGTTTTGAAATAAATCAAAACTGGGAGTTTATAAAGGGCAGGCAGGCCCTTTTAAATGATACCGGCGGTCGGGGTCGAACCGACACTCCCGTGAAGGAACGGGATTTTGAGTCCCGCGCGTCTGCCAATTCCGCCACGCCGGCAAATTATTATGGAGGCGGCAACCGGACTCGAACCGGTGATAAGGGTGTTGCAGACCCATGCCTTACCACTTGGCTATGCCGCCATAACTTTTGGAGCGGAAGACGGGGTTCGAACCCGCGACCTCCACCTTGGCAAGGTGGCGTTCTACCACTGAACTACTTCCGCAAAAGCTGGGGTACCTGGATTCGAACCAGGGCATGACGGGATCAAAACCCGTTGCCTTACCGCTTGGCTATACCCCAATAATTGGATGGGGCGGACGAGGGGAATTGAACCCCCGAGTGCCGGAATCACAATCCGGTGCGTTAACCACTTCGCCACGACCGCCATAATATTATTGGTATATCGATTAATTATTAAAAGAAAAAACATGGGGCGGACGAGGGGAATTGAACCCCCGAGTGCCGGAATCACAATCCGGTGCGTTAACCACTTCGCCACGACCGCCATCATATAAAATTTAAAATTGGCAGGGGCAGTAGGAATCGAACCCACATCGGAGGTTTTGGAGACCTCTGTTCTACCGTTAAACTATGCCCCTATAAAAACTGGTGGTGGGGGGCAGATTCGAACTGCCGAACCCGAAGGAGCGGATTTACAGTCCGCCGCGTTTAGCCACTTCGCTACCCCACCCAGTGGTGCCGGAGAAAGGACTTGAACCCTCAACCTACTGATTACAAGTCAGTTGCTCTACCAGTTGAGCTACTCCGGCATGGAGAATTAAAAAATGGTGGGTCAGGACGGAATCGAACCGCCGACACTTAGAGCTTCAATCTAATGCTCTACCAACTGAGCTACTGACCCATTTTTTTAATAAAATATGGCGGTCCCGACCGGGATCGAACCGGCGATCTCCTGCGTGACAGGCAGGCATGTTAACCGCTACACCACGGGACCTTTTTGGTTGCGGGGGCAGGATTTGAACCTGCGACCTCCGGGTTATGAGCCCGACGAGCTACCGAACTGCTCTACCCCGCGACAATAATATAGGTGATACATTGTTACTCTTACGCTTTTCGCTTGATGGACACCTGCATCGCCTTCGGCTGCTTCGGTGACAATCGCCATCTTTGTTCAGTGATGTTCTCTGTACCGCGACAATCGTACTGTTCTTACTTTATCATACTTGTACTCATTTTGTAAGGCAATCTATTGCCAAAGGAATACTTATATAATAGAAGAAACTTTTCAAATCATAACTGGAATTATGTATGTTGGAAATGGTGGAGGATGACGGGATCGAACCGCCGACCCTCTGCTTGTAAGGCAGATGCTCTCCCAGCTGAGCTAATCCTCCGTTTTAATATGTAAATGGTGACCCCTACGGGATTCGAACCCGTGTTACCGCCGTGAAAGGGCGGTGTCTTAACCGCTTGACCAAGGGGCCATTAATTTGTATTGAAGAATATCTACTGGCGGAGAGCAAGGGATTCGAACCCTTGAGACGGTTGCCCGCCTACATGATTTCCAATCATGCTCCTTCGGCCACTCGGACAGCTCTCCAAAAGATGGCTCCGAAGGTAGGACTCGAACCTACGACCATCGCATTAACAGTGCGGTGCTCTACCACTGAGCTACTTCGGAATAATATGGATCAGCCTGGCAACGTCCTACTCTCACAGGGGGAAACCCCCAACTACCATCGGCGCAAAAGAGCTTAACTTCCGTGTTCGGGATGGGAACGGGTGTGGCCTCTTTGCCATCATTACCAGACCAATTTATTTTGAAAGACAAGTTTTATTATACCAAGTCTAGCTGGTATTGCAAGCTTTTTTTTGAAAAAAACTCGCGGCTTGCGCCCTCAAAACTGGATATGCGACAGGTGAAAACAACGTGTTGGTTAAGTCCTCGATCGATTAGTATTCGTCAGCTGCACGCGTCGCCGCGCTTCCACCCCGAACCTATCTACCTCATCGTCTTTGAGGGATCTTACTTGCTTGCGCAATGGG
>NZ_JABWTK010000008.1 GCF_020071995.1 Planococcus chinensis | reverse complement strand
CATGACGATGGTTTTTGACGGGACCAATCATGAGACCTCGCTCCTTCATTTTCTTTTAGTGTACATCGGAAAAGTAGTAAAATAAACAAAAAAACAGGCTGTCGAGAGAGTTTCTCGACAGCCTGAAAAAAGAGCCGTTGCGACGGCTCTTTTTTGTTTTGCCTAAAAGTCTGAACGGCCGTTTCCGCTTTTCATTAGTGTCCAGTTCCGGTGGCCAGCCCCTAGAGGTCGCTTCGGCCTTTCGGAAAATGGCCAAGAGCGCCATTTCCTCAAGTCCTCCAGCGCTTGTCGGGGCTAAACGGCCCCCTGCGCTTTTCATTATTTGCATTTAGCTGAAAAGGTTCGGTATAGTTAGACTATGAAAGAAGAGAGGGGATTTCCATATGTTTCAAACGATGAATATTGCAAAAGGCGTGAATGTGCATGTCAACGAAACGACGCAATTCAAAACGGTCAATTTTTCGTTGAAGTTTAAAGATAAATTAACAAAAGAAAAAGCGTCTGCACGGTCGATTCTGGCGAACGTCCTGCAGCACAGCAACGAAGTTTACCCTTCTCATACAGCTCTTCGCATGGTGCTTGACGATTTGTACGGCACATCTCTTTACATAGATTCTTCTAAAAGAGGCAACGAACATATTGTGACGCTGAACGTAGAAACGGTGAACGACCAGTACCTGTCTGAGGAAGGGGTGCTCGAAAAGGTTCTGAACCTGATGTATATTGTTTTGTTTAAGCCGAATTTGGAAAATGGCTTGTTCAAAGAAACGATTTTCAATCGCGAGAAAGAAGCGGTGAAACAGCGCATCGAATCGATTTTTGATGAAAAAACGCGTTATGCGCAGCAGCGCATGCTGGAGTTGGCACTGCCTGAACATCCGGCTTCGATTCCGGCAAACGGGACGCTTGAAGAAGTGGAACGCGTAACAAACGAAAAACTGTTTGAAGAATATCAGGCGATGATCCATGACAACGAAATTGAGATTTACGCAGTCGGCGATATCCAGGCCGAAACCATTTCTGCTTATCTTAAAGAATATTTCCAATTCCAGGACCGGGAAACTGCCCTTGATGTTCCCTCGGTTGAATTGGTGCAGCCAGCCCAATCACGCGTAGTTGAATTTGAGGATATGAAACAAGGGAAGCTTCATATGACTTTCTATACACCGATTACTTTCCGCGACGAGAAGTTCCCGGTGATGCAATTGATGAACGGCGTGCTTGGCGGCTATGCGCACTCGAAATTATTCGTCAATATCCGCGAGAAAGAAAGCATGGCTTATTATGTTTCAAGTTCATACGCTTCCCAGTTCGGTTTGATGTTCGTGTTGGCGGGCATTGATTCGAAACTGGAAGAAAAAGCAGTGAAGCTTGTTCTCGAACAATTGGAAGAAGTGAAAAAAGGCAATATTACCGATACGGAACTTGACCAGACGAAAGCACTCCTCGTCAACCAATTGAGAGAAGCGCTTGATTCGGCGCGCGGACAGATCGATATCTATGACCAGTACATGGAGTTGACGGAAGCATTTGAGCCGGATTACTTAATCAGCAAATGGAAGGCCATCACGAAAGAAGACATTGCAGAGGCAGCACAGCAATTGTCCTTGGAAATGACTTACTTCCTATCAGGCAAGGAGGATGATTCAGTTGAATAAAGTACATTTTGATCAATTGGATGAAACACTATATAAAGAACAGTTGCCAAACGGGCTGGAAGTTTACATTCTGCCGAAAAAAGGGTTCTCCAAAACCTTTGCCACGTTTACGACAAAATACGGTTCGATCGACAATCATTTTGTGCCGTTCGGTGGACAGGAACCGATCAAAGTGCCGGATGGCATCGCCCATTTCCTGGAGCATAAAATGTTCGAAAAAGAAGACGGCGACGTGTTCCAGCAATTTAGCAAACAAGGCGCTTCGGCAAATGCCTTTACATCTTTTACACGGACGGCGTACTTGTTCTCAGCTACTGACCAAATTACGGAAAATGTCGGCACTTTATTGGACTTTGTGCAAAGCCCCTATTTCACGGAAAAGACCGTTGAAAAAGAAAAAGGCATCATAGCACAGGAAATTACCATGTACGATGACCAGCCCGACTGGCGCCTATATTTCGGCATCATCGAAAACTTATACAAAAACCATCCCGTAAAAATCGATATTGCCGGTACAGTGGATTCAATCCAGGACATCACAGCCGAGCATTTATACACGTGCTACAACACGTTCTACCATCCATCGAATATGGTGCTATTCATTGTCGGCGCCGTAGAGCCGGAAAGCATGATGGACTTTATCAAAGCAAACCAAAATGAAAAAACTTTTGAAGAACCGAAAGAAATCGTGCGGATTTATCCGGATGAACCGATTGAAGCGGCAATCAAAGAGCGGACCTTGGAAATGAGCGTCCAAAAACCGAAAGTATTTGTCGGCATCAAGCCGGAAGCCTTGAACTTATCAGGAGACGAAATGCTGAAACACGAACTGGCTGCGCAATTGGCATATGAGCTTCTTTTCGGCCGCACTTCCGATTTTTATCACCAGGCATATGAGAGTGGCTGGATCGATGAATCGTATTCGTTCGACTACTCTTTGGAAAATGGATTCGGCTACGCGTTGATCGGTTCCGATACAGCTGAGCCTGAAGTGCTGGCTCGGGAGATTCAGCATACGCTCGATAATGCGATGGAAAAATGGCCTTTTGGCCAAGCAGACCTCGACCGTGTACGCCGCAAAAAAATCGGCTTTTTCCTGAGAGCATTAAACTCACCGGAATACATTGCCAACCAGTTTACCCGCTATGCATTTAACGGCATGAACCTGTTTGATGTAGTGCCTTTCCTGGAAGCACTGGAAGTGCCGGATCTCCAGGCGGCATTTGCGACAGTCAGCGCAGAAAGCCAGCGTTCAGTCTTTACCATCTCGTCTCCTAAGAAGGAAACTGTGTGAAACGATTCGCTGTGATACTGGGGGCCTCCGGAGAAATTGGACAAGCCATTTCTCGTCAGCTAGCGGAATCCGGCTGGTCGCTTTATCTTCACTGGAATTCTGCTCCGGTATCGGCTTTGGTGAAGGAGCTGGCTTTAAAGCATCCTCACCAGGAATTTATCGGGGTGCAGGCGGATTTTGCAAAAGACGACGGGGCCCGGAAATTGGCGGACCAAGTGTTTGACGCGTCGTGCATCATTGTCTCGAGCGGCCATGCTTTAGTGAAAATGCTGATTGATACGACAGAAGACGAAATGGATGACTTGTGGCGGGTTCATGTCCGCAACCCGGTTTCGGCCATACGGCTGATTTCGCCTTTTTTCCATCGCTATCCTAAAACCTATGTTGTGTTTGTTTCATCCATCTGGGGAGAAACAGGGGCGGCGCTTGAAACGGTCTATTCCTCGGTCAAAGGGGCGCAGTCAGCTTTTGTCAAAGCCTATGCGAAAGAAATGGCGCTGTCCGGCACGCGCGTCAACGCCATTGCCCCGGGCTTTATCCAAACCAAAATGAATGCAGCGTTTTCGGAAGAAGAATTGCGTGCCATTTCAGAGGATATCCCTCTTGGGCTCGGATCTCCTCAGGATATAGCCGATGCGGCTGATTTTCTGGTGAGCGGCAAAGCCGATTATATAACCGGACAAACGCTGCACGTCAACGGCGGTTGGCATATGTGATCTTTTGACTAAGGGTCTTTTGTCTATCTTCATCGGTTTTATGCATGAGTAAATAGTTGTAGAGGGGTTGATAGGCCTTGCTTTTAAGGCCTGCCCCTTTTTTTATTGCCCCTTTTCTTGCTGTAGCAAATCAGCTATCATTAGAGATAGGGTTTTAGCACGCCGTATACATAAAGTGAAAGGTCGGATGATGAATGAAAGAATGGTATTTTGAATACGAAATTCAAGTGAATCGTCCGGGTTTATTAGGGGATATAGCCTCACTTCTCGGGATGCTCCGCGTCAATATCGTGACCATCAACGGTGTCGATCAAGGCAGGCGTGGAATGCTTCTTCGGGCGGAACACGATGTTCAGCTTGAACGCTTTGAACAAATCGTTTCAACCATCGAGACGATTGCTGTGAAGAAATTCCGCGAACCTAAACTTCGGGATATTTTAGCCGTCCGCCATGGCCGCTATATTCAGCGCGATGCCGATGACCGGAAAACGTTCCGCTTTGTCCGTGATGAGCTTGGATTATTGGTTGATTTCATGGCTGAAATATTCAAGCAAGAAGGCCATAAACTGGTCGGCATCCGTGGAATGCCGCGTGTCGGAAAAACGGAATCCGTTGTTGCGGCAAGTGTCAGCGCCAATAAGAAATGGATTTTCCTATCATCTACTATGATCAAGCAAACCGTGCGGAACAGCTTGATGGGCGATGAACACAATTCAAACAATATCTTTATTTTGGATGGCATTGTGACGCGACGCTCTGCCGATGAGCGCCATCAGCAGCTGGTGCGCGAAATGATGCGCATGCCGACCATTAAAGTGGTGGAACATCCCGATATGTTTGTCCAGCAATCCGAATACAATATTGAAGACTTCGACTACATTATCGAATTGCGCCATCATCCGGATGAAAAAATCACCTATGAAGTGTTGGAACGGAATAATTTCATGGGGGATCAAAATCAATCGGATATGTTCGGCGGCTTCAACTTCTAAACAGGCAGGTGAAAGCATTGAGTGAATTAGGTACTCGCTTGAAAGAAGCGAGAATCGCAAAGGGATTAAGTTTAGAGGATTTGCAGGAAGCGACAAAAATCCAGAAACGCTATTTGGCAGGAATCGAAGAAGGTGATTTCAGCATGATGCCGGGCCCTTTTTATTCGCGGGCTTTTATCAAGCAATACGCCGAAGCGGTAGGGCTGGATCCGGGTGAACTTCTTGAACAATATAAAGAGGAAATCCCGGCAATCAAAGAAGATCCTTATACTCCTCCTACGCCTTCGCGGCGGCAGACATTTGCCGGTCAATCGTCGAGTCGGACGAATGAAATCATGCCGAAAGTGATTGCGGCATTGTTTATTGTCACAGTATTGGCTATGGTGGTTTTCTTTTATTCGAACCTGGATAAAAATGATCCGATTGAAGAAGGCACGGCAAACGACAGTGGCGTGTCATATGAGGAACCGGCTGAGGAGACTCCTGAAGAACCTGCTGAAAAGCCGGCGGAAGAAAAAGTAGAGAAACCGGCGGAAGCTCCTAAAAAAGAGGAACCTAAAGAACCGGAAGCAAGCATTAAAGCAGGAAAGCCTGTCGGAGAAACGACCACATATGACTTTTCCGGCCCAGCTAAAAGAGAACTGGTCATTAAAGTAGTCGGCGGCCCTTCCTGGGTACAGGCAGCCGATTCAAATCAGAAAGAGTTGTTTAAGCCGGATACTATGGCAGCTGGTGCCACAGAAAAGCTGGATGTAAGCGGACTGAAGCAAGTTCAGCTGCGCCTTGGAAAAGCTGCGAATGTCCAGCTGGCCATCAATGGTGTACCGGTAGAATATAAGCAAGATGCAACGACACAAAACATCGTTATTCGATTTGCAGACGCGGAATAGCCATCTTCTGATGGCTATTTTGCTTGATAGGTTGAAAGGAGAAACAATATGAACATTCCAAACCGCATCACCATTTCCAGAATTTTATTAATTCCTGTTTTCATGATCGTTATGCTCGTCGATTTTAATTGGGGGAACATGACGCTTTTCGGAGCGGACATGCCGGTTTCACATTTTATCGGCGGATTGATTTTTATCTTTGCTTCATTGACTGATTGGGTCGACGGTTATTATGCCCGCAAGTACAACCTGGTGACCACATTCGGGAAGTTTTTGGATCCGCTTGCCGACAAACTGCTCGTATCAGCAGCATTGATTATTCTAGTGGAGCTCGGCTTTGCCGCTTCATGGATTGTCATCCTCATTATCAGCCGTGAATTTGCGGTAACGGGACTGCGCTTAGTGCTTGCCGGTGAAGGGGAAGTTGTAGCAGCGGGAAGTTTGGGCAAAATCAAAACGACGGCTCAGATTTTGGCGATTTCCGCATTATTGCTCCACAATACCATTTTCACTTTAGTGAACATTCCATTCGGAGAAATCATGCTGTACATAGCATTGATCTTTACTGTATGGTCCGGCTGGGATTATTTCTATGCCAACCGCCGGGGATTGCTGGCTTCCAAATAAACAGTTTCAAAAAAGGGGTGGAGTAACCATGAACGCAGAAATTATTGCAGTAGGCTCTGAATTGCTGCTTGGGCAAATCACCAACTCGAATGCCCGTTTTTTATCGAACCATCTGGCCGAGCTTGGCATTAATGTGTACTACCATACAGTGGTCGGGGACAACGCCGGGCGTTTGGAAGAAGTGATTCAGATCGCGGAAGAACGCGCCGATTTGATTATTTTTACAGGCGGGCTTGGACCGACAAAAGACGATTTAACAAAAGAGACGATTGCCCGCCATTTAGGGACAACGCTCGAAATGGACGAAGAAGCGCTCGAGTCGATCGTCGCGTTTTTTGAACGCGCCGGACGCGTCATGACCGAGAACAACAAAAAACAGGCACTTGTTTTAAAGGGCAGCGAAGTATTGGCCAACCACCACGGAATGGCTCCCGGAATGCTTTACAAGTCGGAGGACCGGGTTTATATCCTCTTGCCGGGGCCGCCAAAAGAAATGGAGCCGATGTTCCAGTTTGAAGGGAAACCGAAGCTGGCGCGCCTTCTAAACCAGGCCGATGTTATTTTGTCCCATGTGCTGCGTTTTTACGGCATCGGAGAAGCAGAGCTCGAAGACCGCCTGCAGGATCTTTTGGACCGGCAAACCAATCCGACCATCGCGCCGCTTGCTTCTGACGGTGAAGTGACACTCCGCCTTACGGCAAAAACAAATTCGGAAGAACAGGCGTGGGAATTGATCAACGAAGCGAAAACGGAGATTCTGGAACGGGTCGGGCAGTACTTGTACGGCTATGACAATGATTCTCTGGCTTCAAAGACGATTGAACTCCTGAAAGAACAATCCAAGACCATTTCCGCTGCTGAAAGCCTGACAGCCGGCCTTTTCCAATCGGAATTGGCCGCAGTAGCGGGAGCGAGTGCAGTGCTTACGGGCGGCGTGATTGCTTACAATGAAGAAATGAAAATCAAGCAGTTGGGAATAGCTCCGGATTTGCTGAGCAAACACGGAGTGGTCAGCGAAGAAACGGCTGTTGCGATGGCTATAGCTGTGCGGCAGAAGTTTGGTACGGATATTGCAGTCGGCTTGACGGGAGCGGCAGGACCGGATGCGCACGGAGACCAGCCGGCAGGAACAGTATGGATCGGCATTGCTACCGAAGAGGGAGCGGAAGCTTATCGCCTTCAGTTATCAGGAATGCGCAACACCAACCGCTTAAGAGCGGTAAAATTAGCTTTATCCTATATCATACGAACACTAACAGAAGGAAATGCACGCAAAATTTAATTTTGCGTGTTTTTTTATGCTCAAAACGGGAATTTGCTCTTTATAGGGCCGGCAAAAATGACATTTGAAAACACGAACACGAATAAACGTTCGCTTTTTTCTTGTGTATTTCTCATTAACCTAGTATACTAGAGACAGGTAGAAAAATTGGTTTTAATTAGAGGAGGATTTCTTTTGAGCGACCGTAAAGCAGCGTTGGACATGGCGTTAAAGAGTATAGAAAAGCAATTTGGTAAAGGTTCGGTCATGAAATTAGGCGAGAAAAGCGACCGCAACGTATCATCGGTTTCAAGTGGTTCATTGGCACTTGATACAGCACTGGGAATAGGCGGATATCCGCGTGGACGGGTTATCGAAATCTACGGCCCTGAGAGTTCAGGTAAAACGACTGTATCCCTTCACGCAATTGCAGAAGTGCAAGCAATTGGCGGTACAGCAGCATTCATCGATGCAGAGCACGCACTCGATCCGATGTATGCTAAAGCATTAGGCGTTAATATTGATGAGTTGCTCTTGTCCCAGCCGGACACAGGCGAACAGGCACTTGAAATCGCGGAAGCTTTGGTGCGAAGCGGTGCCATTGATATCGTGGTTGTCGATTCTGTAGCGGCACTTGTGCCAAAAGCGGAAATTGAAGGCGAAATGGGTGACTCCCATATGGGTCTGCAAGCCCGTTTGATGTCACAGGCGCTTCGCAAACTTTCAGGCGTCATCAACAAATCGAATACCATTGTCATTTTCATCAACCAAATCCGTGAAAAAATCGGTGTTATGTTCGGGAACCCGGAAACAACTCCTGGCGGCCGCGCATTGAAGTTCTATTCATCTGTCCGTCTTGAAGTAAGACGTGCGGAAGCATTGAAATCAGGTACGGATATCATCGGTAACAGAACCAAGATCAAGATTGTGAAAAACAAGGTAGCTCCACCGTTCCGTACAGCTGAAGTTGATATTATGTACGGAAAAGGGATTTCCCGTGAAGGTGAAATCGTGGATATCGGTTCTGAATTGGATATCATCCAAAAGAGCGGTTCTTGGTATTCTTACAACGAAGAACGCATTGGACAAGGACGCGAAAACGCGAAGCAGTTCCTTCTTAACAATCCGGAAATGCGCAATGAAATTTCCAACAAAATCCGCGAATCTTTTGGTATGGCAGCAGCGAACTATACGATTGCAGCCCACGATGAAGATCCGGAAGAGTTCAACTTGCTTATTGACGACGAAGAATAAGAAAAAACGCAGCCAGCTGTGTTTAGGATCTGAGAGCTGCCCAGCTTTTGCTGGGCGGCTTTTTCTGTATCTTCCTTTTTTAAGGGCAGGAATTAGGACAAGACGGGAATTCAGCAAGGTTGTAAAAGCGGAAAGGGCCGCAAATGCCGCATCAAACTGATGCAATGTGCATGACCGTGCGCTTTTCACGCTTGTCAATGGGTTGACACGACTTAAGACCAACTATACAATTAAAATTGTATAATTTACTATTTTTACAACGATTGATGTAGAACAATGGTTTTATTATTTCGATTTTTTGAACATGTTAAAAGAATAGCAAGAGGAGGTGTCCGAATGGGTATTAACGAGATCATCTTCGCTTTGCTTGGTATCATCGTCGGTGTAGTTGTTGGATATTATGCATTGAAAAAAGCAAACGATTCCAATATTGCAGGCGCAAAAAATTCTGCGGAGCAAATAGTTGAAGATGCGAAAAAAGAAGCAGAAGCCCTGAAAAAAGAAGCGCTATTGGAAGCGAAAGACGAAAATCATAAATTGCGTACTGAAACAGAATCTGAAATTCGGGAACGCCGATTAGAACTTCAAAGACAAGAAAATCGGTTGTTGCAGAGAGAAGAAAATTTGGATCGCAAGGATGATGCTTTAAACAAAAGAGAAGCAAGTCTGGAACGCAAAGACGAAGCACTCGCAGAAAAACAACAGCATATTGTACAGATGGAGAGCAAAGCTGAGGAATTAGTCCGGCAGCAGCAGTCCGAAATGGAACGCATTTCGTCTCTGACACGTGAAGAAGCGAGATCGATCATCTTGCAGCAAGTTGAAAACGAACTTTCAACCGATATTGCAGCAATGATCAAAGAAACGGAAGCGCGTGCAAAAGAAGAGTCGGACAAAAAAGCGAAAAACATCCTGTCATTGGCCATGCAGCGTTTTGCAGCTGACCACGTAGCGGAAACCACTGTTTCCGTTGTCAACTTGCCAAACGATGAGATGAAAGGCCGTATTATCGGACGCGAAGGGCGCAACATCCGAACGCTTGAAACCTTGACTGGCATCGATTTGATTATCGATGATACGCCAGAAGCGGTCATTCTTTCTGGATTTGACCCGATCCGCCGCGAAACAGCCCGCTTGGCACTTGAAAAACTGGTGTCTGACGGCCGCATCCACCCGGCACGCATTGAAGAAATGGTTGAGAAGTCAAGACGTGAAGTGGATGAGCAAATCCGTGAAATCGGTGAACAAACAACGTTTGACGTAGGCGTCCACAATTTGCATCCGGATTTGATCAAGATCTTAGGCCGCCTTCGCTACCGTACGAGCTATGGACAAAACGTCCTGAAGCACTCTGTGGAAGTTGCCTTCCTGTCAGGATTGATGGCAGCGGAGCTTGGCGAAGACGTAACCTTGGCAAGACGTGCAGGATTGCTTCATGACATCGGTAAAGCCATCGACCACGAAGTTGAAGGCAGCCATGTTGAAATCGGCGTAGAGCTTGGCACGAAATACAAAGAACATCCTGTTGTCATCAACAGTATTGCTTCTCACCACGGCGACACAGAAGCGACATCCATTATCTCGGTAATCGTCGCAGCCGCAGATGCTTTGTCTGCAGCACGCCCAGGGGCAAGAAGCGAAACTCTCGAAAACTATATTCGCAGACTCGAAAAACTCGAAGAAATTTCCGAATCGTATGAAGGCGTTGAGAAATCATTTGCTATTCAAGCGGGGCGCGAAATCCGGATCATGGTCCGGCCGGAACAAATTGATGATATGACAGCGCATCGTCTGGCACGCGATATCCGGAAACGGATTGAAGAAGAGCTTGACTATCCTGGACACATCAAAGTGACGGTCATTAGAGAAACACGAGCAGTTGAATATGCAAAATAATAAGAGTAAGGCTTCGATGAATGTCTATTCAAAGAAGCCTTTTTCTTATGGAAAAAGGTGAGCAAACATGAAAATTTTATTTATTGGAGATATTGTCGGATCAATCGGCAGAGAAGCACTGGAGTCGTATTTGCCAAGATTAAAGCGGAAGTATTCGCCGGATGTGGTCATTGCGAACGGAGAAAACGCTGCGGCTGGCCGCGGCATCACGAAAGCGATTTATCAGGATTTGCTCTTCATGGGCGTTGACGTCATTACGATGGGCAACCATACATGGGACCAGAAAGAAATTTTTGATTTTATCGACGACGTCGATTACTTGATCCGTCCGGCCAACTTCTCGCCGGAAGCGCCGGGGCGCGGCATGGCTACGGTTACGAAAAATGGCCAAACTTTATCGGTGATCAACTTGCACGGGCGGGTCTTTTTGCCGCCGCATGACGATCCGTTCCAAAAAGCGGATGAATTGATCGCAGAAGCCAAGGCCATTTCGCCTTTGGTATTTGTGGATTTCCACGCTGAAGCAACCAGCGAAAAAATTGCGATGGGCTGGCATTTGGACGGCCGTGCTTCTGTCGTCGTCGGCACACATACCCATGTCCAGACAGCAGATGCCCGCATTCTGCCAAACGGCACCGCCTATATTTCCGATGTCGGCATGACAGGACCGTACGATGAAATTCTCGGGATGACGAAAGAATCGGTGCTTTACCGCTTTAAAACGAATATGCCGACCCGTTTTGAAGTACCGAAGCGCGGACGCTCCGTTGTCAGCGGCTTTTTTACGGAAGTCGACGACCAAACCGGAAAAGCGCTGTCTTATGAGCGGGTTTACATCAACGACGACTACCCGTTCCAGAACTAACAGCCGGTCTATGTCGATTCTCCGACAATTGGACCGCCTGCCTTGTAGAGTGGCTGGTCCATTCAGTATAATAAAGTGATGATTGAAAGGGGTTTTTTCATGAATGAGGAGCAGCGACTGCAATCAACCCAAGTGACGGCTTCACCATCAGACGACAAGGCTGAAAAAGACTACAGCCAGTATTTTCAAAGCGTGTATACGCCGCCTTCTTTAAAGGAAGCGAAAAAACGGGGGAAAGAACAAGTTTCCTATTTCGATAACTTTAAGATCGATCCCCGCTTTGAAGAGATGGGCAAAGGCCGTAAGTTTTATATCCGCACCTATGGATGCCAGATGAATGAACACGATACGGAAGTGATGGCCGGCATCTTTATGCAGCTGGGCTTTTCCCTCACCGATTCGGTACAGGATGCTGATGTCATACTGCTGAATACATGCGCCATCCGGGAAAACGCTGAAAACAAAGTGTTCGGGGAACTGGGGCATTTGAAACCTTTGAAACTGGAAAAACCGGATTTGCTGATCGGCGTCTGCGGCTGCATGTCGCAGGAAGAGTCCGTGGTCAACAAAATCCTGAAAACCTACGATCAAGTAGATATGATTTTCGGCACGCATAATATCCACCGGCTGCCTGAAATTTTAAACGAAGCGTATCTATCGAAAGAAATGGTCATCGATGTTTGGTCAAAAGAAGGCGATGTCATTGAAAACTTGCCGAAAGTGCGCAAAGGAAAAATCAAGGCTTGGGTGAATATCATGTACGGCTGTGATAAATTCTGTACGTATTGCATTGTGCCGTATACGCGGGGCAAAGAGCGTTCCCGCCGGCCGGAAGACATCATCCAGGAAGTGCGCCACTTAGCAGCACAGGGCTATAAGGAAGTGACGCTGCTCGGGCAGAATGTAAATGCATACGGCAAGGATTTCACCGACATCACGTACGGTCTTGGCGATTTGATGGATGAACTGCGGACAATCGATCTGCCGCGCATCCGGTTTACTACAAGCCATCCGCGTGATTTTGATGACCAGTTGATTGAGGTGCTCGCAAAAGGCGGAAACCTTGTCGACCACATCCATTTGCCTGTACAATCAGGTTCGACGAGTATGTTGAAAATCATGGCCCGCAAATACTCCCGCGAACATTACTTGGAATTGGTCCGGAAAATTCGGGCGGCCATTCCGACTGTTTCGCTGACGACGGACATTATTGTCGGCTTCCCGAACGAAACTGACGAGCAGTTTGAAGAAACGCTGTCGTTGTTCAAAGAAGTCGGCTTTGAAATGGCCTTCACGTATATCTATTCTCCGCGTGAAGGTACGCCGGCTGCGAAAATGGCCGATAATGTTCCGATGGAAGTGAAAAAAGAGCGGCTGCGGCGTTTAAACGCTGTAGTGAACGAATACGCTTTGAATGCGATGAAGGCTTATGAAGGGCAAATCGTCGAAGTTCTGGTTGAAGGCGAAAGCAAGAAAAACCCTGATGTGTTATCCGGCTACACAGCCAAAAACAAATTGGTCAATTTTGTAGGGCCGAAGTCGATTGTCGGCCAATTGGCAAAGGTTAAAATTACAACAACAAAAACATGGTCATTGAACGGTGAGCTAGTTGAAGCCGAATTTGGCCAAGAAGTGGGTGTCTAAGAAGATGACGTATTCAAAAGAAGAAATTATTGCAAAAGCACGTGAAGTGGCAGACATGATCGCCGAAACAGAAGAGGTGGAATTCTTTAAACGTGCAGAAGCTCAGATAAACGAAAACCAAAAAGTCCGCGAGAAAATCGCTTCCCTGAAAAGCCTTCAAAAACAGGCGGTCAACTTCCAGGCATACGGAAAAGAACGCGCTTTAGGCTTGATCGAGGGCAAAATCCAGAAAATCGAAGAAGAAATCGACGCGGTGCCGATTGTACAAGAATTCAAGCAATCGCAAAGCGATGTCAATTCACTTCTGCAAATGGTTTCTACAGCTATTGCAAACCAAGTGACAAACAACATCATCTCTTCTACCGGCGGAGACATTCTGCGCGGCGAAACCGGCTCGAAAGTAGAAGCCAGCAAACCGACGAAACTTTCTTAAGAAAAGCGCAGGCGGCCGTTCAGCCCCAACAAGCGCTGGAGGACTTGAGGGAATGGCGCTCTTGGCCATTTTCCGAAAGGCCGAAGCGACCTCGAGGGGCTGGCCGCCGGAGCTAGACAATAAGAAAAGCGCAGGCGGCCGTTAAGCACCGACAAGCGCTGGAGCCGGATAAATTAGAAAAAATAATGGAATAAAACTGAAGGAGCTGCGGCTCTTTCAGTTTTTTCTTTTCTCTCTTTGTTTTTGTTATAATGGAGAGAAGACGAAAAGTTCGCGAAAGAGGTAAAAAAATGGCACCTACACCAATGATGCAACAATACTTGCAAGTGAAATCCGATTACCAGGACGCATTCTTATTTTTCCGCCTGGGCGATTTTTATGAAATGTTCTATGACGATGCCTTAAAAGCATCCCAAATCCTTGAAATTACGCTAACAAGCCGTGGAGGTACCGGCGACGACCGCATTCCAATGTGCGGCGTTCCACATCACGCGGCGCAAAACTATATCGATCAACTGATTTCCAAAGGCCATAAAGTGGCGCTTTGTGAACAAGTCGAAGACCCGAAAACCACGAAAGGCATTGTCAAACGGGAGGTTGTCCGCTTGATTACACCGGGCACGCATACCGAAGGCAAAAGCATCGATTCCAAAACGAATATGTTTTTGGCTGCGGCTGAACAGTTGGCAGAGGGCTTTGCCTTATCGTATGTCGACATCAGTACCGGAGAAGCGAGCGCCATTTACATAGCAGGAACAGAAAACGCGCTGCTGCAGGAACTGCAGTCATTGAATATTAAAGAACTCGTCGTTTCCGAACAATTGTTTTTATTGCTGAACGAAGAATCCCAGGATTTGGTGCTGTCGATCGAGCCGATGGATTTTGTCTATACGGCAGAAGAACGTTTGATGGCTGAATGCCCGGAGGATCTCAAACTTAGCATCCAGCGTCTGTTGACTTATATTTCCCGGACGCAAAAGCAGTCTCTCGACCATATTCAGCCGTTCACGTTCAATGAAAACGGGCAGCTGCTGTCAATCGATTTCCATTCGAAGCGAAACCTGGAATTGCTCCAGTCAATCCGCGGCGGCGAAACGAAAGGCACACTTCTTTGGCTATTGGACGAAACCGTCACGGCCATGGGCAGCCGGAAACTGAAGCAATGGCTGCATCAGCCACTAGCGAACCGCCATTTAATCGAAAAGCGGCAGCAATTGGTCGAATCACTTATCACTCAATATTTCGTCCGGGTGGAACTTCAGGAATTGTTAAAAGAAGTGTACGACTTGGAGCGCCTAAGCGGGCGAATCGCTTTTGGCAGCGCCAGCGGGCGGGACTTGGCCCAGCTCCGAAGTTCGCTGGAAAAAGTGCCGGCAATCATTTCCGAGCTGGCGAATTCAGGGAATGGCATCCTTGCCAATTTCAGCGACAAGCTCGACCGATGCGGCGAAGTATGCGAATTGCTTGGCGCCATCAGTGAAAACCCGCCGTTGTCTTCGAAAGAAGGCGGCGTTATCCGGGACGGGTTCCATGCAAAACTGGATGAATACCGGTATGCCTCGCGAAACGGCAAAGACTGGATTGCCCAGCTTGAACAGGAAGAGCGCCAGCGGACAGGCATTAAATCATTGAAAATCGGCTATAACCGCATTTTCGGTTATTATATAGAAATCTCTAAAGCGAATATGCATTTGGCGGATTTGGAGCGCTACGAACGCAAGCAAACGCTTGCCAACGCGGAGCGTTACATCACGCCGGAACTGAAAGAAAAAGAAACGCTGATTTTAACGGCAGAAGAAGAAAGCTTGAATCTGGAATACGAGTTGTTCGTAAAAATCCGCGAAGAAGTGAAGCAGTACATCGGCCGGATCCAGCAATTGGCTTCCACACTCAGTGAACTCGACGTCTTTATGAGTTTTGCAAATGTGGCAGAGAAATACCGCTTTGTAAAGCCGGTATTTAATGACTCGCGGGATATTTCCATTATTGAAGGCCGCCACCCGGTTGTTGAGAAAATGCTGAACAAGCAGCATTATGTGCCAAATGACTGCGTGTTGACCGATAATCAGAACATGCTGCTCATCACAGGCCCGAACATGTCCGGTAAAAGTACGTATATGCGCCAAGTCGCATTGACGATTGTGCTGGCGCAAATCGGCTCATATGTACCGGCCGAGTCGGCAAATCTGCCGATCGTCGATCAGATCTTCACGCGCATCGGCGCAGCGGACGATTTGGTGTCCGGACAAAGTACGTTCATGGTGGAAATGCTCGAATCGCAGTACGCCATTACCCATGCGACGGAACGGAGCCTGCTGCTGTTTGATGAAATCGGACGGGGTACGTCTACATATGACGGCATGGCACTCGCGCAGTCGATGATTGAATACATCCACGAAAACATCGGCGCAAATACCTTGTTTTCAACGCATTACCATGAATTGACGGCATTGGACCAGTCGCTTGATAAATTGAGCAATGTCCATGTGGCTGCGATGGAACAATCCGGTAAAGTGGTATTCCTCCATAAAGTGAAAAAAGGGCCGGCGGACAAGAGCTACGGCATCCATGTAGCGGAACTGGCAGAATTGCCGCAGCCGATATTAGCGCGTGCACGTGAATTGTTGGTCAGCTTTGAAGCCGAAAACAAAAAGCATGTGAGCCAAGTGGAGCAATTGTCATTTTTCGACGACCGCGACACCGAAAGCGAAGAAGTGCTGCAAATGATTGCAGATGTTAACATAGCGGCCATTACACCGCTGCAGTCCCTGCAATTATTGAACGACCTGCAAGTGAAGTTAAGCAAAAAGGAGTGAGAATATGGGAGTCATTCGATTAATGGATGAACCGTTATCCAATAAAATAGCTGCCGGTGAAGTGGTTGAACGGCCTACTTCGGTCGTCAAAGAATTAGTGGAGAACGCCATTGATGCGGGTTCAACAGCGATCGAGGTGCTGTTGGTTGAAGCCGGACTCACCTCTATCCAAATCATTGATAACGGAGCAGGCATGGACTCGGAAGATGCATTATTGTCCTTTTCCCGCCACGCCACCAGCAAAATCGCCAACGAACACGACCTTTTCCGCATCCGGACGCTCGGGTTCCGCGGCGAGGCTTTGGCGAGTATTGCATCGGTATCAAAAGTGACGCTCCATACCTCCGACGGGGAAAACGGGACATTTGTCCAAATGGAAGGCGGACGCTTGATCGAGCACCGGGCAGGTTCGCTCCGAAAAGGCACGGATATTAAAATTGACCAATTGTTCTTCAACACGCCGGCGCGTTTAAAATACTTGAAAACGCTGCAGACGGAACTTGGCCATTCGATTGATTTGATGAACCGGCTGGCGCTCAGCTATCCGGCAATTTCGTTCAAATTGGTCCATGACGGCAGAACCATTCTGCAGACATCCGGCAGCGGGGAGATTAAACGGGTCATTTCGGATATTTACGGCGTGTCGATTGCCAAGAAAATGATTACGTTTGAAGCGGAGTCCCATGACTACAAGATCTCGGGCTACACATCCCTTCCTGAAGTGACCCGCGCCAATAAAAATTACATTTCACTGTTCGTCAATGGGCGCTGGGTCAAGCATTATGCCATCGCCAATACGGTGCATAAGGCGTATCACACGTTTCTGCCGCTCGAACGCCAGCCGATCACGATTTTGAACATTGAAGGCGATCCGTATTTGACGGATGTCAACGTCCACCCCGCCAAGCAGCAGATCCGCCTGAGCAAGGAAAAAGAATTGATGGACCTGGTCCATGAAACCATCCGCCGGACGATCAGCGGAGCGGTGCGGGCGCCGATCATTGAACAGCCGAAAGCGCCGAAGCAAGCACCGAGCAGACAGCTCGATTTGTGGAAAACAACGCATACGGTAAAGGAAACCGAAATGCAGCCGTCCCGTTCGTTTGTCCCGCCGGCCTCTGCCCGTACGTTCGACCCGACGCCGGTGCTGGAATCAATGGAAGTGGACAGCGCAAACGAAGCTGAACCACCGGTGATTGCCGAGCCGCCAATTCCTGAGGCAGAGCCTGAACAAATCCCTGAACCACCGGAACACCGTTTTGAAGATCCTTTTGAAGAAGAAAGCCCTCAATTTCCGGAATTGGAAGTGGTGGGGCAAATTCACGGCACGTATATTGTGGCGCAAAGCACCGACGGTTTTTACTTGATCGATCAGCACGCGGCGCAGGAACGCATCAAATACGAGTTCTTCCGGGAAAAAGTCGGGGAAGTCGATATCAGTGAACGCCAGGCTCTTTTGCTGCCGCTGACGTTCCACTACAGCCGCGATGAAGCCCTGCGCTTGAAAGAAGCGCTGGAAGTACTTGCGGAAAGCGGCGTCTTTTTGGAGGAATTTGGCGATACGTCCTTTATCGTCCGCGAATATCCGACCTGGTTCCCGAACGGTTTCGAACAGGAAGTCATCGAGGATTTAATCGAGCAGGTACTGAATGAGCGTAAAGTCGATGTGAAAAAACTGCGGGAAGATGCCGCCATCATGATGAGCTGCAAACGTTCCATCAAAGCCAACCATTATTTGCAAAAACATGAAATGGAACGCTTACTGGCCGATTTGAAACTTGCAGAGCAGCCGTTTACTTGCCCGCATGGCCGACCGGTAATCATCCATTTCAAAACTTACGATGTGGAGAAAATGTTTAAACGGGTTATGTAATAGGGGAGAGTTATTATATGGGATACCAGCCCGGCCGCTTGAAAAAGCGGTTATTTTCAACTGCAAAGGGGGAAGCGGAATGTTTTCAGCCAAACAGCGGAGTATGCAAATGAATTTATTGGCCCTTCGCGAATTTGATTTGCTTGTAATCGGAGGCGGCATCACGGGTGCCGGGATTGCGCTTGATGCCATATCGCGCGGCATGAAAGTAGCGTTGGTCGAAATGCAGGATTTTGCAGCCGGCACATCAAGCCGCTCAACAAAGCTTGTGCACGGCGGCTTGCGGTATTTAAAGCAGTACGAAGTGAAGATGGTGGCAGAAGTCGGAAAAGAACGGGAAATCGTTTATGAAAATGCGGTCCATGTGACCGAACCTCAGCAAATGCTCCTGCCGTTCCATAAGGGAGGGACATTCGGGCCGTTGATGACTTCTTTTGGATTGCGCTTTTATGATTTCTTGGCAGGCGTCAAGAAGGGGGAACGGCGCATCATGTTATCAGCGGATGAAGTGCTGAAACGGGAACCTTTGATCAAAAGCGAAGGTTTGCTGGGAGGCGGCACGTATGTGGAATACCGGACCGACGATGCCCGGTTGACGCTGGAAGTTTTGAAGAAAACGGCTGAACTCGGGGCGGTTTGCCTTAATTACATGAAAGCGGACGGCTTTCTTTATAAAGACGGAAAAGTTTCAGGTATACAGGCGACGGACACGGTTACCGGGAAAAAACTTGAGATCAGTGCACGAAAAGTAGTCAACGCGACGGGGCCTTGGGTCGATGGAGTAAGAGGGCTTGATTCGGCAGACGGAAACAAACAGCTCCGTTTGACGAAAGGCGTCCATATCGTTGTGGACCGCAGCAAACTGCCCCTGCGCCAAGCGGTGTATTTTGATGCGCCGGACAAACGCATGATCTTTGCGATTCCGCGGGACGATAAAGCTTATATCGGAACGACCGATACCTTTTATGAAGAAGACCCGGCCGAACCGGCAGCGACGGAAAAAGACGTGGAGTATTTGATTGGGGCAGTGGCTTCAATGTTTCCTTCTGTCCGTTTGGTTCCCGAAGACATCGAATCTACGTGGGCAGGGCTCCGGCCGCTGATTTATGAAGAAGGGAAAGACCCTTCTGAAATCTCGCGGAAAGATGAAATCTGGGAATCGGACAGAGGCTTGATTTCGATAGCGGGCGGCAAACTGACCGGCTACAGGAAAATGGCTGAAACGATCACGGATTTGGTGGCGAAGCGATTAAAGCAACAAACCGGCAAGAAGTACGGAAAAAGTTCGACCAAAAACCTTCCGTTATCCGGAGGGGATTTTGGCGGATCGAAGGAATATCCGCGTTTTGTCCATAAAACCGCTTTGGAAGCCGAGAAGTATGGGCTGTCGCCTGAAGAAGGGCAGATGTTTGCCCAGTTTTTCGGCACTAACGCCAAAAAAGTGTTCAAGCATTACAGCAAGCTTCCGGATGCAATTCCAGAAAACATTCCGAAAACCTTGGCGGCCGTTATCGAGTATGCGGTCGAAGAAGAGATGGCGCTCACGCCTGCCGATTTTTTCATCAGAAGAACCGGGGATTTGTATTTTCATATGGAAGACGTTTTAAAGTACAAAGAAGACGTACACCATTATATGAACCGCATATTGGGTTACACGCCGCAGCAGCAGCAAATGTACCGGGATGAATTGCAGCGGGAAATCGACAATGCGACCCGGTTCAGAGAAGGGGTGCAGTCTTGAAAATTACCAAGACCTTTTTAGAAGCATCCGATGGCCATGAAATTTACTATGAACTCTACGAACCGGAAGCGCCGGTGGGCCATGTCCATATTGTTCACGGCATGGCAGAACATATTGCGCGGTACGGAGAGTTCGCGCAGTTCCTTGCATCGCATGGATTCGCTGTGTCGGGGCACGATCAGCGGGGACACGGAAAAACCGCCGAGCGAAACGGCGTGCAAGGCTATTTCGGAGAACAAAAAGGTTTTGACCGGGTGGTTAAGGATGTCGAAGAAGTGATCGCTGTCGTGCAAAACCAGATTGGTCCTTTGCCGTTGATTCTCTTTGGCCATAGCATGGGCTCTTTTGTAGCGCGGCGCTATATCCAACTGCACAGCCAAGACATTAGCCGCGCCGTTTTATCCGGAAGCGGCGGCAATCCAGGTGCTGCCGGAAAAGCCGGTCTTGTAGCCGCTCTGGCAGCAGCGAAAGCTAAGGGCAAGGATCAGCCGAGCGCACTTCTCGGGAAGATGACATTCGGCAGCTTTATGAAGCCTTTTAAAGATGAGGAATCGCCTTTTGCATGGCTCAGCCGTGACCAAAACGAAGTGGCTGCGTATGAAGCGGATCCGATGTGCGGTTTTCCATCGACCAACCAATTTTATGTGGACTTGTTCACCGGCCTCGCTTTAATCCATAAAAACGCGGAAGTAGGAAAAATCCGCAAGGACTTGCCGATGTTATTGATCAGCGGCTCGAATGATCCGGTTGGCGCTAACGGCGAAGGCATTTTCAAAGCTGCCAAACAATACGCAGAAGCGGGATTGTCGGACGTTACCGTTTATCTCGCGGAAGATGCAAGGCACGAACTGCTGCATGAAACCGATAAAGAAAAGCATTTCGAAACAATTTTAGAATGGATGTTGGCAAATGATTGACGTATTAGCCATTGTCGGCCCAACCGCTTCAGGCAAGACCGCACTAAGCCTGGAACTAGCGGAACGGTTTGACGGTGAAATTATTAACGGAGATTCCATGCAGGTTTACCGGGAGATGTCGATTGGTACGGCGAAAATCGAGCCCCATGAAATGCGTGGAATCCCACACCATCTTTTGGATATCAAAGATCCGGACGAGTCGTTTTCGGTTGCGGAATATCAAAAACTGGTGCGTGAAAAAATCAAAGAAATCCAGTTGCGCGGGAAATTGCCGATCATTGTCGGGGGATCCGGCCTGTATGTACAGGCGGTGCTGTTTGATTACCGCTTTGCGGAAGAACAGGCGGATGAAGGCTTGCGCGCTGCTTTGCGGGCGGAACTGGCTGAGCACGGACCGCTTCACATGCATGCGCAATTGCTGGAGCTGGATCCCGAAGCGGACATCCACCCGAACAACACGCGGCGAGTTCTCCGGGCAATTGAAATCATCAAAAGCGGCCATGGAAAAAGCGAACGCAATTTGGCGCTTTCACCGATGTACAACGAAGTGATCATCGGCCTTGATATGCCGCGGGATATTTTGTATGACCGGATCAACCAACGGGTAGACATCATGATTGATAAGGGATTGCTGCAAGAAGTTCAAATGCTGCGTGAACGGGGAATCCGCGATGCGCAGTCGATCCGCGCAATCGGCTATAAAGAAATCTATGACTATTTGGATGGTAAAATGGATTGGGAACAGGCAGTGGTTTTACTGAAGCAAAACTCGCGGAAATACGCCAAACGCCAATTTACGTATTTCCGGAACAAGCTGCCGATTTTCTGGATTGATGCATTGGAAAATCCGGGAAAAAACATTCGGAAAATAGAATCCTTTATGCAGGAAAAAGATCGGCAGCGTCGAATTGGAATTATAGAACACCAAAATCTAGATAAGAGGTTATGAGGGGGATATTCATGAAGCCAGTAAACATTCAAGACGTTTATTTGAATCAGCTGCGTAAAAATAATATTTTTGTTACAGTCTTTTTATTAAATGGTTTCCAATTAAAAGGGACCATTAAATCCTATGATAATTTTACGGTGCTGGTTGAAACAGACGGCAAGCAACAATTGATCTACAAACATGCAATTTCCACTTTCTCGCCTGCAAAAGCGGTGCCGATTGAGCACCAGGAATAACTGGTAAACCAGCTGGAGAAGCTTCCAGCTGGTTTTTTATTATTCTGGAACAAATATGGGGTGAACAGCTGTGGAATAAAGCGGCGCTTTATTTGACAGCACCGCTTTTGGCAGTTAACATTTTCAAAGGAAAGCCATTTAAAGCAGGAGGCAATAACAGATGAAATCCATTACAACCGATGATTTGCTTGAAATTGTAGAAGCCGGACAGGAAATCCAATTGATCGACGTCCGTGAATATGAAGAAGTGGCATACGGCATGGTGCCGGGCGCGAAACACATTCCGCTTGGCGAATTGCCGGAACGCATAGAAGAACTGGATGCCTCTGCACCCGTTCATATCATTTGCAAAGCGGGGGGCCGCAGTGCGATGGCGTGCGACTTTTTGGAAACGAACGGCGTGGAAACAGTCAATGTTGAAGGCGGCATGATGAACTGGAGCGGTGAAACCATCGCCTAAATAAAAGAACGGCCCAGCGTAAGAGTGAACTGAACCCCAAATGGTAGACACTTTAAAAAAGTGACCCCATTGGGGGTTTTTTCTGTTTTCAGACCCCGGTATACTAAATTTAGCGAACTTGGACGGGAGAAGATCATATGAGTAAAATTATATTCAACGAACACCAACAACGGGTCTTGGAGGCGAATCCGAACGTCGCTTCCGTATCGGATCGAGCGATTCAATACACGCCGGAATTCAAAATCCATGCAGTGAAGGAATATCAGACAGGCAAAGGCCCTGCCCAGATCTTTAGTGAAAGTGGGTTTGACTTGACCGTTATCGGCTCCAAAAAAGCGACGTCTTCCTTGAACCGATGGCGGACGACGTATCGGACGTATGGAGAAGATGGCTTCTTTGAAGAGCGTCGTGGAAAAGGCAGTACCGGCCGACCTTCTGAAAAAGAGCTCTCAGCGGAGAAAAAGCTGGAGAAGACGGAAGCGCGCATCAAGTACCTGGAAGCGGAAAATGAGTTGCTAAAAAAGCTCGAGGCGCTCGAGAGGCAGGCGAAGAAACGCAGCTGACCCCGGCGGAAAAATTCGAAGCGATCAATGCCGTGGTCCGGAAATTCCAACTGAAGAATCTGGTGGGAACCCTTTGCCGCACAGCGGGTGTCAGCCGAAGTGGCTATTACGCTTGGCTGGAGAACGTGGAACAGCACGCCATCCGCGAAGAACAAGACTACGAAGATTACCGGTTGCTCAAAAGCATCTACGATGCGCATCGGGGGAAAATCGGGTACCGCACCTTTTACATGGTGCTCACTGAACTCCTGTTAACGCCGATGAACCACAAGAAGATTCTGCGCCTCATGCGCAAATTCAACCTATTTGCCAAAATCCGGCGTGCGAATCCCTATAAGCAAATCGCCAAAGCCACCCAGGAACACACCGTCTGCCCCAACCTGTTGAATCGCGCGTTTGAACAGGAGGAACCCGGCAAGGTATTCGTCACCGATATTACCTATCTGCCCAACCGTTCGGGGCAAATGGCGTATCTGTCCGCCGTGAAAGATGTCGCCACCCGGGAAATCGTCGCCTATGAAGTCATGACGACGCTCACGATGGAAATTGTGTACCGCACGTTGAAGAAACTGAAGGAAGCATTGGATGGCACTGTTCACCCGGAAGCGATGATCCATTCCGATCAAGGCTTCCACTATACCCATCCCGAATATCAACAACGCGTGAAGGAAATGGGATTGACCCAGTCGATGTCCCGACGGGGCAACTGCCTCGACAACGCTCCCATCGAATCGTTTTTTGGTCACTTTAAAGATGATGTCGAGTTTAAACAAGCAACCAGCCTGGATGAATTGAAAGGGCTAATGGATGAGTACATGGAGTATTACAACGGAACGCGCAAGCAATGGAATCTAAAAAAGATGACTCCGGCACAATACCGAAGTCATCTGATCGCAGCTTAGCTGCAGGGTACCTTTTTTATAAACTGTCCATTAAATGGGGCGCAGTTCAGAGCTGAGCCGTTCTTTTATTTATCTATACGGAGTGGATTTTGCGTGTCGGCAGTCTCCATTTATAGAGATAAGACAGAACGCGCAAAGTTGTAATGCAGATGAACAGTCCGTACAATATCAGATCGGTCTGGATCATATCGAAACTGATCAGAATTCCGGCAATGGCTGCCCAGACGGCATAAATTTCCGCCCTTAGCACCAATGGTTTTCTGCCGGCCAGCAGATCCCGCACCATGCCTCCGCCGGAACCGGTCAAGACAGCTGCCACGACGACGGCATAGACCGGCATATTCAAATCCACGGCGTAAAGCGCACCTTGGATGGCAAAAGCTGATAAGCCGATGGCATCGAAAAAATTCCCCCAGCGATTCCACGGGCCAAGCAGCCGGTTTGGAAACAAAAAGGCCAATGTAATCGATGCGAGCGCCAGCTGGAACATCATTTCCTGTTCCCAGAGCGCCGACACCGGAACCCCGATCAGCAAATTCCGGATCGCTCCACCTCCGAATGCCGTCACCACCCCTAATAAGTACACCCCGAAAATATCATATTCTTCTTCCATTGCGATAATAGCGCCGGACACCGCAAAAGCGATCGTCCCGATAGCACTCAATACTTCCCACGCCATTTTGGCATCCTCCCAATCTCTTCAACTCTATGAATTGTAGCAGAATTTGACGCATTTTCAAGTTTCCTTGCATAATAGATAAGTAAGTACACGAGAATGGAGAATTGGATGCAAACGATGATCAGAGATATAGAAGAAACCATACAAAACGAGCTAAGAAAAGCAGACGATATTGCTTTCCTCAATCAAAAGAAAGTACTGGATGCCTTCCACCGGCAGAAAGTCAGTGACCACCATTTTAATCCGTCGACCGGCTACGGATATGACGACGAAGGCCGGGATACATTGGAACGGGTGTATGCTGATGTTTTCCGGGCGGAAGCAGCGCTTGTGCGCCCTCAGATCATTTCCGGCACGCACGCCATCACGATTTCCTTGTTCGGCGTTTTGCGCCCGGGAGACGAATTATTGTACATTACCGGCAAGCCTTACGATACACTCGATTCCATAGTTTCCGGAGGGGAACAAGATACCGGATCGCTGAGAGACTTCGGCATCAGTTACCAGCATGTCCCATTGACGGAGACGGACGGGATTGACTGGGCTGCTGCCGAGGGCATGATCCACGCAAAAACGAAAGTCATTGCCATCCAGCGTTCGCGCGGCTATGACACACGCCCTTCATTTACGGTAGATGAAATCGAAGCCATGGTGACAAGAATCCGTGAGCTGAAATCCGATGTCATCATTTTTGTCGACAATTGCTACGGTGAATTCGTTGAAGAACGCGAACCGATTGAAGCAGGAGCAGATTTAATTGCCGGTTCGTTGATTAAAAATCCCGGCGGCGGCATGGCGAAAATCGGCGGCTATATTGCCGGAAAAAAAGATTTAGTTGAAAAATGCGGTTACCGCATGACTTCTCCGGGTATAGGAGGAGAGGCTGGGGCTTCTTTAAATGCGCTTCCTGATATGTATCAAGGATTTTTCATGGCTCCGCATATCGTATCGCAAGCGTTGAAAGGCGCTATTTTCACATCAGCCTTGCTAGAATCGGTCGGTATGCACACCACGCCTCATTATTCAGCCAAGCGGACAGACTTGATTCAATCTGTGTCGTTCAAAACAGCTGAGCAAATGATCGCTTTTTGCCAGACCATCCAAGCGAGCTCGCCGGTCAACGCGCAGTTCAAACCGGAGCCGGCCTATATGCCGGGCTATGAAGACGATGTCATCATGGCTGCTGGGACGTTTGTCCAGGGATCCAGCATCGAACTGACGGCAGATGGCCCGATTCGTCCGCCTTATACCGCTTTTATCCAAGGCGGCTTAACTTATGAACATGTAAAAATTGCCGTATTAAATTCAGTGGAGACCTTAAAAAACAGCGGATTGCTGTAAGCTTAGTCCCGCATTTAACTATGCGGGACTTTTATTGTGTCAGATTACCTAACATCGTGTTGACAGATTATCTAACATATCTTATACTGAAAGAGTAGTAATAAGTGAAAAGGGTGAAAATAATGACGAATCGGGTTCGCCGGACGATGCCGCTTCTTCCTATCAGCATTGTCATGCAGCTGACGGAACTCACAGCGCGCCAAATCCGTTACTATGAAGAGCACGAGTTGATCAGCCCTGCCCGGACAGAAGGAAACAAGCGCATGTTTTCATTAAATGACGTGGACACTCTTCTGGAGATCAAAGATCATTTGGATCAAGGACTCAATATCGCAGGAATCAAGAAAATCTTTGATATGAGAAACCAGCCAAAAAATGAAATGGCAGAACCGAAAAACTTAAGCGATGCCGAACTGCGGAAAATTCTGCGCGAGGAATTGCAAGGAACCAGATCGTATGAGCGCGGCGGTCTTAGACAAGGTGATTTATCCCGTTTCTTCAAAGGAAATGGGTAATTATAAAAACTTACATAGGAGAGTGGAAAGAACATGGGGAAATATTCAAAAGAAGACATTAAACGATTAGTAAAAGAAGAAGAAGTTAATTTCATCCGTTTACAGTTTACAGACATTCTTGGAGTAATCAAAAACGTGGAAATTCCAACATCTCAACTAGACAAAGCACTCGATAACAAAATGATGTTCGACGGTTCTTCCATCGACGGATTTGTGCGCATCGAAGAATCGGATATGTATTTATTCCCTGACTTGGATACTTGGGTTATCTTCCCTTGGATTACGGGCAAAGGAAAAGTGGCGCGATTAATCTGTGACATTTACCGTGCAGATGGAACTCCATTCGAAGGAGATCCACGCAATAACTTGAAACGCGTTTTAAAAGAAATGGAAGAATTGGGCTTCACTCATTTCAACCTGGGACCAGAACCGGAATTCTTCCTGTTCAAATTGGACGCGAGCGGCGAACCTTCTCTTGAGTTGAATGACAACGGCGGATACTTCGATTTGGCTCCGATGGACCTTGGCGAAAACTGCCGACGCGATATCGTATTGGAATTGGAAGAGATGGGCTTTGAAATTGAAGCTTCCCACCACGAAGTGGCTCCAGGACAACACGAAATCGACTTCAAATACGCAGATGCGGTCAAAGCCTGCGATGACATCCAAACATTTAAATTGGTTGTTAAAACCATTGCCCGCAAACACGGATTGCACGCGACATTCATGCCGAAGCCATTATTTGGTGTAAACGGTTCTGGAATGCACATGAACGTTTCATTGTTCAATGGAAAAGAAAATGCGTTCTTGGATGAAGACGGCGAATTGAAACTAAGCGAAACAGCTTACCAATTCCTTGCCGGCATCATGGAGCACGCACAAGGATTTACGGCGGTAACGAACCCGACCGTCAACTCTTACAAGCGCCTGGTTCCAGGATACGAAGCGCCTTGCTACGTAGCTTGGTCTGGACAAAACCGCAGCCCGTTGATCCGCATCCCGGCTTCACGCGGCTTGTCAACTCGTGTAGAAGTACGTTCTGTTGACCCGGCAGCTAACCCTTACCTGGCAATGGCTGTACTGTTAAGCGCTGGCCTTGACGGCATCAAAAAGAAAATGACGCCGCCAAAACCAGTTGACCGCAACATCTATGCAATGAACAAAAAAGAGCGCGAAGCTGTCGGCATCAAAGACCTTCCGCCAACATTGTATGCAGCTCTTCAAGAACTGCAAAGCGACGAAGTGATGACAAAAGCTCTTGGCGAGCACATCCTGAACAACTTTGTTGAAGCGAAAGAAATCGAGTGGGACATGTTCCGCATTGCCGTACACCCATGGGAGCGCGAGCAATACTTGAAGATGTATTAATATTTGACCTTAAACCGTACAGGCGTCTTGCCTGTACGGTTTTTTCCCTTTTAATGCATTTATTCTTTTCCCATATGAATAAAAATTTATGAGTGTAATATTATCAAAATATCTTTGGGAAACATTCTCTTCTCAAAGAATTCCAGTATATACCATGATAAACTTATATAAGGAGGGTGGTTATGAAGAAAAAGATATTTATAACCTTAGGATTGGTTTGTCTGGTTATACTAGGAATTGTTGGTTGGATTGCTTATCCATTTTTAGCTTTCTTTTATTATGCCAGTGATTCTGTGTCTGATGATGTGGCTAAGTCTTATATGAAAGAACATTATAATGTTGAAATCACAGTGGTTGATAAGTACTCAAATGCTATAGAACTTGGGGAAACAACCTTTACCGTCATGCCAAAAGGCGAGGAGAACAAGAAGTTTACAATGGTCTTCAGCACAACTGACGATTCCCTTATATCGGAGAATTATGTTTCGGCCGTTAAAGCGAATCAAGAGCTCGATAAGCTAGATAAAGAATGGTCGGCCATTGATAAATTAGGCTTTAAACCGGCTAAAGAGAACGGCGAAGAACAAGCGCTTTTTGTCTTTGAGAATTTCAAAGCGCTGAACTTAATGCCAAAAGAGGAAATCAAAGCGCCGCCGTTGAAAGATGAAGATTTGGACCGGTTTTATCAGCTTGCGGTAATTATCATTAACAGCGGGGCAAAGATTGATAATATCCATATAAGAGGATCAGAGGACGATGAATCCATTCAAGATTTTGTTATGGAGTTAACAAATCTCAACAAAAATGATACAAAAGAGGATTTTTTCATCATGCTGAAGCAGCAACATCCAGAACTTGCGGCATACGAGATCCAAACAGCTTGGAAAAATGATGTAAGGAAAATTGAGAATGAGCGCTTTCAGTTTCAGTTAGAGGGATTTGAAAAATGGATTTTTTGTGATTTTGTTGAAGAGAATGGAGTATGTTCATCCTTGCATATTTGTCTCGAATACGCAAAAGATGGATTAGTGCAAAGCAATCCTCATTTAAGAAACGATTTAGAAATCATCTTTAATTTCATTGATAAAAATACTCTACCGGGCACGATGACTGATATATCCTTTTCAGATGGGCAAGATGAAGTGTTTATTCGGCATGATGACCGTACGGCTTACCAAAATACAGATGAGCTGATCGAAGCTTTATTCGTGGAGTAGTCCTATTCATTTGTTGGGTTTTAAAGCTTGTCAATAGAGAAAGTCTTATTACGCCGTGTTATACTGATGCCAATAAGTAAGTACGCGCAGGAGGCACAACATGAAAAAGACATATATAGCATTTCTTTTAGCAAGCGGCATGTTGCTCAGCGGCTGTTCAGCGCTTGAAGGGGTCAACAATACATTAAATTACGCCACGGAAGCTTCCGAATACGCAAACGAGGCCACTGCTTTTGGCAAGGAAGTCCCGGACCTGGCGAAAAGAGCCGTCAGTGACGAACAGGCTGCCCAAGAACTGGAAACAAAGCTGGAGGAAATGAAAGCGAATATCGAAGAATTCAACGAGCTGGAGGCACCTGAAATCGGGACAGATCTCCATCAGCAAGTGGTAAACCAGAACAACCGCGCAATGGAAGGCATCGACTTGTATTTGAATAATATAGAGGGCGGCAAACTTAATGCAGAAGTGCTGAAAAACAACCAGGCTTTCCAATCCCTTCAGGAAATCACCGGCATCATTGAACAAATCAAAAACCTAGGCAATTAATATAGAATATTTTCAAAAAGGGACCGCCGGCAGAAAGTTGCTGGCGGTCTTAATGTGCGACTAAAAGCGGACATCTATCATAGGACATAAAGAAAATCGCTGAAATTCGTTATTTTTAAAGGATTCAAGCGGACGGTTGAAGAAAGTTTAAAGAGGAGGTGAGACCGTGAAGAAGTTTGTAATCCAGTATTTTTTGGAAAAAGGGCTTACTGTCGAAAGAACGGTAGAAGCAGAGTCAAGAGAAAACGTGGCTGCAATGGCTCTTTCTGAAAACATCGTCCAGTTTGAAGACGTCTTTGGCGAATTGAATATTTTCAACAAAACCGATATTAAATTAGTGAAAATCAAGAATTACACGGAACCGGTGACCACTTCGAGAAGAGGGGGTTAAAATAGCGCTAAACCGGGTATCAATAAAAGTACCCTTTTAATAAGTTAATAACTCGTACTGAATTTTCTATGGCATATTTGCCAGGAGGATTTTGTGGGGGTGATTAAATGAAAAAGATACAAGGGATAAAAAGCCTTCTGGAATACTTGGAAACAGTGGGTTACCCAATGACCGAAGAGCGGGTGCAGCACTTTATGGCCCAACGAAAGATTCCGCATAGCCAGGCATATGGAGACATGATCTTTTTTGATTCAAACCATATTGATTGGTGGATAGCTGAGCAGCGGAAACTGAAGAATGAAAACTAAGTGAGCATTGACCCCCAACACCCTGAAACTGGATCCTTTTCTAGAAAAGAGTCCAGGTTCAGGGTATTGTCGATTTAAGAGACTGTAACTTTTTGAATGGATCAGCGTCTTAATAGCAAAGACAAATTGGAGGATTCCTAGATGAAACTATTGAAAGTCTTAATTGTACTGCTCGTTGTGTTTTCTTTGGGCGCCGTTGCTGTTTATTACTTCGGAACAAATATGGCTTCGGAAAAAATCGTAAATGATGCAACTGAGCAAATGGAAAGCAGCGGGAAACTGGACGAAGTTAAGAACTATGTAGAAAATGATCCGGAACTCTCGGGTTATATCGAAGAGGCAAAAGCTGCAGATGAGAGTTCTTTGCCATTCAATACGACAGGACAGGCGACCCGGGTATTGGTAAAAAAAGTCGGCATGTCTGAACTGAATACTATCCGCACTGGAGTGCAGAACGGCACCATGACCCCACAGGAAGCCGTGCAGAAATTGGAAGGGAAACTGACCGAAGAAGAAATGCTGGCCCTGAAAGTTATTGCTTATAAAGAAATATATAATCAGCAATAATCGGTAGGTGTGTTACACTTAAGAAAGAGTCTCAAAGCGATAACAGAGGAGGTCATTGAATGAAAACATTTCAAGTGGAATTTTATTTCGACCAAGGCAATACAATTGTTCTTTCTGTACAAGCTGTAGACAAAGAATCCGCTTTAGCCAAAATCCCTTCGAACGGTACATATGATGTAGTGGATGAAGCAAGCAATAAAATATACCGGATCACGATTAATCTTGTAAAATATATCGTAGTCAATGAATCTTGATAAAACAAGCATCGCTCTCGCAGCGTATGCTTTTTTTATAGCCAAAAAGGGATGAAAAACTAAGGGGGAATCGCTGCAATGGAATTTAAAGGCTCCAGTGTTTATGATCAAACTGATTTTTTATCGAATTATTTAAAACGCAGAGGACGGCAAGAAAGTCCAAACAATGCAATTGAAAAGCCGATCATTTATGAACTGCTGGGAGAGGCGATGGGGAAACACATCTTGGATTTAGGGTGTGGTAATGCGGATTTTGGCCGAGAGCTTCTCGCCGCAGGAGCAGCTTCTTATGAAGGCGTTGAAGGATCTGAAGCTATGGCTTTATTAGCCGAAGAAGCTTTAAGAGAGACCCCTGGAACTCTTTTTCAAGGGACAATGGAAGAATACCCATTCCCCGAAAAACAGTTTGATTTAGTGACATCCCGTTTTGCGATTCACTATGTGGAAGATATCCAAACACTGTTTGCCAAAGTGCACCGCAGCTTAAAGGAGCAAGGACAGTTCTTGTTCAGTGTGCAGCATCCTTTGACGACTTCATCCTTTGCCAGCAAGCTTTCGGGAGAAAGAAGGGAAAACTGGCTGGTCGATGACTATTTTATCCAAGGTGAACGAAAAGAACCGTGGATTGATAAAATTGTCGTCAAGCACCACCGGACGATTGAAGCGTATTTTACGGCGTTAGCAAAAGCCGGCTTCAAAATAACCGCCTTGCGTGAAGGGGAACCGGATCGCCGATTATTCAACAGCGAAGAAGAGTATCAGCGGCGCCGGCGTATTCCGGTCATGCTTGTATTTTTGTGTGAAAAATAAATAGTCCGGACATTCTAAGATACAAAAAACGCTGAGAATGGCTTCTCAGCGTTTTTTCGTATGGTTCATTATGCTCTTTTATGCGGCTTAGGAAAAAACCGTCTGTTTTAGTGGATTTGGCGGTAAACGCCGACCACTTTGCCCAGAATGGAAACCTGGTCTACGATAATTGGATCCATCGATGAGTTTTCAGGCTGCAAACGGAAGTAGCCCTCTTCGCGGAAAAAGCGTTTGACGGTTGCTTCGTCATCAGCTGTCATTGCGACAACGATGTCTCCGTTGTTTGCGGATTGCTGCTGCCGGACGACAACATAATCTCCGTTCAGGATACCTGCTTCGATCATACTTTCACCCATGATTTCAAGCATGAAAATATGGTCTTCTTCCGTACCGTAGCTCTGAGGCAGCGGGAAGTATTCTTCGACATTCTCAATTGCCGTAATTGGTACACCTGCAGTAACTTTACCAATCAAAGGCACATGCAATACAGGGTTTTTTTCAATTAACGCATCGTCTGTGCTGATAATTTCAATTGCTCTCGGTTTTGTCGGGTCGCGCCGGATTAAGCCTTTGCTTTCCAATCTTGCCAAATGGCCATGGACAGTCGAACTTGATGCCAAGCCAACTGCTTCTCCAATTTCACGTACGGAAGGCGGATAGCCTTTTGCCCGAACTTCATCTTTTATGAAAGTCAAAATATCTTCTTGGCGTTTCGATACTTTTTTCAACAGTTTCACCTCTTTTTAGTTGTTCAGTTATGTTTTTCTACCCATAGTATATCAACTTGGGCTATGAAATGCAAACATAGGTTCGAATTTATTTGTTGACAAAAACACCTGTTCGCATTAACATAAGAACATATATTCCGAACACACATTCCTAGGAGGCGGTTCATATGACAATTATCCAAAAAAATTCTTATTTTACAGCATTATTTACATTGATACTTATATTCTCACTATTTACTGTGGTAAACCACAATAACGAAGAAGCTCAAATGAGCCATGTGCAAATTGAAGAAGGCGATACTTTATGGACACTTGCGGAATCTTTCAGCGGAGAAACTCCCCATCAGCAGTGGATTGACGAAATTATGAAGGAAAACGGTTTAACTACTTCGAAAATCGTCGCCGGTCAATCGATAAAGATTCCCAGTGATCGACTAAAATACGCCCCAGATGAAACCATCAAACTGGCAGGTGACGCAGAATGAAAAAGACTGCGTTAATTTATTGCCGTGTCAGTACCACGAAAGACACTCAAGAAACTTCGCTCGAAAGACAAGAAGAAGAACTGCTGAAATTTGCATTTGAACAATCGTATATCGTTGACCAGATTTTTTCTGATCAGCATAGCGGCTACGAAATGGATCGGGAAGGTCTGCTTGAAATGCTGAATTGCATCAAGACTGAAAAAATCGATGCGGTCTTTGTCCAGGACGAAACCCGTCTTGGGCGAGGCCATGCCCGCATTGCCCTTTTGCATGTCATGAAAAAATACGGAGTCGAAGTGTATACTCTGTCCGACCGGGGACCGATTGCGTTAAACGATATGGACGATATGGTCTTGGAAATTTTAGCAATTGTAGAAGAATATCAACGGAAAATACATAATGCCAAAATCAAGCGCGGCATGAAACGCGCAGTCGAAAACGGCTATAAGCCTGAAAAAAACTTAAAAGGCAAAGGCAATCCGGAAGGGCGGGAGCGCCTTGATTTGCCGATTGACCAAATTGTCAGCCTGAAAGAAAACGGACTGACGTTCCATGAGATTGCGGTCACCTTGCAAGGGTTTGGCTACAAGGCCAGCAAAGCGACCGTCCATCGCCGCTATAAAGAATTTGAACAGATGAAACAGGGCTAATATATTGCAGAAACGCCTCTTCTTTTGTACGATATGAAAGAAGAAAGGTGGTATTTGATGTTATCTCCAGACAAATTAAAACGAATTAACGAATTATCGCGTAAATCGAAAACTGCTGGCTTGTCCGTTGAAGAAGCAAAAGAGCAATCTTCCTTGCGGGAAGAATATTTGCAGGTTTTCCGCAAAACGATGCGCGGAACAATTGAAAACGTAAAAGTGATCGATCCGAACGGCGACGATGTAACGCCTGACAAAATTAAAAATATCCGCGAGAATAAGTATTTAAATTAATACTTATTCTTTTTTTATGTCCAGGCTTCAACGTCCAGCCCCTCGAGTCGCTTCAGCCTTTCCTGCAATGGCTAAAAGCGCCATTTCCGTTAAGGCTTCCAGCGCTTGTCGGGGCTAAAATGGCCGTTTACGCTTTTCTAGTTGTATTCTTTTCTATTGTTGACTACACTAGAAAGGGATGAAATTTTGTATTAGAGAGGATGTTTTTTTATGTCAAACCATGCAGATCAACTTGCAGTGACTACGATTCGCACACTTTCCATAGATGCTATCGAAAAAGCTAATTCAGGCCACCCTGGATTGCCAATGGGCGCTGCTCCTATGGCTTATACTTTATGGACGAAACACATGCACCATAACCCGAGCAATCCGGACTGGTTTAACCGCGACCGTTTTGTGCTTTCAGCGGGACACGGTTCCATGCTTCTATACAGCTTGCTTCACTTGAGCGGATATGGCTTGTCATTGGACGAAATCAAAAACTTCCGCCAATGGGATTCCAAAACACCTGGACATCCTGAATACCACCACACGAAAGGTGTAGAAGCCACTACTGGCCCGCTTGGACAAGGGATTGGGATGGCAGTCGGTATGGCGATGGCAGAACGCCATTTAGCAGCTACATACAACAAAGAAAACCTGGACATCGTTGACCACCACACATTCGCTTTATGCGGAGACGGGGATTTGATGGAAGGTGTTGCTGGTGAAGCGATCTCACTTGCCGGCCACTTGAAATTAAACAAATTGGTTGTCCTTTATGACAGCAACGACATTTCGCTTGATGGCGACTTGAGCATGAGTTTCTCGGAAGACATTCAAAAACGTTTCGAGTCTTACGGCTGGAACTACTTGCGTGTTAACGACGGCAATGAATTGGACGATTTGTCTGAAAAAATTGCTCAGGCTAAACAGTCATCCGACAAACCGACAATCATTGAAGTGAAAACCGTAATCGGCTACGGAGCTCCAAACAAATCCGGTAAAGCGGATGCGCACGGTGCACCACTTGGCGAAGACGAAATGAAACTGGCTAAAGAATACTACAAGTGGACATTCGACCAGGACTTCCACGTTCCTGAAGAAGTCTATGAAACATTCAAACAAGCAACTGATGAGCTTGGCGGCAAAGCGGAGGCAGCTTGGAACGAGCTTTACAAACAGTACGAATCCGAGCATCCGGAACTTGCGGCTCAACTTCAAAAAGCGATCAAAGGCGAACTTCCTGAAAACTTCGATGCGGAATTCCCGACTTATGAAGTTGGCAAAAAGCAAGCGACGCGTGCGTCTTCAGGCGATATGGTGAATGCCATTGCCAAAGCGGTGCCATCGTTCTTCGGAGGCAGTGCGGACCTTGCCGGATCAAACAAAACCAACATCAAGGGCGGAGGCGACTTTGACGCTGAAAACCCAGCCGGACGCAATATCTGGTTTGGTGTGCGTGAATTTGCGATGGGTACTGCGTTGAACGGAATGGCGCTTCACGGCGGCCTTCACGTATTTGGCGGCACGTTCTTCGTGTTCAGCGACTACGTACGCCCGGCTATCCGTTTGGCAGCACTGATGGGCCTTCCAGTAACGTTTGTCTTCACTCATGACAGCGTAGCGGTCGGAGAAGATGGACCGACTCACGAGCCGGTTGAACATCTTGCGTCACTTCGCGCAATGCCGAATTTGAGCGTTGTTCGTCCAGCAGATGCGAACGAAACAAAAGCAGCTTGGAAGTTGGCATTGACGGCAAAAACAACTCCGACTTTGCTTGTTCTTTCCCGCCAGGACTTGCCGGTGCTTGAGCATTCAGGCGAACTTTCCGAAAGCGGCGTGGAAAAAGGTGCTTATGTGGTTTCTCCTGCAGAAAATCCGCAAGCATTGCTTCTTGCGACCGGATCTGAAGTCAGCCTTGCTGTAGCGGCACAAAAGCAATTGGCTGAAGAAGGAATTTCGGTTTCTGTTGTATCGATGCCGTCTTGGGACCGTTTCGAGAAACAGGACAAAGAATACAAACAGTCAGTTATTCCAAAAACAGTGAAAAAACGTTTGGCAATCGAAATGGGATCTTCATTTGGCTGGGAACGCTACACAGGCGACGAAGGCGACATTCTTTCCATCGACCGCTTTGGTGCAAGTGCACCGGGCGAGCGCATCATGAAAGAATTCGGCTTTACTCCAGAAAACGTAGTGAGCAAAGTCAAGAATTTGATCAACGAACAATAATATGACAGAAAAGCGGAAGCGGAAGTTTGCTTCCGCTTTTATTATTTTCATCTTATAGTCACAAGAACGGATTTATAGTATAATCCATTGTGGTGCACTACTTATTTACGCAACACGAAGGAGGTAACAAGAATGGATACATGGATTTGGATCTTAATCGTAATCGTGGCTTTACTCGCAGGTGTTGCACTTGGATTCTATATCGCTCGCCGATACATGATGAAATATTTGCAAGACAATCCACCAATCAATGAAGAAATGCTGCGAATCATGATGATGCAAATGGGACAAAAACCGTCTCAGAAAAAAATCAACCAAATGATGGCTCAAATGAATAAAGCATCAACTAAACCTGGAAAACCAGCTAAAAAATAAAAAGCACTCAAGCGAGTGCTTTTTTTCATGGCCAAAATAGAGTTCTCAAAGGCAAATAGCGGATCGAATGTCTCCTAACGTTTCAATGGCGCATCAAACAGGTAAAAGGAGACTGAAAGAACTTCAGAAATGGGAGGGAACAATATGCCTGAACAAGAAGAGTTCGTCTTTTACATGCCGGTGGTTGAAAAAGAGGTCGGCAAAGAAAAGGAAAGTTTCAATACGGCAGGAGCTGGGAAAGTGCTGCCGGTGTCGATGGACCAAATCAATGAGATGGTGAAGGGATTGTCTGATTACAGCCTGGATACGATCGAACTGCATGTAAAAGGAGTTGCCAGAACCGGTCCGGTGGTGGAATTTTTCATTGGCGCAGAAGCCGAAGCTGGATTGAAGCTGGTGCTGAATAAAAAGAAATAAAAAGGTATGAAAAAAAGCACTCTCAATGAGTGCTTTTTTGCGTTTCGGGTGACAATAACCCATGTTCCATTAAAAATTCTGCGACAGTTTCTTCGTATTCTTCCGGATTCTTGTTGAACGACTGGGCGTGGGCCCCTTCATCGAACACTTTGAGTGCTTTAGGTCCATTCTTCAGCTCATACATTTCCTGCGACATTTCCGGCAAAACGAAATCATCATTTATGCTATGGATGAACAGTACCGGTTTTTCGATGTTCGGGACTGCATCAATCGGCGACACTGTGCTGATTGAGTATCCGTCCCGCAGTTTCATGAACACGGCCGCAAGTTTCAAGGCAAGTGAAGTGCGCAGCGGCGTCGTCGTTTTCATGACATGCAGGATTTGCTTGGAAATATCGGAATAGGCGCAGTCAGCGATGTAAAAAGCCGCGTTGTCTTCCATGCCGGCATAGAGGAGCGTTGTTGCCGCTCCCATCGATTCGCCGTGTATGCCGAATACCAAGTCTGGGCCGGCGTGCAGTTTCAGCGCTTCAACGACTGCTTTTAAATCCAGTTTTTCGTAATGGCCAAAGCTGGTGGTTTTGCCGCCGGTGTCGCCGTGGCGGCGATGGTCGTATACGACGGAATTGAAGCCGAGCCGTTCGAACATACGGGCATATTTAAACGAGTTCACTTTCGTTTCGGTAACGCCGTGGCAGATGATGACATAACGATTCGTGTTGTGCGGCTCTAGAAAAATCGCTTTGATCGGATAGCCGTTTTCCGACTCGATCCATCGTTCGCTTTTTTTAACCTTGGCATACCAGACCTCGTCGTAGCGTTTAGCAGAAGTTTCCCGCTCTAAAATGAGGCTTTCGTCTTTTTTCTTCACGTACATCAAGCGGTTGCTGGCGGCAATGCCGACTCCTGCGACAGCGACAGCAAGCCCGCTTGATACAATGGCTGAAACTTGCCAAAAACGTTTGTTCATATCCCGTTGCTCCTCTTAGGCCCGATTTTTATAAAGCCGATACATGCCGGTATCAACTGGATTCGATACATAAGGTTCAATTTTTTGGACAGCCTCGCACAAACGGTCGAGGTCGATGCCCGTTTCAATGCCCATCCGGTGCAGCATATTGACCACATCTTCGGTTGCGACGTTTCCTGTTGCGCCGGGTGCAAACGGGCAGCCGCCAAGTCCGCCGGCAGACGAATCAAACCGGTCAACGCCTGCTTGAAGCGCTGCAAAAATATTGGCCAGCGCCATTTTTCGTGTATCGTGGAAGTGGGCAGTCATCAACACATCCGGAAACGCTTCTTTTAATTGCGAGAAAAGTTCATAGCTTTCTTTCGGCGTCGCCATGCCGATTGTATCGGCAACGCTTAATTCGTCCACGCCCCAGTCGACAAACTGCCGGCAGAGCGCCTGTGTGTCTTCCGGTTTAATCGGCCCTTCAAAAGGGCAGTGGAACGCTGTAGATATGCAAGCCCGGACAAAGACGCCGTCTTGTTTTAATTGAAGGATAAGCGGTTTAAGCGCTTCCATACTTTCATTTGTTGTTTTATTAATATTTTTTTTGTTGAACGTATTCGACACCCCGACGAATACCGCAACAGCCCGGGCTCCGGATTCGAGTGCCGCATTGATGCCTTTCTCATTCGGCGTCAAGACAAATTGACGTCCGGTTTTTTCCGCATGGGCCATGATGTCCTTGGCGTCAGCCATTTGGGGAACCCATTTCGGCGATACAAAAGACGTCAGCTCCATTTCCTGGACACCTGCTTGCTGCAAGCTCTCGATAAATTGCAATTTGTGTTCCGTTGAAACCACTTTCGCTTCATTTTGAAGTCCGTCTCTTGGTCCGACCTCGATAATCGTTGCACTATTTGGTAAAATGAACATAGTATCCCTCCTGCTACCATTTTAGCCAGTAGAGGGAGAAAAGAGCAACCGGTAAACAACCAAACAAGGGGGAAAACAAAGTGTCACAAGAAATCGTTATCGTCAGTGCCGTTCGGACAGCAATCGGATCGTTCCAGGGAGCGTTAAAAGACGTACCCGCTACCAAATTAGGGGCGATTGTCATCAAAGAAGCCGTTGAAAAAGCGGGAATAGCACCGGAGCAAGTATCGGAAGTGATCATGGGCAATGTGCTGCAGGCAGGCCTCGGCCAAAACCCGGCACGCCAAGCATCCATTCAAGCGGGTCTTCCAGACACAGTGCCAGCCATGTCGATTAATAAAGTCTGCGGTTCAGGGCTGAAAGCGGTTCACTTGGCGTATCAGGCGATTTATGCAGGGGATGCGGAAATCGTGGTTGCCGGCGGAATGGAAAACATGAGCCAGGCACCGTATTTGCTCGAAAATGCACGCAGCGGCTTCCGCATGGGCGATCAAAAGGTAGTCGACAGCATGCTCGTTGACGGCTTGACTTGTGCGTTCAACGATTACCATATGGGAATTACAGCGGAAAACTTATGCGACCGCTATGAAATAACGCGTGAAGAACAAGATGAGTTTTCAGCCCGTTCGCAGGCTCGTGCGGCAGCGGCTATCGACGCAGGGAAATTTGATGATGAAATCGTGCCGGTCGAAATTCCGCAGCGCAAAGGCGAGCCGGTAATCTTTAAAACAGATGAATACGTAAAACGCGATTCCACTGCTGAAAAGTTGGGGAAATTGCGTCCGGCATTTAAAAAAGAGGGCAGCGTTACAGCTGGAAATGCTTCCGGCATCAATGACGGTGCTGCAGCTGTCGTCGTGATGTCAAAAGCGAAAGCGGATGAACTCGGGCTTACGCCGCTTGCGACGATTGTTGCGAATGGCAATGCAGGAGTCGATCCATCGGTTATGGGAATCGGACCTGTCCAGGCAGTGAAAAATGCCTTGAATAAAGCAGACTTGTCGCTCGAAGACATCGAATTGATCGAAGCAAACGAAGCATTTGCTGCACAGTCGATTGCAGTTGACCGGGAATTGAAATTCAACCACGACATCCTGAATGTCAACGGCGGCGCGATTGCCCTCGGTCATCCAATCGGCGCAAGCGGAGCCCGCGTCTTTGTGTCGCTTCTCCATGAAATGCAGAAGCGTGATGCGAAGACCGGCCTTGCGACATTGTGCATCGGCGGCGGCCAAGGCGTAGCGACCATCGTAAAACGCCCTTAAGGAGAGAACAAGCATGGCTAAGAAAAAAGCAGCAAAGCAAAATGCACCAAAGAAAAAAGAAGAAGCAAGCAGCCATTTGCCGGAAGACATTCTGGCAAAGCTGCAAGCCACCAAAAAAGAATTGCTGAAAGAAGAGCAGCAGCGCGAAGAAGAACGGGAAGCTCAACGAGTGTTCGAGCGCCAGCAGCGCGAAAAGAACCTGTCGTTTGAGGAATTATTGGAACGGCACGGGGATAAGGGCAATAAATATTAAGCAGTCGAATAACCATCTTGGCCATTCCTAAAAAGGAATGGAGGATGGTTATTTTTTATTGAGAAGAGGAAGGGGATGATGGTATTTAACGAACAGAAATTCCACGTAAAGGATATGGGGTATACAATCCGGCCCGCCCAAGTGGGGGATGCGGCGCAACTGTCAGAAGTTCGGCTGCAAATCGATGGAGAAACAGAGAACATGGACCGGGAAAAAGGGGAAGGGTTTATCGACATAGCAGGATTTGAACGGTTGATCGAAGAAGATGCGAATCATCCAAGGAATTTGTTTTTAGTCGCTGAAAGCCAAGGCCGGATTCTGGGTTTTTCTAGATGTGAGGGCAGCCATCTAAAGCGCTCTATGCATAAAGTGGAGTTTGGCGTTGGGGTGTTGAAGGAATATTGGGGGCACAGCATCGGAAGAAACTTATTGAACGAATCGATCGGATGGGCCAAATCAAACGGCATTAAAAAAATCGTTTTGTATGTCCTGGAAGAAAATCAAAAAGCAGTGGCGCTATATGAAAAGATGGGATTTGAAACGGAAGGGATATTAAAAAACGACAAATTCCTTTCAGACGGAAAATTCCATCATACACTCATAATGGGAAATTTATTGCACGAAAGCGGTAAGTGAAAATACCGGCAGAAGGAGAAGCGGATGCTTTTCCTTTTACCGGCAGAGGTGATTAATCAAATATCGCTTCTTTATGCGGGTCTCTAAAGAAATTGAACAGCAATTGAATTTGCGATTCGGTGTTCCGGTTAATGGACAATGGCGGCAGCTTGGCTTCTTCAAAAAACTCCACACCTTGGGTTTCCACACCGTTTGCGGCATTTCCGCCGACAATTTCGCACTGGATAAAGATTTTATAATAATGGAAAGCATGGGGCGGATGCGGATGTTTTTTCATATCCAGAACGGCTAAAAGTTTCACCGGCGCTACGTCAAACCCCGATTCTTCCTTGATTTCCTTTACGATATTTTCTGCAGGGGAAAGGCCAATGTCGCAAAATCCGCCAGGCAATGACCAGCAGTCATCGATTTTTTCATGCACCATCAGAATTTTTCCGTCTTTGAAAACGGCTCCGCGGATATCCAGTTTCGGCGTCTGGTAGCCGGTGTCGGTTGCGAACAAATCTTTGATTTTTTCCATTTCCATTTCCGTATGCTCTTTTAAAATTTCTACACTGATGTCCCGCAATTCTTCAAAGCGCTCCAAGTCATAGACGTTTTTGGAATAAGCCAGTCCAGCCTGGGACAGCGATTGAATTCTTTGTGCCCAATCGAGCCATTTTGTACTCATGCAAATCCCCTTTCTAACGCACCCTTGAAATCATTGACCGTTTTGAAATGAAAATCAGGCACAGCGGCAAACTCCAAAGTCTGAAAGTCCGGCAGCCACTGGACGCCGATTGTCAGGACGCCTGCTTCAATGCCCGCCAGTATATCCGCATCGCTGTCGCCAATGAAAACTGCTTCATTTTTTGTAATCCTTAATTGAGCCAAAGTTTTCAGCACGCCTTCTGGATCCGGTTTCGGCCGTGCCACATCGTCTCCCGTAATGATGGCGTCAAACAATCCTTCCCAGCCCAGCGCTTCGAGGGAGATGTCGAGGCTCCGTCTCGCTTTGCCGGTGACAATTCCCAATTTCATCCCGCTTTCTTTCAATTGGAGCAGCAAATCGTGAATTTCTTGATTGGGCTCCACCAGTTCGTCATGGCGCTCCAAGTACTTGGCGTAATATTGTTCAATCGCTTCATCTTTATCAGGATGATTGAGGTTTTTGCGGATAATGCCCGTTTCGGATGGGCCAAACATCGCGCGGACTTCAGCCGAAGAAAGTTCACGTCCGTCAAATTCCTTGAAGACATGCTGGAAAGCCACATCGCATACGGGCAGCGTATTGGCTAACGTGCCGTCAAAATCAAAAAGTATCGCTTTCATCGTTTTTCCCCTTTCCTTTCTTGAAACAAAAATATCTCTTAATCCCATACTAAATCTTATTGACTAAATATTCTATTTCAATTAAGCTGATAAAAATATAAATAACGAAATCAGACATTTTAAGGATTAGTAAATAGACGTTTCTTTTTCAGAGAGGGTCCCGGTTGGTGAGAGGAACCCAAAGAAAGCTATCGAACCTGCCTTTCATATTCTGCATTGAAAAATGCAGCGGTCCATACCGTTATCATGTTCGAGAGTAAAGCTTTGCTTTAAATTAGGGTGGTACCGCCTTCTGGGTCCCTTATTTTGAGCAGGGCTTTTTTTGTTTTACAAATTTCCGTCTGTTCATATGCATTATAGTCTGGCTGAGGAGGAGAACAAGGTGCAAAAAATCCGTTTAGTGAATCATGATTTAAAATATAGCGAACAAATCTTTAAGTTATCTTCCTTTCCAGCAGTGAAGAATGCACTGGGTTTGCCGGATGGAACAGTAGAAGATACGAAATTATTTATTAAAAGAGTACTAAAAGAAGAGTTTGAAGGTATAACGGTCTCCAAAGTAATAGTTAATGAACAAAACGATTTAGTTGGATTGACGGAACTGATGTTTATCGATCCGGAGAAAAAAATCTGCCATGTGGGCACATGGATTGGATACGAGTATTGGGGACTGGGGTACAATTTGGCATCTAAAATAGCCATCTTGGAAATTGCGTTTGAACAGCTCGAGTTGGATTATGTTTTTGCCGGTGCAAGAAAAGTGAATCTCCGGTCACAAAAAGCACAGGAAAAGCTTCCTTTTATCCGATTAAGTGTGGAAGCAGAATTTCCTAAAGAACACAAAGCCCTGGAATCAAAAGAAAAACAGGCCTGTATATTAAACGTATTTTATAAAGAAGATTTTTTCAGATATATGGAAAAAGCGAAGAGCTTTTCTACTTACTAAAAAAGCTTTTCAGTTAATAAATCGAAAAGGAGAATGGATATGGCAAAGAACCTAGTGGAACAAATTACGAATATGGATGAAGATTTTGCGCAGTGGTATACAGACGTGGTATTGAAAGCGGAACTGGTCGATTATTCAAGCGTGCGCGGTTCAATGATCATTCGTCCATACGGCTATGCCATCTGGGAAAATATCAAAAATGCTTTGGATGCGGAAATCAAAGCAACCGGACATGAAAATGTGTATATGCCGCTTTTGATACCGGAAAGCCTGCTGCAAAAAGAAAAAGACCATATTGAAGGCTTTGCGCCTGAAGTGGCATGGGTAACGCACGGCGGAGATGAAGAATTGGCGGAACGCTTATGCATCCGTCCGACTTCAGAAGTGCTGTTTGCCGAGCATTACAAAAACATCATCCATTCATACCGCGACTTGCCGAAGCTTTACAACCAGTGGGCGAACGTCGTCCGTTGGGAAAAAACCACCCGGCCGTTTTTGCGGACGCTTGAATTTTTATGGCAGGAAGGCCATACATGCCATGAAACCGAAGGGGATGCCCACGAAGAAACCGTAAAAATGCTGGAAGTCTATGCGGATATTTGCGAACGGGTGCTGGCTATTCCAGTCGTCAAAGGACAGAAAACGGAAAAAGAAAAATTCGCCGGCGCGAAATACACGTACACGATTGAAAGTTTGATGCACGACGGCAAAGCGCTGCAATCCGGAACTTCGCATAATTTAGGCACCGGTTTCGCGAAAGCCTTCGGCATTGAATTTTTGGACCGGGAAGACAAACTGCAGACGGTCCACCAGACCTCGTGGGGATTCACTACCCGCATTATCGGCGCCATGATCATGGTGCACGGCGATGACAAAGGGCTGGTTTTGCCTCCAGCTGTCGCGCCGACTCAAGTGCTGGTTGTGCCGATTGCCCAGCATAAAGAAGGCGTCCTGGATGCAGCGTATGAACTGCAGCAGGCGTTGAAATCGAAATTCCGGGTTGGCATCGACGCCAGTGATAAAAAGCCAGGCTGGAAGTTCAACGAATCGGAAATGAAAGGCATCCCGGTTCGCCTGGAAATTGGCCCACGGGACATTGAAGAAAACAAAGTGGTGTTAGTCAGAAGAGACACAGGCGAGAAATTGACGGTTGAGCAACAGAATCTGGAGACGGAACTCGAACAGCTGCTGGAAAATATCCAAAAAAATCTGTATGACAAAGCCCTGAAGCACCGGATCAATAAAACCCATGCTGTGGAATCGATGGACCAGTTTAAGGGAACACTGGCGAAAGAAGGCGGGTTTATTGAAGCAATGTGGTGTGGGAAACAAGCATGCGAGGACCGCATAAAAGAAGAAACACAAGCGACATCCCGCTGCATTCCGTTCGAACAGAAACGCATCTCAGAAACCTGCGTCTGCTGCGGCGAAGGAGCGGAACAGCTCGTCATCTGGGCGAAAGCCTATTAATTTATGAAAGAGCTAAACGAGCAAAGGAGAAACCTAAATGGAGCTAAAGGATTTGGCGAAGCGAGCGGCCACGATTTATATAGAGGATCCGAAAGTCGATGCTGTTTTGCTCGGCGGATCCGTTGCGCGAGAACTGCATGATGAATTTTCGGACATCGAACTGTTTATTTTTTGGAAAGAAGCTCCGGCAGATAAGGACAGGAAAGAGCCGATTGCCAGGCTCGCCGGCAAGCTGCTTGACTTTCATCGCTATGAAGACGAAGAATGGGCAGAAACCTATACCGTTGAAAATATCAAGCTGGAAATCAGCAGCTTCCTGTCGAGTACGGTTCAACGGTACATTGCAGATGTCACGCTTAAGTTTGACACCGACCTTGATAAGCAAGTGCTGATCGCAACTATGCAAGACGGTGTGCCGCTTGAAGGGATAAAGTCGATTTTAAAACTAAAGCAACAAATTGAGCAATACCCGAAAGGCCTTGCTGAAGCAATGATTCAGGAAAATGCAGAGCTCGGCAGCCGCTGGCAGAACCGCGAAGCACTCGTAGCCCGGCGTGACTGGCTCATGCTATACCAAACCTTTGTGGCAGTTGAAATCAAACTGATGGGAATCCTGTTTGCGCTGAACGGGGAATATGTCCACCATCCAGCTTTTAAATGGCAGAACCATGCACTCGGGAAAATGAACATTTTGCCGGAAAACAGTTCTGAACGCTTTGCATCGGTTTTGCTGGGAGATCCGCAGGAAAGCGTCAAGGTATTGGAAGAAATGGTCAGTGAAATCTTCCGATTGGCACGAAGCAATTATCCAGATGCCATTCGTCCTGGAGTGATGGAAAAAGCGCTTTGGACAAGGCCGAGAAATAACTAAGCAGGAAGGAAGATACTTTTGAAATTTACATGTCCTTGCTGCGGATATAAAATTTTAACCCAACAGCCGCCCGGTACTTTTGAGATTTGTACTATTTGCTTTTGGGAAGACGATGGGTATCAGTATGACAATCCTTCCGATAAAGGAGGAGCCAATGAGATGTCGTTAAAAGAGGCACAAGAGAATTTTTTGGCATTCGGTGCTTGTGATAAAGAAAGCGTTAAATTTGTCAGAGCGCCGACAAAAGAAGATGTGAAAGATGAGAATTTCATCCGCTGTGAACAACAGCGGCCTCATTAACAGCATGGTAAAGTAAATGATAAGGAGTGGGGGACAGGATAAGACTGTTTCCTGCTCTTTTTTAGAGGAACGCTCTGTAAAGAAATCGATTAATTTATTGAATGGATTTGAAAAATATCAATTTATTCCCTGTTCTTATGATATATTTGGAATATTAAAAAGGACTATTGGTTTATAGAAGGAGCGTTCGCTATGCAATTGACGATTCGTGCTACAGGAGAGAATGCCAAAATGGTTTCTTATTTATTGGCAAAGAACCCGAATAATATATATGAAAGAAATCAAAAAGGCCACTTGGTCCGGATGTTTTACAGCAAGTTCAACGACGAGGAACTTGAAGCAACCATCTTTGTCACTCCGGATCTGCTCGAAATGCTTCAAAACAAATCCAACTCTTATGACATCACGCATTATATTAATGACCGGGAATTTGCCGTTTCCAGCATTTTCTGTTCGTTTATCCGTTCAGCTCTTGGTACAGCATTGAATGGGCAGCCGAAAGAAGAATACAGCGAATGGGTCGGCCATCGATTCCCGCTGGCGCTTGAGTTCGGCCCGGTGTCTTCTTCTCTCTCTGATAAGCAATTGGAAGGGCTGTTTCAACCGATGGGATATGAAGTCGCAATTTCACGCCCGGAGATTCATTATTCTTTTGATTTAAAAGAAAAAAGTTCCGCTCGGACCCTTACATTGACAGGACATCAAACGCTGCAAAATGCCCTTCGCCATTTATTTGTCCTGATTCCGGTCATTGACAATTACAAACATTATTTCATCGATGAAAAAGAAATTGACAAGCTTGAACGATACGGAGAGGGGTGGCTCGAGGAGCATCCGCTCCGGGAATTGATTTACCGCCAGGCTCTCCGGTTTAAAGAGATATATAGCCTGGTGGAAAAACCGGCTGCCAATGAACTGATAGAAGAACCGGTAAAAAAAGCACGGTTGAATGATATGCGCTATGAAAAAATCATCGAAACAGCCAGCCGCTTAAAGCCGAAAAGCGTGGTGGATTTCGGTTCAGGCGAAGGGAAACTGGCCGTTCAACTAGGGTTTATGGACGGCATCCAGGAACTGCTCGCCGTGGAACCATCTCAGACTGAAACGCTGAAAGCCATCCGCCGTTTCGAAAAAGCTAAAGAACAAGCTGGTTTTGTAGAACCGGAAACTTTATGGGGCTCGCTGTTTTATTACGATGAACGGCTAAAAGGAAAAGACATGATCATTTTATGTGAAGTCATTGAGCACATTGATGCAGAGCGCCTGCCAAAAGCGCTGGACACGATTTTGCACGCTTACGAACCCGAGTCTTTGATCATTACTACGCCGAACCGCGAGTACAATGAACTTTATGATATGGACGACCATTTCCGCCACGATGACCACCGTTTTGAATGGACACGGAAGGAATTTCAGGACTGGTGCAGCGAACGAAATCATCAAGGCCACTATGAACTGGAGTTTTCAGGGATTGGGGAAGAACAGGAACTTCAAGGACAGCCGACACAAATGTGTATTTTTAAAAGGAAGGTGAACCAGCTATGAGAATCGGCTTGCCGCATGCCGGTATCGTGTTATTGGTCGGCCCGTCCAATAGCGGAAAGACAACATTACTAAGAAAGCTTGTGGACCAAAAAGAAATCCTGCCATCTGAAATCATCAGCTCCGATGACTTCCGCATGCTGGTCAGTGACAAAAACTTTATCGATTGGCGCAACCGTCCGCAAGATGAAGCTGCGGCGCTGATGGATGAATACCAGGAAATCTCAACGGAAGCATTTGAAATGATGGATGCGTTGATCGAAGCCCGGTGCCGGTTGAACAAACTGGTTTTGGTCGATGCCACGCATCTTTGGGGGGATGACCGGAAACGGTTTATTTCGCTGGCTCAAAAAAATCATGTGCCGATCACCGCACTTGTCTTTGATATTCCGGAGCGGGTGCTGTTGGACCGGGATGAGCTGCGTGACCAGCCGCGAGGGAAAAAGCGGATCAAACAGCAGTCGCAAGTATTCAGAAATGAAAAACGCTTTATCAAAAAAGAAGGATTTGCCTCGGTGTATACGATAAAGGAAACAGAAGGGCTGGAATTTTTCAGGCACGTCAATCCTTTGGACATCGAGCTGCAGGAAGGCATTGATGTCATCGGAGATATCCACGGCTGTTTTGCAGAGTTTATCGAATTACTGGAAAAGCTCGGCTATCAGGAAAATCCGGAAGGCTTGTATGTGCATCCGTTCGGCAGGCGGTTTTTATCGGTTGGCGATGTCATGAGCCGGGGGCCTCAATCGCTCGAGACGATGCAGTTTTTCTATAAGCATGTCAAAGAAGGTCTCGCTTATATGGTCGACAGCAACCACGGATGGAAAATCGCCAGATGGCTGGATGGCCGGCAAGTGGTCCTCAGCCACGGGGACGAAAAAGTGGAAGAAGAGTTCATCCAGTATGAAAAAGAAGCAGGAAGCGAGAAAACAGCGGAACTCAAACAGCAGTTAAAAGAGTTTCTCTTGAATGCGCCATCTCATTACGTCATTCATAAAAACGGCGTGCCGGTTCTTGCTGCTGCGCATGCCGGCATCAAAGATGCATTAATCGGCAAACAATCTCAGGCCATCAGTGATTTTTGCCGTTACGGCGATACCGGCGGCTTTAATGAAAATGGCAAACCGGTCCGAAAAGATTGGACCGTTTCACACAGCCGGAACCTCTTGATTGTTTGGGGCCATGATCCTAAACCGAAGCCCTTATTGATCAATAACACCATCAATATTGACCAAGGTGTCGTCTTCGGCGGGGAACTGACGGCATACCGTTATCCGGAACGGGATTTTGTGTCCGTGAAAGCGAAAGACATTTATACAGGAACTGTTGACAACCCTTTGGCAGAATGGGAAAAAAACCGGCTGAATCCGCCGAATATCGGCAAATTCATCCATGGCTATTCCGTTATGACCGAAGAACTCGGGGAAGTGAAAGTGCAGCCGGATATTGTCAAACCGGCGATCGATGCCGTGTCCCATTTCACTGTGCCAATTGAGCAATTGGTTTACATTCCGCCGACGATGAGCCCGACGCCAAAACCCTCATCGCTCGCCGGATATTTGGAACACCCGAAAGAAGCGATCGATTATTACCGGAGCCATGGCGTACAGCGTATGGTGGCCGAGAAGAAGCATATGGGAAGTCGCGCAATTTTGTTCTTGTTCAAAGACATGGACGCTTCGAGGAAGCATACCGGCATCGCTTCTTTAGGAACGATTTATACACGGACCGGCAAACGCTTTTTTGACGGGGAAACTGAATCGAAGATGGTCCGCCAGCTGAATGAAGAATTGGTGCGAATCAATTATTTCGAGCAGCATGAAACGGATTTTGTATTATTGGATGCGGAAATCATGCCGTGGAATTTAAAAGCGAAAGAACTGATCAGCAGCCAGTATGCCCATGTGTCGGAAAATGCACTGGTGGACAGAACCATGCTGAAAAGCAAACTGGAAGCGGCTGCGAAAGATAACGAAGAATTAACCGGCTGGCTGAAAGAGTATGAAGGAAAATTGGCAAATGCGCAGACTTTCAACGAAGTCTTTCAGAAATACTGCTGGAACGTGGAATCGACCGAATCCATCCAAATTGCGCCTTTCCATGTACTCGCTCACAGCAACCAGACCTTCTTTGACCAGCCGCATACGTGGCATGTGGAAATGAACCGGATGCTTGCGGGACAATCCGATTTGTTTGTGGAAACGGAGTTTAAAATCATTTCCGATGAAGCGAGCGAACAGGAAGTGGTGCAGTGGTGGCAGGTAATGACAGAAGACGGGCATGAAGGTGTCATCATTAAGCCCGAATTTTACATTCCAAAAAACAAAGGGAAGCTGCTGCAGCCGGCGATTAAAGTGCGCGGACAGAAATACTTGAGCATCATTTACGGCATGGATTATCTCGAAGAGAAAAACCTGGCCCGATTAAAGAATAGAAACACCGGCAAAAAACAGAAAATGGCCTTGAAAGAGTTCGCTCTTGGTATTGAGGGGCTGAACCGCTTTATTGGCGGTGAGTCAATCGAACGCGTACACGAATGCGTGCTTGGAACTTTGGCAATGGAATCCGATCCGGTAGATCCGCGGCTTTGATTTTCAACCAGAAGACGGATTCCTGTCTTCTGGTTACTGATTACGCAACGAGTATTCATAAAATATCTAACCAGCGAGAGAAAAATCTTAGATCCGGAATAAGGAGCAGCTAAAGTGAATCAATTAATTCTAGAAAAATTACAAGAAATCGAAAAACAGTTCCAAGTAAAGATTTTATACGCAGTAGAATCCGGAAGCCGGGCGTGGGGATTCCCTTCCAAAGACAGTGACTACGATGTGCGGTTCATTTACGTGCACCAGCCCGTTTGGTACCTCTCGATTGACCCGCAAGGAATCGGCGAAAAGCGCGACGTAATCGAAATGCCGATAAATGATCTTTTGGACATCAGCGGCTGGGAAATCACGAAAGCGCTCCGCCTGTTCCGGAAAAGCAACCCGCCTTTACTGGAATGGCTGAAAAGCGAAATTGTCTATTACGAGAAGTATTCGTTCATTGGGGATATGAAAAGCCTGGAATCGGACATCTTTTATCCGAACGCCAGCCTCCATCATTATTTAAATATGGCGAAGTCCAATTACCAAAGCCACCTGCAAGGGCCGACGGTGAAAATCAAGAAGTATTTTTACGCGCTGCGACCGGTGCTTGCCTGCAAGTGGATTGAGGAAAACCAATCCATCCCGCCGATCGATTTTGATGAGCTGCTGGAAGCGATGGTGCCGGAAGGAGAACTGAAAAAGGAAGTCCTTTTGCTGCTTGAACGGAAAAAAGCAGGCGTTGAGATGGATCTGGAAGAGAAAATCAGTGCCATCCATGACTTTCTTGAAATTGAAATTGTCCGGCTGGAGGCTTATGTCCGCACGCTGACCGAAAAACCGGAAGATTCAACGGCTAAACTGAACCGCTTGTTCAGAGACACACTGGAGGAAGTGTGGGGGAAGGTAGAAGAATTACAGATTCCAAATTAAAGCTAATCAGCTGTTTAGAAAACAGCAGTGATTCCGTATGATTGTTGAAATAGATGGTTATTTCCATTCGGCACTGATAACAGGGAAAAAGTTCACCAAAGAACAATTGAGAAAAAAGTACTTCCAGACAAAAAAACATAGCGCCGATATGAATAACTTTCCGGAGTTCTTCTGCCGGATGCATCATTTTGATCGGATTCCTTTTGATAGCGAAATAGAAGCTGAGGTTGTTATCGATACGGATACAGATCGGATTTATCAGCCTTCCTATTAAAACAAACTACAGAATTCCATGATAAATTTTAGACATGCTGGACATTCCAGCATGTTTTTTTGATTTGAACGGCCGGTTTCACATTTTCTCCACAGCCATCAGCCCTTCAAAATAGTACGATGTGAGGAGTTAAAAAAGAAAGAGGACTTTTATGGAACAAAAACCAAAACGGCGGGACCCTTCGCTGCAGCGCATTATCTGGAGATGGCATTTTTACGCAGGAATCATCTTTGCACCCATCTTGATCCTGCTGGCAGTGACCGGCTCCACTTATTTATTCAAGGCAGAAATCGAACAAGTTCTGTATGACGATTATTACGAAGTGGTTCCTCAAGAAACAAAACTGACAGCGGCCGAACAACTGGACAAGGTGACGGAACTTTATCCCAATGCCGTTGCCACGAAGTACCGCCCTGGTGAAGATGAACAGCGCTCTACCGAGATCAAGTTATTGGATGGAAACGAATCCTTCACTGTGTTTTTTGATCCTTATTCGGGTGAAGTCGTTGGGGAGCTGGCGGATCAAGACCGCATCATGGATCGGATTGAAGAACTGCACGGTGAATTGATGGCGGGCACAATCGGCGACCGGATCGTGGAACTGGCGGCGTGTTGGGCGCTTGTACTGATTGTCACCGGATTGTACTTGTGGTTTCCCAAAAACAACAGGAGCTTGTCCGGTGTTGTCTTTCCGCGATTCACAAAAGGCACTAAAATTTTGAGAAGAGATTTGCATGCCGTTCCGGCATTCTGGATTACCGGAGGACTGGTATTTTTGATTATGACCGGCCTTCCATGGTCCGGGTTTTGGGGCAACGGATTTCAAACGTTGATCACCAATTCCGGAGAAGGCTATCCGCCTTCTGTGTGGATCGGCGATGCACCGAAATCGTCGGCAGCTACAAAAGAAATAGCTGAAGTGCCATGGGCAGCCGAGAACCTGAATGTGCCCTTATCGAATGTGGAAGGGTTGGTCCCCCAGCCGCTGGACCAAATTATCGAAACGGCAGAGTATGAAGGCATTTATCCCGGCTATACCGTATTCCTGCCGCAAGAAAAAGACGGCGTCTATACGTTGTCGATCTTTTCGCCGAAAGCACAGGACGAAGCAACAATGCATATCGACCAATACACCGGGGCAATTCTTGCCGACTACCGCTACGGCAATTACGGAGTCATCGGCAAAATCGTCGCCTGGGGCATTACGCTGCACAAAGGCACGCAGTTCGGCTTGTTCAATCAGCTGCTCAGCCTGGCAATCTGCATCGGACTTTTGCTGGTCGTGTTTAGCGGGCTTTATCTATGGTGGAAGCGAAAGCCTGAGAAAGCTTTAGGAGCGCCCAAAGCTCCATCTGTAATTGAATCCAAGAAATTTCTATTGGTGATCGTTGCAATGGGTATTCTTTTTCCATTAGTCGGTCTTTCGATCTTAGCTGTTTGGCTGCTAGACCAAGCAATTATTCAACGGACAAAGCGGGTGAAAAAATGGCTGAATGCATGAGCGGAAAAACGAAGAAATTGAAGAGGAACCTAACACTTGGGCTTTCCGCTTTTCTATTCCTTGGCACCAGCGCCTGCGGCTTGCGGGAAGACGCAGCAACCCTTTACAAACAGGAAACGCCCCTCCAAGTGGAGATGAAAAATGAGCCGAAGATTTCTGCAAATCAAGAAACCGAAATCCAGGCAGTTCTTACCCAGAACGGACAAGCTGTAATGGATGCAGACTTTATGCATGTGGAAATCCAAAAACAAGACGGCACAGTTGCTGTACCGATGGAAGAAGCAAGAAACGAAGGGCATGGAATCTATAGCTTTTCCACGCGGTTTAAAGAAGACGGACTCTACTACATTCGGATTCATGCGGGAAATGAGGGCTCACTCATCAGCCCGCGCAAACAAATCATCGTCGGTGAACTGACGGAAGCAGAGTTGGAACTCTTAAAGCAAGGTCCGAAAAATAAGGGAGAGGCTTCCGGACATCATCATTAAAGGATAAGCGAAGAATAATACCAGAACTCAGCAGCCTGAAAATTCTCAGGCTGCTTTTTAAATGGATTTTTTCTTTCTTTACTTCTATGAATTAAAGGGATTCTTTTGGAAACAGTCGAATCAATAAAACAACTAGCTGAAATAAATTATTTTGCAGTGGAGTACAAAGATCTCGTTAACCGGCAGATAAAAAATGAATGGAGGCAGCTCAAAATAATGAAAAACCGGACAAAAATAAAATCAAAACTGTCAGTGGCATTTTCGGAGAACTTTCCAAACGCATACAATAAATTTACTTTAAAGCATGTCGACAAACAAACGGGACTTCCGGAAGCCATTCTGGAAAAGCCTATGTCCCAATGCAAAGTTGCTTTATTGTCTACTGCCGGGGTCCATCTGAAAACAGATATTCCGTTTAACATGGACCTCCATCCTGGGGACCATACGATCCGGATTGTACCGGGAGATGTCAGCGAAGAGGATTTGACAGTGACGCATATGTACTATGATGTAAAATCCGCTAAAAAAGACACGACGATTGTTTTCCCGATCCAGCAGCTGAAAGAGCTTGAACAGGCGGGTGTAATTGGCGAAGTCTCGGACGTACACGTCGGACTGTTCGGCGGCATTATGGATACCGAACACGTAGAAGCGGAATCGATTCCAAAAGTAGTGGAGCTGTTTAAAAATAAGAAAATCGACGTCGCTCTTTTGGTGCCTGGCTGAGGTACGTGCCATAACGTGCTTGGGCTGTATGCCCGGGCTTTAGAAGCTTCAGGTGTGGCGACATCCATGATTACCATTCTTCCAGAAGTCACTGAAAAAACGGGTGTGCCGCGCACTTTGCATGTGCCGTTCAAACTGGGCCGGCCATGCGGGGAACCGTTTGATTTTGGCACACGGAAAAAAGTGGTCAACCAATTGCTTGAAATTGCAGAAAAACCGGCGGGATCCTATCTGGAATATGAAAACTGAAACGTTCACCGCAAGATGGTGCAGTAAAAGGAGGTCCCCGATTGGAAATTAGTTTTGACAGCTATACGGATGTAGATTCAGCCATTGAAGACGGAACCGTGAATGGAATCATTGACTTGCATGAGTCCATCTTCGGCTGTTCGGAAGATTTAGCCGGCAGGATAGAAGAAAAAAAGGGCTTAAGAATAGACGTCGCAAGACAGGGCAAAAGGATTGTCGGCTATAAAATTGGCTATGCTTTGAACCATGGGCAATTTTACAGCTGGCTTGGCGGAGTCGATAAAGCTTTCAGAACAAACGGCATCGCTTCTCGCTTAATGGAAGAGCAGCACCAATATGCAAAAAATAGCGGCTTCAGAGCGATTCAGACAAAGACCAAAAATAAATGGCGAAGTATGCTTTTGCTGAACATCAAAAATGGATTTGATGTGATCGGCACTTATGCCGATCAGGACGGGGAAACTAAGATTATCCTGGAGAAATCTTTGCTGGGAAAATAGTAGGCGTCTGGCACTCATACGACAAGAATCAGTTTATGGATGATGAGGGGAAGAAAGAGATGTGGGTGATGGCATCATAAGACAGTTTAATGGCATAAACAAATCGGGCAATGTGGAAAAGTACCTTACCATTGCTTCAAAAGGGATAAATGAAGAAATAAAAAATAAAGTTATGGAATTGGAAAGTTTAGCTGAAAGATTGGCAGAGCAGTTTCAAATACACTACGCAGACCAGTTTGAAGCACAAAAAAAGAGGAATTTTTCCATTTGGGTTTCCCGTGATCTTGACGGCGATGAAATCAGCACTTTGACTGCTGACTGCTGCTTGGAAAAAGAATACCGGTCTCAGCTCGCCGTCAATTATAATGATCCAGGAGAAGATAACGATTTTTATGAAGCGACGATTACACTTTGGCATTACCGAAAAGGATTTTTTAGCAGTTCAGCTTTTTTGTATAACACGGCGAAATATGATTTGGAAAAAGATTTGGAAGCCGCTTTGGAGCACCTGCTTACCCGAACATTTCGCTAATGGCCGAGATGCCTTGGAAAGATAGTGTAGCAGTCCGCAAGCACTCAACGATAAACTCTATACTATGAAAAGTGAATTTTTTTAAGCTGCCTTAAGCAAAGGCAGCTTTTTTTAAAGCAATTTTACTGATGGAAAAATATTATTGTATAAATAATTAAAATATTCTTTCAAAGTCTATTGATTTCTGTTGTAAGCGCTTTTATAATGTAGCTAATAACAATTGTTACATGCTAGAACATATGTAAAGGGGAACGGAGGGGTTCATCTTGTGGGGCTGGTTTATCGTAATATTTGCAGGCATCTGGCTGCTCCAAATTATATTGACGAAAGTGCAATTGAAAAATTACCAAACAACGATTAAAAGAATGAGCAACAGGTCTTCCGGATACTTGGGAGTAGGCATCCAAAAACAAAAACTCGGAATCGGTGTGATTGCAATTGCAGTAACGGATGAAGACGGGGTAATTGTTGAATGCCAATTGATGAGAGGGGTGACAGTATTCAGCCGATTTGAACACTTTACTGAATACGATGGTTTGCACATGGAAGAAGTGAAGAGAAGTTTGGATCAGGAACCCGCTGGACAAGCATTTAATATGGCATTTAAGAAAATTGAAGGCCAAATGGAGAAGAAAACCAATCTGGCAGTTTAAGGAGGAAAGAAAATGGGAGTTTTTAATTCAATTATGGATTTTTTGGTTAGGCTCGCTGAAGGTTTTATTGGAATGTTCCAAGCGGGTGCCGACACGTTTACAGGACTCGTTACAGGAATTATTCCTTTGCTGATCGTATTGATCACCGCAATCAATGCATTGATCCGAATTATCGGTGAAGAACGCATCAACCGGCTGGCACGAAGAAGCACCAAAAACATTATTTTACGCTATTCGCTATTTCCGGTGTTGGCTGTGTTTTTCCTGACCAACCCAATGGCTTATACTTTTGGAAAGTTTCTTCCGGAAAAACAAAAACCGGCTTTCTACGATTCAGCAGTTTCGTTTGTGCACCCAATAACGGGTTTGTTCCCGCATGCGAACCCGGCTGAGTTGTTCGTCTACCTTGGAATTTCCGCAGGGATTACAACATTGGGCTTGTCGCTCGGGCCTTTGGCAATCCGTTACTTCCTTGTCGGGATCATTATCATTTTGATCCGCGGCATCGTGACAGAAATTATTACGGTCCGCATGATGAAAGCAAAAGGAATGGAAGTTTAAATCTTATAGATGCGCTCAATTGAAAAGGAGGCAAGCAAAATGGCAGGTACTCAAACACCATTGAATTTTAAGGCGGTTTCCGTCACAAAAGGCCGCGGAGGCTGGGGCGGCCCCCTTACCATCCGTCCAAACGAAGAACAGCGGTATATTGTGTCGGTCACAGGCGGCGGAATTCATCCGGTAGCGGAAGAAATTGCCCGGCTGACAGGCGCTGAAGCGGTGGACGGCTTTAAGGGATCTTATGCCAAAGAAACAATGGCATGTGTCATTATCGACTGCGGAGGCACCGCCCGCTGCGGCGTTTATCCGAAAATGGGGATTTTGACGATCAACGTCAATCCGACCTCTCCATCCGGTCCGTTAATGAAGTTTATCAATGAAGAAAATTTCGTATCTGGCGTAACAATTTCCGATATTCGGGCAGTGGCGGCCCCTTACGAAGACCAGGACGAAGTGCAAAGAGCGGTCGATGAAGTGGAAGCCCCGGCGGCCCAAAAAACCCCTCAGGAAATCAAAGAAGAAGCGAAGCGAAAAGCCGCTGAGACGTATCAGCAGCCGAAGAAAATGAACATTATCGAGCGGGTCGGCCGCGGCGCCGGTAAAGTGGTCGGTGTTCTTTACCAGGCCGGCCGGGAAACGGTTGACCAAGTGCTGAAAAACATCTTGCCGTTCATGGCGTTTGTTTCGATGTTGATCGGGATCATCACCTATACCGGAATCGGCGATCTTATTGCGAATTTCGTATCGCCGCTTGCGGGCAATATTTTCGGATTGCTTATTCTCTCCGTAATTTGTGCATTGCCGATTCTGTCGCCGCTGCTTGGTCCGGGTGCAGTTATCGCCCAGGTGGTCGGGGTATTGGTCGGGGTAGAAATCGGACGCGGCAATATTCCGCCAGCTCTGGCTTTACCGGCATTATTCGCCATCAACCCGCAAGTTGGAGCTGACTTTGTACCGGTCGGCTTGACTCTCGGGGAAGCGGAACCGGAAACAATCGAAGTCGGGGTTCCTGCGGTCTTGATTTCCCGTATGATCACAGGTCCGCTTGCAGTAGTCATCGCATATCTATTCAGCTTTGGATTGTACTAAGAAAAGCGGAGGCGCCTGGTCAGTCCCGACAGGCTTAAGGCAGAACACCGAAACGGCGTGTTTTTGCCGTACAGGTGGGCTGCCTTAAGACCCCGAGGGACTGGGCGCCGCAGCTGGACAATAAGAAAAGCGTAAACGGCCGTTAAGGCTCGATCGGCATAAGCCGGACCAGCGAAGTGGTGCTTTTTACCACACAGCTGGGCTGGCTTATGGCCCGAGAGCCTGGCCGTTGAGCTGGACAATAAGAAAAGCGTAAGCGCCCGTATAGCCCCGACAAGCGCTGGAAGACTGGCAGGTGATGGCGATCTTGGCCATCAAAGGCCAGTCTGAAGCGACCTCGAGGGGCTGGGCCCGCAGCTAGACACTAAGAAAAGCGGAAGCGCTCAACCCAGCAAATGAAATTAAGCACTGAAAGTTATACTTTTTGAGCATTTAAAAGGAGGCAGTTAGGTGGAGGATCTTATGATAAAGAAATACGAAGCTAAAATTACAGAAATTGGTGAAGAAGTGGAAATTTTCGCAGAGGAAAATATGATGGTCATTTTTAACAATACGGTGCCGGAAGAACTTCGTTCGTTTGCCGTGATCCATGAAAGAGCGGATCTCCACGAACCCGTAGAAGCTGGTGATGTACTGGAAATCAACGGGGAGCGCTACGAAATTCTTTTTGTTGGCAGCAAAGTGAATGAGACTTTGCAAGATATCGGCCATTGCACCATTTCCTTTACCGGAGATGTGGCAGCGGACTTGCCTGGAACGATGTGTGTAGAAAACAAACCCTTGCCTGAATTGGCACTGGGAGCTGAAATACGCATTTTAAAAGCCTGACAAAGAGGAGACGTTATAATGCTTGGTATTAATAGAAAACTACAAGAACTTGAGAACAAGGGAATCTTAATCAAAGTAGGGTTGGTCGGCGCTGGGCAAATGGGAAGAGGGATGGTATCCCAGATCGAAAATATGGTCGGCATGCGGGTGGTCATCACCGCAGACATTCAAATTGAAAATGTCGTCCACGCTTATACAAAATCCGGTGTAGCGGATGCAGACATCATAAAGACCGATAATCCAGAGGAAGCAGCAGAAGCTGTCCGAAATGGCAAAGTGGTTGCTACGACGGATGCGCAGCTCGTAACTTCTTTGACGGAAGTGGACGTGGTTGTTGATGCAACCGGTGTGCCGGATATCGGGGCAAAAATTGCATGGGATGCCATTTTGAACAAAAAACACATCGTCATGCTGAATGTAGAAGCGGATGTAACGATCGGACCGTTGCTGAAGAAAATGGCTGATGCCAGCGGGGTCGTCTATACCGGCACAGCTGGAGACGAACCGGGAGCCATTATGGAATTATATGATTTTGCGGATGCGCTCGGCTTTGAAGTGGTCGCACTTGGCAAAGGAAAAAACAACCCATTGAACTTGGATGCCAATCCGGATACCGCTGCAGAAGAAGCGGCCAGAAAAGGCGCAAGTGCAAAAATGCTGGCATCTTTCCAGGACGGCACCAAAACGATGGTTGAAATGACGGCTGTTGCGAATGCCACCGGATTCCTGCCGGACAAGCCGGGCATGAACGGCTTCGTCAGCGATGTCAAAGGGCTGCCGGAAATCTTTAAGTTGAAAGAAGACGGCGGACAAGTCGGCAAAAAGAAAATTGTGGAGTACATCAACGGCATCGCGCCTGGCGTATTTGCCATTGTGGCTTCGGAGAAAGATGAAGTCAACCACGAGATGCAGTATTTGAGCATGGGAGAAGGTCCGAATTACGTGCTGTACCGCCCTTATCATTTAACGAGTCTGGAAACGCCGATCTCCATTGCAAGAGCGTTCATCTACAACGAAGCGACCATTGCACCGTGGAAAGGCCTGCAGGCTGAAACAGTGACAGTTGCTAAGACGGATCTTGACGAAGGACAGTTTCTCGACAGCATCGGCGGCTTTACGGTATATGGAAGCATTCTGTCTGCCGCAGAAGCCAAGGAACAGAATGCACTGCCGATGGGGCTTGTAGACCGCAACGTACAGTTGAAGCGCTCCATTAAAAAAGGCGAAATCATTTCCTATGATGATGTGATTCAAACGAAAGAATCGACCATCTGGCGTCTGCGCCGCATGCAGGATGATACATTTGCCGCAAAAGCAGAAAAAGAAAATCCAGTAAAAGCTTAACTTTCTACGAATGCTTCAACGAGCGAAGAACAAGAACATTCTATTCATCGGGTAGAAACGTTAAACCACTAAACGAGAAGGTGTTCTAAATGAAAGTGAAAAAAATGGAAGCGGGATTGTATTGTGTTCACTGCAAAGAGGAAGTCGACCACGAAATCACGTACATCAACAGTGACATTAAAAGCATCAGGTGCCTTCAATGCAACCGGACAAAAGAACTGAAAGTGGATTTGAAAAAAGAGTTCTACCGGGAAATTTACGAACGCATTGCGACAAAACCTACCCGGATGACCAAAGAGTACCGGGAAGATCTGAGCCATTTGCTGTTTTCTCTTCCAGTACGGGCGATCAAAAAACCGTACCGGATTTTAAAAGACGTCAATTCATCCAGAAAAGTGATCAAGACTTACAAATCAAAGAAAAGCATAAAATAATACTCTCCTGTTCAAGGGCCAGGCTTCTCCACTTAGCAGAGGAGCCTGGCTCTTTTCTTTCTTGACGAATAGACTGAAAAGTCTTATGATATTTACATATGTTACGTATGTGAACAAATGTAAAAATAGAGGAGGATTTCGAATGGCACAATTAGTTAATTTACCACCCCGAGTCCAAGAAACAGATTTGAAGGGTTTATTGAAACAGATGTGGCTGATCCGCTATTTTGAAGAAAAAGTGGATGAGTTTTTTGCAAAAGGCATGATCCATGGCACAACGCATTTAGCGGTAGGCCAGGAAGCTTCAGCCGTGGGTTCCATTGCGGTGCTTGAAGGCAGAGACAAAATTACCAGTACGCACAGGGGCCATGGACATTGCATCGCCAAGGGAGCAGAAGTGAATAAGATGATGGCTGAATTGTTCGGCCGCACGACCGGTTACTGCAAAGGCAAAGGCGGTTCGATGCACATTGCGGATGTCGAACAAGGAAATTTGGGGGCGAACGGAATTGTCGGCGGCGGGTTTTCGATTGCAACAGGGGCAGCCTTAACTTCTAAAATGCGAAATGAAGGCTATGTTGTGCTTTGCTTTTTCGGAGATGGTGCTTCCAATGAGGGCAGTTTCCACGAAGCGGTCAATTTGGCCTCGATTTGGAAACTTCCGGTCGTCTTTATTTGTGAAAACAATCAATACGGTATGTCTGGGCCGGTGAAAGAAATGATGAACGTGGAAGACATTGCACAGCGGGCAGAAGCGTATGGCATTCCAGGGAAAGTCGTCGATGGCAATGATGTGTTTGATGTCATGAACGGTGTCGGAGAAGCAGTGGAACGGGCACGGAACGGCGAAGGGCCTTCCATTGTCGAGGCGAAAACGTACCGTTGGAAAGGACATTCGAAGAGTGATGCGAAAAAGTATCGGACCCGTGAAGAAGAGCAGGAATGGCGCGCGAAAGATCCGATTGCCCGCATGCGGGATGTATTGGTTCAGGAAGGCTTGCTGACGGAAGAAGAAGCAGACAGCATCAAAACCGAAGCAAAAAAAGAAATTGAGGAATCGGTGGAATTTGCAAAGGACAGCCCGATGCCGACACTCGATGATTTGATGGAAGATATTTATGCCTAAGACGGAGCAAAGGGGAGTAAAGCGATGAGAGAATTAACGTATTTAGAAGCGGTCAGAGAAGCGATGAGCCAGGAAATGCGCCAAAACGAAGATGTCTTTATTCTGGGTGAAGATATCGGTGTCTATGGTGGAGCTTTTGGGGTGACGCGCGGCATGATTGAAGAATTCGGATCGGAACGGATCCGCAATACGCCCATTTCTGAAGCGGCTATTTCCGGTACGGCAGTCGGCGCAGCATTGACCGGCATGCGGCCGATTCTGGAACTCCAATTTTCCGATTTTATCACAATTGCCATGGACAATATGGTCAACCAGGCTGCGAAAATCCGCTACATGTACGGCGGCAAAGGAAAAGTGCCAATGGTGCTGCGCACGCCGGCAGGTTCCGGAACAGGGGCAGCAGCGCAGCATTCTCAAAGCTTGGAGGCATGGATGGCCCATGTGCCGGGTTTGAAAGTGGTTCAGCCTTCAACGGCTTATGACGCCAAAGGGCTCCTGAAAGCAGCGATCGATGACGACAACCCAGTTATTTTTTATGAACACAAACTTTGCTATAAGACGAAGTCAGACGTACCAGAGGAACAGTATTCCATTCCGCTGGGGAAAGCGGATGTGAAAAGAGAAGGGTCCGATGTCACAATTGTTGCTACCGCGATTATGGTCCATAAATCACTTGAAGCTGCAGCAGAACTTGAAAAAGAAGGCATCCAAGTGGAAGTGATCGATCCGCGCACCCTTGTCCCGTTGGATACGGAAACAATCATCGAGTCCGTGAAAAAAACGAGCCGGCTGATTGTTGTGCATGAAGCGGTCAAGCGCGGCGGGTTCGGCGGAGAAATCGCCAGCACGATTGCAGAAAGCGAAGCCTTTGATTATCTGGATGCACCGATTAAGCGGCTGGGCGGCAAAGCGGTTCCGATTCCGTACAATCCGGAACTGGAGAAAGCGGCCATTCCGACGGTCAATGACATTGTGGCAGCTGTAAAAGAAACGCTAAACCGCCAGTAGGGAGGAGGAACTAACCAATGGCTAAAGAAATATTCATGCCGAAATTGAGCAGCACGATGGAAGTGGGAACGCTGCTGCAATGGTTCAAGAATGAGGGCGACTCCGTGGAAGTCGGCGAACCCTTATTTGAAATCATGACGGACAAGATCAATATCGAAGTGGAATCCTATGAAGAAGGCATTCTGTTGAAAAAGTATTTTGAAGAAGACGATGAAGTGCCGATCAACCACGTCGTAGGATATATCGGCGAAGCGGGTGAACAGGTGCCAGACACTCCCCCGGGCGAATCGGGAGCTGCAAAAGAACAGGAAGATGTAAGCGACTCAAGGCAGCCGCAAACAGAAGATCTGGCACAGCAAGGCATTACCGAAACCACGTCTGAAGAAGTGGAGAACGAGCCGGCCGGAACGGCGGGAACGGCTGAAAAACTCCGGGCGACACCTGCCGCACGCAGAGTGGCAAGAGAGGAAAGCGTTACGCTCGCAGAAGTGCCGGGCTCCGGTCCAAAAGGACGGATCCATCAAGGCGATGTAATGGCGTTTGCTTCTGCTTCTGCGGCACCTAAAGCGACGCCGCTTGCGAAAAAAGTGGCGGAAGCGGAAGGCGTTGACATGAATGCGGTGACCGGAACGGGATCACACGGGAAGATTTACCGTGCTGATGTGGAAGCGGCAAAACAAACTGCATCTGTAACTGCATCAACCACTGCCGCAGCTGGCGGCAAGCGTGTGAAAATGGAAGGTATACGGAAAGTGGTTGCCCAGCGCATGCTTCAAAGCAAAACGACTGCGCCTCATGTGACTTTGACAACCGAAGTGGACATGACAGAAACCATCGAGCTTCGAAAAAAATTGCTTGGCTCCATTGAACAGCAGACCGGCTTCCGGGTTTCGTATACGGAAATGATTATGAAAGCTGTGGCGGCATCACTTAAGCTGCATCCCAATGTCAATGTCTCATTGGAAGGAAATGAAATTGTTTACCGGGATGAAATCAACCTTGGCCTCGCTGTAGCAGTCGACAATGGGCTTTTGGTACCCGTGGTGAAAAACGCTGACCAAAAAGGCCTCTCCGCTTTGACAGCTGAATGCAAGCGCCTAGGCAAAGCGGCACGCGAAAGCAAACTGAAACCGGACGAAATGGCCGGCGGCACCTTTACCGTCTCCAATCTCGGGATGTATGCTATTGATGCGTTCACCCCTGTAATCAATCAGCCCGAATCCGCTATTCTTGGCGTCGGCCGCATCAATGAAAAGCCGGTGGGCGTGAACGGGGCAATTGAACTGCGCCCGATGATGGTCCTTAGTTTGTCATTCGATCACCGTGTGATTGACGGAGCTCCGGCAGCGGCTTTTTTGACTGAACTGAAAGAAATGCTCGAACAGCCGTTTAAATTATTGATTTAAGGAGTCGATCCTATTGAATACTTATGAAGTGGTCGTGCTTGGCGGTGGTCCGGCAGGTTATGTTGCCGCGATCCGGGCTGCCAAACTCGGGAAGAAAACGGCGCTGATCGAAGCCCGGGAACTTGGCGGGACATGTTTGAACCGCGGATGCATCCCGTCCAAAACACTGCTGCGGCATGCAGAAGTCATTGAGACCATTGAAAAGGCCAAAAGCTGGGGCATTGAAACAGGACCGGTGACATTCTCGCTGTCCAAAATGCTCGCCCGCAAAGATGCAGTGATCCAGCAATTGAGGAATGGCATTGCATATTTGCTGAAACAAGGGAAAATCGATGTATTCAACGGCTTGGGAGAAGTGCGGGCGGACCGGTCGATTGCCATCCAGCTGAAAGACCGGGAAGAAATGGTCCGAGGGGAACGAATTATTCTAGCTACAGGGTCACGTCCGATTGTTCCACCAATCCCTGGCATTGAAGACGCCATATACTCCACGAGTGATACAATTTTTAATATTGAAAAAATTCCCGAATCTATGGTCATTGTAGGCGGCGGCATCATCGGTGTAGAACTTGCTTGCATTTTTGCCAGTTTGAATGTGCAGGTCAGTATTGTCGAAATGAGCGGACGAATTGTTCCTAGCGAAGAGCCTGATGCGTCCAAAGCTCTTGCGAAATCACTGAAAAAGAAAGGGATTTCAATGCTTACAAGTACAAAAGTAACCAGCATTGAACAAAAAGAAAGCACCCAGCTGGTAACTGTCGAGACCGAAAACGGCAAAAAAGATGCCTTGGAAACAGACCTTATTCTAATGGCTGTCGGCAGAGCGCCGAATACGGCTGCCTTCACTGACTTAGGTTTGGAGATGAATGGACGGTTTGTCCAAGTGGATGAGCGAATGGCAACAAGCCAGCCGGAAATTTTTGCGGTCGGCGATGTCATTGGCGGCTGGCAGCTCGCCCATGTCGCTAGTGCTGAAGGCATCGTTGCAGCAGAGAATGCAGCAGGGGAAAACCGGGCAATTGACTATACCGTAGTGCCGCGCTGTGTTTATACAAGCCCTGAAATTGCCAGTGTCGGCCTAACGGAGGCAGAAGCAAAGCAACAGGGCATCGATTATAAAGTCGTACGGGTAGATCACGCCGGCAATGGCAGAGCCTTGGCTCAAGGGGAAAAGGATGGATTTACAAAATTGATTGCCGGCACAAAATACGGTGAAGTTCTCGGTGTGTTGATGGTTGGCCCCCATGTAACGGAAATGATTGCAGAACCATCGGCGTTTATCCATTTGGAAGGCACGGTCGAAGAAATGGCTTCCTTGATCCATGCCCATCCGACTGTCAGCGAAAGCCTATACGAAGCAGCTGCGTCGTGGCTTGGAAAAGGTGTTCATCAATAATTGCCAAATACTGCCTCTGCATCCTATAATAGAAGAGGATAAAAAGGGACGAAACGGAAGCGGTGGACGGACAATAAATATTCCGTGCAGCCTGATTCGGAAATGTAAGCGGTTTATCGGTCAGGTTCATCCGCTTTTAGTTGATTATGATGAGAAGGTGCAGCGATGATGAATTGGGAAGAGCGTAGACAAATTGTGAAAGTGTCGAGGCTGTATTATTTTGAAGGGCAGACACAGGCCGAGATTGCAAAGAAAATAGGGGTATCGCGGCCAGTGATTTCCAAATTGCTGAACAAAGCGCGGGAAACCGGCATTGTGGAAATTTATATTAAAGATGAAAATGCGCATACAGTTGAATTGGAGCACCGGCTTGAAAAAAAATATCAGTTGAAAGAAGCGATTGTCGTTCCAGCTGCCGGCCGGGATCCGGAGATGATCAAGCACTCTCTTGGCAAAGCCGCTTCCTTCTACATATCGAAAAACATCAACGGAAAAAAGTCGCTGGGCATTTCCTGGGGAAGCACATTGGCGAAATTTGTGCAGGAATATCCTTATGAACAGCATCAGCAACTGAAGATCATTCCGCTGGTCGGTGGAATGGGGCGGAAGCTGGTTGACATTCATTCCAATTTGCTCGCCTATCAGCTGGCGCAGAAAATGAATACGGATTGCTCCTATCTATACGCTCCGGCAATGGTCGAAACGACTGAACTGAAATCGCGTCTAATTCAATCGGAAGATATTGCAATGGTACTGGAAGAAGGGCGCAATGTGGACATGGCGGTTGTTGGAATCGGCAATCCGTTCGAAGGCTCCACGATGACGACGATGGAATACTTGAAAGAAGAGGATTTAAGATCCTTAAAACAAGCGGGCGCAATTGGAGACATCGGTTCGCGATTTTATGATCAAGCCGGAAACGAAATCAAGCATCCATTGAACGATTTGGTCATCGGACTGGACATCAGCGAATACAAAAAAATTCCTGAAGTCATCGGCATTGTGGAAGGCACACATAAAGTGGAAAGCATTCGGGCTGCGTTAAGAGGCGGCTACTTGGATGTTCTGGTAATTGACGATACGACCGCGGATTTGATTTCCTAAAAAAGAGGCTGCCGGGGCAGAAGTGTAAATTCTGCCCCGGCAGCTTTTTCTTTGGCTTAAACGGAGAATCTGGCAATTTTAAAGATAAACCGGGAATTTGTCTTTGACATCTGACTGAAAATAAAGTACATTATCATATGGACGAACAATTGATGAGTTATATACATAAAATATTCGTGTTTAGGAGTGTTTGAGATGGAAAACGTGTTTGATTACGAAGATATTCAATTGGTTCCTGCAAAAGCCGTGGTGGACAGCCGATCGGAATGTGATACATCGGTTGAATTCGGAGGGCGTACATTCAAGCTGCCGGTAGTGCCTGCCAATATGCAGACGATTGTCGATGAAACCATTGCATTATATTTAGCTGAAAATAATTACTTCTATATTATGCACCGCTTTGAGCCGGAAAAACGTTTGGAATTTGCGAAAGACATGCAGGCGCGTGGGCTTTACGCATCGATCAGCGTGGGCGTTAAAGAAGAGGAATATACGTTTGTCCAGCAATTGGTGGACGCAGGCGTGACACCGGAATACATTACGATTGATGTAGCGCACGGCCACTCCAACGGCGTTATCAAAATGATCGGGTTTATCAAAAAGCATTTGCCTGGAAGCTTCGTCATTGCCGGAAATGTGGGTACGCCGGAAGCGGTAAGAGAATTGGAGCACGCAGGCGCTGATGCGACGAAAGTGGGCATCGGCCCAGGGAAAGTCTGCATCACGAAAATCAAAACCGGCTTCGGTACAGGCGGCTGGCAATTGGCGGCTCTTCGCTGGTGTGCAAAAGCGGCCACCAAGCCGATTATTGCCGACGGCGGAATCCGGACACACGGTGATATTGCAAAATCAGTACGTTTTGGGGCTTCAATGGTCATGATCGGTTCTCTTTTCGCAGGACATGAAGAATCTCCGGGTCAAACCGTCGAGAAGGACGGCAAGCTGTACAAAGAGTATTTCGGGTCGGCTTCCGAATTCCAAAAAGGCGAAAAGAAAAACGTTGAAGGCAAAAAAATGTTTGTCGAGTACCGCGGTCCATTAAAAGATACTTTGGTTGAAATGGAACAGGATCTTCAATCTTCGATTTCGTACGCCGGCGGCGACAAATTGTCGGCAATCCGCACAGTGGATTATGTAATCGTAAAGAACTCGATTTTCAACGGCGACAAAGTTTATTAATCCAGTATACAAAAACAGGAAAAGGCGCAATTGCTGCCTTTTCCTGTTTTTTGTTTTCATCTCCGGACAAACTTATCGCTTGCTTTGAAGTTATAGACGGGTTTGATGATTTTTGATATTTCAACAGTCTCACCGATCTGGCCCATGATTTCTTCAAGTGGTTTATAGGCCATAGGCGCTTCGTCGAGTGTTTCAAGGGACACGGAACTGGTCCAGACGTTTTTCATCGTAGCCGTGAAGTCTTCCAGTCTCAGTGTATTGGAGGCTTGCGTCCGGCTCATCACCCGTCCGGCGCCGTGCGGGGCCGAATAGTTCCAATCGCTATTGCCTTTGCCAGTCGCAAGGATGGAACCGTCGCGCATATTGATTGGAATGACAAGCTGTTCGCCTTTTTGCGCAGAAGTGGCGCCTTTTCGCAAGATCATGTTTTCGGTGTCGATATAGTTATGAATCGAATCAAATGAATCAGCTTGGCTCAACTTCATCCGGGAAAGGATGGTTTCCGCAATCTGGTTCCGGTTGGCGAGTGCATACTGCTGGGCCAGTTTCATATCATGAATATAATCGTGGAAAGCTTGGCCTTCCAAATAAGCCAAATCTTTTGGAATCGGCGGGTGTTCGTCGCCAAAGCGTTTAATGGCGGACTGGATTTCCGAATGCCGGTTTTCCATCTTCAATTGGGCAATGATGTCTGAAATGCCGCTGCGGTTCAATGAATCAAACGCCAGTTTTTGATAATGCTGCGCAATCTTTGCGCCGACATAGCGGCTGCCGGTATGGATCAGCAAATAATGGCGGCCTTCTTCATCCTGTGACACTTCGATAAAATGATTGCCCCCGCCCAAGGTGCCAAGGCTAAAGCGGCTTCGGTCATTGTTCAATATATGCCCGGCTTTAAAGTCTGCGGCTGCCGGAAATTCTTCCTTAACCGATCCTACGGTTTCTTCGGAATGCAAGTCGATGCCGCTCGGCACAAACTGGCGGACAATCTGGTCCAACTCATTGAAATCGATCGAGCGGTCATCCAGCTGCACCACTTTCACGCCGCAGCCGACATCGACCCCTACCAGATTAGCGACGACTTTATCGGTTAACTCAATCGTGGTTCCGATGACACAGCCTTTTCCAGCGTGATAATCCGGCATGATGCGGATCTTGGCATCCTTCAAAAACGCCTGGTTGCATAATTCTTCAATCTGTTCAATTGCAGTTGGCTGAGGGGAATCTGAATAAATCAACGCTTCAGTCTGTGTTCCCGATACTTTAATCATTGGAATCTCCTTTTCCTGACCATTTTCATTTTGCAGCAAACGGGAGATTTCCCGCTTTCAAACCGATTATTTTCTAGTTTTCAAATTGCCTTTATTAAACATTACAACGGCATTAAAGCTTTCGTATAAAGCATACAGCAGATAGCAAAATGCCAGAAAAACCAATGCGGTCGGCACTCCATCCATTATAGGAATAATGCCGGCCAAGAAAGTTTTGATGGTGATGCCTAGAACAATGAGCAAAGGTACGGCAACGGCGGCGAGCAAAACCAAAAAAGGCGTAACTTTGGTTTCCTTGAGCTTTGCGCTGCAATGCAGGCATTTCATGGTAAACGGAGAAGTAAAGTCTTCGAAATGTTCAATAGTCAATGGTTTCTGGCAATTTGGGCAGGCCGTAGAAGTTTTCATCTGGTTCTCCTTGAATAGGTAAATTTTCTTTATTATAGTTGTTTTTACCTGTTAAGGAAATAGCTTTTTTATGTCAAAAGAAATAAATCTAAGGATTAATCGGGTTTAACCAGTCACAGTCGAACCTTAAAGTAAGGTTCGGCTGCATGATGAAATTAACTGACCTATTGATCATAGTACCCTTCGTACATTTTTCGGGTTTTCTCTTTGAATTCTTCCATATGGACAAAGCGTGCATCCCGCTGCATTTCTTTTCCATCTGCAAAAAGGAGCAGGACCGGAGCCGTGAAAATCGATAGTACCCCGGCAAGCTCCGGAATGCGGGAAGCATCCGCTTCTCTTGCCTGGATCTGTGGGAATTCAGTTAAAGCATCCTCAACCTGAGGAAGCAGCGCATGGCAGACGCTTCAAGAAGGGGTAAGCACATATAAAAAATTCAATCCCGGTTGTGCGATAAAGCTTTCAGTTTCTTGTAGAGAAGTGAGTTCTTTCATTCAAAGCACCTCCAGTAATAAGTTATTAAATGTTTTCCCCGACTTTTCCTAAACTATGCTTAAGAGCAGTTTATTGGGTAAAAGAAGGGGAATTTACTAAACAATAGGCTTGATCAATAGAGAACGGCAATATAGGCTTCACGAATTCAGGAGGTGCGGCAAATGGAGAAAGTGGTTATATTGGGAACAGGTCCGGCAGGGTTGACAGCAGCCATTTATTTGGCGAGAGCCAATATGAACCCCTTGGTCATTGAAGGGGCAGAACCGGGCGGGCAATTGATCCTGACAACCGAAGTGGAAAATTACCCGGGTTATACGGATGGCATACTCGGACCCGAATTGATGGATAATATGCGGAAGCAAGCAGAGCGGTTTGGTGCGCAATTTAGGCGCGGATGGGTCACAGGAATCGATGTAAAGAAAAAGCCGTTTAAAATCACTTTGCAAAAAGGCGATGAACTGACAGCTGAAGCCGTCATCATTTCCACGGGCGCCAGTGCAAAGATGCTCGATATTCCCGGGGAAACGGAAAACTTGGGGAAAGGGGTCAGCACGTGTGCCACATGCGATGGCTTTTTCTTTCGAAACAAGAAAATTATTGTCGTCGGTGGAGGAGATTCGGCGATGGAAGAAGCGAGTTTCCTTACCCGGTTTGCTTCTGAAGTGGTAGTCGTCCATCGGCGGAATGAATTGAGGGCTTCGAAAATTATGCAGGAACGGGCGCGGCAAAATCCGAAAATCACTTGGGCGCTTGACCGGATTCCCTTGCGGGTCGTCACGAAAGACGACAAAGTGTCGGGGTTGAAGGTACGGGACAACGAGACCGCGGAAGAAGAAGTCATTCAGGCAGACGGCATCTTTATAGCAATCGGCCATTTGCCGAATTCAAGCTTTTTGGATGGGCAAATCGAGACAGATGCACTTGGCTACATCAAAGTGAACCCTGGGACAACCGAAACGAATATCCCCGGTGTGCTCGCATGCGGAGATGTACAGGACAGCACATACCGCCAAGCCGTCACTGCCGCCGGAACAGGGTGTATGGCGGCGCTTGATGCGGAACGGTTTTTGGAAGGACAGGAAATCGTCGATTGGAGCCAGTCACTGCCTTAAACCGTTTCCGGTCACTTTACGTTTACGCAGCCAAACGAACAGCACTGCCAGGCAGACGGCAATCCCTACGGTGTACTGAACAGCAGCGGGCACCGTTTCGATAATACCGTAGACGATGGCTGCTTCAAGAAAGACAGCCGGAATTTTTCCGAGGCTGCTGGCGATGAAAAACAACAGCCCGTTGATCGGTGTCAAAGCCGCGCCTGCTGTGATCAGTCCGGAAGGGACAAATGGAAGTAATCGAAATAGCAGGATGCCCCAGAATACGGTTGCTGCCGGTTGCTCATGCATGTAATTCCAAAAGCGGGACTGTTTCCAGGAAGGCTGCACTTTTGAAAAACCGAACCGATAGAGATAAAAACCGAGAATGGCGCCGAAGATTTCGCCAGCGAGCGACAGCACAGTCCCGGTGGCAACACCGAAACTGCTTATATTCATACCGGTCAATAAGAAGCTTGGGATAAATCCAAGCGCACCGGCGGCCAAGTTGGCCAGCAATAATATGATAAATTCAAGTGAGATGTCCAAGCTGCCCAATCCTTTCATTGATTTTTAAAGTTTGAGTTTTTTCTATTATAAAGGATACATCCAATTTGTCAGAAGAAAGTGGCACCGTGGCCTGTGAGAAGAAGGAAAGGGGAAGGGGAAGGGGACATGACAGACGGATTTATGGGAATAAATGGTCGATCAAAAAAATCTCTGGAGAAAAAAACATCCCTCAATTAAGAGCGGCGATTGGTGAAAAGGCATATGGTCATGTGTTGGAAATCGGTTCCGGTACAGGCGCTAATTTTCCATACTATACTGACGCTCTAAGAGTAGATGCCATTGAACCGGATCCAAAGAGAGGAAAGAGGTCCCGGAGCCAGATTAAAAAGGCAAAGGTACCAATTCATCTTCATACCGCTATAGCAGAGCAGCTGCCTTTCGATGAAAACGCCTTTGACAGTGTAGTAGCGACTTTGGTTTTCTGTACCATTCCGGATCCCCATAAAGCACTTCAGGAAATTCGGCGCGTGGCCAAGCCAGGCGCGCGCATTCTTTTTCTGGAACATGTGCGAATGCCGCAGCAAGTAATGGGGAAAGTTCCGGATTTCATGGCTCCGCTTTGGAAAAAAGCATTTGCCGGCTGCCATTTAAATCGGGACACATTAAGCGTAATCAAAAATTCGGAGCTGTCGGTAACCAAAGTGGAATTGCATTATAAAGGATTTTTGCTGGCAATCAACTGTGTAAATGATAAACAGAGCACGCCAGCGCTATAGAACAAAAATACAGGGTGCCAGCGAACATGCTGGCACCCTGTATGAATTAGTCACGGTGCTCTTGGTACCGGCCTTGTTTGGTTAAGCTGCGGGCTTGTTCAATTTGTTCAACGGACACAGCAGTTTCATAAGCCTTCAGCGTTTCCTGAATTTGTGAAGGTGAACTGGCACCGGCTACTACAGAAGCGACAGCCGGCTGCTGCAGCACACTGTGCAAGGACAAGGCATGAAGATTCGGATGGATATCCATCAGTTGCTGCACAGTATGGGTCAGCTCTCCTTCGCCGTAAGCCATGTAACTGCCTGTTTGATTGGCGCGCTCCAAACCTTGGTTAGTCAAAAGCCCTTTTGCCAGACTGCCGCGGGTGACGACAGAGCGGCCGGCAGCATGGATTTCCTCCAAGTACTCCTCCGGACGGCGGTCGAGCAGGCTGTATTGCATCATGATGGACACAATATCGCTGTTTTCTAAGAAACGGCGGATGACATTCGGGCGGATGGACGAAATGCCGTAGGCACGGATCAGCCCTTCTTTCTGGAGCGACTCGAATGCGTCAATCGTTTCCTCGGCATTGTCGCTGATCATGCCGCCGTGCAACTGGTATAAGTCGATGTAATCGGTCTGCAGGCGCTTCAAGCTATTGTGCACTTGTTCCGTAATATACGCTTTCGTTGCATTCCATTTTACTTCATCAGAATCCGTGCTCCACTGATTGCCGACTTTCGTCGCGATGACGATATCGTTCCGGTGTTTTTTTAAAAGCTCTCCGACCAGTTCTTCATTTTTGCCCTTATTGTACAAATCGGCTGTATCAAAATAATTGATGCCGGATGAAACGGCTGCGTCGATGATGGCACCTGCCTCATGCTGATCAAGCGGCAAGGACATGCAGCCGAAACCGATTTCACTTACTTGGATGCTGCTGTTGCCTAAATTAACTTTCTTCATCATTCCACCTCATTTTAGTAAGTTGTTTCTCTTATGGTATACTTTGCGGTAGAGAAATCACAAACGAAAAGAGGATTCTGATGAAAAAATTTGAAGAAAAGACAATCAGCTCCAACCGGATCTACGAAGGCAAAATTATCAATTTGAAAGTGGACGAAGTCAGCCTGCCAAACGGCCACACTTCCAAACGGGAATTGGTGGAACATCCCGGAGCGGTTGCATTAGTAGCGCTGACACCGGACAATAAAATCATTCTGGTGGAGCAGTACCGAAAAGCGTTGGAACGCACCATCGTAGAAATACCTGCCGGCAAAATCGAAAAAGGGGAAGCCCCGGAAGTCACTGCACTGCGTGAACTGGAAGAAGAAACCGGTTATACGGCCGAGAAACTCGACTTGATCCAATCTTTTTCGACTTCGCCGGGATTTGCCGATGAAATCATTCATCTTTACGCAACAGAAGGTTTAAGCAAAGCGACTTCAGGCGCTGTGCTGGATGAAGATGAATTTGTCGAACTTATGGAAGTATCAATAGAAGAAGCAGAACAGATGATGAAGGACAACCGGATTTACGATGCAAAAACGGCATTTGCCGTGCTATGGGCCAAGCAAAAGCTGGCAATTGAGAATTGAGCGCCTTCTAGTTTATAATCATTCTAAAGAAAGAATGGTTATATATCTTGTAATTGAGAACCGACTTTTGATATAATGAAGTCAGTTTGGGGGAGGGCGTCGCATGGAAACCAGAATTGACCGAATCAAAAAGCAACTGCATGCAGCAAGTTACAAATTGACGCCACAGCGTGAAGCGACTGTCCGAATCTTGTTAGACCATGAAGAAGACCATTTAAGTGCTGAAGACGTTTACCTGTTGGTGAAAGACATTGCACCGGAAATTGGATTGGCCACAGTGTATCGGACCTTGGAGTTATTAACAGAGCTAAAAATAGTCGATAAAATTAATTTTGGTGATGGAGTATCACGCTATGATTTGCGCCAGGAAGGCGCAGCCCATTTCCATCATCACTTAGTATGCATAGAGTGCGGAGCAGTGGACGAAATACAGGAAGATTTGCTTGAAGATGTGGAGTCGGTCGTTGAAAAACGATGGAATTTCCAAATTAAAGACCACCGTCTTACTTTTCATGGCATTTGCTGGCGTTGCCAGGACCGCAACTCACAAAATCCAACGGAATGATTGGTGAGAAAAGGAAGGATGGCCAACTAAAGGTCGCCTTCCTTTTCTTTTTCTCAAAATGGAGGGATTACGATGAAATATGCAAAAGATGCGTTGGATGACTATCTGCATTTTCTGCGGGTAGAGCGGCAGCTTGCCCCGAATACCTTGACGTCTTATGAACGCGATTTGAAAAGTTATTTGCAGTATTTAAAAGAAGTGGAACAGCTGGATTCATTGCGCAAAGTAGAACGGGTACATATATTGAATCATTTGCGCCATCTGAAAGAAACTACAAAAACCCCCCGGACTGTCGCACGGCATATCTCTTCGATCCGGTCGTTTCATCAATTCCTGATCCGGGAAAGAGTAGTAGACAATGACCCGACCGTCCATTTGGAGATGCCGCAGATGGAAAAAAAGCTGCCGAACATCTTATCGATCGAAGAAGTGGATGCGCTGATGCAGGCGCCGGCAGAAAACAAAGCGAATGGCTTAAGAGACCGGGCGATGCTGGAATTGCTCTATGCGAGCGGCATGCGGGTCAGTGAATGCATCAACCTGAATATTGAAGACGTCAATTTGACGATGGGCTTTGTTAAATGCTACGGCAAAGGCGGAAAAGAACGCATTATTCCACTTGGAAAAACAGCGCTTGCCGCTTGTCGAATGTATTTGGAAAATGCCAGAGGGGAACTGGCAAAACCGGAAACCAAAACGGATTCCCTTTTTATCAATCAGCGGGGGAAACGGCTGACGCGCCAAGGATTTTGGAAGCTGCTCAAACAGCATGCCCAAAAAGCCGGCATCCAAAGAGAGCTGACGCCGCACACATTGCGTCATTCGTTTGCGACCCATTTGATTGAAAATGGAGCCGATTTGCGGGCTGTCCAGGAAATGCTGGGCCACGCCGATATTTCCACCACTCAAATTTACACTCATGTCAGCAAAACAAGACTAAAGGACGTTTATTCACAATTTCATCCACGAGCGTAATTAAATATGAGGTCTGACTTCTGACAATGAGTACTTTTGTGTTACTATAGGATGGTAAATAAGGAGGAAATAACATGTCAAATAAAACTTTTAACCGCATACATTTAATCGTTTTGGATTCAGTCGGCATCGGTGAAGCACCGGATGCTGCAGCATTTGGTGATACAGGGTCTGATACAATCGGGCACATTGCAGAAGCAGTCGGCGGACTTAATATGCCGAATATGGAAAGACTGGGCCTTGCCAACATCGTTCCTGTGAAAGGGCTTACTCCGGCCGAGCAGCCAGCAGCTTACTACGGAAAATTGCAGGAAGCGTCTGTTGGCAAAGATACGATGACCGGCCACTGGGAAATCATGGGCCTTAACATTGACACGCCGTTTAAGGTTTATCCGGAAGGGTTCCCGCAGGAGCTGATCCAGCAGCTTGAAGAACGCACAGGCCGCAAAGTGATCGGCAACAAACCGGCAAGCGGCACAGAAATTTTAGATGAACTTGGCAAAGAACATATGGAAACAGGCGCAATCATTGTTTATACGTCTGCCGATCCGGTCTTGCAGATTGCTGCGCATGAAGAAATTGTGCCTTTGGAAGAGCTGTATAAAATCTGTGAAATTGCACGCGAATTGACGCTGTCTCCGGAATTTCTTGTAGGCCGGGTCATTGCACGTCCTTTCTTGGGTGAAGAAGGTGCATTCAAACGGACATCAAATCGCCACGACTATGCATTGAAACCGTTTGACCGTACTGTGATGAACGAATTGAAAGATATTAATAAAGACGTAATTGCCATTGGGAAAATCAATGACATCTACAACGGCGAAGGGGTTACAAAAGCGCTTCGCACGAAAGATAATATGGACGGCATGGATAAACTGGTCCAAGTGGCAGGAGAAGACTTTAACGGCTTGAGCTTCCTGAACTTGGTCGATTTCGATGCACTTTATGGCCACCGCAGAGATCCTAAAGGCTACGCGGAAGCGCTTGAAGCATTTGACCGCAGATTGCCGGAAGTATTGGACCGTTTGACGGAAGACGATTTATTGATTATCACAGCGGACCATGGCAACGACCCGACTTTCCCGGGAACTGACCATACACGTGAATACGTGCCTTTACTTGCTTTCTCCCCTCGTTTCAACGGAGGACAGGAACTGGCGCTTGGCAAAACATTTGCAGACATCGGTGCGACAATTGCTGATAATTTCTCTGCTCCAATGCCGAAATTCGGCAACAGCATTTTGACTAAATTAAACTAAAAAGGCGGTAGTATTCCATGAGAATGGTCGACTTGATTGAAAAGAAAAGAGACGGTTTTGAACTTTCAACTGAAGAGATTCAATTTATCGTTACAGGCTACACAAAAGGCGAAATCGCTGATTATCAAATGAGTGCATTTTTGATGGCGGTTTACTTCAAAAACATGTCGGAACGGGAACGTGCCGACTTGACGATCGCCATGGCGAATTCAGGAGACCAAATCGATTTGTCGGCAATTGACGGCATCAAAGTGGATAAGCATTCTACTGGCGGCGTCGGCGATACGACTACATTGGTTCTTGGGCCGCTTGTGGCCGCCTGCGGCGTACCCGTTGCCAAAATGAGCGGGCGCGGACTGGGGCATACTGGCGGAACGATTGATAAACTGGAAGCTATTGAAGGCTTCCACGTAGAAATCACTTCTGAAGAATTTATTAAGCAAGTCAACGACATCAAATTGGCGGTTGTCGGCCAAAGCGGCAATTTGACGCCGGCTGACAAGAAACTATACGCGTTGCGTGATGTAACAGCGACAGTAAACAGCATCCCGCTGATTGCAAGTTCAATCATGAGCAAAAAAATCGCAGCCGGAGCAGACGCCATTGTACTCGATGTAAAAACAGGCGAAGGCGCATTCATGAAGACAGAAGAAGACGCGAGAGAATTGGCACATGCTATGGTTGGCATCGGAAACTCGACCGGCCGCAAAACAATGGCCATCATTTCCGATATGAGCCAGCCGCTTGGTTTTGCCATCGGCAACGCGTTGGAAGTAAAAGAAGCTATTGAAACATTGCAAGGCAAAGGGCCGGAAGACTTGACCGAGCTATGCCTGGTTCTTGGAAGCCAGATGGTTGTCGTCGGCGGCAAAGCGGAAACATTGGAAGAAGCGCGTGCCATGCTGGAAGAAGTGATCGCCAACGGCAAAGCGCTCGAAGTGATGAAGCAGTTTATTGAAGCTCAAGGCGGCAACCCTGCCGTAGTGGATGATGTAAACCTGTTGCCGCAGGCAAAATTTGTAACGGAAGTACCTTCTGAGCAGGACGGCTATATTTCATTCATGGAAGCGGATGAAATCGGTACTGCTGCAATGGTGCTGGGAGCAGGACGGGCTACAAAAGAATCGGAAATCGATTTGGCTGTCGGCATCGTCTTGAACAAGAAAGTCGGCGACCGCGTCGAAAAAGGCGAATCGATCGCGACCATCTATTCGAATACTGAAGAGCTCGCAGAATGCATGAAGATGTTATATAATAGTATAGAATATTCAAGCGAACCGGTTGATAAAGTACAGCTGATTTCTGCGCTGATTACCGATTAAAAAGCCTTGCTGAGATTATTCTCAGCAAGTTTTTTTGTATATAAGTTGAATCAATAAATTAGATGTTGATGAAATCGCTCCAGGCGGACGCTTTCCGCGGGAGAACCGTGAGCCTCCTCAGTCGCTGCACTCCCTGCGGGGTCTCACCTGGCCCTCTATTCCCGCAGGAAGCGAGTTGTGCAAAGGTAACTTGCACAGCTCGTTTGCGACGAAGCTAGCGCAGCGATGCAACGCTCTTTCATGTTTCGAAGCTAGCAAAGCGATGCAACGGTTTTTCATGTCCCGAAGCTAGCGCAGCGATGCAGGGACAGAAACAGGAGCATATGTTTTCAGCGGAGCTGTTTTGCGGAATATCGACATACAGAGATTATTAGTTTAACTTATATAATGAGACTTTCAGTTCGCATATACCAGGAGGGATAGCATGCATTTATACGGCACTCAAACTATCAATGAACAAGGGCATTTGACAATTGGCGGAACGGATTCGGTTGAACTGGCCAAAGAATACGGCACTCCGCTTTATGTATACGATATACAATTATTCCGGGAACGGGCAAAAGCATTCCAGAAAACTTTTGAAGAAGAAAGCATTGCTTATCAAGTGGCTTATGCCAGCAAAGCATTTTCAAGCATCGCCATTTATCAAGTGGCTGCAGAAGAAAACTTGTCGCTGGATGTGGTTTCTGCAGGTGAATTGTATACTGCGATCCAGTCCGGATTTCCAAAAGAAAAAATCCATTTTCATGGCAACAACAAAAGCGAAGCAGAGCTCCGCATGGCTTTTGAAGAAGAAATCGGCTGCATCGTCGTCGATAATTTCCATGAAATTGAATTGCTGAAAACTCTTTCGGAACAATTGAAAAAACCGATGAACGTTTTGCTGCGTGTTACGCCAGGCATTGAAGCCCATACCCATGATTACATTACCACAGGCCAGGAAGATTCGAAATTCGGTTTTGATTTGATTAACGGACAGGCGGACCGTGCTTTCTTGGAAACATATCAGCACGAATTTTTAAATCTTCTGGGGCTTCACTGCCATATCGGCTCCCAGATCTTTGATACGGCTGCATTCCGCTTGGCCGCCGAAAAATTGGTCGGCAAAATGAGCGCTTGGCAAAGTGAATTTGATTTTTCTTGCCCTGTTTTGAATTTAGGTGGAGGTTTCGGCATCCGTTATACGGAAGAAGATGAACCGCTTGAACCTGCTGTATACGTCAAAGAAATGATTCAGGCAGTTAAAGAGACATCGGCTGCAGCCGGTTACCCGGTTCCGGAAATCTGGATTGAACCCGGACGCTCGCTTGTCGGCGATGCCGGCACTACTTTGTATACGATCGGCTCGATGAAAGAAGTGCCAGGAACGCGCAAATATGCGGCAGTGGATGGCGGGATGTCTGATAATATCCGTCCTGCGCTTTACGGAGCAAAATACAGTTCACTGATTGCCAACAAGGCAAACGAAGCAGCAACAGAGCAATACACCATCGCAGGGAAATGCTGCGAATCCGGAGATAAACTGATTGAGCAAGCTGATTTGCCAGCAGCGGAAGCCGGTGATATTCTAAGCGTCTTCTGTACCGGCGCATACGGTTATTCGATGGCGAGCAATTACAACCGCATTGCCCGTCCAGCTGTGGTTTTTGTTGAAAACGGGGATCATCAATTGGTCGTGGAACGTGAAACTTTGCATGATTTGGTGAAACATGATCTAAGTTATAAAAAACAGGTGGAAAGCAAATGAGAAAGACCAATATTATCCTATTAATTCTTCTTTTAGTGATGGCTATCGGCTGGGGAATCGTCTACTGGTTCTTTTTTGCAGACACGGTCATCAACGGATAACTTCGGGCGAACTTGAGTTATTTGTCCGTTTATAGTAGGATGGTTAAAGCCGCTTAAAGACGAAAATGAGGGATTGAATATGCTACTCAGATATAAGAAATCATTCGAGAAAATTGCGATGGGGCTTATGTCATTCATGCCAAAAGAGCGTGAGTTGAAAAAACTTCAGCAAACCATGCACATATACGATGAAAACCCTGATTGGCAACTTTACCTTTGGAAAAAAGGCGAAGACTTTGTCGGATTGCTAGGTGTGGAAGTCAGCGAACACTATTTCACGATCCATCATATTTCTGTAAATCCGTCCCATCGTGGCGAAGGAATTGGGCATGCCATGATTGAAAAGATCCGCCAGATTATGCAAGGAAAAGAAATGCGTTCAACAGATGAAACAGAAGCGTTCCTGCAGAAATGTCCTGAATTGGAAAAAGAACCGGGAAAATAACGGTTTTGAATGATTGGAAAACAAAAAGAAAGTGCTGGCATATGCCGCACTTTCTTTTCATTTTGCATGTGAAATTCATTGCGTATTCAAAACTATGTATGGGAAGAACCTGCATTAAAGTGAAATAAAAAGATGTTCTTTTATCTCAAAGTTCCAGGTTTCTTCTTTTGCGCTGTTCCCGCAGATTGATGATGGAAGACCGGTCCCGCAGACGATGCTTATGCATGATGTAGTAGGGATCCTGCTCAACAATTGGGTTGGCAATATGGTAGTTTTTGACGATTTTTTTCAACTCATTTGAAGTCATGGGAATTGCAAAAGGGCTGAATGGCTTGCGTTCCGTTACGGCTTCGATCGCATGAGAGATGTTTTTGATCAGCAGTTCCTGATCAAAGCCCTCCACCCATTCACCGCCGCTGGCAAGCTTGACTTTAGAACGGATAAACGAACGGAGCGCCCCTGGATAATTGCTTCTGCGCCAATGGTACATGCCTACAGCCAGTTGGATCCAACCGGTCAAAGGATGCAGTTTGTTTTTCGGGGCAATCGATTTCCAGTATTCTTCCCCTACTTCATGGCATTCAAAATAATCTTTTTCTTCGTTGAAATGTATGATGAATTGGATAAAAAGCGGATGATGGAGTGGGTGCATTTTAATCCCCTTTCTACTATAATAAAGTGAAACTGTCTTCTGCGGGCGCTTTTCCCCGCAGGAGACTAGCTGAACCAATCGGACTTTTAAAGCCAGTGGGAAGCTGAATGGCGAATCCGCTACTGGGTATATAACCGGATACCAGTATAGACTTGTTTTTGGCTAACAGCAAGATTGAGTAAATTTAAAGTCAGGTGGAAAATCATGTCTTATGAAGTAAAAGTAGAGGCTTTTGAAGGTCCTCTTGATTTATTATTGCATTTAATACATCGTTTGGAAATTGATATTTACGATATTCCCGTTTCGCAGATCACTACCCAGTATATGGAACACATCCGGGCTCTGCAAGTTCTGGAACTGAACGAAGCGAGCGAGTACTTGGTGATGGCCGCGACACTTCTTGCGATCAAAAGCAAAATGCTGCTGCCGGTCCATGAAGGCGATCTGGAAGACATCGAATATGAATTTGATGAACAGGACCCGCGCGACGAACTGGTGACCCGGTTGGTCGAGTACCGAAAATACAAAGAAGCATCCATTAAACTGAGAGAACTGGAATCCAACCGGTCCGCTATTTTCACCAAAGCTCCCATGGATCTGTCCAGCCTGCAGCCTGCTTCGGCTGACGACAACCTGGACCTTGAAGTGAATGCTTATGACATGCTGGGGGCTTTTCAAAAGATGCTTCGCAGAAAGCAATTGAAAGCGCCGCTGTCTGCCCGGGTAGCTCGCCAGGAAGTCTCCATTAAAGATCAAATGACATCGATTGTCAACCGCCTGAAGCAAGCAAAAGGGCGGACCCCTTTCACTGAATTATTTCCTTCGGATGATAAGGCGGTATTGGTGGTGTCGTTTCTGTCTGTGCTTGAACTGATGAAGCGGCAAGTGATCCAGGTGGAGCAGGAACAGAACTTTACGGATTTAATGGTCGAATTAAAAAAGGAGACGTGGGAATATGAAGACGACTCTTTCGAGTAAATTAGAAGCGCTGCTATTTGTAGCCGGCGATGACGGCTTAACGATGAAACAATTGCAATTTCTAACGGAAGCGGAAAAAGTGGACATTTTATCAAGTGTCGAAGAATTGACACAAAGATACAAACAACCGGCGAGCGGAATTATGCTGAAGGAATTGGCCGGAGTTTACCAGCTGGTGACAAAGCCGGAAGCGGCAGAAACCATTCAAAAGCTGGTCGAAAACCCGACGTCTCAAGCTTTGTCACAGGCCTCGCTCGAAGTGCTGGCCATTGTGGCATATAAACAGCCGCTGACCCGGGTGGAAGTGGAAGATTTGCGCGGCGTCAAAAGTGAGAAGCCGCTGCACACACTTGCTGCTAAAGGGCTGATCCAGGAAATGGGGCGTGCGGAAGGCACCGGGCGCGCCATTTTATACGGCACCACCAATGAATTTTTGAATTATTTTGGGCTGAAAGACTTGAGCGAATTGCCTCCTTTGCCGGAGGAAGGTGAACAAAACGCGGAAGAAGAAACGGATTTGTTCATGACAAAGTTTCAGGAGACGTTTAAGCAAGAAACGGAAGCATAATATTCGGACCCTTGGGGAGACTGCGATTTCAAGCAGTCTTCTTTGGCTTTTATGGGGAAGCGATTGAGCTATGTACTTTCGCTTTTCGACGAAATGTGACATAATTCCGAGTGAGACGAACGGAAGAAAGTATGTTTGAGAGCTGATCCTGCTTCTGCTTTTGTATGTCTAAAAAAATCAATGAGGTGACTTATGGAGAGATTACAAAAAATGCTTGCTCATGCAGGTGTAGCTTCAAGACGGAAGTCGGAGCAATTAATATTGGATGGAAAAGTACGGGTTAATGGAAAAGTGGTAAAAGAATTAGGGACGAAAGTGACGCAAAACGACACGATTGAAGTCGAAGGCGTGCAGCTGGAAAAAGAACAGAAAGTCTATTATTTATTTTATAAACCCCGTGGTGTTATTTCAGCGGTAAGCGATGACAAAAACCGGAAAGTCGTCACGGATTTCTTTGAAGATATCGATAAACGGATTTATCCGGTAGGCCGCCTGGATTACGATACATCAGGATTATTGATTATGACCAATGACGGCGAATTTGCGAATTCGCTGACGCATCCGAAGTTTGAAATTGATAAGACTTATGTAGCGCGCTTAAAAGGAGTTCCGTCACGTGAAGACCTGCAAAAACTTGAACGCGGCATTAAGCTTGAAGACGGCATGACGGCTCCTGCCAGAGTCAAACAATTGTCTGCGGACAAGAAAACAGGCAAAGCGATTGTACAAATCACAATCCATGAAGGACGCAACCGGCAAGTGCGCAGAATGTTTGACGCTATCGGATTCCCGGTCCAGAAATTGAGCCGTGAGCAATTTGCATTTCTCACTTTGAAAGGCTTGAACGCAGGGGAATCAAGAGAGTTGACAGCTCACGAAGTGAAACTGTTGCGCGTCATGTCAGAAACCGGAAAGCGCAATTAACGTTCACAAACCCTTCAAAACTCCGTCCTATAAGCCTTTGAAACTTTGCTATAATTGGATTTGCATTCATACCTCGAAGGAGGAATAAAATTGAACGAAAAGAAAAACAAAAAGAAGCAGAACAGGCTGATTATGCGTACAGTTATTTTGCTTTTGATGATTGCTGCCATTGGCTATACACTTTATAACAATGCCACAGCAGAAGACGTCTCAGTGCTTAAGGCCGGAGACAAAGCGCCTGATTTCTCACTGGTGGACCTTGAAGGAAATACCCATAAATTGTCCGATTACGAAGGGCAAGGCGTATTTCTGAATTTCTGGGGAACCTGGTGCAAACCATGCGCGAAAGAAATGCCTGCGATGGACCGCCAGTATGAACAGTTTAAGGATCAAGGTGTCCAAGTTCTCGCTGTCAATATTGCCCAGTCTGAATTTGAAGTCCAAAACTTTGCTGATCAATACAAATTGTCTTTCCCGGTTGTCATCGACAAAACAAAAAGTGTCATGACTGCTTATAATATCATTCCGTTGCCGACAACGGTGCTGGTAAACCCGGAAGGGGAAATTGAGCGGGTCATTACAGGTGAAATGACAGAGCAAGACATTAAAGGGTTTATGGAAGAAATTAAACCCGAATAAGGAGTTTTTTTCGGATGGAGAAAATGCAATGCAAGTGCGGCCATGTCAATCCGCCCGGAACGGTATTATGCGAATCCTGCGGGCGGTCTTTGACGGAAAAAGAGCAAAACAGCAAATTAGTGGACATGCGCTATGAAGGAACTGCCAGACGGTCGCAAACGTACAACAAAACGATTGTGGATAAAATTTGGAACTTCTTTTCCAGTGTAAAAGTTGGTGTCAGCCTGATTGTCGTTATCCTTGTGGCCGCTGCAATCGGAACGATACTGCCTCAACAACAATATGTCGATGTGCCGGTCAGAAATGCCGAAACGATTCAAGGTTATTATGCGGATGTGTACGGCAGCATTGGGCGGGTTTATCATTTCTTGGGGTTCCATGATTTGTACAATTCATTCTGGTTTATTATCCTAGTCGGCATGCTGGCTATTTCTTTGATCGTTGCGAGCCTGGACCGTTTTGTTCCGCTTTACCGCTCGTTGAAAAACCAACGGGTCTTACGCCATGTCAGTTTCATGAACAAGCAGCGCATTTATGCTGAAGGCAATGGCGCTGAAGATACATTGGATAAAGCTGAAGCAAAGCTGAAGGAACTGAAGTACAATGTATCGCGTGACAAAAACGGTTTATTGGCGGAAAAAGGACGGTTTTCCAGATGGGGCCCTTACGTCAACCACATTGGACTTATCATTTTCTTGGTAGGTGTTATGCTGCGCATGATGCCAGGTTTTTACGTAGATGAAACTTTGTGGATCCGCGAAGGGGAAACAAGAGCGATTCCAGAAGCACCGGGCTACACGCTCGAAAGCAAGAAATTTGAGATGGAAACTTACAACACAGAAGAAGATGCCGTGTTTGAAGAAGCGATTGAGCGAGTGGGAACAGTCGCCAAAAACTATCAAACCGATGTCGTCCTTTACAAAAAACCGGAAGACAGCCTTCCGGGAGCCAATGATTTGGAGAAAATCGAAGAGTCGGCGATCCGGGTCAATCAGCCATTGAAATTTGACGGCTATGCCATTTACCAAATGGACTTTAAATTAAACGAATTAAAAGCGATGACTTTCGCGTTAACGAACAAGGAAACAGAAGAAAGTTTGGGCGAATTGACGATTGATTTGATCAATCCGAAAAACGATTACGAACTGGAGAATGGTTCTACCGTAAAATTGCTCGGCTATTACCCTGATTTTTCCGGTTTTGAAAACGGTGAACCTCAAACCGCAACGCCGCTTCCAAACAACCCAGGATTTTTAGTGGAAATGACAACGCCTGAAACGCCAGGTGGAGAAACAAGCTTTATCACCATTCAGAATACAGTGGAGCCTTTGGGTGAGAACCAATACAAACTGGCCTTCCAAAGTGCAGATACACGTAATGTTTCCGGTTTGACCATTCGAAAAGACCGTACTTTGCCGATTCTGGGTTTAGGCGGCCTGATCTTCATGATTGGTGTGGCGCAGGGAATGTACTTTAACCATCGCCGTTTCTGGATTCAGCAACAAGCGGATGGCGGGATTCTTTTGGCAGGCCATACGAACAAAAACTGGTTTGGTTTGAAGAAAGATCTCGATCAAGTTACAGAATATGCGTCGCTTCCTGCTTACCGTGACCAGCAGGAAGAAATTGAGAAACAGAAGAAAGAGGAAGGTGAGGCATTGTCATGAGTTTAGCAGAAATGAGTTCCAATTTACTTTATGTAGCATTCTTTGCTTATTTGATTGCTTCATTTGTATTCGGCGGAGCTGTAAAAGGAAACAAAGAACGATCATTCGATTCTGAAAATCGCTGGGGGAAAGTGGCGTTTGCCATTACCATTCTCGGCTTTCTGGCCAACTTGGGCTACTTCTTTACAAGATGGGGCGCCACAGGCCATCCCCCGCTCAGCAATATGTTTGAGTTTACAACAGCGTTCGGTATGACATTGGTAGGCGGATTTATCGTGATTTATGCGCTATATAAAACGCCGATTATCGGCATGATTGTTTTGCCGGTTGCACTGTTGATCATTGCATTTGCGAGTATGTTCCCAAGTGAAGTCAGCCCATTGATTCCGGCACTTCAAACCAACTGGCTTGCGATTCATGTAAGCACCGTGGTAATTGCTGAAGGCGTCTTGGCCATCAGCGCTGCTGCAGGATTGATTTATCTGTTGAAAGTGGTCGACATGAAGAAAAACTCGAAACAGCGCTTTTTCTTGGAAGCCATTATGTATTCATTGGTCATTGTGTTAGGGTTTGTCATTTCGAGCACCTATTTCACTTTGACGGACTATGAAGCCAACTTTACGTACATTGATGAAAAAGATGCTGAAACAGAAATCACGTACAACATGCCGCCAGTGTTCGGCATGAATGAATATGTCCAATTGACAGAAGGCACGATGACTCCATGGGTGGAAACGCCAGCAGTCGTAAATGCCAGCAAATTGACTACGGTCTTCTGGTCGTTTGTATTCGGTACGATTCTTTATTGGATTATCCGATTGATCGCCAGAAAACGCATTGCAGCGATCTTTAAGCCGTTTGTCAAAAACGTCAACTTGCAGTTGATGGATGAAATCGGCTACCGTGCAATCATTATCGGTTTCCCGCTCTTCTCTTTAGGTGCTTTGATCTTTGCAATGATCTGGGCCCAAATCGCTTGGTCCCGTTTCTGGGGCTGGGATCCGAAAGAAGTATGGGCATTGGTTACATGGTTGTTCTACGCAGCTTATCTTCACCTGCGCCTTGGAAAAGGATGGCACGGCGAAAAATCTGCATGGCTTGGCGTAGTCGGCTTTGCGATTATCATGTTCAACTTGGTAGCGGTCAACTTGATCATTGCCGGACTGCACTCTTACGCTTAAGAAGAAAAGCGGAAGCGCCTGTCCAGCTCCGACAGGCAAGTTATGGCCAAATGAAATTTGGACCATAACTTTGCGACGAAGCACGCAGTGCTGAAGGAGAATGAGCATCAAGCAAGATAGCTTCAACCCCGATAATCAGGTCGCTGCAGCTGGACAAGAAAGAGGTCAGCGCCTTTATCTGGACAAACAAATGAGCCTTTTCCACTAGTGGAAAAGGCTTTTTATTTATTTTTGCAAATATTGACGGTACAATGAGGAGTAAGAGACAAAAGTTGGAGGGGTTTACAATGTCTGAAGAAATTACAATATTGGTTGTAGACGACGAAGAAAGGATTCGCCGTTTACTGAAAATGTATTTAGAGCGTGAAGGCTATATCGTCGAGGAAGCAGAGAATGGCGTCCAGGCTTTAGAGATGGCGACAGAAAAAGATTATCATTGTATTCTTCTTGATTTGATGATGCCTGAAAAAGACGGCATCGAAGTCAGCACGGAACTCCGGGAAAAGAAAATGACGCCGATCATCATGCTGACGGCTAAAGGTGAAGAAGCGAACCGCGTTGAAGGATTTGAATCTGGTGCGGATGATTACATCGTCAAGCCGTTTAGCCCGAGAGAAGTCGTGCTTAGGGTCAAAGCGATTCTGCGCCGCTCTTCAGCGTATTCGCCCGTGGCGAATTCTTCTGTTTCAAAAGATTTGGTGGTGTTCCCGCATTTGACCATCGACCATGATGCGCACCGCGTTACAGCAGACAATGTAGAAGTGAATTTAACGCCGAAAGAATACGAACTGCTGTATTTCCTGGCGAAATCTCCGGATAAAGTATTTGACCGGGAACATTTGCTGAAAGAAGTTTGGCATTACGACTTTTTCGGTGATTTGCGGACTGTCGATACCCATGTGAAACGATTGCGGGAAAAATTGAACCGTGTATCGGAATCGGCTGCCAAGATGATTGTCACCGTTTGGGGCGTAGGCTATAAATTCGAGGTAGGAAATGAATAGAATATGGAATAGTGTAGTCGGGAAGCTGTGGATCACAATACTGCTTCTCGTTTCCTTTGTCCTTTTTATTGTGACCGTGCTGTTATTGGAGTTTCTTGGGAATTATCACAGTGAATCAGTAGAAGAGACGTTGACAAAAGAAGCAGATACGATTGCGTCAATTTTTAACGATCATGGGAAAGTGGATATATCGCTGACGGTGATTGATGACATTTTGGGGCCGGAAACAAACGCGGTTATTGCAGAAGCTCCCCATGAAAGCACCTATTATATCCATAACGGCATTAACGGGGAAAAGATGCGGGAAGAAATTTTGAATGAACCGGATTTTCAAAAAGTGTTCGAAACAGATGAAACCGTCATGAAAGAAATGCTTCTGCCGTCATTGACAGAAGAAGATGCGTTGGAGTCGTATATCGTGCTTGCCAGCCCGCTGCAAACCGTGGAGCAGGAACATGGCACGGTGTTTATCTATCAATCACTTGAAGTGATGGACCGCACAGCGGAGCGGACCACAAACATTGTATTTCTTTCCGCTTTTATCGCCTTTATTTTAACGACATTTTTTGCATTCTTTTTATCGACGCGCATCACTTCGCCGCTCCGGAAAATGCGGGAAGGCGCATTTGAATTGGCGAAAGGGAATTTTGATACAAAAGTCCGCGCAACTTCAAGTGATGAAATCGGCCAGCTGGCTACCGCGTTCAACCAGATGGGCCGCCAGCTGAAGCACCATGTTGAAGTGATCAACCAGGAAAAAGAGCAGCTTTCGAGCATTTTGACATCGATGGCAGATGCGGTTATTACCTTTAATCAAGATGGCACCATTTTGCTAAGCAATCCGCCCGCCGAAAAACTGCTGCAGCAATGGCTGATGAAAAGGGGCGTGGAAAAAGGGGAGCCGCTGCCTTCTGAAATGATCCATATGCTGGAGCATGTGCTTGACTACGAAGATGAAATACAGGAAGAACTGGAAATGGAAGGCGCTTATTATGCCATCACGTTCAGTCCGCTTTACAGCGGGGAATCCGTCCGGGGAGCGGTAGCGGTCCTTCACAATATGACGGAGCAGCACCGTTTGGAAAAACTGCGGGAAGATTTTATTGCCAATGTCTCCCACGAACTGCGGACGCCGATTGCGATGCTGCAAGGGTACAGCGAAGCGCTTCTTGATGATGTCGGCACCACCGAGGAAGAACGGCGCGAGATGACAAAAATCATTTACGAAGAGTCCCGGCGAATGGGCCGTCTTGTGACCGACTTGCTGAATCTTGCCCGCATGGAATCCGGCTATATGCGTCTTTATAAAGAACTGGTACAATTCAATGAAGTAATCGAAAGAATGAGCTTGAAATTCTCCCAGGCCGCCAAAGAATCAGGCATACAGCTTTCGTTCGCAACCGAGCTGGACGACTGGGCAGCAGCTGAAATCGATGAAGACCGCATTGAGCAAGTAATGACGAATTTGATTGACAATGCGCTCCGCCATACGCCGGCAGGAGGACAAGTGGTCGTCAAAGTCGAACAACAACAAGGATATGCCAAGGTCTCCGTGAATGATACTGGAGTCGGAATCCCCGAAGAAGACCTGCAATATGTTTTTGAACGTTTCTATAAAGCAGACAAAGCGAGAACGCTCGGCAAAAGCGGTACGGGTTTAGGGCTAGCAATTGCCAGCAACATCATCAATGCGCATGATGGAAAAATCTATGCAGAGAGCAAGGTCGGGGAAGGAACATCATTCATCTTCCTGCTGCCTCTTAAAAAGATGTAACTTTTTGTAATCAGAGACGACTAATTCATAGAACGGGGGGAGTGTATGGATGACTCCGTTTTCCATCGCTTGTATGATGACTACCACCAGGATGTGTTCCAATTTCTCATTTATTTGGTGAAAAACCGGCACTTAGCGGAAGACTTGATGCACGAAGTTTATATTCGGGTCTTTAAGGCTTATGACCGGTTTGAAGGAAAGAGTTCAGAAAAAACCTGGCTTTTTTCCATTGCCAAAAATGTAGCAATTGACCATTTCCGCAAAATGGCAGTCCGCAAAAAGCATTCAGATGAGCATTTTGATTGGGAAACCCAGCAACTGACTTCCTCAGAACGCATTCCGGAAGAAGTGGCTTCTTTAAACGAAGACAAAATATTGCTCTATAAGACGTTGGATCAATGCACCGGAGACCAGAAAATGGTCATTATCATGCGTTTCTTCCAGGACTTATCAATTGCAGAAACTGCTGAAGTGTTGGGTTGGAGTGAAGGAAAAGTCAAAACAACCCAGCATCGTGCCATAAAAGCGCTGCGTGAAAAATTATCCTCTAGGGAAGGGGGAGAGGCAAATGCCACATAACAACTGGGATGATGAGCACATCGAGAATTTGCTGCGCGATTTCCCCGCTATCCGGGATGACCGGCCAAAAGAAGAAGTTTATCAGCGTCTGGCACAAAAAGAACCGGTCCGCAAGCGCCAGAAACAATGGCTGCCTTTGCTCGTAGCGGCTCTTGCTTTTATTACGATCGGCATATTGGTTGCTTCTATTTTAAACCAAAGCGGCATCGATTCGTCCCAAAACGAACAAAGTACGGAAAGCGGATCGGACCAGTCTGCAGCCTCTACCGCAGAAACGGCAGAAGACCGTTCGATACAGGAGGAAAATGCGGCAACCGGTGATGCAGCGACATCCATTATGGAATCTGAAGATGCCGGTTCAGGCCAAGTGTCTGTCTACGAAGGAGACTTGGAAGGGCATACTCTTTTTACAATCGGGTTTACTGAAAACGCATTTGTCATTCCGCTTTCTTTCCTGATCCCTGATTCCCAGATTATGGAGGATTTGGGCAAGGATAACCCGAATAGCGTTGAATTGTATAATCAGTACGCAAGCGAGATTGATGAACAAGCGCTTGGGTTTGATGAATATCACCCGTATGTGGGCAAAATTGCCATGGGTTCTGAAGGGGCCGAGCATGTGCTTCCAAAAGATCATCAATACGATTTGGCTTCTGCAAGCATCGGCGTCTACACCGCTACATTGAAGGAAACTTTCCGGGATGCCGGTCAAGTAGCGGTATTAAATGAAGATGGCAGTCCGGTGGAGTTCGATCAAATCGGGCCGATGGAGCCGGTTGTGACTGACGTGAAAAATGTCGCTTTCTATGCCTATACTACAGCCGCAGGAGAAACTTTCTTAGCACCTGGATATGGCATGCCTTTCGAAACGGCTACAGAAGCATTTCAAGCCATGAAAGATTCGCCGAATGACTTCCAGAAAAGCACGCTGCCGGACGGCACGGACTTTTCGATAACGGAAACGGATGATCTGGTCCAAATCGAATTTCAATCGCCTTTTGATTTTTCTGCTATGGAAGAAGTGGATGCGAAGCGCATGATTGAAAGCTTAGCTATGACGGCTAAATCCTATGGCAAGCAAGTACAATTGGCCAATATAGAACAACCGCAGTGGCTGGGGTATGATTTTACAGTGCCCTTGGAAACGCCGGTCGCCACCAACAATACGCCATGGACAATAAAATGATTTAAATAAAACAGACACTTTGCAAACAATTTAGTTTACAAGGTGTCTGTTTTCTACTAATATTAGGGTATAACAAAATATCGATTCATCTTCGGGGCAGGGTGCAATTCCCTACCGGCGGTAATTGGACAAATGTCCATAAGCCCGCGAGCCGTAAAACGCAGGATTTGGTGAGATTCCAAAGCCGACAGTATAGTCTGGATGGGAGAAGGTGAAGGTGCGGACGTGTGCTGCTTATTTATAAGCGCAGCGCTTATTAAATGTGCCTTGTCTCCCTTAAGTGAACTTGCTTAAGGGTTTTATTGTGCAGTTGGCCACATAGTCCAAACCTTTCTTCTGGTGAATCACTACAAGGAGAGAGGAATATGAAGAACAAAAAATTGCAGTCGATGATCGTCATTGGAATGTTGAGCAGTATCTCGTTTATCTTGATGCTTTTCAATTTCCCTTTGCCAGCTTTACCTGCTTTCTTGAAAGTCGATTTTAGTGATGTGCCGGCGTTGATTGCTGCCATTACCATGGGACCAGTTGCAGGAATACTCGTAGCATTTTTCAAAAATGCGTTGGACTGGCTTTTTGCTGGAAGCCCCACAGGCGTTCCGGTCGGCCACTTGGCCAACTTTGTAACGAGCATTTTGTTTATCATGCCCGTCTATGCAATTTACCGTAAAATGGCCACTAAAAAAGGCATGGCGTTCGGATTGGCTGCCGGGACATTGTCCATGGCGATCGGCATGAGCGTATTAAATTACCTGGTGTTCTTGCCAATGTACACCTATTTCTTGAACATGCCTGCAGAAACAGGCAATGCCTTGTTCGGCACAATTGTTCTGGGAATCTTACCATTCAACTTGATTAAAGGGCTGATATTGACAGCCGTTGTCCTGCTGATGTTCAGCAGCATGCAAAAGTGGATTGACAAGCAGCGCCTTTATTACCAATAAAGAACGAGTGAGCTGAGCGGGAGCATTGAATTCCCGCTCAGCTTTTTTATCCGCAAAAACAGCTTATCATGCAAAACAGGCGTTCACGAAAGCATCTTTGCTTTCGTGAACGCCTGTTTTAATGGTTTAAATCAATCTTCATATTTAAGAGGGTCTCCGTCGAATGGAGCATCTGCTACTTTAATCGAATCGGTCGGGCAACCTTCGAACGCATCTTCCATGTCTTCCTCTAGTTCATCTGGAACTTGCTCTGTTCCCGTGTTATTATCTAGAATAACAAACGCAATTCCTTCGTCGTCGTAATCGTAAACGTCTGGAGCAGCAGCTCCGCAGGCGCCACAAGCGATACAAGTATCCTTATCGACAATGGTATACTTAGCCATAATTATTTTCCTCTCCTTTATCTCCGAACAAGTTCAGTTATACTACCGTAATTCATTCTAAAGGTGTTTGCCATGTTTTTCAACCAAAAAACGCTAGGGGGGCCGCTCTTGTTATTCGAGGAGCTCGTTATTACCATTATGAAAGCCATAAATTTGGAACGGACCATCTCTTCTCCTTACCATTTGATCAAAGGGAAGAAATCGGGCCAAACCATCCAGGATGTCGGGTATTACCGGCTCCACCCTTATTTCGCGGTCATGCCAAATCTGGAAAAAAATCTATACGATGAAGTGATCCGAAATTTATTTGCCCGCCAGCTGTTAAAGCCGAACGATCAAGTGATCGATTTAACGGATAAAGCAATGGCCCTGGAAGCGCCGGCATCAACGCTCAATGGCTGGAAATATAGAGGCAACGAAGCTGTTTTCTTGAATCGCTTGTCGTTGATCGTCCAGACTTTATCTTATACAAGCCAAAAGACCAACCGGTTCGACCCTGTACATAACGCAGAAGACCTGCAGGCGTGGGTCAAGAATTATTTGAAAAAGATCAACTTCCGGGACCCTTCTTCTGTCGCGGGTTTTAAAGCGGAGATGCTGGAAAGCCTGGAGTCAGCGGAAGTCGATGAACGCTCGAAAATGATCCTGATGCAGCGTTTAACGGGCCTTGGATGGAGCGGGATGACGTGGGAACAGATTGCTTTAACGCACGATTTGCATATCCTGGACGTCCAATTAGCGTCAGTAGAAGCATTGCATGCCTGGATAAATGTGCTGGAGCAAAACAGATTTCCGATGCTTTCCCCTCTGCTCGACCAAGTCATTCAGCGGTCTGTCCTGACAGAATCGGCCCAACGGACAGAGAAGTTGTTTGAGAGAGGCCTTTCCTTGGATGAAATTGCCACAATCCGCCAATTGAAAACCAGCACCATCGAAGACCATTTTGTGGAGCTTGCGATGAATGACCCTTTTTTCAATTTCACACCGTTCATGCCTTCGGCCCTGTATGAACAAATTGTGAACGTCAGCAAAAAAAGAAACACAAAGCGCTTAAGAGATATAAAAGAAGAGCTGCCGGACGCAACGTATTTTCAAATCCGTCTGGCGCTTGCGTTAAGGGAGGACCAGCCATGAAATTAGAGGAAGTGCTTTTTTCCGCCTACGGCTTTGCTTCATTCCGGCCCGGACAGCGGGAGGTAATTGAACAAGTCATAAAAGGCAAGGACGTGGTTGCGCTCCTGCCGACCGGCATGGGCAAGTCCATGTGCTACCAGCTGCCTGCACATATCCTGCCGGGCACCGTCCTGGTCGTCTCGCCGTTGCTGTCGCTGATGCAGGACCAGGTTGCCCAGCTGAAAAAAATGGGAGAGAAGTCCGTAGTGGCCATCAATTCCTTTTTGAAGCCTCAGGAAAGGGAGAAAATTTGGCAGACGCTTGGCAATTACCGTTTTATTTTTATTTCCCCGGAGATGCTGGTTCAGCCTTTTGTCAAAAAACAACTGGAAAAAATACATGTTTCGTTGCTGGTTGCGGATGAAGCGCATTGCATTTCGCAGTGGGGATTCGATTTTCGGCCGGATTATCTCCGTATTGCGGAAATCCTTCCGATTCTGAAGTTTCCTCAGGTGCTGGCACTGACCGCTACAGCGACAGAAAAAGTGACCCAGGAAATCAAAACTTATTTAAAGCTTGATGAGCCTTTTATTTATAAGCATTCGATGGACCGGAAAAATATTGTCTATGACATAAAGAAATTCGATGATTCCCGGCAGAAGCTGGAATGGCTCACTTCATTTGTCCGTGACAGTGAAGGCCCGGGAATCATTTATGCCGGAACACGGAGGAAATCGCAGGAACTTGCTGCTATTTTGATGGATCAAGGCATTTCCGCTTCCTATTACCACGGGGGAATGGAACACCAAGACCGCGTTTTTGTGCAGCAGCAATTCCAGAACGGCGAATTGGATTGGGTCTGTTCGACCAATGCATTCGGCATGGGCGTCCATATTTCAAACATCCGGCACGTCGTGCATTTTCAATTGCCGACTTCTGTTGAAGGGTATGTCCAGGAAGTCGGAAGAGCGGGACGTGACGGTGAGGCAGCGCTTGCCACTTTGCTTTATGCAGAAGGCGATGAAGGCTTGCTGCAAAGCCTTGTCATGGATGAATTGCCGACCCGGCATGAAATCCAGCAAGTCGCTTCCCATCCAGCCGGAGCGGAACAATTGGTGGCTGACGGCATTGTGAGAGAAACTGCATTGCGCGTCATTAATTATTGGCTGAGCCGGTTGAGCGAATCTGAAACCTTGCAGCAAATGGAATTTCTTCAAAGGGAAAAAATCAAACAAGTGGATAAAATGAGAAAATTGGTCAATCTCAAAAGCTGCATCCGGGAATATATCATCGAATGCTTTGACCAGCACTTGAAAGGAAAGCCTGAGAATTGCTGCGTGAATGACGGCATTGATTACAGTGTATTTGGGAAGCGCCAGGAGAAAGCGCAGAAAGTAGTACTTGAGAGCTGGCAAAATCGTCTAAATGCACTATTGCCTTAATGACAATTTTCGGAAAATGACATTTACAAAAAGGGAATTTTTCTGCATAATGGAATTATTAGAGCAGATAGGGGTAGTCGACTATGGGAAAACAAAATTATCGTGAAGCAATTGAAAAAGGACGCCAGGAAATTGCCATTCAAAGCAGTACAGCAGCTTCGAGAAAGGCTTACCGGAAAGCGAATACGGTCAAAAAGAAGCCGAAGAAACGAAAGAATGTACTGCTGCCTGCCTTATTTTTCATGTTCATTTTACTCCCTGTAGCACTTCTTATATACTTGGCCGTTTTGTATGAGCCAGATGACACATTGACAACCAGCGCCGTGAACGATCAAGTCACCCTGGATACAAATCCTTCACCGTCTGATAACGCGGGTGTGCTTGCTGATGCAGAGGAAGACAAGAAGAAAGAAGAAAAACAAGCGAAAGAAGCAGCAGATAAAGCTGCTGCTGAAAAAGAAAAAGCTGAAAAAGAAGCAGCTGCAAAAGCGAAAGCAGAAGCCGACGCGAAGGCAAAGGCTGAAGCCGAATCAAAAGCGAAAGCAGAAGCCGAGGCCAAAGCCAAAGCCCAGGCAGAAGCTCAGGCCAAAGCCCAAGCCCAGGCAGAAGCTCAGGCCAAAGCCCAAGCCGAGGAAAAAGCGAAAGCAGAAGCCGAGGCAAAAGCAAGAGCTGAAGCAGAAGCTAAGGCGAAAGCAGAGGCGGAAGCAAAAGCCAAAGCAGAAAAAGAGGCCGAGGAAAAGAAAAATGCGTCCGGTAAAACTCATGTGGTGCAGCCGGGCGAGACACTTTACCGTATTGCCGTTAACACATACGGCGCGGCCGGAGCCAATGCAGGCGTTGCGAAGATCAAGCAGGCGAACGGATTATCCTCGAATGAATTAACCGTCGGCCGGACGTTAATTTTGCCATAAAAGAGGGAAAGGCAATGGTGGCGGCGAAATAATTACTGATAAGCTGAGAAAAGGCAGAGGTGAATTGGATGTTTGTAAAAAGTGTGATGGTCAAAAGAGAAAAATGCCATACGGTTAAAATGGATGATTCGGTCCAAATTGGACTGGATTTGCTTGAAAATCATACGATCGATGCACTGCCGGTACTGGAAGGCACTGCATACAAAGGAATTTTTACTTGGTATCACGTATACCGTGAATTTTTCCTTTCCGGCAAAACCAAAGAAGATTTTGTCAGCACAACAAAAATTGGTGATGTAATGGTCAACCAGGACGTCTACTTGCATCTCGATGATGTTTTTGAAAAAGCAATTGTGGAATTGAACGATTTTCCGATCATCGCCGTTGTCGAAAACGGGGAAATGCTCGGCATTGTAACGCGTTTTGATGTTATGAATCAGCTTCAAAGTGCATTTGGCATGGAAAAAGAAGGGGTGCGCATTACGTTTACTTCTGTAGAATCGGAAGGGCGCATCGGCCGGTTAGGTGATATAATTGAGAAGTTCAAGGAAGCGGTCATTTCATTGGTTACTTTTGATGAAACAGATAAAGTGGTACGCCGAATCGTTCTTAAAATCAAGAAAAAAGACAATGTGGAACGTTTCGTGAAGGAACTTGAAAAATCAGGGTTCCGCGTCTTGGATATTTCTGAAGATTGATTTGATAAACAAATGTAAAGAGGTACAAGCAGTTCTCTGCTTTGCCTCTTTATTTAATTGAAAGGATTTTTAAGATGAAATGGATTATGAAAAGCATGCTGGCAGCGCTGGCGTTGCTTCTTTTTATGTTCCGCAATGCTTTCCGGCAAAATTTGAAAAGCGAAACAGTGGAATTGCCAGCCGCACAGCCGTTTAAGCCGTTTCAATTGATGTTCATCTCGGATATCCACCGAAGAACATTAAACGGAAACTTGGCGAACAACTCTGTCGACATGGTGATCATTGGCGGCGACCTGGCAGAAAAAGGCGTGCCGCTGAGCCGCATTGAATATAATTTAAAATTGCTGAGCGGGCTGGGGGAATTGTACTTTATCTGGGGCAATCATGACCGGCATGTGGGAGAAGCGGAGCTTCGGCAGCTTTTTGAGAAATACAAGGTGACTGTTTTAGAAAATGAGTGGGTGAATTTGTTTGGGAATCCTCATTTGAAATTAGTTGGCCTTGATTACTTTATATACGAAAAAGATGCGATTTCCAAGGCTTTTTCCGGGGTTCGGCCGGAAGATACCGTCCTGTTTGCATCGCATACTCCTTCCATTTTCAAATACGTCAGAGATCATTATTCGGCTGATTTTCTGCTGGCCGGCCATACGCACGGCGGCCAGATACGGCTGGGGCGTTTTGGAATCACAGATAAAGGGCGATTCCGGGAAACAGACGGCAAAATCGAACTGGTCAGCAATGGATATGGGACTACTAAGCTGCCTCTTCGTTTAGGTGCGGAGGCGCAATACCATGTCTACACCATCCAGCCAAAATCAGCAGATCCTGTATAACTGCAAAGCGTTTTTATAAATACCCAAGTGTTTTTGATTGTCAGCAGTAAAAAGAATCTTCTATGCTAAAGAGAGATTCTGATTGTGGGAGAGGTTTAAGAATGGAACATGTAGATGCACTGATTATCGGCGGAGGACCATGTGGCTTGGCTACAGCGATTGCCCTCCAACAAGCGGGAATTCAGCCGATTGTCATCGAAAAAGGAAATATCGTCAATGCGATATACAATTATCCGACCCACCAGACGTTTTTCAGCTCCAGCGAAAAATTGTCAATCGGGGATATTCCGTTTATAACGGAAGACCGGAAAGCGAAGCGCAACCAGGCTTTGGTGTATTACCGGGAAGTGGTGAAACGAAGCGGACTGGATGTCCGGCCGTTTGAAACCGTTTTGGCGGTTGAAAAAGGGCAGGGCTTCACTATCCGGACAAGCAAAAGCACCTATCGCGCCAAATATGTCATAGCGGCCACCGGCTATTACGACAATCCGAATAAGCTTCATGCGGAAGGCGCAGAATTGCCGAAAGTGATGCACTATTTCAAGGAAGGCCATCCTTATTTTGATCAGGACGTCCTGGTGATCGGCGGCAAGAACTCGGCAGTGGATGCCGCGCTTGAATTGCATAAAGCCGGAAGCCGCGTCACGGTATCCTATCACGGCACCAGCTATTCCAAGAGCATCAAGCCCTGGATTTTGCCGGAGTTTGACAGCCTGGTCCGCAAAGGCGAGATCATAATGCTATTCGACTCGATAGTGGACAAAATTGGCGAGAAGGAAGTAGAACTGACGGTCAATGATACGAAAGAAACAATTCCGAATGACTTTGTCTTTGCGATGATCGGCTATCACCCGGACCACGGATTCTTGAGAAATATCGGCATTGCCATCGATGAAGAAACGGGATGCCCCATCTTTGACGAGACAACAATGGAAACGGAGACAGAGAATCTGTATATTGCCGGCGTGATTGCGGCCGGGAATAATGCCAATTCGATTTTCATCGAAAACGGGCGTTTCCACGGCGATCAAATAGCGGCTGCGATAGCAGCAAAAGAAAGCGCACGCTAAGTGCGCTTTTTCTTGTTTTAATAGGAAAAATATATGGGATCGATAAGGCAATAGTGTAAAATAGGGTGGAGAAAGGGTGTTAGTTTATGAATAAAAAAGTTTCTTTGATTACCACAGGAGGAACCATTGCAAGCAAGGAAGTATCAAAGGGGTTGTTGAAATCCGGTGCGATTTCAGGCAGGGAACTGGCAGCACTTTGCCAATTGCCGGAAGAAATAGAGGTTAAGGTGATCGATGTTTTCCAATTGCCGAGCATGCATATCGGCTTCGACAAAATGCTGCAGCTGCGTGAAGCGATTCAAACCGAATTGGAAGATGAAACGGTTGACGGGATTGTAGTGACCCACGGAACCGATACATTAGAAGAAACCGCTTATTTTCTGGATTTAACCATCAGCGATGACCGCACGATTGTGGTGACGGGTTCACAAAGGTCCCCTGATGAAGTAGGGACAGACGTATACTCGAATTTGCGGAATTCCATATACGTATCGGTCGATGAGAATTTAAAAGGCGTAGGCACGGTAGTGGTTTTTAATGAGCGGATTTACACAGCGAAATACGTTAAAAAAGTACATACCAGCAATCTCCAGGGATTTGATTCGTTCGGCCACGGCTATCTCGGAATTATTGATAACGATGTAGTCAGTGTTTACCAAAAACCGATTTTCCATGAAGTTCATCAAGTGGGAGACCATTTGCCGAGAGTAGAAATTATCAAGTGCTATTCCGGACAGGATGGGCATATGATCGATTTGCTTGCCGAAGGGGATACAGCGGGAATTGTTTTGGAAGCAGCGGGGCGCGGACAAGTGTCGCCGCATATGGTGGAAGCGATTGAGCGGGCCGTCCAAAAAGGGATAACGGTCGTCCTGACCACCAGTGCAGAAGAAGGAAAATCTTATCCGAGCTATAGCTATCCGGGAAGTGCCCACGATTTGATGTTGAAAGGTGTACTGCTCGGGAGTGATTATGACAGCAAAAAAGCGCGCATCAAGTTGGCGGTTGTTTTATCGTTGACAAAAGAAGCGGACATTAACACATTTAACAAATAACTTTGCCTTAAATAAATTAAAAAATGGATAATATTTACCATTGTTCCGTGCTATAATTAAGAGAAACCTTAATGATTCTGTTTATTTAAGATGGAAAAGGACTTTAAGCAAAGGAGCAGGCATATGATAATTTTACTGACAGTTGCGATTGCTCCAAGTCTGGCATTGTTCAGTTATTTTTATTTGCGTGATCAATTTGCTGCTGAGCCTTCCAAGCTTTTGTTCCAATGTTTTATATACGGAGCGGTGCTGACTTTCCCGATTTTGTTTATTCAATACGTTTTTGAGTTTGAAGGTGTATTTGATCAGCTCTTCAATCAAAGAGTATTGTTTCCGAGTATTTTAGAAGAATTTTTCAAATGGCTTGTCCTGATTATCGCGGTTTATCGGCATGTCGATTTCGAAGATCCGTATGATGGCATTTTATACGGCGCCAGCGTATCTCTGGGATTCGCTACTGTTGAAAATGTTTTATTCTTGATGGAATTTGGGCTGGAAACTGCATTTATCCGGGCATTTCTGCCGGTTTCAAGCCATGCGCTGTTCGGAGTGGTAATGGGCTATTATTTAGGCAGGGCCAAGTTTACAAAAGGGTCAAACGGAACGATATGGCTGGCTTTTGCTTTTGTCAGCTCGCTGTCGCTGCATTTGATCTATAATTCGATATTATACATTAACACGAGCTGGTCCTATGGCGTGATTCCCTTTATGCTGTTTTTATGGTGGTTTGGCTTAAGAAAAGTGAAACAAGCCCACCAATTGTCACTGACCCATTATCATAATAATTCTTCAATGCTCCCTTGATGTTTATGTTTTACAACCTTTAAAAGCCTTGTAGCCCAAGGCTTTTTTTGTTCGAATTTCTGAGGGGAAAGTGTAGAAATGAATGTCCGTAATTCCTCCAGCGCCTGTTTGGACTGAATAGGCGCTTACGCTTTTCTAATGTCTAGCTTCAATGGCCAGATTCTCGGGTCATAAGCCAGCCTGGCTGTGTGGCAAAGAACGCCACTTCGCCAGGCTGTCTTATGCCTGTCGAATCTAAGCGGCCATTTCCGCTTTTCTTGTGTCCAGCTACGCCGCCTAGTCCCTCGGGACGCTTCGGCCTTACGGAAAATGGCAAAAAGCGCCATTGTCCGTAATTCCTCCAGCGCCTGTCGGGACTGAATAGGCGGCTTCGCTTTTCTGTGATAAAATATGATGAATACATATGATGAGGTGACTTTTTTGACGAAATCTATACAAATCGCTCTGGACGGCCCTGCGGCTGCCGGAAAAAGTACGATAGCGAAAATCGTTGCAGAACAATTAGGCTATATTTATATCGATACGGGTGCGATGTACCGTGCCATTACATTAAAGGCAATAAACGAAGGCATCGACCTTTCAGACAATGAAGCTGCCGGGAAGCTGCTGGAAAAAACAGACATCGATTTACAGCCTTCCGAGAACGGCCAGCTTGTATTTCTGGACCAAGAGAATGTGACTGAAGCTATCCGTTCACAGGAAGTGACGAAATCCGTTTCCGAAATGGCTGCGCATGAGTCCGTGCGATTGCAAATGGTGAAATTGCAGCAGCAGCTTGCTGAAGGGCGCGGCGTTGTCATGGATGGCCGTGATATCGGGACAGACGTTTTGCCAAAAGCGGAATTGAAAGTGTTTATGTCAGCGAGCGTCGAAGAACGTGCACGCCGCCGCTTTGAAGAAAATAAAAAACGCAATATCCATACACCTTTTGAGGAACTTCAAAAGGAAATCGCAAAACGTGATCAAATGGACAGTGAACGGGAAGTTTCTCCGCTCCGCCAAGCGGAAGATGCGATTTTTCTTGATACGACTTCATTGACGATACGTGAAGCGGCAGCAGAGATTTTAAGACTTGCAGGAGAAAGGTTGAGCTAACGTGAATTTATACGCAGTTGGAAAAACATTGGTGAAAACAGCGTTGCATCCTCTTTACCGTTTTGAAGTGCTCGGCACCGAGCATTTTCCAAAAGAAGGCGGAGTTCTTCTTTGTTCCAATCATATCAACGCGCTGGATCCTCCTGTCGTCGGAATGACTGCTCCGAGAACGGTCCATTTTATGGCGAAGGAAGAATTGTTTAAACTTCCGGTCCTTGGGCCGATCTTGCCGAAAGTGAATGCTTTCCCTGTCAAACGGGGAATGAGTGACCGCGAAGCTTTGAGAACGGCTTTAAAAGTATTGAAAAGCGGCGAAGTAGTCGGGTTGTTCCCGGAAGGTACAAGATCGACGGACGGCGTCTTGAAAAAAGGGCTGAGCGGCGCCGGATTTTTTGCGCTGAGAGGCAATGCGGATGTTGTGCCTTGCGCCATCATCGGACCATACAAGATGTTCCGTAAAGTCCGGGTGGTCTATGGCAAACCTATCTTAATGGACCCTTACCGGGAACGAAAAGCTTCTGCCGACGAAGTGACCGAAGTGATTATGAGCAGCATTCAAGAGATTCTGGATGAATATAGCAAAAATAAGTGATATTTTTTGTTTTTATTAGAGAATTCGAATAAAATAGAAAGTGGATAGTTTGTGAAGGAGGGCTACTTATGTCTGAGGAAATGAACATGATGGAAAACCGTGACTTCCAAACAGGAGATCGCGTAAAAGGTATTGTTACGAACATAGAAGAAAAAGCTGTAACTGTAACAATTGAGGGAGCGCCATTTGATGGGGTAATTCCGATCAGCGAGTTGTCGAGCCTCCACATCGAGAAAGCATCAGATTCAGTTCAGGTCGGTGATGAACTAGATTTAGTCATTACCAAAGTAGAAGACGAAAACTTTGTTTTGTCGAAACGCAAAGTCGATGCCGAACAGGCATGGGACGAGCTGGAGAAAAAGTTTGAGTCTGGCGAAATTATTGAATCTGAAGTGAAGGATGTCGTAAAAGGCGGACTAGTGGTTGACCTTGGGGTTCGCGGATTTGTCCCTGCTTCACTCGTAGAAGATTATTTCGTGGAATCCTTTGAAGATTACAAAGGCAAAGTTATGACATTTAAAATTGTTGAGATGGAAAAAGAGAACAACCGTTTAATTCTTTCTCACCGCGCTGTGGTGGAATTGGAAAAGGAATCGCAAAAAGAAGAAGTGATGGACACGATTCACGCCGGCGACGTGCTGAAAGGGAAAGTGCAGCGCATTGCATCTTTCGGTGCATTCGTAGATATTGGCGGAGTGGATGGGCTTGTCCATATTTCCCAGTTGTCGCATGAACACGTTGAGAAAGTTTCGGACGTGGTTACGGAAGGCCAGGAAGTGACCGTGAAGGTTTTGTCAGTAGACCGTGATTCTGAACGGATTTCCTTATCAATCAAAGATACGCTTCCGGGACCTTGGGATGCCATTGAAGAAAAAGCGCCTAAAGGGTCGGTTCATGACGGAAAAGTGAAACGGATCGTCAGCTATGGCGCGTTCATCGAGGTGTTGCCTGGGGTAGAAGGCCTTGTGCACATTTCACAGATTGCCCACAAGCATATAGCGACGCCAAACGAAGTGCTCTCTGAAGGGCAAGAAGTCCAAGTAAAAGTACTGGAAGTCAATAAAGCTGATAAACGCCTGTCACTCAGCATTAAAGAACTTCAGGAAAAAGAGAAGGAACAGGATTTCTCCAATTACGAAATGCCGGAAGAATCCAGCGGGTTTTCTATCAGTGATGTAATCGGCGACAAATTAAAAGGATTTAAATCCGAATAAAATGTCGAGAGCAGAACGGAAAATGGACCATATTCAATATGCACTATCTACAGGCCGAAGCTCCGGAACTTTGTTTGATGATGTGCGGATTATTCATCAGGCATTGCCGAATCTTGGAGTGGAGGACATCAGCATTCATACCGGGACAGGTGATTTGAAATTGGAATCACCTGTTTTTATTAATGCCATGACAGGCGGGGGCGGAAGCCAAACCGAACAATTGAATGGAATGCTTGCCCGCGCTGCGAAAGAGACCGGCATTGCTATGGCAGTCGGTTCCCAAATGGCGGCAATAAAAGACGCAAATGAACGGGCTTCCTATGAAATTGTCCGAAAAGAAAATCCAAACGGCTTTATCATTGGCAATCTGGGCAGTGAAGCGACTGTTCAGCAAGCGAAAGAGGCCGTAGAGATGATTGAAGCCAATGCACTTCAGATTCATTTGAATGTCATCCAGGAACTGACGATGCCGGAGGGTGACCGTGATTTTAAAGGGGCACTGGAACGAATTGCCGAAATTGCGGACAAGCTCCATGTTCCGGTCATCGTCAAAGAAACGGGGTTCGGCGTTTCCAGGGAAGCGGCTGAAAAACTGGCTGCGACTCAAATAGCCGCAATAGACGTCAGCGGCTACGGCGGAACCAATTTTGCGGCGATCGAAAATGAACGGCGTGCGCGCAAACTTTCCTATTTTCAGGAATGGGGAGTTCCGACAGCTGCGGCAATCATTGAAGTCAAAAAGGTTTTTCCAAAAACCGTGTTGGCATCCGGCGGCATTCGGGATGCACAGGACATGATCAAGGCTTTCGTTCTCGGCGCGAATGCCGCAGGGCTTGCCGGTTCGTTTTTGAAAACGGCTGTCGAGCATGGCGAAAGCCGGCTGATTTCAGAAATCGAGGCATTGACCGAAGATCTTCAGATGATGATGACTGCACTTGGAGCAAAATCCATTTCAGAATTGGTGAACTGTCCAGCGGTCATCTCGGGTGAGCTCTATCATTATCTATTGATGCGGGGCTATGAGCCATCGGTTTTTGCCAACCGGAAGAAAAACTGAATATTACACCTTTTAAGGTGATGGACATTTACAAGATGCCATCACCTTTTTCGTGTATAATAGGGATATTAGAAGTGGAAGGATGAAATTATTATGTCAAAACCGGTAGTAGCAATCGTCGGCCGGCCGAACGTTGGGAAGTCCACGATTTTTAATCGCGTGGTCGGAGAACGTGTATCCATTGTGGAAGATATTCCAGGAGTTACACGTGACCGTATCTATAGTTCGGCAGATTGGCTGACACATGAATTCAACATCATCGACACAGGCGGCATCGATTTAAGAGACGAGCCGTTCTTGGAACAAATTCGCCAGCAGGCGGAAATTGCAATGGACGAAGCGGATGTCATCATCTTCCTCGTTAATGGACGCGACGGGGTTACGGCTCAAGATGAGCAAGTAGCCAAAATATTATACCGGACAAAAAAACCGGTTATTTTAGCTGTCAACAAAATCGACAATCCGGACATGCGCCATCTTATTTATGATTTTTATACTTTAGGGATGGGTGAACCGTTCCCGATTTCGGGTTCCCATGGCCTTGGCTTAGGGGATTTGCTTGATGAAGTAGCGAAAAAATTCCCGCAGGATGACGAGGAAGAATATCCGGATGATGTCATCAAATTCTCTTTGATTGGCCGTCCGAACGTTGGGAAATCATCGCTCGTCAATGCCTTTTTAGGCGAAGAGCGCGTGATTGTCAGCGATGTTGCCGGAACGACTCGCGATGCCATCGATACACAGTACGAATACGATGGCCAGCCGTACGTCATCATCGACACAGCCGGCATGCGCAAAAAAGGAAAAGTGTACGAAACAACAGAGAAATACAGTGTGCTGCGTGCACTTCGTGCCATCGAACGTTCCGACGTTGTTTTAGTTGTACTGAATGCAGAAGAAGGCATACAGGAACAAGACAAGAAGATTGCAGGCTACGCCCATGAGGCCGGCAAAGCGGTCATCATTGTCGTAAACAAATGGGACGCTGTCGAAAAAGATGAAAAAACCATGAACGTCATGACCCGTAAAATCAGGGAACATTTCCTGTTCCTTGACTATGCGCCGATCATGTTTGTTTCGGCTGTCAGCGGCAAACGCGTCCATAACATCCTGGATATCGTTAACCGCGTAAACGACAATCATTCAAGACGCATTCAGTCCAGTATTTTGAACGAAGTGCTTGAAGATGCTGTAGCGATGAACCCTGCACCAACAGATAAAGGGCGCAGACTGCGTGTCTATTATGCAACTCAAGTGGCTATTCAGCCTCCTACTTTTGTGGTGTTCGTCAATGAACCGGAGCTTATGCATTTCAGTTATGAACGATTCCTGCAAAATCGAATCCGTGAAAGCTTTGATTTTGAAGGAACACCGCTGCGGCTGATTACGCGTGCCCGCACATAAAAGGGGAAAGGTGGCAATAACATGGAAAAAGTATCAGTTTTTGGTGCAGGCAGCTGGGGAACCGCTTTAAGCTACGTGCTTGCACAAAACGGACATGACCTTCTGCTCTGGACTCATCGGGCAGAACAAGCCGATGAAATCAACAATCATACAAACAACCGTTATTTAAAAAACATTCAGCTGCCTGAAACTTTAAAGGCAACGGCTGATTTGAAGCAAACCGTCGAACATTCGGACGTATACGTGCTGGCGGTGCCGACAAAAGCGATTCGCGAAGTTTGTGCCAGCATAAAAGAGAACCTCAATAAAAAAGCTTTATTTGTGCATGTTTCCAAAGGGATTGAACCTGATTCCCTGAAGCGCATCAGTGAAATGATCCGGGAAGAGATTCCTGAACAATGGATTGAAGATGTGGTGGTCCTTTCCGGACCGAGCCATGCCGAAGAAGTGGTTCTTGAACATCCAACGACCGTAACTGCTGCTTGTGAAAATACAAAATCAGCAGAGCGCATCCAGGATCTGTTCATGAATAATTATTTCCGCGTCTATACCAATACCGATGTTATCGGAGTGGAAATCGGCGGTGCCTTGAAAAACATCATCGCCTTGGCGGTTGGCATTACGGACGGTTTAGGATACGGAGACAACGCCAAAGCGGCTCTGATGACGCGTGGGCTTGCAGAAATTGCCCGTTTAGGCGTCAAGATGGGTGCGACGCCTCTTACGTTCTCCGGGCTCTCAGGGGTCGGAGACTTGATCGTCACTTGTACGAGTGTCCATTCGCGCAACTGGCGTGCCGGAAACATGCTTGGAAAAGGGAAGTCGATCGATGAAGTGCTCGAAGAAATGGGCATGGTAGTTGAGGGCATCCGCACTACAAAAGCGGCCTATCAATTGTCCCAAAAACACGGTGTGCCGATGCCGATCACCGCTGCGCTTTACGCGGTCCTCTTTGAGGATGTCTCGACAGACGAAGCGGTCGAAAGGCTGATGGGGCGCATGAAGAAAAACGAAATGGAAGATTTAATTAACTTACTATAATTGTCACAAAAGAAGAGGTTCAGCTCCGCGGCCTCTTCTTTCTTTATGCTATAATACGGGGTGAAATAGAACGAAAGGCGGTCAATTATGAGTTCTTTGGACAAGATGTGGGTCTCCTTTGCGGGTATTGCTTTTTTAATGATTTCCATGGGACTGATTTATTTAAGCAGATATAAATTAAATAACGGCATATTGAAATTCCTTTTTGCATTAACGGCTTATATTCTTCTGATACTCGGATTTTTTATCATGGTATTCATAATACTTAGCGGGCCGACAGGCGGCGCTTGAGGTGATGAAAATGAAAAAAGGATTATTAGCGATTACGCTGTTGATTAGCGTTTTGTTATTGAGCGGCTGCATGTTCCCGGAAAGTGAACGCGCAGAAAATCAGATCCCTTATGAAGACCAGATTATTTCTGTGCAAAATGCAGTGAACCAGTTCCGGGGAGCCAGCAGCGGATTGCTGCCAATCAAGACCCGGGATATGGACATCGATCAATACATCAAATACCCAATTGATTTTTCTAAGATATCTCCGGCTTATTTATCGGAAATCCCGCCGAATGCTTATGAGTCCGGCGGCATTTACCAATATGTGCTGATGGATGTTGAGGAAAATCCGACTGTGAAATTGGTTGATTTGCGCCTTACTGAAGCCATCCGTTCGATTAACATCCGGAAAAGTGCCAACGGCGGAAAAGCGCCGATTGCCGAAATTATCGATGATAATGTCTACAAGCTTAATTACAAAGCAATGGGGTTCCAGGAAGAGCAAACCGTAGCGAGCCCGTATAGCGGCAAGAATTTGCCTTTTGTGGTAAATGGCAAAGGCGAAGTGTTTGTTGATTATTCGATGGACTTGTATGAAGCGCTTCAGAACTATGAAGGAACTTTGGAACCGGGACAAGACATCCGTTTCTTGCTGTATGAAGACAGTCCGATTGTTCCAGCTTATTCACTTCCTTATACCGTGGATGAAAAAAATGAACCTGTCTTTAAGAGTGAGTAATGGCGCGGTTTAAAGCGATTTTTCATTAAAATGTAAGAATTTAGGAAAATATCACCATTATTTGCATGCTTTATTGCAGAACCGCGCTATTAGTGGTTGCTATGCCATTTTCGATATGATACTCTTTTTACAGGATTGAAGGAATGCATCCCCTTTGAGAGGAGGTGAATAGCATGAACAAGACAGAATTAGTGAACTCTGTTGCTGAAGCAGCTGAACTTTCTCGTAAAGATGCTGCGAAAGCAGTTGACGCTGCATTTGAGGCGATTCAAAACGCTCTAACTCAAGGTGACAAAGTGCAATTAATCGGATTTGGTAACTTTGAAGTACGCGAACGCGCAGCACGCAAAGGCCGTAACCCGCAAACGGGTGCTGAAATCGAAATCGCTGCTAGCAAAGTTCCTGCATTTAAGCCAGGTAAAGCGCTTAAAGATGCAGTGAAATAATCTTCAGTGCAGTACATAGAATGGCTTTTTCGTGACTATTCACGTAAAAGCCATTCTTTTTTTAAGCCTACAGTTTTGCGATTGGGTCTGATTATATGCTACGATTCATGTGAGAAAAACGCGGAAAGCCTAATCGGCTGCGGCAGCCGGATATCGCATGCCTTTGCTCATCGTGTTCTTCGCCTCGCTCAACGTGCAACCTGCTAATGGCCAGTGCCGGGAAGTGAAGTCCAGATGGCTAAAACAGGACAACTGAAGATTCGTCTTTAACAGGAGGAAACAAAGTGATAGATATAGATTCTAAAAAAGTAGATTTAGATAAAATTGAAAAAGCGGTTGCTATGATTCTGGAAGCGGTTGGGGAAGATCCCGGCAGAGAAGGATTGCTGGATACACCGAAGCGCGTTGCTAAAATGTACGCCGAAATTTTTTCTGGCTTAAAAGAAGATCCGAAAGATTACTTCAGCACAGTTTTTCATGAAGGGCACGAGGAAATGGTTCTGGTAAAAGACATTCCTTTTTATTCGACTTGTGAACATCACTTAGTGCCATTTTTCGGCAAAGCCCACATTGCCTATATCCCGCGGGATGGAGTCGTTACCGGGTTAAGCAAACTGGCACGTGCAGTAGAAACGGTGGCAAAGCGCCCCCAACTGCAGGAACGGATTACGTCAACGCTTGCCGATTCTTTAATGGAGACATTAAATCCTCACGGCGTCTTTGTGATGGTGGAGGCCGAGCATATGTGCATGACAATGAGAGGCATTAAAAAGCCAGGCGCTAAAACGATTACAGCAGTGTCTCGGGGCGTTTTGGAAACCGATGACATTAAGCGCTCAGAAATCATTACGTACATCAATATGAAGTAATACAACTATTTTTAGAAGAAGCAGGTGGAGAAATGGCACAAACAGAATATATCGTGATTCGCGCTTTAGAAGACGGCGTCAACGTGATCGGTTTAACTCGCGGCAATGATACGAAATTTCACCATACAGAAAAGCTGGATACCGGTGAAGTAATGATTGCGCAGTTTACGGAACATACATCAGCTATGAAAATTCGTGGCAAAGCAGAAATTCAAACAGCCCATGGCATAGTAGAAAGCGAAGCGAAAAAATAGGCGTTATTGGATGAAGGCATGCCTTTGCTTATGGTATACTATGGTAATATGGCTAAATCATGAATGGAGCAAGCAGGATGAATGAACAACTAATACATTCGAAAATCACTTCTATGGAAATCGATGTCTTAAGAGCTGTCAAACAGCGGACTCTCGAAAAATTCACAGAAGGTCCATCAGTTGAACGGGCACGTTTGTTTTTTTTGCTGTTGCCTTATTTTGACGAAAAACATTGGTCGGGTGAAATAGAGGCATCAGCAAAAACGGTTTCAATTGTTTATGCTGCGCTTCATGCCCATGATCGAGTCAAAGAAAATGCATCCGCAACGAAGAAGCAGCAGTTAACTGTATTGGCTGGCGATTTTTACAGCGGCATTTATTATCAGATGCTGGCAAACTTAAATAACATTACGATGATTCAGCGCTTGGCAACAGCGATCATCAAAGTGAGTGAAAAGAAGGCCTCATTCCATGACGGCTTAGACCGGACGACCGCGGAGATTGATCGTTCCGTGCAGCAAATTGAAACGGAATTATTGGCTACATTCTATAATTTCTACGGTTTTGATAAATATACGCCTTTGGCGACTTTGATGCTCAGTTACATCCGCTACAAAGATGAGCTGGAATGTCTGCAAGGCGGCAGCGAAACGCGAATCATCCGTTCGTTGAATGAAACTCTTCAGCATCCGCTGCATACAGAGCGGTGGCTTCTGGAGAAACTGGATTACTTGCATGACGAAATTTCGCTCACCATCAATTCCTATAATTTCAACTATGACTTAAAGAACTTTATGCTCCATCAAATAACCCCGCACCAGCATAGAGCTGAGCAGCTTACCCGAGAAGGATGACTGATATGCAAAAAACGAAAGAACAACGCGTACATGAAGTTTTTGAAAAAATTTCGGACAATTACGACCAGATGAATTCAGTAATCAGTTTCCAGCAGCACAATAAATGGCGCAAAGACACAATGGATAAAATGCAGGTCCCTAAAGGCGCGGCTGCTATTGATATCTGCTGCGGTACAGGGGATTGGACAATCGCCCTCGCTGAAGCTGTTGGAGAAAACGGCAAAGTCGTCGGACTGGATTTCAGCCAGAATATGCTAAATGTAGGAATCGACAAAACCAAACATATGCCGCAAGTTCAAATGATTCAAGGAAATGCCATGTCTCTGCCATTCCCGGACAATTCATTTGATTTTGCCACAATTGGTTTCGGTCTTCGCAATGTACCCGATTACTACCAAGTACTTTCAGAAATGCATCGCGTGTTAAAACCGGGCGGCATGATTGCGTGCCTTGAAACATCCCAGCCGAATAATTTATTGTTCAAACCGTTTTTCCGTTTTTACTTCCGGTTTATCATGCCGGTATTCGGCAAGCTATTCGCGAAGAGCTATAAAGAATATTCATGGCTGCAGGAGTCGGCAAAGGATTTCCCAGGCATGAAACAACTGGCGAAACTGTTTACTCAAGTCGGTTTTGAAAAAGTGAAGTACAAACCTTATACTGGAGGCGCAGCAGCGCTTCATTTAGGAATTAAAAAAGTAAAATAGCGGGAGAAGGTTGTTAAGTGGAAAAGGTGAAGCTGAAATTGCTCTATTCCGACCTTAAACCGGAGTTGGATATGATTGAAAAAGAATTAGAACAGGCAGTGGATTCCGAGTCTCTCCTTTTAAACGATGCTTCTCTTCATTTATTGCAGGCCGGAGGGAAACGGATCCGACCTGTTTTTGTTTTGCTTGCAGGCAAATTTGGCAATTACAATATTGATGTGATGAAACAAGTTGCCGTGCCTTTAGAGCTGATTCACATGGCGTCGCTTGTGCACGATGATGTCATTGATGACTCTGAAACCAGAAGAGGGAAGCCGACAGTGAAGGCGGAATGGAATAATAGTGTTGCCATGTATACGGGTGATTTTATCTTAGCCCGTGCATTGGAATACATTTCCGAAATCGATTCCCCGAAATTGCATCATATTCTTTCAAAAACGATGATTGAAGTGTGCCGGGGAGAAATCATCCAAATTGAAGACAAATACAAACTGGACCAGAATTTGCGGGATTATCTGCGTCGCATTAAGCGCAAGACCGCCTTGCTGATTTCGAGCAGCTGTGAACTGGGGGCTTTGGTATCGGGAACGGATGAAAAGACCGCTGCCCACCTGCGCAGATTCGGTTATTTTATCGGCATGTCTTTCCAGATTATCGACGATATCCTGGATTTCACGTCGACAGACGAGGAACTAGGAAAACCGGCAGGCAGCGATTTCATCCAGGGCAATATTACTTTGCCGATCTTATGTGCCCGGAAAAATCCGGAAGTGTACAGTCTGTTGAAAAACAGTTTAGGGAAAGAGCTGACCGAGTCTGAACGACTGGGCATTGTCAAAACAATCCGTGACAGTCCGGCTATCGATGAAGCAAAAGCCATCAGCGAACGCTATTTGCAAAAAGCGCTGCAAGAACTCGCTTATTTGCCTAAAAGCCCGGCCAATAAAACCATGCGCAAAATTGCGTTTTTCATTGGCAAAAGAAAGTTTTAAGATGCCGGTTGACAAATAGCACCAAACTGATAGTATTTTTTAAGGTGGGCGAAAAGCCCGAGCTTTTAATAGAGGAGTGTTCATAATGGAAAAAACTTTCTTGATGGTTAAACCTGACGGCGTTCAACGCAACGTAATCGGCGAAATCGTAGCACGTTTTGAGAAAAAAGGTTACCACTTGGTAGGCGCTAAATTGATGCAAATTCCAACTGAATTGGCTGAAGAGCATTACGGCGAGCACAAAGAACGCCCATTCTTCGGTGAATTGGTTGACTTCATCACTTCAGGTCCTGTATTTGCAATGGTTTGGGAAGGCGAAAACGTTATTTTGACTGCACGTCAAATGATGGGCGCTACAAACCCTAAAGATGCAGCTCCAGGAACAATCCGCGGCGACTTCGCAGTTACTGTCGGCAAAAACATGATCCACGGTTCGGATTCAGCAGAAAGCGCTGAACGCGAAATCGGCTTGTTCTTCAAAGAAGAAGAATTGGTATCATACGAAAAAACAATCAACAACTGGGTAAACTAATCCAGACAAAAAAGCAGCCTAGCTGCTTTTTTATTTTGGCTTTTTTTATAGAGTGAAGTTAAGGAATAAAGAAGTGCTGCTTCTTTCCTTGCTTCCGGCTGAGGCGGGGAATCTTCTCCTTTGATGCGGATTCAGCTGCCATACATAAAAAATATTTGTTTCCTTGCTCAACTGCCCAATTTATTTGGGCAGTTTTTTATTGCGCAATAACAGTTATTGAGTCTTTGAGCAATCAATGAAAGAACAATGAAGGTTAAAATTCCCAATTGATTGAAGTTTCACTTTATCTGAATTTGGGATAGAATTGATGAAATACTATATGTTATAGTGATACATAAATACTTTAGTGCGTTGAAGGGAGAAAGTGTCATGCGTTATTTAACAGCAGGAGAATCACACGGTCCGCAATTGACGGCCATAATTGAGGGGTTGCCGGCACAATTGCCGTTGACTGCAGAAATGATCAACAAAGAACTGAAAAGGCGGCAAGGCGGACATGGACGCGGCCGGAGAATGCAGATTGAGAAAGATACAGTTGAAATCGTGTCAGGCGTGCGCCATGGCAAAACGCTTGGTTCACCGGTAGCGTTAGTGGTGAAAAACGACGACTGGAAACACTGGACGAATATCATGGGCATTGAGCCGATTGAAGATACAGATGAAGTGAAACGCCAGCTGTCGCGTCCCCGTCCTGGACATGCCGACCTGAACGGCGGGATGAAGTATGGCCACCGTGACCTTCGCAATGTGCTGGAACGCTCTTCTGCACGGGAAACAACCGTACGTGTGGCTGTTGGAGCCGTAGCCAAACAATTGCTGTCGCAACTGGGTGTGGAAATTGTTGCCCATGTAACAGAAATAGGCGGCATTAAAGTGAATCCGGAAAGCTACCTTGGAAAATCAGCGGCAGAAATTCGTGAAATTGTAGAAAACGATGCCGTTTATTGTGCAGATCCGTCTGTGACGCAGCAAATGACCGATTTGATCGATGAGACGAAAAAGAACGGCGACTCGATCGGCGGAACCGTTGAAGTGATCGTCGAAGGGATGCCGGCTGGAATTGGCAGTTATGTCCACTATGACCGCAAACTCGATGCAAAAATAGCGGCTGCTGTCATGAGCATCAACGCGTTTAAAGGCGTGGAGTTCGGCCTTGGTTTTGAAATGGCCAGAAGACCGGGAAGCGAAGTGCACGATGAAATCCAGTGGACAGAAGGCACTGGCTATACGCGCAAAACGAATAACTTGGGCGGATTTGAAGGCGGAATGACAACCGGCATGCCGATTATCGTCCGCGGTGTCATGAAACCGATTCCGACCTTGTACAAACCGCTCCAAAGTGTGGACATCGAATCGAAAGAACCATTCCAGGCGAGCATCGAGCGTTCAGACAGCTGTGCAGTTCCGGCAGCTTCCATCGTCGCTGAACATGTCGTGGCGTGGGAAGTGGCGAATGCCTTGCTTGAACAATTCGATGCAGACCAGATGCCCCGCTTGAAAGAAAATCTGCAGAACTACTTAAACTACACAAAGGAGTTCTAAATATGAAAGCACTTCGAGTTGAAGCCGATCATCCGTATATGGTCCATATCGGACAAGACGTTTTTAAGCTGTTCTCGGATACATACCGTGAACTGTTGGATTCTGCTGACCGCATCGTCATTTTAGCCGATGAGAAAGTTGCGGAACTTCATCTGGACTCTCTGCTGTCCCATATGCGTCCTTATGAAGCCAGCGTGTTGTTGATTCCATCGGGTGAACAGGCAAAATCCGTTCAGACATTTATGGACTGCCACAGCTTTTTGTTGAAGGAAGGCTGTTCCCGGAAATCGCTTTTACTGGCATTCGGCGGAGGCGCGACGGGAGACGTGGCTGGATTTGTCGCCTCGACATTCATGAGGGGCATTCCATATATCCAGATTCCAACGACGATTCTCGCACACGACAGCGCAGTCGGCGGCAAAACGGCCATCAACCATGAACTTGGAAAAAACATGATCGGCACATTTTACCAGCCGGCGGCAGTGCTCTACAATATCCAGTTCCTGAAAACATTGCCCGAGCAGGAAGTACGCTCCGGCATGGCGGAAGTGATCAAGCATGCGTTCATCTCCAATGAAGCGTGGTTAGGTGAATTGCTGGAAATCCAGTCGTTTAATGAACTAACGGATGAAGAGTGGATGCTTCACTTGGAACGGGGGATTGCAGTAAAAGCTGCGATCGTAGAAGAAGATGAATTTGAAGGCGGCGTCAGAAAATATTTGAACTTCGGCCATACCCTGGCCCACGCCGTCGAAGCGCATCTTGGATACGGGAAAATCACCCACGGGGAAGCCGTCGCTTTAGGGATGGCTTATGCTTTAACGCTATCTGCACATCCCCGCACGGAAGAATTCCTTTCTTGGTGCCAAGTGAACGGATATCCCTTGGAGAGAATTTTGAAGATTTCATTTGAAGATGTAGTCGGCTTCATGAAAAAAGATAAAAAATCATCTAAAGGCTCGTTGGATTTTGTATTGCTGGAAACAACGGGACAACCCTATATGAAAACGATTGATGAAGCGGAAGCGGAAACGGTATATGGACGATTGCGTGAAAAAATAGGAGGGATGTTGAAATGATCCGAGGAGTTAGAGGCGCTATTACAGTTGGAGCCGATCAGCCAGAAGAAATTTTGCGGGAAACAAGCCGGCTTGTTTTAGAAATGGCAAAAGAAAACGGGATCGAACCGGATGACGTGGCATCGGTTATCATCTCGACGACTACAGACATCGCTTCTGCTTTTCCGGCAAAAGCAGTGCGGACACTTGAGAATTGGACATATGTGCCGGTCATGTGCACGCACGAAATGGATGTGCCCGGCAGTTTGCCGCTTTGCATCCGTGTGATGATGCATGTCAATACCAGTGTAGCCCAAAAGGAAATTCAGCATATCTATTTAAATGATGCTGTAAAACTGCGCCCGGACCTGGTTCGGAACAATGAGGCGCAGATGCTATGAACGCTCAAGTGCTGATTATCGGGCTTGGCTTGATTGGCGGGTCCTTGGCAAAGGCACTGCAACGGCACGAGGGTGTGCATGTAGCCGGCTATGACGCGGACCCGCATACAGCCAGAAAAGCTTTTAAAATGGGAATCATACATAGCTCGCCTCCATCTCTTGAAAGGGCAGCCGCAGAAGCGGATGTCATTGTTTTTGCCACTCCGGTCGGCACAACGATCAAGTTAATGGAGCAAAGCAAGTTTTGGGATTTAAAGAAAGAGGTCATCTTAACAGATACCGGCAGCACAAAACACCAGATCATGGAGTCTGCCAAAGGACTGGGCCGCACTTTTATTGGCGGACATCCGATGGTGGGTTCGCATAAAAGCGGTGTTGAAGCGGCGAAAGAAGTGCTGTTTGAAAATGCCTTCTATATTTTGACGCCATTGGAGAACACCAGCGAAGAAAGCATCGCTTTTTTAAAGGAGCTTTTGTCGGTGACAAAAGCGAAAGTCGAAGTGCTGAAAGCGGATGAGCATGATTATATGACGGCCATTGTCAGCCATTTTCCGCATCTAATTGCGGCGTCGCTCGTCCACCAATTGGCCAAAGAAGAAGAGTATCCATTTGCGCGCCAGCTGGCAGCCGGCGGTTTCCGCGATATCACGCGGATTGCCTCTTCCAATCCCGAAATGTGGCGGGATATTACCACGCAGAACAATGGCATGATTGTCCAGCAATTGAGCAACTGGATGGATGAAATGGAACAGCTCCGGGACTTGTTGGTCCGGAACGAACCGGAACCGATCCAGGAGTATTTCCAACGCGCCAAATCGGTGCGGGATGAACTGCCGATTGCAGGCCACGGGGCGATGTACAGCGTCTACGATTTATACATCGACATCCCGGATGTTCCCGGAAGCATTTCCGAATTGACCGGCTACTTGGCTGAAGAGCAAATCAGCATTGTCAATCTGCGCATTTTGGAAACCCGTGAAGATGTTTTCGGAATTTTGGTCATCAGTTTCCAGACGCCGGAAGACCGTGAGCGGGCAAAAGAATGCATCAGCAAAAGAACAGCGTACGATACGTATATTTCCTGAAAGGAAGGCCATGTCATGACTTTGACTTTATCTTATTCAAACCCTTCGCTAAAAGGGACAATTCAAGTGCCGGGAGATAAATCCATTTCGCACCGGGCAATCATGTTCGGTTCGATGGCAAGCGGAACAACAACAGTAGAAGGATTTTTGCTTGGCGATGACTGCTTGAGCACAATCAGTTGTTTCCGGAAATTGGGCGTCGACATCGAACTGGACGGGAAAACCGTGACGATTACGAGCGGCGGCGAAGCATCCTGGCAAGAACCGTCTGAAGTGCTCGATACCGGAAATTCGGGAACCACTACCCGTCTCATGCTCGGACTGCTTGCAGGCACTTCGTTCCACTCGGTGATGGCAGGCGATGAATCGATCGCCAAGCGCCCAATGAAACGCATCATCAATCCGCTGCGAGAGATGGGGGCGGATATCCGGGGACGGCAGGACGGGCAATTTACGCCGCTCGCAGTCCAAGGCACCAAACTTTCGGCCATCAATTACACCTTGCCGGTTGCGAGCGCCCAAGTGAAATCTGCGATTTTGCTGGCAGCGTTAAAAGCGGAAGGCAAAACAGTGATCACTGAACCGGTAGCGACCCGTGACCATACGGAAATCATGCTTGAACATTTTGGTGCAGTGATTACGAGAAAGAATGGTTCCATAGAACTCGAAGGCGGCCAAAAACTGACGGCAGCCCATGTCCAGGTGCCGGGTGATATTTCTTCTGCGGCGTTTATGATTGGCGCTGCATTGATTACCGGGCAAAGTGAAGTGGTTTTGACCAATGTCGGAAGCAATCCGACCCGCACGGGGATCCTAGACGTCATTGAACAAATGGGCGCCGATTTCGATTTGAAGGAAAGAGCGGTCGAAGGGGAGCCATCAGCCGACTTGACCATCCGTTCTTCCAAATTGAACGGCATCGAAATCGGCGGAGACCTGATTCCGAGATTGATTGATGAAATTCCGTTGATCGCCCTGGTTGCGACTCAAGCGCATGGCACTACGGTCATTAAAGATGCCGAAGAGCTGCGCGTAAAAGAAACAGACAGAATTGCTGCTGTTGTAGCAGAACTGTCCAAAATGGGCGCGGACATCACGGCCACTGAAGACGGCATGATCATCAACGGGCCGACGCCATTAACCGGCGCGGACATGAAAACATACGGAGACCACCGGTTGGGCATGATGGCCGCGGTTGCAGCATTGGCGGCAACCGGAGAAGTGCATATCGACGACCCCGACTGCATCGCCGTATCCTTTCCAAATTTTGTCGAACAGATGAATTCGTTGATCAATTAGCTCCCCGAATGGGGGGTTTTTTGTTATGATTCGAACACACTTTCGTGTAGGATGGAAGTATGAAACTGAAAGAATAGGTGATAGCATGACAAGCATTAAAGACATTCAAAAAGCAGTGGAGCAAGGCGATCCAGATTCCGTCAATGCCTTACTGGAACCGTATTTATTGAACGGCGATCCGGATGAGCAATACGATTTATCCGAGTGGCTGGCGGATATCGGCTATGTGGAAGAAGCGATCAAAGTCCTGGAGCATCTACAGTATGTATTTCCCGAAGAATCCCAGCTGAAAGTCGACCGCGCCAATCTGCTGATCGAGGTGGACCGGGAAGATGAAGCGCTTAATACCTTGATGGAAATCCCGAAAGGCGACGAATTATACCCTCAGGTGCTCGTCACACTGGCGGACCTGTTCCAGCTGCAAGGCCTTCTGGAAGCTGCAGAAAGCCGCTTAAACGAAGCGATAGAGCTGCTGCCGGATGAGCCGCTGCTGTATCAGGCGAAAGCGGAGCTGCTGCTTGACTCTGGCCGCTATTTGGAATCCGCTAAAATTTATCAGGATTTAAAGGAACAGCAAGTCGTGATCGAAGGAGTCAACCTTTCTGAACGGCTGGCAGAAGTCTATAGTGCAGGCGCAGCTTATGAAGAAGCGCTGCCTTATTACGAGGAAGTGCTGAAAGACCAAATACAGCCGGACGTATTGTACGGTGCTGCTTTCGCAGCATTCCAGACTCGCCAATATGAACTGGCCGTCCGCAGATTAAATGAATTGATCGAGATCGACCCGGATTATTTCTCGGCCTACCTGCTCCGTGCCCAAAGCCTGAACATGGCCGAGGATTACGAAGCCGCCTATTCCGCAATCTTGGAAGGCATCACGCGGGATGAGTTCGACAAAGAACTTTATTTGTTTGCCGGAAAACTGGCATTGAAACTTGGCAAGGCACAAGAAGGAGTCGACCAGTTAAGGCAGGCAATTGCTTTGGACCCTGAGTATATGGAGGCCATCTATACACTGGTTTCTTATTTCCATGCGGAAGAAATGGACGAAGATCTGCTGGAACTGGCGGAAAGCGTTGTCGCCAATGAAGACGACTGGGCAGGAATTTATCCCATGATCGCCGAAGCATACGAGCGGACCGAACAATTCCAAAAAGCGGCAGTTTATTTCGAAAAAGCCTATCCGGCTTTCCGCGACGATTCGAATTTCCTTGAAAAATACGCAAGATTTTTGATTGAGGAAGGGAATAGGGAGAAAGCCCTCGAAATCATTAAAGAACTTCAAGTGTTGGAGCCGGAAAACCCGGATTGGTTTGACTGGCAACAATCGTTTGAGTGAAAGGAGGAATTTTCATGACCGCTTATATTTCAATTGGAGAAAAAAAGCAGTTTGTCCGTTGGTTTTTGCAGACACACAAGATGAAAAGAAGAGAGTGCATCTGGATTCTCAACTATATGTTGAGCAATGAAGACCTTCTCGATAAAACTCATTTTGTTGAAGAAGCGCATTATTGCCCGCGTGCCATGGTCATGTCCTCAACCGAATCGAAGGAAATTCCATTCCGCTTCTATAAAGGCAATTTGATGACAGCAGATGCGGAAAAGTCGTTTCATGATCTGCGCCTTAATCCGGATGAAGACTTGTTTGTTCAATTGAACTTCCCGAACATGCCGCCTTCCGCTTTATACTTATCGGTGCTTGAAGAAAATCCTTACATGCCTAAGCATGCAACGATTACCGATGAAGACCGGGTGATAGCCGAGAAATTATTGAATGAAAGCATGACTGTTTTCCAGGAAGATACGTTATTGAAACAAATAGATGAAGCCCTCGATGCGAATGACCGCGAGAAATTCTTCGAGCTATCCGCACTGCTTCAATCCATTAAGACTTTAAAGAAAACGGAGAGTGAATGAATACCATGCATTTTTTGGGGAAAGAAATAGATCAATACTTGCAGCAGAAAGAATATGTGGATACGGCTGTTATTCCGCTGGTCCAGCTGGATTTGAATCCGGCTACAATGAAATCGAGTGCCAGTTCTTCGGATTACCTGCAATCGCTGGCAAATCTATTGGAAAAACAATTTAAAGGCCGCATATTATTATTCCCGCCCGTTTCGTATGCGAAAGGTGCAGACCGTGCAAGGCTGGGGGCTGAACTAGCTGCCGAGCTGGATCCAACGGCGTTCAAGCATGTCTTTTATTTGACGACGGATACTGAATGGCGGTCTCTTGAAGAAGTCAAGAATGTGCTGTGGCTGCCGGCAATTCCAACGGAAAGCATGGACCAATCGTTCAAGCAATCGGTCATGGAAGACCAGCTGCGGCAAGTGCTTCCACTATTTATTACAGAGTGGTCACAGCATTCATGAAATGTTCACAAACTGTCATAATCGCTTCACTGCGATATTGACCTTAACATTTGATTGATATATCATTAGGTTGTCCTAGTAATTATATTTGAATTGAGTATGTCCATCGGACTGACCTTGAATGTTAGAGGGGGGAAAAGGATGAGTAATAATCGTGTATCACGACGTCAATTTTTAGGCTACACTTTAACTGGTGTAGGCGGATTCATGGCAGCTGGAATGCTGATGCCAATGGTTCGTTTCGCGGTTGATCCGGTTCTTCAGCAGCACGATGCTGGAGATTACATTTTGACCGACCAAGCAGTTGCTGATTTAACTGAAGAACCAGTACGCGTCGACTTCGCTTACGAGCAAGTGGATGCTTGGTATACATCTGAAGTAACAAGTTCAGCTTGGGTTTACAAAGAAGGAGACAAAAATGTCGCTCTTTCACCAGTCTGCAAACACTTAGGATGCACAGTGAACTGGGCTGCTGACCCGGAACACCCGAACCAATTCTTCTGTCCGTGCCACGCTGGCCGTTATGAAAAGAATGGTCAGAACATCGCAGGAACACCGCCTCTTGGACCGCTTGATGAGTATCAAGTGGAAGAAAGAGATGGCTTCTTGGCTATCGGAGCAGTACAAACAAACACAATAGTTTAATAGTTAGGGGGTACGACACCAGTGCTAAACAAGTTATATGATTGGGTTGATGAGCGTTTGGATATTACGCCAATCTGGCGTGATATTGCTGACCATGAAGTACCGGAACACGTAAACCCCGCACACCACTTTTCAGCATTCGTTTATTGTTTCGGAGGATTAACATTCTTCATCACAGTAATCCAGATCTTATCCGGTATGTTCTTAACCATGTATTATGTACCCGATATTGAAAATGCTTGGGAATCGGTTTATTATCTTCAAAACGAAGTTGCTTTTGGAGAAATTGTGCGTGGGATGCACCACTGGGGAGCTTCACTTGTAGTTGTAATGATTTTCCTTCATACACTACGTGTATTCTTCACAGGTTCTTATAAGAAACCTCGTGAATTGAACTGGATCGTCGGAGTTATGCTATTTGGTGTAATTCTTGGATTGAGTTTCACAGGTTACTTGCTTCCATGGGACATGAAAGCATTGTTTGCGACAAAAGTTGGTATTGAAATTGCCGCTTCTGTACCGGTTATCGGTGAATCAATCAAAATTCTGCTTGCAGGGGATTCAACAATCCTTGGTGCACAGACTTTGACACGTTTCTTCGCAATTCATGTATTCTTCTTACCAGCTGCTTTGCTTGGGTTGCTTGCAGCGCACTTTATCATGATCAGAAGACAAGGTATTTCCGGCCCGCTATAATTCGCGGCCACAAGGATTTATTAAGGAGGGGACACTATGCATCGCGGAAAAGGGATGAAATTCGTTGGGGATTCACGTGTACCAGGTTTGCAGCATCGTAAACCGAACATCCCCAAAGATTACTCCGAATATCCTGGCAAGACAGAAGCTTTCTGGCCAAACTTCCTTTTGAAAGAATGGATGATTGGTGCGGTCTTCTTGATTGGTTTCTTGCTATTGACTGTCGCCCATCCTTCACCACTAGAAGGTAAGGCAGATCCGACAGATACAGGCTATATTCCACTGCCAGACTGGTATTTCTTATTCTTATATCAATTGCTTAAATATCAATTTGCATCCGGACCGTTTAACGTAATCGGAGCAATCGTTATTCCAGGTCTTGCATTTGGCGCCTTGGCACTTGCTCCATTCTTGGATCCAGGTCCAGAACGCCGACCTTCAAAACGTCCGCTTCCTACAGGCTTTATGCTTCTTGCAGTGGCTTCAATCGTTTTCCTAACATGGGAATCTGTAGCGAACCATGACTGGGAAGCTGCTGAAGCGCAAGGGAAAATCGTTGAAGAAGTTGAAATTGATACGGCTGACCCGGGGTATGAAATTTACTCAGGCGCCGCGTGTATCAGTTGCCACGGCGACAATTTAGAAGGTGCTGTTGGACCGGCTCTTACGGGTACCGGGCTTAGCGCTGAAGAAATTGCAAACATCGCTGTAAACGGTATTGAAAAAGACGGACAGCAAGTAATGCCACCATCTTGGGAAGGTTCAGAAGAAGACCTTAAGGTCATGACTGAATTCATCGCAGGACTGGGCGGAGAAGAATAAAAGTTTTAGAAAGAGCCGGGAAACCGGCTCTTTTTTGCTATCTGAAGGGAAGATTGTGATGATTTCTTTTGTACAGAAGATTTCCGCCTGGCTGATGTTCCGGCCGTTCCTGCTCCTGGTATTTCTGATAAATTTAGGCGGAACGATTTATGGATACATATGGTATGGCTGGCAATTGAAAATAACCGAACCGAAATTTTTAATATTCGTTCCCGACAGCCCCACAGCCAGTTTATTTTTTACGATTGTCCTGGGCTTATGGCTAATCGGCAAAAGAAGTTCCATTTTTGAAGCACTGGCGTTTGTCACCTTGATCAAATACGGGTTATGGGCTGTCGTGATGAATTTGCTGACGCTGGCAGAAACCGGCTCTATCGGCTGGATGGGTTGGATGCTTGTCGTCTCCCATTTTGCAATGGCGATGCAGGCGGTGCTGTATATCGATCATTACCGCTTCGGCTGGTTGGCTGCTGCCGCTACGGCCGTCTGGACTTTGCACAATGATGTCATCGATTACGTATTCGGCCAAATGCCGATCTATGGCAGCCTGGATGCCTACACCGCCCAGATCGGCTACTTCACTTTCTGGCTGTCGATTGCCTGTATTGCATTTTCTTACGTTGTTGTCCATATGAACAAGCTTCATGGCGTATCAGTTGACCATAGCTGACCAAAGCTAGTAAAATATAGGTAGAAGCAAAAAAGAGAGGTGTGTTAACCAGATGAGTTTTATTGTCTATTTCATCCTTTTGCTGATTATTCCTATGTGGGCTCAATTTAAATTAAAGCGAACATACGGCAAATATTCCAAAGTCCGTTCAACATCCGGTATTGCCGGAGCGCAAGTTGCACGCATTATTCTAGATAAAAATGGCTTGAACGATGTAAAAGTAGTGGAAAGCCGCGGCATGCTAAGCGATCATTACAATCCGTTGACTAAAACGGTGGCGCTGAGCAGCCATAACTACCACGATGCATCGGTTGCCGGTACTGCCGTAGCGGCGCACGAAGTCGGCCACGCGATTCAGGACGCGGAAGATTATTCATTTCTTCGCTTGCGCCATCGCCTGGTGCCAGTCGTCAATATTTCATCGAATATGTCATGGATCTTTATCATGATTGGCTTGTTTTCTTCTTGGAGCGGCGCTTTATTGGTCGGTATTATTCTTTTGGCTGCAGGGGTTCTGTTCCAGTTGATTACGTTGCCGGTGGAGTTTAACGCTTCGAGCCGCGCAATGGACCAATTGCTGTCAAATAATATTATCCGCAATGAAGAAGAACGCCATGCGAAAAAAGTATTGAGCGCAGCTGCCATGACGTATGTCGCAGCAACTGCTGTTGCCGTACTAGAGCTTGCCCGCTTGTTGTTGATCTACACAAGCATGAACCGCTCGTAACTAAAAAGAGATTGCCCTGAACCTCACTGAGATGTGATGAAGGGCAATCTTTTTTTGTTGGCATAGCTAAGGCATGATTGGCAAAACAAAAGAGACTTCCCAGTTACGCCTGTAATAACGGGCTCACCGGGAAGTCTCTTTTGTCATCAGCCGATCGGCTGCTTCTGGTCATCGAGCGTAAAGCCTTCGCCCATCACGTCGTGGACTTCCATCAAGGAAACGAATGCGTGCGGGTCGACGCTATTGATGATATTCTTTAGGCGGACAATTTCGTTTTTTGCGACAACGCAGTACAGCACTTCCCGTTCTTCTTTCGTGAAATGACCATAGCCGCGAAGGATCGTGATGCCCCGGTCCATCTCTTTCGCAATGCGGCTGGCGATTTCTTCCTGGGAATTCGAGATGATCATGGCGCCGCGCCCTGAATAAGCGCCTTCCTGTACGAAATCAATAACACGTGCGCCGACAAATACGGCGACGAGCGTGTACATCATCGTGCGGTTGTCGAGGAATGTCAGACGGGACAACACAATCACGCAAGCGTCAAACAAGAACATCGTTTTCCCCATGCTCCAGCCGCTGTATTTCTGGACGAGGCGGGCAATGATGTCCACGCCGCCGGTTGTTCCGCCGTAGCGGAAAATGATGCCGAGCCCGACACCGACAAAAACACCGGCAAACAGCGTAGCCAAAAACAAATCTTCATGCAAATTGATCTGGATTTCGTAGACCAGAAAAACTTTCAGGAAAACCGAAACGGCCACGGTTCCGATAATCGTATAAAGGAAAACTTTTCTGCCGAGCAGCTTCCAGCCGATAAAAAACAGCGGAATGTTTAGAAGCAAGTTCATTAAAGCGGGATCCCAATTAAATAGGAAGAATAAGATCAGTGTAATCCCTGCGAACCCGCCTTCACCCAATTCATTTTGAATATTGAAGTGGACAAAGCCAAAACTGTAAATGGCCGCCCCCAGCAATATGAATAACACATTTTTCAATTGCAGATCTTTCATCGGTCGTTCATCCCCTATCCATAAAGTGAAACTCAACTTCTGTATTATCAGCTAAAAGATTGATTTTGACAACATCCCCAGTTTTCTTTACGATGAAATGAGGAGTGTGATGATATGAACGGAGATAAAACGATGAAACAGCTGCAGCAGGAAGTGGATGCTTATATTGGCCAATTCAAAGAAGGCTATTTCACCCCGATGGAACTCTTGGCGCGGCTGACGGAAGAACTCGGGGAATTATCGCGTGAAGTGATGCACGAATACGGGCCGAAGAAAAAGAAAGCAACTGAAGATGCCAATACGATTGAAGCTGAAATGGGTGATTTACTATTTGTTTTGATTTGCATGGCAAATTCACTGGACATTGATTTGGCGCATGCCCATGACCGTGTGATGGATAAATTCAACACGAGAGATAAAAATCGCTGGACCAGAAAGGAAGAGGCAGAATGACAATTCGAGTGGCAATTGCAGGGGCAAGAGGAAAAATGGGGCAGGAAGCCGTACATACAGTTATGAAAAATTCGGACATGGAATTAGTGGCTGCTTTGGACTATAAAGAAATTGGAGCGACATTGGCGGAAACCGGTTTGTTTCCGGAAGATTATGCGGTCCCTGTCTTTACCGATCTAGAAAAATTACATGCACAAACACGTCCGGATGTTCTGGTGGATTTAACATCTCCGGAATCGGTTTACAACCATACCAAAACTGCACTGGATTTAAAAATCCGTCCTGTTGTGGGCACAACCGGCTTTTCGGATGAAGAGCTTGAAGAACTGACTCAATTGGCGAAAGAAACAAAAGTGGGCTGCATCATCGCTCCGAACTTTGCAGTCGGTGCGGTGCTGATGATGAAATTTGCCGAGCAGGCAGCTAAGTACTTGCCGGATGTTGAAATCATTGAAATGCACCACGACCAGAAACTGGATGCTCCGTCCGGTACGGCGATGAAGACGGCGCATTTGATTTCTTCCCACCGGCCGGTCCATGAACAAGGGCATGTAAGGGAAAAAGAAACTTTGCCAGGCGCAAGAGGCGCCAATTATGATGGCATGCGCATCCACAGTGTCCGCCTGCCCGGCCTTGTCGCCCACCAGCAAGTTCTGCTTGGCGGCGAAGGCCAGCTGCTGACAATTCGCCACGACTCATTTAACCGGGGTTCGTTTATGTCGGGAGTTGTGCTATCCATTAACACCGTTATGGAAACAGAAGAACTGATCTACGGACTTGAACACATTATCGGGTAAAGGGGATACTGACATGAAAATCGCTTTAATCGCTCACGACCGGAAAAAAGATGATTTGATCCAGTTTGTTACGGCTTATAAACCAATTTTATCTGAACATACTCTTTACGCGACAGGCACCACAGGGCAGCGCGTCATTGACGGCACCGGACTCGAAGTTATCCGCTTCCAATCGGGTCCGTTAGGCGGGGATCAGCAAATCGGTGCAATGATTGCGAAGAATGAGATGGATATGGTCATTTTCTTCCGGGATCCTTTGACTGCGCAGCCACACGAACCGGATGTGTCGGCTTTGATCCGCCTGTGTGATGTGTACGGCGTGCCGTTGGCAACGAATATGGGGACAGCCGAAGTGCTGCTAAAAGGACTAAAAGAAGGATTTATCGATTGGCGCTTAATTAGTAAAGACAGAAAGTAAGGTGACCGCTTTGCGGAAAATGAAAATAGGCATCACTTGTTATCCAACGGTGGGAGGATCCGGAATCATCGCGACGGAACTGGGCAAAATGCTGGCAGAGAAAGGGCACGAAGTCCATTTCATCACATCCAGCACGCCTTTTCGCCTGAACCGCCTGTATCCGAACATTTTTAGCCACCAAGTGGATGTCAACAGCTATTCGGTGTTTCAATATGCTCCATATGACATAGCCTTGGCAACGAAAATAGCGGAAGTGATCAAAAACGAACAACTCGATCTGATGCATGTGCATTACGCAATCCCCCATGCCGTTTGTGCGATTTTAGGGCGTGATATGGCAGGGTCCGACATTGGCATAGTAACCACTTTGCACGGCACGGACATCACCGTGCTCGGATCGGATTCTTCATTAAAAGAAGCGATCAAGTACGGCATTGAAAAATCCGATGTTGTGACGGCGGTGTCAAATTCGCTGCGCGACCAGACGTATGACATGATCAAACCCGATAAAACGATTGAAACCATTTACAATTTCGTCGACGAACGCGAATACAAAATGGCGAATCCCGGCAGCTTGAAACAGGATCTCGGCATCGATGAAGAAGACAAAGTGCTTATCCACGTTTCCAATTTCCGGAACGTCAAGCGGGTGCCCGATGTGATTGAAACTTTTCTGCGTGTGCAAAAACATGTGCCTTCCAAATTGCTGCTTGTCGGCGACGGTCCTGAAATGGGGCGCACCGTTCAGCAAGTCAAAGAGTTAGGGCTTGAACAGCATGTCTTGTTCCTCGGAAAGCGGGACAATCTGTCGGAACTGTATAACATCAGCGACGTTAAACTGTTGATGAGCGAAAAAGAAGCGTTTGGCCTTGTGCTGCTTGAAGCCATGGCATGCGGCGTGCCTTGCATCGGTACGAATATAGGCGGCATTCCGGAAATTATCGAATCCGGCAAGAACGGTTATTTGGTGGAACTGGGAGACGTTGAAGGTGCCGCCTCTCAAGCCATCGGAATTTTGACAGACGCAAAACATCACAAAGCCTTGAGCAACGGGTCATTGGAAACAGTCAAGCAGCATTTTTATTCGCTTAAAATACTGGAACAATACGAAGCTGTCTATGAGCGATTACTCGACAGAGGCCAAGGCCAATGAAAACGGCTTTGAAAGTAATTGAAATGCTGGAACAAAACGGATTCGAAGCGTATATTGTCGGCGGGGCAGTGCGCGATTTGCTGCTGGGCAAAACGCCCCATGACATTGATGTGGCGACAAATGCCGCCCCGTGGCAAGTGAAAAGCTTCTTCTCCCGCACCATTGATACCGGGATTGACCACGGCACCGTGCTGGTGATGCTTGACGGCGAAGGGATTGAAGTCACCACGTTCCGGACAGAAGGCACTTATTCCGATAAGCGCCGGCCGGATACGGTTGAATTTGTCCAGTCGCTGGAAGAGGATTTGAAGCGGCGTGATTTCACTGTCAATGCCATGGCATTGGATAAAACACAGGCAGTCATCGATCCGTTTGGCGGAAGAACAGATCTGGAAAAACGCTTGATCCGGGCAGTCGGAAATCCGGACGAGCGGTTTCAGGAAGATGCCTTGCGCATGCTGCGGGCCATCCGGTTTTCCGGACAGCTGGACTTTCAAATTGATGGAGAGACTTTGCGGTCCATCCAGCAGCAAGCAGAAGGAATCCGGTCCATTGCGGTGGAGCGGCTGAAAAACGAAATCGATAAAATCATGGTTCAAGGACATACCGCCCGCAGCATGGGCTATTTACAAAAGTCGGGCTTGAGCCGGAAGTTGCCGGCAGGTGCTTTATTTGAAACGGATTGGTCGTTATATGAACCGACTGGACTCCCTGCAGGCGGCTGGGCCTATATGCTGTACCGGGAAAAGGCGGAATTCCAAGACATTCACGCCTATAAATTTTCCAATGAAGAACGGAAGCTCATTGAACAGTCACTGAAAGCTGCAGGCTTGGCAGAATGGGACGATTGGACTTACTATCAGTTTTCAGCCGAACAGCTGGAAATTGCGGCAATGCTTGCCGGTAAGAAAGTGGATATTGCAAGCCGGAAAGCAGCGCTCTCCATCGGGACCAAATCGGATATTGCCGCAAACGGTGCAGACTTGATGGAATGGAGCGGCAAGAAACAAGGACCATGGCTGAAGAAATGGATTGAAGCCTTGGAGCAAAACATTGTATTCGGTAAGCTGGAAAATGATAAAGAAAGCATAAAGGACTGGTTTCTCAATGAATATCACAGTGACTCGTAAATTGGCACAACGCTTGATTGAAGCGCACGGAACCGCACTTTCCGGCCAGCAGCTGGCGGATGAATTCGGCATTTCCCGGACCGCTGTCTGGAAACACATAAAAGAACTGGAAGAACAGGGATACCGGATTGAATCGGTGAAAAAGAAAGGCTATATTTTGTCGGCGCTTCCGGATACGCTGGAACCTACGGACATCCAAGCCTTGCTGGAAACCAGGCGCCTGGGCCAGAACATGCATTTTCTTGAGTCCTGTCCGTCCACTCAAATCGTGGCCCATCAATTGGCGCAGGAAGATGCGCCGGACGGCACGGTGGTGCTTACCGAAGAGCAGACGGCCGGTCGCGGAAGATTGGCGCGCAAGTGGCATTCCGCAGCGAACAAAGGCATTTGGATGAGCGTCATCCTCCGCCCCGATGTGGTTCCGCAAAAAGCGCCTCAGTTTACGCTGGTGACGGCCGTGGCAGTCGTGCGTGCAATCGAACAAGTAACCGGACTAAAACCGGAAATCAAATGGCCGAACGATATTTTGCTGGACGGCAAAAAATGCACCGGCATTTTGACGGAGCTGCAATCAGACGCTGACGGCATCCAGGCGTTGATCATCGGCATCGGGTTGAATGTCAACCAATCCTTGGAAGACTTTGATCCCGAAGTGCAGGACATCGCCACTTCGCTGAAAATGGAAGGCGGGGAAGATGTGGACCGCAAACAACTGGTGTCTTCAATTCTCTATCATCTTGAGCAGTATAGTGATCTGTATATTTCAGAGGGTTTTGGGATGCTCAAATTGATGTGGGAAAGCTATTCCTCAACCATCGGCCGTCCGGTGCGCGCCCGTATGGCAAAAGAGACGCTCGAAGGCATGGCAGAAGGCATCACCGAGGACGGCGTGCTGCAGTTGCGGACCCCTGATGGCAAGCTCCACGGCATTTATTCCGCCGACATTGAAATGACGAATTGAATCATTTTGTTTTTTTAGAATTTCTGCTATAGTGTTTTTAGCGGGCAGTATCGCATATGAACTGCACCGGTTAACTGTTTGATCTTGAAAAATTTATACGATGATGTCTGCCTTGATCTACTACATGACAGGGACGGAGGAAACCGAATTCGAATTTTCTGTCCTTCTGTCTATTTTTGACGGAAGGCTTTTTATATGGTTTTCTTCCCGGGAGGAGAGAAAGAATATTGCGTACGATTGAAACAATCCAGGAATTAAAAGCCTGGGTGAAAGAAACCAAAGGTTCCGGGGAAACGATCGGCCTTGTACCGACGATGGGCTTTTTGCACGAAGGCCATATTTCACTCGTCAACAAAGCGAAAGCGGAAAACGACCGTGTGGTGATGAGCATTTTCGTCAACCCGGCTCAGTTTGGCCCCAATGAAGATTTTGACCGGTATCCGAGAGACTTGGAACGCGACCAGCGTTTAGCGGAACAAGCGGGAACCGACGTGATTTTTGCCCCGTCGGCAGAAGAAATGTATCCGCGGGAATCTCAAATTTCCATTTCAGCAGGAACTCTTGCAGATGTATTATGCGGAGCTAACCGGCCGGGCCATTTTGACGGCGTCTTGAAAGTGGTGGCAAAATTGTTTCACCTGACGGAAGCGGACCGCGCTTATTTCGGCCAAAAAGACGCCCAGCAGCTGGCGATTATAGAGTCCATGGTAGAAGATTATAATTTTCCGCTTTCGATATGCCGGGGCGAAACGGTGCGGGAAGAGGACGGCTTGGCCAAAAGTTCCCGAAATGTCTATTTGAGCGAAGCGGAGCGCCAGGAAGCACCGCTCTTGCAGCAAGCGCTGCAACTCGGAAAACAAGCAGCAATAGAAGGTAGAGATGCGGTATCGGTTGTGCGGCAATATTTGGACGGCCGCATTTCGGGCAGAATCGATTACATCGAGCTGCTCAGTTATCCGGCGTTGACCAAAGAAATCGAGAGTGAAGCCATTCTGGCGATTGCCGTTCAGTTTGAAAAAGCGCGTTTAATTGATAATTTAATCTTTCATGTAAAGGGGAACTAAACCATGTTGCGAATGATGCTCAACTCTAAAATTCACCGGGCGACTGTGACGCAAGCCGATTTAAACTATGTCGGCAGCATCACGATCGACCAGGATCTGCTGGACCAGGTCGGTATGCTTCCAAACGAAAAAGTCCATGTGGTCAATAACAATAACGGGGCGCGTTTTGAAACCTATATCATTGCCGGAGAACGCGGCAGTGGAGTGATTTGTGTCAACGGCGCAGCAGCCCGCTTGGTGCAAAAAGGAGACATCGTCATTATTTTGACATACGGCTACGTCATGGATGAAAATGCCCGTGACCATAAGCCGACGGTCGCGATCATGGATAAAAACAACCGTGTCCGTGAAATCATCCATTACGAACCTGAAGCAACCATTATGTAATTCCTTGGCCTCCTCTTCTGGAGGCTTTTTTGTTGGGGAAAGCGCGATTTACGAATGGCTCTGAAAGAAGAGAGGGAGGGTTAATATAGAATTTTTGTGGCAATTGTCATGAGAATGAAAGAGATTTATGTTCGGGCTGTAAGACGGAAAATGGCTGGATATGTTACAATTTCTAATGACAGAATCACCCGAGAAAGAAGGCTTGTGATGAACACCCAAAAATATGTCGTTGTCGATATTGAAACTACAGGCCATTCCCCTGCAAAAGGTGACCGGATCATTCAAATAGCGATTGTAACGATTGAAAATGATGAAATTATAGATACATACAGTGAATTTATTAACCCGGAGCGGAAAATTCCGGCGTTTATCCAGGATTTGACGAATATTGCCGATGCGGACGTGGCTGACGCCAAACCCTTCGCAGCCCATGCAGCGGAAATTTCCGAAAAATTACAGGGTGCGATTTTTGTGGCCCATAACACCAATTTCGATTTGCCGTTCCTGCAGGCCGAATTGATACGCAGCGGTCTGCCAAAATGGCACGGCTTGACGATGGACACGGTTGAAATGGCCCGCCTGATGTACCCCACTGCTTTTAGCTATAAATTGCAGGACATCACATCAGAACTTGGCATCCCTCTTGAAAGTGCACACCGGGCCGATGATGACGCACTCGCGACAGCGCATCTTTTCCTTCGGGCAAAAGCGGATATGGGCAGTTTGCCTTACGATACGCTAACGCAGCTGCACAAACGCTCATTCCAGTTGAAATCGGATTTGTCGCGGTTGTTTTTTGAGTTGACCCAGCAAAAACGCAGTGCCCAAGGAGATGATTTTGCCCGCTTCAACGGTTTGCCGCTTAAGCGCCGAAAACTGGCAACAGGCGATTCAGCAGCCGGCTATACGGCCATGTTTGATTGGGAAGAGCGGCTGCAGACTGTATTTCCTCAGTTTGAACGGCGCCAAAGCCAGTTTGATATGATGGCATCCATCCAAAAAGCGCTGGCAGGCAGAGAAGAGCGCGTGATTGAAGCGTCCACGGGAATGGGTAAGACCATTGCTTATTTGCTGCCGGCAGTCAACCATGCCATTGAAACAGGAAAGCAAGTGCTGATCAGTACCTACACGACACATTTGCAGGATCAGCTTGTCCAAAAAGAAGGCAAGATTGTCGAACAGCTGATCGGTGCGCCCGTCCGGATTGCTTTGGTGAAAGGTTTAAGCCATTATATCGATTTGTCCCGCTTTGCTGAACTGCTGCAGGGCGAAGATGAATCCTACGACGAAACCTTCACCATCATGCAAGTGCTGATTTGGCTGACTTCCACTGAAACCGGCGATTTGAACGAAGTCAATGCCTCAAGCGGCGGCCAGTTTGTACTGGACAAAATCCGCCGGTCGCATTTGCGCAGATTGTCGCGGGATGAGAAAGCCTATGATTTTTACGAATTTGCACTGGAACGTACAAAGCATGCGCATGTCATTGTCACCAACCATTCGTTTTTGCTGAACCAGCGGTTGTCGAATTCATCGATTTTAGCAGACGTCGATGCTTTTATATGGGACGAAGCGCATCAAGTGGTGCAAGCTGCTGTGTCGCAGCATGAAAAAACTTTTGTGTATACGCAGTGGAAATACGTATTTGGCCAGTTGGGCACATTTGACGACCAGCAATTATTCGCCCAATTGTATAAATCGGCTGAAAAAACAGGGTTTTCGACCGTACCGGAACTGCTGAAACTCGAATCGCTGTTCATAAAATTCGTTTCGTTGTTTGATGAACTGGCGTCGATGCTGACGGCCGAGTTTTTGGCGAAATTCAGAGGTAGCCGCCACAAAAAATGTGCGTCCTTACTCAGTGAATTGCCTTACGACAAGACGCGTTTCATGGATATGCTGAGATTTTTGAACGAATGGATCGACCTTTCCCAATTGGTGCTGCAAAAAGCGGAGCGTCTGACGGAAACATCCATTCAGGATAAACTGGTCATTGCGGACTGGCGTTACTGGACGGAAGAACTGATGGTGAAGGCTGTCGAATTCAGCGAGATTTTTGTCTTCCCGCTGGAAGATGAGGTCAGCTGGATCGAAGGCGACTTGCGGAGCCTGCCGACGAGCCTGTCGCTTTACAAGCAGCCGTTTGAAGTTACTTCGATTATTCAGAAAGTGATTGCGCCTGTCCGTGGAGACAAAGCAATCATTTGGCTTTCGGGTACGATGAGTGTGCCGTCAAACGAACGCTTTATCGTCAGCCAGCTCGGCGTTCCGAACCATGTGCCAATCACCAAATTTGAACCGCCGAAAGAATTTTACCGCGGGGCCCGTGTGTTTATTGTCGAGGACATGCCGGATATCCAGCAAGTTTCGCAAAGCGATTATATTGAAGCGGTAGCGGATGCCGTCATACAAACTGTACTGGTCACGGAAGGCCGCTGTTTCGTGCTGTTCACTTCACAGGATATGCTGAGAAAGACGGTCGATTTGATCCAGGATACCGGTTTGCTGGATGAATACATGCTGTTTGCCCAAGGTATTTCGTCCGGCAGCCGCATGAGGCTGTTGAAATCGTTCCAACGGTTCCAGAAATCCGTATTGTTCGGAACCAATAGCTTTTGGGAAGGCGTCGACGTTCCAGGTGATGCGCTGCGGGCTGTCGTAGTCGTGCGGTTGCCGTTCACCTCGCCGGATGAACCGATTTTCAAGGCGAGATCGGAAGTCATTGCGAGAGAAGGCGTGAATCCGTTTCTTCATTACGCGCTGCCGGAAGCCGTGCTTCGCCTGCGTCAAGGATTCGGCCGCTTGATCCGTTCCAAAAATGATCAGGGCTTGTTTATCGTGCTGGACCGGAGAATCGAGACGAAATCGTACGGCGTGGAATTTTTAAACGCTTTGCCGAAAGTGAAAGTGTCGAAAGTGTCCTTAGAAAAGATGGTAACGGATATTGAAGATTGGTATAATAAGCAGTGATAAAGCGGACGGCATCCGGCAAAGAATTTCCGGCCGGATGAACTGGCCCTGCCGTGCAAACGGACGGGCGATTAAACGAAGGGAAGGGCGCAGCCATGGAATCTAAAATTGAAGTGCTATCCACTGTCAATGTTCAATACAGTCCAGATCTGTACAAGGTGGTGGACGCTTTAAACCGTACATTAAAGCATAATAACCTCATGTTCGGTTTGGCGCTGGATAAGGAAGATCCGGAAAAAGCGGTCTTCACAATCTATAAGACTTAGGTGATGAAATGAAACAATGGGTGACATTTATATTAGGCTTTCTTTCATTTCTTGCGGTTTCCATCATGATCATCGTTATTTTCACCGGCAACAAACCTTATTCCGACCTGGAAAAAGCGGCAATCGACCGGGCGAAAAACGAAGAGTTGCTGGCGGATGTCCAGCAATCCTATATTTATGCCAATAAACAAACAACCGTTACGGTCATCGGGACAGATAAAAAAGGGGCATTGCAAGCAGTTTTTGTTCCAGAGGGAAAGGGAGAGCTGAAAGCTGTCCCGCTTGATGGGGCAGTAACAGCCAAGCAAGCCCGGGAAAAAGCCTTGATGGAAAAAGAAGTCAAAGACATTCTCCATACCCGCCTCGGAATGGAAAGCGCCGGTCCGGTATGGGAAGTAGCTTTTATCGATTCCAATGACAAATTGAATTATGTTTATATCAAAGCAGAAGACGGCACGACATGGAAACAGATCTCGAATTTGTGAAAGGGTGGAAGCATTGATTAACTTAGCAAATCGCGTACAAACATTAACACCGTCCACAACATTGGCCATTACAGCCAAAGCCAATGAATTGAAAGCTAAAGGCGTGGACATTATCGGACTTGGTGCTGGTGAACCCGACTACAACACACCGGAGAATATTCTTCAAGCGGCTTACCAGTCCATGCTGGACGGGAAAACCAAGTATACGCCTGCCGGCGGACTGCCTGCATTAAAAGAAGCAATCATCAACAAACTGCAGCGCGACCAGAAATTGACTTACAGCCAGAAAGAGATTATGGTCGGAATCGGTGCAAAGCATGTGCTTTACACATTGTTCCAGGTTTTGTTGAATGAAGGCGACGAAGTCATTATTCCGATCCCTTATTGGGTCAGCTATCCGGAGCAGGTAAAACTGGCGCAGGGTGTTCCTGTATACATAGAAGCTACAGCCAGCCAATCCTATAAGATTTCTGCTGAACAGCTGAGAGAAGCTATCACAGACCGTACAAAAGCCGTCATTATCAACTCCCCGAGCAACCCGACGGGAATGATTTATTCAAAAGAAGAACTTGCGCAGCTTGCAGAAGTTTGCCGCGAGCACGACATTCTGATTGTGTCGGATGAAATCTACGAAAAGCTGATTTACGGAGAAACGACGCATACGTCGATTGCGGAATTGTCGGAGGATGCGAAAAACCGGACCATCATCATCAACGGCGTATCGAAATCCCATTCGATGACCGGATGGCGCATCGGTTATGCGGCGGGAGATGCCGAGCTGATTAAAGCGATGACGGATCTTGCCAGCCATTCGACCTCCAACCCGACCACAACTTCCCAGTATGCGGCCATTGAAGCGTATAATGGACCACAGGATACAGTGGAAGAGATGCGCTCCGCTTTTGAGAGCCGTTTGGAAGCCATTTTCCCGAAACTGGAAGCAATTCCTGGATTTAAAGTGATCCGCCCGCAAGGCGCATTCTACTTATTGCCGGATGTTTCCGAAACGGCACAAAAATGCGGTTTTGCATCAGTTGATGATTTTGTTGCGGGCCTTCTGACAGAAGCGAATGTGGCGGTCATCCCGGGTTCCGGTTTCGGCGCCCATGACACCATCCGCTTGTCCTATGCGACTTCCCTTGAAGCGCTGACGGAAGCGGTTGAACGGATCCATCAATTTGTATCGTCAAAATGGAAAGACTGACTGAACTATAACTCTGGAGGCTATGATGAAAAAGATTACTATTGCCGAAATGGCTCAATATAATGGACAAACAGTTAAATTAGGCGCTTGGGTTTCCAACAAGCGCTCAAGCGGGAAAATTGCTTTCCTGCAATTGCGTGACGGATCCGGCTTTGTACAGGCGGTTGTCGTAAAAGCCGAAGTGGGCGACGAGTTATTTGCCACTGCCAAATCATTGACGCAGGAAACTTCGCTTTATGTTACCGGCGAAGTGAAAGAAGACTCACGTTCTTCTTTCGGCTATGAATTGGCTGTTACAGGAATTGAAGTCATCCACGAAGCGAAAGATTACCCGATTACGCCAAAAGAACACGGCACGGAATTCCTGATGGACAACCGGCATTTATGGCTGCGTTCACGCAAGCAGCACGCCATCATGAAAATCCGCAATGAAATCATTCGTGCAACGTATGAATTTTACAACGACAACGGATTCGTCAAAGTGGATCCGCCAATTTTGACAGGTTCTGCGCCTGAAGGCACGTCTGAACTTTTCGCTACCAAATATTTTGATGAAGATGCGTACCTGTCTCAATCCGGCCAGCTGTACATGGAAGCAGCGGCAATGGCGCTAGGAAAAGTATTTTCATTCGGCCCGACTTTCCGTGCTGAGAAATCGAAAACACGCCGCCACTTGATCGAATTCTGGATGATCGAACCGGAAATGGCTTTCACAGAACACGCGGAAAGCTTGGAAGTACAAGAACAATTTGTGGCACACTTAGTGCAATCTGTCTTGAAAAACTGCAAATTGGAATTGGAGCGTCTTGGACGCGATACATCGAAACTTGAAAACATCAAAGCACCATTCCCGCGCATTACGTATGACGATGCCATCAAATGGTTGAACGACAACGGCTTTGACGATATTAAATGGGGCGAAGATTTTGGAGCACCGCATGAAACGGCGATTGCAGAAAGCTACGACATGCCGGTCTTCATCGTAAACTACCCGATCGGCATCAAACCGTTCTACATGCAGCCGCATCCGGAACGTGATGACGTAGTATTATGCGCTGATTTGATTGCTCCGGAAGGCTACGGGGAAATCATCGGCGGATCAGAACGCATCCACGACTACGATTTAATGAAGCAGCGCATTCAGGAACATGGGCTGGACGAAAAGGCATACGCATGGTATTTGGAGCTTAGCAAATACGGAGCAGTTCCGCATTCCGGATTCGGCCTTGGACTCGAGCGTACCGTTGCCTGGATCAGCGGAGCGGAACACGTCAGAGAATCAATTCCATTCCCACGCCTATTGAACCGTTTGTATCCGTAACAAAGAAAAGCGGAAGCGCCTGCCCAGCCTCGACAAGCGCTGGAAGACTGGGCAGTGATGGCGCTCTTTGCCATCGCAGACCAGTCTGAAGCGACCTCGAGAGGCTAGGCGCTGCAGCTAGACAAGAAAAGCGGAAGCGGCCGTTTAGATTCGACAGGCAAGATATGGACCAAAAGCAATTTGGTCCATATCTTTGCGACGAAGCACATAGTGCTGCAACCCTCTTTCATGTCCCAAAGCTAGCGCAGCGATGCAGGGACAGGAGCAATAAGGGGGTTGACCGAATGGTTAAGCGGCGATTTTTAGCCGTATAACCGATTGGCGTTTTATGCAAGATAGCTTTACAATAAGGAAAAGCGAAAGCACCTATTTACTTCTAGACACTGGATTTTAGACAACTAAAGAAATTAACAATAGAAAGGTGGTTGGGATATGAAACAGCCGAATCGATTGCAAACCTGGATCGAGCAGGGGAATGTTCACATTTCCCAGCTCTTTTTTCGCTTTTATAAAGAGTTGAAAATAACAGATGAAGAAGCCATGCTGATTATGCATGTGCAGGCGTTCCAGCAGGCGGGCAACCCGTTTCCGACACCGGATGAAATCGGTTCCCGCATGATGACGACGCAAAAAAGTGTAACAACGATGCTGCAAAAATTGATGCAGCAAGGCTATCTGGCCATTGAGCAAGAAAAGGAAAACGAAATTTTGACCGAAAAGATTTCCCTGCAACCGCTCTGGGATCGTTTATTGGACTGCGTCTACAAGGAGCAGCACGCGGAAAAAGAAAACTCCCAAAAAGCGTTGGAAGGCGAAGTTTTTCAGCTGTTCGAACAGGAATTCGGCCGCTTTTTATCGCCGATGGAAATCGAAACCATTTCAATGTGGATGGACCAAGACGGCCATACACCGGCCATCATCCGGATGGCGTTGAAAGAAGCTGTAATTTCACAGAAAATCAGCCTGCGTTACGTAGACCGCATCTTGTTTGAATGGAAAAAGAAAAACATTAAAACATCAACAGAAGTATCGCGCCATGCCACTTCGTTCAGAGAGAAAAATATCCAGCTTCAGCCGACAGCAAGCAATGCGAAAAAAGTGCAATTCTACAATTGGCTGGAGGACCGGAATTAGAAGGTGACCCTTATGATGTCCAAAAAAGAATGGCAATTATGCTTGGAAGAAATGGATAATATGTTTCCGGATGCGCATTGTGAATTAGTTCACCGCAATCCGTTTGATTTGCTGATCGCTACTTTGCTTTCAGCCCAGTGCACCGATAAACTGGTCAATAAAGTCACAGCGACGCTTTTCGAAAAATACCATACGCCGGAAGACTATATTTCCGTACCGCTCGAAGAACTGCAGCAGGATATCCGCTCGATTGGCTTATTCCGAAATAAAGCGAAAAACATTCAGGCACTCAGCCGGATCTTGATTGAGCAATATGGCAGCACCGTTCCGGCAGACCGCGATTTGCTGATGACGCTTCCGGGAGTCGGCCGCAAAACCGCCAATGTGGTTGTATCTGTCGCTTTCGGCATACCGGCGCTTGCTGTGGATACCCATGTTGAACGCGTTGCGAAACGCCTAGGGATGAATGGCTGGAAAGACTCGCCGCTGCAAGTGGAAGAAACGATCATGAAAAAGACGCCGGCAGAAAACTGGTCGAAAACCCATCACCAAATTATTTTCTTCGGCCGGTACCATTGCAAAGCACAAAACCCCGGCTGCCACATTTGTCCGCTATTTGACCGCTGCCGAGAAGGCAAAAAGCGGGATAAAAAAGGGTTGGTCAAGCGTGAAATTGTCACGGAAGTTAACTAAAGAAGCTGTTGAACCTTTTTTCAATGACTGGGACAGCCTGAAAGAATCGATCGAACCCTCATTTCAAAACCGCAGCCGGACAGGCCAGCAGGAAATGTTGAACGGAATACGATTATATAAGCAATTATTAGCACATTGTGATTTTGAAATTATTCCTTTGAACGGCCCGGAACGCTTGTCGTTTATTGAACAGCGTCCCGCCAATTTTGCGGCTTTCCGCCAGTTGGATGAACTGTTTTCCGAGATGAAAAAAGGGATCGCTTCCAAACGGATCCAATTAAAAAGAAATGAACAGTAAAAGCCGGAAGCCTGTTGCAGGCCTCCGGCTTTTTAGCTGTTTACGAATACGAGCAACTGTCGGCAATTTACGGTCAACTTTCTTAAATATACGAGCAACTTTCTTAAACATACAGGCAACTTTGGACTGTTTTCGAGCAACTCACCTGAAAATGAAAAAGCGCAACTGCAGAGAAGCAGTTGCGCTTTTTGTGTTTTATGGTTGTGGTTGTTCGGTTTCGTCAGCAGGTGGTACGGAAGCTGGGTTAGCGTCGCCTTCACCGCCATCAGCAGGAGGAGTTTCGCCGCCTTCGCCATTTCCATTACCATTTCCGCCCCCTTCGTTGCCATTGCCATTACCATTTTCGTTGCCATTACCATTTCCATTTCCTTCATTGCCATTTCCTTCGTTTCCACCATCGCCTTCGTCATCGGCCGGCTGTTCTGGCTGTTCTTCGTCTTCAGCCGGTTCTTCCGGTTCGATTGGCTCTTCTTCAGCCGGTTCTTCAACTGGCTCTTCCGGTTCAGCAGGCTCTTCTTCTGGTTCCTCAGCCGGTTCTTCTTCCGGTTCTTCAGGAGCAGCAATGGAGACTCTGACCGAAGCAGGGTCACTGGCATCATTATTGCTGACAGCCGTTACCCTGAAGGTATAGGTTTTGCCTTCTTCAAGCCCGCTGTACGAAAAGCTCTGGCTGCTCGTTGTATCAAGGGTCGAGCGGTTGCCGTCGACTTCAACAGTCACTCTAAAGGCAACGCCGTCCGTGTCATCGTAATTCCATGACAAGTTGACTGTATTGCCATCGACACTAGCTCGCAAGCCGGATGGCGTATCCAGGTCTTCCTTGACATATCGTTGCGAAACTTGGTTCGGTTCTGAGCCCCGGACGAATAATTCAGTTCTTCTTAAGCTGTAAGGCGTATAAGCGCTTGCCAGTTTAAGCGGTGAACTTCCTGCTTCGACTTGAAGTTCAACGACAGAATCGGGTTTTTCGAATTGGCCGGAGTTGCTTGAAATCCCGAGCATGACTTCTTTAAAGATGCGCTGGGAAATCAGGCGTTCATCTGATGCTGTGTCGATGCCGACTTTTCTTGTCGGGTAACCGCTCCAGACGGAAATTGAGTATTTAGGCGAATAGCCTGCAAACCAGATATCCGGTGCAGAAGAAGTATCCAGGCCATAATCGTTCAATTCTTTTTCCGTATAGTTGGATGTCCCGGTTTTACCTGCAAGATCCAAGCCGCTAATCGCTGCTTCCTTGCCGGTTGAACCGCGAAGATTCGGATCGACTACATCTCTCAGCATATCCGTAACCATATAGGCCGTGCTGTCTTTCATTGCGGGAACCGATTCCGGTTTCACCACTTGTTCAGTAGTGCCGTCGCGGAAAACGATTTTCGTAATGGTATGCGGTTTTGTATAGACACCGCCATTGCCGAATGCGGCAAATGCACCGGCCATTTCGACTGTTGAAATATTATCTGCACTCAAAGCAGTGGATTCATAAACGTTTTCGAGATTAAGGCCGATTTTTTTTGTAAACTCAGCCGCATTGTCAGTTCCGACTTCCTGAAGCGTTTTAACTGCCGGGATGTTGCGTGAGCGGTACAAGGCTTCCCGGATAGTCATCGTTCCAAGGAAATCACCATCCACGTTGCGGATTTGCTGGCCGCTTTCGTAAGAATAAGGCTCGTCCACTACGGTTTCGCCTGTAGACCAGTCCAGGTATTCAATAGCTGGGCCGTAGTCGATTAACGGTTTGATAGTAGAACCGACTGCACGGTCTTTAGCTGTCGCATAATTGATGCGGACATCTCCGCTGTAATCACGGCCGGCTCCGATTGCTCGGATGGCACCTGTTTTTGTATCAACGACAGTCAAGGCAGACTGTACTTTGTCATCGAAGAACATATCAGACGACATGGTTTCGTTTACTGTTTTTTGGACAGACGGGTCAAGCGTCGTGTAGATGGTCAAGCCATCATCCAATGCATAATCGCCTTCAAGGGAATCCAATTCGTCTTCAACCATTTCCATGAACGCTGTGTATTCGCCGTTATCGACAGTTGCTGCACGCTGGTTTTCAGGGACCAGCGTTTCTGTAACAGAGGCCGCTTGGGCTTGTTCTTTTTCAGCAGTTGTAATTTTACCGTGCTGTTCCATCAAGCTTAAAACTACATTGCGTCTTTTTTCAGCGCGTTCCGGATTTTTGAACGGGTTATAGCCGTTCGGGCTTTGCGGCATCCCTGCAAGCAATGCTGCTTCAGGCAATTCGAGTTCGCTGACCGGCTTGCCGTAGAACGTTTCAGCAGCTGTTCCGAACCCGTAAGTATTGCCGGACATCAATATTTTATTGAAATACATTTCAAAGATTTCTTCTTTTGAATAAGCTCGTTCCAGCTTGAAAGCAAGATAAGCTTCCTGGGCTTTCCGTTTCAGGGTTTTGTCATTGGACAGGAAAGAGTTTTTGATCACTTGCTGGGTGATGGTACTTGCACCCTGTGAACCGAAGCCGCCGGTGATGTTTGCGATGACGGCGCCGCCGAGGCGGATCACGTCAATTCCGGAGTGTTCGTAGAAGCGGTTGTCTTCTGTGGCAAGAATGGCATCTTCCATTGCCTTCGGAATATCTTCATATTCCACATGCGTCCGGTTTTCAGCCGTTATATAAGGAATTTCCGTTTCGCCGTCAGCTGCGATAAAAGTTGGGCTGATCGGGTCGCGCAGCAATTCCTCGTCAAGTTCAGGGGCGCTGCTTGCGTAAAACGCGAATAAGCCGACCCCGCATAGCAGGACAAATACGCCTATCGCTACGACAGCCATTAATATACGTTTGAACCAGCTGCCGCCCGCCGCTTTCTTCGGATTTTTCGGGGTTTGTTTTTTGCTTGCTTTCTTCTGTTGTTCGATTGCTTTTCTACGCTGTTCGCGTGAAAGGGGTTTTTCGCTCACAATCGGTTCCTCACTTTCTAAAAATGCTTTCTTTTACAGATTTTGCAGTACAGGCAAGTAATCGATGCGCGGAAAGGCTCCGGGCATGATTTCGACTGCTGTATCTTCGATTTCCTCTAGGGAAATAGATTTCCTGCCACCGGTGATCATCCGGTTCCAAAATACTTCCAACGCTTCAAAACGCATAATGAAATAACGCTCAAGCGAAGAAAAACGGATAATTAAAAATGCCAATCCCTGATGCTTCACCACTTGGGACATATGGTGGATTTGGTGGTCATGTATATTTTTCAAAGGAAAAGACGTTTTGTTTTCTGTCTCTTTCGCTTCAAAATCGACATATCTGCCGTTCCAGACGCCGTTGTAATCCGTTGTGGACGGAGCACGGAAATAGGCTTCCCGTATGACGGCCGCGCTTCTGGATGGATACTCGACTTTAACAATCTGGACGGGGACGGGTTTTTTGTGGATAACTGCAAGACCCAATTGCAGATAATAATCGTTGGTTTCGTTCAATTCATCCTCAAGCGTTTTGCCCCGGTTGCTGAATGAAAAATCCTTTTTTTTCGCTTTTACCGGTTTTTCTTTTGGAGGAACAAACTTTTTGCCATTTGGATAATTAATTGCCATTTTGTGATACACCTCGCTTACCTTATCATATCACAAGCACTTAGACGATGAATAAGTTAAAAAGTTTCAAATTTGCTAGTCTAATGATAGCCGATTCACAAACTTATGCCAACTGAAATGAATATCTGTTCGACAGAAGGCCGTTCTTTTCCATTGCCAGACAAATAAGAAGCGGGAGCCTGCTTTTGACGGAAAGCGCATTGGACCCAGACTTGCTGGAACCGGTATCATGCAGTAATATTCGTACGGTTTTCGCTTATATGATAAACTTATGGCAATGGAGGGACGCTATATGACAGTAAGAGAACTCTCTTCCGTATTATATGACGAATGCGGAAAATGCCTGGACCGTTTTTACGATATGCGTGAGCGCGATGCGGTTCCGGATTTTTATAAAGAGGTAAAACCATACGCAGATTATTGGCACGGAAAGATAAATGAATGGCAAAAAGAATCGCTTTTGTACATTCAGCAAGAACGACCGAAATATGTACACAAACCACAGATCGATAACGCGGCAGAAGGAATGGCCCAGTTTTTTGTGCAGAGTTTCTACAAAGAAACGAGCAAAAAGCGCTTTATCCAGACTATCCAGGCTGCGCAGTATACACTGCAGACCTTTATGCTGGCGATTGATGAAAAGAGCGAAGAAACATGATCCGAAAAAAGAAACTTCCTGAACTCTTGAATGAGTGGAAAACCGAACCCGACATGATGGAGCGGATTGAACACTGGCATACCATCAAAGAAAAGCCGGCAGCCTATGCTGATTTTCCTCCTGCCATGCATGACAGCCTGAAAGCGGCCCTGCGCAAAAAAGGCATCGAACAGCTTTATACGCACCAACGGGAAGCTTTTGATCTTGCCGAAAACGGCAAATCGTTCACAGCGGTTACGCCTACCGCTTCCGGCAAATCGTATTGCTACCACTTGCCGGTTCTTCATAAAATATTGAACGATCCGGGTGCCCGGGCATTGTATTTGTTTCCGACAAAAGCGCTTGCCCAGGACCAGAAAAGTGACTTGCACGATTTAATTGAAAAAACCGAGCAGGATATTTTGTCTTATACCTACGACGGCGATACCTCGCCGTCCATCCGCACGAAAGTAAGAAAAGCCGGACAGATTGTCATGACGAATCCTGATATGCTGCATTCCGCCATCTTGCCTCATCACACGAAATGGGTCTCTCTTTTTGAGAATCTTCATTATATAGTGATTGATGAGCTCCACACATACAAAGGGGTTTTCGGCACGCACGTCGCCCATGTAATCCGCCGCTTGAAACGCATTTGCGAGTTCTACGGCAGCAATCCGGTCTTTATTTGTACATCGGCAACGATTGCCAATCCGAAAGAACTGGCAGAGAACTTGACGAACACTGAGCATGTGCTGATTGACCGGAACGGTGCGCCGGCCGGCAAAAAGCATATCGTCTTCTACAATCCGCCGATTATCCATCCGACTTTCGGTGTGCGCAGAAGCGCCGTTCTTGAAGTGCGGGATTTGGCGACCCATCTTGTCAAACAAGGCATCCAGACAATCGTCTTTGCGAAAAGCCGGGTGCGGGTGGAAATGCTCGTCACGTATTTGCAGGCCATCACCAAAACCAAACTGCAGGACGACTCGATCAAAGGCTACCGCGGCGGCTATTTGCCGACGGAGCGGCGGGCCATTGAAAAAGGGCTGCGCGATGGAACCATTAAATGCGTCGTCTCGACCAACGCCTTAGAACTCGGTGTTGACATCGGACAGCTGCAGGCCTGCATCATGACGGGCTATCCCGGGAATATCGCAAGCGCCTGGCAGCAGGCCGGACGCGCAGGAAGGCGGCAGGATGAATCGCTGGTCGTCTATGTCGCCCAATCGACTGCGCTTGACCAGTACATCATCAATCATCCTGAATATCTGCTTGACCAGTCGCCGGAAGAAGCGCGCATCCATCCGGAGAACATCATCATCCTGATGGACCATTTGAAATGCGCTTCCTTTGAATTGCCGTTTCGGACGGACGATCAATACGGCGAATTTGACGTACAGGAATTGCTGGAATATTTGCAGGAGCAAGGCGTGCTTGTGCGGACTTCAGACCGCTGGCACTGGATGAGCGACCGTTTCCCGGCGCATGACATTTCACTGCGGTCAGCATCGCAGGAAAATGTCGTCATCATCGACCAGTCTGTTCCGGCCGATACGAGAGTGATCGGCGAAATGGACCGCTTCAGCGCATTGACTTTACTTCACGAAGAAGCGATTTATTTGCATCAGGGCACGCAGTTCCAAGTTGAGATATTGGACTGGGAAGAGAAAAAGGCGTATGTCCGGGAAGTGGACGTCGATTATTTTACGGACGCCAACCTGGCGATCGAGCTGAAAGTGATGAGCGAAGACAAAACGAAAAAACTGCATGAAGCAGACGTCCAGTACGGCGATATTGCCGTACTGGCAATGCCGACAATTTTCAAGAAAATCCGGTTCGATTCACATGACAATATCGGTTCCGGACCGATTTCATTGCCTGCTGAAGAATTGCATACTTCTTCGACATGGCTCAGTTTCACCAAACCGGAAGGCTTCAGCGACTCGGAGTTGTCGGACACGATGACCGGGGCGGCTTATGCCATCGAGTCGTTCATCCCGATTTTTGTGCAATGCGACCGCCGGGATGTCCATGTCGTGCCGCAAGTGAAATCGACCCATAACGATATGCCGTCGTTTTTCATCCATGATTCGTATCCGGGCGGCATCGGCATCAGTGAACGGATCTATGATTTATGGCAGCCGCTGCTCGATAAAGCGCAGCAGCATATTTCAGAATGCCCATGCCTGGATGGCTGTCCATCGTGCATCGGTGCACAAGACGCCGCCATCAGCATGAAGAGCCACGTCATCAAGCTGTTGAACGAGCTTCGCAGAGGGGAGTGAGGGCCGATGTCGTTTGAGAGCAAATTATTGCAAATGAAAGGCATGCTGAAAAAACAACCGGCCAAAAAGCAGGCCCCAAAAGCGGCAGAACGGCCGCTTTTTGAAAAAGAGTGGGGCAATATTGGGCTTGAGCTGAAAGAAAACAAATTCGGCTTTGTCTACGAAAAGAAAATCCGCTATCCTTTGACGCACCAGCACGGCAAGGTTAAACTTGGCGAGTTGGAACGGGTGCTGTCGGCCTGGGAACAAGTGCCTTTTGAGCATCCGTTTAAGCTGAAACCGGGAACTCCAATCGTGTTTTTTGATACGGAGACGACCGGCCTGAGCGGAACAGGAGCTTATATTTTCCTGATCGGTTTGCTGGTCCAGAAAGACGATCATTTTGAAATGACCCAATATATTATGCCGGATCCTTCCCACGAAGCTGCTTTTCTTTACGAAACGGGCTTATGGCGGGACGAGGAACCGATCATCTTTTCTTATAACGGAAAAAGTTTTGACTGGCCGCAATTGATGTCCAGATGGACGATGCACCGCCAGGTCCTGCCGAAATTGCCGACGCCGCTTCAAATCGACTTATTCCATGGGACGAAACGGATCTGGAAAAATGAATTGGAACGGATGAAGTTGAGTACAATCGAAGCGGAAAAATTGGGGTTTTTCCGTGAAGGCGATGTGCCGGGCTATTTGATTCCGCCGATTTATCTTGATGCCGTAAAAAGCGGCTACCCCGATGGTTTGGCAAAAGTTCTGTTCCATAACGAGCTGGATATCTTGTCGCTTGTGTCGCTGTACGTCCTGTCGTCCGATTTGCTGCGGGAAGATTTGGTTTCCGAGACCAGCGGCGCGTACACCAATATCGGGAAATGGTATGCCGATTTAAAACAGTTTGAACAAAGCGCCACATACTTGGAACACGTTACGCAAGAACGGGGAAGTTCCGCTGCCATGGCACGCTATTTTTTGGCGATCCAGAAAAAACGGAGCGGGCAGTACGACGAAGCGGTCCGGCTGTTTAAAGAGGCAGCGCCGCATTTACGCGGCTCGGTGGAAGTCGAGGCCTGGATCCATGCGGCCAAATTATATGAACACCAGCTCGGCGATTTGGACAAAGCCATCACAATGGCGGGTTTTGCAAAACAAGCGAGCGAACACACAAAAGTCCGCGCGTCCCTTGTGCTGGATATTCAAAAGCGGCTGTTCCGCCTGGATGAAAAAAAGCAGAAAAAACACGCCCAAGTTGCCAAGAACTAAACACGAAAATTGTGCCATATGCTATAATTGGCGTTAGGAAGGGTTTTTTATCCCAGATTAACGGGCAGTATGGACCGCCCAACAAGTTCGAATGGTTCAGCGGACAATTAGAGAGATGGGAAATCCTCACTAATTTCAGTTTTACCTGATGGAAGGACGATAAAAATGGACAATAAATACACAGCTAAAGACATCTTGGAAAGAGACTTTAAAACGGGAATGCGCGGTTACAACCAGGACGAAGTGGATCATTTCCTGGATGAAATCATTCAAGACTATGAAATCTTTACGAAAAAAATCGAACAGCTTCAAAACGAAAACAAACGCCTTCGCGCAGAAATGGACGATGCGCCGCGGAAACAGGCAGCGCCGGTTCCAGGCACGACAAACTTCGATATTTTGCGCCGGTTGTCTCATTTGGAAAACCATGTATTCGGCAACAAATTGAATAACAATTAAATCCGTTGAATTATTTGTTGAAATAACGTATACTTGATAAGCCATTGGAAATTCTGGCAATCGCTCCGGCTTCTTGCCGGAGAGGAAAGTCCATGCTCACACGGACCTGCGATGGCCGTAGTGATCGCGCTTAGCGAAACAATAAGCTAAGGCAGCTTAACAGCTGACGGCGGGTAGAACGCCTAAGTCTTCGGATATGGCCGAAATACCCTGAAGGTGCCACAGTGACGGAGCTGCATAAGAAATTATGCAGGTGGAACGAGGTAAACCCCGCGAGTGAGAAACCCAAATTATGGTAGGGGCACTTTTCTGAAGGAATTGAACGGATGAAGAGGCAAGCTTTTGGCATGCAGATAGATGGTTGCCGTCCACTAGTACGAGGTGCAAGCCGTTTGAGTACGTGGAAACAAAACATGGCTTATAGAATTTCTCTTGGCTTTAAATTGCTGATCAAAGGCTCTCCATTCCGGAGAGCTTTTCTACTTATAATTGAAAAAACCTGAACTTACCTTAAAAGGAACTTATTTATATAAATTACTTAAAACCACTTGCAACAAGAAAGGGCGTCGTTATGACTAAATTTAAATTGCTCGCCACTGCCGCAATGGGCCTCGAGTCGATTGTAGCAGATGAAGTGAAAGAACTGGGGTACCAGACACAAACAGAAAACGGCAAAGTATTTTTCGAAGGAGACGAGCGCGATATTGCGAAAGCCAATCTTTGGCTGCGCACAGCGGACCGTGTAAAAATCATCGCCGGTGAGTTTAATGCTTATACGTTTGATGAATTGTTCGAACGAACAAAAGCGATCGAATGGGAAAAATTCCTTCCGGTCGATGCCAATTTCCCGGTCCAGGGAAAATCGGTCAAATCGAAATTGTACAGCGTGCCGGATTGCCAGTCGATTGTCAAAAAAGCGATCGTGGAACGGCTGAAAAAAGCATATCACCGGAACTCGTTCCTGGATGAATCAGGTGCCCGTTTTAAAATTGAAGTTTCCATCTTAAAAGACAAAGTTCAATTGTCAATCGACACAAGCGGCGCCGGCCTGCATAAACGCGGCTACCGCTTAGACCAAGGGGAAGCGCCGTTAAAAGAAACCTTGGCAGCCGCTTTGGTGAAACTTTCCCGCTGGACGCCTGACCGGCCGTTTGTGGATCCGTTTTGCGGTTCCGGGACGATTCCGATTGAAGCGGCCATGATTGGCCAGAACATTGCACCGGGCTATAACCGTGATTTTGACGCAGAAGAGTGGCCATGGATGAAACAGCAAATTTGGGACGACGTTCGCGCGGAAGCAGAGGAATTGGCGAACTATGACCAGCCTTTGAATATTCTCGGCACGGATATCGACCACCGCATGGTAAAAATCGCACAGGAAAACGCACGGGAAGCCGGATTCGCAGATTTAATCCAATTCCAGCAGCGCCAGATGAAAGACTTTGTGACACATGAAGAAAACGGCGTCGTTGTCGGCAACCCGCCTTATGGGGAGCGCATCGGCGAAGTGGAAATCATTGAACAAATGATCAGCGATATGGGACGTATTTTCTCCAAACACCCGACATGGTCCATCTATATCCTGTCGTCCATGGAGAAATTTGAAACGATCTACGGCCAGCCTGCGACGAAAAAACGAAAATTATTCAACGGTTTCATTCGCACAGATTTGTTCCAATTCTGGGGAGAACGGCCAAAAAATAAATGACTCGAGAACGGAAGGGCGCGAAGCCCTTCCGTTTCTCTGTGAGGAGAACATATGAGACAACCTATACCATTTCCATTAGATAAAGAGAAAACTTTTTTTGAATCGCTGAATGATTGGATTGGGGATATCTTTTACGATGAGTTGCCTGAAAAAGGATTTGATTTGCGTGATGAACAGATTTTCATGGCTTTTCAGATTGAACAGGCGCTGAAAGAAAAGTCAGTGCTGTTTGCGGAAGCTGGCGTCGGCACAGGGAAAACCTTGGCTTATTTATTGCCGGCGATTGCCTATGCCCGCTATACGGGAAAACCGGCGTTGATTTCCTGCGCCGATGAAACCTTAATTGAGCAGCTTGTGAAAAAAGGCGGCGATATCGACCGTTTAAACGACCTGTTTGATTTGAAACTGGATGTCCGCTTGGCTAAATCGCGTGACCAGTACTTGTGCCTGCAGCGTTTTGAAGGAGCCCAGAAGCGGCTTGACGCGGATTTCCTCTACGACATTGAAGACAGCCTGCCGGAATTCGTCAACAAAACCTTCTCTATGCAAAATACCTATCCGTATGGTGAACGTTCCAGCTACCCTGAAGTGACAGACGAAGAATGGCAGCAAGTAAATTACCACCCCATCCAAAATTGCCAGGCATGTGAACTGCGCAATAAATGCGGCCAGACAATTCACCGCAACCATTACCGCAAAGCAACGGACTTGGTGATCTGTTCGCATGACTTTTTGATGGAGCATATTTGGACAAAAGAAACGCGTATCCGTGAAGGGCAGACGCCTTTGCTTCCCGACTACTCGCTTGCAGTATTGGATGAAGGGCACCTGCTGGAATTTGCGGCGCAGCGCGCCTTGACATATGAAGTGCAGGAAATGACGCTATTGCACGTGACCGAACGGGTCATGGTTGACGGGGTACGCGAGAAAACTTTGGGCTTGATCGAGCAGGTCATTGATTTGCACAATGAATTCTTCCGGGAACTCCGCAAAAGCACCATCGCTTCTGATGAAGACCGAAAAGGCATCCGAAAAACCGATGAGTTGTTGTTGATCGGCCGGGAAACGGTGCGGAAAATTGACGATTTGCTCGAGGAATTTGTTTTTGAAGGTGAATTGTACACCATTCCGGAATACGATCTAAAGCTCGCAGAAGAATATTTTGACCTGTATACCTTTGCGATGAAACTGTTTGTCGAAGAAGGCGATGCCATCAACTGGCTGGAAGTGAAAGATGAGATCGAGACCTTGGTCATCATGCCGCGCCTTGTGACCGATATTTTGGATGAAAAATTCTTTGACGGCAAAGTACCGGTCATCTTTTCATCGGCTACTTTATCTGTCCAAAAAGATTTCACCTATATTGCGGACAGCTTAGGCATTGACGATTTCCAATCGTTCTCTGTTCCGTCTCCTTTCGACTATGAAGATGTCATGAAAGTGTTCAAACACCCGCTCGAACAGCAAGACAAATTCAGCTGCGTTTATGATTTGTTCTCAACAGGCGACCAGACGCTCGTATTGTTTAAATCAAAAATGGATATGGACAATTTCAAGCGGTCACTGCCGCTGGACCATCCATACACCATCGAATTTGAAGGCGACCGCGAGTTGTCGACAGTTGTGAAAGAGTTCCAGGAAGGCAAATTCCAAGTGCTGTGTTCGTATCATTTATGGGAAGGCCTGGATCTTCCTGGCGAGGCGTTGACAAAAGTCATCATCGTCGATTTGCCGTTCCCGCCGAAAGATCCGGTCTTTGAAGCGAAGCGCAAATTCAGCGTCAATCCTTTGGAGGAAATCGACTTGCCGTTTATGCAGCTGCGGATTCAGCAAGGCATCGGCCGTTTGATCCGGACTTCCAATGATTACGGCGAAATCCATTTATTGCTGAATGAAGAAGAGCTGGTCATCGAACATCTTTGGGGCCGGATTTTGCCGGTCCCTGCAGAAAACTTTTAATCCCTCTAAAGACTTATGCTACAATGGGCTTAAAGTCTGTTTTGGAGGGATTTACATGACATTGGAACAACAATTCACCGAGCACGTCGGCAAGATGCGCGCTTATCAGGAAGCACTTTCATTATTGTATTGGGATCTCCGCACCGGAGCGCCGAAAAAAGGCGTCGATTTGCGTTCAGAAACGATCGGAACCTTGTCGTCGGAATTATTTACGCTGTCGACTTCGGATTCATTCGGCGAGCTGCTTTCCTCACTGGAAGCGGAGAAAGACGGCATGGATGTGGTGCTGCGCCGCTCCGTCGAAGAAGCCCGCAAAGAATACGATTTAAGCAAAAAAATCCCGCCAGAAGAATACCGGGAATTTGTTGTACTGCAGTCCAAAGCAGAATCTGTCTGGGAAGATGCCAAGGCTGACAGTGATTTCTCACTGTTCGAGCCGTATTTGGAGAAATTGGTGGCTACGACAAAGAGGATGATCGGCTACTGGGGCGAGAAGAACGGCAGTGCTTACAACACATTGCTGGATCAATACGAACCCGGCATGACGACGGAAATACTGGATGAAGTTTTTGGCACATTGCGCGGACGCATCATTGCGCTTGTCCAAAAAATCGCCGATTCGGAGCATAAGCCGGAAACCGGTTTTTTGTTCGGCCATTTCCCGAAAGAAGCCCAGCGTGATTTCAGCTTCCAAGTTCTTGAACAATTGGGATACGACTTTGAAGCGGGCCGTTTGGATGAAACGGTTCATCCGTTCATGACCACCATCAACCGGCATGATATCCGGGTGACGACAAAATACGACGAAAAAGATTTTCGCACCGCTGTATTCGGCACCATCCACGAATGCGGGCACGCGTTGTATGAACAGAACCTCAGTGAAAAATTAGCCGGCTTGCCGGTGGAAACCGGTGCTTCCATGGGCATCCACGAATCGCAGTCGCTGTTCTTTGAGAACTTTGTCGGACGCAACGACAAGTTTTGGAGCAACAACTTCGGTTTGCTGAAAGAGTATGCGGCAGGACAGTTTGAAGGGGTAAGCGTTGCGGATTACTGGCGCGCCATCAACGAGTCAAAGCCGTCGCTCATCCGCATTGAAGCGGACGAATTGACATATGCGCTTCACATCATGATCCGCTACGAACTGGAAAAAGGCTTGTTTAACGGTGACGTCGCAGTGAAAGATCTGCCGCAGCTTTGGAACGATAAATACGAAGAGTATTTGGGAATCCGCCCGACAAATGACGCAGAAGGCGTGCTGCAGGATGTTCACTGGGCCGGCGCAAGTTTCGGCTATTTCCCTTCCTATGCACTCGGTTATATGTATGCAGCCCAATTCAAAAATGCGATGCTGAAAGATTTGCCGAATTACGATGAATTGCTGGAAGCCGGAAACGTCGCGCCGATCCGTGAATGGCTGACTGAAAAGGTTCACCAGCACGGTGCTGTGAAAAAACCGCTCGAAATTCTGCAGGATGCAACCGGTGAAGGCTTAAACGCTGAACATCTGGCAAGCTATCTGGAAGAGAAGTACTCAAAAATCTATCAATTGAATTAATATGAGAAGGCGGTAAAAGCGGAATGCTTTTACCGCCTTTTTTTATGGTTGGTTTTAAGTGGAAAACTGTATATCGTACAGCTTATGCCCAACTTTCATTAAAATATGCCAAACACAAGACAATCCAGCGCCAATTGACTGTTAATTTTGATTATAATAAAGGAAGGAGGGGATACATAATGTTGAAATCATTTAGTCTGGAAGGCAAAACAGCAATTGTCACTGGAGCCGGCAAAGGGATCGGCAAAGCAATCGCCATGGCAATTGCAGAAGCGGGTGCGAATCTTATGCTTGTCGCCCGCACCGAAAGCGATTTAGTGGAAGTGCAAAAAGAAATCGGCAATAGCCGGACGTCTTATACTGTTGCGGACATCACCGCTAGAGAGCAAATTCAAAACGTGGTGGAAAAAACAATCGAACAATTCGGTGCGATTGATGTTCTGGTCAACAACGCCGGCATGAACATCCGCTCGTCGCTGATGGATGCCACGGATAGCGAGTGGCATAAAATTATGGATACCAATGCTCATAGCGTCTTCATGTTCTCGCAGGAAGTGGCGAAGAAGATGAACGGCGGCGGTTCCATTGTCAACATCAGTTCTGTCGGCGGAGAGCGCGCGCTGAAAACAGGAGTCGTCTACGCAGCTTCCAAAGCGGCCATCATCCAGATGACAAAAGTGATGGCGATGGAATGGGGGCCAAAGAATATCCGCGTCAATGCCATCGGCCCTTGGTATTTCAGAACGCCGCTGACGGAGAAATTATTGAACGACCAGGAGTATTTGGATTCCATCCTGGCGGTTACACCGATGAAGCGCGTCGGAGAGTTGCCGGAAGTGGCGACACCGGTCATCTTTTTGGCTTCTGATGCATCAAGTTACATCACCGGACAAACTTTGTTTGTGGACGGCGGCATGGCGATCCATGGCTTTTCGTAAAACACTTGAAATGCAAAAATAGCATCATCCTTAAGTCCTTTTCTTAAACAGAAAAGGATTTTTTATATTGGTGCATAAAAAATGATATGATAGTAGCAGTATTTGATGAAGGAGTTTTGCAACATGACGGCATTAGAACATAAAGAAGGTTTAATCGAAACGGCAAGGCTGTACCAGATATTTGAGGAAAACGAAGATACCGAACGGGCTGCAAAAGCGGAACTGTTCGCCAAAAAAATTCTGAAGAACAATTTCATTATTGGATTCGCGGGCCATTTTTCTTCCGGGAAATCTTCCATGATCAATGCATTGACCGGAGAAACGCTGCTGCCATCGAGCCCGATTCCAACAAGCGCCAACATCGTCAATGTCCATAAAGCGGATGCCGATTTTGCCATTGTGAATTTGAAAGACCAAAAACCGGTTTACTTTCCGGAAAACTACGATTTTGAAGCGGTCAAAGCGTTTTGCAAAAGCGGTGAAGTGACCCAAATCGACATTGGCCATAAAGAATCGGTGCTGCCGGAAGGAATTACGGTGATGGACACGCCAGGCGTCGATTCGACGGATGATGCCCACCGGATGTCCACAGAGTCGGCGCTTCATGTTGCGGATATGGTGTTTTACGTCATGGACTATAACCATGTCCAATCTGAACTGAATTTCAATTTCACGAAAGAACTGCAAAAGTACACAGAGCTGTACTTGATCGTCAACCAAATCGACAAACACCAGGACAGCGAATTGTCTTTTTCTGATTTCCGCCAATCGGTCCAGGATTCGTTTGCGGCTTGGGGCGTGGTCCCGAAAGGCATCTTTTTCACTTCCTTGAAAGACTTCAGCCATCCTGGAAACGATTTTGAGCAAGTAAAAGGCCTCGTTTCTTCCGTCATGGAAGGCTGGCAAGGACATGCAGGAGCTGCAGCCGAATCAGCGCTACAGCAATTAAAAGACGAACATCTAAACTTCCTGGAAAATGAAAAAATGGAGCGCCTGCAGGCTTTTTCATCTGTTTTAACAGAGGAAGAATGGGCGATGCGCGAAGAACTGAAACAAGAAAGCGAATCGGTGTCGAAACGCTTATCCGTCATGGATTACGACGACTGGAAACTGAGTTTCGAAAAAAACCGGAAGCAGTTGCTGGAGAACTCCAACATCATGCCGTATGAACTGCGCAACGCCCTGACCAATTACCTGGAGTCGGTGCAGCCGAACTTTAAAGTCGGTCTCTTGTTCAGTGCCAAGAAAACACAGGAAGAGCGGGAAGTACGGAAAACGGAAGTGAAGGACCGCTTGTCTGTTGTGGTCGCTTCTCAAATTACCAGCCATTTAAAGAAATTGATGAAGACCTCTTTGAAAGATGCGGGCAAATTAACCGATACGGAATCATTGGCCATTGATGAGATGGTGCTTGAAGTGCCAATGTCGCTCGTTGAAGAGCAAGTGCCGCGCGGAGCTTCTACTACAGGCGATGCCGTATTGAATTTTGCGAACAGCATCTCAACGGCTGTCCAAAGATGGTTTATCCGGGAAACCGAAGCTTGGAAAAACGCCCAGGAAGAAAAGTTCAACAGCCCCTCGGACGATGTGGCAACCGAAATGGATATGAAAGCGGAAGGGTTGAACCAGAAATTGCTGGCGATCCGCACTCTTGAAGAAATGGATGAGCTTACCGAGAAAGTGAAAAGAGCTTTTTCCGCGATGCTTCCTAAACAAAAGCAGGCGGCTGAAGAACAGGTACAAAACTGGTACGAAAGCTTCCAACTGGATGTAGAAGACATGGTGGAATTTGATCCAAGCATGCTTGAACCGCAGAAAGCTGCACAGTCAGAAGCACGCGAACTGGCTGACGTCCCAGCCTATGCAGAATTTGACGAACAGGCTGTAGTGGAGCGGGCGAAAGGGACTGCAAACCTGCTTGGACCGATCAAAGGATTTGCCGAAACCGCTGAGTACTTGAAGCGGAAAGCCGCAAGACTTGAAAACCAGGAATTTACGATTGCCCTGTTCGGGGCTTTCAGCGCCGGGAAATCGTCGTTTTCCAATGCGTTAATGGGAGAAACGGTGCTGCCGGTATCTCCGAACCCGACAACGGCGACGATCAACCGGATCCGTCCAGTCAGCAAAGACCATCCGCACGAAACAGCGGATGTCCGGTTGAAAACCGTCTCGCAAATGACAGAAGATGTCCAGAATTCTTTCCAGGCACTTGGCATTGCTGTCAGCTCACTGGAAGAGGCTTACGACAAATCCGCCAATTTGCCGGTGAACGAAGAAATCGAACAGCAAGTGCACAAATCATTTATTACCGCTTTCCGCAAAGGCTATCCAAATTTCAAAGGAGAACTCGGCAAAACGGTGCGGACGGACCGGGAAGAATTCGGTCTGTATGTAGCAAAAGAAGAACGAAGCTGCTTTGTTGATGAAATCGATTTCTATTACGATTGCGAATTGACGCGCAGCGGCGTGACGCTTGTCGATACACCGGGAGCGGATTCGATCAATGCGCGCCATACGAATGTAGCGTTTGAATACATCCGGAATGCCGATGCAATTTTGTTCATTACGTATTACAACCACGCGTTTGCCCGTGCCGACCGGGAGTTTTTGATTCAGCTCGGACGGGTGAAAGATGCCTTCGAAATGGACAAAATGTTCTTCGTTGTCAACGCGATTGATTTGGCAAACAATGAACAGGAAAAAGAGGCGGTCGTCCAATACGTGCAGGATGAAATGCTGCGCTTTGGCATTCGTTTCCCAAGACTGTACGGCGTTTCAAGTTTAATGGCGCTTCGTGACCGCGATACTTCGGGCATGCCGGAATTCGAAACGGCGTTCCAGCATTTCTTGAAAGATGAATTGAAAGGGATGGCGGTCCAGTCGCTTGCAGAAGAAGAGCAAAAGACGGTTGACCGTTTCCGCGCACTTATTGCCCAGACCGAGAAAAACCTGCTGCGCAAAGACGAACGCCTGGAAGAACTGAAGCGGCTTGAACAGCAGCTGCGCATTCTGTTCAGCACGTCGCCGGCAGCCACCTTATCCCGCGAGGCTTTGCAAGAACTCGATGAATTGCTGTATTATGTGAATCAGCGGGTGTTTTACCGCTTTAACGACTTCTTCAAAGAAGCATTCAATCCTTCTGTCTTTTCAAATAAGCCGGCCCAGCAAGCGCTTGATGCAGCTTTGCAGGAAATTGCCGATATGACTGCATTTGATTTCCAGCAGGAACTGCGCGTGACGAATTTCCGGCTGTCGCAGTTTATCGAGAAAAAGATTGCGGCGCGCTTTAAAGAAGACACGGCTAAGCTGCGTGAGATGAATCCTGATTTTTCATTTACGCCTTATGAAGTGGAAGAAACTGCAGCGGTTGAAGTGGACCGGCCATTTACCGGCAAAGATTATTCTTCAGTAAAATCCTATTACAAAAACAACCGGAGCTTTTTCGAGAAAAATGAAAAAGAAAAACTGCGCGACGCCTTGCAGGCTTTGATGGAGCCGGATGCTTTGAAGTATCTGGAAAAAGAAAAAGCGGAACTCGGCGAATGGGCGGACACATGGATCGACCAGGAAGCAGAAGGCCTTCGCCAGCATGTTTTAAGACAGGCTGTAGATCAAATTGAATCGGAGCGTACACTGCTTCAACAAGAAGAAAAACTGAAGGAATGGAAAAACCTGTTTTCTAATCTGATCGCTGAAAGGGTGTAAGCAATGACAGTTTTTATTAAAACGACGGATACTGAGAAATACCGATGGATTGATGCGAGGTTCGAATTGCAGCGTCCGGAAACCGGCCGCGAGCAATATGCACAAGAACATGTGGAAGGCGCGATTCACTGGGATTTGAATAATGACCTTTCGGATATGGCTTCAAATGCAGGGCGCCATCCCATGCCATCCAAAGAACAATTAACGGAACTGATCAAAAAGAGCGGCCTGACGCCGGAAGACGAGGTTGTCGTCTACGACCAGGGTGGAGCTGCTTATGCTGCCCGTGCCTGGTGGCTGTTGAAATATGCCGGGTTTGAAAAGGCCTATATCAGCAAACTGGGTTTTGATGCATTGAAAAAACAAGGGATTCGCGTTTCCAATGACACTCCCGAATATCTACTGAGCCATCCGGAATTGAAGTTTAATGAGTCGATTTATGCGGACCAGGAGGATGTCAAAAATATCATTGACGGTAAAGAACTGGGGGTTTTGGTGGATGCCCGCTCTCCGAAACGCTTTGCCGGCATCGAAGAGCCGATCGATCCGGTAGCAGGGCGCATTCCGGGGGCCCACAACTTCGACCTGGAACAATTGGTCAAAAACAAGCAATTTATCGAAGATGCCGATTTTTCATCCGTTCTGCAGAAAAATGAACCCGCTGTTGTTTACTGCGGCAGCGGCGTTTCAGCAGCCGGATTGTATGCCTTGCTTGCAGAAAAAGGACATGAAGCGCTTCGCTTGTATACCGGCAGCTTTTCTGACTGGATCCGCAATGAAGACAATGTAGTGGAAATCGACACCGACGAAATGCCGGAACCGTCAGACGACGACTCGAAAGATATATTGGCACGCCTCATTGAAGAAGGTTACTCAGGTGAAATGCTGATGAAAAAATTCGAATACGAGAAGTCACTGATTGATAAAAAAGAATAGCAGATGAAAACACCCCCTACTTTTTCAAGTAAGGGGTGTTCTAACGTCATCATTCAGCAATTTTAAGGTTATCATTGTTCTTTTCAATCGGTTCTTTCCGGCTCAACTGGACGGTGATGATCTGGTGGTTTTCCATTTCTTTCACTGTCACGGTATGGTTCGGCATGTCGATTGAATCGCCTTCATGGATATCGATGTTCTTCAGTTGGACCCATCCGCCGATTGTATCGACGTCTTCACTGTCATCGAACGTAATCCCAAAGCGGTCTTCGAGATCGGATAGCAGAACGCGGCCGTTGAGCAGATAATTGAAAGTATCCAAAGCTTTGATTTCATCGCGTTCGTCATCGTCGAATTCATCTCGGATTTCTCCGACAATTTCTTCAAGAATGTCTTCCATCGTAATGACGCCGGAAGTTCCGCCGTATTCATCGATGACGATGGCCATATGGACCCGTTCTTTTTGCATGGTCCTTAAAACGTCTTGGATAGGCGCTGACTCCATCACGAATGGAATGTCATGGACAGCAAGGCTTTCTCGCAAGTCTTCCGTGAAGGTGTAATTAGTCAGCATTTCTTTTACATTGATAAACCCAATGATATTGTCTTTGTCTCCGTTCTCCGTAATCGGATAACGGGTATATTCGTGCTCGCGTACAATTTCCATCAAATCGTCATGCGTCATTTCAAGTGAAATGGATTCCATTTGCGTGCGGGGAATCATGATGTCTTTTGCACAGCGTTCATCAAACGAAAAGATGTTTTGCATATACGATAGTTCGGTTTGGTTGATTTCACCGCTTTGATAACTTTGCGTCATGATGATTTTCAGCTCTTCCTCTGAATGGGCCTGTTCATGGTCTGCCGGTTCAATGCCGAACATGCGGAGCAAGAGGCGTGCCGAACCATTCATTAACCAAATGAACGGATTCATGATTTTGCCGAAAAGGATCAGTGGGCCTGACAGGAACAACGCCATTTTCTCAGCGTACTGAATGGCCAAAGTTTTCGGTGCCAGTTCACCGAGGACGACATGGAAATACGTGATGGCAACAAAAGCGATTGTAAACGAAAGAATGGAAGCGGTTGGATCGCCGACACCGAAATTATCAAGCAACGGGTGGAGCATACGCTCGACCGTTGGTTCGCCAAGCCAACCGAGGCCGAGTGCCGTTACCGTAATGCCGAGCTGGCACGCCGATAAATAATAATCCAGGTTATCCGAAATTTTCTTCGTCTTTATCGCGCTTTTGCTGCCTTCTGAAATCAGTTGATCGATGCGGGATGTCCGCACACGGATGATCGAGAATTCAGATCCGACAAACAAAGCGGTTAAAGCAATTAACAAAACTACCAAAAACAAATTCAATATGAGTATACTGTCCAATTGGTCCCTCCGGTTTGGAGGGTTCACCTCTGCTTTCAAAAAATGTAGTTTAATTATAGCATATAAGCACATTGTATAGTTATTGAAGCGCTTGAATATAAATTTGGCGAAGCACTGAGCAATAGTAGTTGTATCGGGGGAAAAATGGATTTATCATTATATTTAGAAAAGGAGTGACAACGATGAAGACGTTATGGCACGGGGGAACAATTTACACAATGGCAGCAGAAGATGAAACCGTTGAAGCAGTGTTGGTTTCAGATGATAAAATAGAGAAAATCGGTACATATGAGGAACTTCGCGAACTTGCAGAAACCGAAGTGGACCTGCAGGGGAAAGTGGTTTACCCGGGATTTGTCGACAGCCACATGCATATGATCGGGCACGGTGAAAAATTGCTGCGGGTAGACCTTTCTAAAATCGAGTCGTCGGAAGAAATGAAAAAAGAGTTGATCCGTTCTACAGCGAACCTTGCAGAAGGCGAGTGGTATATCGGCGAAGGGTGGAACGAGAACAATTTTCCGGACCGGAAGATTTTCCATCGGACGGAACTGGATGAAATCAGCCAATCGCCGATGATGCTAAAACGGGTATGCCGCCATGCCGTGCTGGCCAATTCAAGCGCTTTGGCCCTTGCCGGCATTACTAAAGATACACCGGATCCAGACGGCGGGGTCATCGTTCGCGATAATGACGGAGAACCTACCGGATATTTATTGGATGCCGCTCAGGATCTAGTATCAAGCCAGGTGCCGGAAGCAAGCATCAATTACTTGACCAACGCATTAAAAACTTCAGTGGAGGATTTGCTGTCGCTTGGACTGACAGGTGCGCATACGGAAGACATGGGCTACTACGGGGATTACTCACGGCCGCTGCAGGCGTTTAAAAATGTGATCGGCGAGGAACTTAAATTCCGTGCGCATTTGCTGCGTGCCCATAGCGTGTTTGAGAAAATGATAGAAGGCGCCGAATACAAAGAACCGTTTATCGATCCGGGTGCCATGAAGATTTTTGCAGACGGTTCCATCGGCGGGAAAACGGCATTGCTCAGCAAGCCATATAACGATGACCCGTCCACAAGCGGGGTTGCCATCCATTCGGATGACGAGCTAAAAGAGCTGGTCGCCATGGCGCGCCGCCACGGCGAGGCAGTAGCGATTCATGTAATTGGCGATTTGGCTTTGGAAAAAGCGCTGGATGCCATTGAAGCCCACCCGGTGCCGGCAGGCAAAAGAGACCGGTTTATTCATGCCATGGTGGTCCGTGAGGATTTAGTGGAGCGAATGCAAAAAATTGATGTGGCGCTGGATTTGCAGCCAAGCTTTACGACTTCCGATTTCCCGTGGGTGATTGAACGGCTTGGAGAGGAACGGATCGGCTGGTCGTACGCCTGGAAAAGCTTATTGAACAATGGGCTGATCTGCGCTGGCGGATCGGATGCTCCAATCGAGGAAGTGGATCCGCTTCAGGGAATCTACGCTGCGGTTGCCCGTAAAAAGGCATCTGACACACACGAAGGCTATATGCCGCAAGAGAAACTAAGCCGCTATGAAGCCATTCAGCTTTATACAAGCGGAAGCGCTGCAGCCATTTGCAAAGAACACGAACGCGGACAGATTCAGGAAGGCTTTGATGCGGACTTTTCCGTTTTTGACCGCGACTTGTTTGAAGGGCCGGAAGAGCAGATTTTGGAAGCACAAGTGGAAATGACCGTGGTGGCAGGAGAAATCATGTACCGGAAAAAATCGACTGCAAAACAATGAAATACTAGCGTTTAAAGGGAAGAGGAGAGTGAATACATGTCTGCTGTACCAACAGAAATTTTGGATAAACTCGCACATGCTGAAAGCTCCGGCATCAATATGACCAGTCCGAAAGCAGTGGTGGACCATATGCTCGCCCAAGGTGAAAAAGAAGCGATCCTGTTTTTCTACAAGCCGAAAAGCCTGGAATTTGATTTTGATAAATTCCATCAAGCTGTAGAAGAAATGCGCAATCGGTAATGCAAAAAAAGACTCGGAGCCGTATGTGGCTTCGAGTCTTTTTAAATGCAATCGATTTATTTTCCGCCCAGTAAATTGAACAGGCCTCCGGTGATGCTGCCTTCGCCTTGGCTGCGGCCGGCAGGGTTTTGAGGGGCAGCTGCAAAGACGCGGCTCGCTAGCCTGCTGAATGGAAGGGATTGGACCCAAACGCTGCCCGGTCCGCGAAGAGTGGCAAAAAATAATCCTTCACCGCCGAAGAGTGCCGTTTTAACGCCGGAAACCATTTCGATATTATAGTCCACATCCGCAGTCATTGCCACAAGACATCCGGTATCAACGCGAAGCACTTCGCCTTTTTGAAGGTTCTTGCGGTAAAGCGTTCCGCCTGCATGGATGAAGGCCATTCCATCTCCTTCGAGCTTTTGCATGATAAAGCCTTCGCCGCCGAAAAAGCCGGTGCCGAGCTTGCGCTGAAATTCAACGCCGATGGATACGCCTTTAGCAGCTGCCAGGAATGCATCTTTTTGGCAAATGATTTTGCCGCCGAGCATGCTTAAGTCCATAGGAATGATTTTCCCCGGATAGGGAGAAGCAAATGAGACGTGGCGTTTGCCGGTTCCTTGGTTAGTGAACGTCGTCATAAATAAGCTCTCGCCGGTAATGATGCGTTTGCCGGCGCCCATTAATTTGCCCATGATGCCGGCGCCGCCGGCATTTGACCCGTCTCCGAATATGGTTTCCATGACAATGCCGTCTTCCATCATCATCAATGCGCCAGCTTCCGCAATGACGGTTTCGTGAGGATCCAGTTCAACTTCCACAAATTGAAGATCGTCTCCGTGCAATTTAAAATCGATTTCGTGGTTATTCATTTATACTCCTCCTAAGGATGTCTTTTCTACTATATAATGAATACGATATGAGTTTGTGGAAAGTTTCAAAAAAATATGCAAAGTAGCTGTTATATAAAAAAAGAGGTGGGAAAATGAACGACGATGCTTTGAAAACGGCAAAAGAATTGGTAGCCAAGCGATTTCCGGATTGTGAAACAGCATTGCTCGCGGGCAGCGTAGTCAGAGGAGACGCGACTTCTACATCAGATTTGGATCTTATAGTCATAGATAATAATATTATGTCGTCTTATAGAGAGTCATTTATGGAAAAAGGATGGCCGGTGGAGCTATTTGTCCACAATTCCACTTCTTATCAAGGGTACTTTAAGAGCGACTGCGAGAGAGGGCGGCCTTCTTTGCCTAATATGGTGGCAGAAAGCATCGTTTTAACAGGCCATCACGAAGCAAAATACATAAAAGAGGAAGCGCGCCAGCTGTTGGCAAAGGGCCCGGCACAATGGACATCAAAAGAGGCCGCGGTAAAACGTTATTTTTTGACGGATGTGCTCGATGACTTTATTGGTTCCGGCAACCGGACAGAAGAGCTGTTTATCGGCAACGCCTTGGCTGAGCAGCTGGGTGAGTTTGTCCTGCGGATGAACAGGCAATGGACCGGCACTTCCAAATGGCTCGCGCGTTCCTTGAAACGCTACGATGAAGATTTTGCAGAACAATTCAGTGCTGCATTTGAACATTATTACAGCACGAGAGAAAAAGAAGCCGTCATTCATTTAGCAGAAGGTGTACTTCATGCATATGGCGGCAGGCTTTTTGACGGATTCACTCTTGGAAAGGAAGGGATTAAGGATGGACGCTGACTACTTGATCAACCATTTAGGAATGGAGCCGCACCCGGAAGGCGGTTTTTACAAAAGGACTTTCGAGTCGGATGAAATGATTGCCACAGAAAGCCAGTCCGCACAAAGGCGCCTGTATACGAGCATCTGCTTTTTGCTGCGCTCAGAAGATATCTCTCATCTTCACCGCCTAAAATCAGATGAGCTTTGGTATTTTCATGCCAGCAGTGCCTTGTCTGTCCATATTATTGATAAAAGTGGAAGATATCGTGTAGAGAAGTTGGGCTTAGACATGGCAAATGGCGAGAAGCCCCAAGTGCTGGTCCCGAAAGGCAGCATTTTCGGTTCTTCTGTTGAAACGGAAGATGCTTTTTCGCTTGTCGGCTGCATGGTGGCACCCGGCTTTGATTTTGCAGATTTTGAATTGTTTACCCAAAATGAACTGCTGGACCAATTTCCTGCACATGAAGGCATCATCAGAAAACTGGCATACGACAAGCTTCCCGAGTGAAAAGCCGGTATCGAATTAAAAGAAAGCATGCTAAACTAGAAAAAATAGGCATAAAGGGTGAGGGGAAGTTATGGGGACTGTATTATCGCTTTTAATTGTAGCCGTGGCGTTATTTACGGCGTTTGCTTTGAAGAAATTTTATGACAAGCCATACATTGTCAATTTTTCATTGGCAGCGATGCTGCTGCTGATTGTGGTGCGTACACTTCTGCTGCATCCGATCAATACGCTCGGCTATGCAGCCATCGTACTTTGCTCTATTGCGTTTATTTTCCAGGCGGTACTTGGAGTAAAGAATGTGAAAACGCAGGAACAGGCTTAAAAATGAGAAATAAAAATCAAGCGGTGGCGACAGCCATACCCGTAATGTGTACACGCACATTACGGGTATTTTTTAGTTTTTAGAAAGGTAAGAGCAAGAAAGGGAATTATGAACTTCACGTAGAGCCCTTCTTTACAGCATGTCCTCAAAATCATCTACGGGATATCATCTTTCATTAAGAAAAAAAAAACACTTTACATACAGTAGGGGGGTATATTATATTGAAGGTGTAATAGCGGTACATCATTTTGAACCAAGAAATACAGCTGGCAGCAGAAGCGAGTTTATAGGTAAAATGAATATCGATAAAAAGGAGCGCTTTACAATGAAATCAAAACAATTATTACCGGTCCTTTGGGTAGTTGCTCTTGCGGTCGTTTTGGCGGCTTGTTCTGGTGCTGAGGAAGAAGATCCGCATGCTGCGATGGATCATGGAGAGATGGAAAGCATGGACCATTCAAGTTCAGGCGAACTGCCGGACGGTTTGGAAAAAGCTGAAAATCCGGCATTTAAAGTTGGAAGCAAGGCTGTGATGAAGTCAGATCATATGACAGGCATGAATGGTGCTGAAGCAACTATTGCAGGAGCTTTTGATACAACAGTTTATGCAGTTTCCTATACACCGACTTCCGGCGGAAAAAAAGTGAGCGACCATAAATGGGTGATCCACGAGGAACTCCGGAATGCGGAAGATGAGCCTTACCAGGCCGGAGAAAAAGTGGTGCTGGAAGCCGACCATATGAACGGGATGGAAGGTGCTGAAGCCATCATTGATTCTGCCGAACAAACGACCGTGTACATGGTCGACTTTGTATCTGAAACAGACGGACAAGCAGTAAAAAACCACAAATGGGTAACCGAAAGTGAATTATCTGCGAAATAAGTTATGAAAATCGCCCCAAATTTTGAAACAGGTATTTTGATAAGAGCTGCCATCTTTAGTATAATACAGGTATAGGGTATATTAATAAGGGGGCCGAGAAATGGAAAACACGGTGAAAACCACGGTACAGCCCAATAAACAACAGCTTTTGAACCGTTTAAAGCGGATAGAAGGACAAGTGCGAGGCGTCCATCAGATGGTCGAGAACGACCGTTACTGCGTCGACATTCTTCACCAGGTAAGTGCCATTCAATCAGCGATGAACAAAGTTTCCCTTGCATTGCTGGAAGACCATACCCACCATTGCGTTTCCAAGGCAATTAAGGAAAACAAAGGGGAAGAAGCGATCAATGAATTGATGGATGTCATGAAAACCATGACGAAGTAAAGATGTATGATACGATTAAGGCAAGACAAAAACAAAATCCAAGGAGGCAAAAATAATGAATGAAACATTAAAAGTCCAAGGCATGTCGTGTGCCCATTGTGTAAATGCAGTTGAATCAAGCGTAGGAGAACTTCAAGGGGTATCTTCTGTCAAAGTGGATTTGGGAAAAGGCGAAGTCACAGTAGCCTATGACAACAGCAAGACTTCATTGAACCAAATCCAGGAAACCATTGAAGACCAAGGATACGACGTCGTATAAGAGTGCTTATAAGCACTCTTATCTTTTAAGGAAAATATACCCCTGGGTAGTATGAGAGGAGGATGCCAGATGGCTGCAGAAGTTAAAGAAGCCAGTTTTCAGATCACCGGCATGACCTGTGCTGCGTGCGCGGCACGCATTGAAAAAGGCATCAGCAAAATGGAAGGGGTCGAACAGGCCAACGTCAACTTGGCCCTCGAGAAATCTTCGATCCAATATGACCCCTCTAAATTGAATGAAGGCGATTTTGAAAAGAAAATCGAAGCGCTTGGATACGGTGTCGTTAAACAAAAAGCGGAATTTGATATTACGGGTATGACTTGTGCAGCATGTGCAACCCGCATCGAAAAAGGAATCAATAAATTGCAGGGAGTAGGAGCTGCCAATGTCAATTTGGCGTTGGAGAAAGCGACGATTGAATTCAATCCATCTGAAGTGACAATCGCAGACATTATTGCGAAAGTGGAAAAACTGGGCTACGGCGCCTACCAGCAGCAAGAAGAACAAGAGCACGTAGATTACCGTGAAAAAGCAATCCAGGACCAAAAACGGAAATTCATCTTTTCGGCTATTTTGTCGCTGCCGCTGTTGTGGACGATGCTTGGCCACTTTTCCTTTACGTCGTTCCTTTATGTACCGGGAATTTTAATGAATCCCTGGTTCCAGATGCTGTTGGCAACACCGGTTCAATTTATCATCGGGAAACAGTTTTATGTAGGCGCCTATAAAGCGCTCCGGAACGGCAGCGCCAATATGGACGTACTGGTCGTCATGGGAACGTCCGCCGCTTATTTCTACAGCGTCTATCAGGCAATCGTGCATGCCGGTTCACCGCATGCGGCGCATCTGTATTTTGAGACCAGTGCCGTTTTGATCACGTTGATCATCCTGGGGAAATTGTTTGAAGCGAAAGCGAAAGGCCGGTCTTCTGAAGCGATCAAGAAACTGATGGGCCTTCAGGCAAAAACGGCCACAGTCATACGCAACGGCGTGGAAACAGAATTGCCGCTGGAAGAAGTCGTCATCGGCGACGCCATTCTGGTGAAACCCGGAGAAAAAATTCCGGTGGACGGAGAAGTGGTGGAAGGAGCGACGGCCGTTGATGAATCGATGCTGACGGGCGAAAGTTTGCCGGTCGACAAAGCTGCAGGAGATCCCTTATACGGCTCTACCATCAACAGCAACGGCTTTATCCGGATGACGGCGACAAAAGTCGGGCGTGACACAGCCCTCGCGCAAATCATTAAAGTCGTGGAAGATGCGCAGGGGACAAAAGCGCCGATCCAGCGAATGGCTGATAAAATTTCCGGCATCTTTGTTCCGATTGTCGTCGGAATTGCGGTTCTCACATTCCTGGTTTGGTTCCTGTTAGTAGAGCCGGGCAACTTTACGCCGGCGCTTGAAGTGTTGATTGCGGTTCTTGTAATTGCGTGTCCGTGTGCGCTTGGTTTAGCAACGCCGACTTCCATCATGGCAGGCTCCGGCCGGGCAGCAGAAATGGGCGTTCTGTTTAAAGGCGGAGAGCATTTGGAACAGACGCAGAGCATTGATACCGTAGTGGTCGATAAAACAGGAACAGTCACTCACGGAAAACCGGAATTGACGGATGTCTTGCTGGCGGAAGGACAAGATGAGGCAAGATTTCTATCACTCATCGGCGCAGCCGAAAAACAATCGGAACACCCTTTGGCGCAAGCAATCGTTCAAGGAATCCAATCCAAAGGCATTAAACTTGGCAATGTCCAGTATTTCGAAGCTGTTCCGGGCTACGGCATCCAGGCAACCGTATCGGGCCAAGGCGTCCTGATCGGCACCCGGAAATTGATGCAGCAATACGGCATTGATACTTCTTCCGTTCTTTCTGAAATGGAAAGATTGGAAAGCGACGGCAAAACGGCAATGCTTGCTGCTGTCAACGGAGAATATGCCGGATTGGTTGCGGTAGCAGATACCATTAAAGATACTTCACGGGCAGCCATTGCGCGCCTGCAGAAGATGGGCATCCACGTCATCATGATGACAGGAGACAACGAGCGGACCGCAAAAGCAATCGGCAAAGAAGTCGGAGTCGATGCCGTCATTGCCGAAGTGCTTCCGCAAGGAAAAGCGGAACAAGTGAAAAAACTGCAGCTGGAAGGCAAGAAAGTGGCCATGGTCGGCGACGGCATCAATGATGCACCGGCGCTTGCAATGGCCGATATCGGAATGGCCATCGGCACAGGGACGGATGTAGCAATGGAAGCTGCAGATATCACATTGATCCGCGGCGACTTGAACAGCATCGCTGAAGCAATCCTGATGAGCCGCAAAACGATGCGCAACATCAAGCAGAACTTGTTTTGGGCATTTGCCTACAATACAGTGGGCATACCGATTGCCGCCATTGGCTTGCTGGCGCCTTGGGTAGCGGGAGCTGCGATGGCCTTCAGTTCGGTCTCAGTCGTTTTAAATTCGTTGCGTCTGCAGCGTGTGAAAATGGAAAAATAATGCACAAGTAAATTTATAGGATTGCAAAAATCAGGCTCAGTCAATTAGCGACTGAGCCTTTTTATGGGTGCATTGAGTTTAGGATAAATAAGACAAGGGAAATACCTTATTGTTGGAAATACATCCAAATCCATTAAATTCAACTGGAAGCTATTGCAATAAACGCTGACAGTATACTTTTTGTCAGTATGTGAATTTAAAGTGCGTACTTCACAAGAATGCTTGTGAAACTTACACTGGGTGAGAACCAAAAAACGGCAACGAGGAGAATGACACATGAAATTACAACTAGCATTGGATTTAGTTAACATTCCACAAGCAATTGAAGTGGTTAAAGAAGTAGAGGCGTTTATCGACATCGTCGAAATCGGAACGCCGGTTATTAACAAAGAAGGTCTTAAAGCTGTCGCAGAAATAAAAGCAGCTTTTCCTGACCTGGAAGTTCTTGCAGATGTGAAAATTATGGACGCTGCGGCTTATGAAGTATCGAATGCGGCTGCTGCAGGTGCAGATATTGTAACCATTCTTGCTCAGGCAGAAGATTCATCAATCAAAGGCGCAGTCGAAGAAGCGAAAAAACAAGGCAAGAAAATCCTGGTCGACATGATCGCTGTGAAAGATATCAAAACACGTGCTGCAGAGCTTGATGAGCTTGGCGCGGATTATATCTGTGTCCACACCGGCTACGATTTGCAAGCGGAAGGAAAAGATTCTTTCGAAGATTTGCGTACAATCAAAAGCGTCGTTAAAAATGCTAAAACCGCAATTGCTGGAGGAATCAAATTGGAGACATTGCCGGAAGTGATTAAAGCACAGCCGGATTTGATCATTGTCGGCGGCGGAATCACAAGCAAAGAAAACAAGAGCGCAGAAGCGGAAAAAATTCAAAAGATGATGAAAGAAAGCGTGACGTCTTAATATGAATACGGTGGGCTACACAGACGAAATACTGGCTGAATTGAAGCGGACCACCGCACTTATTGATGAGGGGGAAGCCGAAAAAGCAGTGGACGCCATACTGCGTGCAAAAAAAATATTTGTCGCAGGCGGAGGCCGCTCCGGCTTTATGGCTAAGGCATTTGTGATGCGTATGATGCACATTGGGCTCGATGCGTATGTCGTCGGAGAAACGGTAACGCCGAATTTGGAACCGGATGACATCTTTATCGTCGGTTCTGGTTCAGGAGAGACTCAAAGCCTTGCTGCTATGACAAAGAAAGCCGAAAGCATTGGTGCAACAATAGTGGCTGTCACAATAAACCCTGAGTCCACAATAGGAAAACTGGCGGATATTCGAATTGAAATACCTGCACAAGCGAAAAGTGATGGCGCCACGGGTAAATCGATTCAACCGATGGGATCCTTATTTGAACAATCGCTTCTTGTATTTTACGATGCAATGATTTTAAGATTCATGGATAAAAAAGAGTACAAATCCGATGCCATGTACGGCAGGCACGCGAATTTGGAATAGAATAACGAACAAACCTGAGTCAGGGATTTATGCAGACTCAGGTTTGTTTTATTGGATCAAAGTGCCGGGACAGTGCTAAAGAGCATTCTCTCAGTGAAGCATACAAATAATGTGCAAACGAAGCTATAGCGTTGATTGTGAAATTTGGGGCGTAAAGCTTGGTAAAATGCAAATGCATGATGTAATATGTGAAATCTACAGAGGGTGCCCGCACGCAGAAACATCCAGCAAAAGCAGCCCGAATCCAACCAACTGACAACCGGTTATATCATTGAACGCGGCTGGTGGCAGATGCTCATTTTGCCGTGGGCTAGAAAATAAAATTGCAAGGAGAGAACCTATGTATAAAATGGTCGCAATCGATCTAGACGGAACACTGCTCACAGACGACTTAATGATTTCACCAGCTACTGTGACGGCTATTCAAAAAGCGGTGGAAGCGGGAACAATTGTCACGATTGCTACAGGACGCATGTTTTCTTCTGCCAAGCGCATTGCATTGCAATTGAATCTAAATGTACCGCTCATTACATATCAAGGTGCACTGATTAAGGACGTGAATGAGAAAGAAGTATGGTACGAGCGTACGGTTCCTCCTGGCATTGCACAAAAGCTAATCGAGATTTCTCGTAAGAAAAAATTGCATCTACAAATATACCAGAATGATATTCTCTATAGTGCCGTCGAAAATGACAAACTGATCGCATATGCTGAAGCAGTTAAAGTTCCCTATCAAATAGAGCCTGATCTGATCAAACTGGTCCAAAAAGACGTCACAAAACTGCTTTTTATCGAAGAACCGGACGTGCTCGATCATTTACAGAACGAATTGCAAATATTATTCGGGGAGTCTGCCCACATTGCCAAATCAAAAAAACACTATCTTGAAATCACCCACCCGGAGGCAAACAAAGGCAGCGCCTTGTTATACTTAGCAAAAAAACTTGGCATTGAACGTACAGAAATCATCGGCATCGGCGACAACTTTAATGACATTGAGCTGATTGAGGCGGCTGGCCTTGGCGTAGCTATGGGCAATGCCGTAATGGCAGTAAAAGATAAGGCAGATTACACTACTTTTTCGAACAATGAAGAAGGAGTGCTTCATGTGATAGAAAAGTTCATTTTAGAGCGAGAAGGTACTTTCAGCGTTCATAAAGAAAAAATTTCTGAAAGGCTTCCAATGGCCTGATCCATTCATGGCAGTTCGTTTAGGAGACTTAAATAGGATAAATCTTTGGCGGTTTTTCTCAATATCGAACATGCCTGCAAAGACATTATTCTCTTGCAGAAAAATTTACTAACTGCATTCTTTCAAGTAAACTTAGTAAGTTACCTTAATTACAGTACTTGCTTTTTTATCCTATAGTATCGAAAAGTATACGGTGGAAAGTGAAGAAGGAAGGAAGAAAATGAATGCCTAATTTAGGAGAAAAAGTTTTTAATTGTGAAAAAGAGCTGACACTTTCTATTATCGGAGGAAAGTGGAAGATGCTAGTGCTATGGCATTTAGGGAAAGAAGGAACGAAACGTTTCGGGGAATTAAAAAACCTTATGCCAGGGATTACCCAGCGGATGCTTGTGAATCAATTGCGTGAACTAGAAGATCACTTGATTATTCACCGTGAAGTTTACCCAGTGGTTCCGCCAAAAGTGGAATACTCCCTTACCGAACAAGGAAGAAGCCTCATTCCGATACTGGACTCGATGTATGAATGGGGAAAAGAATATATAGATCGCAACCTGGATAAGAAAACTGAAAACAGCTAAAGCAGCCGTCCTATAAAATATCTAAAAAGATTTGAAGGATCGTACGAAGAGTTGTCTTCATATGAAAATGCCTGGCAACTCTATTTATGAGTTGTCGGGCACTTTTTTGCCTTTATTTAATAAGGAGAGTCCTCCAATTCAAGCGGTAAACAGAACCATATATTACTATAACCGGTCCAAAGCTTCTTCGATTTCGTCGTCTCCAGATATGATTTCAAAGGTTTTATTGAAAACGTGCTCGTTATCCAGGCAGTGGAGCAGCACTCTTGCCACGTCTTCTCTTGGAATCGGGCCGGAATCCAAATTTTCCGTTGCCCGGATGCGTCCGGTTCCAGGATCATTTGTCAGCAACCCTGGCCGGACGATGGTATAGACGAGCCCGCTGGCCCGCAAAATATTGTCGGCGTGGTGCTTGGCAACGTAATATGGAGCAATGTCTTCGCCCCACATCTCACGCCGGTCAGCATGGATGGCGCTGACCATCAGGAAGCGCTCCGTACCGGTTTGTTCCGCTGCTTTAATTGTTTTCGCTGCTCCGTCCAAGTCGATCAGCAAAGTTTTGTCAGCACCTGTAGCGCCGCCGCTTCCAGCCGTGAACACGACCGCATCACAGCCTTCCATCGCTTCGGCAATCTCATCTACACTGCCTTCAAGGCTGGTCAACACGGTTTCGACCCCAAGCGAATTAAAATAGCTGATTTGTTCTTCAAGCCGGATCATGGCTTTTGGTGTATGTTCTTCCGATTCCGCCAGCAATTGAACCAAATGGCGTCCAATCTGGCCGTTTGCACCGACGATCAACACTTTCATTTGTCCATCTCCTCCTAATTTTTACTCTGCTATTTTTAATACCCGCATTGACAAGCATTATGCGGGCCTCCACGAAAACCGTCTATTTTCATTTTTTAAAAAATTTCTGTAAAATATCATCTTCTCTAGTATAATATATCCAATAAGGTATATTTAATTGGAAAGTTCAAGGAGGAATTTGATGTTATCTCGCAACAAGAAAAAAACAAAGAATTATACGGTACAATCGACTTCTTCAGGCCTTTCGCCAGGCGTGCTGGATTTAAACCGGAATCGATTGGACAAAACCCCAAGCCCGTTTTGGGATTTGGTCACTCAAGCATTTTTATTTCTGCTTGGTGGAGTTATCCTTTGCGGAATCATTCTCGCACTCGTATCATTTACATAACGCCAATCAGTAAAGGAGAATGACGATGATCAGATATCCAGACCGCAAGATTGAAACCATTGGAGTGACGGCTCCTTCTTCAGGAGTTGCGCCCGACATGCATGAGGTATTAAAAAAATCCATTGAACGCTTAGAAGAGCGGGGCTTTAAACTGACGGTGGGGGACACCGCCTGGACGCAAAAAGAAGCGAAATCCGCGCCGGCAGAAGTCCGTGCAGAAGAATTGATGAATATGCTCAGCGATCCGTCAATCGATTTGGTCATGCCGCCATGGGGTGGAGAACTGCTGGTGGAAATACTGGAATTTCTCGATTTTGAAAAAGTCGACTTGAAATGGATTATGGGCTATTCGGATATCAGCATGCTTTTGTTGGCTGTCACGTTAAATACCGGATATGCAACGGCACATAGCGGCAACTTGGTCGACCTTCGCGGTCCGGAATCAGATGACACCACGGCGAAATGGCTGGACGTTCTCCAAACGAAAGCAGGCGGATCGATCACGCAAGTATCGTCTGAGAAATACCAGAAAGAATGGGATTTTGAAAACCCGACGCCTGTTATTTTCAATTTGACAGAACCGACGGAGTGGAAGACCGTTTCAGGCGAAGCGGAGCAATTTACTGGCCGCTTGCTTGGCGGCTGCATTGACGTCATCCGCCATTTGATCGGGACTCCGTACGGGGACGTAAACGCATTTAGGGAACGCCACATACCCGATGAACCGGTCGTATGGTATTTGGAAAACTGCGAGATGAATGTCGCGGATTTAAAGCGGTCATTGACGCAGATGAAATATGCGGGCTGGTTTAATCACATTTCCGGCATCGTCTTCGGCAGAAGCCCGGCGAACCAGGAAATCGGCGGCTACACCGTTGAAAAAATGTATGAGGATTTATCGGATGAACTTGGTGTTCCAATTGCCTATGACATCGACCTTGGCCACGTTCCGCCACAAATTACGTTTATCAACGGAGCCTACACGACAATTGATGTCGCGGACGGCAAAGGAAAAGTCCAAATCGAATTCAAATGAAAAGGAAGAATGGCCAATGGATATTCGTGAATTGACGGCTGAGGACGCCGCTTCTTACCGCGAGCTTCGCATCGAAGCGTTGACCAATAATCCGGATGCATTCGGTTCGGTCCTGGAAGACGCACTTCAAAAGCCGGTCGAAATGACTGCAGAAAGTTTGGCTTCCCAATTAGCGGTCACATTCGGCGCTTTTTGGGAAGGGCAGTTGGTCGGCAATGTCACGCTTCTGAGAGAAGCCGGGAAAAAGATGAAGCACCGGGCAAATGTTGTGGCGGTTTACGTAACCCCGCGCGCCAGAGGAAACGGCGTTGCCAAAAGACTGATGGAGGAATTGCTCGATTATGCAAACGAATGGGAAGGCATCGAACAGCTGTATTTGGCTGTCTCCAGCAACAACCGTTCGGCGATTGGGTTATATCAGCGCTTCGGATTTGAAAAATACGGCACGGAATACCGCGCGATGAAATCAGGGGACGAATACACCGATGAAGAGCTTATGGTGAAATTCCTATAAAAAAGACGCCAGCATTGGCGTCTTTTCTATTCGTTGCCCAACCGGTATAGCTGATCGTCGTTTTCGGATGGAGTCCCGCGGCCGTCTGTATTGTTGGTGATAAAATAGACATCTTCCCCGTCAACAAAGACGTCACGGACCCGGCCAAAGCCTTCGAATGAATCGGTGACTTCACCGGTTTCTAGGTCAATCACTTTGATGGCGGTGCCGCGAAGGGCAGCCACATAAAGCAGTCCGTCTTTTACGGCAATTCCGCTCGGGGCCCAGGTATCATCAGCGCCAGTCGTATAGAAAGGCGCTTCCATGCCTTCTTCGGTGGCATCGCCTTCAATCACCGGCCAGCCATAATTATTGCCTTCTTCGATGATGTTGATTTCGTCATTGGCTGATTGGCCATGTTCCGATGCATACATCGTGCCGTCTGCCCAGGCGATGCCTTGCGGATTGCGGTGGCCGTGTGAATAAATCTCGAATTCATCCGACTCGTTCAAGCGCAGGATTTTGCCGTTGACCGACCCAAGGTCCTGGGCGAGGTCAGGTTCTGAAGCATCGCCGATGGTGGCGAACAGCGCGCCGTTTTCATCAATTTCAAGGCGTCCGCCGTGATGCACATTACCTGTCGGAATGCCTTCAAGCAAGACGTCCGTTTCACTCCATGAACCGTCTGCCTGGACGAAGCGGGCAATCTTATTGAAAGAGCGTCCGTCCTGATCATAGACATAATAACCGTACGCTTGCTTGGATTCAGCAAAATCGGGTGCCAGCACAAAGCCAAGGAATCCGGCTTCAGCCGCTGAAGACAGGGGATCGGAAAATTCGACCGGCTGGTGCGTCACTTGGCCATTTGCCGCAATATGGGCAACGTTGCCGGTTCGTTCCGAAATATAAAATTCATCGTTTGTTTTATTGATGGACCAAGGAATTTCAAGGCCGCCTGCAATGGCTTCCGTAGCGACATTCGCTTCTTTCGGATTAGCCGGAGCATCGTTGCATCCTGCAAGGATCATAAGAGACAGAAAAGGAAACAGCAATCTTTTCACAGGTATAACCTCCTTTTTTTTATCTTAATGGATTGTGGCATAAAAAGGTATTTACAGAAACTTTCGCATGTATGAAACGTATAGAATAGGGAGTGAAAAACATGCCTTTAATGAAGGACGTCAAAGAAGAAGCGGAGATCCGCAAAAAACGAAATTTAATCCGGATCATCACTTGGGTCATCGTAGCTGTGGTCTTGGCACTGGTCTGGTATTTCACAAAATAATAGCCGTTTGCAGAAAGCAGGGAGAGCCATGGTCAATGGGAGCATTGTGTTAAGCGCCGTTTGTTTTGCCTTCTTTTTCTCGGCCATCAAGTTCTTTTTTGAAAAGAAGGAAGGGGAAAAGCTGCTTTCCAAAAACACCCTTTACGAAGTGGGGTTTCTCAGTATATTCATTCTTATTACAAACAGTTTGCTGGATCTGCTTTAAGAATCTTTCAATCATCCCGTAGTATCCCCATGAAAAAAAGCCGTCATGACAACGGCTTTTTTTTATACTGCATGATTTCAACAATGACGATGCCAAGTGTGATGCCGAGCAGGACATTGATGATCCATGGATCCAAATATTGGTCCCGGAAGATGAAAGCGACCGTCAGTATGTAAAAGATGGCCTGACTGACTTTTGCGATTGGCGGCACAGCGTCTTTCGGATAACGCACACGCGCCAGCTGAAAAACAAGGAAAGCCAGAAGCAGTACCAGATAATACGGCCAATATAAGCGGTCCACCAAATTATTGACGGCTGCAAACATGGCGAGCGGAATAAAATAAAACAACACCGATTTCAAGAAAAATCACCTTTTCAACTATTTTTTCGAATTGTTCTGCTGTCTGGCCGAGATCACGTGATACAAATTGTAGACGGCAAACACAACAGCCAGTGTAATGATAATAATCGAAATGACCGGATACAAAGAAGCGCCGTTGTCGATAATTTCAAGTACGCGCGTGTATAAAATCCAAGGTCCAATCAATAAAATGATGATATCGAGCACAGTTCCTAATTTTGAATTCATACGATTCCTCCAAGATTCAAACTGTTTTCAGTTTACCAGACTTTCGGCTCAGCGTCTTTATGCAACTTGTGAAACAGAGGCACAACCAAAAACTGCAGAGGTCCCAGCTTTTGCCGGGACCTCTGCAGTCCAAAATGAAAACCTTAATTCTTTTTATGGGCACGCAATTTCGTGCGGGCCAAATCATCAGCAGCCCGGTTCTGCGAATCGGGAATCCACTTGATAAAGCAATAGTCGAACCCATCCGACAGGCGAAGCGCTTCTTCGAGAAGCGGCTTGAACTTCTGGTTTTTGGTGAATCCCCGGTCAAAAGCTTCAACAGCCACTTGCGAATCGGATTTGATTGATACCATGCCCGTAGACAAATCACGCGCCAGTTCCAGCCCTTTTACAAGGGCAGTGAATTCAGCCATATGGTTGTCCATTTCCCCGACATATTCACTCCATTTGATCAGATGGCCTTCGCCTTTGATAAAGACGCCGACTGCACTGACTTTCGGTGTACCCGCAGTTGCGGCATCCACAAATACTTCTAGCATCAAGACACCTGCTTTTCGTCTGCCGGTGTTATTATTTTCTCATCATTTGGCTTTAATGCTTTCGCGATATAGCCGAATGGCGTGTCCAGAACGGATACGATGAATTTCAAGACATAAGTCGAGATGAATATTTGCAGCCAGACGTCAAATGGATAGACGCCGTAAAAAGCGATGCTGGTGAAAATCAGCGTATCGAACAGCTGGCTGACCAATGTAGAGCCGTTGTTGCGGATCCAGAACTGGCTGTCTTTTGGAAAGACCTTCCGGATGGCTGTAAAAATATACACATCAAGATGCTGGCTGGCCAGATAAGCAAGCATGCTGGCAACCGCGACTTGCGGAATCAACCCGAAAATCGTATGCAGCGAATCATTGGCGAAATCACTTTCTGCCGGAATGAATTTCATCCCGAATTGCATGACGATCACCATGATCAACAATGATGCAAACCCAAGCCAAACCGCTTTTTGTGCATCTTTCCGGCCGTATTTTTCATTCAAAATATCGGTCGCCAGAAAAGTGGAAGCATACAAGCTATTGCCGAGCGTAGCCGTCAGTCCGATGATTTCAATGGTTTTCGTCACCTGGATATTGGCCAGAATAGTGGAAAGCGCCACCCAGGCAAACAATCCGGTCTTCCCGAAGAATTTGTACATGATGAGCAGCAATATAAAATTGGCCACAGCAAAGCCAAGGCCCCAAAACTCGTTAAACAAAAAAATTCCTCCTTAGTTTTGATAAAGCGGGAGTTTTCGAACCGCTATAGGGATGAAAATGTCCTTTGATAGTATAACTATTGTTGCGTTAAAAGACAAATTAGGAGTAAAATAAACGAATGGCATTTTAAAGGGGTGACAGTTTGAACAAACTTTCAATAATCAATGAAATTGATGAAATGATGGAAACGTATTGCGAAGGGTGTTTTGTCCGCAAACAAATCCGAAAAGAGCAGGGGAAAACAGCTGCTCACCGGTTTTGCATCAGCGAATGCTCTATTGGGTCACAGCTGCAATTCCTTGGAAACGAGTTAAACAAAGTCGGAACTGAACATAAATGAACAAATAGAAAAGCCTGCGCCGAATCGATTTCGGGCGCAGGCTTTTCTATTCGGCTTTTCTTTGGCGGCGTTCTTCCGCCAATTGCAGTACGTGTTCCGCCGGCTGCGGTTTGATGCCATACAAGTCTTCGTTTTTAAAAGCATGCACTTCTTCATAGGCTTCCATCATTTTTTCCAGCACCCATTCTTCCGGCTGGGATTGGGGAGTCCAATAAAAAATATCCATGACACTCCGTTCGCCCGTCACCGGGTGATTCCGGATGTACTCAATTGCCGGTGCTTTTTTAAAGTCCAGCCTTTCATAAAAACGGACGCGTTTGCCGGATTCAGGATCATCCGGAGTGACAGGATCCACTTCCAGCACCACTGCCTTGTTCTTGCTTTTTACCTGATTCATGATCTTGCTGCCAAGGCCGCTGCCCCGTGCAGAACTGTTGACGAGAATATAATCGATAAATAAGAAATCGGGTTTTTCGAAGTAGACAAGCGTATGATGAGGGCTTTCGTCTAATTTATAGAATTCCGGTTTGTGCTCAAACAATGTTTTCATATGCTCTTCAGACTTCATTTCTTTGGCAGGAAAATAAGCTCTTAGTTTTGAAAACCATGGCTCCATCGCATTCTTCTCCTTTCGTTTTTATCTAAATTCCCAGTAGCCATGCTTATAAACCCCTAGATTCCAATTCTATACCATGGTTTGAAAGAGGCATAAACAGGCAATACAACTTGTATGTTTGAATGTTTTGACAAGGGAAAGGGAGAGGTGCCATGTTTGAAGCAAATAATGAAGGCAAATTAACTGCAATATTAGGGTGGAGCCTGCCGGCCATCGAGGCCATTGACAAGTTGGACCGGCCGTATGTCGTAGTCGGGCCGCCGGATTTTGAAGGATTCGCCAAAGAGAACGACATCAACTTTGTGGGGTGGGATTTTGACCGCCTGAACGAAGGGTCCGAAGAGCTGTTCCAGATTTTGGATGGCATGAACACAAAACTCGCCGTGCCGATTTATGAAGAAACCGTGGAATGGGCCGGCGCATTAAATGCCCGATTTTTTGATGACCCGCGGGTCTTCAACCGTTCGCTTTTGCTGCGCGACAAAGGGCTGATGAAACGGAAAGCTCAGATGTCCGGCATTAAAGTAGGGGTTTTTGAAGAAGCTTATACGAAAGACGATATTCATCGCTTTTTAAAACGCGTAAATGATGCACTGATAAAAATCGAGGGTGATTTGAACGACCCGATTCACATCAAGCCGCTCAATAAAGCGGGGACTGTTGGCCATATGGTCATCCGGGATGCTGCCGACATTGAGAAAATAGAAGAAGAATTTCCGTACTTGATGGAAAGCCATTTGGACGGGCAGGAGTTTTCCTGCGAAGCCTTTATCCATGACGGACAAGTGAAATTCCTCAATATTACCGAATACGTGAAACTGGGGCATTCCAATTTTGTGCCGGCTTCACCGGCGCTTGAAGCTTACCGCCCTCAAATCCTCAATGAAATCCAAAAGCTCGTGGATTCGTTTGAAATCAAATACGGCGTCATCCATCCGGAATATTTCATTTCCCACGACGGGACGCTGAATTTCGGAGAAGTTGCCGCACGTGTTCCGGGCGGTCATATTTTCGATTTGATTGAACGGGCATACGGCTTCAATGCCTTCCAGGCGCAGATCCTGTGCAGCGACCCGGACACGACGCCGGAAGAACTGGATGCATTTTTCCCGGAAGAAGTCACTTCGGCAAAAGGCTATGCTGGCAGCCTGATGGTTTATCCGCGCGTCCGTCTGATTGAAAAATTGAATGTTCCGGAAGAACTGAAAAACGATCCTTATTTTGAAAAACACGATTTGTTTATTCCGGTTACATCGAAAGTTGCGGAACGCGTTGGCTTCGGGAACCACTACGGAACATTGTTCTTCTTTGGGGAAGACAGCGACCGCATGACAGAACTGCTGAAAAAATACGAGAAATTCGATTTTTATCTTTAATCACCTGGGGGAATTATAATGGCAACAGAATTAACGTCGGTAAAAGATAAATTTGAACAGGCGCTTCGGTCACTCGAACAAGCGAAACCGTTTGCCAAAAGCATGTACCAGACGGAAGTTTTTCAGTTGGCTACTGAACTGGCGGCAACAGACGAAGGGCTGGAAATGCTTTATGACTTTGCAGCCGATTTTGACCAAGCGGGCGTGTTCCATGGCGGCCCGTGGGCAGAAGCAGAAAACTTGGAACCGCCGTTTGTCGGCGGCTCTTTAAAAATCCGAGGCGTCAATTCAGTTGTTGAATTATTGAGCGAACTGCGTATGCTTTCCATTTCTGAAGGGAAATATGAGCATCCTGAAGTACCGTCCGAAGAAGCGACGGCTTTTCTGAATGAAGTGCTCGCCTTAAATCTTGACCTTCTGTTTCCTGCCGAAACAGAAGCCGCACGGGTCGAAAGCGGAGAGCATACAGAACGGGCAGAACGCCTTTTCCGTTTGCTTGGCGGGAAGCTGTCCTATAAAGCGGTAGCCCATAAACTGGTGGAAGAAATCGACCGGCTAACAGTCCAGCGGCCGATCATGGTCGACCGGATCATTAATATGATTGAAACAGCCACACAGATGATTGATGAAAATATTGAAGATGCAACGAAAGAGAGTTTATTGGCTTATAAAAAAGCGATTACGGCACCGACTCCGCTCACCGAAAAGTTTCCAAATCCGCGGGAATACCGCAAACATTTGATGGAAGTGGATGAAGAAACTTTGCGCACTGAAAGCCGAGCGTTCGCTGAATCGATGAATCAAACAGGACTGGTAGCACCGGCAAATGCTATTTTTCTCCGCTACCTGAACCGCAAATATTCCGACTTGATCCCCGAAGCGTTGAGTTTGTCTGAAATCGGAACGGCGAGCTTTAATGCCAATACCGAGCTCGTCCGGGATATGATTCAAATTGCTGTTCATCCAGAGACCAGCAAAGTCATTTATGGTTTGTCGCGGATGCTCGACCGGGGCGTTCTGACACAAGACCCATTGCTTCCGGCCATTCGCCGGTTGTTTGAAATTGATGTACATCCGGATGTTAAAAAGAATTTGTTAAGAAGAGAACACCGTAAAGGCGGCATCACTGCCAACGGCGTGTTGCTGGGCGGTGTCATCAGTGTGCTGGGCCAGCCGCTAGGGATCGGCCAAGGCTTGAACCCGACCTGCCAATCTGCGCGTGCCATCAGCCTGTGGGCACAGCACGGCATTGGCCAGTTGCTTGAATACATTGCCCGGGCTGTCCGGGAAAATGATATTGATGTGACGTTCGAAGGGGAAGCTATTCACTCGAATACGATTGAAGGTGGGGTCGCTGAGGAAATCCATCAGGAATTGGATCCGGTTTCCGTAGTATTGGTGCCGCATCTTGATAAAATTTACAATGAAATGATGAAGAAAACATTGCTTCGCGGCGAAGACGGCCACAAATGGGTCAATCCGGAATTTTACGGGGAATGGATCCCGCGCGGCTTTGCCAACATCATTGATCCGCTGACAGGCTATGTCACGGATTATCAAGCTTTTGTGCGGTTGTTCTATGCCACGCATCACCCGGAATACAATGAAGGCTACGAAATGATCTATCCGAATCCGGTAGGGATTTACATCACCAACGTCCATGGCAAATTGCTCGGCCTGCATGCCGTGTCAATACAGCGGATTGATCAGGATGAGCAAGGGGAATACCGGGTTTACTTTTATAACCCGAACAACGACAGCGGCCAGAACTGGGGCCAGGGCATCGAAACAAGTGTACAGGGCCACGGGGAACTCGAAGGCGAGTCATCGCTGCCATTCCACCAGTTTGCCGCCCGCATGTACGCCTTCCATTACAATCCGTATGAACAAGGGGATACTTATATGGTGGAAGATGCCGATGTGGAGGAAATTGAACGGCTGTCACGCGAAAGCTGGGGGAAAACCTATACGTGGGTTTAAGCTCCACTGCATAAAATGAAAAAGGAGACCGGGGATTTTCTCCCGGTCTCCTTGTTTTATGTTTAATGCAGAACGATTAGCTATCGATTTCAATTACATTGGCGGCCTGTGGTCCGCGATTTCCATCAATGATTTCAAATGACACCGTTTTGCCTTCTTGAAGTGTCCGGAATCCGTCGCCTTGAATGCCTGTAAAGTGGACGAACACGTCATCTCCATCATTGTACTCAATAAATCCATAGCCTTTTTCCGTGTTAAACCATTTTACTTTACCCTGGTGCATGCACGTTCCCCCTATTATTGAGTATTGTCGCGGAACCATTAAAAGCCTTTTATATGGTTGGCTTATACTATACCCGAACACATATCAATCGTCAATAACTCGCCCCATTCCGGGCATTCCAGCAGCGTTAAAGGGTATAATGGAAGAAAAGGAGCTAAAATCTTGATGAATGACACCATACAACAATGTGAAACAGCTGTAAGAAAAATCTATGAAACTTATGATGCAAGCCATGATTGGCAGCATATTGAAAGAGTGCGCAGCAATGCCAAGCTGCTATTGGAGCAGGAGCAGGCAGATGCCTTTATTGTGGAACTGGCTGTGCTGTTGCACGATGTTTCCGATCCGAAATACAAAAAAGACGGAGAAGACCTGGAGACGGAGATTCTCGAGAGCCTGCCGCTCAGCATGGAACAAAAAAACCGGATCAGAAACATCATCCAATCGGTTTCCTTTAAAGGCGGGAACGGCGTCCGGCCGTCTTCGGTTGAAGCGGCAATCGTCCAGGATGCTGACCGCCTCGACGCGATTGGCGCGATTGGCATCGCCCGCACCTTTGCATACGGCGGCGCCAAAGGACGCAAGCTGTACGACTGGGCGGAAGAACCGAGAACGGAAATGACCGAAGAGGAATACCGGTCGAAGCCGACCAGCAGCACCACGCATTTTTACGAGAAGCTGCTGTTGTTGAAAGAACACATGAACACGCCTGCAGGAAAGCAAATTGCTGAAGAACGCCATCAATTTATGCTATCCTTTTTAAAGCAACTTATTAAAGAAACGGATGGGAATAAATGAGCCACTTAAACGTTACCAAATTAACAAAAACAGTAGGAGCCAAAACACTTTTCAAAGATGTGGAATTTTCTTTGTATCCCGGGGAACGTGCAGGATTAATCGGAGTCAACGGCACCGGGAAATCGACTTTGATGTCCATTTTAGCGGGAGACGTAGAAGCGGATTCGGTCAACATGGACCACCCGAAAAAATACGAAATTACGTATTTAAAACAAGAACCGGAATTTGACGAATCGCTGACGGTGCTCGAAACCGTGTTCTCCGGAGATTCGCCGATTTTGGCATTAAACCGCTCATATGAGCAGGCATTGAAAAACATGATGGTGGATTCAAGCTCCACACAGCTGCAGGAAGAGCTGATGAACATTCAGGAAGGCATGGAACAGGAAAATGCCTGGGACATCAACGCCTTGGCTAAAACGGCATTGACGAAGCTTGGAATCGATATGTTCGACCAACCGGTCGGTGAACTGTCCGGCGGACAAAAGAAACGCGTTGCGTTGGCAAAAGCCTTAATTGAACCGGCGGATTTGATCCTGTTGGATGAGCCGACCAACCATCTGGATGCCTTGTCAACCGAATGGCTGCAGGAAACTTTGCTGCGCATGAACAGCGCCATGCTGTTTGTAACACACGACCGCTATTTCCTGGACGCCGTATCGACGCATATTTTCGAACTGGCCGACCAGACCATGTATACACATAAAGGAAACTACGGAGATTACTTGGAGAACAAAGCGATCCGCGATGAAATGGCGGCTTCTTCCCAGCAAAAACTGGAAAACCGTTTCCGCTCGGAACTGAAATGGATCCGCCGCGGTGCGAAAGCCCGGTCGACAAAACAGAAAGCCCGCATTCAGCGCTTTGAAGAAATCAAAGAAAATGTCCAGAAAGAAAACGACAACACGTCACTGGAATTGTCGATGCAAAGCCAGCGCCTCGGCAAGAAAATCATTGAAGGCGAAAATCTCGGTATGGCTTTCGGCGACAACGTCATTTTCCGGAATTTCGATTTCCTATTGCAAGGCGGCGACCGCATTGGCATCGTCGGCCCGAATGGCGCCGGAAAGTCGACGCTGCTGAAATTGATTGCCGGCGACTACGAGCCGACAGAAGGGCGCCTGGAATACGGCAGCACGGTGAAAATTGCCCATTTTACGCAGCACCTGCCTGAGATGAACGAAGCGCAGCGCATGATTGAATACATCCAGGAAATTTCAAGCGACTATGAAGCGGCAAAAGGCGTGCGCTTGTCCGCCACGCAAATGCTTGAGCGCTTCCTGTTTCCTTCGAATGCGCACGGCACTCAAATCGGCAAATTGTCCGGCGGTGAACGCAAGCGTTTGTATTTGCTGAAACTGCTGATGGAACAGCCGAATATCCTGTTATTGGATGAGCCGACAAACGATTTGGACATCCAGACACTTTCTGTGCTGGAAGACTTTTTGGAAAACTTCCCGGGCGTGGTCATCACCATTTCCCACGACCGCTTCTTCCTGGACCGCATCGCCCGCAAACTGTGGACGACCGGCACCGGAGAAGTGCTTGAGTACCAGGGGCATTATTCAGACTTTATCAAGGAAAAGCCGGTGCCCGCAGCTAAAGCAGAGCCAATGGCCGAACCAATAAAAGAAACGCCGAAACCGGAAAAGCCAAAAAAGAAAATGACGTTTAAAGAACAGCAGGAATACAAAACTATCTTGGACGATATTTCAGAAGTTGAATCCCGGATCGAAGAACGGGAAGGCGAAATGGCAAAAGCCGGGGCGGATTTCGAGAAATTGAACAAACTGACCGAAGAAGTTGATGAACTAACCGAACAATACGATACACTCATCGACCGATGGACATATCTGCAGGAAATTGCAGAATCCTAAGCTAGGTGGAGCATATTAACGGCAGGAGGAATTACGAGTGAAAATTATTACGATTGAACCAACGCCAAGCCCAAATACGATGAAAGTCATCATCGATCAGGAATTGCCGTTTGGCAAAAGCCATAATTATACGAAAGACAATGCACAGGATGCAGCCAAAGAAATCCAGGCCATCCTGGAAATCGCCGGGGTCAAAGGCGTGTACCATGTCGCGGATTTTCTGGCAGTTGAACGAATCGCGAAATTTGACTGGGAAACCATTCTTGCGGAAGTGCGCCGCGTTTTCGGAGAAGACAGCAGCCACACGAACGAAGAAGAAATTGAAATCGATGAACATTACGGAGAAGTCTACGTCCATGTCCAGCAATTCAAAGGCATTCCGCTTCAAGTAAAAGTGTTCGACAGTGCTTCTGAAAAACGCTTTGCGATGCCTGCCCGGTTTGTGGCAGCGATGCAGGCGGTAATGGATCCGACAGAAGAAAACTACTTGCTGCAGCGTAAATGGGCGGATTATGGCGTGCGCTACGGGGAAAAAGAAGAAATCGGCCAAAGCGTCGTCGAAGAACTCGAAGCCGCCTACCCGCAGGAACGGCTGGATGGAATGGTCGAGCAAAACAACAATGCAGAAGAAGCCGCACCGATTGCACGCGGCCGAAAAGTGACGCTTACTGAATTCGATGTACCGGACTGGGAAACACGCTTCCAATTGCTTGAGCAGATGAACGAAGGCGAACTCGATGATGTGCCGCTCTTGGCAAAAGCATTGGACGATGAAAAAATGTCTATCCGCCGCCAAGCGGCTATCTTCCTGGGCGATATCAAGGACCAGGCGGTAGTGCCGCATCTGGAAAAAGCGATGCGCGATAAAAGCTGGGCAGTCCGGAGAACAGCGGGCGATACAATCAGTGACCTCGGTTTTGAAGAGTTCGAACCGATCATGATGGAAGCGCTGAAAGACAAAAACAAACTGGTCCGTTGGCGGGCTGCAATGTTCTTATACGAAACCGGAACAGAAGCCTCCTTGCCTGCGTTGAAAGCGGCAGAGGAAGATCCGGAATTCGAAGTGAAACTGCAGATTAAAATGGCCATTGCCCGGATCGAACAAGGGGAAGACGCCAAAGGCTCGGTCTGGAAACAGATGACCGAAGCCCGGCAAGCCATGAAAGAAGAATAAGGAAAAGCCGGCGGAATAAAATCCGCCGGCTTTTCAATTTGTTGAGAAAGATATATAAAAATTTCTCTTAGAATATCTCCGATATTCCCAGGCTGTCGAGAAACTCTCTCGACAGCCTGTTTTTTTGTTTATTTTACTACTTTTCCGATGTACACTAAAAGAAAATGAAGGAGCGAGGTCTCATGATTGGTCCCGTCAAAAACCATCGTCATGAA
>NZ_JABWTK010000007.1 GCF_020071995.1 Planococcus chinensis | reverse complement strand
ATATATGCGCTACTACAACGAAGACCGGATTCTCGAAAAATTAGGCTACCTGGCACCCAAGGAATTTGGGGCGCAAGCAGCCTAATAAAGGTGTTTTATATGTGTCTCAAATCGCTATGTCAGTCTATTCAGCTGGTTTTTTATTCCAATAAAAAAAGAAATTCTTTCTATTTCTTCTTGCTATAATAAAAGCGAGGGGGAAGTATTCATGATAAGAAAGAGATTTGAGGGATGGAGCAAGCGAAAGCGGATTGTGTTGGGGACGGCCGGCATCCTCGCTTTGTTGTACATAGCGGTTATTGTGTGGCATACATTCAAACCTTTGCCGCCGGGTATTTCGTTTGCCGGAGAGCTGCACCAATTGGAAGATGTGGAGATGCTCTATGACCTCTCGTATGCCCAAGATAATAAAGGGGCAGACCTAAAACACGAACTGGAGATTTTTGATGAGATTAACAAAGCCATTGACGAAGCGGAAGAATTTATCGTCGTGGATTTTTTCTTATTTGATAATTACAATGACCAGAAAATTGATTTTCCAGCTGTTTCAGAAATGCTCACCGATCATTTATTGAAGAAAAAACAAGAAAATCCGGACATGCCCATCTTTTTTATAACGGATCCGTTAAATACAGGCTATGGTTCGTATGAAAGCCAGCTGCTTGGCACGTTGGAAGAGGCAGGTGTTGAGGTGGTCATTACGGATCTTGATCAATTGCGGGACTCGACTCCGCTGTACTCGGGATTTTACCGGGTGCTTTTCCAGTGGTTTGATGTCGACAGCCGCGGGTGGATTCCGAATGGCATGTCGAGCGATGCACCGAAATTGTCGCTTGCTTCCTACATGGAAATGATGAACATCAAAGCCAATCACCGCAAAGCGTTGATCACGGAAAAAGAAGCCATTATCAGTTCCGCAAATCCGCACAATGCGAGCGGTTTTCATGGCAATATGGCTTTCAAGGTCAGCGGCCCTATCATCAATGATATGCTTGAAGCAGAAGAAGCCGTTGTCCAGTTTTCCGGCGGACCTGCTAAGCTGCCGCGAATAGAAGCGGCAGAGGGGCAGGGGCAATATGCTGCGCAATACCTGACCGAACGGCAAATATTCGATGCGCTGCTGAAAGATATCGATAAAGCGCAAAAAGGCGATAGAATCTGGCTTGCCATGTTTTACCTCGCCGAAAGCGAAGTGGTCGATTCTTTGAAAGAAGCGGCTAACCGCGGTGTGGATGTCCGTATGGTATTGGACCCGAACGAAAACGCCTTCGGGACAGAAAAAACGGGGCTTCCCAATCGCCCAGTTGTCAATGAAATGTATGAAGAAGCGAATGGAAATCTGAAAGTCCGATGGTACAACACGACAGAAAGCCAATTCCATACAAAAACAATCATGATCAAGACCAAGGAAGAAAGCTATATCTTGGGAGGCGCGGCCAATTTTACGGAACGTGCATTAGCTGATTATAACTTGGAGAACGACATTCGCATCATCGCACCGAACGACAGTGAACTGGTGGGAAATATGGATGCTTATTTCGATCGTCTGTGGAACAATGAAGATGCCCTGTACACTTTAGACGTAGAAGAATACCAGGACGGCTTTTCTTTCTGGCAGCGCGGCGTCTACGGCGTACAGAAAATCCTGAAGCTGACGACTTATTAATAGGGCAATAAAAAAACGGCCTCTCCTGTAAAAAGGAGAGGCCGTTTCGCATTTTCTTATAAGGATTGTTTGCCGGCGTTGATCCATTCTTCAACGTTCCAGACTTTTGTCGCCAAGCCTTCGTAGAATTCAGGTTCGTGGCTGACAAGGACGATGGTGCCTTTGTAGGCTTGCATCGCACGTTTCAATTCTGCTTTCGCATCAATGTCCAAGTGGTTGGTCGGCTCATCAAAAATCAGCCAGTTGCTTTCTTCCATCATCAATTTGCATAAACGGACTTTGGCTTGTTCGCCACCGCTTAATTGTGACATTGAACGGGAGATGTGTTCGTTTTTCAAACCAGTGCGGGCAAGGGCGCCGCGCACTTGGCCTTGGTCCAAACTTGGATAAGCAGACCAGATTTCATCAAGCGGCGTATGTGTGGGTGCTTTGACTTCCTGCTCAAAGTAGCTTGGAGTCAAATATTCGCCGCGCAGCACATCGCCGTCCAAAGGTTTGATCTTGCCGAGCATGGTTTTCAGCAAAGTCGATTTCCCGACGCCGTTCATGCCGACTAACGCAATTTTTTCACCGCGTTCAATCATGAACGTAAGCGGCGGAAGAAGCGGTTTGTCGTAGCCGATCGTCAAAGCTTCCGCTTCGACTACATAACGGCTTGGGCTGCGGGTTTCTTTGAAAGAAAACTGCGGTTTGGCCGCGATTTCCGGTTTTTCGATGCGGTCCATGCGGTCCAATTGTTTCTGGCGTGATTTTGCACGCCCTGTAGTAGAAGCGCGGGCCTTGTTCTTCGCAATGAAGGTTTCGGTTTTTTTGATCATATCGGCTTGGCGTTCATAAGCGTCCAAATGCTGCTTTTTCGCCAATTCTGCAAGCTCGATAAATTTTTCGTAAGTCGCAGTATAGCGGGACAGGCGGGAAAATTCCAAGTGGAAAATAACGCCTGTTACGCTGCTCATGAATTCCGTATCATGCGAAATCAACAAGAACGCATGCGGATAGTTTTTCAAATAGTTGACGAGCCATTGGATATGCTCTTCATCCAGGTAGTTGGTCGGCTCATCGAGCAAAAGGACTTTCGGTTTTTCCAAAAGCAATTTCGCAAGAAGCAGTTTCGTACGCTGTCCGCCGGATAAGGCTTCAACCGGGCGCTCAAGGCCAATTGCATCAAGGCCAAGGCCGCGCGCAATTTCTTCGATTTTCACATCAAGCGTGTAAAAGTCGCCGGCATCGAGTGCGTCCTGCACTTCAGCCATTTCTTCCAGCAGCTCTTCCAGGCGGTCCGGGTCAGCTTCGCCCATTTGCATGGCGATGTTGTTCAATTCTTCTTCTTTTTTATAAAGCGGAAGGAACGCATCTTGAAGCGTTTCACGGATCGTCCGTCCAGGCGTCAATTGTGTATGCTGATCCAAATAGCCGTAATGCGTTTTCGGCTGCCATTCGACGCGGCCTGAATCGTACATGATTTTTCCAGTCAAAATGTTCATCAATGTGGATTTGCCGACGCCATTTGCCCCGACAAGGCCCACATGTTCGCCTTCAACCAAACGGAACGACACATCATTGAAAAGCGTGCGGTCGCCAAACGTATGGCTTAAATTCTCTACTGTTAATAAACTCATTTATAGTATTCCTCCATATTTTAAAAAGTATAAGTGCTAAAGAAAAGCGGAAGCGGCCGTGTAGATTCGACGGGCATAAGACGAACCGGCGAAGTGGCGATTTTTGCCGCACAGCCGGGGGGGCTTATGACCCCGAGAATCTGGTCGCTGCAGCTGGACAATAAGAAAAGCGGAAGCGCCTGTTCAGCTCCGACCGGCGTAAGACGATTTGGCGAAGCGGCGTATTTCCAGCCGCACAGCCAAAGTGGCTTACGACCCGAGGAGCTAGGCGTTGCAGCTGGACAACAACGAAAAGCGGAAGCGGCCGCTATAGCTGATCATTTAGAAAAACGTAGGTCTTTGAGGGATAAGAGACAAAGGGGGAAACGCAAAAAAAAATTCGCGGGCTACAGTTCCGCGAGTTTTTTGTTCAATTCCGCAAGACGTTGTTCCATTTTCTCCAAGCGCTCTTCCGCTTGTTCTACCATCCGTGCATGTCCAGTTGTTTCGAGTTTCTCGATATCGCCTTGGTGGCGGACATAGTCACTCTTCAAATCAGCAATTTCAAACTCAATTTCCTGTCTGTTCACTAGATTCACCCTTAGATTTTTTTCCATTGTACCATATAAACCAAATTTTTAAATACCTGACGGCTCGGTTCTCGCTTTTCATATCAACGGAAAACCCTCTATAATGGTCAAATAAGTTTGAGGCATAGAAAAAGTTCACCAAAAGTTGTGAAAGGGAGGATTGCTGTTATCGATTCTTTATTATTTGATGTAATGCTGGTGCTGTTCCTTGGCGTCTTGTCGCAATGGATTGCGTGGCGCCTGCAGCTGCCAGCGATTGTCCTAATGTCGATTGCGGGCCTTCTTGTAGGGCCGCTGCTCGGCATCATTTCGCCATCAGAAAGTTTTGGCGATTTATTCAATCCGCTGATTTCCTTAGCGGTAGCAATTATTTTATTTGAAGGAAGCTTGAATTTAAACTTTAAGGAAATTAAAAGCTTCAGCAAGCCGGTTTGGCGGATTGTCACATTCGGCGCTTTCATCGCCTGGATTGCCGGATCGCTTGCAGCCCATTATCTGGCTGGCTTATCGCTCGCGGTTTCATTCGTCATCGGCGGTTTGTTTATCGTGACCGGACCGACCGTAATCCTGCCTTTATTGCGGCAGGCGAAACTGAAGGCACGTCCTGCAGCCATTTTAAAATGGGAAGGCATCGTAGTCGACCCGTTCGGCGCTTTGCTGGCTTTGTTTGCTTTTCAATTCGTATTGTTCGCCATGGGTGAAGAATCAGCTGCTGCATTTGGCCTGTTCTTTTTAGCGGCGCTGTTTGCCGTGCTGCTTGGACTGGGCGTCGGATGGGGAATGGGGCGGATGTTCGAAAAAGGGCAGATTCCCGAATTCCTCAAATCGCCGATGGTGTTTGCCGTTGTGCTATTGGTGTTCACCGTCTCGGATATCGTGATGCATGAAACGGGCTTACTCGCCGTTACCGCAATGGGCATCATGATGGCCAATATGAACATTACATCCATCAATGAAATGCGCCATTTCAAAGAAAACATTTCTGTGCTCCTGATTTCCAGCATTTTCGTCATGCTGACCGCCTCACTCAGCTTGGACGTCCTGATTGAAATCTTTAATGTGCGCATCATTGCCTTTGTGCTGGCGATGCTCTTTGTGGTCCGGCCGCTGTCGATCTGGCTTTCAACGATCGGCACCGACTTGACGGTGCAGGAAAAGACTTTAATCGGCTGGATCGCGCCGCGCGGAATTGTTGCGTTGACCGTATCCGGTTATTTCGCCACTACTTTGCTTGACGCAGGCTTTGAAGACGCAGAATTGTTAACGGCGCTGACTTTTGCCTTAGTCTTTTCGACCGTCATCGCCCACGGCTTTTCCATTAGCTGGCTCGGCAAAAAGTTGGGCCTTGCTTCATCCGTGGAACCGGGAATTTTGATTGTCGGCAGCAGCCGGTTCGCGGTGCGGCTTGGAAAAATGCTGCAGAGCATGAATAAAAACGTATTGATCATCGATTCGGCGTGGGGCAATCTGCAGCTTGCGCGCCAGGCGGGAGTGCCAAGTTTTGCCGGTGAAATCCTGTCGGAACACACCGAGTACGAAATTGATCTGACGCCATATGAAACAATGATTGTCGCCACCGATACGGATTCGTATAATTCCTTGGTGGTCAATAATTTCGTGCCGGAGCTCGGGCGGACGCACTTGTTCCAGACGGCGATTCATAAAGGCGACCCGAAGGATTTCCACTCTTCGCTCAGCGGCAGAACCTTGTTCGGAGCGGAATGGAATATCCATGCACTTGAAGCAAAAGCAGAAGAAGGATACGCCATGCGGAAAACGCAATTGACCGAACAGTACACATACACGGATTTCCAAGAGAGGTCCGTAGACGGTACGATTCCTTTGTTCGTAGAGCGCGCACAAGGGAAAATCGAATTCTTTACCACCGGCATGGCAGTAGAACCGAAAACGGGGGACACCATCGTCAGCTTTTCCCCGCCGGCGCATCAGGAAATCCGGATTCAGGAGAAACTGGAGACCAGCCGGTTGAAAACGGCAACTCAGCCTAAAGAATGAAATCTTTTCCGAATAAGCGTATCGGTGCGTATTTGGCAGCCCGGTTTGCTATGATAAAGACAACAAGGCTATAGGCTGTTCGCTTTATGGCCAAGCAGATACGCATTTGAGGAGGATTTGTCTTATGAAGATTTTATTGGTGGACGGCACAATTATTGGGAGAAAAACGGGGGCCATCTTGGAACAGGTGCAAACCTATATCAAAGATTTTAATCCGGATATGGAGCTTGTGATGTTGAACCTGGCTGATTACGAGCACCAGTTTGTCGATGGCCGGCCACTCGGCGAGTACAACAAGGACATGCAGGAAATCGTCCATCGCTTTGAAACCGCGGATGGCTATATCATCGCCACACCAATTTTCCAAGGCTCGATTCCAGGCGTCTTAAAAAACACATTCGATATGCTGCATCCGCGCACGATGCGCTACAAACCGGTATCAATCGTTGCAAACGGCGGCACCTATCAGCACCATCTCGTCATCGAAAACCAGCTAAAGCCGATTCTCGACTACTTCCGCTGCCTCGTGACGCCGAACTACGTCTACACGCACACGAGCCATTTCGATGACACGAACACGATCATCAACGAAGACGTCCACGACCGCTTGCGCGAATTGGCCCGCGTTTTCGTCCAATACGCTGAAATGAGCCAGAATTTATCAAAGGAAACGATTGATAATCCTTAAATAGCAGAAGAAAAACCTCCCGCGGGAGGTTTTTTTGTTGGTTTTTTGGAATTGCGCTCGGTAAAGGTTAAAATATGCTCGGTTATAAAGAAATACGCTCGATTAAGGTTAAAATATGCACAGTTGTACTGTAAATACGCTTTTAAAGCCTAATCCGAACTTTTTCGAAGGTCCATTTCAGGAATTACATAGCGCCGACTTTTCTTATTGCCGATTTTCTGAAATCCGCAGCTTTGAAGGATAGCCCATGCATTTGTGCGGGACTGCATGCCAGTAAACCGCCGGAATTCTAAATTCGATATAGTAGAGCCAATTAGCAGCCGGTAATCCTGCAGTGCCAATAAGTGAGCATCTGCTTGTTTTCTTGCGCATAAGGGACAGCGCCAAAAGTTGCGGGAATAATTCATTTTAGTATAGGGGCAGTCAGGGCAGAAAACGCCTTCTAAAAGAGGATAAGAAATTAAAGGCGGAGTATGGATTTGCAATGGGGGTTGCATAGATAAGAGAGAGTTGAAATAATGTTCTATTTCGATTGTGGGGGAGGTTCGATAACGGGAAACCAGTTCATCAAATACAAATGGAAGACCGGAGAGATGAATGACTCTTCGTTTGATATTTTTTATTTCCAATATGGCTGAAGAATTCGTAAAGACAACAATGCCAATAATCGGCACTTTATCGCCAATCAAACGGCGAACCAACTTTTCGTGCCGGTAAAGCTGATCATCAGGGTTTGTCATGCCAGTCATAACTCCGTTTAATATGCGGAAAAACTGTCTGTTCGTTCCATCCATATGAATATGGCCGCTAATATTTTTGACTTCTACTATGGCAATAAAAGAAGGGAAAATACAGATGGCATCAATTTGGTGTGTAGCCGTCTTGAAATCAGGGATTAATCTAAATTGCATCTCCTCTCCATATTCGCCACAAACTCGATCAAACTGGATTTCGCCGGCGAATCCGGCTGCACGTCTTCGGACTTTCTCTTTTAATAGTGGATAGCTTTTGTGCGACGGCGAAGTGCGTGCCAACAGTGCTTGCTGATAAATAAGCCGATAAGGGCGCCGCCTTTCAATAATATGCAAAGACATCAATCCTTTCATTTGAATTGAAGATATAATACCTTTTTCGCAGGTGAATATCAATGGATTTTTTGTCAGTGTAAAATACGCTCGATAAAGGTTAAAATGTGCTCGGTTATCGAAAAATACGCACAGTAAAGGTTAAAATACGCCCCGTTATCTAGGAAATACGCTTTTCACACCTCTAACCCCCACGAAAAGCCAGCCAAACCGGAAGGTGTTATAATATACGCTATACGAAATGAGGGTGAATAAATTGAAATCAGTAGTTCTAGCAGAAAAACCATCCGTGGCGCGTGATATTGCGCGCGTGCTCGGATGTTCACAAAAAGGCAATGGATTTTTGGAAGGCAAACAGTATATCGTGACGTGGGCGCTCGGCCATTTGGTGACGCAAGCACAGCCGGAACAATACGACAACGACTTCAAGGAATGGAAAATGGAGAACTTGCCGATCATTCCGGAACCGTTCAAACTGGTGCCAATCAAACAGTCGATGAAACAATACAATGCCGTAAAGGCACAATTAAACCGCAGCGACGTCAATGAAGTCATCATTGCGACCGATGCCGGACGCGAAGGGGAACTTGTCGCGCGCTGGATTTTGGAGAAAACGAAAACGCGCAAGCCGATTAAGCGTTTGTGGATTTCGTCTGTCACCGATAAAGCGATCAAAGACGGCTTCAACAATTTGAAAGACGGCAAAGCCTATGAGAACCTGTTCCAGGCAGCGGTTGCCCGTGCGGAAGCGGACTGGGTCGTCGGCATCAACGCGACGCGCGCACTAACAGTGAAATACAATGCGCAATTATCGACCGGACGCGTGCAGACGCCGACGCTTGCCATGATTGCCGAACGCGAAAAGCAGATCCGCAACTTCCAGCCGAAGCCGTATTATGGCATGCAGGCGATTACGGACCAAGCTGCATTCACCTGGACCGACGGCAATTCGACGCAGTCGTTCGATAAAGAAAAAATCGACAAGCTCTTCAACAAGCTGAACAATACGCATGAAGGCACCGTCACTGACGTGAAAGTCACGCCGAAAAAACAGCCGGCCCCGCCTTTATTCGACTTGACGGAACTTCAAAAAGAAGCCTACAAGCGCTATAGCTGGTCGGCGAAAGAAACGCTGAACACGCTGCAGGGCTTGTACGAGCGCTATAAAATCGTGACATATCCGCGGACTGATTCGAAGCATTTGACGTCCGATATGAGAGACACGCTGAAAGACCGCATCAAAGCCGTGCAGGTCGGCCCGTACCGCGCGCTTGCAGCGACGATCCTGAAAACGCCGGTGGCTCCGCAAAAAGGCGTGATCGATGACAATAAAGTCAGCGACCACCATGCCATCATCCCGACGGAAGAAACGCCGCAGCTCCATAACTTATCGGACAAAGAGCATAAACTATACGACATGATCGTCAAACGTTTCCTGGCGGTATTCTACCCGATGTACGAATACGATCAGACGACGGTGAAAATCACAGCGGGCGGCGAAACCTTCCAGACCAAAGGCAATACGATCCGCAACGAAGGCTGGAAACGCGTCTACAATGACGACGATGAAGACGGCGACACGACATTGCCGCCGTTTGAAAAAGGGCAGAAGCTTCACATCAAAGGCATCGCGCTGACAGACGGCAAAACAAAGCCGCCGGCATTCTTCAATGAAGGAACGCTGCTTGGCGCAATGGAAAATCCTGCGCAATTTATGGCAGGCGAATCCAAAGAATTGATCCAGACGCTCGGTGAAACCGGAGGACTCGGAACGGTTGCGACGCGCGGCGACATCATCGACAAATTGTTCAATACCTTCCTGATTGAGAAAAAAGGCAAAGACTTGACGATTACCTCAAAAGGCCGCCAATTGCTTGAACTCGTGCCGGAAGATTTGAAGTCGCCGAAACTGACAGCAGACTGGGAGCAGCAGCTCAATAAAATCGCCAAAGGGCAAATGAAAAAAGAGCAGTTCATGAAAGAGATGATTGCGTTCGCCCAGAAATCTGTGTCGGACATCAAGAAAAGCGATAAGAAATTCAAGCACGACAACGTCACCGGCAAAACCTGTCCGGATTGCGGCAAGCCGCTTTTGGAAGTCAACGGCAAACGCGGCAAAATGTACGTCTGCCAAGACCGCGAATGCGGCTACAAAAAACAAGTGGCGGTCCAGACAAATGCCCGCTGCCCGGTTTGCCACAAGCGCATGGAAATGCGCGGCGAAGGGGAAGGCAAAATGTTCGCCTGCCAATGCGGACATCGTGAAAAATTGTCGGCTTTTGAAAAGCGCCGCAATGCGAGTAAATCAAAAGCGACGAAAAAAGACGTCAATCAATACTTGAAAAAGCAAGATGATGCGCCGGTGAATACCGCGATGGCGGATGCATTGAAGAAATTATTGGGGCAGAACGAATAGAAAGATTCTGAAAATGGTGCTATGCTAATGGCATGCAGATCAGATAGAGGTGTAGCCCATGGCGAAAAAAATCGCGAAAACCAACGCAGCACGAATACTTGATAAAGAGAAAATTGCGCACGAAGTGCTGCAATATGATCCGGAAGACGGCAAGATTGACGGCGTTTCAGTGGCGGCTAAAATCGGGTATCCGCCGGAAACCGTCTACAAGACCTTGGTCGCTGCCAGCAGCTCAAAACAGAACTATGTCTTTGTGATTCCGGTAGCAGAAGAACTTGATTTGAAGGCTGCAGCAAAAGCGGCTGGTGAAAAAAAGATTGAAATGGTGCCGGTGAAAGACATTCTGGGATTGACCGGCTATATTCGCGGTGGCTGTTCGCCGCTCGGCATGAAGAAGCTGTTTCCGACGTTTGTCGCTGAACAAGCGCAAGAGTTGGAAGACATCATCGTCTCTGCAGGAAAAATCGGCATGCAGTTGAAATTGTCGCCTGCTGACTTGATTGAAGTGACCCGTGGGCGCTATGCCGCTGTCACAGTTGAATAAGCAGGAATAAAAACCATCCGTTCTTTTGGGAATGGGTGGCTTTTTATTAGTACATAATAGAAAGAAGGATGGCAATGGGGCGTGCATTTTTTTACCGCTGGCTGTTTTTTATTAGCGGCCTGATTGTTTTGGCTTTAGGATTTACGATGATCATCAAAGCAGATAAGCTCGGCATCAGCCCTTGGGATGTATTGAATGTCGGCCTTTATAAAAATTTTGGCTTAACAATCGGTACATGGGCCATTATCGTGGGTTTGGCAGTAATCGTTTCGACGATGCTGTTTACGCGGAAGATTCCTCAAATCGGCACATTCTTGAATATGCTGTTGGTCGGAATTTTTATCGATATATTCAACTGGCTCATCCCGGATATTGAAACGCTGGTCGGCCAAATCCTCATTTTTCTTGCTGGTATCACAATTTCCGGCTATGGCGTCGGCCTTTACGTTTCGCCGCGGATCGGAGCAGGGCCGCGTGACAGCTTGATGCTGATCCTTGTCGAAAAGACCGGCCTCAGCATAACCGTCGTCCGGGCGGGCATTGAAGTGACTGTCGCTTTGGTCGGCTGGCTGCTCGGTGGACCGGTCGGCGTTGGCACAGTCGCAGTCGCTTTGTTGACGGGCAGAATCGTACAAATTTCATTGCCGCAATTTGAACGGCTGCTTAAGAAAATTATTGATAAAAAAGACAACATCCCGCCCGTTCTAAAAATTTAAGAAGGCGTTTCAGAAAGTTGAAACGCCTTCTTAAATATGGTATAAATAAAACCTAGTAAGGCTATTGGTTTTATAAATATAAGTATCCAAAAGGGGCATTTAAAATGGGGCGCGAATTCGTAGAAATATTTGATGAATGGGTTCACACATACGACGACTCAGTATATGGAAAAGATAAAGAATATGAAGATGTTTTCGTGAAATACGATGAAATATTGCAAGCAGTGGCTGATTTAGCCATCAGCCCGGTAGTGGAATTCGGAGTTGGCACAGGAAATCTTACAGAGAAATTGCTGGCACGCGGGCTTCAAGTGACAGGCATCGAGCCGAACGAAGCCATGCGCGAAGTAACCGCAGAAAAACTTCCCGATTTAACATTGGTGGACGGGGATTTTCTTCAGTTTGATGATAAAATTGGAGCGAAGACTTTTGTCAGCACCTATGCTTTCCACCATTTAACAGATGAAGAAAAAGCCCAGGCTTTTCGTTTGTACGCAGAAAAATTGCCGGCTGGCGGGAAAGTGGTATTCGCAGATACATTATTTGAATCGCTCCAAGCCAAACAGCAGAAAGTGGATTTTGAAGCATCGCGCGGATATGTTAACCTGGTGGAAGATCTGAACCGGGAATACTACACCACATTGCCGGCCATGAAAGAATTAATCGAAGCGGCAGGCTTTTCAGTTGAGTTCACCCAACTGAACGGGTATGTTTGGTTAATAGACGCGACTAAGAAAGGTTGAGGCGCCTCGTTAAGCTCCGACAGGCGTAAGACGATTTGGCGAAGCGGCGCTTTTCAGCCGCATAGCCAAAGTGGCTTACGATCCGAGGAGCTAGGCGCCGAAACTGGACACTAAGAAAAGCGAAATCGGCCGTTAAGATTCGAAAGGCATAAGACAGATTGGCGAAGCGGCGCTCTTTGCCGCACAGCCAAGTTGGCTTATGTCCCGAGAATCTGGCCGATGGAGTCTGGACAAAGAAAGGTTGAGGCGCCTGTCCAGCTCCGACAAGCGCTGGAAGACTTGCAGGTGATGGCGCACTTTGCCATCGCAGGTAAGTCTGAAGCGACTCGAGGGGCTAGGCGTCAAAACTGGACACAAAGAAAAGCGAAAGCGGCCGTTAAGCTGGCTGCTGGAATCTGGAAATTAAAATCAACTTATAAGGAGTCGAAATTCATGAAAAAAATGAATGTAGAAAGCTTCAATCTGGACCATACGAAAGTGGTAGCACCATATGTACGTTTAGCAGGGGAAAAAACAGGATCTAACGGCGACACCATCCGCAAATACGATATCCGTTTCAAACAGCCGAACAAAGAGCATATGGATATGCCCGCGCTTCACTCGCTTGAGCATATGATGGCTGAACATAGCCGCAACCATTCAGACCAAATCATTGATATCGGGCCGATGGGCTGCCAGACAGGGTATTATTTGTCTGTTATTAACCATGATGATTTCGAAGACATTTTGCGCATTTTGGAAAACACATTAAAAGATGTCATTGCAGCGGACGAAGTGCCGGCCTGCAACGAAGTGCAATGCGGCTGGGCAGCGAGCCACAGCTTAGAAGGTGCAAAAGAATTGGCGCGTGAAATGCTGGCGAAAAAAGATGAGTGGCGCCAAGTATTTGCCGAAGAAACTGTTTAAGGAGAATGGGCATGAAATTTGCAACCGAAATCCAGCAGTTGATTGGCAATACACCCTTATTGGAATTGACGCATGTCGACATTCCGAACAATTGCCGCATCTTTGCTAAATTAGAATTTTTCAATCCAGGCGGCAGTGTGAAAGACCGCCTGGGTGTTTCTTTGATTGAGGACGCGGAACGCCGGGGAGTCTTGAAGCCGGGCGGGACGATGATCGAACCGACTGCCGGAAATACCGGAATCGGCTTGGCGCTTGCGGCAATCGGCAAAGGCTATCATGTGAAGTTTGTGGTGCCGGAAAAATTCAGCCAGGAAAAACAGGCCTTGATGCGTGCGCTTGGCGCAGAAGTGATCAATACGCCGACTGAACTGGGCATGAAAGGCGCCATTACGAAAGCCAACGAACTGGCCGAGCAGCAGAATGCCTTTTCACCGTCGCAGTTTTCCAATCCGGCAAATCCGGATACGTATGTCCGGACGCTTGGGCCGGAACTGTGGGAAGCGCTTGACGGCAATATCGATGTGTTTGTGGCAGGGGCAGGATCCGGAGGTACATTCGCTGGAACATCCAAATTCCTGAAATCCAAAAACGAAGCGATCAAAACCGTCATTGTGGAACCAGAAGGCTCAACCATCAACGGCGGCGAATCAGGACCGCATTTGACAGAAGGCATCGGCATGGAGTTTTTGCCGGATTACATGGACCGTTCACATTTCAATTCCATCCATACGATTTTAGATAAAGAAGCATTTGCAGCAGTTGGAGAGTTGGCGAGAAAAGAAGGATTGCTTGTCGGCAGTTCCTCTGGTGCAGCGTTTGTAGCGGCGATGAGAGAAGCCGAAACGGCAAAGCCCGGAAGCCACATCGTGACCGTTTTTGCTGATTCGAGCGAACGTTATATGAGCCAGAACATTTACGGAAGAACATTTTAGGAGGATCATTCATGAAACCAAAAACAAGATTAATTCATGGCGGGATTTTCGGAGACGAAGCGACTGGAGCAGTCTCTACACCGATTTATCAAGTAAGTACGTATAAGCAGGAAGCAGTCGGCAAGTTCAAGGGCTATGAATATTCACGTACAGGGAACCCGACGCGCCACGCACTCGAAGAATTGATTGCAGACGTAGAATATGGCCATGCCGGCTTTGCGTTCGGTTCAGGAATGGCGGCCATTTCTTCGGTCATGATGCTGTTTTCAGCAGGGGACCATATCATTTTGACAGACGACGTTTACGGCGGTACATACCGTGTTGTCAATAAAGTCCTAAACCGTTTCGGCCTTGAATTCACGTTTGTGGATACAGGCGACTTGGAGGCAGTGAAAGCAGCAGTCAAAGAAAACACAAAAGCGATTTTTATTGAAACACCGACCAATCCTTTATTAAAAGTAACGGATATCGAAGAAGTTTCAGCTTTTGCAAAATCGAAGAATATGCTGACGATTGTCGACAACACGTTCATGACGCCTTATTTGCAAAGCCCGATCAAACTTGGCGCAGATATCGTCCTGCACAGCGCGACGAAGTACATCGGCGGGCACAGTGACGTTGTCGCTGGACTGGTTGTCGTCAATTCGGCAGAACTGGCACAGGACCTCCATTTTGTACAGAACTCTGTCGGAGCGATACTCGGGCCACAGGATTCATGGCTATTGATCCGCGGATTGAAAACGCTTGGCATCCGCATGGAAGAAGCGGTTTCGAACGCACAAAAAATTGCTGAATTCCTGGATCAGCATGAAGCAGTAAACGCAGTGATTTACCCTGGCCTTTCAACACATACTGGCCACGAATTAATGAAAAAACAGGCAACCGGTTTTGGTGCAATGATTTCATTTGATGTGGGCAGCAAAGAAAAAGCGGATGAAATGCTGGCGAAACTGAAATACTTCACGCTTGCGGAAAGCTTGGGCGCGGTAGAAAGCCTGATTTCGGTTCCGGCTCAAATGACGCACGCGTCAATTCCAGTAGAGCGCCGCGGAGAGCTTGGTATTTTAGAAGGTTTAGTACGCATTTCTGTAGGGATTGAAGATCTAGAAGACTTAATCGAAGACTTAACCAATGCATTGAAATAATTTTGAAAACCGCCCTTGTGGCGGTTTTTTCTTTTTATGCAGATCTTATTTTAATAAAAATATCAAATTATTTTATTTAATGGGTATTTTTGTAGATAACATTGCCTTACATTTCGATATACGAAATATATCAATCAGCATATTCTTCTGAATTGTCAAACATGTTAATATCTTATTTAGTGATAAGATTCTGACAATTCGTAGGAGGAAAACAACATGAAGATGAGCAAATGGGCTTCGGTCCTTTCAGCTAGCGCACTAACATTATCCTTACTAGTACCGGCAGCAGCAGCGGCACCTGTAGAACCGGTTCCATCGTCATCCAACTGGAACACGGCAAAATACGATAACAAGATCGATATCGATCAGCAATTAAACCAGTTAACATTGGATCCTGAATTCCAAAAGGAAGCAGATAAAAAGATTAAAGCGCAAGCAGATGAAGTGAAGTCAGCAGAAACCGATTCGAAAAATGACAGCACGTTCACGGAAGACCACGGAACAAAGCTTTTCCTTGACCGCAACCTTTCATTTAAAGAATTCACGCTTCGCAGCATCGGCGATAACGTGGAAATCTGGGTTGCCAACGATTTGGCGTATGGACCGAACAATCCAAAACCGGCTGATGTAGTAACTCAAGAGCAAGTGGATAAATTGCGCGCTGAGTTCGACAGCAATATTTATCCGAAAGCGACTGACTTTTTTGGAACACCAGATAGTTTAGATGGTTCTAAATCTCCTCTTCCAGGCATGGTAGGGCTTCCTGAAGGCTATTACGAAGGCTCCGACAAAGTCATCATGCTTGTCGATAATGTGCAGGATGAAGGCTGGAACGACCCATCGTATCCATTCTTTGTAGCCGGCTTCTTCTGGCAGACGCTTGAGAACTATACAGACCGCAACATCATCACTATCGACACAAACTCATGGGAAACTCGCCTGGAAAGCACATTCTTTGGAACAACTATTCATGAATTGCAGCATTTGATCCATGCGGACAACGACGGTGCAGAAGAAACGTGGTTGAACGAAGGGATGTCCACATTCTCTGAATACCTTGGCGGATATGGCCACGGCGAAGGATCCATCAATTTCTACCTGGATCATCCGGAAAACTCACTGGTCAACTGGGATGAGCACGGAACAGCAGCGACGGGTCCGGAAACCATTGCAGACTATGGCCAAGTTTACTTGTTCACACTTTATATGTACGATAAATTCGGCAAAGAATTCATCCGCGAGCTTGCAGTTGATGGAACGAGCCAAGGCATGACGAGCGTCAACGAAACATTGAAGCGATACGGTTCTGACAAAACATTTACGGAAGTTTACCAGGACTTCATGACCGCTTTGACGTTGGATGATTCCAAAGTGAGCAGCGACTACAATATCGACAGCATCGACTTGCGCAATCTTCCGGTAGGCGACAGTGTCCGCGGCAAAACAGTCGATTTTGAAAAAGCGAAAACATTTGAAAAAGAAGGCGTTCCAGCTTGGGGCGGTGACTTTAAAGAATTCAACTTCGGAAAAGATGTCCGCGGATTGGAATTTGACGGCGTTGATTTCCTTCCATTGCAATGGAGCACAGTAGCGGATCCAAAAGGTTCTGGCGCTAAAGTGCTGCATGCCAATAACGGAGACGAAGCCGATCAGGCATTGATTTTCGGCGCAACAGTTCCTGCAACGGATGCAAAATTGACGTTTGAACATTTCTACGACATTGAAGAGCAGTGGGATTTCGGAATGGTGCAAGTTTCTACAGATAACGGTGAAACATGGACATCTCTCCAAAACGAAAACACACGCAGCGATGTAGTGGAAGAAGGCTACCCGACAATCAAAGAAAATGTACCTGGATTCACAGGCACGAACGGCAATTGGACTACGGAAACATTCGATCTTTCAGCGTATGCTGGCAAAGACGTCCTGATTTCATTCCGCAATTTGACGGATTGGGGTTCGAATAATGCAGGCTGGTACGTGAAAAACGTGAACTTGGGCAACTTCTCGAATGCGGGAACGTCGACAGATGCGTTCCAGTCACTTGGCCAATTGAAAGGTGAATATGTCGACTTCACGACCACATTCATCCAAACGAAGAAAAACGGCCAACAACGCGTCTTCCATGTGGATCCATACAATGTAACGAACAAACAGGCATTGGATCTTCAGCAAGTGCTTCGCGAAGGCAATGTGAAAATGATCACTTCCTATGCAGCAGCAGAAGGGCAAAAAGAAGCGAAGGAATTCACTTATGAAGTGAAATACAAAACAGCTAACCCGAATAAAGGCAAAGGCAAAAATAACGGCAAAAAATAAAGTAGAAGCGGACCTCGGTCCGCTTTTTCTTTTGGGAAAAATTTGCGTTATGATAAGATGGAAAGTGAAATTGCTTGCGAAAGGAAGAGGACATTGTCGAAAAAATTGGATGCATTTTTAGAAACAAACCTGAACGAACTGAAAGAGCAGGGCTTATATAATGAAGTAGATACAGTAGAAGGACCGAATGGACCGATTATCAAAGTGCGCGGCAAAGAATTGATCAATTTGTCTTCAAACAACTATTTGGGGCTTGCGACGAACGAAGACTTGAAGCAAGTGGCCAAAGATGCCATTGATGCATACGGTGTCGGTGCAGGTGCAGTCCGTTCTATTAACGGTACGCTTGATCTGCATATCAAACTGGAAGAGAAATTGGCCGAGTTCAAAGGCACAGAAGCTGCGATTTCTTACCAGTCCGGCTTTAACTGCAATATGGCAGCGATTTCTGCAGTCATGGATAAAAACGATGCAATTTTGTCTGATCAATTGAACCACGCCTCGATCATTGACGGCTGCCGTTTATCAAAAGCGAAAATCATCGCATTCAAACACTCGGACATGGAAGACCTTCGCGCGAAAGCGAAAGAAGCAACGGAATCCGGCCTTTACAATAAAGTTATGGTCATCACCGATGGCGTGTTCTCAATGGACGGCGACATTGCAAAGCTTCCGGAAATCGTGGAAATCGCTAAAGAATTCGACTTGATTACCTATGTTGACGATGCGCATGGATCGGGCGTTACCGGCAAAGGGAAAGGGACTGTGAAACATTTCGGCCTTGAAAAAGAAATCGATATGCAAATGGGAACTTTATCGAAAGCAGTCGGAGTTGTCGGCGGTTACGTAGCCGGGAAACAAAATCTGATCGACTGGCTGAGAGTCCGTTCGCGTCCATTCTTGTTCTCAACTGCGGTAACACCAGGCGACGTAGCAGCCATCATTTCTGCATTGCAGATGATCATCGATTCTACAGAACTGCATGATAAGCTTTGGGATAACGGCGACTACTTGAAAAAAGGCTTGAAAGAGCTTGGATTCAATATCGGAGATTCCGAAACGCCGATCACGCCTTGCATCATCGGCGACGAAAAACTGACGCAGCAATTTTCGAAGCGTCTGTTTGAAGAAGGCGTTTATGCAAAATCAATCGTCTTCCCGACAGTTGCCAAAGGCACAGGACGCGTCCGCAACATGCCGACAGCAGCGCATTCAAAAGAAATGCTCGACAATGCAATTGAAGTCTACGCAAGAGTCGGAAAAGAACTCGGCGTAATCAACTAAAAAGACGAAAACCCGCCATCTTGGCGGGTTTTTTTATTGGGTTGGCAGAGTTACGCCCAGTTAAGGTTAAAATACGCCCGGTAGCAGAGAATATATGCACAGTAAAAGTTAAAATACGCCCGGTTAACGGATAAATACGCTTCTCCGCCAAAAAAGCGGATGCACAAGGCATCCGCTTCAGCTATTTTACATCGCTTGTGCTTTAAAATAAGTCGCTGCAAACACTTTTGCTGCCACAAGCATTGCTTCTTCATTGAAATCAAAGTTTTCGTGATGGTGAGGGAAGCTCAAGCTGTCGTCTTCCATTTTCGCGCCGACAAAAAAGTAAGCACCGGGCTTTACTTGTGTGTAATAGGCAAAGTCTTCAACCGGCATGATCGGGCTGGTCTCGATGACTTTTTCTTCGCCAAGCGTTTCGATTGCTGCACTGCGTACGATGTTCATCGCTTCAGGATCGTTCCACAGCGCGTCATAGCCGGTTTCAACGATGACTTCCGCACTGGCGCCTATGGCACGTGCCACGTTCTCAGCAATGGCTGCCACGCGCTCACCGGCAAGCTTGCGGAGTGCCGGGTCGAATACGCGGATGGTGCCTTCCATCACAGCTTCGCTTGGAATCACATTGTCCGCATCGCCGGCATGAAATTTGCCGATAGAAACGACAAGTTCCTTGAGCGGGTCGGCATTGCGGCTGACGATGGACTGCAAGGCCACCATGATATGGCTGGCTGCGAGGATAGGATCAACGCCGGTATGAGGTTCAGCGCCGTGCGTGCCGTATCCTTTGACGACAATCTTAAGGGCATCTTCAGAAGCCTGTAAAAAGCCGTCACGCACATAGACGCGGCCGTTTTCCATCTTGCTCTGGATATGGGCTCCGTAAACCAGGTCGACGCCGTCCAGGCAGCCGTCCTCAATCATGCCGCGCGCACCTCCGGGCGACAATTCTTCGCCGAACTGGTGAATCAGTACGATGGTTCCAGGAAGGTCATCTTTCATTGAAACCATCGCTTTAGCAAAGCCCAAAAGGCCAGCCGTATGCCCGTCATGGCCGCATGCGTGCATGACACCGGGAACCGTGGATTTATAAGCTGCATCTTTTTTATCATCGATTGGCAGCGCATCAAAATCTGCCCGAAAAGCGATCGTCTTGCCGGGTTTAGCGCCGCGGATCGTCCCAACGACACCGCGCCCGCCTACATTGCGCCGTACTTCTACACCCATTTCCTCAAGCTTGTCTGCAATAAAAGCAGGCGTTTCGACTTCCTGGTGGGATAGTTCAGGATGCATATGGAGATGGCGGCGTACGGACACCATTTCTTCGTAAAGCGATTCAATTTTGGTCATTACAGCTGATTGCATAGATTTATTTCCCCTTACTTTTAGAATAAACACATTGTTATCAGTATACAGCTTATAAAATGGGGAAGGCAATCAGAGTGGAATAAAAAATCGATAAAAAGAATAATTATTCAAACAAGGACAAAAAACGCTGCCTTTATAAGGCAGCGTCGCTTTAAATTACATCTGTTTTTTCGATTAAGTTCAAGAATTGCTGTGTACGTGCTTCTTTCGGGTTGTTAAAAATATCTACCGGTTTTCCGCGTTCAACAATTTTGCCGCCGTCCATAAAGAGCACTTCATCGGCAACGCCTTTAGCGAAGCGCATTTCATGTGTGACGACGACCATTGTCATGCCTTCAGAAGCGAGGTCTTTCATGACCTGCAGCACTTCGCCGACCAGTTCCGGATCAAGCGCTGACGTCGGCTCGTCAAACAGCATCACTTTTGGCTCCAATGCGAGCGCTCGCGCAATGCCGACGCGCTGCTGCTGGCCGCCTGACAATTGAAACGGATAATAATCCATTTTGTCGCCGAGGCCGACTTTTGTTAAAATCTCTTCAGCCTTTTTGCGTGCAGCTGCTTTATCTTTTTTCTGGACGATCACCGGTCCTTCCATGACATTTTCAAGCGCCGTCATATGAGGGAACAGGTTATAATGCTGGAAGACCATCGCGGATTGTTTTCGGAAAGCTGTAATCTGGCGTTTGGAAAAAGGCTTCGAAAAATCAGCGGTCTGGTCGTCAATGGTAACCGATCCGGCAGTAGGGACTTCCAGGATGTTCAAGCACCTCAAAAAAGTCGTTTTGCCGGATCCGGAAGGGCCGATGACGACAATCGCTTGGCCTTTTTGCACATCGACATCAATGCCTTTCAATACTTCCAAATCACCGAACTTTTTGTGTAAATTTCTGATGGATATCATATCTCGCTCCTTACTGCAATCTTACTTTGCCTTTATTATCGGGAAACATAACGGTCAAAACGATGTTCCAGTCTGCCTTGCCCGACTGACAATAAGAAACAGACAACCCAGTAGATTAAAGCCGCTTGGCCGTATAGCAGGAGGAACTCGTAATTGGTCGCGGCGATCTGCTGGGCGATGCGGAACATTTCCGTAACGAGAATGAGTGATGCCAGCGATGTATCTTTCACCAAACTGATAAACGTATTTGAAAGGGGTGGAATGGATACGCGAGCTGCCTGCGGCAAAATGACACGGCGAAGCGATTGGGTATACGTCATGCCAATTGTATTTGCCGCTTCCCATTGGCCTTTCGGGATGGACAAAATGGACGCCCGGATCACTTCGGAAGCATAAGCCCCGACGTTCAAGGAAAATCCAAGAATCGCAGCCGGGAACGGATCGATGACCACTCCGATTGTCGGAAGTCCGTAAAACAAAATGAATAGCTGAACCAGCAATGGAGTCCCACGGATAATGGAGACATACACGCGGGCGATCCATTGCAGGATTTTTACTGTAGAAATACGGGCAAGTGCAGTCAGTACAGCTAAAATCAGCCCGAGTACAAAGGCAATCAGCGTTAAAGGAATCGTATACTGGACCAGCCCTTCCAGCAACGGCAGCCAGGCGGATTGGGAAATGTCCGAGAGACGTTCCAGCCTAACCGGGTCAGAAAAAATATTATTCAAGTACATTTTCGCCGAACCATTTTTCGGAAATTTCGTCGTATGTGCCGTCTTCAATCATTTCAGCTAGGGCTGTGTTTGCTTCTTCAATAATAGCGCCGCTGCCTTTACGGAATAACAAGGCACTTTTCGCTGCATCAGAAGCTTCATCCACGATCTCGATATTGGCATCGGGACGCTGTTTCAAAAAGTCCAGAACGGTTAAATTGTCATTGACAGTTGCGTCAACGCGGCCGGAGTTCAGCAATTCAATGGCTTGGTTAAAGCCTTCCACACCTTCAATTTCAGCGCCAAAAGAACGGGCAGTTTCAGCATAATTGCTTGTTAGTGACTGGGCAGAAAGTTTTCCTTCCAGGTCTTCAAAGCTTTTGATTTCTTCATTGTCTTTTGCCACTACCAGTACGGCAGTAGAGGTGATATACGGATCTGAAAAATCATAGCTTTCTTCACGCTCAGGGTTGATGCCGACTTGGTTCGCAACCATATCAAAGCGGCCGGAATCCAATCCTGCAAACATGGCATCCCATTGCGTTTCCAAAAATTCGACTTCAACGCCTATACGTTTGCCGACTTCCTGTGCAATCTCTACGTCAAAACCGGTCAATTTGCCGGAGTCGTCATGAAAAGTGAAAGGAGGATATGTTCCTTCTGTACCGACAACCAATTTGCCTTCTTCTTTCACTTTAGCCAGGACATCTTCTTCTGTGCCGCCAGACCCCGCTGCATCGTCTGTTGTTGGATCTTCTTCCGGCGAACCGCCTCCACAAGCAGCCAATATAACAGCGGCAAGCAATAACAACAGCAGTAAACTGAATTTCTTCATAATAAATCCCCTCTTTTTCCTATAATATTTTTTTGTTTAAGCTTTTGAATTTCTAATTATGTACAGGTTCATGTCGCTTTTAATACCCTTTTTTATATAAATGGAAACTATGAAAACAAAACACAGTGGAATACTTGGTTTAATGGGTAGAAAAGGCGAACCAGAAATGCAAAAGCTCAGTTCTTGACGAACTGTATCATTATAGCACCAAGAATCTGGGCATACAAATGAATAGTTTGGCATATTTCTGAAGGCTAAAACTTAAAAATATTGTTTTTTTAAAGAGAACAATTTATAATGACTACAAGATAAAGCTTAATAAGACAACGAATTTATAAATATTCATGTGTTTTTACAGAGGACAATTGTTTTGGCTGAGAGGAGATTATTAAAATGAAGCGAATAATGATTACAGGGGCACTTGGACAAATTGGATCGGAATTGGTGGAAAAGCTGCGGAATATTTATGGACAGGATAATGTCTTGGCTACAGACATCCGTCCTGCAAGCGATGCCCAAGGGCCGTTTGAATTGCTGGATGTAACAGATGCACAAAGAATGCACGATTTGGCGAAAGATTTCGGCGCCGATACGATGATGCACATGGCGGCTTTATTGTCTGCTACTGCTGAAGAAAAGCCGTTGCTTGCCTGGAACTTGAATATGGGCGGTTTGGTCAATGCACTGGAGGCTTCAAGAGAACTCGATATGCAATTTTTCACGCCAAGTTCCATTGGAGCATTCGGGCCTTCTACACCAAAGAAGAATACGCCGCAGGACACGCTTCAGCGCCCGACGACGATGTACGGCGTCAACAAAGTAGCCGGAGAGCTGCTCTGTGATTATTACTTCCAAAAATTCGGCCTTGATACCCGCGGCGTCCGTTTCCCTGGGTTGATTTCCTATGTGGCACAGCCGGGCGGCGGAACGACTGATTACGCAGTGGACATCTATTACAAAGCGATTGAGCAGAAGAGCTATACGTCTTATATTGCCAAAGGCACCTACATGGATATGATGTACATGCCGGACGCGCTTCAGTCGATCGTCGACTTGATGGAAGCAGATCCAGCAAAACTGGAGCACCGCAATGCCTTTAATGTAACAGCAATGAGTTTTGAACCGGATGAAATCGCGGCTTCTATCCGCAAGCACATTCCGGATTTCCAAATGGCCTATGATGTCGACCCGATCAGACAAGCAATTGCTGACAGCTGGCCGGACAATATTGATGCATCAGCAGCCGAAAAAGAATGGGGCTTTAAAGCAGCATACGATCTTGATTCGATGACTGCGGACATGCTGGAGAAACTAAAAAAAAAATTGGTGACTGTTTAATCAAAGAAGGGGAAACGATGTAATCATCGTTTCCTTTTTTTATTGGAGACCTACTAAAAAAGGCCATTCGCAATTTGCGAATGGCCTTCAGCTTGATTTAAAATAACAGATGTCCAATTCCAGCAACAATCGGCAAAGCGATAATTGTACGAAGCAGGAAAATGACAAGTAAATCAAAGATATTGACGGGGATTTTCGAGCCGAGCAGCAAGCCGCCGACTTCTGACATGTAAATCAATTGCGTAACCGACATCGTAGCAACGACGAACAGCGTCAGTTCGGATTCAATCATGCCTTCAGCTAGAATGGCCGGCAGGAACATATCTGCGAATCCGACAACCATAAGTTGTGCAGCTTCCGCAGCTTCCGGAATACCCAGCAGCATCAAATATGGTTCAAATGGTTTTCCGAGAATGGTGAAAATAGGCGTGTAAGTAGCCAGCATCAATGCGACTGTACCGAACGCCATGACGACAGGCGCAACACCGATCCACATATCCAAAACGTTTTTAAAACCGTCCTTGAAGAATTCGCCTACAGATTTGTTATCATTTGCTTTGGATAAAGCATTTTCAACACCATAAGACACCACATTATAGCCTTCCGGCACTTCTTCAGACATGGCTTCTTGCGGCTTGCCATTCATGAATGTCGTCGGTTTTTGTGCAAGCGGGAAAATGCGCGGCATAATAAGGGCCAGTACAATCCCTGTCAAAATGACCGTTCCATAATAAGGAAGGAAGTATTCACCGAGTCCGACTTGCTGGATAACCACAATCGCAAATGTGATGGATACAACGGAAAATGTAGTACCGATGATTGCAGCTTCACGCTGCGTATACTTATTTTGAATGTACTGTGTATTGGTCAACAGCACGCCGATGGTTCCGTCGCCTACCCATGACGCAAGTGCATCGATGGATGAACGGCCAGGCAGACGGAAAAGCGGACGCATGATTTTCACCATCATTGTTCCGAACAGTTCCAATAAACCAAAGTTCATCAAAAGAGGCAAGAACAAGCCGGCAAACAAAAAGATAGTGAAGAGGAAAGACAATAACCCGTCAGGAGATAGCAAGAGTCCGCCGGTATCTGCACTCCAGACCGCTTCAGGCCCGATTTGGAATAATACCATGATGGCGAAAACGGCACCAATGATGCGGACAATTGTCCAAAATAAATTAACGTTGAATAATCGGTCGAAAAATGAGACCTTATGTCCTTCTTTTACTTTGCGGGTAATCACGACTAGTGAGCCGACAGCTGCAATTATTAAAATGATTAACATAATCCAAGGCGCTATGGATTCGATTGCTCCGGCCATCGCATTGGCAAGAACGGCAATCGTAACCATCCATACAGTCTGTCCTTCTTCGTCAATAGTTGGAATAGGTACCAAGAACAGCAGTATGCCGAGCAGCGATGGAATTAAAAATAAGAGCCAGGTCGAAACTGGAAACTTTTTCACAAATAAACCCCTTTTCTTTGTGCATGAAAACACGTGATGAATAGTAATTATACAGCATTTTTCTCCCCTGAAAATGCTTACAATCAAAGTTTATATTATCTGAAAACAGCATAAAAAAACACCCCTATTTTCAAAAAGAAAATAGGGGTGTTTGGGCTTAGAAGGATTCCTCGAAATCCTGGTCCCAACGGTAGTTGTAAAAACGTTCTTTTGTCAGCCAGTTTTCCGTTTCAGTGTCGCCTTGCGCCAGTTTATGTTCCATTTCTTCAAGCATCCAGGCGGTTTGGGAAATGTGGGCTTTCATGGCATTCATTTTTTGGTCGCGCACCGGTGAAATGTCATATACGACATCCGGGTTTCCGAGAACATCCAGTGTATTGTTGGCAAATGCCACACAATGCAATTTCGGGCGGTCTTCCATGCGGCGGACAGCGCGCACTACGGCACGGGCTGTTGCTTCGTGGTCCGGGTGCACCGAAAGATTCGGATAAAAAGTGATGATCAAGGAAGGATTCAATTCAGCAATCAAATCAGCCATCATCCCAACCATCTTTTCATCATCTTCAAATTCCACTGTTTTATCGCGCAAACCCATCATCCGCAAGTCGGCAAGGCCCATTGCCTCAGCAGAAGCGATCAATTCTTTCTTGCGGATCTGTGGCAGCGATTCGCGGGTAGCGAAAGGCGGATTGCCAAGATTGCGCCCCATTTCGCCGAGTGTCAGGCACGCGTATGTAACGGGTGTCCCTTGTTTGATATGCGTAGAAATTGTTCCTGAAACGCCGAATGCTTCATCGTCCGGGTGAGGGAAGACGACGAGTACATGCCGTTCTTTTGGAATTGTCATCGTTTGTTCCCTCCTTAATAACTGAACGGTGTTTCGCTGATTTGCAGCGCCACCGCCAATTTTCCTGATCCGTCGTGTCCTGCAAGCAAGAGCCGGCCTTGCTCATCAAGTTCGTAGTGGGTGATTCCCTGGGCGTAAACCCAGCCATGCGGCAACTTCAAGCCGACGCGGTGCGGGCTTTCACCGACCACTTTCCCCAATTCGTAATTGATCACGACATTGCGGATAAAAGCCCCGGCGTTGAAAAATCCTTCATTGAAATGTGTGGCATATGAGCCATTGGTTGTTTCCAAGTGCAGATAAACGTCTCTGTTTGCGAAAGCATCCAGCTCCACTTGCAGTTTTTTAACTTCTACTAATTCCATTTTGTTCACTCCTCCGGCAGTCCGTATTCTTTTAGTATAGGGAATATTATAGAAGAATGCGATTAGGATGCTTTACGGAACCCGAAATAATGCTATCATTAACGAAAGAAATAATATTTGAAAAATTGAATCAAAGGAATGTCGCCGGTGAATTTATTAATCAGATTTGTGTTTTCAATTGTGGGGATTGTACTTATCAGCGGACTTCCGACTTTGGTGAAAGGCTTGCTCGCTGGAGAACTGCAGTTTAAGCAATATATGGCTTCCATCCAGTCCGTTTTAAACAATATATGGCCGATTCAGGATTTTGCGGTATTCAATATACGAACGCAGCGCGATATCCTGCTGTTCCCGACCATTGCCGAATACATAAGCTATTCGCTTCAAATTCTATTTTTGGCTTTTGCAACAGCTGTTTTTTTCGCTATGCTGTTTACAGTGATAACGATGCTGTTGCCGGAAACAGCACGTGAACGGATCAAAGGCACGTTGTACTTTCTGGAGTCGATTCCGGATTTGCTGGTCATTATGCTGGCGCAGCTCGGCGTTATCCTGATTTACCAGCAGACAGATGTGTTGATTTCAAAAATAGCTGTTGTAGGAGGGGACCGGATTTACTGGCTTCCTGTCCTTTGTTTAATGCTTTTGCCGGCAATTCAATTATACCGGCTGAGCATGTTGACCTTCCAGGAGGAAGAGCGCCAAATGTATGTGGAGCTGGCCCGTTCGCTGGGATTTTCTAGAGCGTTTATCGTGTTGGTGCATATGTTCCGGAACGCCGTCATCAGTGTTTTTTTCCAGTCGAAGAAAACCTTATGGTTCATGTTGTCGAACCTGTTCGTACTGGAATTGATGTTCAATATGCCGGGCATCATGCTGTTCATGAAAGACAATATTTCACCGGAAGTTTTTCTGGTAGCAGTATTCAGCTTTTTTATCCCGATGTTCCTCGTTTACAGCATAGGAGAATGGTTCTTTCTCCGGCATTACCGCGGAAAGGAAGTGGGATAAATGTGGAAACGTCCTTATTTTATCATCGGCTTTAGCATCTTGGCATTTTTCCTGGCGGGAAGTTTTATTTACGAAGGCTTATTCGGCAATGTGCCAAAGCAGACTTTATTTATTACGGAAAATGGGAGGGCGGTGGAAGGCCCACCGCTTTCGCCGCAATGGAGCCATCCGCTTGGTACGGACCAATACGGTTATGACTTATTCGGAAAATTAATGCTGGGGGGAAAATACACCATTCTATCCGCGCTGGCAATCGCGGCGCTGCGGATGCTGATTGCGGTGCCGCTCGGTTATGTACTGGGGACCTATCTGCAGCGGCAGCGCATGTGGATCAGCGGTCTGGCCGATTCGCTGCATTACGTGCCTTTGACTCTTTTCGCCTCTTTTGTCCTTTACTCGGTGCTCTGGATGCCGGCGGAAGGCTTTACGACCGGAATGTGGGAACGCATCGGCATCCAAATTGTTTTGATGGCGCTGCTGACAGTTCCGATTGTCGCGGTGCTGGTCGGCAATGAAGCGGCACTCTTAAGCCGCCAGGAATACATACTGGCTTCAAAAGTTCTGGGAGCGGGGCGTATGCGCATCATCCGCAAGCATATGTATCCGCAAATGAGGGAGAAGCTGGCTGTTTTGTACGGCCAGCAAGTGATTGAAACGTTCATCATCTTGGCGCATTTGAGCTTGTTTGATTTATTCCTTGGGGGCACTAAAGTAAGCTACGATCCGATATTCGGCGATCCGCCGATGTCCATTTCCTATGAATGGGCGGGTTTGTTCGGCTCGACATTCCGCTATTTGCAAGGCGCGCCTTGGCTGCCCTTGTTCCCGGTCCTGTTTATCGCCTTGTCGATTTTGGCAGTGTCGCTGATGCTGGAAGGGTATTTGCAGTCCAAAAATCCGAAAGTGAAAAAGAAACGGAAAGCAGCGGCTGCAGAAGACAAAATTGTGGAATGGAACCGGAATCAGTTGCGCGAACAAATGGTGCGCCTGAAAAAAGAAGAAATACTTTAATGAAATAAACGAAGAACCCTCACGCATTGTGAGGGTTCTGTTTTTTGTTTTGTAAATAGAGAACCAGAATAACGATGGCAAGGCCCACATACATGCTGCCCGCACTAATATAGAGCCTTTCGATTTCGCCGACCTGGATAAATTGCATGACGAAATCCGGACCGAATAAAAATAACGGCAGGACAATCGTAATCCATGTCCTTGACCAAATAGCAGAAGCGATGAAAACGGCTACGCCAAGTGCGGCGATGATCCACATTATTTCCCGTGATGGGGTGTAAAGGGGTTCGCCTATAAAAGTATCGAAAAACAGTAGGGCAGAAAGTGCGATAACAGTAAAGATCTGAATTGCTACAAAAATCAACAATTCCTTCTTAGTGGACCAGTTTCTTACACTCATTTTCCTGAAGATATAAATATAAGCGGCAAAGCTGAAGAAAGTGACTACCGGATAAGAAATAAGTGTCAGCATAGAAAAGCTTAAATCACCGCGGATGGCAGAACCAGTGATGAAGTAGGCCAGGACCAGCAAAACCAACATTGGCAAAGCCTTGACTACACCGAAAACATCAGTTTTCATTTCACTGCTGAGGTTTTTCAAATAAGTTTCAGGCGAACCACCGGTGACACTGTCCAAACTTTTTCCCCGGCTTTCTGCATCTTCCAGGTGGTCGCGCAATTCTACAGCAATCTCATCGATCTCTTTGTCGTTTTTTCCGGAAGTCATCAAATACATTTTCAAGTTAGCGATGAATTCTTCGCTTTCTCTTGTTAGCTTCATTCGTTTTCCTCCTTTACGAGTCGGTTGACTGAATCGGATAAGCTTTCCCAACGGGTTTTGAACTGTTCGTATTCTTCTTGGCCGGCGGCAGTGAGCGTGTAATATTTTCGTTTTGGTCCGCTTGGCGATTCTTTCATCACGGATTGGACAAATCCTTCTTTTTGCAGCCGCATCAATACTGGATAAATACTGCCTTCACTGACCATCCGGAAGCCGTAGATCTCGAGCTTTTCAATCATTTCGTAGCCATAGGTTTCGCCTTTGCTGATGATGCCAAGCAGACAGCCGTCCAAAATTCCTTTTAACATTTGGCTTGAAGACATGGGTTCACTCCTTTCAAGTAGGTTGTAAAACAAGATAGCGAGTTAAAAAACAACTACTTTGTAATACAACATAGCATGGTGAAAGGAAGAAATCAACTAGTTTGTTATACAAGGTAGAATGAAGTATTCAAAAATACAAAGGAAAAGAAAAGCGAAATGTCGAAAATTTTTAAAGAAAGCAAGGGAATTTCAAGGGAGAAGGGGAATGTGGAAATGCTTGAAATCAAAAGAGTATCAGAGTGTACAATCGAAGAATGTGTGGAGGCATGGAACAAAGGTTTTGAAGGCTATGTTTTTGATATGACAACAACACCGGAAGTTTTTGCGAAAAGAGCGGAGATTGAAGATTTATCGCCGGATCTTTCTGTAGTTGCTTTTGAAGAGGGGCAACCGGTTGGGCTGGTGCGAAACGGCATCCGTAATCAGGACGGGATGAAAATTTCCTGGAATGGCGGAACGGGAGTAGCTGCGAGTATGAGAGGAAAAGGCGTTGGAAAGAAATTGATGCAGTCGACACTTGAAATTTTAAAAGAGGCGGGCATCCACCGGGCAACTCTGGAAGCGGTCAGCGAGAATCACCAAGCTATCGAACTGTATAAAAGAATGGGTTATACCGTCACCGATGAAGTGCATTTTTTGCGGCTCAATGGAGCGGTGGACTTATCTCTCCCTTCTGAAGAAAGAGTTTCAATCGCATCGGTCACCCCCGAACAAACTTCTGAACTGCCTTTTTACCGGCACGATTTCCCGTGGCAGACTCAATGGCAAAGCGTGCGGGACGGAGAAGCGCTTCTGGCGCTTGATGACAAGGAAAAGCCGGTTGGTTATGCTTATTTCCGGAAGACGGTCAACGGGGAAGGCGTTCATGCAGCGACTGTCCTTTACCAGTGTGAGACGGCACCGGATGCCTCAAACCGGGAAATGATTGCACAACAATTGATCAATCACGTCTTTAAAGGTTTTACAGATACCATTAGCCGGACGGCAGTGAACATCCCGGTCACGAAAAATAAAGTGACTTATGAAATCCTTAGGAACTTGGGTTTCGAAGTGGCAACCAAGCAGGTTTTCATGATTAAAGATCTATAAAAAAAGAGGCCGCAGCAGCGGCCTCTCAGACTGTAGATAAAGCTTAAATTAATAGACATGCATAAACCCCAACCGGACCGGCCACTGCGCTTTCCGTGGGCTCAGCTTCAGCCTCCTCGCCGCTTCGCAACTGCGGGGTCTTCAGCTTTCGCTGTCCCACAGGAGTCTCCGTGGCCGAACCGGTTGGGGCGTCTCTCTTTGAAGCGATCGTGAATGTTATTCCGATTGGAGCTTAAACAGATATTCCTAAGAGGAAAAGCGACACCTCTGGATAGCCTTCAGATTCAGGATCCAGAGTGGAAGCCGGCGAAAAACCCCTGCTCCTGTTTCTGCATCGCTTCGCTAGCTTCGAAACATGAAAGAGCGTTGCATCGCTGCGCTAGCTTCGTCGCAAAGGCTTGCCCTCGCAAGCTTCGGCGCGAGCCCGCGGAACGCGTCCGGCTGAAACGGAGGATCCGGCATTTTCGGTTGACTGTTCATTCACATTTCAAGTAAATTTCTTTGTATAAAAGACCAGAGGCCGCAGCAGCGGCCTCTTTGCTTATTTAAACTTCAGTGACTTGCACTTCAGGTTTGTCGAATTGATTCGCAGCTCCGTGCATGACCGGGCCAACATATTCGTTCAGTTTCCAGCCGTGCTGGATGGCAGCGGAAACGAAAGTTTTGGCATTCAGCACTGCATCACTCACCGATTGGCCGTTTGCCAAGTTGGCTGTAATGGCTGCAGCAAATGTACAGCCGGCACCATGGTTGTAAGTTGTATCGGTTTTTTCAGCAGTCAGCAGGTAATGCGTTTTGCCGTCGAACAAAAGATCTGCCGCTTTTTCATGCTGCAATTGTTTGCCGCCTTTGATGACAACATATTTTGCACCGTGAGCGTGGATTCTTTCGGCAGCCGCTTTTAAATCATCAACTGTGCGAAGCGTGCCAAGGCCCGAAAGCTGGCCTGCTTCCACAAGGTTTGGTGTTACCACTTTAGCGACCGGAAGCAAATGCTTGATCATGGCATCGACGTTTTCAGGGAATAGAACTTCATCTTCGCCTTTGCATGCCATAACCGGGTCAATGACGACATCTTCCAAACCGGATTTTTGAATGGCTTTGCCCGCCATTTCAATAATATCGACAGTTGGCAGCATGCCCGTTTTCAATGCGTCTACTCCTGTTGAAAAAGCAGTCTGCAGCTGGGCGTGAAGCGTTTCGACCGGAATCGGGTGGATGCCATGGCTCCAGCCATTTTCAGGATCCATTGTGACGATGACAGTTAAAGCATTCATGCCATATGTGCCGTGTTCCTGGAACGTTTTTAAATCTGCTTGTATGCCAGCACCGCCGGATGTATCTGACCCGGCGATCGTTAAGGTTTTTTTCAATGTCATCGCTAAAACTCCTTTAAATAGATTGGTTTCATCACTTTATTTTAACAAAAATCGGAACATTTACAATGAATCAGACTTATGTGGAAACAAGAGTACAAGTGCAATCATCGCACTCATTAAAAAGAAAACAGAAAGAACTATTCCCATGATCCAATTGCCGTTTAGGAAAAGACCGATGGCCAGGAAAAATGTTAATATGGAAACAGCCAGCACCGCAATCAATAAACAACCCATGCCAAGCCGCTTGGCAGGTTCCGGTGCTGTGGAACCTTTGGTAGAAGATATGGTTTTTATTTTTTCGCGAAAGTCTGCCATCAGCATCGCCCCCTTGTTCCATCCTATCACGGGGCCATGTTGAAATGAATAGTAGAAAGAGGGTTTATCTGTGGCAAAAGATCCGAAGTTGACAGAAATTGAACGCTTATTAAATGAAGTGAAAGGGAAAGAAGATACAAAAGAATCCGGCTTTTGGAAGACCTTGAAATTGATGATGGGTGTTTTCCGCAATTCTTTTTTGGTGCTGCTTGTGGTGTTGTTATTGCTGCTCGTGGCGCTGCCGCTAGGGACATTTTGGATGATCAAAGGCAGCACGTTCCAGGAAGACAAAGGCGCTTTTCTGGAGCAGATTCAGGATCTCAATGAACTGGCTACTGCGGAGGCGTTCTCCAAAGTGATTATTGAACGCCAGGACAATGCGGTATTCGGCCAGGAAATCGGGCTCGACCTGCCGGGAACCAAACGCCAGCTGTTGGTGGTAATACCGGGGTCGGTCAAAGCGGGAATTGATTTTTCTAGTGTGACAGAAGATGATATCGAATTGGACGAAAGTGCGAAAACCGCCACGCTGACGCTGCCAAAAGCCGACTTTTTAGGCGGTCCCGAATTGTTCATGGACCAGGTGGAAGTGTATTCGTATGAAGGATTGTTCAGAGGCGGCGCCGATATTTCAGAAGCGTATGAGCTGGCAGAAGAAGCGCAGAAACTGATGCTTGAAGAAACAAAAGGGCAGGGCGTGTTGGAATTAGCTGAAGAAAACGCCGCCAGCTCTGTACAGCAAATGTTTAACCTCGTAGATTATGACGTAAAAGTCGAATTCAAAGAATAAGGAGTGGTGTGCATGACAAAGGAAATTTTTCAGAACGACTGGCAGGAAGTCATCGGGGAAGAATTCAGCAAACCCTACTATTTGAAACTGCGCGAGTTTTTAAAAAAGCAATATGCCAATGAAACGGTGTATCCGGCAAAGGAAAATATCTGGAATGCATTCAAGCACACCCCTTACAGCGAAGTGAAAGTTGTCATTTTAGGCCAGGATCCTTATCACGGACCCGGGCAGGCACACGGACTCAGCTTTTCCGTTCAGCCCGGTGTCATGCATCCGCCGAGCCTGCGCAATATGTTCAAGGAATTGAAAGAAGATATTGGCTGTGAAAAACCGAAAGACGGAACTTTGACGAAATGGGCGGACCAAGGCGTGCTGATGCTCAACACTGTTTTGACCGTTAGAGCAGGCGAAGCCAATTCCCACCGCAATCAAGGCTGGGAAACATTCACCGATGAAGTCATCCGCAAGCTGTCGGAACGTGAAGAGCCGGTTATTTTTGTGTTATGGGGCCGACCGGCGCAAAAGAAAAAGCCACTGATTGATTTAGAGCGCCATTCGATCATAGAAGCTGCTCATCCGAGTCCACTGAGCGCGAGCCGCGGCTTTTTCGGGAGCAAGCCGTATTCAAAAGTGAACGAACTGTTACAAGCACGCGGCGGGGAGCCGATAGATTTCTGTTTGGACTGACGCTCGGCTCCAAGCGTGCTAAAATAGGGAAGAATGTAAACGGAAAGGGGGATTTTTCATGGCAATCGATGCACAGCGCATTTTGCGTGAAATCGAAAAGCATACCGCACAGGCGCGTAAAGGCGATCCGGCGAAAGTACGCGAGTCGATTGCAGCGGTCCGGGCATTGTGTGATCTTTTATTGGAAGATGACCAATCGCCGATGGATACTAAACCGCGTGCCATTCCGCTCGCCTCCCCACAGGTACAGCCCGTTTCTTCTGCCAGCAAACTGCAGGAAGAAGACGGCGCAAACGGTGATTCACTGTTTGAATTTTAATCGGAAAGAGGAATACAAATGAAGTTTTTCTTGATAGCCGGAGCGATTAATGCGCTGCTATCCGTAGCTTTCGGCGCTTTTGGCGCGCATTTGCTTGAAGGGCGCGTCGCAGATAAATATTTGGACACATGGCAAACAGCTGTACAGTATCAAATGTTCCACGCAGTCGGATTGATGGTTGTGGGCATTCTAATGAGTTCTTCGTTGATCGGTACACTTAGTTCCTTGTCATGGGCAGGCTATTTAATGCTTGCCGGAATCATTATTTTCTCAGGCAGCCTGTATGTATTAAGTTTGACAGGCATCTCAATTTTAGGTGCTATTACGCCAATCGGCGGAGTGGCTTTTATCGTAGGCTGGATCATGTTGATCGTCGCAGCTTCAAAAGCTTTATAAAATATGAAAGGCCTTCGCTTCGGCGAAGGCCTTTTTTATTTCCCGGGAAATAGCAAGCTAGGCTGTTGGAGCAGCTCTTTCAATTTAGCTGGTTCATCCACAGTGAGGGCGATGCTGGATACGTGCTTCGTGCGTCCGAAGAAGAGGACCGCTTTCTGCGGCTCCTTGAATTCCAGAATGACTTGCGGTTCGGGTTCGACGAAGTCCTGGGCGATAAAGGCAAGTGTTTCTTTATTCGCTTTTCCACCCCAATGAATGGCTTCAATCGCATCGAGAGGAACTTCCATCCGTTTGCTTAAGCCTAACGAAAGATACATTTTGCCATCGCTTACTTTCAGCGGGTTCAATCGCATCGCCTGAATTTCACCGAGGAAGTAGACGACAGAATAGACGTTCAGGATCAGCAGCACAATCGAGAGCATGGGCGATTTGTCATGCAGCCACCAGTGGATGCCGATGGTTTCGATGACAATTGCATGAATCAGCATAATGTAAAATGCGATGGCGCTCGAATTTTTATGGAGCGAAATCAGATTCGTCCCTTCTGCCGGCTTCTTTTTCCAGGAACAGAACGCGTAATAGAAGATGAGCGATTCGGATAAGATGACCGTAATAAGCGGATTTGGTTTCATTCGCGCATAAGCGGTCGGCAACAAAGCAAACAGCGGGCTTTCCGGCTGGCTTCTAATTGTGCGGACAATGGCCGGTGCATGATAAAGGAGCAGAACAAGGAACGCGATCTCGGCCAATAAAACCAAGGCTTCCAGTCCAATGCCTATGTAGAACAAGGTGGTGAACGGTTCAAAATAAAGGGAGGGGATGACGAAGCGGGCGAGCACAAATCCTCCGGCAACGAATGCGAGAAAGTGTTTGATTGATAAGCGGAAAGCGGCGAGCATTAAAAGCGGCGCGACAAAAGCGAAATCAACAAGCGAACCGGCAACCACCCAGAAAGTGTCTTCCGGAATCACGAATGCGGAAAGCGGCGAACGGTACAACAGGAAATTGCTGGTCAATACGAGCAGGAGCAGGGCAAGGGCCCATTTAGCAAAGTTTGTCTGGCGCATTACGAACATACAAACACCCCGTTTTTCTTTTAGTATACCGTTTAGAAGGAGGAGGGGTGAAGGATAATTATGTCAGAATTCTGAAAACTATAAGGTAAGAGGTACACCAATCCAAAAGCCAGCAAGTGGCCGGAATTTTCGTCCTGGACAGTAAATCGGGAACAGGGACAGTATTTACCCTCAAGCGGACAGTAAATCTGCCGCTCCAGAAAATAAACCCGCCTATAAATGAAAAAAACCGCCCGAGGGCGGTTTTTGCATCTTATACTTCCAGGAATTTAGCTGTACGTTCTGCGTCCAGGCGTGTGCCGACGTAGAAAGAACCGAATTCCGCATAGCGTGCGCTGACTTCGTCAAAGCGCATTTCGTAGATCAATTTTTTGAACTGGAGAACGTCGTCTGCGAACAAAGTAACGCCCCATTCGTAGTCGTCAAAGCCGACAGAACCGGAAATGATCTGTTTTACTTTGCCGGCGTAGCTGCGGCCGATTTTGCCGTGGGACAGCATCAATTCTTTGCGTGTGTCCATTGGCAGCATGTACCAGTTGTCATCGCCTTCGCGGCGTTTGTCCATCGGGTAGAAGCAGATGTACTGTGAACGCTGAAGTTCAGGGTACAAGCGTGCACGGACATGCGGGTTCTGGTATGGATCTTCGTCTGATTTTCCAGCCAGGTAGTTGGAAAGTTCGACAACCGATACATACGAATACGTGGGAACCGTATAAGCGATCAATGTCAGCTTATTGTATTCCGTTTCAAGCTCGCGCAATTCGTCCATCGTTTCGCGAAGCAACATCAGCATCAAGTCGGCTTTTTGGCCAACGATTGAGTACAATGCGTGTGCACCTGTTTTATTTTCATCAGCTTGGTTCACTCGGTCCATAAATGCCTGGAATTCGTCGATTGCGAATTGGCGTTCTTCATCCGTCAGCATTTTCCACGATACCCAGTCCATGGACCGGAAATCATGCAGGACGTACCAGCCGTCTAATGTAATTGCAGCTTCATTCATTATTCAAACACTCCTTTGATCTGAATCTCACAGAATCAGTTTATCACATTGGCCCTGCAAGTTCCTGTAAAACAAATGGCTGTCACCAATTTGCCACCGCTGCCGCGCCTTTTCAGGGGGGCGGGAGTCGGGTAAACTAAAGGTATGCAAAAAGCCCGTGAGGAGAATTGAACATGACTTTATTTACACAACAACCAATTTGGCGTTTCTGGGATCAGTCCTTGAGCGCAAAAAATCGTTCCGCACTGGAATCATTCGCTGCAGATGACACGCTGTGCGAACTGGTCGGGTCCGGCAAAAGCCCGGCGACGGTACGGACGTGGGTCCATGACGACACGGTCGTGCTCGGAATCCAGGACCACCGTTTGCCGCATGTCGAAGCGGGTATGGAATATTTACAATCACAAGGATACCACCCGATTGTGCGGAATTCCGGCGGCCTCGCTGTCGTGCTGGACGCCGGGGTGCTGAACATTTCCTTGGTGGTGTCAGAAAAAGAAAGCGCCATCGACATTCCGGCCGGCTACGACATGATGCTGGAACTGGTGCAGGCGCTGTTCCCGGAAGCGTCGATTGATGCCTATGAAATCGTCGGCTCTTATTGCCCGGGTTCCTACGACTTAAGCATCGGCGGAAAAAAATTCGCCGGCATTTCTCAGCGCCGCATTCGCAAAGGCATTGCAGTTCAGGTGTACCTGTGCGTCGAAGGATCCGGCGCAGAACGGGCGGAATTGATCCGCAATTTCTACGAAAAAGGAATCGGCGGAGAAGAAACGAAATTCGCCTATCCGGAAATCGAACCGGAAGTGATGGCGTCGCTCAGCGAATTGCTCGGCAAAGAAATCACGGTCCCGGAAGTTGTGCTGAATTTGTACGAATTGATCGGCGCACCGATTCCGCAGCCGCTCACCGCTGAGGAGACGGAGCTTTACGCTTTTTATCTTAACCGCGTCGTCGAACGCAACCAAAAAATGCTTCCGGGGACCTCTTGAATGAAAGGTTCCGGAAGGTGTAGAATACTGGTTACGCAGAAAAAATGGAGGTGCGCCTGTGAGCTATGCAACACAAAAATTAGCTGAAGAAAAAGTTTTCAAAGATCCGGTTCACCGATACATACACGTGCGCGACCAAGTGATTTGGGACCTGGTAAATTCCCGTGAATTCCAGCGTCTTCGGCGCATCAAGCAGCTTGGCACCTCCTATTTGGTATTCCACGGAGCCGAGCACAGCCGCTTTAGCCATTCACTGGGGGTTTATGAAATCGTCCGAAGAATTTCAGACGATATCTTTCATGGCCGTCCGGAATGGGATGAAGACGAACGGCTCGTTGTGTTATGCGCTGCGCTTCTTCATGATCTGGGCCATGGCCCTTTTTCGCATTCGTTCGAAAAAGTGTTCCATGTCGACCATGAGGAATTTACCCGGGAGATCTTGCTGGGGGATACGGAAGTCAACGGGATCCTGCTGAAAGTCGGCGCGGACTTCCCGGAAAAAGTGGCAGAAGTCATTGCCAAAACTTATGCCAACAAACAGGTTGTTTCCTTAATATCGAGCCAGATCGATGCAGACCGCATGGATTACTTGCAGCGGGATGCTTATTATACGGGGGTTTCGTACGGCCATTTTGATATGGAGCGGATTCTTCGTGTCATGCGCCCGGTGGACGACCAGGTGGTCATCAAGTCCAGCGGCATGCACGCCGTCGAAGATTACATCATGAGCCGCTACCAGATGTACTGGCAAGTGTATTTCCACCCGGTCGCACGGAGTGCGGAAGTGATTTTGCGGAAGATTTTGCAGCGAGCCAAAGAGCTGAGTGAAAACGGCTATAAATTCAAGCAGCCGCCCACTCATTTCATGGCGTTTTTCGACCGTTCATTTACATTGAAGGATTATTTGGCGCTCGATGAAGGCGTCTTGATGACATACTTTCAGCTGTGGATGACGGAACGCGATCCGATTCTGTCAGATTTGAGCGACCGCTTTGTCAATCGCCGGCTGTTCCAATACGTCGATTTTGATCCCGGCAAAGATTACCGGAAACTTGGGGAGCTTGCCCAGCTGTTCCGGGAAGCGGGCATCGATCCGGAATATTACTTGATTGACGACTCGACGTCCGATTTGCCGTACGATTTCTATCGCCCCGGCGAGGAAGAAGAACGTTTGCCGATCCATTTGCTGATGCCTTCAGGGGAAATCAAAGAATTGTCCCGGCAGTCGCAGATCGTGGATGCGATTTCTGGAAAACGAAGAACCGATTACAAATTGTACTTCCCTGCGGAATTATTAATAGATGGCAAAAAGAAAGCATCCAAACAGAAAATACTGGAATTGCTTAGAAAAGGAGGGGTCTAGTTGCTTCAGGAGCACGCAAAAATCGTGGATTTTATTGCCACGGCGGACGGGATCACCGGACGGAAGAAATTGCAAAAAATGATTTTCATCTTAAAGAAGATGGGGGTGCCGTTTCAGGAAAAGTACGAATTCCACATTTACGGCCCTTACTCGGAAGAATTGACGGCCCGCATTGAGGAATTATGCGATATGGGATTTTTATCCGAAGAACTCGAAGACAAAGGATCGTACGTCCGCTATAAATACAATGTGACCCAGGAAGGGAAAGACTTCCGCGGCACCTTGAAAGAATCGGTGATCGACAACCCGGAAATCGCTGCAAAATTAAATGAAAAAAGCAGCCGCTTTTTGGAATTGACATCGACGCTTTTATACTTCGACCATTTGGAGCGCGCAGAACAAATCGAAAAATTGCATGTCGTCAAAGCAAAGCTGAATTTCACGGCAGAAGAAATTGAAGAGGCGTTCGGTTTTATTGACGAATTGGGCCAAATGAAAAAACTCCCTTGATGGGAGTTTTTGTTTAGTTTTTAGAGAGCCAGTTGCAGAACGGGCTCATCCGCTTTTCTTTAGATATCTGTAAATAATTTGCCTTTAACGCCGTAGTCGGTTTTTTTCATATCTTCGATAAAGACCGTGACGTTTTCGATCGGTGCTCCGGTTGTTTCTGAAACAACGGCGCTGACTTTCTCAACTAAAGCGCGTTTTTGATCTTCCGTGCGCCCTTCGAGCATTTTGACAGTTACGTATGGCATAATAGATACAGCTCCTTTTTTTAATTAGGCTTAAATGAAGTGTATTGTAGATATGGAGTAAAACAGCGGAGACTCCCGCGGGAAAGCGAAGCTGTTTTGCGGAATATCCAGCACAATATCTTATAAGCCTTGATGAAGATATCTCAATCATATCAGAACGGAGGGAATGTACACATGGCTAATGAAGAAAAACCAAAACAAAAAGTAGGATTCACTATTATAAAAAACGACCCGACAGACGGCCACAAAGGCTATGGCATCGGATCCCTGTCGCTTGAAAACGTATCCCCGCTTTTCATTGACATCGAAGAACAATCGGCATTTATTGACATTGGTGCCATGCATGCGCGCAGCCAGGTCGAGAAAGGCATCAAGTTTACGACGAACCGCGAAGACTCAGCGGGCGGCAAACCGTATTGGCTGGTCTGGATCACCATCGATTTCAACCCGGCCGGACCTTACTATGCAGGCGTCACAGCTTGTGAAATGGTCGTGAACCGGGAAAAGCGTCGAGGCTATAAGATTTTGGCGGAGCATGTCAATTTGATGGACAAATCGATGAAACGCAAAATTATCGTTGAAGGAATGGACGATTCTTCGAAGCGAGTGCTGGCGGAATATTTGAAAACGCACAACGCTGAAATGTGGGAACGCAGCGAACCAAAGCTTCGTCAAGAGTTGACTGTATAAAAAATCCAATTTAATGTACGAATTGTGACATTTTGGATTGCTTCTGTTCGGCGGTTGAAGTCGGCCAATAAACGCAGTAAACTATAGTTACAGCTTTTAAATAGAAAGCTAGGACACCTGTGAAGCGGACAAGTGCCGTGAGCCATTGCGACAAACCCAAGCCCAATGCCTCATGTCTCTTTCTCCGTGCCATCAGGCTTAAAAAGGTTTTCTGTGAAGAGATGCATTCTCTCCGCAGAAAACCTTTTTATTTTGCGCATATTGGCAGGCGCAGCGGGTAAAGAGGACTGTGCAAAGAGAAACTCAATCAGGGGGCCTTGCCTCCCTGATTGTTAGTTGATCCAGTCGGGCTTTTACGGACCGTAATCTTCCGCTCGGAAAAGCGGAAGTTATACGGACCGTTAAAGCGGGACAAAAACTTATTGCACTTTTGTTGAAAAGAATTATACTTTTTTAAGTAGTTTTAATTTGACTGAAAAGGAGTTTGATTATAGATGGCAGGAATTTGGTATACAGAAAAACAAACCGAGAACTTCGGGATTACGATGAAAATCAATAAAACGCTTCACACCGAGCAAACGGATTTCCAATACTTGGAGATGGCAGAAACGGCTGAATGGGGCAATATGCTATTCCTTGACGGCATGGTCATGACGTCTGAAAAAGACGAATTCGTTTATCACGAAATGGTGGCGCACGTTCCATTGTTCACTCATCCAAACCCAGAGAACGTTCTGGTTGTCGGGGGCGGAGACGGCGGAGTTATCCGCGAAGTGCTGAAGCACCCATCTGTTAAAAAAGCGACGCTTGTCGACATTGACGGCAAAGTGATCGAGTACTCGAAAAAATTCTTGCCTTCAATCGCATCGGGTCTTGAAGATTCACGCGTTGACGTCATCGTTGGGGACGGATTCATGCACATCGCAGAATCCGAGAACAAATACGACGTCATCATGGTGGATTCCACGGAACCGGTTGGCCCGGCAGTGAACTTGTTCACGAAAGGCTTCTATGCTGGAATTTCAAAAGCTTTGAAAGAAGACGGCATTTTTGTTGCACAGTCGGACAACCCTTGGTTTAAAGCCGATTTAATCGAGCAAGTGCAAAAAGACGTAAAGGAAATCTTCCCGATTACAAAATTGTACTTGGCGAACATCCCGACTTATCCCTCAGGCCTTTGGGCATTCACGATCGGTTCGAAAAAATACAACCCGCTGGAAGTGCCGGCTGAGCGTTTCCACGACATCGAAACGAAGTACTACACAAAAGAATTGCACAATGCGGCATTCGTATTGCCGAAATTCGTGAAAGATCTGGCAGGCGAATAAGATGCGCTTTGACGAAACGTATTCAGGAAAAGTATTTATCAAAAGCCACCCGAACTATGAAGAATCGAAAGCGGTCCTTTACGGCATGCCGATGGACTGGACGGTCAGCTACCGTCCGGGCTCCCGTTTCGGCCCGAACAAAATCCGTGAAGTGTCAATCGGCCTGGAAGAATACAGCCCGTACCTTGACCGCGAACTGGAAGATGTAAAATTCTTCGACGCAGGCGACATTCCGTTGCCGTTCGGCAACCCGGAAAAATCGCTGCTTGAAATCGAGACCTATGTCCACACACTTTTAGCGGACAATAAAATCCCGATGGGCATGGGCGGCGAGCACTTGGTGTCCCTGCCGGTCATGAAAGCCGTTGCGAGCAAATACGACGATTTGGCGATCATCCATTTTGATGCCCATACCGATCTTCGCGAAAACTACGAAGGCGAAGAATATTCGCATTCCACGCCGATCCGTAAAATCGCGGACCATATCGGACCGACAAACGTTTACTCGTTCGGCATCCGTTCCGGCATGAAAGAAGAATTCGAATGGGCGAAAGAGCAAGGCATGCACATCTCGAAATTCGAAGTGCTCGAGCCGTTGAAAGAAGTGCTGCCGACGCTTGAAGGCCGCAACGTCTATGTCACGATCGATATGGACGTCTTGGACCCGGCGCATGCGCCAGGCACTGGAACAGTCGACGCAGGCGGCATCACGTCACGCGAACTATTGGCATCGATCCACGCCATTGCAGCTTCCGGCGTGAACGTTGTCGGATTTGATCTTGTAGAACTGGCACCGGTCTATGACCATTCCGACCAGACAGCCAACACCGCAAGCAAACTCATCCGTGAAATGATTCTTGGATGGGTTAAATAAGAAAAGCGGAAGCACCTGTCCAGTCCCGATAAGCGCTGGAGGACTTACAGTAAATGGCGTCCTTTGCCATTTGCAGGAAGGCCGAAGCGCCTCGAGGGACTAGGTGCTGGAGCTAGACAGTAAGAAAAGCGGAGGTGGCTGGTCAGCTCCGACCGGCGTAAGACGATTTGGCGAAGCGGCATGTTTTCAGCCGCACAGCCGAAGTGGCTTACGACCCGAGGAGCTAGCCGCCGAAGCTGGACAATAAGAAAAGCGGAGGAGGCTGATGCCATCCGCACATAATCAAGCCGGCCTGGAATTTTCGAGGCCGGTTTTTTTCTGTGAAAAAGCTTAGTTGATCATAAAAGAGTTCTAGTTGCTCGTAAAATCCTGAAAGTTGCTCATTAGAATAAGAAAGTCGCTCGTAAAGCCGGCTTGCTCGCTCGTAAAACCGCTCTGGCTACTCGTAAGTCAACAAAAAGCTGCCACAAACCTCCCAAAATAGAATCTTTCATTGAAAAACGGTAAGATAAAAAAGACTATTAATCTGGAAGAGGTGCTGACAATGGAATTGTATAAATGGACAGGCCAGCGCGACCAAGGCGTAGCGCTTCTCGCAGCGACGCCAAATGCGCGGCTGATTTATTTGGTGGACGGCGAAGAATCGACCGTACTTTTTGAATCCGAAGGCGGAGCGGCTCCGCAGGGGTTTGAAGCCTACCAAGTATTGAACGCAGTCGGCGACATCAACGACGGCTTTTACGCAGTATTCAACAACATTCCGGTGACGGAAGAAGGACGCGGGCTGTTTGAGTCGCGCTTTCAAAACCGGGCCGGCATGGTGGAAAAAGAGCCGGGCTTCGCAGCCATCCGCGTCTTGCGCCCCGTCAATTCGGATACGTACATCATCCTGACCCTATGGAAAGACGAAAAATCGTTTACCGATTGGCAAGAGTCCCAGGCTTATAACCATGCGCATGCGAAACGCGGCACTTCAGAAGGCATCGACAAAAAGCCGAACATTTTCCCGCGCCCTTCATTTGTCAAAACCTATATTCGATGATCCGCAGTAGCCGATCGGAGAAGCACCGATTGAAAACCACTCATCTGAGTGGTTTTTTATTTCATGGCCTAAAAACTGAAGGGCAAACGTGATTGAAATAGAACAGCAAATCGGGCTATAATGAAAAGGCTATTACATAAAGGAGGCGGCGGCATGCAAAAAGCGGTGAATATTAAGCTTACGACGATCATCCGCCAGCCGGACGTGGAAGATCAGCAGATGGAATTGTGGTCACAGGGCACGCTGACGGTGAAAAATAACCGGCGCTACTTGCAATACGAAGAACAGTTGGAAGAACTGTCGATTCGGACCACGGTGAAAATCAGCGAAAACGAAGCAGTCATCATGAGAAGCGGCGGCCTGCAGATGCGGCTACCGTTTTTATTACATAAAGAGCAAACGGGAAACTTAACGAATGAGCAAGGTTCCTTTATGCTGACGACAAAAGCTCATGAGCTGTCGATCAGCGATACACGCTTTAAAGTCCGGTACGACTTGGCGATGGGGTCCGCTCATGTCGGAGAATACGAAATGGAAATTCAATTTTTGGAGGGAAACCAATGAATGCAGTAGAAAAAGTGCAGCACGACATTAAGATGGCCATCAGCGAAGCGGTTCAAAAAGCGGAGCTGTCGCCGGAACCGATTGAAGTTCACCTGGAGTCGCCTAGAGATAAAGCGAACGGCGATTACGCGACAAACATTGCGATGCAATTGACGCGAGTGGCGAAAAAAGCGCCGCGCGCGATTGCGGAAGCGATTGTTGGGAACATTGACAAAGATTCAGCGAACATCCAAACGGTCGACATTGCCGGACCTGGATTTATCAACATTACGATCAAAAAAGATTACTTATTGGATGTTGTAAAAACCGTCCTGGAGCAAAAAGAAGATTATGGCCGCACCAATTCCGGTGGCGGCGAACGCATCCAAGTGGAATTCGTATCGGCTAACCCTACAGGCGATTTGCACCTTGGCCATGCCCGCGGTTCGTCCGTCGGCGATTCGCTATGCAACTTATTGGATCTTGCCGGATACGATGTATCGCGCGAATACTACATCAACGATGCCGGAAACCAGATCAACAATTTGGCGCTGTCCATCGAAGCCCGTTATTTCGAAGCGCTTGGACAAGAATTGAACATGCCGGAAGACGGCTACCGCGGCCAGGACATCAAAGACATCGCGGAAGAATTAGTAAAAGAGCATGGCGATAAATTTGCCCATATGACAAAAGAAGAGCGTTTCGATGCATTCCGCAAGCATGGCTTAAAAGTGGAACTCGCGAAGCTGCAAAAAGACTTGGCGGATTTCCGCGTTGAGTTCGACGTCTGGTTCTCAGAGACTTCCTTATACGAAAAAGGCGAGATTGACGTGGCATTGGCGAAACTTCGCGAGAACGGCCATATTTTTGAAGAAGACGGCGCAACATGGTTCCGTTCGACAACATTCGGCGACGACAAAGACCGCGTCTTGATCAAAAATGACGGTTCCTACACATACTTGCTGCCGGACATTGCCTACCATGAAGACAAGCTGTCCCGCGGCTTCGACAAATTGATCAATATCTGGGGAGCTGACCACCACGGCTATATCCCGCGCATGAAAGCGGCAATCGAAGCGCTTGGCTATGACCGCGATACGCTTGAAGTCAGCATCATCCAAATGGTTCAATTGTACAAAGACGGCGAAAAAATGAAGATGAGCAAACGTACCGGTAAAGCGGTGACGATGCGTGAATTGGTCGAATTGGTCGGCCTTGATGCCGTGCGTTATTTCTTTGCGATGCGTTCAGGCGATACACATATGGACTTTGATTTGGATCTTGCCGTATCGCAGTCCAATGAAAACCCGGTTTACTATTCACAGTATGCGCATGCCCGCATCTGCTCGATCCTGCGCCAGGGAGAAGAACAAGGGCTGACAGCATCAACAGATCACCTGGAGCTGCTGACTTCTGAAAAAGAAATCGATGTGTTGAAGAAAATCGGTGATTTCCCGCAAGTGGTGGCAGATGCTGCAAAACAGCGTGCACCTCACCGCATCACAACGTATATCCATGAATTGGCGGCACATTTCCATAGTTTCTATAACGCCAACAAAGTACTGGATGCATCCAATGCAGAACTGACAGGCGCACGCCTTGCCTTGATTACAGGCGTTAAAACGACTTTGGCGAATGCCTTAAGACTTGTAGGGGTTTCGGCTCCTGACAAAATGTAGGATACACCAAAAGTTTTGGTGTATAATAGTATTAATTAACTGAATACTTTATTCATGAAGGTGCTTATGTCTAAGAACATGAGTTAAAAGGGAAGCCGGTTCGATTCCGGCGCGGTCCCGCCACTGTATGTGAGAGCAATCTGCAAACGGCCACTGAAGCAACGCTTTGGGAAGGTGCAGTTCGCCATGATCACAAGCCAGGAGACCTGCCTTTATGACAGACAACGCCCATTAAGCCTGCGAGGACCGGCTTGGATGCATACGCTTTTTATGTCGTCCTTTTAGACCTCCCGCAGCTTAGCGGGAGGTCTTTTCTTTTTTTACAATTACACAATTGGAGGAATACATCATGAAGAAGTTCTGGAAGTTTGGGGCAAGTGCAGGATTGGCAGCTATGCTGCTCGCCGGATGCGGAGATCAAGAAGCACCGACTGGGGAAACCGAAGAAACGCCGGTAGACACGCCAAAAGAAGTTGCGGAAGTGGAATTCCCGGTAACCATGACGGATGCAACGGGAGAAGAAGTGGTCATCGAAGCGGAACCGGAAGCCGTCGTTTCGATGGTGCCATCCAATACAGAAATCGCTTATGAGCTTGGCTTGGGCGAAAAGATTGTTGGTGTATCCGATTTTGATAATTATCCGGAAGAAGCGGCAAGTGTTGAGAAAATCGGTGGACAGGAATTCAATGTTGAAAAAATCATCAGCCTGCAGCCAGACTTGGTGTTGGCCCATGAAAGCGGCCTAGGTGTCGGTGAAGCAGGAATTCAGCAATTGCGTGATGCTGGCCTTGCGGTCTACGTGGTTTCAGAGGCACAAAGTTTCGATGAAGTATATGAAACAATGACCGTCATTGGACAGGCAACCGGTGCCATGGAAGAAGCAGATGCCCTTGTATCGGAAATGGAAGCCCAAGTGGATGAAATCGAAGAACAGGCAAATACGATTACAGAACCGAAAAAAGTATTCGTCGAAGTGGGAAGCAGCCCGGAAATTTATACAACCGGAAGCGGCACGTTCATGGACGAAATGCTGGATATCCTCAACGCTGAAAATACGGCAGGGGAATTGGAAGGCTGGATCAGCATGGACCCGGAAGCCATTGTTGAGAAAAACCCCGACGTCATCATTTCGACAGAAGGCGCTTATGTCCCGGATGCGGTAGAAAAAATCAAAGCCCGCAACGGATTTGCGGAAGTGACTGCTGTTAAAGAAGATGCAGTATACAATGTAGATTCTGATAAAGTTACCCGTTCCGGCCCGAGATTGACAGAAGGCTTGATGGAAATGGCGCAAGCGATTTACCCGGAGGTCTTCAGTGAATAAAAACAGCCTTGCGTACATTGTCTCTTTCATCCTTTTGGGAGGGGCTGTACTGCTGGGAGTGACGGTCGGAACAGTGACGATTTCACCGGAAGTGCTGTGGAATCCGAAATCGGATGAAACAGCAGCCAATATTTTATGGAACATCCGAATGCCTCGCGTGGTTTTGGCTGGCCTCGTGGGAGCCTCGCTGGCGATTGCCGGAGCGGCTTTCCAGGGCTTGCTGAAAAACCCATTGGCCGATCCCTACACTTTAGGAGTGTCATCCGGCGCCTCAGTCGGCGCTGTCATGACGCTCTTTTTCGGCATTTCAGTCCCGTTTTTAGGAAACTATACATTGCCTGTCATGAGTATGCTTGGCGCTTTGGCGACCATGTTTGCGGTCATGTCATTCGCGAAATTGGTCGACCGTTCGATGAAAATGGAAACGGTCATCTTGACGGGAATCATTTTCAGCTCTTTTCTCGGTTCGGTCATCTCGTTGATGATTGCATTGACGGGAGAAGAGCTGCGCCAAATCATCGGCTGGCTGCTTGGCAGCGTCTCGATGCGGGGTTGGCCTTATGTCCAGATGTCCCTGCCGTTTATGCTGATCGGCTCGTTTCTATTGTGGCTTCAACGTCGTGAATTGAATGCCATGCTGTTCGGGGAAGAACGCGCCCAGCATTTAGGGGTCGATGTGAAAAAGAGCAAACTGATGATTTTAATCAGCGGCTCTGTCCTGACCGGTTCGGCAGTGGCTGTTTCCGGTACGATCGGCTTTGTCGGTTTGGTCGTGCCGCATATGACACGCCTCGTTTGGGGCTCGGACCACCGCCACGTATTGCCATTGTCCTTTATCAATGGGGCAGCCTTATTGATCGTCTGCGATTTGGTATCGCGCACCATCATTTCGCCGACAGAATTGCCGATCGGCGTCATCACTGCGTTTATCGGAGCACCGGTCTTTGCATTCATCTTTTTCCGGCAGCGCAAAGGAGGGAAATAACATGCTCAAAATTACAGAACTGGTTGGCGGCTATGGAGAAAAAGACATCGTCAATAATATTTCATTCCAAGTGGAAAAAGGGTCGATTCTTGGCATTTTAGGGCCAAACGGCAGCGGAAAGTCCACATTGATGAAATTGATGAGCGGCATCTTGCCGGCAAGGGGCGGCAAGATTGAAATCGAAGGCAAATCGCTTGCGGACTTTGGCGCGAAGGAACTGGCCAAGCAAATGGCGGTGCTGCCGCAGCTTCATGCCCATGCTTTTTCGCATACCGTGCGTGAAACGGTATCGCTTGGACGCTATCCGCACCAAAGCGGCTGGTTTTCCTCCTGGTCGGATGAAGACGAACAGGCGGTTCTAGAAGCAATGCGCTTAATGAATATTACCCATTACGAAAATACGCTGATTGACCAATTGTCCGGCGGGGAACAGCAGCGCGTGTTTGTCGCGCAAGCCTTGGCACAAAATGCAAAAATCCTCCTGCTGGATGAACCGACCAATCATTTGGACATCAATCACCAGAAGGAATTGCTGGATACCATCAAAAAGCAGGCGATTGAAAAAGAGCTGACGATCGTCTCGATCTTCCATGACATCAACATCGCTTCCATTTACTGCGATCAGTTGCTGCTGCTCGATGAAGGGCGCATTGTCCGGATGGGCGAGCCGCATGAAGTGGTACGGGAAGAGGACATTGAAGCGGTTTACCAGACGCGCATCAGCAACTACCCGCACCCGGAATTGCCGAAGCCTCAAGTGACTCTGCTGCCGTCCGTCCGCCGACAAGTGGCAGAAACAATGATACGCGCCAGTGATTTTGTCGTATCGCCTCAAATGGTGCTGTTTCAAAGCGCGGTGCCGCTAAAGACCGTTTCTTCGGCGGTAATCAATGCAGGGGCGGGATGGTTCCGCACCTTTATCAATCGCCATGTCGATATGACTTACAATATCGATAATAGCTTCATTGAAATGTCGGGATTTATTGAAGAGCTCGGATTTAAAACGACCGATACGGTCGGCATGATGACAGCCGTCCGGACCGAGGATGCCATTGTAAAAGAATACAAAGCGCCGTTTGGTTCGGTTGTCATTGCCGTAACGGCCGGAGTTGGAAATGCGGTGGACGTTTCCAAAGCGCTTGAACGCGAGGTTCGGGTTGGGACCATCAATACTTGGATTATGGTCAACGGCAATTTGTCGGATGAAGCGTTTATCCAGGCGATGATCACGGCCACAGAAGCAAAAACGAAAGCGCTCCACGAGGAACAAGTGACAGATCCCTTGACCGGCACTTTGGCCACAGGGACATCGACAGACAGCATCCTCGTTGCTGCGACCCAGCAAGGGGAGCACCTGCCGTATGCCGGTCCGATTACGGAGCTTGGCAAACTGATCGGCAGTGGCGTTTACGAATGTACAGTCGAAGCAATTGAACTGTACCGGGAGAGAAAAGGATCATGGTAAGCCATATTCTGGCCATTGGCTGTGGGTTGCTCCTCGACCGCATCATCGGGGACCCGCCAAATTGGCCGCATCCGGTGCGCTGGCTCGGGACACTCATTTCAAAATTGACGAAAAAATGGAATCGCGGTCCTCACGCTTTTCGAAACGGGTTTGGTCTTGTGGCGATTGTTGCCGGACTCGCTTTCGCGGCAAGTTATTTGCTGATTGCAGGAGCCGCTGCCATTCACTGGAGTTTCGGTTTTCTTGTGGAGACGGTTTTAATCGCAGCTGGTCTTGCACAAAAGAGCCTGCGGGATGCAGCGGAAGAGGTCTATCAGCCTTTGGTCAATAAAAACTGGGGCCTGGCAAGAGAAAAATTATCCTGGATCGTCGGCCGGGATACGGCGCATCTGGGTGAAAGTGAAATTACCCGCGGTGTCGTGGAAACGGTTTCGGAAAACACGAGCGACGGTGTCACGGCGCCGCTGTTTTGGGCTTTTCTGCTTGGCGCGCCAGGGCTTTGGCTGTATAAGGCCGTAAACACATGCGACTCGATGGTGGGTTATAAAAATGAAGAATTTTCACAGTTCGGCTTTGCCTCGGCGCGCTTGGATGATGTGTTGAACTTCATCCCGAGCCGGATAACAGGTGCCGTTATCCTGCTGGCAACACGCAACGAAAGAGGGCTGACCATGCGTCAGCGTTTCCGTGAATGGGCAAGGGATGCACGAAAGCACCCGAGCCCGAACAGCGGTTGGCTCGAAGCCGCTACAGCTGTCCAGTTGGGCATTCAATTGGGCGGTGTCAATACATACAAAGGAGTCCAATCGGTGCGTGCCCGCATGGGAACACCGGTATACGGACTTCAGGCCCGACACATAAAAGAAGCAGTTCGCCATATGCACATTGCAACAATTTGTTTTTTTATTCTTTTTGCTATAGGAGGGCTGATCCTTGAACTTGCCTGACCACGGGGCGAACCCGCAGCGTTTGTATAAAAAGATGGGCATGGAACGGCCCCAAAGAATTTTGGATTTCAGCGAAAATGTCCATCCGTTCGGACCGCCCGCGTTTATCGGGGAAAGCTGGCAGTCCATGCAGAAACTCATAAGGTCTTATCCGGATCCGGACGGCGAGCCGTTCCGAAGTGCGGCTGCCAATTACCATGAAGTGGAGCCGGAACGGGTGATTGCGGGAAACGGAGCAGCGGAGATTTTTACCTGGCTGGCCCGCCGTTACCGCGGAAAGAAAGTCGTCTTGATTGAACCTGCCTTTTCCGAATACCGCAAAACACTGGAAGCGGAAGGAGCGGAAATCAAAGCGATCCAACTAACCGCTGCAAACGGCTGGTGCCTTGAAATTGAACAGGTCGCACAAGCCGCAAAAGAGAGCGCTGCTGTATACATCTGCAATCCGCATAATCCGACCGGCCGGCTGCTGACGCGTTCGGAACTGTTGGAAATGGCGGACGCGTGTGCCAAAGCGGGCTGTGAACTGGTGCTCGATGAAGCGTTTATCGATTTTGCAGGAGAGGAATTTTCACTGATTCCACTGCAGAAATCCTTGCCGCATGTCATCATTGTCCGCTCGATGACGAAAATGTACGCCATTCCGGGACTTCGTCTCGGCTATGCACTCGGGAAACCGGGAATCCTGGATGAATTGAAGCAAGGCGCTGCCCACTGGAACGTCAATGCGATTTCAGCCCATATTGGGGCAGGCTGTTTTAAAGAACAATCTTACCGGGATCAGGTCGTAAAAGAAGCGGTAGCGGAACGAAGCAAAATGGTGCGTTTTTTAAACGGGAACGGCTGCCAAACAACTGATTCTTCGGCGAATTTTCTGGCATTCCGGCTGCCGCCTGAGAAAGACGCAGACTGCTTTTTCGATAAACTGTTAGCAAAAGGGATTGTGCTCCGCCACACGAAATCATTTCGCGGCATGGACGGCGAGTGGTTCCGAATTGGCATGAAATCGGCCGATCAGATGGAAGAACTGAGAGGAGCGATTGCACAGTGGCTGCAGGACAACTGATTTTCGTCAGCGGCGGGGTAAGGAGCGGGAAAAGCGCCTGGGCGGAAGGGCTGGTCCGTGAAACGCCTGCCCAGAGAAAAGTGTATCTCGCCAGCGGCCAGGCTTACGATGCAGAAATGGAAGACCGCATACGGCGCCATCGCGACGACCGGAAAGAACACGGCTGGCATACCATCGAACAGCCGCTCCATCTGGAACGAGCAGTTCCGGAAATCGCTCCACAAGATGTCGTTTTGTGGGATTGTGTGACGACTTGGCTCGCCAATGAATTATACGAAGGCTGGGAGCAGGAGAATCCTTGCGTGGGCCGGCAAGACTGCATGGAACAAAAATGGTCGGATTTGCAAAAGACGATCGAACAAATCCGGAACCGGTCCGAGCTGTTCGTCATCGTATCGAATGAAGTACTGGATGATTTTATTCGCGGCCGGACGTATCAGCAATGGCTGGGCCGGATTCATCTCTGGCTCGTCGCCCGGTCCGATCAGGCATATGAAGTGGAAAATGGAGTGGCTTACAGAAGGAAGTGAAGGAATGCAGGGAATCATGGTGCAAGGAACTTCATCCGATGTCGGAAAAAGCATGATCTGTACGGCCTTTTGCCGAATCATGGCTGAAGAGGGCTATCGGGTAGCGCCGTTCAAATCCCAGAACATGTCGAACAACTCTTACGTTACGGTATGGGGAGAAGAAATCGGCCGGGCTCAAGGCGTCCAGGCTGAAGCAGCAGGAATTGTGGCAACCGTCAATATGAATCCGATTCTGTTAAAACCGGAAAATGATATGAAATCGCAAGTCGTGCTGTTTGGCAAAAAGCTGTCCGCTATGGACGGCATGGATTACCGCCAGCATTTTTATGAACAAGGTCTGGAGGCGATTGACCAGGCGCTTTTGAATCTGTCGCAAGACTTCACCCATCTTGTCATCGAAGGCGCGGGCAGTCCGGCGGAAGTAAACTTGAACGACCGGGAACTGGTGAATATGGCGGTTGCTGAGCGCGCAGACGTCCCCGTGATTCTGGTGGCAGATATTGAACGCGGCGGCGTTTTTGCTTCAATCGTCGGTACATTGGCATTGATGCCTCATCCTGAACGGGTAAAAGGGCTGCTAATCAATAAATTCCGTGGAGACCTCCGGCTTTTTGAAGACGGAGTCGCTTTTTTGGAATCGTATACAGGAATTCCGGTTCTTGGCGTGGTTCCCTATATGCCGGAACACGGCATTGAACAGGAAGATTCGCTTGGAGTCCGTGAATTGGCCAAAACATTTTCGCGGCGTCCGATTGATGTTGCTGTCTTGAAGCACCCTTACCTGTCGAACTTTACGGATATTGAAGCTTTGTTAAAGGAACCGGATGTATCGGTCCGCTGGGTGGAACTGGTTAAAGAAATCGGCCAACCGGACGTTATGATTCTTCCAGGAACGAAAAGCACCATTGCGGATCTGCGCTATTGGAAAGGCCAACAGCTTGAAGAAGCGTTAAAAGCGTTGCCGGAAGAAACGTGGATTGTCGGTTTATGCGGCGGTTTTCAAATGCTCGGGGAATATTTGTCGGACCCTTCTGGCCATGATGGGCTTAAAGCGGAAACGGAACGGGGATTAGCCTTAGTGCCTGGAATGAAGACCTATTTTACAGAAGAAAAATTTGTCCAGAGGCGCAAAGGGATGGTCCGGTTGGAGGAAACCGATGTCCCGGTAGAAGGCTATGAGATTCATACCGGGCGTTCCACAAACGTATTTCCGCCATTGATTCGGTATGAAAAAGGCAGCGAAGGATACTGCCAAGGCAGGATTGTTGGCACACATCTGCATGGCCTTTTTGATCAGCCGGAATTCCGGCGTGCCTTTCTCGCCCCGGTACGGGAAGCGAAAAATCTTCCGGAGCCAAACTTTTCGGAAGAAAAGGACCGTTACGCTAGTTGGGCGCAGCATGTAAAGCAGCATATCAACTGGCAGGCGGTTGAAAAGCTCATGGAGGCGAAGCCATGATGAAGCATCTTTTCAATGGAATCGCCTTAGCTTTTCAATTTTTCTCAGTGGTACCGGTGAGAAAAGAATTGCCGCTTGAAAAGAAAGATGTCACCGCGATGTATGCAAGCTTGCCTGTATTGGGAGCCTTGCTGGGCGGCGCTTCTCTGTTTATCGTTTTTATCTTAAGAGACTATTCGGAAGCGAGCCCGCTGCTTGCCGCTTTTCTGGTCGTCTTATTTTTAGCGGCAGCGACGGGCGGCTTGCATTTGGACGGCCTTGCCGATGTGGGCGATGCTTATTTTTCCTATCAGGACAGAGAGCGCCGCCTGGAAATCATGGGCGATCCGCGAATTGGGGCTTTCGGAACAATGGTGCTGCTGTTCGCAGTTCTTGGCAAAATCATTGTGGCAGCCGAATTGATTTACGAACTGCCGCTTGTTTTGCTCCTCCTGATACCTGCGCTATCGAGAACAGGTCTACTGTTGCTTTTCAGCACTACCAAAAGTGCTAAAAACAATGGTCTCGGCGCCTTTTTCCGCAACCGTGCAGATGGCAAGTGGCTGATGCTTGCGGCTTGCCTGTATTTATTGATTAGTGCAGGCATACTGATTTATTGGCCGGGGCTTATGCCGGCTGCTGGTATTCTTTTGAGTTTCCTGCTCGTACTTTGGTTTTACCGGAAATGGTGCCTGCGCCAATTTGGCGGCGTGACCGGCGACTTGTTTGGAGCATATATAGAAGGGGCTGAGCTGCTGTTATGGACAGTGCTTTTATTCTTCATCTGATCCGCCACGCACCGACAAGAGGCAATGGCTTGAAGCAATACATCGGCTGGACCGATGAAGCGGTGCTGCCTTTTTCAGCAAATGGATGCCTTGGCGTAGAAAGTGTGTGGGGCAGCGACTTGCTGCGCTGCCGGCAAACCGCCGAACGTCTTTTTCCAAACGCTGATTATCACGCGGATCCCGATTTTCGGGAATGCCATTTCGGTGAATGGGAAAAGAAAACGTATGATGAACTGAACAGGGACCAGCGCTACCGGGACTGGATAGACAATCCAATCGATTTAGCGCCGCCTGGAGGGGAAAGCCTCGTTGATATGATAAAGCGCATTGACCGGGCAATCCTCGCTCTTCCGGAAGGAAATGAGTTTTATATTGTCACCCACGGCGGACCAATCCGGTACTTATTGAAAAAAGCCAGCGGACAGAATTTCCGGCAGCAAACCGCGCTTCACGGGCATTGTTATACGCTGGTTTGGCAGAACCGGGAAGCATATGAGGAGGGAGCGCCATGCACATCGTATTCGGTGGAGCCTTTAATGGCAAACGCCAATGGGTAAAAGAGTTGTTGGGCAGCCGGGAACATGTCTGGCTGGAAGGTGAATTGCCGGACGAAGCGGCGCCGTTTCTTGTTGTTGCCGGAGTTGAGGAATGGGTGAAAGCGCAGCTTGAAAACGGAATGGATGAACAAAGGATTAGGGATCTGGTGGACGAAGCGGTTTCCAACCAGCCGTTCAACCGGCAGCTGTGGATTTTGACGGATATGAACCGCGGCATTGTTCCGGTGGATCCGTTGGAACGGCAACTGCGCGACGTCATAGGCCGGCTGTATCAAGAGCTTTTCAAAAGAGCCGAACAGGCAACACGGATTTGGTACGGTATACCACAAACAATCAAAGGAGCGGATGAATATGAAGATTTACACAAAAACCGGTGACAAAGGGCAAACAAGCTTGATCGGGGCACGCACGGACAAAGATGCACCGCGCGTTGAAGCATACGGCACCATCGATGAAGTCAATTCGTTCATTGGCAAAGCAATGACGGAGCTCGATCCTGAAAAATTTCCGGATTTGCTGGCAGACCTGGAAGCCATCCAAAATGAATTATTCGATTGCGGAGGGGATTTGGCGGATGTCCGCAAAGAGCCTCAGTATAAAATGACCGAAGAGCCGGTTGAAGTGCTGGAATCGCGAATTGACGATTTGATGGAAGAACCGCCGCTATTGGAACGCTTTATTTTGCCAGGAGGCTCGCCTGCAGCAGCGACGCTCCATATCGCCCGCACGATTACACGCCGTGCAGAGCGCCAGACAGTGACTTTGGCCAAAGCTGGAGAAGATTTTCCGGTGGTTGTTCAGCGCTATTTAAACCGTTTGTCGGATTATTTATTCGCGGCTGCGCGCGTCGCCAATTCCCGTGTCGGCGTTCCGGACAACGAATATGTACGCAGTGCGAAAGTGTTCAAGAACGGCGGACGGGCGAAGAAGAATGACTAAGTTATCGACTCGAAAAATGACATTAGCCGCTTTGTTCATCAGCTTAGCTGCGGTCGGTGGCATGATTAAAATTCCGCTCGGGATCGCTTCGATTGCACTCGATTCCTTGCCGGCATTGGTGGCAGTGCTGTTCCTGTCAGCACCGCTTGCAGGGACGGTCGCAGCGTTTGGCCATTTGATTTCTGCTTTGTTCGGCGGAATGCCGCTCGGACCGTTTCATCTCATTATTGCGATTGAAATGTGGGCTGCGGTCTGGATTTTCGCTAAGTTGCATGCGGTGGGCAAAGACATTTTGAAATGGCCGGTGTTTGTGCTGTGCAACGGGCTGCTTGCGGCTCTCCCGTTTTACTTCTTATTGTCGCCGGCATTCTTTTACGCATCGGTGCCTGGTTTGCTGGTAGCCGCGTCGATCAATGCGGCAGGAGCGGCCATCATTCTGCCGTTTATGAATAAAGTCGGAGAGAAGGTCTGGTAATGCGCCACGAATTGAAACTTGGCGAATGGGTGATTACATCGGATAATTCCGCCGCCATTGGAGAAAAACCGCAGGATGCAGTGGCTGCACCGGATAAACTGACTGCCAAATTTGCGGCACGGGTCGCCCTGCTCGAACAATGGGCAGCCGGAAGTGAACCGGAAGTGGTCTTACTGCATAATTTCAGCGGCGAGGCACAATGGGGCCGCTATGTCGAAGGAATCAAGGAACAATTCGAAGAAATTGGCATCGAACCGCCGCAGCTTGCCGGAAGTTCTGAAACGAATATGCCGACTTTGCAATCAGGGATAGCTGTAACGCTGCTTGGACGGCAAAAGAGAGAACTTCAGTGTGAAGGATTGCAATGGTTCATTTATGGAAAACCGCTAGTTGGTCCGGATGTGCTAAAGAAACCAGAACAGCTTGCAGACCTCGGGAAAATCCATGACGCGCTGAATAAGGGCATCATTGAACGGGTGTGGCCAGTCGGCTCAAAAGGAATCGCGAACGAAGCAGAGCGGCTGTTTGGACGGAAGCTGACTTTATCAGCAGATGTCGACCTGGAAGTTTCCGGAGGGCCTGCAAGCTGCGTGCTCATTGGCGTCCAGCAGGAGCAGGTTGAATCGATGAAGCAGCATTTTGGTACATATGTATATTTTTTAAAGACGGGAACACCACGTTGAGTGGTGTTTTTTTGCGGACATTTATTCTATGAGCAGATATGTGGCGGTATGATCACTCAGAGCGAATCTATGGGCATTTAATAAGAGTCTATGATCACTCGGCGACCCTTTATGGGCACATTCGCCAATTATAAGGTTTATTTTAGTCCAATCTTCTATATAATAAAAAATTGTAAACCCTTTCACATTATCTATTGACTGAATGCTCATTCATATTTAATATAGAACATAGTATCGACAATCTTTCAACAGTCACGTAGACTTTGTATAAGGAATTTTTGGAATTTACAAACATAAGGGGGATATCATAATGGAGCCATTGCTCATAGCAAACTGGGTGTTGTTTCTTGCAATCACGTTTTATGCAGTGTACCTGTTTCTGTATTTGCTGAAAACCAGGTATGATTTCATAAAGCTCGGCAAGAAAGTGGAGTTTGAAGAAAACTTCAAAGAACGTTTTCGTAAAGTCATGGTCAACGTCTTTGGCCAGAAGAAATTAATGAAAGACAAGAAGAGCGGAACGATCCACGTGATGTTCTTCTACGGTTTCTTGCTGGTACAGGCAAGTGCCATTGATTTTATCATCAAAGGCTTGGTTCCAGGAGCGCATTTGCCGCTTGGACCGCTTTACCCGGCCTTTACATTCTTCCAGGAAATTGTGACATTGACGATCTTGGTCGCTGTCGTCTGGGCATTCTACAGACGCTATATTGAAAAACTTGTCCGTTTGAAGCGCGGCTGGAAATCGGGCTTAGTGCTGATTTTCATCGGCGGCTTGATGGTTTCCGTTCTTGTCGGAAACGGCGCAAGCATGATTTGGCAAGGACATGAAACTGCTTGGACCGAGCCGGTCGCATCGGTATTTGCCACATTGTTCTCTGGGCTTCCTGCAACTGCAGCAGCCGCTATTTTCTACGTTATGTGGTGGGCGCATCTTTTGTTCCTATTGACATTCCTTGTGTACGTACCGCAATCGAAGCACGCGCACTTGATTTTCGGACCGGTCAATACATGGTTCCACCGAGTGGATCATGTCGGCCGCTTAAAGCCGATCAACTTTGAAGCCATGGAAGACGAAGAAGATGAAGACGCCATGCCATCATTCGGCGTCGGCAAAATCACGGATTTCAGCCAGTCACAAATGATCGATTTCTATGCTTGTGTGGAATGTGGGCGCTGCACCAATATGTGTCCGGCAACCGGCACAGGAAAAATGCTCTCTCCAATGGATTTGATTACCAAACTTCGCGACAATTTAACGAATACCGGGGCAGTAATGACCCGCCAAAAACCTTGGGTGCCTGCAATGGCGTTCAACAATACAAAAGGCAATCAGTTGGCGATGGCTGCCGGTGCTGAAGGGATCAGCATCGATGAACTATACAGCCCGAGCCTGATCGGAGACGTCATCACAGAAGAAGAAATCTGGGCGTGCACAACATGCCGCAACTGTGAAGACCAATGTCCGGTAATGAACGAACACGTTGATAAAATCATCGACCTTCGCCGTTACTTGGTTATGACGGAAGGGAAAATGGACAAAGATGCTCAGCGTGCGATGACCAACATCGAAAAGCAAGGCAATCCATGGGGCCTTAACCGCAAAGAAAAAGAAAACTGGAGAGATGCAGCACCTGACGTCAGCATCCCGACAGTAAAAGAAATGAACAAAGCCGGCGAAGAATTCGAATTCCTGTTCTGGGTTGGATCAATGGGTTCATTCGACAGCCGTTCACAAAAAATTGCCATCTCGTTCGCGCGCTTGATGAACGAAGCCGGTGTGAAATTCGCGATTCTTGGAAATAAAGAAAAGAACTCCGGAGACACACCGCGCCGCCTAGGAAACGAATTCCTGTTCCAGGAGCTGGCAACAGCAAACATCAAAGAATTTGAAAAAGCGGAAGTCAAGAAAATCGTGACAATCGATCCGCACGCATACAATATCTTTAAAAACGAGTATCCGGATTTCGGATTCAAAGCGGAAGTTTACCACCATACTGAAATGCTGTTTGAATTGGTGCAGGAAGGCCGTTTGAAACCGCAATTCCCGGTTAATGAAAAAATTACGTTTCATGATTCCTGCTACCTCGGCCGCTACAACGACGTTTACGATGCACCTCGTGAAATCCTGAAAGCGATCGAAGGCGTTGAATTGGTCGAAATGGTCCGTAACCGCCAGGACGGCATGTGCTGTGGAGCCGGCGGCGGATTGATGTGGATGGAAGAAGATGCAGGCCATCGTGTCAACGTTGCCCGTACCGAACAGGCACTTGAAGTGAACCCGACGATGATTTCTTCCGGCTGCCCGTACTGCCTGACAATGCTGTCAGATGGAACAAAAGCGAAAGAAGTCGAAGACAAAGTCGGCACATACGATGTCGCTGAATTGCTTGAAATGGCAGTTATCGGCAACCGTACAGCAGAATTAGAACCGGCAACGATTCAATAATAATTGCCAAAAGAAAGAAAATTCTATAAGATAGAATCATAAAGCAAGAAAATGAAAGGGAGTGTAGCGCTCCCTTTTGTTTCGATTTAAAACCGAGCGAGCGTTCAGTCAATCCTAATGGCCGAACCGGTTCGGCCATTAGGATTTGCGCCGAAGCTAGCGAAGCGATGCAGGCGCAAAGTTATTACCGGCACTAATTCTAAAGTCGGTAACTTTCTCGAAGCTAGCGCAGCGATGCAACGCTCTTTCATGTTTCGAAGCAGCGCAGCGATGCAGAAACAGAGGCAATAGTATTAAGCGATGCTAGGTATGGATTTGCGACGAAGCAACGGAGCGAAGCGAAGTGATGCAGGAGCAAATGTTTAATCGAAGCTAGCGCAGCGATTTTTTGAGTAAGCATTTTATCTGCTTTCCGAAAGTTTTATCTGCGATTCAGAACAACTTATCTGCGGTCATGAGTACTTTATCTGCGATAAGACAATATTCCACATCAGCAGCAAGGAAAGGCCCACATATTTTTTTACACAAAGGTGAAAACGTTTACAAAGGGAGGAAGAAATATCATGGCAAAAACAGTAATTATTGATGGAGCACGTACAGCATTCGGGAAATTCGGCGGCAACTTGAGCACTTTATCCGCAAGTGAACTTGGTGGTGTCGCGATCAAAGAAGCGATGAACCGCGCAGGCATTCAGCCGGAAGACGTGCAGGAAGTCATCATGGGAAATGTTCTTCAAGCGGGCCAAGGCCAGATTCCATCACGCCAGGCAGCGAAAAAAGCAGGAATCCCGTATAACGTCAAATCTGAAACAATCAATAAAGTATGTGCATCCGGCATGCGCAGTATTACGCTTGCTGACCAGATCATCCGTCTTGGCGACGAAGAAGTCATCGTTGCAGGCGGTATGGAATCGATGTCCAATGCACCGTACATTATGCCTAAAGCACGCTGGGGACTTCGTATGGGCGACGCTCCAATCATTGACTCGATGGTCCATGACGGATTGTCTTGCTCGTTCCATCCGGATAAAGTTCACATGGGAACTTACGGCAACTCGACGGCTGAAGCGTTCAGTCTGACACGCGAAGCACAGGATGAATGGTCTGCCCGTTCACATGAGCGCGCAGTCAAAGCGAAAGAGTTGTTCGCAGAAGAAATCGTTGCAATTGAAATCCCACAGAAAAAAGGTGACCCGATCACTGTCGATTTTGATGAAGCACCGCGTGCGAATTCAACCATTGAAGCGCTGGCGAAATTAAAACCGGCATTCGGCAAAGACGGCACCATCACAGCCGGCAACGCACCTGGCATCAACGACGGCGCTGTTGCGCTTGTCTTGATGAACGAAGAACGGGCGCAAAAAGAAGGCAAACCTGCATTGGCAACCATCTTAGCGCATACCGAAGTGGCGATTGAGCCGCACCGATTCCCGGAAACGCCGGGAATCGTCATTAACGAATTGCTGAAGAAAACAGGCAAAACGCTGGATGACATCGATTTGGTGGAAATCAACGAAGCGTTCGCAGCCGTAGCACTGGCAAGTTCTCAAATTGCCAACCTGGACGCTGAAAAAGTAAACGTAAACGGCGGTTCGGTTGCACTAGGCCACCCAATCGGCGCGAGCGGAGCCCGCATCATTTTGACGCTGGCTTATGAATTGAAACGCCGCGGAGGCGGCATCGGCATCGCAGCCATCTGCTCAGGCGGGGGCCAAGGCGACGCAATCATGATTGAAGTTCCAAAACAGGAGGCTAACTGACAATGGCGATTCAAAACGTAATGGTGATCGGAGCCGGACAAATGGGTTCCGGCATTGCACAAGTTTGTGCGCAATCCGGCTTTAATGTGAAATTGAATGATATGAAACAAGAAGCATATGATCGCGGTATCGCGACAATCACGAAAAACCTGTCACGCAATGTGGAAAAAGGGCGCATGACGGAAGAAGAAAAAACGGCTGTTCTTGGCCGTATTTCTTCTTCCCTTGATTTAAAAGACGCGCATGACGCAGATATCGTCATCGAAGCAGCAGTCGAAAATATGGAAATCAAACACAGCATTTTTAAAACCTTGGACGAAGTGGCGCCAAAACATGCCATCCTGGCTTCGAACACATCTTCGCTGCCAATTACAGAAATTGCAGCAGCCACGAACCGTCCGGAACAAGTGATCGGCATGCATTTCATGAACCCGGTTCCGGTGATGAAACTGGTGGAAATCATCCGCGGTCTTGCCACAACCGACGAAGTATATAAAACGGTTGAAGAAATGACAGTTAAATTGTCGAAAACACCGGTAGAGTGCAACGATTTCCCAGGCTTTGTCTCAAACCGCATTTTAATGCCGATGATCAACGAAGCAATCTTCACGCTTCAAGAAGGCGTAGCGACAAAAGAAGCGATTGACGACATCATGCGCCTCGGCATGAACCACCCGATGGGGCCGCTCCAATTGGCTGATTTTATCGGACTTGATACATGCCTTTACATTATGGAAGTGCTGCACGACGGATTTGGCGACAGCAAATACCGCCCAAGCCCGCTGCTTCGCCAGTATGTAAAAGCTGGATGGCTTGGCAAAAAGACGGGACGCGGATTCTATGAATACAGTTAAAATGGGAGGCACCACAATGGATTTGCGTTTTACAGAAGAACAGTCAATGATGCGGAACATGGTCCGTGATTTTGCCAAAGAAGAAATCACACCTTTTATTGAACGGATGGAAGAAGGGGAATTTCCCCGGGAAATCCTGAAGAAGATGGCTGGACTTGGTTTGATGGGAATCACCGCACCAGAAAAGTACGGCGGTTCTGAAATGGATTTCACTTCTTATATCATCGCCATTCATGAATTATCAAAAGCCAGCGCTGTTATCGGCGTGATCTTGTCCGTGCATACTTCGGTCGGCACTAACCCGATCCTGAACTTCGGCAATGAAGAACAGATTCAAAAATACATTCCGAAACTGGCATCCGGGGAATACTTAGGGGCGTTTGCCTTGACTGAACCTTCAGCGGGATCGGACGCAGGAAGCTTGAAAACAAAAGCGGTTCTGAACGGCGACCATTACGTTTTGAACGGTTCGAAAGTATTTATTACCAATGGCGGTGAAGCTGATACATACATTGTGTTCGCTTCAACAAAACCGGAAGCGGGAACACGCGGCATCTCGGCGTTTATCGTAGAAAAAGATTTCCCGGGGCTGATCATCGGGAAAGACGAAGTGAAAATGGGCCTTCACGGTTCCAGAACGGTCCAATTGACATTCGACAATATGCAAGTGCCGGTTGAAAACCTATTGGGAGAAGAAAACAAAGGCTTCAGCATCGCGATGGCGAACTTGAACGTCGGACGCATCGGAATTGCGGCGCAGGCTCTGGGAATTGCAGAAGCGGCTTATGAATACGCTGTCGCTTACGCAAAAGAACGCGAACAATTCGGCAAACCGATTTCAGCTAACCAAGGCATCGCCTTTAAATTGGCTGACATGGCAACACAAGTCGAAGCCGCTAAACTGCTTGTCTATAATGCAGCCGACCTTTACGCAAACGGCAAGGACTGCAACAAAGAAGCATCAATTGCGAAACTGTTCGCTTCCAAAGCGGCTATGGACAACGCCATTGAAGCCGTGCAAGTATTTGGCGGCTACGGCTACACGGAAGACTATCCGGTCGAGCGCCTGTTCCGCGACGCCAAGATCACCGAAATCTACGAAGGCACCAGCGAAATACAGCGCATTGTCATCAGCAAGCAACTATTAAAATAATGGTATATATACTTTGAGAATTTTTTCTTCCGATATTCCGCAAAACAGCTACGCTTTCCTGCGGGCGAGCGCAAAGCCTCCTCGACGCTTCGCGTCTCCGGGGTCTCTGCTTTCTCGCTATCCCGCGGGAGTCTCCGCTGTTTTGCTCCATATCCTGTACAGGGTTTTTGCTTCTCATAAACTTATAAAGTAATACTTAAATAAACTTCTAAAATCTCTATGTCTATTAACTTATAGATGATATTAGATGACATTTAGAAGAAGGAGTGCAAGGCGGCGACTCCTGCGGGACAGCGCGAGCTGAAGACCCTGGAGCGAACGAAGTGAGTGAAGCGGCTGAAGCCGTGCCTGCGGAAAGCGTCCGCCTGAAACGAGTTCTTCGGATCAGAATACTAATTGACTTATAAATAATAAAACACTACCTAATTGGAGGAATAAAACAATGAATTTTCAATTGAGCGAAGAACATGTAATGATCCGCAAAATGGTACGCGATTTTGCCAACAACGAAGTGGCGCCGACAGCAGCAGAACGCGACGAAGAAGAGCGTTTTGACCGGGCGATGTTTGACCACATGGCGGAACTTGGGTTAACGGGGATTCCTTGGCCGGAAGAATACGGCGGCATCGGTTCGGACTACCTGGCATACTGCATCGCGGTTGAAGAACTGTCCCGTGTAGACGCGTCGGCAGGCGTTGTCTTGTCTGCCCACACATCTCTTGCAGGATGGCCGGTATACACATTCGGAACAGAAGAACAGAAACAGAAATACCTTCGCCCAATGGCTGAAGGAACAAAAATCGGCGCTTACGGGTTGACGGAAGCAGGCTCAGGATCAGATGCAGGCGGCATGAAAACGACTGCGCGCGAAGACGGCGACCATTACGTATTGAACGGTTCAAAAATCTTCATTACAAACGGCGGCATTGCAGATACTTATATCGTATTTGCGGTAACCGATCCAACTTCTAAACACAAAGGCACGACAGCGTTCATCGTTGAAAAAGACTTTGAAGGCTTCTCGGTCGGCAAAAAAGAGAAAAAACTCGGGATCCGTTCAAGCCCGACAACTGAAATCATCTTCGACAACTGCCGCGTGCCGAAAGAAAACGTTCTTGGGGAACTGGGCCAAGGCTTTAAAATTGCAATGCAGACACTTGACGGCGGCCGCAACGGAATTGCCGCGCAAGCAGTCGGAATTGCACAAGGCGCTATGGACGCAGCAGTCGGCTATGCGAAAGAACGCGAGCAGTTCGGCAAGCCGATTGCAGCGAACCAAGGGGTTTCATTCAAATTGGCCGACATGGCGACTTCTATCGAAGCATCTCGCCTGTTGACATACCAGGCTGCATGGCTTGAGTCGAACAAATTGCCATACAGCAAAGAATCGGCCATGGCGAAATTGATGGCGGGCGACACGGCAATGAAAGTGACCGTTGAAGCGGTCCAGGTGTTCGGCGGCTACGGCTATACGAAAGATTATCCAGTGGAGCGTTTCATGCGCGATGCGAAAATCACACAAATCTACGAAGGCACTCAGGAAATCCAGCGTTTGGTCATTTCCCGTATGGTCACGAAATAACTGGAGGGATTCGCCCATGAGTAAAAAGCGTGAAGTGCAGTCCTCCGTAAAAGACGAAAGCCTGATTGAGAAGCGCCGGGCGCAGATGATCCGGGGAGCTGTCATGCTTTTTAAAGAAAAGGGCTTTCACCGGACAACAACGCGGGAAATTGCCAAAGCTTCAGGGTTCAGCATCGGGACATTATACGAATACATCCGCACGAAAGAAGACGTGCTGTATCTTGTATGTGACTCGATTTACGATGAAGTGCATGCGCGGCTTGATGCACTCGATATCGAAAAAGGCTCGCTTGAAGTGCTGGTGACCGCGCTTGAACATTATTACGGCTTGATTGATGATATGCAGGACGAATTTGTCGTCATGTACCAGGAATCGAAATCATTGCCGAAAGACGCGCTGCAGTATGTGCTGAACAAAGAAATCGAAATGGTTTCTTTGTTCGAGCGCTTGCTTATGGAATGTGCCGACAGCGGAGAACTCAAGCTGTCGCCGAAAGAAATTAAACTCGCAGCCCATCATTTATTCGTACAGGGCCAGATGTGGGCTTTCCGCCGCTGGGCGCTGCGCGATTTTACCATTCAGGAATTCACCAAGCTTCAAACTCAGTTTCTACTGCAGGGGATGGCAGGAGAAAAAACCACGATACAGGGGGCTTAATATAAAATGGCGACTATTCAAGAAGAAACAAAGTACAAGCCGAAAAACCATGTCCGTTTCGTCACGGCATCCAGTCTTTTTGACGGCCACGATGCATCGATCAATATCATGCGCCGGATTTTGCAGGCGGCGGGTGCGGAAGTGATCCACTTGGGGCATAACCGTTCCGTTGAGGAAGTAGTCAATGCGGCAATCCAGGAAGATGTGCAGGGCATCTGCATTTCGTCTTACCAGGGCGGCCATATGGAATACTTCAAGTATATGTACGATTTGCTGCAGGAAAAAGGCGCTGGCCAGATCCGCATCTACGGCGGCGGCGGCGGCGTTATTTTGCCGCGGGAAATCAAAGAACTGGAAGAGTACGGCATTGCCGGCATTTTTTCTCCGGAAGACGGGCGCAAGCTTGGGCTTGAAGGCATGATTGAAGAAATCGTCAAAGAATGTGATTTCTCGACTGTAAAAGAAGATGTGTCTGCAGAAGCCGTTTCTGCAGAAAATCCGGTGGCGTTGGCCAACCTGATTACCACAGCTGAAGAAGCGCATACGCGCGACATCAACACAGACGACTTGCTGCAGGCGGTACGTGCACAGTCAAAAAACACACCGGTACTCGGCATTACCGGAACAGGCGGAGCAGGAAAAAGCTCGCTTACGGATGAATTGATCCGCCGTTTCTTATCGGAACTGCCGGACAAAAAAATTGCCATTTTGTCGATTGATCCGACAAAACAAAAAACGGGCGGTGCACTGTTAGGCGACCGCATCCGCATGAACGCCATCTTCAATAAACGTGTGTTTATGAGAAGTTTGGCAACGCGCGGATCTCGGACGGAGATCTCAGGCGCACTTGGGGATGTCCTGGATGTCGTAAAAGCAGCAGGATTTGACTTGATCATCGTGGAAACGAGCGGAATCGGGCAAGGGGATGCAGAAATTGCCAACTTCTCGGACGTCTCGATGTACGTCATGACAAGTGAATTCGGTGCACCGACGCAGCTTGAAAAAATCGATATGATTGATTATGCCGATTTGATTGCCATCAATAAATTCGAGCGCAAAGGCTCTGAAGATGCCCTTCGCCAAGTGCAGAAGCAATACCAGCGCAGCCGTTTGTTGTGGGACAAGGAATTGGAAGAAATGCCGGTGTTCGGCACGATTGCCAGCCAGTTCAACGATAAAGGGACAAACTCGCTGTTTGCGGCGTTGGTCCATATTGTCAATGAAAAATGCGGAACCGAGTGGACAACGGATTACGACCAATTTGTCAAAACGCAAAAAGAAAACTTGATCATTCCGAATGACCGCCGCTATTATTTGCGTGAAATTACAGAAACCGTACGCGGCTACCACGCAAAAGCAAAAGAGCAGGCTGCATTTGCCCGCCGTTTGTTCCAGCTTGAAGGAGCCATCGAAGTCGTCAAAGAAAAAGCGCCGGATGATGCATTAGTGGCATCCCTCCAATCGCTTGCCTACGGCGTCCGCGAAGAGCTGACAACGGAATCCAAACGCATTCTGGAAAACTGGAAAGCACTGAAAGAAGCTTATGCCGGCGATGAATTCGTCACGACGGTCCGCGACAAAGAAATCCGGACGATCTTGCGCACAGAAAGTCTTGCCGGACTGAAAATTCCGCGCGTTGTTTTGCCGAAATTCGAAGACTACGGCGAAATCCTGAAATGGGTATATGCTGAAAACGTTCCAGGTTCGTTCCCTTATACGGCAGGGGTATTTCCGTTCAAACGTGAAGGGGAAGATCCGAAGCGCCAGTTTGCGGGAGAAGGAACGCCGGAACGCACAAACAAACGCTTCCATTACTTGTCGAAAGACGATGATGCAAAACGTTTATCAACCGCTTTTGACTCGGTAACGCTTTACGGCGAAGATCCGGATCACCGTCCGGACATCTACGGCAAAGTCGGCGAGTCGGGCGTGTCGATTTGTACACTGGACGACATGAAGAAATTGTATGCAGGCTTTGATTTATGTGCACCGTCGACATCGGTTTCAATGACAATCAACGGTCCGGCACCAATCATTTTGGCAATGTTCATGAATACGGCAATCGACCAGCAAGTGAAGATCAACGAAGAGAAATTCGGTCGTCCATTGACGCTGGAAGAATTTACGGAAGTGCGGGAATCGACGCTGCAAGTGGTGCGCGGAACCGTACAAGCCGATATTCTAAAAGAAGACCAAGGACAGAATACGTGCATCTTCTCGACGGAATTCGCACTGCGCATGATGGGCGATATCCAGCAGTACTTTATCGACCACAAAGTCCGCAATTACTATTCCGTATCGATTTCGGGCTACCATATCGCAGAAGCAGGCGCGAACCCGATTTCCCAATTGGCGTTCACGCTATCCAACGGTTTCACGTACGTGGAGTACTACTTGAGCCGCGGCATGAACATCGATGATTTCGCGCCAAACTTATCGTTCTTCTTCTCGAACGGCCTTGATCCGGAATATACGGTGATCGGCCGCGTGGCACGCCGCATCTGGGCGGTTGTCATGCGCGATAAATACGGCGCCAACGAACGCAGCCAGAAGCTGAAATACCATGTCCAGACATCCGGCCGCAGCTTGCACGCACAGGAAATCGATTTCAACGATATCCGCACAACCTTGCAGGCATTGATGGCGCTTCAGGACAACTGCAACTCGCTGCACACCAACGCCTATGACGAAGCCATCACGACGCCGACGGAAGAATCCGTAAGACGTGCGATGGCCATCCAGATGATCATCACCAAAGAGCACGGCTTGTCGAAAAATGAAAACCCGCTGCAAGGCGCGTTCATCATCGAAGAGCTGACGCAATTGGTAGAAGACGCGGTTCTTGCGGAATTCGACCGCATCGATGACCGCGGCGGCGTATTAGGGGCTATGGAAACACAGTACCAGCGCGGCAAAATCCAGGAAGAGTCCATGTACTACGAAATGAAAAAACATACGGGCGAACTGCCGATCATCGGCGTGAACACGTATTTGAATCCGAACCCGCAAAGCGACGACGACATCAACGCAATGGAAATCGCGCGTGCGACGACGGAAGAAAAAGAAACACAAATCGCCAACTTGCGTGCTTTCCAGGAACGCAATTCATCAGAAGAAGCCTTGGCCCGCTTGAAACACGTAGCAAAATCAGGCGGCAACATCTTCGAGGAATTGATGGAAACCGTAAAAGTGGCAAGCCTCGGCCAAATCACCACGGCTTTGTATGAAGTCGGCGGGCAATATAGAAGAAATATGTGATTTTTAGCACAAAAGCAAGAAAAAAGCCGTTTGCGGAGTTTCCGCGACCGGCTTTTCTTTTTAAATAGTGAAGAAAGCGCCGTTTATTGAAATGGCAGAGCCTGGTTTTGGTCATTGCGTGCGTTCACCGAAATTCGATAGCGAAACAAGCAATCTGAAAAATTTAAAACTAGAAACCCGGCAAGTCGCGTTGGACACATTTTTTCTGTATAATAGAAGAAAGTTCACTGTAGACAAAAAAAGGATGAGAAGCCATGTCGAAATACACGCATTACATTGTCATCATCCTCTGCATCGTACTCACTTTATTTCTCTACAATAAAGCACTGGGCTCAATCCCTTTTTTGATTTTGTCGCTTTATTTGTTTTATTTCGGCTGGACACAGCTTAGTAGCAGAAAAAAGAAAACACGGTAGCGGAGTGCACCATCTTTGTATATAATGAATAAAGTTAACGATAGAAGAAGGGACGTGCACAGATTGAAAATCCGTGAATTATCGAGAGAAGAACTAATCGAAGAGTCATTTGTTGACTTAACATATGCAATGCTTCAAGAAACACATGAAACAAAAACTTATCCTGAGCTTGTCGCAGAAATTGAGAACTTGCTCGGTTTGTCAAAAGAAGACATGAAAGCCCGCCTTGTTCAGTTCTACACAGACATGAACATTGACGGCCGTTTCCTGATCCTTGGCGAAAACCGTTGGGGACTTCGCGAATGGTACCCAGTGGAGCAAATTGAAGAAGAGTCTGCACCAACTGTTAAAGCCCGCAAGAAAAAAGCGAAAGTGGCGGACGATGAAGACTTTGACGATATGGACCTTGAATTGGAAGATGAGTTGGAATTCGACGATTTCGATGATGCTGACGACGATGATGATGAAGACGATGACGCAAGTGCATTGATCATCCCGCCGGTTGGCGATGAGGAAGAGGAAGAAGAAGTCATCGATTTTGATGTAGACGTGGATGACGATGATGACGATGAAGTCGATGTAGACGTTCTGGTGGAAGACCTGGACGGCAATATTATCGACGATGAAGAAGAAGAGGAAGACGATTTAGAAGACGATTTGAAGTAATCTGAACGTTTTTTACCTTGACTTATGCGACGAGACTGGATAAGATTTTATTGGGCTCCTTAAAATAGGAGATTGATTCGTACAGTTTACGCGCTCCTTCTGCACAATGCAGACGGGGCGCTTTTTATTTTTTATTATTGGAGGAGGAACAAGCATGACAAAGTATATATTTGTGACCGGCGGCGTAGTATCGTCACTCGGCAAAGGGATTACCGCTGCATCACTTGGGCGTTTATTGAAAAACAGAGGGTTGAACGTAACCATCCAGAAATTTGATCCGTACATCAATATTGACCCGGGCACGATGAGCCCTTACCAGCACGGGGAAGTTTTCGTAACGGGCGACGGCGCTGAGACGGACTTGGACCTTGGCCACTACGAACGTTTTATCGACATCAATTTGAACAAATACTCGAACGTAACAACAGGGAAAGTCTACTCGACGGTCATCAAGAAAGAGCGCCGCGGCGACTACCTGGGCGGAACTGTTCAAGTAATTCCGCATATCACAAATGAAATCAAAGACCGTTTGCTGCGCGCTGCAAAAACTGCGAAAGCTGACGTCGTCATCACGGAAATCGGCGGAACGGTCGGCGATATCGAGTCGCTTCCATTCCTTGAAGCCATCCGTCAAATGCGTTCAGACCTTGGCCGCGACGAAGTGATGTACATCCACTGTACATTGATCCCGTACCTTGGTGCTGCAAAAGAAATGAAAACAAAACCGACGCAGCATAGTGTAAAAGAGCTGCGCAGCCTGGGAATTCAGCCGAACCTGATTGTTGTTCGTACAGAACATGCTGTCCCTCAAGACATGAAAGACAAGATTGCTTTGTTCTGCGACATTAAGCCGGAAGAAGTAATCGAATCACGCGACGTCGACGTAATTTACGAAATGCCGCTTCGCTTGAAAGAGCAAGGCATGGACCAAATCGTTCTTGATCACTTTGGCATCGAAGCACCTGAAGCGGACATGACTGAGTGGATGGAATTGGTTGAAAAAGTACAATCATTGTCTAAGACCGTCCGCATTGGATTGGTAGGGAAATACGTTGAATTGCAGGATGCCTACATTTCTGTCGTTGAAGCTTTGAAACACGCCGGCTTCGCTTACGACGCTGAAATTGAAGTAGACTGGATCAACGCTGAACACATCAATGCTGAAAACGTAGAAGAAAAATTGCAAAACTGCGACGGCATCCTTGTTCCTGGTGGATTCGGAGACCGCGGCGTTGAAGGGAAAATCGTGGCCACGAAATATGCGCGTGAAAACAATGTGCCATTCTTTGGAATTTGCTTGGGGATGCAATTGGCTTCAGTGGAATTTGCACGCAGCATCATGAACTTCGAAGACGCACATTCTTCTGAATTAAACCCGAAAACTTCTTATCCGGTCATCGATCTATTGCCGGAGCAAAAAGATATCGAAGACCTTGGCGGCACACTTCGCCTTGGCTTATATCCTGCAAAATTGAAAGTCGGATCAAAAGCGCATGAAGCATACGGAGAAGAAGTGGTTTACGAACGCCACCGCCACCGCTATGAGTTCAATAACGAATACCGTGAGCAATTTGAAGCAGCCGGCTTTATCTTCTCTGGTACCAGCCCGGAGGGCCGTCTAGTGGAAATCGTTGAGATTGCTGACCACCCTTGGTTCGTAGCCTGCCAATTCCACCCGGAATTCATTTCTCGCCCGAACCGTCCACAGCCTCTATTCAGAGAGTTTGTCGGCGCATCATTGAAAAAAGTGGAAGCACCGGTCATGTCTTGATAAGGCGCTTAAAAACAGCTGGATGCTGAAAACAAGAAAAACTTCCCGTTTGCACTGCAGGCGGGAAGGTTTTTTAATATCGGGAATGCTGATCGCACGCAAATTCTACTGAGCGCGCATAAATCTCGCTGAACGCGCAAAAAAAGTTTTGAACGCGCATAAGTTCCGCCAAGCGCGCACAAACTACGAATTCATCTTGCTGAAAACAAAAACCGCCTGCAGAAGGGTTCTGCAAACGGTTTTTCTAGTAATTTATTCGGCCAGCATTTCATCAACGGCCATTTTGACGGAATGGTAGACAAATAATGCACCCATTGCATGCGGAACGACGGTTCGTCCACCGTCTTCGGTCGGCAGCAGGCCTTTGTCGATTTTTAATGAAACAAAAGCGTCCGCTTCCATTTCGTTGCTTCGTTTTTCCGCCACTAGCATCGCAAACGGCAAGTGGGCATCATTCAAGCGGTTGGCAAGTTCGTCGCCTTCGCTGTTTTTAGCAAGAATCCAGACGCGGTCCGCGCTGGTGATGACGCTGTCCGGCTGCCAATATGCAGCGCTTTGAAGCGGCTCGGCGCCTTCGATTGCAGTCAGCGCAACGGCTTTCATTTCACCAAAGGCAGCGAGAAAAATCGTGCCTTCGCCGACTGCAGCCTGAGCAAGAACGCGGGCGGTATCTTCGATTGCTTCTTCTTGTGCGGCGATCCGCTGAAACAAACCGGCTAATTGTGTCGATAACATTTTCATCATGTTTCACCTCATTAACAAATTATATCAGAAGGGTCCGCGGTGTGGAAAAGGCGGCGAATGTCTAGTAGAATGGAAACAAGTAGGTAAATGGAAGAAGAAGGGAATGGGTCCTCTTGAAAACAATATTAATTGTCGATGACCAGACCGGCATCCGGCTATTGCTGAATGAAGTGTTTAAAAAAGAGGGTTTTTTGACCTTAATGGCGGCAAACGGGCGTGAAGCATTGGCAAAAGCAGAGGAAAAACAGCCGGATGTAGTGTTATTGGATATGAAAATGCCGGGAATGGACGGCCTGGAAATTTTGAAAAATTTAAAGCAGCTGGGCCAGGAGATCCAAGTGATCATGATGACCGCTTACGGCGAATTGGACTTGATTGAAGAATCAATAGACAACGGCGCAGCAAGTTATTTCACGAAGCCGTTTGATGTATTTGAAATAAGAGATGCTGTAAAGCAATTGTTACGAGACTGATATACACTGAAGTAGCGAAATCATGCGGTTTTTGGTATAGTATAAAGGATATTTAGCAAGATATACACTGAGGAGGAATTTTGTAATGCCATTGGTTTCAATGAAAGAAATGATGATTAAAGGAAAACAAGAAGGTTATGCAATCGGCCAATTTAACTTGAATAACCTGGAGTTCACTCAGGCTATCCTGCAGGCGGCACAAGAAGAAAATTCTCCCGTTATCTTAGGAGTATCTGAAGGCGCTGCGCGCTATATGGGCGGATTCACTACAGTCGTACATATGGTGAAGGGCTTGATGCATGATTACAAAATTACAGTACCAGTGGCAATCCACCTGGACCACGGTTCGAGCTTTGAAAAATGCAAAGAAGCAATCGATGCTGGATTTACTTCAGTGATGATTGATGCATCTCATCATCCATTTGAAGAAAATATTGAAATTACAAAACAAGTTGTGGAATATGCACATAAACATAATGTATCGGTAGAAGCGGAATTAGGCACAGTCGGCGGGCAAGAAGACGATGTAATCGCAGACGGCGTCATTTATGCCGATCCGCAGGAATGCAAGCAATTGGTTGAACAAACGGGCATTGATTGCCTGGCGCCAGCTCTTGGATCTGTTCACGGACCGTACAAAGGCGAGCCGAACTTAGGCTTTAAAGAAATGGAAGAAATTTCGCAGCTTTGCGATGTGCCGCTTGTTCTTCACGGCGGAACAGGGATTCCGGTTAAAGATATTCAACGTTCGGTTTCACTCGGAACAGCGAAAATCAACGTGAATACGGAAAATCAGATCGCTTCTGCAAAAGCAGTGCGTGAAGCATTGGCAAAAGATGCAGAAATGTATGACCCGCGCAAATACTTGACGCCTGCACGCGATGCCATCAAAGCAACGGTTATCGGCAAAATGCGCGAATTCGGCAGTTCAAACAAAGCTTAATTTAAAAAACAAATGAGGAAAGAGAGAAACTGCCGACAGGCCTTCTCTCTTTTCCATCATACCAGGAGGAAAAAAAGATGAAATTTTTTATTGATACAGCAAACTTCGACGAAATCAAAGAAGCACATTCGTGGGGCATCCTATCCGGCGTGACAACAAACCCGTCACTTGTAGCAAAAGAAAAAAACGTATCTTTCCATGACCGCCTAAAAGAAATTGCAGCACTTGTTGACGGTTCAATCAGCGGTGAAGTAATCGCACTTGATGCAGAAGGCATGATTAAAGAAGGCCGTGAATTGGCAGCATTAGCGCCAAACATCACAGTGAAATTGCCAATGACTCCAGATGGATTGAAAGCTTGTTCGACACTTGCAGCAGAAGGCATCAAAGTTAACGTAACGTTAATCTTTAGCGCAAACCAGGCACTTCTTGCAGCCCGCGCTGGTGCATCATACGTTTCTCCTTTCCTTGGCCGTCTGGATGACATCGGCCACAACGGCATGGATTTAATCGCAACCATTGCAGATATTTTTGCAATCCATGACATCAAAGCGGAAATCATTGCAGCTTCCATCCGCCACCCGCAGCACGTTACAGATGCAGCATTGAACGGCGCTCATATCGGAACAATGCCGATTAAAGTCATGCAGCAAATGTTCAAGCACCCATTGACTGATAAAGGAATCGAAGCATTCCTTGCAGACTGGGAAAAACGCTCTGTTGAAGAAGAAGTAAAGTAAACTGCGACTAGCCATTTGAACCAATCGGACTTTCAGGGACAGCGTTTTTTTGCAAAAGCGAAAATCAGACTGTCCCTAAAAGTGGGGTAAAGGAGAAATTTGATCTGATGGATGTATATAAAGTTAAAGGCGGTAACCGCTTATCTGGCACAATTAAAGTGAACGGAGCAAAAAATAGCGCAGTGGCATTGATTCCAGCCTCTATTTTAGCGAATTCGCCTGTGCAAATTGAAGGCTTACCCGAAATTTCTGATGTCTGGACATTGAAAAACATTTTGGAAGAAATCGGCGGGGAAGTGTCGTTTGAAGACGGCACAATGAAAATTGATCCGACCCATATGATTGATATGCCATTGCCAAATGGCAATGTGAAAAAATTGCGTGCTTCTTATTATATGATGGGGGCAATGCTTGGCCGTTTCAAACATGCAGCAATCGGCTTGCCGGGCGGCTGTTTTTTAGGGCCGCGCCCAATTGACCAGCACATCAAAGGATTTGAAGCGCTTGGAGCAAAAGTAACAAATGAGCACGGCGCCATCTACCTGCGTGCAGATGAACTTCGCGGAGCGAAAATTTATCTGGATGTTGTCAGTGTAGGGGCGACGATTAATATTATGCTTGCGGCAGTTCTTGCCAAAGGGCAGACGGTTATTGAAAACGCAGCAAAAGAACCTGAAATTATCGACGTTGCTACGCTTTTGACCAATATGGGAGCAAAAATCAAAGGAGCGGGTACGAATGTGATCCGCATTGACGGAGTGGAAGAGCTTCACGGCACGAACCACACTATCATTCCTGACCGCATTGAAGCCGGCACTTTCATGATTATGGCAGCTGCCATTGGCGACGGCGTATTGGTGGACAATGTTATTCCTTTTCACATGGAGGCTTTGACAGCGAAGCTCCGTGAAATGGGTGTTGATGTACAGGAAGGCGAAGAGTCCATCTACATACCGAAATCCGAGCAATTGCAGGCAATCGACGTAAAAACTTTGGTGTATCCAGGCTTTGCGACAGATCTCCAGCAGCCGTTTTCAGTTTTGATGACTCAAGCAACCGGTTCTTCGATGATTACCGACACCATTTATTCGGCTCGGTTCAAGCATATTGACGAATTGCGCCGGATGAACGCGAGCGGCAGAGTCGAAGGGCGGGCGGCAGTCATTACCGGCCCGACGCCATTAACTGCAGCAACCGTTGTCGCTTCCGATTTGCGCGCAGGCGCTGCCTTGATTATTGCGGGCTTGCTTGCCGAAGGGGAAACGGAAATCCGTGAGATTTATCATATCGAACGGGGATACTCAGATATCGTCCGGAAACTTCAAGGGCTTGGAGCGGATATCCGGAGAGAAACGATTGATCCGGTTGCGACCACTAATGCAGACAACAGCCATAGCGCAAATTGAGTTCTTTTTAGCTTGTCGAAATATGCTACAATATGGAAGACAGATTTAAAGCTGAACTGGAGGAAATGACACTATGGAACGAAGTTTATCAATGGAATTGGTGCGTGTGACAGAGGCAGCTGCAATTGCTTCTGCGAAATGGATGGGCCGCGGTTTGAAGATTGAAGCGGATGATGCAGCGACTACTGCCATGCGGAACGTTTTTGATACGATTCCGATGCGTGGAGTTGTGGTGATCGGGGAAGGCGAGATGGACGAAGCGCCTATGCTTTACATCGGCGAAGAGCTGGGGACCGGCCAGGGACCTGAAGTGGATGTTGCGGTCGATCCGTTAGAAGGAACGAATATCGTAGCAGCCGGCGGATGGAATGCGCTTGCGGTTCTGGCTATTGCTGACCGCGGCAATCTATTGAACGCACCGGATATGTACATGGATAAAATTGCGGTTGGGCCGGAAGCTGTCGGCAAAATCGATATCAATGCACCTGTAATTGATAACCTTCGGGCAGTGGCGAAAGCCAAAAACAAAGATATTGAAGATGTGGTGGCAACAATTCTGGATCGTCCGCGCCATAAAGACATCATTGACCAGATTCGGGCAGCAGGAGCCCGCATTAAATTGATCAATGACGGAGATGTTGCCGGAGCAATCAACACGGCTTTTGAAAAAACCGGCGTTGATATTCTGTTCGGTACAGGCGGTGCTCCTGAAGGGGTAATCGCGGCAGTCGGGCTGAAGTGCCTGGGCGGCGAACTGCAAGGGAAGCTAGTGCCTCAAACAGCGGAAGAAGCAGAACGCTGCATAAAAATGGGCTTAGATGTCAGCAAAGTGTTAAAAATGGAGGACCTGGTAAAAGGGGACGACGCCATTTTTGCGGCAACCGGAGTCACAGACGGCGAATTGCTTCGCGGTGTTCAGCTGAAAGGCGGTTTTGCAGAGAGCCATACACTGGTTATGCGCGCAAAATCAGGCACTGTCCGTTTTGTAGAAGGGCGCCACAGCATGAAGAAAAAGCCAGATCTTGTTATGCATGATTAATGATTAAACTTCAAACTGAGTCCGGCATTTTTGCCGGACTCCTTCTTTAAAGATCTTTCCAATTTATTCAACGACTGATCCTCTAACCAATAAACCCTAATAAATGTATAAGAGTGGTGTCCAATTAATGACAACGATAACAATCTCGGCTTTGGAAAATATGACGCTAAGAGAGCTTTACAATTTGGCGAAAGAGTACAAGCTGACCAACTACAGCAAGTTAACGAAAAAAGAATTGATTTTTGCTATTTTGAAAACAAGAGCGGAACAAGAAGGCTTCTTCTTCATGGAAGGCGTCCTTGAAATTATCCAATCGGAAGGTTTCGGCTTCTTGCGTCCGATCAACTATTCGCCGAGTTCGCAGGACATTTACATTTCTGCTTCCCAAATCCGCCGGTTTGATTTGCGCAACGGCGATAAAGTGTCAGGAAAAGTGCGGCCGCCAAAAGAAAACGAACGTTATTTTGGTTTGCTGCAAGTAGAAGCAGTGAACGGAGAAGACCCGGAAGTCGCCAAAGAACGCGTCCATTTCCCGGGATTGACACCGCTTTATCCGGATCGCCATATCCGCTTGGAAACCACACCGAAAGATTTGTCTGCACGCATCATGGATTTAGTGGCGCCTGTCGGCTTTGGCCAACGTGGACTGATTGTAGCGCCGCCTAAAGCGGGCAAGACGATGCTGCTGAAAGAAATAGCCAATTCGATTACAACAAACCATCCCGAAGCGGAATTAATTGTGCTCTTGATTGATGAGCGTCCGGAAGAAGTAACGGATATCGAACGTTCTGTCGATGCGGACGTCGTGTCTTCAACGTTTGATGAAGTGCCGGAAAACCACGTGAAAGTGGCAGAACTTGTGTTAGAGCGCGCCATGCGCCTTGTTGAACATAAACGGGACGTCATTATCCTGATGGATTCCATCACCCGATTGGCGCGAGCATATAATTTGGTTATTCCGCCAAGTGGTCGTACACTATCAGGAGGAATCGATCCTGCTGCATTCCACCGGCCGAAACGCTTTTTCGGGGCAGCCCGGAATATCGAAGAAGGCGGAAGCTTGACGATTCTCGCGACGGCTTTGGTAGATACAGGTTCGCGTATGGATGAAGTGATTTACGAAGAGTTCAAAGGGACCGGCAATATGGAGCTGCATTTAGACCGCAGCCTTGCAGAACGCCGCATTTTCCCGGCACTCGATATCCGCCGTTCGGGGACAAGAAAAGAGGATTTGCTTCTTGATCCGGCCCAGCTGGAAAAACTTTGGGCAATCCGGAAAACCTTCTCGGATTCGCCGGATTTCGGGGAACGCTTCCTGAAAAAGCTTGGCCAGACGAAGACGAATGAAGAATTTTTCGAACAGCTGAACAGTGAAATGAAAGCACACCGCAGCAACAAAAAGATGATTTAAATAGTTGCAAAGCAGCCAGGATTTTGTTATGATAATGAGAGTGAAATAAAACAGTGCTATTGCATATATGGCCTAAAGAGCCATGTAAGGCAATAGTAAAATAGATTATTAAACTCTGTTCCAGATGGTTCAGGGCGGGAGGAGAAACAATAATGAAAACAGGTATTCATCCAGATTACAAACAAGCAACAGTAACTTGCTCATGTGGGAATTCTTTCACTACTGGTTCTGTAAAAGAAAACATCAACGTCGAGCTTTGCTCAGAATGTCATCCATTCTACACTGGACGTCAGAAATTTGCTGCAGCAGATGGCCGCGTAGACCGTTTCAACAAAAAATACGGCATCAAAGAAGAAATCAACCAGTAATAGTAAAAAATATACCTGCTTTGCGCGAAAACGCGAAGCAGGTATTTTTTCGTTTAATAGCCATATAATTGGCTTACATAGTAAGAAAAAAAACAGTATTGCCGTCCGTTTTTGGGTATGATTATAATGATTAAAGAGCGTTTGAAAGGGGTCTCACTTATGTACGTTATGAAACAGTCAGGCTGGGTAGAGCTGATTTGCGGGAGCATGTTTTCAGGAAAATCGGAAGAACTGATCCGCCGGGTGCGGCGTGCACAATTCGCCAAACAAAAAATTGCAGTATTCAAACCGAAGATCGATGACCGCTACAGCGAAGAAGCGGTTGTTTCCCATAATGGAGCGACAGTTATCGCCTTGCCGATTGAGCATTCAGAAGAAATGTGGCAATTTATCACCGATGATTACGATGTCATTGCCATTGATGAAGCTCAATTTTTCGATGAACAAATCATCGACAATGTCCAGAAACTTGCGAACCACGGCTTCCGGGTAATTGTAGCCGGACTTGATCAGGATTTCAGAGGACGCCCTTTTGGCCCGATGCCGACTTTGCTTTCGATTGCAGAGCAAGTCACCAAACTGCAGGCCGTCTGCACCGTATGCGGTTCACCGGCAAGCCGGACGCAACGGCTCATCAACGGCAAACCGGCCGGTTCCGATGACCCGACCATCTTAGTCGGAGCTTCAGAAGCCTACGAGCCACGCTGCCGCCACCACCACGAAGTACCGGCTGGTGTAACAGTTTCGAATTAAAGTTTTTATATAAATTCCTTATAGATGATAAGTTTTGTAAACCGCTTCGCCTAGCCCCTGAACGCACCGGCGCTAGAGAGGCTTATTAGAAGAGAAACTAACAATTAGATAGATTCTTAATGATTATTCACTTAGATATGGAGCAAAACAGTGGAGACGCCTTTACTGCTCGTGCGCAAGCTCGTCGCAAAGCCATCGGCCGAAATGCTTTCGGCCAAATGGCTTCGCAGCTGCTTTGCGGAATATCGACAATTCTATAAAAGAAACCAGAAACAGAGGTGATTTGGAAATGTTTGATCGATTGCAAGCTGTCGAAGATCGCTATGACCGTTTAAATGAACTGTTAAGCGATCCTGAAGTTGTCAGCGACACGAATAAATTAAGAGAGTATTCAAAAGAACAGTCGGATTTGCAGGAAACGGTAGAAGCTTACCGGGAGTATAAAGATTTGACCGAACAGCTCGAAGGCGCCAAAGCGATGTTTGACGAGAAATTGGATCCGGAAATGCGTGAAATGGTCAAAGAAGAAGTCAACGAACTGGAAGCGCAAGTTACGGCAGTAGAAGAACGCCTCCATATTTTACTGATTCCGAAAGACCCTAACGATGACAAAAACGTCATCATGGAAATTCGCGGGGCAGCAGGCGGAGACGAAGCGGCATTGTTTGCCGGTGACCTTTACCGCATGTACAGCCGCTACGCGGAGTCAAACGGCTGGAAAGTTTCCATTATGGATTCCAACCCGACAGGCCTAGGCGGATTTAAGGAATTGGTGGTCATGATCACCGGAAAAGGCGCGTATTCCAAATTGAAATACGAAAACGGCGCACACCGTGTTCAGCGCGTACCGGAAACTGAATCCGGCGGCCGCATCCATACCTCAACAGCTACAGTCGCTTGTTTGCCGGAAGTGGAAGAAGTGGAAGTGGAGATCCATGACAACGATATCCGTGTGGATACGTACGCTTCTTCAGGTGCAGGCGGGCAATCCGTTAACACGACAATGTCAGCGGTGCGCTTAACGCATATTCCGACGAATACAGTAGTTACTTGCCAAGATGAAAAATCACAGATTAAAAACAAAGCAAGTGCCATGAAAGTGCTTCGTGCGCGTGTTTACGATAAATTCCAGCAGGAAGCGCAAGCGGAATACGATGCAGTCCGCAAATCCGCAGTCGGAACCGGTGACCGTTCAGAACGGATCCGCACCTATAATTTCCCGCAAAACCGCGTAACCGACCACCGCATCGGGTTGACAATCCAAAAGCTGGATCAAATCATGCAAGGCAAGATGGATGAAATCATTGAAGCATTGGTTGTGGAAGAGCAGTCTGCAAGAATGGAAAGTTTGAACAATGACTAAAAGCAGAAAAATTTTTGAGGCCCTTAACGGGGCTTCTTCTTTTTTAAAAAGCAAAGGACGGGAAGAAGCCGTTGCGCGCATCTTGCTGCAGCATGAACTTGGCTTATCGCATGCCGGGCTTTTGTCTTCCATGCGCGATGAAATGGAGGAAGCGGCATTTGAACGTTTTTGGAGCAAAGTCGAGCAGCATGCCATCGGAATCCCGGTCCAGCATTTGACCGGAACCGAAGAATTTTATGGCAGAACGTTTGCGGTAAATGAAGACGTGCTGATTCCTCGGCCTGAAACCGAAGAGTTGGTGGAAGAAACCTTGAAATTGGCAGCTGAGCTGTTTCCGGATAACCGTCCTTCAATTGCCGATATCGGAACCGGCAGCGGCATTATTGCCATTACCATGAAGTGCGAGCTTCCCGGTTCCCGGGTGACGGCTACGGACATATCAGAAAAAGCATTGGCTATGGCGAAACGGAATGCGGCAAAGCTTGGCGCAGAAGTGAACTTTCAGCTGGGGGATTTGACCGAACCGATCCGTGACCGGAAATGGGATATCATCTTGTCGAACCCGCCGTATATTGCTCATGAGGAAGCGGCCGATTTGGCGGATACCGTTCATGACTATGAGCCGCATAGCGCCTTGTTTGCAGATAATAATGGCTTGGCCTTATACGAAAAAATGGCTGAACAATTGCCGGATTTACTGAATAAACCTGGAATTATCGGTTTCGAAATCGGTTATCAACAGGGTCCTGCAGTAGAAAGTTTGTTGAAAACAGCTTTTCCGGACGGCAAGGTGTATATTAAAAAAGATATCAACAGCAACGACCGAATGGCTTTTTGCATAATCAGTTAAATTACTAACAATTCTCAGACTTAATATTTTGATTTATTCACAATTTGTGGATAGATTTATATAAAACCAGTAAAAATAGGAGATGTTCACATGGAAACGGAAATTATTCTTGTGGATAAAAACGTGAATAAAGAGGAAACTTATTCACAAGCTGTGGAAACTCTTCGGAATGAGGGCCTTGTCGCCTTTCCGACAGAAACAGTTTATGGTTTAGGGGCAGATGCCACAAATCCACAAGCCGTTGAAAAGATTTTTGAAGCGAAAGGCCGTCCGGCGGATAATCCATTGATTGTCCATGTCGATTCGAAAGAAAGTGCATTGGATTGGGTGCAAAATGTTCCGGATAAAGCACTTCAATGCATGGATGCTTTTTGGCCAGGTGCGCTGACTTTAATCATGCAAGCCAAGCCGGAAGCTTTTGCGGAAAATGTCACGGCAGGATTGTCTACAGTTGGGATTCGGGTGCCAAACCATCCCGTTGCGTTAAACTTGCTGAGACGGGTGAAATTGCCGATTGCCGCCCCGAGTGCGAATACCAGCGGCAAACCAAGCCCTACGCTTGCAGAACACGTTTATCATGATATGGAAGGCGTCATTCCTCTTATTCTGGATGGAGGGGCGACTGCCATCGGCATCGAATCGACGGTTCTGGATATGACATGCGAACCGCCTGTCATTTTACGGCCCGGGCATATCACAAAAGAGGATCTGGAACAAGTGATCGGCACGGTGCGCCTGTCTTCTGACATTCAAGGCAATGCACCGAAGTCGCCTGGCATGAAATACATGCATTATGCTCCTGAAGCTCCGGTGTATTTGATTGAAAACGATCAGGCATTGGTAGAAAAAGCAATTGAACATGTTCAGAAAGACGGAAAGAAAGTGGCTGTTTTAAGCACAGTTGAATTTCCACTGGCCGATTATTATTATCGGTTGTCCGCCGAAACCTTGTACGATAGTTTGCGAAAATGCGACCGCACGGATGTTGACCTGATTCTGGCTACAGTATCTCCGGCGCCAAAACGGAATGTGGCCATGATGAACAGATTGGAAAAAGCAGCAGACCATAAATGGTTTAGCTAATCTATTCTTAAGGTGGGGGATACGATGAAGATTTTCTTTGTATGCACAGGCAATACTTGCAGAAGCCCGATGGCAGAAGCGATTTTGACTGCGAAAGAGCTGCCGGGCGTTGAAGTCCGTTCCGCCGGCATCTTTGCAGGCGAAGCGCCTTTATCTGCAAATGCCCAAACTGTTTTGGACGGCGCTGGAATTTCTTTTGAGCACACTTCTAAACAGCTTTTGCCGAAAGACATGGAATGGGCAACACTCATTTTAACCATGACAAATTCGCATAAACAATTTCTGCTGCAGAACTACCCGGCCTCTGCCGGCAAACTCTACACGCTGAAAGAATTTGCGAGCGGAACAGCTGCAGATGTCAGCGACCCATACGGAGGCTCACTGTTTACGTACCAGCAGACATTCAATGAACTGAAAACATTGATTGACCGGGTTGTAGAGAAGCTCACCGAAGAAGAGTTGACAGAAAAGAACTGATTGAAGAAAAGCCATTTGCGCAACTGCAAATGGCTTTTTTTTCAAATTCCCCATAAAACTGCCGCAACAGCGGGTTTGTAGGATTTTTTAGTTATTGATGTTAGAATGAAAGAAAAGTGAAGATTTTATTTTAAGGGTTTTCACTTCACCAGAAAAGAAAAGAGGGCTATTCATGAAAATTGCTATATCATCTGACCACGGCGGGAACAATCTCCGCAAAGAAATCGTGAATTTAATGAACGAGATGGGAATAGAGTATCAGGATTTCGGGCCGCATACAGACGACTCCGTCGACTATCCGGACTATGCAAAACCGGTAGCAGAGGCCGTAGCAAAAGGTGAATTTGACCGCGGTATTCTGATTTGCGGAACAGGCATCGGCATGTCGATTGCAGCAAACAAAGTAAAAGGCATCCGTTGTGCTTTGGTGCATGACATATTCAGTGCAAAAGCGACAAGAGGCCATAACGATTCGAATGTTTTAGCAATGGGGGAACGCGTTGTCGGGCCTGGATTGGCGCGCGAAATTGCCCGCACTTGGCTGACGGAAGAATTTGAAGGCGGCAGACACCAGAAGCGCGTCCAAAAAGTAACAGACCTCGAACAATAATAAAAGGAGTGGTCGATATGCAAACCTTGTGGCAGCTTCAGCTGGAAGAGACGTTAAGTGAATTGGAACAACAGATTCAATTTAGAAAAGGTCAAGTGTTTGTGGTCGGCTGCTCCACTTCGGAAGTGGCAGGGAAACGGATTGGTACAGGCGGCACTTTGGATATTGCGGAAGATTTGTATGAACCGCTCCAAAAGTTTGCGGAGCGCCACCGGATCTATCTCGCTTTTCAGGGCTGTGAACACATCAACCGGGCATTGACGATTGAGCGCGAGGCGGCGGAAAAGTATGGCTGGGAGCCGGTAACCGTCGTTCCGGTTCCTAAGGCCGGCGGCTCAATGAGTGCGTTTGCTTACACGAGTATGAATGATCCGGTGGTCGTCGAGGAAATTCAGGCGCATGCCGGAATTGACATCGGACAGACAATGATTGGCATGCATTTAAAAAGAGTCGCCGTTCCTGTGCGAACTTCTGTTAAACTAGTAGGTGAAGCGATTGTGTCAGCTGCAACTACCCGGCCGAAGTTGATTGGCGGAGAACGCGCAAGGTACGATCGTGAGCTTGTCCAATTACAGGAGGGATACACAGATGGAATTGATTAAAACGCAGGACCCGGCAGTTTACGAAGCAATGAATGCAGAGAAAGAACGTCAGGAAGCGAACATAGAACTAATTGCTTCTGAAAACTTTGTATCACAAGCAGTAATGGAGGCTCAGGGTTCAGTCCTTACAAACAAGTATGCTGAGGGATACCCGGGCAAACGCTATTATGGCGGATGCGAGTTTGTAGACGTTGTAGAAAACATTGCACGTGACCGCCTGAAAGAAATTTTTGGAGCTGAACATGCAAACGTTCAGCCGCACTCCGGATCGCAGGCAAATATGGCCGTATACACAGCAGTCCTTGAAAAAGGCGACACAATCCTAGGGATGAACTTGAACCATGGCGGGCACTTGACGCATGGCAGCAAAGTCAACTTCAGCGGAATGCAGTATAACTTCGTTGAGTACGGAGTTAATGAAGAAACACAATTAATCGATTACGAAACGGTGCGCGCAGCAGCGCTTGAACATAAACCGAAAATGATCGTAGCGGGAGCCAGTGCCTATTCACGCGTTTTGGATTTTGCGAAATTCCGTGAAATTGCCGATGAAATCGGTGCGTACTTAATGGTGGATATGGCCCATATTGCAGGCCTGGTTGCAGTTGGCGCCCATCCGAACCCGGTGCCTCATGCTCATTTCGTGACTTCAACGACGCACAAGACGCTTCGCGGACCACGCGGCGGCTTGATTCTTTGCAAAGAAGAATTCGCGAAGAAAATCGATAAAACAATTTTCCCTGGAATTCAAGGCGGCCCGCTTATGCATGTTATTGCAGGTAAAGCAGTAGCGTTCGGAGAAGCACAAAAGCCGGAATTCAAAACTTATGTCGAACAAGTGGTTAAAAATGCACAAGCGCTTGCAGAAGGCTTGAAGGCAGAAGGCGTTGACATCGTTTCCGGAGGGACAGACAACCACCTGATGCTCGTCGACCTTCGTTCACTGAATTTGACTGGAAAAGTGGCGGAGCATGTGCTTGATGAAGTGGGAATCACGACAAATAAAAACACCATCCCATTTGATCCGCAAAGCCCGTTTGTCACTTCAGGGATCCGTCTTGGAACACCTGCTGTCACTTCGCGCGGATTTAAAGAACCGGAAATGAAAGAAATTGCTTCCATCATGGCGTTGTTGTTGAAAAACCCGGAAGATGAAGCAGTGAAAAAAGAAGCTACAGAACGGACGGCTAAGCTAACGGCTAGTTTTCCATTGTACAAATAAGGGAATACAGCTGCCAAAGATTTAATTCAGGCAGCTGTTTTTTTCCTCTTATATATAAAGAGAAGATTCAATCGGATGGAGGATTTGCATCTCCTTGATTGAGAATGGATCCAATCAGAATTATACTGACCGTTATAGCGGGACAAAGCTTATGGGGGATTTGCGTATGCCAATACAACAAATAAATAAAGAAAAGCGCATCATCATGGATTGGCTGCGCCGTCTTGGGGTTGAATTTCAAACAGGGTTTGTCGTATTAAACCATGACGCCCCGGACACCCCGATCATCTATGCCAACCGTGCCTTTTGCGAGATGAGCGGTTTTTCAGAAGAAGAGATTATCGGAAACAACGGGAGATTTATGCATGGAGCAAAAACGGATAAAGAAGTGGTGCGTAATATCCGGGAATGCATCGATTCTGAGACCGCTTGTACATACGAATTAATCAACTACCGCAAAGATGGTGTTCCTTTTTGGAACGAAATTACCGTTCAGCCCATCAATGTCCGGAAAAATGCTGGGGCATATACGTTAATGCTGCAGCGGGACATTACGGACCGGAAACAGACGGAATCGCTGATCAAGCTTCAGCAGGAAACGTACAACGATATTGAAAAAGGCTATATGCTGAGTGTCCTTTTGCAGAAAGCCTGCACGATGGTTGAATCGTTCTTTCCGGATGATGCGAAATGCACCGTGATGCTGGTGGATGAGAACGGCCGCTTCCGTATAGGCGCAGGAAGTTCGATGCCAAAAAAGTTTAATGAAACAGTGGATGGCGCTTTAGTGGAAGAAACGGGCGGCACGTGCGGTGCTGCCTATCACCGGAGAGCGCCGGTGATTGTTGAAAACATGCTGACCGATCCGCTTTGGGACGGCTACCAGGAGATGGTGAAAAGCATGAACTTCGTGTCGAGCTGGTCCGTTCCAATTTTTGATACGGATGGCAACCCGAGCGGCACTTTTGGCATTTATTTTGAAAAGCCTATGCTGCCGACCGGAAAACAAATGGCCTTTATCGAACAGATTGCCCCCATTGTTTCGTTGACGATGAAGTATTTTCATCAGCAGACGGAAATACTGGAATTGGCTTATGTGGATAAAGAAACCGAATTGCCGAACCGCAACTACTTTATGAATGAAGTAAAAGAGATGCTGTCCGAGCATAAAGAAGGCTTCATCGCTTTTATTTCTGCTGATGAATATGTAAAAGTGGTGGATCAGTACGGACACCGGGCAGGGGACTCCTTGGTCCGGGAAATGGGGAAACGCTTTTTGCGTTCGAAACTGCCTGCCAATCATCTGGTTGCCCGTTTTTCCGACTCGACCATTGCCCTGTTTTGTTTAACGCCGCTGGTTAAAGTGCCTGATTATCTAGAGGTGCTTTCCCAAATTGATCCGATCAACATCGAAGACATGGAGTTGTTTTTGACCATGAAGATGGGAATTGCACTGATCACGCCAAACCAGCAGGATCCGAATGAATTGATCCGCCATGCAGACAGCGCGCTTTCCAAAGCCAAACTGCGCGCGGGGGAATCCACCTGCTATTACGAAAATGAACACGATGAATCGATGATGAAGGATTTGCGGATTGCCAATGAACTGACGGCGGCGTTAAGACGGGAAGAAATAGACGTCCATTTGCAGCCGAAAGTGGAACTGTCGACCGGCAAAATTATGAGCTTTGAAGCTTTGGCGCGATGGAACTCACCGGAACTTGGCACCATCGCACCGGATGTTTTTATTCCCGTCGCGGAGAAGAACGGCAAAATCCGTATGCTGGAGCAGAGCCTGCTGAAGCGCGTTCTAAGCTGGCTGAAAACTCGGCAGGACAAAGGCTTGGAACTGAGCCAAGTGGCAATCAATGTGTCAACGGATCACTTTTTCCACCATTCGTTTATCCCATATTTAGTCGACCAGACGGCTGAGTACGGCATCGAACCGAAATGGATTCAGCTGGAAATCACGGAACGCATTGGATTTGTCGATATTGAAACCGCTTATAAAGTATTTAAGCAGCTGCTCAACTATGGTTTTGCCAGCTCGATCGATGATTTTGGAACCGGTTACTCTTCGTTGAGCTATTTGCAGAAACTGCCGGTGACGGAAATTAAAATCGACCGTTCCTTCATTAATAATATGCACGAACAGCAAACATTGGCGATTGTCCGGACCATTATCCAACTGGCCGAGAATTTGGGCATGCGTGTCGTAGCGGAAGGCGTTGAAACCGAAGAGCAGAAGCGAATGCTGCTTGCTTTAGGGTGCCGCATCGGGCAGGGCTACTATTATTATCGGCCGATGTCGCTTGATGAAGCCAATTTGCTTTAACCGGATCCTTGGGGTCCGGTTTTTTTATTTCCCAGGAAATAAAAAAACTGAAAAGTCGCAATGCGATAGTGAGCCCCTGCCGGCAGAAAAATTCTGTTATACTATTTTAGATGACTTTGGAAAAGGAGAGGTGCAACGTGGGAAAAGTATATGTATTTGATCATCCGCTGATTCAGCATAAATTGACGTACATCCGCGACAAATCTACGGGAACGAAAGAATTCCGGGAATTGGTCGACGAAATTGCAACGTTAATGGCCTTTGAAATCACGAGAGATCTGCCGTTAAAAGAAATAGAAGTGGAAACGCCGGTCCAATTGGCAACTTCAAAAGTGCTTGCAGGCAAGAAATTGGGGATTGTCCCTATTTTACGCGCCGGCATCGGCATGGTGGATGGAATTTTAAAACTGATTCCAGCAGCAAAAGTGGGGCATATCGGTTTGTACCGTGATCCTGAAACTTTGCAGCCGGTTGAATACTACTTGAAATTGCCGTCCGATGTACAAGAACGCGAATTCATCGTTGTCGATCCAATGCTTGCTACAGGAGGATCCGCTATCGAAGCTGTCAACTCGCTGAAAAAACGCGGGGCGACAAAAATTCGTTTCATGTGCATCATTGCAGCACCGGAAGGCGTGGATGCATTCCAGGAAGCGCACCCTGACGTAGATGTTTACATTGCGGCCTTGGATGAGAAACTGAATGACCATGGCTATATCGTTCCTGGCCTTGGAGATGCAGGCGACCGTCTATTCGGAACAAAATAATATAAGCAGCCGTGCCCGTAAAAGCCCCTTGAAAGTCTGACCGGCTAAAAGGGGCTGGGCACAGAAGCTTGGCCATTAGAAAAGCGTAAGCGATTCCACCTCTGCACATGAGCAGCAAAAATGGTCCGGTGGATTCCGCATAAGAAGAAGTGGGGGATAGGCTTGTCGAAAAAGTGGAAAGTTATGACGATTTTTGGCACGCGGCCGGAAGCGATTAAAATGGCGCCGCTTGTCCTGGAACTGAAAAAGTATCCGGAAAGCATTGAACCATTGGTCGCTGTGACCGCCCAGCATCGTGAAATGCTTGATCAAGTTCTTGAAACGTTTGGGATCACTCCGGATTTCGATTTGAACATTATGAAAGACCGCCAAACATTAAGTGATATCACAACTCGTGCACTGAATGGCCTGGACGGCATCATGAAAGAAGCGAAACCGGATATTGTGCTTGTGCACGGAGACACCACGACAACTTTTGTGGCAAGCTTGGCTGCTTTCTATAACCAGATTGCCGTCGGGCACGTGGAGGCAGGATTGCGGACGCATAATAAATACTCGCCGTATCCGGAAGAAATGAACCGGCAATTGACGGGAATCCTGGCTGATATCCACTTTTCACCTACGGAAAAATCCGCACAGAATTTGCGCGCAGAGAACAAGCCGGAGACAAGCATCTATGTGACGGGCAATACAGCGATTGATGCACTCAAAACGACGGTCAAGGAAACTTACAGCCACCCGATTTTAGAGAAGCTGGGAACGGACCGTATGATTTTGCTGACAGCACACCGCCGTGAGAACCTGGGAGCTCCGATGCGCAATATGTTCCGTGCCATCAAACGTTTGCTCGCGGAATTCGAAGATGTACAAGTGGTTTATCCGGTCCATATGAATCCGGCGGTCCGGGAAGTGGCGGATGAAGTTCTTGGGCGCGATCCGAGAATCCATTTGATCGAGCCGCTGGAAGTTCTTGATTTCCATAATTTCGCTGCACGCTCGTTCCTTATTTTGACGGATTCCGGCGGCATACAGGAAGAGGCTCCTTCACTCGGGAAACCGGTGCTGGTTTTGCGTGACACCACCGAGCGCCCGGAAGGCATAGAAGCGGGGACGCTGAAGCTTGCCGGAACCGATGAAGAGACGATTTACAGACTGGCCAACGAGCTGTTGTCGGACCGCGAAGCATATGCGGCGATGTCACATGCATCGAATCCTTACGGAGACGGTGAAGCTTCACGCAGAATTGTGAAAGCTCTTTTGGAATACTTTTCTGCTAAGTAAAGAAAGAATCGGGCCAAAGAGAAGTTTGTTCGAAAATTTGTCAACAATATGACAGATGAAAAATCGCTTGTGAACAATTTCACTTCTAGGAATTGACATGATTTTACCCCTATTGTATGCTTACAAAGGGTATGCATGAGAAGGTTTTCATACATAGAAGATGTTGTTCTGAAAGCCTGATGCGACTGCTCTTTTCAAGGGTTAAATGTCAAATCAAACGAAACTCGAGGGGTTTATCATGCGCCCAACAAAAAGTCCCTTACAAGCGATGGTTCTTTACAGTTCCATCCTCTCGCAACTTGTCGGGTCCGTGCTCATCGGTCTTTTCACAGGTATGTGGCTCGATGAACGATTCGGAACCGCGCCGCTCTTCTTGATCATCGGCCTATTTGCTGGATTAGCCATCGGCATATGGGCGATGCTTCAAACTATTCGAAAATTCGATTCAGGAGACCCGTAAAAAATGGATGGACTTAGGGGAATTTATACAAGACTTAAAAAGATGATGTACTTCATCCTGGCAGCATTCGCTATTGGTTGGGGGTTTACCTCTTATCAAGAAGTTTTCGCAGGTCTGATTATCGGTTCCCTGTTCGGCATTTACAATATGTGGATTCTGGTTCGGCGGATGGAAGGATTTGACCGGGCGGTGGCAGAAGGCTCGAAGGTTCGTTCTCTAGGAACGGCATTACGGTTTGCATCAGGTGTTGCAGCAGTGGCGATAGCCATTCTTTTCGCTGAGTACATTCACTTGGTCAGTACGGTAATTGGATTAATGATCCCGTATGTTCTGTTGTTGGCAGAGCGGATTGTTTATCATGTGAAACACCATTAATAAAGTGGAAAGAGAGGTGAAACTATCGTGGAACATGGCGCACCAATGAGAGAGTTTTTGGGGATGTCATTTAACTTGTCGAACATAATGATGCTTCTTGTAGCCGCTCTTATTGTTTTCCTAATTGCATTTATCTCTACCCGGAACCTGAAGCTGAAGCCAACAGGTATGCAAAACTTCATGGAATGGGTAATGGATTTTGTTAAAGGCCTCATCAAGAGCAATATGGACTGGAGAGACGGCGGACGATTCCACGTGCTTGGAATTACGCTGATCATGTTCATTTTCGTGTCGAATATGCTCGGTTTGCCTTTTGCAATAGTTGTCAACGGAGATCTTTGGTGGAAATCACCAACTGCTGATCCGACGGTAACAATGACATTGGCCGCTACAGTTATCATTTTGAGCCATTATTATGGCATCAGATTGAAAGGGTTGGGACAATACAGCGCAGGCTATTTAAAGCCGATGCCATTCTTGTTCCCGCTTAAGATCATTGAGGAATTCGCAAATACGCTGACACTCGGTCTGCGTCTTTACGGTAACATCTATGCCGGTGAAATCTTGCTTACATTGTTGGCAGGGCTTGCATCAGCAAGTGCTTTCGGTTTTGCAGCCGCCATCGTACCGATGATGGCATGGCAAGGGTTCTCAATCTTTATCGGAGCAATCCAAGCGTTTATTTTCGTTATGTTAACGATGGTTTATTTATCGCACAAAGTTGCCGACGACCATTGAGTATAAATTGCTCGTCTTGAGCAAAAAAAAAACAATTATCCTGAGGAGGACATTTTACAATGACAGGTTCATTAGGTTTATTAGCAGCAGCAATCGCAGTAGGTTTAGCAGCACTAGGCGCAGGTATTGGTAACGGTCTTATCGTTTCTAAAACAGTTGAAGGTATCGCTCGCCAGCCAGAAGCTCGTGGCGTTCTACAAACAACTATGTTCATCGGGGTAGCATTGGTTGAAGCACTACCAATCATCGCGGTAGTAATCGCGTTCATCGTAATGAACCAATAGTCTGTACTTCTCATACATTAAACAGAATGGCGGGAATGCTTCGGCATAATTTTCGCCATTTATGTTTGTATGACCCTTTGATTTTGGAAAACCATTCTTTTGCATAAAAAGATCTTACTATAGAAGAAACTGAATTTTAGGCTCTTGAAGGGAGTGAAACAATCGTGTTTTTTGATCACCTCGTACTCGGTGCAACCGGGGAATTTTTAAACACCGGAGATATCTTAGCAACACTCGTTATTTTCATTCTATTGATGTTGCTATTGAAAAAATTCGCATGGGGTCCTTTAATGGGCGTAATGCAACAGCGTGAAGACTTGATCGCAAGCGAAATCGAAACAGCTGAAAACAGCCGTCAGGAATCGCAGAAATTGCTTGAAGAACAGCGCAGCTTATTGAAAGAAGCGCGTACTCAAGCGCAGGAAATCGTAGAAACTGCCAAAAAACAAGGCGAAGTTTCGCGTCAGGATATTATCGCGACAGCGCGTACTGAAGCTAGCCGCATGAAAGATTCGGCAGTCCAGGAAATCGCGAACGAGCGGGAAAAAGCTGTAGCAGCAGTACGCGAAGAAGTTGTCGCATTGTCTATGCTTGCAGCATCTAAAGTACTGAACAAAGAAATCAGCGAAGAAGACAACCGTCAGTTGATTAACGAAACGATTGCGAAGGCAGGCGACATACAATGAGCCAAGCTTCAGAACGTTATGCACTAGCTTTGTTCCAAATTGCAAACAAGCATGATGCTTCAGAAGAAGTGGAAGCGGATTTGCGTGAAGTCAAAAAAGTGTTTGTGGATAACCCGGTTTTGCTGAACCTTTTAGGTTCGCCTAAATTATCTGCAGAAAAAAGAAAAAATGCTATTTCTGAACTATTTGCCCAAGGAAATGAGTATGTCGTCAACACATTGCAGTTGCTGGCAGAACGCAGACGCTTGGAAGAAGTGGCAGATGTAGTAGACCAATATATTTCCTTAACCAATGAAGCCAAAGGAATTGAAGATGCAAAAGTGTATTCGGTAAGTCCGTTGACTGAAGAAGAGCGTGCATCCATTTCTTCAACATTTGCCAAGAAAATCGGCAAACAATCTTTGCGAATTGAAAACATTATCGATCCTTCCCTAATTGGCGGATTGCGTCTTCAAATCGGAAACCGCATTTATGACAGCAGCATTTCTTCCAAATTGGAGCGTTTGCAGCGTCAACTAATCGGTTAATTTATGAAATTATGAGAGGGTGACACACATGAGCATCAAAGCTGAAGAAATCAGTGTCCTGATTAAACAGCAGATTGAAAGCTATCAATCTGAATTGAAAGTTGACGATATCGGTACAGTAATCACAGTTGGTGACGGTATCGCTCGTGTTCATGGCCTCGACAACGTCATGGCTGGAGAACTTATTGAGTTCTCAACTGGTGTTATGGGTATGGCACAAAACTTGGAAGCCAACAACGTTGGTATCATCATCCTTGGGCCATTCGCAGACATCAAAGAAGGCGATGAAGTACGTCGAACTGGCCGTATCATGGAAGTGCCAGTAGGACCAGAACTAATCGGACGCGTAGTAAACCCACTTGGACAGCCAGTTGATGGTTTAGGTCCAATCAACACAACAAAAACTCGTCCAATCGAAAGCCCTGCACAAGGGGTTATGGCCCGTAAATCGGTTCATGAACCGCTTCAAACAGGGATCAAAGCGATTGACGCTCTAGTGCCGATCGGCCGTGGACAGCGTGAATTGATCATCGGTGACCGCCAGACAGGTAAAACGTCTGTAGCGATCGATACGATCTTGAACCAAGCTGACCAAGATATGATCTGTATCTATGTTGCAATCGGACAAAAAGAATCTACTGTACGTAACGTAGTAGAAACTTTCCGCAAAAACGGAGCTCTTGATTACACAATCGTTGTAACAGCTTCTGCTTCACAGCCAGCTCCACTATTGTACTTGGCTCCTTATGCAGGTATCACAATGGCAGAGGAATTCATGTTTGACGGCAAACATGTATTGATCGTCTATGATGATTTGACTAAACAGGCTTCTGCTTACCGCGAACTTTCACTATTGCTTCGTCGTCCTCCAGGCCGTGAAGCTTATCCAGGGGATGTTTTCTACTTGCACTCACGGTTATTGGAACGTGCTGCGAAATTGAACGAAACGCTAGGCGCCGGTTCAATTACAGCTCTTCCATTCGTTGAAACGCAAGCGGGCGACATTTCTGCTTACATTCCAACTAACGTAATTTCGATCACTGACGGACAAATCTTCCTTCAGTCGGATCTATTCTTCTCCGGTGTACGTCCGGCAATCAACGCTGGTCTTTCTGTATCACGTGTAGGTGGTTCAGCACAGATCAAAGCAATGAAAAAAGTTGCTGGTACGTTGCGTCTTGACTTGGCTGCTTTCCGTGAACTTGAGTCATTCTCTCAGTTCGGTTCAGACCTGGATGCAGCAACTGCAGCTAAACTTGAGCGCGGGAAACGTACGGTTGAAGTATTGAAACAAGACCTGAACAACCCGATTAAAGTTGAAAAACAAGTTGTTATTTTCTATGCGTTGACTCGCGGATTCCTTGATGACATTGCGATTCAAGACATTCAGCGTTTCGAAGCGGAATTGACAAGCTGGCTGGATTCCAACCACACTGAAATTTTGGATACTATTCGCAAAACACAAGGTTTGCCTTCTGACGAAGCATTTGGAGCAGCAATCAACGAATTCAAACGCACATTCGCTAAATCAGAGTAAGAACTTCGTTCGAAATAGAAGAAAAAATAATAAGGTGGTGAAATACCAGTGGCATCTTTACGCGACATAAAAAACCGAATTACGTCAACCAAGAAAACAAGCCAGATCACGCGGGCCATGCAGATGGTTTCTGCATCCAAGCTGAACCGTGCGGAAGTGAATGCGAAAGCATTCGTTCCTTACATGGATAAAATTCAGGACGTCGTCGCTTCTATTGCACAAGGTTCAACTGAAACCCACCCAATGATGACGACACGCCCTGTAGCGAAAACAGCTTACCTCGTGATCACATCGGATCGTGGTTTAGTCGGCGGATACAATAGCAATATTCTTCGTACAGTAATGGCGAGAATCCGCCAGCGCCATACATCCAATGACGAGTTTGTCATCCTCAGCGTTGGTCGTAAAGGACGGGATTTCTTTGCCAAGCAGGGAATGACGATTCTTGAAAGTGCGATTGCACTGCCGGATCACCCGACATTTGCTGACATTAAAGAAATCACGCGCAAAGCTGTTGGTATGTTCTCAGACGGTACGTATGACGAAGTTTATATGTACTACAATCACTTTGTCTCAGCTATTCAGCAAGAAGTTACTGAAAAGAAAGTTTTGCCATTAACGGATATCCAAGCGACTGGAGCAACTGCTTCTTACGAGTTTGACCCATCAGCTGAAGCCATTTTAGAAGTGCTTCTTCCGCAATATGCAGAAAGCTTGATTTTCGGTGCTGTTCTTGACGGCAAGGCAAGTGAACACGCTGCGTCCATGACCGCAATGAAAAGCGCAACCGACAATGCGAGCGAGTTGATCGATGGATTGACACTTTCATATAACCGGGCTCGCCAAGCTGCGATTACTCAGGAAATCACTGAAATCGTCGGCGGAGCAGCCGCTTTAGAATAATTTTTATTAGTTTAATCATTGAATTGTCTTTTTACCCAACGCTTCGGACGCTTTGGGCAGGGCTCCTGCTAGAAGCCGAGAAGAACACTCGTCTTCTAGCTCCGCCTAGCCCCTGGACGCGCCGGCGCTAAGAAATCACTTGATATGGAGCAAAATAGCGGAGACTCCCGCGGGACAGCGAAGTGTCGAAATCAACTCAGGCCCAAAAGCCTGAGTTAGTTCGGCGCAAGCCCGCAGGAAAGCGCAGCTATTTTGCGGAATATCGAAGCTATATAGTAAAAACAGTAAGACAGGAGGGAACAGCATGAACACAGGACACGTACTTCAAGTTATGGGTCCGGTTGTAGACGTTAAGTTTGCCAATGGCCAGCTTCCAGAAATCTACAACGCCCTAACTGTATTCATTAATCGTCCAGGCCAGCAACAAGTGAAATTGACACTTGAAGTGGCTCTACACCTTGGTGACGATTCCGTTCGTACAATTGCAATGGAATCCACTGACGGTTTGCAACGCGGTTCAGAAGTAACCGACTTAGGCAGCGCTATCACTGTTCCAGTTGGAGACGTTACACTAGGCCGTGTATTTAACGTACTTGGAGAAGTAATTGACTTAGGTGAAGAAATCCCGTTGACTGAAAAGCGCAACCCGATTCACCGTGCAGCTCCAACGTTTGAACACCTTTCCACAGAAGTTGAAATTCTTGAAACAGGTATCAAAGTTGTTGACTTGCTTGCCCCTTACATCAAAGGTGGTAAAATCGGTCTCTTCGGTGGTGCCGGTGTAGGTAAAACAGTTCTTATCCAGGAATTGATCAACAACATCGCTCAAGAACACGGTGGTTTATCCGTATTCGCAGGTGTTGGTGAACGTACACGTGAAGGAAATGACTTATTCCACGAGATGAGCGATTCCGGCGTTATCAAGAAAACTTCAATGGTATTTGGCCAAATGAACGAGCCGCCTGGCGCACGTATGCGTGTAGCTTTGACTGGTTTGACAATGGCTGAATACTTCCGTGACGAGCAAGGCGCAGACGTGCTATTGTTCATCGACAATATCTTCCGCTTCACGCAAGCTGGTTCAGAAGTATCCGCATTGCTTGGCCGTATGCCATCTGCCGTTGGTTACCAGCCGACACTTGCTACTGAAATGGGACAATTGCAGGAACGTATCACAACTACAAGCACAGGTTCCGTAACTTCGATCCAAGCGATCTATGTACCAGCCGATGACTATACGGATCCGGCTCCGGCTACAACTTTCGCCCACTTGGATGCAACTACGAACCTTGAGCGTAAACTTTCTGAAATGGGTATTTACCCTGCGGTGGATCCTCTTGCTTCGACTTCACGTGCATTGTCGCCTGAAATCGTTGGAGAAGAGCACTACGCAGTATCCCGCCAAGTTCAGGAAACGCTTCAGCGTTACCGCGAACTTCAAGATATCATTGCAATCCTTGGTATGGATGAGTTGAGCGACGAGGACAAGCTAACGGTTAACCGTGCGCGCCGCGTCCAAAACTTCCTATCACAAAACTTCCACGTAGCTGAACAGTTCACAGGCCAAAAAGGTTCGTATGTTCCAGTAGCGGAAACAATCAAAGGATTCAAAGAGATTCTTGCTGGCACATACGACCACTTGCCGGAAGATGCATTCCGTCTAGTAGGACGTATCGAAGATGTAATTGAAAAAGCTAAAAGCATGGGCGTAGAAGTCTAAAACAAGGGACCAGGAGGGAAAAAAATGCCGACCATTACAGTCAATATTGTCACTCCCGACGGCCCGGTATACGATTCAGAAGTCTCTATGGTCATAGCGGTTACAGCGACAGGCGAGATGGGTATCTTGCCTGGCCATATCCCGACAGTAGCTCCTCTTGGAATCGGCGCAGTCCGATTGAAGAAAGAAAACTCGACGGAATTGGCTGCTGTAAGTGGCGGATTCTTGGAAGTTCGTCCTGATAAAGTAACAATTCTTGCCCAATCAGCAGAGCTTGCGACAGACATCGATTTGTCGCGTGCACAAGAATCTGCCAGACGTGCAGAAGCGATGCTCCAGGCGAACAAAGATGAAGTAGACTATCAGCGAGCAGAATTAGCGTTAAGACGTGCAAAGAATCGTATCAACGTTTATGAGGGTAATGTGTAACAAGAAAAGCGAAAAGGGCCGTTCAGCTCCGGCAGACAAGATATGGACCAAATTGATTTGGTCCATATCTTTGCGACGAAGCTAGCGCAGCGATGCAGGAGCATTAGGTCTTTGATGAACTTCCGAAGCGGCGCTTTTTGCCGCATAGGAAGGGCAGCTTAAGGCCGAGAGGTTGACCGTTGGAGTCTGGACAAAGAAAAGCGCAAGCGCCCGTCGAATCTGGGCACTGAGCTAGACACTAATTTTAAATTTAAAGAGCGGGCAGAAGGGCAGTTGACTTTTGTCCGCTCTTTTTACTTTATTAATAAGGAGGAATCTGCATGGAAGCAATGATCGGACAAACAGCGTTAATCTCAATAATCAGCCACATTTTCTTTACCGGAGTTGCATTTTATGCGCTGCGCGCCGTAATGTTCGAAAAATGGATTCGCAAACAACATGTACTTCAAGCACAAATATTGTACATTTTCTTAAGCATCGCCATTGGGACAGCGGTATCCACCTTCTTCTTGAATATTTCTTCATGGTCCAGACAGTTGCCGTATTTATTTTGATTTGCTCCTTTGCCATGAAGGCGATTATCGCCCATATGGCAAAAGAGCAAATTTTTTTGCCTCCTTAAAGAAAAATTAGGCAGGAATAAAGGAGAGGACATTTCAGGTCAGCACCAAATCTGCAGAGTCTTTAAACCTATTTAAACGAAAATGCATACATCCGAATTTCTTATTTCCCGGGAAATAAAATGGGAAATGTATGTTTAGGTGCAAATAAAAAGGGAAAAACATGCACTGTAATCTAAATGTAATATATAATTATACATACATATGGGCAGGTCTAATGTACTTAAAATATAGGACCTACGGACATAAAATGTGAAGTTCTTTCGAAAGATATAACAGTACAAAGAATTAAAAGGAGGAAAGATGGCATAAATACTTGTTATATTAGTATAAAACAGGTATTATAGAAAAGGTTTTGTTTCTAATTTATGACATTGGACTTTAAATTTTGAATTTACATATAGATGAATACTTAATAGATGGAGGGCATATCAGTGGATCAGATTATTGTAAGAGGCGGCCAAAAATTAAAAGGGAAAGTTCGTGTAGAAGGGGCTAAGAATGCGGTATTACCCGTTCTTGCCGGATCACTTCTAGCTTCAAACGGAAAAAGCATTATCAAAGAAGTACCTAACTTGGCGGATGTGTATACGATTCAAGAAGTACTGAAGAGCTTAAATGCTACGGTTGAATACTTCCCGGAAAAAAATGAAATGGTGATTGATTCATCACAGACATTATCAAGCGAAGCGCAGTTTGAATACGTCAGAAAAATGCGCGCATCGATTTTGGTAATGGGGCCGTTGCTTGCACGTAATGGATTCGCTCGTGTTGCTTTGCCAGGAGGATGTGCGATTGGCTCACGTCCGATAGAATTGCATTTAAAAGGCTTTGAAGCGATGGGCGCTCAAATCACATTCGGCAATGGTTTTGTGGAAGCGGCTGTTAATGGCCGTCTGCGCGGCGCAAAAATCTATTTGGATTTCCCAAGTGTCGGAGCAACCGAAAACATTATGACAGCAGCAGCGCTTGCTGATGGCGTAACAGTGATCGAGAACGCAGCAAAAGAACCGGAAATCGTTGATTTGGCAAACTACATCAATGAAATGGGCGGCCGCGTTATTGGCGCAGGGACAGATACGCTTCGTGTTGAAGGCGTTAAAGAATTGAACGGCGCAGAACATTACATCATTCCGGACCGTGTAGAAGCGGGGACATTTATGGTAGCAGCAGCAATTACAGAAGGCGATGTTATCATTGAAAACGCTGTTCCTGAACATATGTCTGCTTTGATTTCCAAAATGGGTGAAATGGGCGTTGATGTCCAGGAGACAGAAGAAGGCCTTCGCATCCGTGCGACGCGCCCGCTTCGTTCAATCGACATTAAGACAATGCCGCACCCAGGATTCCCGACAGACATGCAATCTCAGATGATGACATTGATGTTGATGGCTAAAGGGAACGGGATTTTGACTGAAACTGTATTTGAAAATCGTTTCATGCACGTTGAAGAATTCCGTCGCATGAACGCTTCCGTTAAAATCGAAGGACGCTCAGTGATCATGGAAGGCCCTTCTAAGCTTCAGGGCGCAGAAGTGGCAGCAACAGACTTAAGAGCAGCTGCAGCGTTGATTCTGGCTGGTTTAGTGGCTGAAGGTGTCACACGGGTCAACAAGCTGTATCATTTGGATCGCGGCTATGTTAATTTCCATAAGAAGTTGGCTGCATTAGGCGCAGATATCGAACGAGTGAGCAACACAGAAACAGAAGCTAAACAAGAGCAAATGGTCTAATACTGTTTATTCCGAGTCTGTCAGCCTAGGGCTGGCAGACTTTTTCATTTACTGGAAATAGGCAAAGATTTTCAGGAACTCGGCCTTATCTTTTCAGAAGGAAAACTCTTTTTCTTTTATTGCTATGTTAAAATATTCAGTTAAGAAAGCTTTTTTCAAAATCTAATAGATAGTGGATACAAAGTGGAGGGAAGCAAACAGATGTTTTCAAAAGATATTGGAATCGACCTCGGGACAGCAAATGTTCTTATCCATATAAAAGGGCAAGGAATCGTTTTGAACGAACCTTCCGTAGTAGCAATAGATCGTAAAGCTAATGCCGTTGTAGCGGTGGGAGAGGAAGCCCGAAAAATGATGGGCCGCACTCCGGATCATATTGATGTCATTCGTCCGTTGAAAAATGGGGTAATAGCCGATTTTGATGTTACGGAAATTATGCTTAAATATTTTTTAGAGCGTCTTAAAGTAAAAGGCTTTATGACAAAGCCGCGTATACTGATTTGTTATCCATCAAACATCACAAGTGTGGAGCAAGAAGCCATCCGTGAAGCGGCTGAAAAATCAGGCGCCAAAAAAGTCTTTATGGAAGTGGAACCAAAAGTGGCAGCAATCGGGGCGGGAATGGATATTTACCAGCCGGTCGGCAATATGGTCATTGATATCGGCGGAGGCACTTCGGATATTGCCGTTTTGTCATTAGGCGACATCGTTTCAAGCCAATCCGTCAAAGTCGCAGGAGATGTTTTCGACCGCGAAATTATGCATTACGTCAAACAGCACTATAAATTATTAATCGGCGAAATCACGGCGGAAAACATTAAAATTCAGGTCGGCTCTGTTTTAGCCGATAGCCGCAATGAAAAAATGGAAGTGCGCGGACGGGACATGGCGACAGGGTTTCCACGCGTCATTACCATCAATTCAAGTGAAGTTGAAAAGGCATTGAAAGAACCGGTCCAAATGATTGTACAGGCTGCGAAAAACGTATTGGAAAATACACCGCCTGAACTGTCAGCGGATATTATCGACCGCGGCATTGTCTTGGCAGGCGGAGGCGCAATGCTCCAGGGCATGGACAAGCTGCTTGCGGAACAATTGGAAGTTCCCGTTGCCATTGCAGTAGACCCGATGAATACAGTTGCGGTCGGCACCGGCATTCTTTTGGACAATATGGACCGGCTTTCCGCTTATAAGAGAGGATTTTTCAAGAGCTTTCACTTATCATTCGGCACTTCAAAAAAAATCACCGCGGATTGATCCGTTAATATGCCGGGCAAGTGTCATGAAGAAAATTATTTAGTATAATGACATTTAATGCTGATATAGGTACACTCAATACAGTGATTAATTTACGAGGATAATACCTTGCTTCAAGGAGCATCGTACCTGAAGAGAAATTTTGCCCAATGAGAGTTTTCATCCCCACTAAGTGCTGGTTGAACTAATCGTGCTCGAGCGGTCAGTTGATCTTCCACTTAAAGAAGTGGGAGACTTAATGACCGTTAAAGCGGGATAAACGGAAAGGTTGACTGAACGAATGGTTGATACAAAAAAGAAATTGAATTTTCGTCAACAGGCTAAAAAAGAGTCTGTTAAGAAAGCGGAACCGAAAAAAGATGGCTGGGTACAGATTCGCCTGTTTCCCATTTGGCTTCGGATTCTTATTGTAATTGCGCTTATTGCCTTGGCAATGGTTTTAGGAGTAATGGTCGGGTACGGCGTCATTGGAGACGGTGAACCGGCTGACGCGCTAAAATGGGAAACCTGGCAGCACATTTTTGATATTATGAGCGGAAAGAAATAGCTCAAATCTTTATTTTAATGAGGGGTTGATACGATGTTGACAGTTGAACAAATTCAGGCAATTTTGCCGCACCGTTATCCATTTCTGATGGTTGATCGGATTCTGGAGATGGAAGCAGGAAAAAAAGCGGTAGGGTTAAAAAATGTAACCGCAAATGAAGACTTTTTCAATGGCCATTTTCCGGGTTACCCGGTTATGCCGGGTGTATTGATTGTTGAAGCGCTGGCACAAGTAGGCGCAGCAGCAGTTCTGCAGATGGAAGCCAACAAAGGACGTCTGGCATTTTTCACCGGCATCGATAATTGCCGTTTTAAACGCCAAGTGGTTCCAGGCGACCAGCTGCGTCTGGAAGTGGAATTGACAAGACTTCGAGGCTCGATGGGCAAAGGGCATGCGATTGCCACAGTGGACGGCGAACTTGTCTGCGAATGCGACATTCTTTTTGCATTGGGGCCTGTTGCAAGCGAAGAGAAATAAAAAGCGTACGTAAAAAGAGTCTGGCCGGAGTAAAATCACTCCGGCCAGACTCTTTTTTTATGAAGATTTGGCTTCGTCTTTTCGCAGCGCAGGTCTCGTGCGCATATCTTGTTCAAAGCGTTCCAGCAGCTGATCGCCTTCAAGCCCGTCTTCAAGCAGCTCGGACAATAACGTTTCTGCATATTCGCGGCGAGCCCGTTTTAAGGTTCCTTTCATCAGTACGGAAATCTGGTCGCCAATTACTTTAACACCGTAAATGGCTACTTCAAAAGGAGCAGGTTCGTTCTCCGGATAGGAAATGACTACCTTCACATCGTATATCTCCCCACTGTTCATCATCTTCTGAAAAGTTTCCTGATACTCGAGATCCATCAGCATCTCCAATACCCAGGAACGGTGGCTGTTCTCCTGGTTGATGATGATGCCGTCTTTCAATGGATAGGTAATCAGTTCATTGTCTACTACGACTCCAACCGACAGCATTTTAAATGTCTTCACGTAAGTCCCTCCAAACATCACTTTTTTCCAGTATATCATAGCCATTATTATTGAGCTTAGATGCAAAAAATAATCAGCATTTATGCGAAAATCCATTTTCTGCAATAAGGGACAAAAGGCGGGAAATCCATTGAATATGATAAATAATCAGCATAAAAAAATTTTGCAATCCCGTCAAAAATTAAATTTTAAGAGCCGAAAGGGGCCAAATGTTATTTTTGGTATTTTGCGCAATATTCGCTTTACTTAGTATGCTGTTGGTATTCCAAAGGAGGTGAGTAAATGAACCAGGTCGGAATTGTAGGACGTTTAACGAAAGACCCGGCCATGCGCGTAATGAATGAAGGCCGCATACATACTTCATTCATCGTCGCGGTGTCCCGGAACTACAAAAACCAGAAAGGGGAAGTGGAAACAGACTTTGTGCTGTGTTCAACATGGGGCAGGCCTGCCCACAATGTTTCCAAGTATTGCACGAAAGGCTCGCTTGTTGCAGTCACTGGACGGCTGCATTCCCGGCATTACGACAAAGAAGACGGAACACGTGTCTATGTCACCGAAGTCGTAGGCGATCAAATCCGTTTTCTCGACAAGCGAAAAGGAAAAGAAGAAACCGCCCACAGGCAGCCGGAGCCCGAGTCTGAAGCAGACTTTGACTTTCAGCCGCCTGGGACGGAAGGCGTGAACGTTTAAAACTTTAGAAAAGGAGGCACTTAGTCATGCCGAAAGACGTGCAATTGCAATTGGAAGTGCATATGGAGCAATTGATTAAAATGACCGCTCAGCTGCACCGGCGACTGGCAGAGGCGGAGCGGGAACTAAGTGAGTTGAAAGAGATCTTCCGTTCCGTCAAACAGGGTGATGGTTTTTCTGTCTAAAAGGGGAATCCGGCCAGGTGGGGGCCTGGCCGGATCATTATTAGTTAAAGGAAAACAGCTCTTTCAATTCGTTGTCGGAGAGCTCGGTCATCCACTGGCTGGATTGGATAAATTCTTCAGACATCGATTGTTTTTGAGTCAGCAGCGAATCGATTTTTTCTTCGATCGTGCCAATCGTTACAAACTTATGGACATGGACAAATTGGGTTTGCCCAATGCGATAAGCCCGGTCCGTCGCCTGGTTTTCAACAGCCGGATTCCACCAGCGGTCCGCATGCAAGACATGGGTAGCCGCAGTCAAATTCAGGCCGGTGCCGCCGGCTTTCAGCGACAAGATGAAAATCGGGAATTTACCTTCCTGGAAAGCAGCCACCAGCGAATCGCGCTGATTTTTTGGCATGCTCCCCGTTAGAAACGGCACTTCATGGCCATACAGCTCATTGATTGCCTGTTGCAGCAAGTGGCCCATGCCAATATACTGCGTAAAAATCAAACATTGTTCCCCGCGCTCTGCAATTTCCCCGGCGAGAGTCACAATGCGCTCCAGCTTCTGAGATCTTGGCAGTATTTCTTCAGCCGAGCTGTAAGGTTCTTTTAAATACAGTGCTGGGTGGTTGCATAACTGCTTCAATTTGCTCAGCATTTTCAGCACAAGCCCTTTTTTCTCGAAGCCTGTGAGCGTCTCCATTTTCTGCACCGTATCCTGTACAAGCCCTTCGTAAAGGGCCGCCTGTTCCGGCGTCAATGGACAATACTCCAACTGCTCTTGTTTTTCCGGCAAGTTCAGCTGCAGATCCGGGTCTTTCTTTGTCCGGCGCAGCAAGAACGGCTGGATGCGTTTGCGCAGTTTTTCTTTATGTTCTTCGGAATCATCCCGCTCAATCGGAATCATGAAGTTTTCCTGGAACTGCTTGATGCGGTACAGGTAGCCTTTGTTGATGAAATCAAAGATTGACCATAATTCCGACAAGCGGTTTTCAATTGGTGTTCCAGTCAACGCGATATGATGATCGCCTTTGAATTTGCGGATGGTACGCGATTGCTTCGTATACATGTTCTTGATGTTTTGCGCTTCGTCGAGCGTGATGCTGGTCCAGTGGATGGCCTGCATTTCTTCTGCATCGGACGAAGCGATGCCGTATGTCGACAACACAACATCCGGCTTTTCTTCCGCCAGGAATTTCGCGAAGTCATCGGCTTTTGGCCGGTTTGTACCGTAATGTGCCACTACGTTCAAGTTCGGAGCAAAACGCTCCAATTCTTTCTGCCAGTTGCCGAGTACGGAAGTCGGACAGATGATCAAGGATGGCTGTTCCGGGTTTTTCCCGTGCACATGCAGCAGATACGCGATCAGCTGCACCGTTTTTCCGAGTCCCATATCATCTGCCAGACACAGGCCGAATCCTTCCTGGCGCATAAACACGAGATAGTCAAAGCCCGTTTTTTGGTAAGGGCGGAGCTCGGTAAGCAAGGCCGGCGGAATCGGTGTTTCCGGCAAGTCGCGCTTATCGAGCAGCTTATCGAGAAGCGTGCGCAGCGAGCGGTTCAACTGGAATTCGACAAGAGGGTCTTCTTCATCAACCGTGTCATCAAGCATGATTTCCGGCACGTTCTGGAACAGCATATCTTTGATGGTCCAGTCTGCATCGTCGGCTTCTTCAATCATTTTCCGCAATTGCATCAACAAGTTTGAATCCACGCGGACCCATTCGTTGCCGATTCGGATAAATTCCTTGTTTTCTGCCACAAGCTCCTGGAAATCCTTCATGCTGAGTTCGTGGCCGTTCAATGAAAACTGCCAATCAAAACGAACGATCTGGTCAAGGCCTACGACCGACGCTTTCTTGACAGGGGAGTGAATATTGGCCCGCACACGGATTTTGGATTCCTGGACAGCTTTCAGCCAGGATGGAATGGATACTTCAATGCCGAATGCCTGGAGAATTTCCGCATCATTGCGCAGGAATTCCAGTACTTGGGCGTCGGTCCATTCTGCATGGTACAGCCGGCTTTCGTCGAAGCTTTCCACAGAGGGGCATAGGCTCAGCAGCAATATCTGCTGCTGGCTGATTTCCTCGGAATGGGGACGCCATTTTTCAGGAAGCACTTTATCGATCGGTTCGTCCATGCGCCGTTTTGAAGGCGACCAGTAAACGGTCCCGCGCTTCGAGCGAAGCACCACTTTAAATGACCAGAACGCATCGGTATCTGGTTCGCTCAGCTGGGCAGCCAGGACATAGTCGTCGGCAGCCGGCAGCCCTTCCCAACCTGCTTGCTGGACAAAATGCTGGATATAAGGGAGTTGGGCGGGTGCCAAGCCTTTTTGCTTTAACTGCTGCTGAATCGTTTCACTGAGAAACGCCTGGATTTCAGAATCACCGAAAGACGAGGCAATAACGATGTCATCGCCGTCTACTGAGACATGGTTCCACAAATCGGGATCGTTCAGTGAATCCGACACTCTTCCAGCCAGATTCAGCCAAGCTTCGTCTTCGGCGCGCTGCCCTTGGAACGACACGTAATGATGGGGCTCCCGCTGAAACAAACGAACAAAATCCGCCGGTGTCAGGAGCAGGTCCAAGCCATCCACCCGTGCCGTCAGCCCATAAAAACTTTCTTTATCAAGAAAATACAAATAAGATTTCCAAATTTCCGGAGGGATACGGTTTCCGGCTTCGTTGATCGCTTGGATGCGAAACTCATCGGACCGGTTGATCTTCAGGAAATACGTGCGGCTTCCTTCTGTTTGGAACTGGTTCATAAAAGATTTCCTTTCTCGATCTCTTCCTGGAGTGCGCGCAGTCGCTTGTTTTGAGTACGGATTTCCGTCATATACGCTTTCCAGAACTCCATTTGACCGCTTTTTTTGCAGGCAGCTTTCATCCTTTTCCAGATCCGGACCGCCTGTTTATAGCTTGGCCGGCTGCGTTCTTCCAAATAATCCATCGCATAGCGGTGGAAAAGCGGCAAGGCATAATCCGGTGCAGCTTCCTGTACGGCCTTTAAGCCGCATTCTTCCGCAAAGTACAGCGGAGAGTTGTGGAGGTGGTGCAGTTCTGCCCATTGTTTATATAATTGCTTTTCGATTAAATATGTTGAATAGGCTGGCAGCCCGTAATGGCCAAACTGTTTGAACAAGTCTTCCCAGTCTGCTTCGCTCAAGTGAATCTGTGAGAAAAGGCGGCTCAGCACACGCACATACTGATGGCGGTACTGGGTATACAAGCCTTCAAACAAGAAGGTTCTGACATGGGGCTTTACCGCCATCAAAATAGCCGACAAAGCCTGGGAGTGTTCGTTTTCTTCCGCCAAAACAGCGAGCTGAACCCAATCCGGGGTTTCATCCGGCGCAATTTTTTTCACGGTAACATCGTCTTCCAATAGGATCGCGAAGAAAGCTTCAATGCGGCTGTCGGGGCGGTCAAAAGCGCCGATTTCATCAAGCCGCAATTTATTGGTCGTAAACAGGTTGGTCCAAAACAGACGATATACCGAAAAGCGCTGGGAAAACGATCCATCTCTTACTTGGATAAACGAACGGACCAGCCCCCGCAAATGTTTCAAAAAATCGTCTGCTTCAAAGGTGCGGTGCTGGACCCGCAATTGTTCCAGCAAATCACGGAGCGCATGCATTTCATCATCAAACCAGGTCTTGAAAAAGGAATGGTGCACTTCTTCAGTACCTGCGATATAAGTGTCCCAAACTTCCATAAGGGAAATCAAATGGGCATAAGTGCGGTAAAACACTTTCCATTCACGTTCAAGCGGGACAAAGGACAGGGCGTTTTTCAAGCGCCCTTCGTACATCTGTTCAAAATAAAAATAATTGCGGGTCGTGTAATCCGGAATCGGCTCACGCCACGCATTCCGGATCAGCCCCGTCCATTGTTCCGGAGACCGTTTGCCTGTTAATGCCGCAACGGGATCGGAAGGGCGCGAACGCCATTTTGCGACCCATTCGGATAAGGAACCGATTTTCTGGTAAAGGGCAAATATGACCGCCAGCTTATGGCGGCACATTTCGTCTTGCGGGCAGGCGCAGGCTGCAGTCATTTTATCAAAATTCAACAGGACTTTAACGGTATGGGCATCCTTGACGATTGCTTCAAGCAGAAGCCGTTCTTCATTGAACGACAAAATCTGAACGCCGTCATGGCGCACTAAAAAGACTGCTTTTCGAACCATTTCCTCATCCTGCTCACGCGATGGAATGAGTGATTTTTCGACAGCAGCCATATAATTGTAAATCGTATCATCGAACCTTTTTGCCAGGGATTGAACCGTAGCCATATGCATCGCTCCAAAATAAAAACTTTCCTTCTATTATACGCCTCACAGACGTTGAAGGAAAGTTAATCGTGATCTTTCGGCCGATATGCAGATTTTAGCGCATCGATTTCTTTGGTCATTTTCTTCAGTACAGACTCCCGGACATCATCAGGCAGGGAAGCCAGCGCAACGAATAAATAACGGAAGCGTTCAGAATGCAGCAAATCCTGATGGGAAAAATAAACGGCATCATTGTATTGGGTTTGAAGTTCTTTGGTTTGTTCCGGCTGCAGCCGCGAATGTTTATTATCCGGATGGATCACCATATCGAAAAAATGTTCATCTGGAATATTATAAGCCCGCTGGATTTCGGCGAGCCGGTCAACGACAATATTGCGTTTGCCGTCTTCATATCTGGAAATAACAGAAGGGTCGACATTCAGCCGTTTTGCCACTTCTTTTTGTGGGATGTTCAAATTGGATCGATAAGCTTTTAAGCGCTCGTGGAATTTCATCAGAATCACCGCTCCTTCCTTTCACTTTACGAAAAAAAGAAAGGAGAACCGGTTAAAATGCCAATTTGGCAAGTCCGAAAAGCGATACTATTATATTGGTATAAAAATGGTATGATTCCATTATATTAGACCTATAAGAATAAAAGAGCGGAGGAATGAAAGTTGATAGACGAGTATGTTTTGGAAATTCCGGATTTGGGGTATGTAATAAGTCAAGATTCAATTGGACAATGGGAAATTTTTCTGCGGCATGCAGGCCAGGGGTTCCAAAAAATCAAATGGCAGGTTTCTTCGTCTTCCCATGGGTTCATGCTTCGGAATATGGCTGCGACAGGCGGCCCTGTTGAATCAGTGCAAATCGATTTGGCCGCGAACCGCATTGTTTTTCAAAAAGGCGAAATGGAAGACCGGGAATTTCAACAATTTTTGAGGTCACTGCTGGATGCCTTTTTTATCCGGATTCGCCAAGATCAGATGCATTTTGTCGTTTCTCCAAATTATCTGGTCCGCGAGGATTTCAGCCTCAAGGAATAATCCTTGTGCTTTTTCGTATCCGAAATCACAAATTTATGCTATACTGAATATAGTAAGAATATTCTATCTTTTTGCAAAGGGGGGGAGTGTCATGCTGCACGTAAAATTGATGAAACCTTTTTATACAAAGAAAGAAGATCATCTTGTCCGATTTGTTTTCGCCTATCAATATTTCTCGATTTTAAAAGACGATGAACTGTTTCATTTTATCCCGGTAGAAGGCAAAGAGATAGTTGTCAATTTGAATACATTCCAGGTAGAAAACCTATCTGAAGTGTTCGTCTTCCAAAAAGGCAATCGGTTTATTCGGCTGCCATTGTATCAGCTATTGCTCGTGTCTGATATCCACATGCATCTTCAAGCAATCCTACAGGAAGAAAGAGAAGGCTTGCTTGAAGTGAACGATCAGGCCAAGCAGGAAGCGGAAGAAGCGATTCAATTTCTGGAACAGGAAAATTTCAACCGGATGATAGACCATGCGTTGACTTTACATGATGAAGCCATGTTCAACGACTTGCTCAAACAACAAAAACAACAACTTAATGGAGGTTTGTAACGTGAAACCAGCCCCAGGATAAAACGTCTGCCCGAATCATTTAAGAGCAGGCGTTTTTGTATGCCCAAAAATGAATAAAAGCCCTTTTTCCAGTTAACCGGAAAAGGGCTTTTAATATACGCCGATATGCATAAGTCACCTCTTACATTAATGTGAAGAAATTTAAGGCAACCATTAAGATGGTTGAACCGGCCATGCCAATTGCAAGATCTTCCCACTCTAGTTCCAATACTTTGTCAAAATTCATCTTGATCCACTCCTCTAGGTTTCAATATGGGGATAAAAGAAGATCTCGCCCGGTAAGTTATAGAGGTTAAGCTAACCGATTTATAACTTGTTTTTTATTATAGAGGAATATCAAAAGATTGTCATGAATCTAAATGACTAAAAATTCTAAATTTATAGTTTGTTTTATAAAAATCGCTTAAGCCATCTTAATCAGAACTCAATCGTTTAAAGACGGGCATTCCATTGAAGTTTTACTTTTTCGGGATAAACGGTATGCTTGGATAAAGAAAGTGTTCCAATCTGCAGGGAAAGATGGAGACGCGGATTGTGGCTTCAACGATATTAATGGAAATAGGAGTGGATCGATTATGCGGACCTTACCAAGACGATTGAAAAAAGGCGATACAGTGGGAATCATTTCACCTTCAAGCCCGCCGAATTTGGAGAACTTGAAAAAAGCATTGCCTTTTTTGGAAAGCCTCGGCTTGAACATTAAAATGGGGAAATCGGTGGAAGCAAAGAACGGCCATTTGGCAGGAACTGATGACGACAGGCTGACGGATTTGCATGCCATGTTTGAAGACCCCGAAATTGCAGGCATTATCTGCGCAGGCGGAGGGTACGGCGCAGCGCGCTATACAGACCGCATCGATTTCCAGATGATCAAAGAAAACCCGAAAGTATTCTGGGGCTATTCGGATATCACCTTTTTACATACAGCCATCGGGGAATATGCCGAGCTGGTAACGTTCCACGGGCCAATGCTCGCTTCAGACGTTGGCAAGGAAACGTTCCACGAGCGCAGCGCCCGGATGTTCGGGCAATTGTTTGGGCCGTTTGAATTGTATTATTCCGAAGAAATTTCACCGCTTACTGCACTGGCCGGCGGAGTAGCCCAAGGAGAGCTGGTCGGCGGGAATCTGTCGCTGATCCGGAGCGGCATCGGAACGAAATTCGAACTGGATGTAAAAGGCAAAATCCTGTTGATTGAAGATATCGACGAAGAGCCGTATCAAGTGGATGAGCTGCTGAATCATCTGAAGATGGCCCGGAAGTTCGATGAAGTGGCCGGCATTGTGATTGGCGACTTCAAAAACGCCGAACCGAAGAACAAAGAGCGCTCGCTCACGCTGGACGAAGTGCTTGATGATTATTTTAAAGACTTGAAAGTGCCGGTCGTCAAAGGATTTAAAATCGGCCATTGTGAACCGCATTTTTCAGTGCCGCTTGGCGTACAGGCACGGCTCGACGCAGACGACAAAACGCTGACGATTTTACCAGGCGTGGAGTAAGCGGAATATACGCAAAAAATGAGTTTTTCATATATTTTTCTGCGGATGCTGTCAGCTTAAGAGGTGAAATACTGGTTGATTTGTGCTATAATGAATAGATATTGTTTCTACTAAAGAGAGGCGAGGATAAATATGGCATTTCAACCGCATGAAAAAGAAGTATCAGAATTCGTAGCAGCTCGCAGAATTGGTGAATGGATTTCTTTCACCCGCAATGGCGTGGAAGTCAACGGAACTATCTATAAAATTATGGACAACTCGGTGATCGTCGAAATTTCACCTGAAGATGCAAAGGAAATTGGCGCAGCATCCAATATGACCGTAATTTCACATAAGAAATACAAAATCGTTTAAGCGTGGAAAACCTTTGCAGAAATGCAGAGGTTTTTTATTGTTTTTAAAGCTTTAACGGATTTTCCCTGTGCCTTTCTGTTCAAAGAATCGAATATTGAAAAATGTGGTAACTTAAACGTTTCAAAGCGCTGTTTTTTTTGGTAAAGTAAAAGAGCAGAACCATCATTTGCGCCGAAAGGAATCACAACGAATGACATTTGACTTTAAATTTTGGCATTATTTTGCTCGCCATGGAGATTTGATACATAATTTGCAGGAAAACAATATACGGAAATTCAATCAGCGGCTTTTTGGGATTTTTGCACTGGGTCTGCTTCTTTTTGCACTAAGTGAAATTTGGGGGATGAACACCAAGTCATTGACGCCTTATTTAGCGGAAGCTTCTTGGGAAACCTATACTTTGGCCCGGTGGACTTCGCTTCTCGGTACATTGCTGTGGGCCGGCTTTTATATGGCTTTTCATACATACGGAGTGGCTTTCTTGTTCAGCAAATTCACTAAGGTGCCGTTTCGGGCAGCTTTGGTGATGCAGTCTTATGTATTGGCTATCCTTCTGATTGAAAAAGCGCTGCTGTTCCTCCTGTTTGCTATAGCCGGATTCACGATGCCGGTTTCCTTGTTTTCGTTCGGGCCATTGGCCGCAACGTTCTTGGACAATACGATTTTCAACTATACATTCATTCTGTTTTTCTTTAACCAAGTGACGATTTTTACGGCATTGATCATCGCGTTTCAATATCGCTATGTCCGCAGTTTTACGAATTTCTCACCTAAACTGATCCTCTTGCTGCTGATTTTATTGCATACGGCAGTGGCACTAGCCATCGGCGCCTTCAGCGCATACGTACCGCTCGAAGAAATGCTGAACGATTTCACGAGAGGGGGAGTTCCCAATGAATAGATTTTTTTTCATCGGACTTTCCGTCGCGATAACTGCATTTATCGCCGCTAATGCATTGTTGATGTTTGGGGAGAAAAGCATTATTTCAAAAAATGTCTACGTCAGCGAATACGAACGGGCTTATCCGAATACATATACGGAAAAATTGCCGAAAGAAGCCATCGCCGCGCCTCGGGACACCACTCAGATTTACGTTCAGGACCGAGAAGCGATTGACCAATGGGTAGTGAATGAAGGCGATGTGGTTCAGGCCGGTTCAGAACTGGCTTTGTTGAACGAAGCAGAATCAGAGGAACAGCGTGCTTTATGGGAATCTGAGAAACAGGCTTTAGAGTCGGAAAAAAGCGAAGTCCAAAACTCACTAAGAGCATTGGAATCTGCGCTGGCCGCACAAGGCGGCTCTGAATCTGAAAGTGCCACAGACCGCTCTACCATTACGAATGAAGACGGCGATACCATTGAATTTAACGTGGATTTGTCTGTCGGTGTTGAAGTGCCGCAAGACGGCTCTTATGCAACAGGAATTGCGCAGGCCAACCAGCGCCTGGCGGCAATCGAATCCCAATTGGCCGTTATTGGGGCCCAATTGAGCCAAAGCCTTTCCAATCCTGCACTTGTCAGTCCAGTAGAAGGCATTGTTTCAAAAGTAAATCGGGATTCCAATCCATTAAGCGTGGAAATTTATTCGACCGAAAAACTATTTGTCACGTATGTACTGGAAGATGAATGGCAAGGTGTCACAGCCCAGGACCGGGTGCTCGTCCAGACAGCTGGCTTAAAGGGAGCAGTTTCCGGAACCGTCTTAAGTGTATCCGAGGTTCCTGCAGACGATTCCAGATGGCTGAAAGCATACCAGGCCCTGGATCCGAAAGAACAAGCCAATCCGATCGCCTTTTACGAAGTGCAGATTTTGGCGGATGAGCCGATTACGGAAGGCGTGCCGTTCGGCAGCACGGCCAATGCAGAAATTACTGTTAACGAAGCGGCGGATGCCGTAGCGGTTCCGCAGCGATGGATTTTTGACCGATACGATATGAGCGGTTCAACTTATGTGCTGAATGAATCCGGCCTTGGAGCGGCTGTTCCAGTTACCATTAATTTTGATGTGGATGGAAAAGCAGTCTTGTCTGACGGAGTAGCAGCAGGCACAATCTTGCTGAAAGACGACACACTCAGAAACTTTAAAACAGCGCCGCAAATCTTTATGCCATTTCCAAGTGAGCGGCCCGACTACGAATTTGCCAAAAATACCAATTGGCGAAACTATGTTGAGTTCTTGTTGGCACAGTAACCCTTAAGCAATCACCCCCGAAAGCGTCAGCTTCCGGGGGTTTTTTGCGGCCGAACTTAAAGGCGGGAAATTGTGTGGGTGACAGGCACCGGCGCAATTGATACGATAATAGAATAAAAAGACCTGTTCAGCGAATAAGAGGCAGCTTTGCCGTTAAAGCACAGATAACGAAACGGAGTGATTGAGTTGAAAGAAACAGACTGGCGGTTTAAAATCGCCAACCGCGAAGCACTGATTGGGTTGGGCTTAGCAATTTTTAATTTTATTTGGTGGTTCGGCTTTGCTTATGGAATGGGTTCGCGCCCCGTAGAAGAATACACGTACATTTTCGGCTTGCCGGATTGGTTTTTCTACAGCTGCGTCGTCGGCTTCCTATTGATTGTGGTGCTCGTCATTGTCATCGTGAAGTTCTTCTTTGTAGAAGTGCCATTTGAAGAGGAGGAAGATGAACGATGAATTTTGCAGTTATCATTCCAATGCTTGTTTTTTTAGCCATCATTTTTGCAATCGGTTATTGGTCGAGCACTAAATTGTCATCCAGTTCCAGCTTTATCAATGACTATTTCCTTGGCAGCCGGGAGCTTGGCGGCTTTGTACTGGCCATGACAATGGTTGCCACTTACGGCAGTGCATCCAGTTTCCTCGGTGGTCCAGGTACCGCTTATACAATGGGCTTCGGCTGGGTCCTGCTTGCCATGACCCAAGTCGTGACAGGTTACTTCGTCCTGATGATTTTAGGCAAAAAATTCGCGATCATGGCGCGCCGCTATAATGCGGTAACGATGATCGACTTTTTAAAAGCGCGTTACCAAAGCAATTGGGTCGTCATCCTATCGGCCCTCAGCATCATCATCTTTTTGTTCTCAGCAATGGCAGCCCAGTGGATTGGCGGTGCACGCCTTGTTGAGTCATTGACCGGCTTGTCCTATAATACAGCGTTGTTCATTTTTGCCGTTTCTGTTCTTGTCTACGTAACCATCGGCGGATTCCGTGCAGTTGCAGTGACAGATGCCGTGCAAGGAGCTGTCATGTTTGTCGGCACACTCGTCCTTTTGATTGCGGTCATCATTGCGGGCGGGGGCATTCCGAACATTATGAACGACTTGATCACTGAAAACCCGAATCTCGTGACGCCTTTTGGCGCGGATGGCAATTTAAGCATGGCGTATGTGTCGTCCTTCTGGATTCTGGTGGGTGTCGGAGTCGTTGGTTTGCCGCAAATCGCAGTTCGGGCAATGTCGTATAAAAATTCTAAATCGATGCACCGAGCGCTAATTATCGGCACGGTCGTGACCGGCTTTATCATGCTGAATATGCACCTGATCGGCATTTTTGCGCGTCCGATCTTGCCGGGCATCGACATCGGCGATAAAGTCATTCCGCTGATTGCGTTGGAAACTTTGCCGGCTTGGGCCGCGGGAATCGTCCTTGCCGCTCCGATGGCCGCCATCATGTCGACCGTCGATTCACTGCTCATTCTCGTTTCTTCGACAATCGTAAAAGATGTGTATTTAAACTACATCAAACCGGATGCAGATTTAAAAGCCGTCAAACGAATCTCATTCGGCATCACGGGTGCACTCGGCATTATTGTGTTCCTCCTGGCGCTCAATCCGCCGGAACTGCTGATTTTCCTGAACTTGTTCGCCTTTGGCGGTTTGGAAGCGGCGTTTATCTGGCCGGTCGTGCTTGGCCTTTATTGGAAATGGGGCAATAAATACGGTGCCCTCGCTTCGATGATTGTCGGCATCACGAGCTATGTGGCGCTGCACTTTTATAACAACGCCAACGGTGAATTATTCGGCGTGCACACTGTCACGTTTCCGGTTGTTTTATCGTTCATCGCCTTTATCGTTTTCAGCCTGCTGATCGGCCGGAAAGCATATGACTATAATGTAAAAATGATTAAATAAAGAATGGCCGTTTACTTTGCTGCCGATTCAGCGTAGAATGAGTGAATAATTCGGAACTCGAAAGAAGGCTAAGCTGAATTGAATCAATGGAAAATCTATGCCATTTTAATTTTTGTCATGCTCATATGGGGGTTTAATTTACCTTCTGTAAAATACTTGGTTGAATTTGTGGACCCTATCACATTAACGGCTTTTCGCATTCTCACAGCCGCGGCGACGATTTTTGCGATTCTTGCCGGCATGAAATTGCTGCGGCTGCCGCGAAAAAACGAATGGAAATTCATTTTGCTGGGGGCCTTGCTCAATGTAGTCGGCCACCATTATTTCCTGTCGAGCGGACTTGCGCTTACTTCCGGAACGAATGCTGGATTGATTCTGGGGACAGGCCCGATGCTGACAGCTGTACTGGTTTCGTTGATTCTGCGCAGCTATCCGTCTAAACTGCAATGGATTGGCGTGGTAATCGGTCTTGTCGGTGTATCTGCAACTGTCCTGGTAGGCGGCGGTGAGACGGCGGGCATGAACATCGGGGATGTTTTTGTCTTCCTGTCCATTTTGGTACAAGTGCTTAGCTATATTGTCATTTCGAAAGCTGCTGGCTCCATGGACCCGCGTCTATTGACTGCGTATATGTTCATCATCGGCGCCGGCGTCTTGTTCATCATTTCACTGATCCAAGAACCCGGGGAAATTGCAGCTTTTGCGACTGTTCCTTCTACTTTCTGGATAGCGTTTTTCTTTTCGGCTGTACTCGGGACGGCTGTCGGACATTTGCTTTACAATTATTCCATCGGACAGGCGGGGCCGACCAAAGCCGCTATTTTCATGAACTTGAATACTTTTTTCTCACTTGTAGGAGCAGCTGTCATTTTGGGTGAAGTAATCACGACCAATCACCTTTTCGGCCTAGTGCTGATTATCGTTGGCGTCCTGTTTGGATCGGGTGCAGCAGAAGACTTGTTGAAAAAACGGAGAAAGCGGCTCAGTTTATGAGCCACATCAGATTGTAGAAGTATAAGTATAAAAGAAATAAATACACTTGCATAAACCAACCGGTTCGGTCACTTCGCTTTCCGTGGGCTCAGCTTCAGTCTCCTCGTCGCTCTGCTCCTGCGGGGCCTTCAGCTTTCGCTGTCCCACAGGAGTCTCCGTGGCCGGACCGGTTGGAGCGACTCTCTTTGATTTGAAAGTGAACGATAAATCGGATGACGTTCAACTAGCTAGCTCAAGAAGAAAAGCGACACTTCTAGGTAGCCTTCAGGTTAAGGATCCGGCTGAAACGGAGGATCCGGGATGTCCAAATTGCACATTAATTAGCTCACATGCATAAAAATCCTTTTGTCTACAAGATCAAGCGGCTCAGTTTATGAGCCGCTTTTTTCTATATGGAAATGGTCTCTCTTTATTTTCCGGCAATTTGCAATATAATAGAGGAAAGCCAAAATATGAAATGGAGTTTTTGTTCATGCCACTTACTTTGAATCCACGCGCAGAAGCGCTTCGAGTATCTGGAATCCGCCAGTTTTTCAATCAGCTGGTGAATTATCCCGATGCCATCAATTTAACCATCGGCCAGCCGGATTTTCCGACGCCGGAACCGGTCAAGGAAGCCGGGAAAGCTGCCATTTCAGCTGATTTGACGGGTTATTCCCATAATGCAGGGCTCTTGGAACTGCGCCAGGAAATTGCGGCGTTTTTCCAGGATACTTATGGACTTACATACAATCCACAAACCGAGATTATTGCGACAAACGGCGCCAGCGAAGCGCTGGATGCGGTCTTCCGGACGATTCTTTTGGAAGGCGATGAAGTGATTATTCCCGCGCCGTGCTTTGCGGGCTACGAGCCGATTGTGGAATTGAACGGCGGCAAGCCGGTCTTGCTCGATACATCAGAAACCGGGCTGGTGCCGACAGTGGAAGCCATCCGGGCGCTGGTGACGGAGAAAACGAAAGCGATCCTGTTTAATTTTCCGTCGAATCCAACCGGCGTCACCTTGACGAAAGCCCAAATGGAACCGATTGTGGAAGAACTCAGAAAACACGAGATTTTCGTCGTGACCGATGAAATCTACAGTGAAAATACATTTGAAGGCACACATACATCTTTTGCCTGTTTTGATTCGATCAAAGACCGCACGTTCCTGGTACACGGCTTGTCCAAGTCCCATTCCATGACCGGATGGCGCATGGGCTTTTTATTGGGGCCGGAACAATATGTGCAGCAAGTATTGAAAGTGCATATGTACAATACGGTGTGCGCTTCGGTGCCGAGCCAGTACGCTGCCATCGAAGCATTGAAAAACAACCGCGATGCACCGGAAGTGATGAACCGTGCATACCGCGAACGCTGTGATTTTGTATACGGGAAACTGGTTGAAATGGGTCTGGACGTCGTTAAACCGACAGGAGCCTTCTACATATTTCCTTCGATCGCGAAATACGGGATGACTTCTTTTGAATTTGCTACGGCTTTATTGAAAGAAGGGGGAGTAGCAGCTGTTCCGGGATCGGCGTTCACCAAAAACGGGGAAGGCTTCCTGCGGATTTCCTACGCCTATTCCATGGAAACGCTTGAAGAGGCGATGAACCGCATGGGCGCTTGGCTGAAAACACGGCAACTGTAAAAAGAGCTTGAAGAGCAGCATTTAGAGGAGGGCATAGAGATGACGGCATACTGGGGGACTCCCGAAAAGTTGCAGGAATTATTGATTGAACTGGTGAGCTGGAAAAGCATGACGCTGACAGACGGCGAAGTCGAATTCGCTTATAAGCTGAAAGAAAAGCTGGAGATGCTGCCGTATTTCCAGGAGTACCCGGAGCGCTTGTCGCTCAGTGCGGTAAACTGGGGGCGCGAAAACCTGACGGCGCTTTATAAGCATCCGGAAGCGGTGGAAACAATTGTGCTGATCAGCCATTACGATACGGTGCATACTTCCGAGTACGGCGATTTGGAGCCGCTTGCCTGCAGCCCGCTGGAATTGGCGGAAGCGTTCAAAAAAGTGCAGGATGAGTTGGATCCGGAAGCGCAAGCAGACCTGGAATCAGGCGAATACCTCTTCGGCCGGGGCACGATGGATATGAAGGCCGGCCTTGCGCTTCATATGGCATTGATTGAAAAAGCGGCGGCTGAAGAGTGGCCGATCAATTTGCTGCTGGTGACAGTTGCAGATGAAGAAGTGAACTCTGCCGGCATGCGCTACGGCGTTTCGAAATTGCTGGATCTCGAGCGTGAACACGGCCTCGAGTACATTCTATTCTTGAATGGCGAGCCCGTCTTTGCCCAATATCCAGGCGACATGGCCCACTACATCTATACCGGATCCATCGGAAAAATTATGCCGTCGGCGTTGTTCTACGGAAAAGAAACGCATGTCGGCGAACCGCTGTCCGGCATCACGTCGAGCTACATTTCAACGTATTTGACGCACCGCATGGAATGGAATACTTCGTTCCGCGAAACCGTCTACGGGGAAAAGACGCCGCTGCCGGTGACGTTGATGCAGCGCGATATGAAACTTGAGTATTCGGCGCAGACGCCATACCGGACCAGCGCGATGTACAATGTCTTCCTTATGGAAAAAACTGCGGAAGAAGTGTTCGAGCAATTCGAGAAAGTGGCCATTGAAGCGATGGAACATTGCACGCGCGATTATTTGGAAATGTGTGAACGCGAAAACATCGAACCGCTTGGAGAAATCCGGGTTCTTCGCTTTGAGGAACTGATGAAATACGCCATCAATAAATTCGGCATCGACTACGTCAACGCGGCGCTGTACGATACCATGATGCATCCGGAATGGGACGTCCGCGATAAATCGATGCGAGTTGTCGACATTTTGTTGATCAATTGCCAGGAATTGACGCCGGCGACCGTCCTGCTTTATGCGCCGCCGTATTACCCGGCCGTGAATTCATCGGAGAACGAACTCGTCAAGCGCTGCCTGGAGCAAGTGACGGCAAACGCCAAGGAGAAATTCGGTTTGAAACTGGAACAGATCCATTACTTCAACGGCATTTCTGATTTAAGTTATGTGAACTTCGCTGACCAAAACGGCGGCTGGATCACTTACGAAAAAAATACGCCGGTTTACGGCGACCTTTACAGCATCCCGTTCCAGGCAATGAAGCATTTGCAGGCGCCGGTGTTCAACGTCGGCCCATTCGGCAAAGATGCCCATAAACGCACAGAACGGCTGCACATCAAAAATACCTTTGAAGAAATGCCGATTTTATTGGAAGAAATGATCCTGTCGATTGCGGTTAAAAGCACGATCAGTGAATAAAAGAAGGCCTTCGCATATAGCGGAGGTCTTTTTTTGTGGAAGGCGTTCGGAAGAACTTCGATAGAAAGCGGGAAAACACTGATAGAAAATTCGAAAACACCTATAGGAACTTGAAAAACTTCGATAGCAATCAAATAAACAACGATAGAAACAGCAGAAGACGCTGGTATGGGTTTTCCGGCATTTCGCGGTAAGCGAAATGCATCGTTTGTTTTAAGGAGACCTTTGCAGTGTGCAAAGGTCTTTTCCGTTCAGGATTTTGGGTATCGGCAGGCAGGTTTTTATAAGAACATCGATAAGAAGCTTCATAACTTCGAAAAGAAACTTGAAAAACGTCGATAGAAAAACGGAAAACTTCGATAGAAATAAAAAAATAGAGATAAAACCTGTTAAAAACATCGATAAGGATTCTCCGCAATTGAAAAACTTTGAGCTTCAAATCTCATTTTCTCCGCGAAATAACGCTTCAAAAACGAGATTTGGATATTTATGGAATATCTATACGCTGCTTGCTACAATAGAGCAAGGAGGTGAGGGAAATAATCATTAAATACCGAAAACGCACAGAGAAAATTGCCGGTTATGAAGCCTTACTAAAAAGGCTGCCTGTCGGCCATGAAAAAACTGGAACTGTCCTTGAAATGTTGAACTATGAAAGAGCAGGTGCAGGAGGGGAAGAGCGGGTGGACGAACTTCTTTCATTCTTTGAGCCGAACTATCCCTTTGTGGTCATCCAAGACTTGTCGCTGCCTGATCGCAGCCAGATCGACACGATCATCATTACTCAAGACCGCCTATTCATATTGGAAATTAAAAATATGGGAGGAAAGTTAAGGCACCAAACAAACCCCAGTGTACTGCATCAAACTTTTCAAAATGGAAACCAACGCTATTTTAAAAGCCCCGTAGTCCAAGCTGAAACGGCAAAGATAAAAATGGAAAAGGTCCTCAGGAAAATTGGATACACCTTGCCTGTCCAAACGGCGGTCATCATGGCCTATCCTTCGCAAGTCATTGAAAACGTGCCGGCGGACGCAACGGTTTGGATTGCAGATGAATTGTTTTTTCAGCTTCATCGCATGGAAATCGGCAATCAGCTTTTAACTGAAGAACAATTGCATTCCCTCGGTGCACAACTGCTCGCCATGAATCAAAAATACCAGCCGTTTCCCCTAGCCCCCAACTTGAGAATCAACCCACGAGATATCCAGCCAGGCGTATATTGCCCCCGATGCCGATTGAGAAAAATGAACCGCATTGTCCGCAAATGGGAATGTGCGCCGTGCAATTTGTTTAGCAAGGACGCGCACCTAGAAGCGATTGACGAATGGTTTATGCTCATCAAATCGACCATCACTACTAATGAATGCAAAACCTTTCTGGGTGTGCAGACGACAGACGCAGCAAAACATGCATTGCGGAGAAATAACCTGGAAGAAGTCGGTGGAAGAAGACATCGGTTCTATAGACAAAAACAAGAACAGCGAAAGAAACGGTGAAAACTCCGATAGAAAACCTAAAAACTCCGATAGAAAACTTAAAAACTCTGATAGAAATCGAAAAAGCACAGATAGAACCCGCCCCGCATTTCGCCAACAGCGAAATGCATGTTTAGTCTTTGAGGAGACCTTTGCGTGCAGCGAAGGTCTTTTCCGTTCAAATCACTTGAACTTGGTTTTTAAGCAGGTGGTATGTACCAGAACGTCGATAGGAACTCAAAAAACACCGATAGAAATCCGAAAAACTCCTTTAGAAACAAAAATAACAAAGATAAACCCCACCGAAAACATAGATAAACCCTTCGCACTTCTTCACCTTCCTGATCTTCAGAAGCCGAAAATAATCCTTCCTGTCCTACAACACTCCCCATCAATCATGTACAATTTAAGCTATACATATTAGGAGGAGATCGAGATGAAGATTGTGAAGGCCGAAATTTACAGTGTGGAGTTTCCGTTGAAAGAACCGTTTATCATTTCCTATGCGACATATCCGAATATGCCGGCAGTTATTGTGAAGCTGGAAACGGATACCGGAATTATTGGCTACGGCGAAGCGGTGCCGGATGAGCATGTCACGGGAGAGCAGGTCAGCGGGACATATGAAATCTTAAAGAACGTACTCGTTCCGGAAATTCTCGGCCAAAGCCCGTTCGATATCGAAGAGATCCACCACCTTATGAATGCAGCCATTGCCCGCAATCCAGCGGCAAAAGCCGCGATTGACATGGCGTGCTACGACTTGATGGGAAAAGCGGCAGGGCAGCCGGTCTACAACTTGATCGGCGGACAGGCGCATGAACATTTGCAGTATCCAAAAGTGCTGAGCATCGAAGCACCGGAAATCATGGCGGAAAAAGCGAAACGGGCAATGGATGAAGGATTCAGCAGCCTAAAGCTCAAAGTGGGCGGCAGCGACTCGGCAACCGACATTGCACGCATTTATGCCGTACGACAAGCGGTCGGGCCGGCTATGCCAATCCGCATCGACGTCAACCAAGGGTGGAAAACGGTCGGGCATGCGGTACAAACGATCAACCAATTAGCGGACGTTCATCTTACTTGGATTGAACAGCCGATTCGCATGGGCGACATCCGTGGGCTTGCCGATGTCCGCAAGAAAACATCGACGCCGATTATGGCGGACGAAAGCGTCCAGACGATGGAAGACGTGCTTGAAATCATCCGCTTGGAAGCGGCCGACTACATCAACATTAAGCTGATGAAATGCGGCGGCATCTTCCCGGCGGTCCAAATGGCAAAAGCGGCCGAAGCAGCAGGCATCATTGCCCAAATCGGTTCGATGGTGGAGTCGTCAGTCGGATCCGCTGCCGGCTACCATGCGGTCATGGCGCGCCGCAACATCCAATCGGCGGAACTGACAGGGCCGCTCCTGTTCTCTGAAGAAATTGGCAACCTCGACTATCAATTGCCTTACGTCCATCTTTCCGGTGAGCCGGGCCTTGGCATTCAAGTGGACGAAAACCAGCTCCAAAAACTCACTGTCGCCTCTTGCACGGTAGAAGGAGAGGGCAAAACACATGGACAATAAAACCAAAATCCTCGAATACTTTGATCACTTCCATGCCTATCCGGAAGTCAGCTGGCAGGAAACCGAAACGACCAAAAAGCTGGCGGAAATTATGCAAGAACTCGAAATCAAACACAAAACCTTCGATGATGTTACAGGATTGATTGCGGAAATCGGCAAAGGCGAGCAAGTGATTGCGGTCCGCGCCGATATCGATGCCTTATGGCAGGAAGTGCGCGGCAAAGTCCAGGCGAACCATTCCTGCGGCCATGACGCAAATATGGCAATGGTTCTAGGGGCGCTGCTTTATTTAAAAGACGAAACACTGACGAAGCGGATCCGCTTTATTTTCCAGCCTGCTGAAGAAAAAGGTAACGGCTCGCTTGCGATGATCGAGCGCGGAGCAATTGAAGAAGTGACGCATTTATACGGCGTGCATTTGCGGCCAATCGAGGAATTGCCGTTTGGCCAAGTGGCGCCAGCCATCCATCACGGATCCGGAATTTTCCTGAAAGGCAAAATCACCGGCGTAGACGCACACGGTGCGCGTCCGCATCAAGGAAAGAATGCCATTGATGTGATTGCGGCCATCCATCAATTTGTAAAATCGATTTACTTTTCGCCGTTTGAATCGTATTCAGCCAAACTGACGAACATCCAGGCAGGCGGCGACTCGTTGAACATCATCCCCGGAAGCGCAGCGTTCGCTCTTGATGTGCGGTCGCAGTCTAATAGCTTGATGGCGGAACTGCGGGAGCGCATCGACGCGGGCCTCAAATCAATTGCTGGACTGCACGAAGTTGACATCAGCTGGGAATGGGAGGACTATACACCGGCTGCTGAAGTATCGGGCGAGGCAATGCAGATTGCCGATAGCGCCATCCGGTCCGTAGTAGGGGACGACCGGACTGCGGCGCCGCTTGAAACGACCGGCGCCGATGATTTTCATTTCTACACCATCCAAAAGCCTGAATTGAAGGCGGCGATGCTTGGAGTCGGTGCAGACCTTGTGCCGGGGCTTCATCATCCCGATATGACCTTCAATAAAGAGGCGCTTGATATCGGCGCGCGCGTACTCGCAGAAACTCTCCGGAGAAGCTAAAAAGGTTTCTCATTTTGAGGTTCAGGGTATTGTACAAAAGTTAAAGTACATCTAAGATAAAGACTTGTGGGTCATGAAGTAATTAATAACGCAGTCATTAGTTATGAAGGATCGGCTCCTAGTTTCATGGCAAGAGAATGAACATGCATTTTGCCGAAGCAGGACAAGTAAGCAAAACTACAGCTACGAGGAGAAACTTTATGGACATTATTTTGGACGGGTTGACGTGGATCGTCGACGAAGGAAACAATTTATTATGGACGTATATTCTGATTGCGCTGCTTTTGGGTCTCGGCGTTTATTTTACTGTGCGCACAAAATTCGTGCAGATTCGCCTATTTGGCGAGATGTTCCGCGTCATCACTGAGAAAAAAGACGGGGAAGACGGCGTCTCGGCATTCCAGGCATTTACGATTTCCACGGCATCCCGGGTAGGTACAGGGAATATCACCGGTGTGGCACTGGCAATTGCCATCGGCGGACCCGGCGCGGTTTTCTGGATGTGGATGGTCGCATTGATCGGAATGTCCACAGCATTTATTGAAAGTACATTGGCACAGGTGTATAAAGTGAAAGACGGCGAACAGTTCCGCGGAGGGCCCGCATATTATATGGAAAAAGCACTCGGCAACCGCACACTGGGGATTATTTTCGCGATTCTCTTAACCTTAGTATTCGGATTCATTTTCAACTCGGTGCAATCCAATACAATCGCCCAATCATTCGGCGATGTATTTAATATTCCGGAATGGACGGTTGGCGTCGGCCTCGTTATTTTGACGGCATTGATTATTTTTGGCGGGGTCAAACGGATTGCCAGTGTTACACAAGTATTGGTCCCAGTAATGGCTGTATTGTACATCTTGGTCGCTTTCTATGTGGTCATCATAAACATCAGCGAAATCCCGGCCGTATTCGCATTGATCGTGAAAAGTGCATTCGGCCTTGAAGAAGCAGCAGGAGGCGCAATCGGTGCCGCCATCATGCAAGGTGTACGCCGCGGCTTGTTCTCCAACGAAGCAGGTATGGGATCGGTGCCGAACGCAGCAGCAGCTGCAAACGTATCGCACCCGGCAAAACAGGGGCTTGTCCAAAGTCTTGGGGTATTTTTCGATACCATCGTCATTTGTTCGGCGACTGCGTTCATCATTATTTTGGCCGGCGTCTACAAAACAGGCGAACAGGAAGGGATTTTGCTGACGCAAGCTTCCTTGAACGTGCACGTTGGCGACTGGGCGCCTTACTTCCTGGCTGCAGCCATCATGTTCTTTGCGTTCAGTTCGATCATCGGGAATTACTATTACGGTGAAACGAACATTGAATTTATCAATGCACATTCAACTTGGTTGACAGTTTATCGTTTCGGCGTATTGGCAATGGTCATGTTCGGTTCATTGGCACAAGTTGCGCTGGTTTGGAATATGGCCGACTTGTTCATGGGGCTCATGGCAGTGCTGAACTTGGTAGTCATCGCAATACTCGGCAAGACGGCTTTCAAAGTGTTGAAAGATTACACCGATCAGCGAAAAGCCGGCAAAAATCCAGAGTTTTATGCCAAAAACATTCCGGGACTGAAAAATACGGAATGTTGGGGCGAACATAGCAGAGACTAATCGGAAAACACATTCGCCTTAGAGCGAATGTGTTTTTTTGTAAAATCATGGTACAATCCTTGTATGAAAAAATTACTTGTTTTCGTTATCTTATTCATTGTTTTGTTTGTATCTTCGGGCCAGACCTACGAAGAGCAGACCTTGATTCCGGCTTTGGAAAAGTATTTGCCTTCCCAGCCCTTTAAAGAGACACTCAGCCATTTGCACATCCCTTATTGGGGCACATATGTATCAGTCGAAGAAAGGGGCTATTACCAGTTTATCGAATTTCTGCTGCGCAAAGGCGCCCATGTCGTGATGTTCGGGTTGATTGCACTGGCGCTCTTGAACTTATTGCCGAAGCCGCGCGTCTGGCTCGCTTTCGTGATTACGATTGCCATCGCGATGATAGATGAATACCATCAGTCTTTGACAGGCGGCCGCACGCCTACAACGCACGATGTCCTGCTCGATGGTTTCGGGGCACTGTTGTTTTTAAGCGCCTGGACCCTTTGGCACAGACGGAAAAAGAAAGTGAAAAAGCACGAATATGCCAATCAATAAAAGCGGTGCCGGAAAAAAACAATCCGGCACCGCTTTTTATTATGATTTTAAACGACATTTACATAAAGCAAGACAATAATCAATGAAAGTATATATTTTACATTAAGTTTTCTAAATTACTTATAATTCCCTACATTCCTAGAGATAAACATTAAAATGAGCACAAATTTGCATTTGTAATATAAATGTAATAAAAAGTAGTACATTTTTCTGATACACTCAGTAGTGTATTAAGTACTACTTAGAAAAAATAAACGATTCGGTGTCTGATCAACATCCAGAATCCACAAACTAACAGAGGTGTCCAATTGAAAAAACGTTTAGTAGTTATGATGATTGCTGTATTGATTTTTACAGCTAGTCCGTTCATGTCAAATGAAGCCGAAGCAGCCAGTGGAACCGTAACACCAGATGAATTAGTCGCATACGCCAACAAATTTACAGGAGTGCCATATAAATGGGGCGGAACAACACCTTCAGGTTTTGACTGCTCAGGTTACCTTCAATACGTATTCAACCATTTTGGAATTTCCGTTCCGCGTGTTTCTGCGGATCAATATAAAACAGGCACATGGGTATCAAAAAGCAATTTGAAAAAAGGGGACATGGTATTCTTTGGCGCAAGCCCCGGTTCAACCAAAGTCACCCATTCAGGCATTTATGTAGGGAATGGTGGTTTTATCTCTGCAACATCAAGCAAAGGGATTGCCACGGAAAATATTAATACCAACTCATACTGGGCGCCGCGTTACATCGGAGCAAAGCGCTACAGCAGCGTAAAAGCAGCGCCGGTTACAGTATCCGCGCCGAAAAAACAGCTTCCAGTGGGCCAATATTATGACGTATCAACCGGATTTTGGGCATACAGCGCCATTAAAGATTTGAGTGCAAGAGGCATTATCACAGGATATGACGTAAGTGTCTTCAAGCCGCAAAATGCGGTAAACCGCGCAGAAGCGGCTACAATGATTTCTAAAGCGATTGGCCTTAAGCCGATCAGCGGCAGTTCGTTCAGTGATGTATCTTCGAAATACTGGGCGGCAGGTTACATTAATGCTGCGAAAAAAGCAGGCATCATCGACGGCCGAGGTAACGGCAAATACGCACCGACAGCACAAGTTACACGTGCGGAAATCAGTGCAATGCTAACAAGAGCCTTCACCATGAAAGCATCTTCAAGTTCAGTGACGTTCAAAGACATGAAAGGCCACTGGGCAGAGGCGTCCGTTGTCAAAGTTGCTTCGAACAAGCTGGCGACAGGCTACAACGATGGCACATTCAAACCTGACAGCAACGCTACACGCGCTGAAATGGCAACTTTCATCCACAGAGCTATTAAAAAATAAATAAAATGACTAAAAAGGAGCTTCCCGAGGGAAGCTCCTTTGAGCTTGTAGACAAAAGAATTATTACACATGGGAAGTTAATGAACACTCATCACGGGAATCCTGAATCCTCCGTTTCAGCTGGACGCGTTCGGCACTTAGTTGTTCCGTGGGAGCAGCGCGGCGACAGTGGCCGAAGCATGCGGGGGAGGCTTTTACGACGAAGCTAGCACAGCGATGCAGAAACGGAAACAGAAACAGGAGCCGGAGCACGAGCACAAGCACTAGGTTTTCAGTGGTGAGGGGGATGAAGCCCCAACCCGTGGAAAGCGCATGGGCCGGCCCGGTTCGGTTTATGCATGTGTCGGATGCGTTCTGGGGATTCTGCACGCTGCAGACCCACTGGAGGGCGAAGCGTTTAATCCTTCCTATTTCCATTGAAAAAGGCAGTCCGGAATATTGTTCCGGACTGCCTTTTTGATGGGTTATTTTAATACGTTGCTCAGAATCTGTGCATTTTCTGCACGGGTGATCGGGTTTTCCGGGCGGAACGTATTGTCGTTATATCCAGTTACAATTTTGTTCTCAAACACCGCTTGAATCGCATCGTAATAATATTTGGAAGCTGCTATGTCGGTGAATGGCGCTTTCTGTGTGCTCTTCAGCTTATAAATGCGCTGCATAATGATGGCCATGTCTCCGCGTTTGATCGGCGTATCCGGCGAAAACTTGGTTGCCGAAATGCCGTCGATATAGCCGAGTTCATAAGCGCTGTTGATATAGCCGGCAGCGTATGATGTTTTCGGGACGTCGGTGAATTTGTGGTTGGTGTTGTTTTTATTCAAATTCAATGCCCGCCCGATCATAGTGACCGCTTCTGCGCGCGTAATGGAACTGTTTGGACGGAAAGTGCCGTCCGGGAAACCGTTGGTGATTTTCAAGTCAAATACTTTCTGGATAGCAGGAGTGTACCAATAATTCAGCTTCATATCCGGGAACAAAGCCGCTTTTGAAGACAGGGATTGGACTAAGCCGTGGCCGTACAGATTGTCCCGTCCTTTTGCGCCAAGATCCGTTGCTGCTCTATTGATGGTGGCGCGCAGCTGGCCGTTCGACAAATGCGGATAAGCTTCCATATATTGCGCAAAGGTGCCGGCAACAAAAGGCGCAGCCATAGATGTACCTTCGGATACCAAATAATCGTCTTGAGTAGTGGTCTTGAGATCTACGAACGTGCTTTTAATATTTTCTCCCGGCGCTACGAGCTCTTGGTTCGGACCGTAATTGGAAAAATAGGACAGTTTATTCAGTGAAGATACCGAACCGACCGCAATTACCGAAGGAAGTCGGGCCGGGAACAAAACATCTTTGATTTTTAAGTTAGCCCGGTCATTTCCGGAGGCTGCAATGATGACAATGCCCTGATCGTAAGCTTTTTTAACGACTGCCTGAAGCGCTTTGCTGTTTGTTTCTGTTGTCAGGCTAAGGTTGATGATGTCCATCTTTTGCTCGATTGCCCACTCAATGCCGGAAATCACGTCCGTCATATCGCCGACTCCTTGGTCAGAAAGCACCCGGACAGAGTAAATGGAGGAATCGGGGGCCACGCCGACGGTGCCGATTGAATTGTTCTGTGCACCGATGATGCCGGCTACATGCGTACCGTGTCCGAATTTATCGCTGAACGTATTGAAATCTGCAATTTTAGAAACACCACCGGCAATTTTCAAATCCGGATGCTTGTTATTGATTCCTGAATCTACGACGGCAATCTTAATGCCTTTGCCGGTATAGCCAAGCTTTGAGGCGGTATTGGCTTTTATGTGTTTATAACCCCAAGTCTGCACTTGGGCAGCTGCTTTTACGGTTTGGTCGTCTTCGATGTATTCAATAGAAGAATCTGTGCTGGCAGCCTGTACAGCTGGCTGGTCTGGTACAGTGGCGACAACGGCGTTAATGCTATTCAATTCCTCCTGAACAACTGCCCCCATCTCTTCCAGTACTTCGAAATCGATTTCATCTTTAAAAGAAATGATGACTTTTTCAGCTTCATTATCAGAAGCGGAGACTTCTGTCTGATAAATGTTCAACGAACTAAGGGCAAAAGCAAAGGCTGCAAGAATATACATTTTTTTCAATAGATTCCCTCCGTGTCCAAACTGTTTTCTTGTAGTATAGCGCAATATAAAAAAAAGCGGGCTAAAAAGCCCGTTTTTTTAATAATTAATTATTCTCTTTCCATTTGTAATAATCTTCGATGCCGCCTGCAATTGCTTCAGCAGAACGCTGTTTGTAAGTCGCAGAAGCCAGTTTCGAAGCGTCTGTACCGTTTGTGATAAATCCTAATTCTACTAATGCAGCAGGAAGAGGGTTCGAGCCGATTACCAAGTAACCCGCTTCTTTGACGCCGCGGTTATTGTTGTCCATTGCTTTATGAAGCCGGTTCTGGATAAATGTCGCCAACTGCTTGCTGTCTTGGGCCCGTTTATCGAGTGCTGCTGAATAGAAGGTTTCTGAACCGCTTGCTGCTGGAGTTGCAGCGTTCGTATGGATGCTGACAAATGCATTGCCGCCGCTCTTGACAGCCAAGTCTACTCGGCTTGCAAGTGGGATGAAAACGTCTGTCGTACGGGTCATGTAAACGGAAATGCCTTTATTTTTAAGAATTGCTTGCGCGCGTTTTGCAACATCTAGGTTGATTGCTTTTTCTTGCAACCCGTTTGCGACTGCGCCTGGGTCGGTACCGCCGTGGCCTGGATCAAGAACAACAAATCTTTTTGCGTTTACGACAGGAACAACTGTTTTAGAAAGATAAGCAGTGCTGACATAGCCGGTCAAAGTACCGCTTTTGCCGTACGCCCAGCTTCCGTTATAGCCGTAAACCTGGAACTTGGCGCCTTTATTGATTTTGCCTACTGAACTATAGCTAACGTCAGGGCCTTTGCGGACATTCAAGTTATCCACAGTTACATTCATTTCGGAAATCATGACGTTTTTGAAAACAACTCTGAAGTCAGGGTTGAGGCCGCGTGCTACAAAAGCTGCAAACTCTCTTCTGTTCAATTTTTTGTTCGGTTCGTAATTTCCAGATCCTGTGCCGTTTGTGATGCCGGCTGCGGCAATTTTGTTTACTGCTGTATAAAGGCTGGTTGAACTTGTATTTGTTTTAATATCCATGAAATAAACATGGCCGGTTTTAGTAAGGTTGAACGCCCGGCTGATCAGGTAAGCCATCTCGCCGCGTGTCATTGTATCTTTCGGACGGAAATTGCCGTTTGAATCACCAGTAATGATTCCTTTGTCTACCGCTGATTGGATATAGCCGGAAGCGTAGCTTTTTGGATCCACATCTTTAAAGGAAGTTTTTCTGGAAGTGCCATTCAATTTTATGGCACGGCCAATCATAGTGGCAGCTTGTTCACGGGTAACAGAATCAGCAGGGCCGAAAGTCGTTTTGGAAGTTCCGTTGATCAGGCCCTTTTCCCATAAATAGATGATTTCTTTGTCTGTTGTCTTTATATCTTTAAATGGAACCCCGGCAGCTGAAGCGCTGTGTGAGCCCAGAGAAGTAATCACTAAAATCATAGCAACGAAGAAGAGACTAGCTTTTGTTAATAGGTTTTTCATAATTCGAGTATTTCCCCCTAATAGTTTTTTATTATTTCATGTAGTTAGTTTAGCAGACTTTAGTTCTAAAATATCCCTTTTTTTGATAAATGAGAAAATAGTTAGGTTTAAAACTTGAATTTTGGGGTAGCACCTTTGTTCGTAGTTATATTTACCTTTAAAATTATAATTTTTTTCTATTTATTTTCTAATTGGCAAAAATATTGTAAAAATAATGAAAATACATATACTATTTGGTAATATACGAAATAACGTTGAAAACAAGTTAAGTGCGAGTTAATGTTAAATATATGCAAAAATTAGATAAAAAGTATGATATTTATTGTTCTGCTTTTCATATAAGGTATTTACTACAGGGAAGGCCAAAAGAACGAGTTTGGTTTTTCTGAGGATAAAGGATTTTATTTCCAATAAGGGGGATTCAATAGAGAATGAAGAAATTATTATTGATGGCAATCACGGCGGTACTGGCATTATCCTTATTCAGCCCTTCGCTGGCGAAAGCGGCAGATGACTTGAGCGGGCATCGATACGAAAAAGAGATGAGGGAATTGATGGCGCTCGGCGTAATATCCGGCTATCCAGGCGGATCGATTCAACCGGAACGCGAAGTGACGCGGGCGGAATTTGCGAAGATGGTCATTAAAACCTTCGAGCTTGGGACAGATGTAGAAAGTGCCCAATTCAAAAGTGCTGGATTGGCAAGCCCGGAAGTAGCGGCTGCAGCTGTAAATTTCAAAGATGTCCAAGCCGGCCAGTGGTTTTATCAGCCGGTAATGGATGCGGTACAAGCGGGCATCGTCCAGGGATATCCGGACAAAACATTCAAACCGGATGCCTCCATCACACGTGAACAAATGGCGACGATGGTATCCCGCGCATTGACGGCCAAAGGTGTGAAAGTCGATGTGGCAACGACGGCCGCCTTGGAATTCAAAGATTTATCTACTATATTGAAAGACCATGTCACGGATGTCCGCATTCTTTCGCATTTAGGAGTTTTAACAGGGAATTCGGACGGCACCTTCAAACCGAAAGACAGTTCAAAAAGATGGATGGTGGCGCTTGTTATGCTAAGAGCAAAAGAGCACACGGATGTACCTGAAGTACCCGTAGCCAAAGAATTCCAGGCGGTTTCAGTAACAGCAGATAAAACAACAGTCGTAAAACACTTTGATGCTTTCGCAGAAGCGAAAAAATACGTTCAAGGCAATTCAAAGACGCAGGCAGTTGAACGCAACAACAAAGTTCTTTGGATGAAAGAAGGAATTGCGTTTACAAACGCATTCACGGAAATCTATCCGAGCGATGCTTTAAAAGCTTCTACTGGAACGTTTCGCCCTTATGTTCCAGCAAGTACCGAATTGAAGTTTCTGGATTCCACAGAAAAAGCAGTCAAAGTGGAACTGGCAGGGAAAACCGGCTACGTGAGCCACAGCGTTCTCCGGCTGATTCCGGAGCAACAGAAAAAGGGGCAGTCGTATTACGAAGTTTCAACGGCTGGCAACCTCGTCCATAAAATTTACAACCATTCGAACGGCAGCCTTGTCTCTACCGGTGAAATCGGCAAAGCGCCGAAAGAATTTGTAGCAGGGATGAAGTATTACAGCTGGGACGGTGCAACATTCACGAATGCGTCCGGTGCACTGGTTACAGAAGCGCATCAGTATTTCAACAAATTGCCGCTTCGCACGGCATCAAACTACACCGCTGCAGAATTGGACAAATTCTTGAATGACGCTTTCCCGTATAAAGGAAAAACCCAAAACGGCAAAATGTGGACAGCGAGTCCGCTTGTTGGAACCGGTAAGTTCTTTAAAGAAATGGAAAGCACATACAAAGTCAACGCCCTTTACTTGATGGCGCATGCCATCCACGAAAGCGGCTGGGGAACGAGCAGAATTGCACAGGATAAATTCAATCTTTACGGATACGGAGCAGTGGATGCGGATCCTTACAAAGCAGCATTCGCTTATGCGACATTCAGAGAATCCATTGAATATGCTGCCCAAAAAGTCAGTGCGAATTACCTTACGACAAAAGGCGGCTTTTACAACGGGGCGTATCTTGGCGATAAAGGCGGCGGCATGAACGTGCGCTACGCGTCTGACGCATTTTGGGGAGAAAAAATCGCCGGACATATGTACCGGGCAGATTTGAAGCTTGGCGCCAAAGATCTAAATAAGAAAAATTTAGGGGCGACCACAGCTAACGCTTTGAATTTCCGAAGCAGTGCTTCGGCAGCATCGGCATTGCTTTACACAATGCCGTCTGCAGGGGTTCCGGTTGTCATCAACGGTACAACAACTGCATCAGGCACTACTTGGTATCGCGTACAATCCGAGGAAAGCAAATATGCCGAAGCATACGTCCACGGAGCGTATATCAAATTGCTGCCGGTGGTTAAATAAAGATTGTTTTAACCCGAACCTTAAAACAGGCTCAATAAATTCTTAATAATTTTTACAGAAGAAACCCGTGTTCAAGTGCTTTCTGCTTGAACACGGGTTTCTTTGTTTATGTTATACTGTCATAGAATATTTTGCCCTTAATAGAGGAGTTTTAACAATGACAGATAAATTTGTACATATATTGGACGTGCCGTTTATCGACACAACCCGCAAGGATTTTATCAAAAAACTGCAAGGCCGCATCGAAAAGCAGGAGAAGACATTTGTCGTAACTGCCAACCCGGAAATTGTCATGCACACGCTTCAGGATCCGGAGTACAAGCAAATTCTTAATCGAGCGGATTACATTACAGCAGACGGCATCGGCATCGTCAAGGCTGCAGCTATCATCGGTGAATCGCTGCCTGAACGGGTCAGCGGCTACGATATGATGCTGGACTTGCTGGAAATGGCCAATGAAAAACAGCAGCGCATCTTTTTCCTTGGCGCTTCAGAACCGGTGTTGAACGAAACGGTCCGTCTCGTCGGAGAAAGATATCCCGGTGTACAAATAGCGGGGCATCATAACGGATTTTTTGACTGGTCGGATCCGGCTTTGCCGCAAACCATTAAAAATTCCCAAGCCGACCTGGTCTTTGTGGCACTTGGATTTCCGCGCCAGGAACAATGGATCGGCCGGCATATCGACGGGTTTGATAAAGGGGTCTTTATCGGCATCGGCGGCAGTTTTGATGTCTTCAGCGGAAACGTCAAACGTGCGCCTGAAGCCTGGCAGAAATTGAACCTGGAATGGTTTTACCGCTTGGTGAAGCAGCCGACGCGCTGGAAACGGATGCTTGTCTTGCCGAAGTTCGCTTTAGTGGTGGTCCAGCGGAAGGTTTTTAGCAAAGGATGAAAAACACCTTAGTCAAAAGTACATTAATCTTATCGGTCGCTGCCTTATTATCCAAAATCCTCGGAAGCTTGTTCCGCATACCGCTTCAAAACATTGCAGGAGACGAAGTGCTCGGGATTTTCACTTTGGTGTATCCGGTTTACATGGTGGCCTTGACTTTGTCGGTCGCCGGCATTCCGATTGCCATCTCCAAATTGATCGCAGAAGCCCGTGCGAAAGGCGACGACCAGCACATCAAAACAATTTTTTCCGTATCCGGCGTGCTGGCTGCCATCTTTGGCGTCGCCAGCTTCCTATTGATTTATGTATTTTCCCATCCGATTGCCGATGTGCTCGGTGGGCCCGCCACCCGTCCGGCGCTGCTCGTCGTCTCCTGCACCTTGCTAGTGGCACCGTACATGGCTGTTTATCGAGGATTTTTCCAAGGCTATGAAAACATGACGCCGACGGCAGTTTCCCAAGTGATTGAACAGTTTATCCGCGTCGGCCTGATTCTGCTGGTTGCCGTCATCATGGTGCAAAACCTGTATAGCGACGAAGCGGTTGGCGGCGGCATCATGATCGGTTCGATTATAGGAGCAATTGCCTCTTTCATCTATTTACGTATGTTGTATGAACGGACGCCAATCCGGAAAGTGAAGCGGGTCAAAGACGGCGCGTTCTGGAAAACCGCCAAAACGATTCTTAAAATCTCCATCCCGATTTGCATCGGCGCCATCACAATGGCGCTGCTGAATCTGGTGGATTCCATTACCATTCCGACCGGTTTGAGGAATTACGGAAATTCAGGCGATGAAATCAATTACCTATATGGCATTTACGGGAGAGGCTTGGCTTTGGTGCAAATCGTTACAGTGTTCGCAAGCTCCGTCGTATTGCCGCTCATTCCGTCGATTTCAAAGAAATTGTCTGAGCGTGATTTAATCGGTTCAAAACAGCTGATTGAAAATACGTTTTTCCTTACATACCTGATTTCGATTCCGGCAGCGGTCGGCTTGATGGCCTTGACGCTGCCCATTAACCTGGGGCTGTTCACGGATCTGGAAGGAAGCCAAGTGGTTGCCATTATTTCCTTCAGTTCCTTGTTCACTTCCTTGACAGTGCTTGGAACAGGGGTGCTTCAGGGCATCAACAAAGCCAGGCTCGGCGCATGGATCATCATCGTCGGCGTCCTGATTAAACTGGTCCTCAATCTGGTTCTCGTGAACATGTACGGATTGACTGGCGCCGCCATTTCCACTGCGTTGGTTTACTTGATTTTGTTTGGGATCAATACGTATTTTATCTGGAAATATACAGCGTTCGCATATTTCTCGAAGAAAATCATCGCCATCGCTAGTGCATCCCTGATAATGGGTGCGGTGATCTGGCTGCCAAGTTTGCTGCTGGATTTCGAAAACATGTCGCGGATCCTGGCCTTGCTGTACACTGCAATCGCCATAGCGATAGGAGCAGCCATCTATTTCGGCTTGCTGCTTGCATTGAAAGTATTGGATAAAAACAATATGAGCCGGATTCCGGTTTTGAATAGGATAATTAAATAAACTATCAGATGCATCAAACCAATTAATGCAATTGATATTGAAAAACGAGCTGGAAGCCTTAGCTTAAGGCGAATTCCTAAAGCTCCAAAATAAAGGGTTAAACCATGAAAAGTTAAGGGTGTGTAATTTGTGCAAAAAGTGTTGATCGCTGTAGTCCTCGCCGCAATGATTTTGACGATTCCTTCCATAGTGCAACGTGTTCAAATAGAAGAGTCCAACGAGACAGTTGAAACGATTGTTCCGTATAAACTGGTCCATCAATGGTTGGGGAGTGATTCCACCGTTACGCGGGATCAAGTGTTTGCCGATTTGAAAGAAGCGGGCGTCCAATCCATTTCACTGGAGCCGGATACTTTGCGGACCTTGGAACGCAAAGGAATCATTACAGCGGTAAATTCTGCCCGCATGCGGGAGCATTTGCTGCTTAACCGTCAGGAGCCGCTGGATGAGTATTACAACAAAGAAGGCCTGTTTGTTGCTTCGTCACCTGATTTTCCGTTGAAAGAAACAACCGATGAGATGTTTGAAGAAACAAATGCCATTCAAGTCAACGGTGTGGATTATGTATTTATCCCGGGCTTCCAGGAAACCATTCTGTCTTCTTCGGTCGGCTATGATGAAGAAGTGGTCGATGCGGCAATCGATGCCGGGTTTAATGTGATTCCTCGCATCGCGGATTACGGCGAGGAAGAACAGACCCGGCGCATGGCAGAAAATCTATTGGCATTAAAGCGTGAAGGCATTGAAAAAGTGCTGTTTCTCGGCATCAATTCGCCGTTCTACACCGAACCGGAATTGCTGAAAGAATTTGCTGGTGAACTGAAAGATACCGGTTTTACGCTGCTTCAAATTGAAGGAGGCGATCAGGCTGCTTTTAACAATGCCGCATATGCGATGGACTTGGATGTCGTCCGGCTTCACAGTGTGCCAGTTAACCCGGCAGAACTGTCTGTTGTGTCGGAGCGAATTGTGCGGGCTGTCAAAGAGCGCAACATCCGGTCAATTTTCCTGAATGCGAACGGGGAAGATTACGTTGAAGAAATGGACGGCTTGAAAACGATTCGCGCAGATGTCGATGCCGAATTGTCCTCGGATTCTCGTGGTGAAGCCGTTACGTTTGCCTCTTATGAAGTGCCTCTTTGGCAATTGGCCGCCGGCTTGATCGGCGCAATCGCCTTTTTAAGTTTGGCAGTGGACCACGTGGTCAAAAACCGCCGGCTGACGATTTTAACTTTAGCGGGCACTGGGTTGCTTGCAGTGATTTATATGTTATTTGGCCTAAGCATTATTTTGAAAGCAATGGCGCTGGCTGTAGCAGTATCAGCCCCTGTTCTGGCAGTATTGCTGAACAAAAAGACGGACGCTAAAGGCTACTTGCTCAAAGAGTATGCTAAAGCGGTGGCTGTTACTTTAGTAGGTATTTGGTTTATAGTCGTATTGCTCAATGGAAATCAGTTCCTATTAGGTATAGACTCGTTTAGAGGAGTTAAACTTGTTTACATTGTCCCTATGGCATTTATTGCATTATATGCCATCTGGGGAAGCCTTAAATTCCTAATGGATATGAATGTGAAATATTGGCATATGATGATTTTTGCGTTAATTGCTGTGTTAGGATTGTACTATATCAGCAGAACTGGAAATGCCGGAACAGTCAGCGCAATCGAGTTGCAGGCGCGGCAATTGCTTGAACAGATCCTATACGTGCGGCCGCGGACAAAAGAATTTTTGATCGGCTTCCCGCTTTTCGTGGTGGCGCTTTATGTAGCTAAGCGAAACGTGAAAGCCAGTTACTTCCTGTTGATTCCGGCTGTCATCGGCTTTTTGTCGATGGTCAACACGTTTACTCATCTTCACATTCCTTTATCGATTTCATTGCTGAGAAGCGTATATAGCATCATTTTTGGATTTATAATTGGCGGAGCACTTATTTTATTGTATAAATGGATCGGCACACGGATAGTCGATCAGATAAAGGCGAGGTGGCAGGGTTGAGAATAGTTTTGTCTGGATATTATGGCTTTGATAATGTAGGGGATGAAGCTATTCTTTATGCCATTATCCAATCATTGAAAGAGTATTATCCAGAGGTCGGCATCGTGGTGCTGTCCAACAAACCGGAAAAAACGGCCCAGACTTACGGCGTTGAGGCGGTAAACCGATGGAATGTTGCAGAAGTGGCAAAAGTGATCAAAGCAGCGGATGGTTTGATCAGCGGCGGCGGCAGTTTGCTGCAGGACGAAACAGGGCGCAAAAGCATTCCATATTATGCAGGCGTCATGAAAATCGCCCAATTCCTGAAAAAGCCGGTCTTTGTATATGCACAAGGCATGGGGCCGGTGGCGAGCCGGATCAACCGGCTGATCATGAAAAACACGCTGCAGGCAGCCGAGCTGTTGACCGTGCGCGATGAATCATCCCGGCAATTGCTGAAAGAAATCGGCATCAAGCAGCCGGTCCAGATCGTGCCGGATCCGGTGATGGGCATCGATGCAACAGGTTTCCAAAGCGGCTGGATGGAGCATAAACAGTTTACAGGGCGCATCATTTCCGTATCGGTGCGGGACTGGACAGATGATTTGTCGTACTTGAAAAAAGTGGCGGCATCATTGGATGTTTTATCGAAAAACGGGCATAACATCGTGATGGTTCCGATGCACGGCAAGCACGACTGGAAAACGTCGAAGCGCGTAACGGATATGATGAAAGAAGAAGTCCACATCCTTCCATATGAAAGTTCCATTCAGGAAAAAATGGCGGCCATCAAAGACTCGGACGTGCTGCTCGGAATGCGACTCCATGCCTTGATTTTTGCAAGCACCGGCATGACGCCGTTTGCCGCTTTGTCGTACGACCCGAAAATCGACTCATTTGCTTCGATTGTCGGCCAGCCGGTCATCGGCAATGTCAGCGAGGACAATTGGACGGCTGAGGATATTATAGAAGCTATAGAAAAAATCTTTACGGATTATCCGGAAGAACTGAAAAAATTGGAAGAGCGGGTGGCCCCTTTGCAAAAACGGGCGGGCGATACAGCCAAACAAGTGATTGATTTGCTGAGCAAGCCTTTAACCGGTTCAACCCAGATGGTCTCTTATTCCGAACAAGCAAAAGTACGAAACCGTTAAGCAAAAAGGAGTTGCCCCTAAAGTGATTTAGGGACAACTCCTTTTTTGATTTTTGGCGTTTTGCGCAGCCGGTTTCCTTTTCCGAACACAACCCAGCTATACGGAACGAACTCGTAAAAGAACCGGACCGTACCCCAGCTGCCGAAAAACATAATAAGCAGGACGGCCAATTGCTGGAAATGGAATTCCAAAGGCCCGCCGCTGTCCGGCATGATGGGCCTCAACACCATCAGGAAAAACGGATGGATCAAGTACATGCCGAACGATACAGTGCCAAGTTCTGTCAGCAGTTTCTTAAGGAAACCCAGTTTTAACGAAGCGAGGAAGTGGACCGTGATAAAAATAGCAGCGCATGCAAATAAGGCATGCGTACTCCACGCAAATTCCACGACGCGGTTACTGAATGTCGGCTGTCCGGTGCGGATATTGTAATAAATATCGACATAAAAATAAATCATGGCCGCAAAGCCGGCAAAGATGAACGCGATCCCCGCAAAGTTCTTTCGCCAATCCCGAATCCAAGCGGCAACCGCTTCATAATACACACCAAGAAACGCCCCGAAGAAATAAAACATCATATAAGAAAGCGATACAACAGATTTCGATGGGACAAGGCCGTATTCAGCATTCAGCAGCACCCATGCCCACTGAATGGCAATCCCGATAAAAAAGGAGTACTTCCGGATCCACTTGAATTTTTTGAAGAGGTAAAGCAGGACCGGGAACATCAAGTAAAACTGTACGCTGACAAACACAAAATACAAATGGAAATGCGCGTTGCCGGTTGCGACTTTATAAAGAAAATTTTCCGCCAACGCGGGAATATCATCAAAACTTCCGTAGAGGCGCTGATAAACCAGGAAATAGAAAACCGAGAAAACGACATAAGGAACCAAAATGAACAACAGCCGTTTCTTATAAAATTGCTGGAACAACTTGGCCGTCAGGTCTCGATGGTAATACGTATAAAACAAAATAAAACTGCTCAGAAAAATGAATGTAGGTGTCCCGATTTTACCGGCGATATTCAAAAAATTATAAATGCCGAACATAATAGAGCCGGTATCTGCCGTTGCCACGGCGTGCGAAGTGGAATGGACTGCAAATACGGCGAACAAAGCGAGCGCCCGGGCGTATTGCACTTCATCCAAATACTTTCGTTTTAAAGACATTTGATCACCATGCTTTCTTTGATTGCCTCATCGATTATAGATTTGGAAAGGATCCTGTACGTTAAACACACCTCCATCATTTTACCACGGCAATTGCTAGTGCTATTTACGGAATTGTAAAGGGGGTATAAAGATTTAGTTAAATGGCAATTCATTTAAAAATCTTATTGTTCTAAAAAAGGGGGCGTGCTACACTAAAAGCGAATGATTGCGCTTACTTGCTGTGTTCAAAGAGACAGAGCATTGATCCGATACAGGCAGCTGGGTAGACGGCAATTGCTCAAAAAACTATTAAGGATGGTGTCAGAATGAAAGGAAAAGTGTTTAAGGCCACAATCGCTGCTGCATTGACAGCTAGTGTGATTGGAGTTCAAGCGCCCGCTGATGTAAAAGCAGCTGAACCGGGAGATTTCGAACTGACGATTATGCACACGAACGACACGCATGCGAATTTGGATAATGTAGCGACGCGTGCAGCAATTGTGAATGATATTCGCGGAAAGAAACCAAATAATTTATTGCTTGACGCGGGTGACGTTTTTTCAGGAACGCTTTACTTTAATACTTTCCAAGGACAGGCAGATATGACATTCATGAACATGATGAAATACGATGCCATGACTTTCGGGAACCATGAATTCGACCTTGGTTCAGTGGACAACCATCAGGCACTTGATGAGTTTGTTGCCGAAGCTGATTTCCCATTCGTCTCAGCGAACGTGGACTTTGCTGCAAATGAATTCCTCGGCGAATGGCAACATAAAGAGTATACAGCCGATTACGGGGACGGCGAGATTTACAACGGCATCATTAAAGAAGTGAACGGAGAAGAAATAGGGATTTTCGGTTTGACAACTGAAGAAACAGCTTCTATTTCCAGCCCAGCCGATGTTGAATTCACCAATTACCTGGAAGCAGCTGAAGAAGCAGTAGCAGCTTTTGAAGAAGCTGGCGTAGATAAAATCGTAGCATTGACACATATCGGTTTTGATGACTCTATTAAATTCGACAACGATTTAACGCTTGCAAAAGAAGTGGAAGGAATTGACGTCATTGTCGGTGGACACACTCATACAAAAGTATCTCCACCTGTAGTAGTGGAAAACGTGGACCCGGTTGTCATCGTTCAAGCGAACGAATACGGCAAATTTGTCGGCCAATTGGATGTTACTTTCAATGAAGAAGGCGTAATTACAAATCACGTTGGAACTCTACACGAAGTGGCGAAATCGACTCTTACTCCTGACGCAGCAGTTGCTGAAGAGCTAAAAGAATACTCTGAAGAAGTTGATGCAGTTAAAAACGAATCAATTGGAGCGGAAGCCACAATTTTGCTTGACGGCGGCCGCAGCAAAACAAATGGGGACGGAACAGGTGTCCGTGCTTCTGAAACAAATCTTGGAAGCTTGATTACAGAAGGTATGCTTTCAACTGCGAAAAAGATTGATCCTGCAACAGTCATCGCTGTACAAAACGGCGGCGGCATCCGTGCTTCTATTACAGAAGGTGTCATCACAGTCGGTGATGTTTTGACGGTTATGCCTTTTGGCAACGCATTGGCTATTATGGACCTAAAAGGTACAGAAATTAAAGCAGCTCTTGAAAACAGTGTGAAAGATCATCCAAATGAATCCGGCGGTTTCCTGCATACAGCTGGACTGGATTTCAAGTTTGATAATACACAGCCAGCAGGGTCACGTGTTACAGAAGTGACAGTAGTGGAAAATGGTACAAGTACAGCACTTGATTTGAATAAGAACTATAAAGTAGCGACGAATACGTTCACTGCAAAAGGCGGAGACGGCTACACTTCATTTGGTGAAGCGTATGCTGATGGCCGTGTAAGTGAGCCAGGCAACATCGATTATGAAATGTTCATCGATTATGTAACATCGTTGCAAGAAGGAAATCCGTACGGCATCGTGCCGGCTCCTGTAACTGAAGAGCCAGGGGAAGTGGAAATGCCGTTTACTGATCTTGACGAAAAAGGATGGGCTTATCCATACATCCAAGACTTGTACGGAAAAGGCATCATCAACGGAACAACAGGCACGACATTCTCGCCAAAACAAGACTTGCCACGCTGGCAGGCAGTAACGCTTATGGTACGTACACTGGGCTTGCCAGTAGCTGATGCACCAAAATCCAAGTTTACGGATATTTCAAAACTTCACCCGGATCGCCAAGCAGAAATCAATGCCGCTGTTGCAGCAGGCTTGATCAAAGGCGTCAGCAGCACGAAATTCAACCCGAACGAAAAAATTTCGCGCGAACACTTTGCTGTGATCATGAACCGTTTGTATGACCATGCAAGCGACAAAGATTACGCAATGACTAAACCGGCTCCGTTCAAAGATATCAGCAAGTTGAACGATGAGTCGCAAAAAGCAGTCACGATGCTTTACGATTTCGAGATTTCAGAAGGCTGGAAAGGCAACTACATGCCAGCTAAATTCACAACACGTGAAGAAACAGCAAAAATGTTCTCGTTGCTGATCAAGCAAATACCAAGCGAATAAAATAGCAAAACCCCGCCCACCGGTTCGCCGGTGTGGCGGGATTTTTGTTTATGGTTCGCAATTCAACCAAAATCACACAAAAATGCCCCGCTTCCTAAACTTAAGGAAGCGGGGCATTTTTTATCGTTCAGGCAAACTTTCCAGATAAGCATCCGACAAGCTTTCGAGCTGCAGGATGCGGTCGTAGTCCGCTTTGTACTGGCTGAAATCATCCAGCGGCGTTTCCGTTTCCAAATCGAAAGCGGTGCCGTCTTCAAAGCCTTTTTCCGGCATGAACAGGATGTCGTCGTTCCAGAACGAACCGACTGGCAAGTAATAGCGGGCACCGAGCAAGTTGGAATCGTGATTCAACAAATCTTGCCCGAAGACCACTTGTTCGTCGAGCGGCAAACCAAGCAGGTTGGCTAGCGTCGGCATCATATCCAGCTGGCCGCTCATTTTCTCGAAAGTCTCGCCCTGATCCGTAATCCCAGGCGCATGGACGATGAACGGGACATTCAAACGGTCCAGTGTCTGGTACTCGCGGCCGAGCAATTCGCTGACCAAATCGACATCGCGTTCGCTGATGGCGCTTTGCTGCAGGCCGAAATGGTCGCCGTAAATGGCAATGACGCTGTTTTCGTAAATGCCTTCTGCTTTTAATTGCTCAATAAAATCGTTGATGACGCGGTCCATATAATGCATGGATACTAAATAATCACCGGTCAAAGAATCTTTGAATTGATCCGGCAGCACAAACTGGCGTTCTTCTGCTGGCAACGTGAATGGATGGTGGCTGGTCAGCCCGATCAGATGGGCAAAGAACGGTTTGTCTTTGGCGTGTTGTTCTTTCAATACCGGCAAGGCTTTGTCGAACATGACTTCATCAGATGGACCGATGCCGATCACGTCTTCATTGCCAAAGAATTCGCCGTAGTAGAAATTATTGAATCCAAGTGCCGGATACAATTCATCGCGGTTCCAGAAAGAAATGTCATCCGCGTGGAACGTCATTGTCGTGTAGTTGCGCTCGTTCAGCAAACGCGGCAGACTTGGGAATTGTTTATTGCCAAAGGTTTGGGAGGTCGGGTTGAACGCCACCGGGTAAAGCGAGGTGTTCAGGATAAATTCCGCATCCGACGTATTTCCAGGCCCGGTCTGCTGGGCGGTGTTCGGGAAATAAAAACTTTCATCAAGCAATTTGTTCATGTTCGGCGTCACTTCATTGCCGCCGACATCCAGGCGGAGCGGGAAGTTCTGCATCGACTCAACTTGGATGACAATCAAATTGCGTCCTTCGGCATCACCGAAAAATTTGCGATCCGCAACCGGAATGTCCTCTAACCCTTTCAATTCCAGCACTTCTTTTTGCAGCTCGGCTGCGTTTTCGACCGACACATTGGTTTGTGCGTTTACTTGGCTGTCAGGGCCAAAAACGATTTCGAGCGCTTCATAGTTCAGGATCCCTTTTTCTTCTGCAGCAATAACGTTGTTCGCAATCAGTTCATCTTTATGGGATGTAAAGTTGACGAGCGTCACAACAATCGCTGCCAATAAAATCGGCACAACCAAATATTTCGCATTCAAAGGCTTTGTGCTGAGCGGGTATTTCCGGAACGCCAGCAAGACGAGCAAAATGAGAATGTCTGCGAAGAACAGAATATAGACCGGATTCAGCAACGCCGTGATGCTTTCCGAAATGGTGCCGACTTGGCCAACCTGGAACAGCGCAAAGTACGTTACGATACGGCCGAAGAAGGAATGATACATAATGACCGCCAAAAACAGTGTGGAAAACAGAAGGCTGAACAGGAGAAACGTCCACGGCTTCCATTTCACGGCAATCAATTCAATGATGGCCGCAAACAGCACAATATAGCTCAGCTCCAGGACAACTGCTTTCAACAGACTGACTTCCTGGAATAATAAGAAGCGCAGCAGCACCACTTTTAATAATAATAAAAGAGAAATAATAAACAAATGACTTTTGAAGAATTGAAGTACCGATTCTTTTTTCATAAATTAACCACCTAATTTAGATCCTTTTTTTGTCCAACCTTTATTGTTCGTGAAAGAACGGAAGAAGTCAAGTAGCTGCGGAATTGTGTGCGAGGAGAGGTTTGAAAGAAGGCAATGGGTCTGCTACCATTACAGGAGGCATATTTGGAATAAGCATAAATGGAGGACATAATGAAAAAGACACATATAGGATTTATTGCATTGCTTCTGCTCGCAATTTTGTTGATTGCGGGATGGATGGGCTTTAAGGAAGAAGCTTCAGCAACCGACTTTGATGTCGTGGTCTTCGGGGGTGAACCGGAAGGCGTGGCGGCGGCTGTTTCGGCAGCAAGGAACGGCAGCAAGACGCTATTGATCTCCGAGGATGATAGCTTAGGCGGTTTAATGACAGACGGCATGCTGAATTTTCTTGATGTCAGCTCGGATAAAAACGGCAATCCCGCCAATGCCGGGATTTTTGCCGAATGGCATGAGATGGTCGGCGGCCAAGTGGGCTTTGACATTGAAACCGCGGAAAAAGCGTTTCACCAATTGGTGGCTGAAGAAGACAACCTGACCTTACTGAAGGAAACGCAAATTACTGAAACGGTGAAAGAAGGCAAACGCCTCTCAGCCATTAAGTTGGCGGAAGCGTCGGGAGAAAGCCGGACGGTTACCGCAAAACGCTTTATCGACAGCACGAAAGACGGAGATTTGGCCGTGAAAGCAGGGGCTCCTTATTTTGCCGGCGGCGGAGACATGGGCCTTGAAGACCGGAAAATGGCCGTGACGCTGATGATCCACTTGAAAGGCGTCGACTGGGAAGGGCTCCAAAAAGCATCGAAAGAAGGCGTCTTTGGCGGCGGTGAAGTAAGCGGCAATGTCGCCTGGGGATACGGCGATTTGCATTTCGATTATAAAGCGCACCATGCAAAAGACACACGCCTTCGCGGGTTGAACATTGTCCGCCAAAGCGACGGGACCATTGTCATCAATGCACTGCAAATTTTCGGCGTGGACGGACTGGATCCGGAGTCGAAAAAAGCCGCCATCGAAATGGGGAAAGAGGAAACCAATTATATAGTAGAGTTTCTGCGCAACAACTTCCCGGGATTTGAAAAAGCGGAAGTTGCAAGTTACCCGGAAGAACTTTATATAAGAGAAACCCGCCACATAAAAGCGGAATACCAACTGCCATTGAGTGATGTCTGGGAAAACAAAGACCATTGGGATTCAATCGGATTCGGTGCTTACCCGGTCGATGAACAAGCCACGTCCATTGAAGACTACGGCGCCATCTATAGCGATCCGGTGCAATACGCCATCCCGTTCCGCTCGCTTGTGCCGCAGAACGTAGACGGATTGCTCGTCGCAAGCAAAGCCGCCGGCTACAGCTCGCTCGCTGCCGGCAGTGCACGCGTATTGCCGACTGGCATGACGGCCGGCGAAGCGGCAGGTGCAGCAGCGGCCATTTCAATCAACGAAGACATGGGCTTGCGGGAAATGAGCAAAGACAAAGCAGCCATCAAAAAGCTTCAGCATACGCTGAAAGAGCAAGGCGCCAATCTCTATTCATTCGACCTCGGCTACTCTTACGAAGGGGAATGGTTTTACCCGGAAGTCCGGACCCTGCTTAACCTTGGCTTGATCAAAGGCGCATATGAAAACAAATTGCCAGTGGAAGAGCCGATGGTGGAACAAGCATTTGCAAACATTTTAATGCACGGCGCCAACCGCATCTCAACGCCCGAAGCTGAAAAAATGCGCGCCAATCTGGAAGCGATGCAAGGGCAAGTGACGGCGGACCAGGAATTGACCCGCAATCAAGCCGCCAAGCTGATTCTCGCATTCAACGGGATAACAATAGAAGAAGTGGACCCTTGGGGCGAAGCGGTCAAAGCCGGCCTGATTGACGGAACCATTGCAAACCGGCTGAAAGAAGACCGGCCATTGACCGGTGCGGAAGCATATTACCTCATCGGGAAAGTGCTGAAGAAAATTCAATAAGAAGAGAAAGGCATTTGCTTGCAAATGCCTTTTTCTTTTGGGAAAGATGAGGCAGCACATTAGCTTGAGGGTGTACGCGAGTGAAGAACGTCGATAGAAAGCTGTGAAACTTCGATAGAAATCGAAAAAACACCGATAGAAGCCTCAAAAACTTCGATAGATTCCAATAAGACAGTGGTCTAGCTCATATAAAACTTCGATAAGGAAATACTTCCACGGTCCCTGCGGCATTTCGCTAAGGCGAAATGCGCCCTTAGGTCTTAAAGGAGCCCTTCGCTTAAGCGAAGGGCTTTTCCAATCAAAGCTATTTGATCTTTAGAAATCTGTTTGGGGAACTACGGAAGAAAGTTGAAAAACATCGATAGAAGCGTTGGAAACTTCGATAGAAAAGCGAAAAACTTCGATAGAAAAGCGAAAAACACCGATAAAACCTCCAAAAACTTCGATAGAGATTCAATGGGAGCACTTAGAAGAGACACCTGAGGACAAGTTGCCCATTTGCCAAGTACTTTCTTCAAGCAAATCAACCCTCTTTTTACCATTTTTCTGCCTCCAACTTTGGTAATAGAGCGACTCCATAGAAAATTGTATTTATTTATCTTATTCCGAAAAAATAAATATAATTTTTTACAATTATGAAGTATACTATTCCCGTACCATAGTAAATCTCCTGAGGAGTGGAAAACGAGTGTCGAAAAACGTATTCACCAAGATTTTCTTAAGCCTTCTTCTGGCTTTGTCCGCTGTCTTGCCGACCATGGCAACAGCAAATGCCGCAGAACCGATTACAGTAGCGGAAGCGATCGCCAATAACAGCGGTACAGCTACAGTGAAAGGGTATATCGTTGGAACAGTTAGTAACGGACCAAGTTACAAACAGGAAGGACCATTTACTGTACCTTCTAACTTAGCTTTAGCTGACTCTCCTGATGAAACAGATCCAGCTAAAATCATGCCGGTAGCTTTACCGACTAGTACTTCAATACGCACAGCATTGAATTTAGTGGACCACCCAGAAAACTTTAAAGCTCAGGTTACCATTACAGGGAACCTGGAAAAATATTTTGGAGCATCCGGTTTAAAATCTCCAACAGCATATACGATTCTTTCTGCCGGTGAAACACCACCGCCAGCACCGGAAGCGACAATCGTCGATTCCATCGCAAAAGCCCGCACATCTGGCGGCGAACTGATCCAAGTTGAAGGCATCGTCACAACTGGAACAGGCTTCTGGGGCGGAAATGCATTTTACATCCAGGATGATACTGCAGGAATGTACGTTTACACAAGCAGCGCGAATGTTGCACCTGGCGACAAAGTGCGATTGACAGGAAAAACTTCCGAGTACTCAGGGGAACTGCAATTGCAGCCTACAAACATCGAAGTCGTTTCAAAAAACAACGCATTGCCGGAAACACAAACTGTATCACCAGCTGGCGTAAATGAAGAAACGCAAGGCGAACACATTCTAATTGAAAACGCTGTCATTACAGGTCTGACGTCTGTGAACGATTACGGTACGTTTGAGTTTACAGCAAAAGCCGAAAACGGCGAAACGGTCGTTGTCCGCAATGACAACCGCAACGGTTACCTGTTTGACCAGTTTACCAAACAATATAAAGAAGGCGACTTGATCCATGTATCGGGCATCGCTTCGAAATTCAATACTTCATACCAAGTGAAAACACTAGGGTCAGAAAGCTTTGACCTGGTCAACAAACCAGCCGTTTACACAAACCTTTTCCCAGGCGTCGTTTCTGAAGGAACGGAAATCGACCTTCAATCCGGCTGGGACAATGCGGAAATCTATTACACGCTCGACGGCTCAAAACCAACAGCGAGCAGCACACGCTACACAGCGCCAATCGTATTGGCAAAAGATACAACGATCAAAGCAATCGCCATTGGCGATAAAACATCTGAAGTATTTTCATTCGATTACACCGTCCTGAAAACTGCGGACTTGAAAATCCGTGACATCCAGGGCGACGGCCATTATTCGGATTACAAAAATGTCGTAGTGAATGACATCGTCGGAGTCGTGACGCATCTTTACAACTCCGCAAACTTTGTCATCCAAGACACAAATCCGGACAACGACTTGACCACTTCTGAGGCCATCATGGTCAATAAAGCATCGAACGGCTTGGCTGTCGGTGACTTAGTGAAAGTCAGCGGAACCGTGGAAGAGCATTTCCAGGAAGGCTATTCCGATATGAAAGACGTCGACCTTCCAATTACGCGCATCCGTGCAACAGAAGCTGTGGCGAATGGAACAGCGCCGCTTCCTGAACCGATTGTCATCGGCGAAGACGTGCAGCCGCCGTCTGAAATCATCGACAACGATGGGTTGACTTCATTTGACCCGGAAGAAGACGGCATAGATTTCTGGGAATCGCTTGAATTGATGCGTTTGGCAGTGCCGAACGCAAAAATCCTTGGGCCGCAGGGCTATGGAGAAGTGGTTGTCGTAGCGGAAAACTCGCCGAACACGGTATTCCATAAGCAAGGCGGAATCCTGCTTTCGGAAAACGACTACAACCCGGAACGCATCACCGTCGACTTTAACAATGAGAAGTTCATCGCGAAAGCGGGCGACTCATTTGATGGCGACGTTATCGGCGTCATGGGCTTCGGCTTCGGAAACTACAAATTATGGACGAACGAAAAAGATCTTCCGCCTCTAGTAGACGGTAAGGTTAAACCGGAAACAACATGGATCGAGAACGCTGAAGACAAGTTGACTGTAGCGAGCTACAATGTGGAAAACTTCTCAGCCGATCCGAACCATACGAGCAACGAAAAAGCGGCGCGCCTTGGCGAATCGTTTGTGAAAAACTTGAACTCACCGGACATCATTTCGTTGATTGAAGTACAGGACAACGACGGCCCGATTGCATCCGGCAACAGCGATGCAACGAAGAGCTATGAGCGTCTGATTGCAGCGATCAAAGCAGCAGGCGGACCGGAATACAAATTCACGGACATTGTCCCTGAATACAACAAAGACGGCGGCGAGCCGGGCGGAAACATCCGCGTCGGATTCTTGTACAACCCGGAACGCGTATCACTAGTTGAAGGAGCAAAAGGCTCATCGACTGAAACAAATTCATGGAAAGACGGCGAACTTGTCTTGAACCCTGGACGCATTCAACCGATTCCAATGCCAGGCACACGCAAGCCTTTAGCAGCACAATTTGACTTCCAAGGAGAAAAAGTGATTGTCATTTCAGCCCACTTGAACTCAAAAGGCGGAGACCAATCGCTGTTCGGCAAAAACCAGCCGCCAGTTCTTGGTTCAGTACCAGAGCGCATTGAGCTTGCGAAAGCAATCAATGGCTTTATTGCCGAAGGGCAGAAACAAGATCCGGATTTGAATGTCGTTGTTACAGGCGACATGAACGATTTCGAATTCACACCGGCTTTGAAAGCATTAAAAGGCGACAACTTGACGAACAAAGTTGAAGATGTGCCGCTTGAAGACCGTTTCTCTTATTACTACCAAGGCAACTCGCAAGTGCTCGACCACATTTTGGTAACAAACAATTTGGCGGACAACACCGATATCGACATGCTGCACATTAACTCGATGTTCATGGAATATCATGGCCACGCGTCTGACCATGACCCGGTTCTTGCACAAATCGATTTCAATTCAAACGAAGAAGAACCGGAACTTCCGGAAATGCCGTTTACGGATGTATTTGAAAGCGACTGGTCATACAGCCACATCTACAATTTGTATAGAGATGGCATCATTAACGGAACTACCGCAACCACGTTCTCACCTAAAAAGAATTTGACCCGTGTAGAAGCCGTGACAATCATGACCCGCATGTTTGATTTGGAGCCGGAAAAAGCACCGAAGTCGAAATTCAAAGACATCGGAAAACTGTATCCGGAGCGCCAGGCGGAAATCAATGCCGCTTATCATGCAGGATTGATCAAAGGCTTCAACGCAACCGAGTTCAAGCCGAATGAACCGATTACGCGTGCGCATTTTGCATTGCTTGTACACCGTCTGATTGAAATGACTACTGAGGAATACGGAGTGGATAAATACGCACCGTACAAAGACATCAGCAGACTGACAAAAGAAGAAAAAGAAGCGATCACGGTCCTTTACGAACTGGAAATCGCTCACGGCTACAACAACAAATTCATGCCGGCTAAATTCACGTCGCGTGAAGAAGCAGCTAAAATGTTCGATATTTTCATCGACTACCTCGTAGCAGAGGATGCTTCGCTGAAATAGAAATTAAGAGATTGCCCTGAATATTATTTAGGGCAATCTCTTTTTTTTATGGTGATGAATGTTGGGTTTGAAAGTGGCGTATGTCCCGGCTCGGATGCAGCTTTTATTAAGATTGTGTAACTCTTTCAAAATAGCGTTGACGGGGAGTAGAGGAATGGTTAAAGTTTAGTTTAAAGAATAGTATAAATTGTAAATTAATATTTTATTTCTAATAATTTACAAATCGTCAAATCAGGGGAAACGCAGACAAGCTTGCCAGTTCACAACCATTTTACAGAAAAGAGGAGGCACACCGTCAGATGCCAAAAAGCAAATGGAACAAAGGAATGCAAGTCCTGTTATCAATCGGGCTGGTCGCAAGTTTGTGGCTGCCGGGTTCACCAGAAAAAGTGGAAGCGGCGACCACGGCAAGTGATCTGTTTATTTCAGAATACGTTGAAGGCAGCAGCATGAACAAAGCGGTCGAACTTTATAATGGTACGGGAGCGGCTGTAAACTTGAGTTCCTATTCCCTATCCTTGTATTCAAATGGCAGCACTTCCGCGCAGAGCCGAGTGAATCTGTCCGGAACGCTCGCGAACGGAGAAACCTTTGTCGTCTACCACGGCAGCGCGGGGACGGCAATAAAAGCCCAAGGCGACCTGCGGAATGACGGCGTCATCAATTTCAATGGGGACGATGCCTTGGTGCTGGAGAAATCCGGCGCCGCAATCGATTCAATTGGCCAGACCGGCAAACGCGTTAACAATCTGGCAGACGTCACTTTGGTGCGGAATGCAGAAGTGACTTCAGGCGACCGTGTCATCAACGATGCATTCAATCCATCGACACAGTGGACGGTTTATCCAACAGATACGTTCAGCAAACTTGGTGCGCACACGATGAATGGTTCAAGTACTGCACCGAACGGAGCGCCGGTTGCAACAAAGGCCTTTGCAAATGAGCAAGTGCAATCCGGCACGTCGCTGCAATATGATCTGCGCAATTATTTCTCGGATCCGGAAGGGCAAGCCCTTTCCTTTACAGCGACAAAAGGGACAATAGCCGGTTCCACCTTGACGCTGAAACTTACTGAAGGCACGCATATCGTCGGCGTGACAGCGAGCGACGGCAGCAAGAGCGTCACGCAGTCATTTTCCGTAACCGTCAGTGCGTCAGCTCCGAGTGTGGAAGGCTATTATGCAACAGCCGCCGGTCTGCAGGGAGAGGCATTAAAAGCGGAACTGCATGAAATCATCGATGACCACAAGCAGCTCAGCTATTCAGCAGTATGGGATGCGCTTAAAGTGACCGATGAAGACCCGAACAATCCGAATAACGTCATTTTACTTTACACCGGCGAATCCCGTTCGAAATCATTGAACGGCGGCAATATCGGCAACTGGAACCGCGAGCACACCTGGGCGAAATCACACGGCGATTTCGGAACAGCCAACGGAGCTGGAACCGACATCCATCACGTGCGCCCGAGCGACGTGCAGATAAACGGACTGCGCGGCAATCTTGACTTTGACTACGGCGGCAGCGCAGTGAGCGGCTGCACCGGCTGCTTGCGCACATCCACTTCATGGGAACCGCCGAACAACGTAAAAGGCGACGTAGCCCGCATGCTCCTGTACATGGCGGTGCGTTACGAACCGGGCGATCCGGTGGATTTGGAACTGAACAATCAATTAAACAATGGAACTGCGCCATACCACGGAAAACTTTCGGTGCTATTGCAATGGCATGCACAAGATCCCGTCAGCGCATGGGAAAAGCAGCGCAATGAAAAAATCGAAGACATCCAGGGCAACCGCAATCCATTTGTCGATCATCCGGAATGGGCAGAAGCCATCTGGTAATAATAAGTAGTGGGCGTGCTAAGCACGTCCGCTATTTTTTTGTGAAAAAGACATATAAAACCCAAAGTGTAGAAAAAAGAAAGATGATGTGTAAACCAACCGGACCGGCCACTTCGCTTTCCGTGGGCTCAGCTTCAGTCTCCTCGTCACTAACGTTCCTGCGGGGTCTTCAGCTTTCGCTGTCCCACAGGAGTCTTCGTGGCCAGACCGATTGGGCGTTTGGCTTTGATAAGAAAGTGAACGATCATCCAATTGACGCTCAACCATCTAGTTGTAAATGAAAAGCGATACCTTTGGATAGCCTCTACTTAAAGAATCCGAAGTGGAAGCCGGCGACTCCTGCGGGATAGCGAAGTGCCGAAATCCACTCGGGACGCCAGTTCCGAGTTAGTTCGGCGCGAGCCCGCGGAACGCGTCCGGCTGAAATGGAGGATTTGGAATATCGAAATTGTATGTTGATGTAGCTCTTATGAATAAAAATCCTTTTATCACAAGCTCAAACCCTCACTTCGCTATTTACTCCATAGTGTGACTTAAATAAATGTAATGTAATTCCAAAAAAAAGTGATGAAAGTATTTGAAAAATATTTGCATTCTCGAAATAATATGGTAAATTTAAGTTGTTACGCAATTGCAACAATTGTTGTAATTGCAAAAAAAGACCTGAGGGGGAAAAAGTTTGAAAAAGTTAAAATCACTTTCCGTGGTCACCATGACAGCAGTTATGGCATTGACGTCCGCGGGGTATGGCGTTGGAAACGTTTCAGCGGCAAACACGAGCCCGATCAACGTAGTGACATTGGATACGCAAAAACCGGCTGCTAACCTGCCGGCTAAATTTGTGAATCCGGAAAGTCCGAAAAAAGAAGTCCGCGTCATCATTGAACTTGAAAAAGCGCCGGCCATTGAAGAAGCTACGAAAAAAGGTGTTTTATATAAGAGTCTCCCTGAAACTCAGCGTGAGTCTTTGGAAAATGCAGTTGAAAGCAACCAGAAATCAGTACAGGCAAGCATTGCCCAAGTCGCACCTAAAATTACTTATCTAGAAAACTTCACGACCGTATTCAACGGCTTCTCTGCGACGGTAGAAGCAGGGCAAGTTGAAAAAATCGCCAACTTGAACGGCGTCAAAGCTGTTTACGAGTCAACTGAATACCAGCGTCCGGAAGTAAAACCTGAGATGAAGTATTCAAAAGAATTAGTACAGGCACAGCAAGTCTGGAATGATTACGGTTACACGGGTGAAGATATGGTCATCGGCGTCATCGATACCGGGATTGACCCGAGCCACAAAGACATGGTTTTGACAGATGACGCTACTGGCGCCATCACAAAATCAGAAGTTGATGGCCTTCTTGCAGATGAGTCCCTTGAAAACGGGAAATACTTCACAGCAAAAGTGCCATTCGGCTACAACTACATGGACGGCAACGATGAAATTCTGGATCTTGGACCGGAAGCATCAATGCACGGCATGCACGTTGCCGGAACAGTAGCGGCAAACGGCAATGAAGAAAACGGCGGCATCCAAGGAGTTGCACCAGAAGCGCAAGTCCTGGCACTGAAAGTATTCGGCAACGACCCGAAATACCCATCGACTTACGGCGATATTTACATCAAAGCAATCGATGATTCCATTAAATTGGGCGCTGACGTCATCAACATGTCCCTAGGTTCGACTGCAGGATTTGTAGATTCTTCAAACCCTGAACAAGAAGCAGTAGCACGCGCAACGGAAAACGGCATTTTGGTGTCGATTTCTGCAGGAAACTCGAACTTGTTCGGTTCCGGCTATGCCAACCCGTCTGCAGCCAACCAGGATTACGGCTTGACTGGATCTCCAAGTGTCTCTAAAGATTCGTTTGGCGTCGCTTCATTTGAAAACGACGTGATTACGGCGCTTAGCTTCGGTTATTCCATCGACGCGTCTCAACAACGCGGCTTGTACTTGTTGGCTAACGATGCAGATCCACGCGACTTGCCAGCAGCTTCCTATGAAGTAGTAGATGCCGGTTTAGGGACAGTAGCTGATTACGCTGGCAAAGACTTGACTGGAAAAGTAGCACTTGTTTCCCGCGGAGAAATCAACTTTGTTGAAAAAGGTAAAAACGCACAAGCTGCAGGCGCAGCAGCAGTAATCGTCTACAACAACACAACAGGCACAATCAGCATGGCTTCAGACCCTGCGATTAAGATTCCTTTCATGTCGGCTCTTCAATCAGACGGCTTGGCGATGAAAGCGGAACTTGCATCAGGTGACCCGGTAACTGTGTCATTTGATGGCCAATACTTGGAAACACAAAGCCCGACAGCCGGGAAAATGAGCGATTTCACGTCTTGGGGACCAACACCAAACCTTGATTTCAAACCGGAAATCACAGCTCCAGGCGGCAACATCTTCTCGACATTGAATGCTGACGAATACGGCTTAATGAGCGGTACGTCGATGGCAGCTCCTCACGTTTCAGGTGGTACGGCGCTTGTATTTGAACGTTTGAACGAACTTGGTTTTGAAGGCGAAGACCGCGTTCAATTCGCGAAAAACTTGATGATGAACACGGCAGATCCGGTTGAGTTAGAACCAGGCGAATACGTATCACCACGCCGCCAAGGTGCTGGCTTGATGCAATTGCATGATGCCCTTTCAACAGATGTAGTCGTGACGAACAAAGAAACAAATGAAGCGAAAGTGGCTTTGAAAGAAATCGGCAACACATTCTCATTCACATTGACGGCTGAGAACTTCGACAGTGAAGAGGCAGAATACAATTTGGACTTGAACGTCCTGGTTGACGAGCCGGCTGAAACGACAACAGGCGACTTAATCAATGCACCGAATGTTCTCGGTTCTTTGGACATCACGGATGATGTAACGGTCACTGCACCTGAAACCGTTACAGTTCCTGCAAACGGCACAGTCGACATCCCGGTAACGGTCACGATTCCGGAAGATGTGGATGCAGATCTTGACGATGTTTACGAAAACGGCTATTTTGTAGATGGTTTCGTTACATTGGATGACGACAACGAAGAAGTGACGAACAACCCGCGCTTGAACGTGCCGTTCTTCGGCTTTAACGGCGGCTGGGACGATGCCAATGTCATCGACAAAGTGGCATGGGACAAAGAGTCGTTCTACGGAATGACGCTGTTGGCGGATGAAAAAGGCAGCTTTATTGATGGCGGTACACATGAAAAAGACTTCGCACCTGAGAAATTCGCATTTTCTCCAAATGGTGACGGATCAAGAGACCAGGTCATCCCGGTTTACTCATTGCTCCGCAATGCGAAGCGTTTTGAAGTGAATGTATTGGATGCAGAAGGCAACAAACTGCGCACAATCCGTACAGGAAACGATTTCACAAAGCATTACTCTGCAACTTCACCAAACTTGCCGTACACGTTCACACCGCTTAACGCATGGGACGGAAAAGTGCTTGGCAAATTGGCGAAAGACGGCGACTACCAGATCCAGCTTCGCGCAGTCATCGACTACGAAGGCGCTGAATGGCAGACAGTTGAGTTCCCGGTCAAAATCGATACAGTGAAACCGCAAGCACAAGCGAGATACAACGCAGCAACAAAATCTGTTGACGTGGCAAGCTTCACGGACAATATCGCTACAGACCGCTGGGAAGTTTACTTGAACGGCGTAGCGATTTCGAACAATGCTGCAACTGCAGCAGTTGAATCGCTGTCTCCAGCCACAACAAGCTTTGCAGTAACACCGGAGCTGAAAAAAGGCGACGACTTGAAAGCAGTATTCTACGATACAGCTGGCAATAAAACAGAAGTGGCACTTTCTGTTGCAACACCTGAAACAACAGAACCGGTTATCTTCTTTGATTCACCGGGAGTTCTTTCTTTCCATAAAACAAACGAAGTTGTCGTATCCGGAACGGTTGAAGATGCTTCGAAAATCGTTTCACTGACAGTGAACGGCGAGAAAGCAACTGAGTTCGACGGTACGAAATTCAAGCACACAGTCAAATTGCCAGACGGTTCACAGCACGTTTCCGTTAAAGCGGTTGACGAGTTCGGCAACGAAATGGAACTTCGCCGCCAAGTATTGGTAGATACGAAACCGGCAACCATCACAGACGTGAAAGTTCCAAAAACAGTGAAGCATGACCAGAAAGAAGTGGAAGTTACGTTCAACGTAAAAGACAACTTCGATCAGATCTACGCTTACTTGTATGACAGCGAAGTATTCAGAAAAGAACTTTCTGAGCCATACGGAGCGAAATCATTCAACCAAGACATTACGTTCAAAGTTCCTGTTACGGAAGAAGGAGCGAACGAATACAAATTTGTGATCAAGGATGCAGCTGGGCACGAGACAGTGAAAACATTCACGATCACAAAAGAAGCAAAAGCAGTCGTAACGTTCTCTGATATCCAGAAGCACTGGGCTAAAAAGGAAATCGAAGAATTAGCATCACGCGGCATCATCCAAGGCCAAACAGACAAATTGTTTGCACCTGAAAACAAATTGACGCGTGAACAAATGGCTGTATTGCTTGTACGTGCACTTGATCTGCCGCTTGAAAACTACAAAGGCACATTTGCTGATGTAACGGCTAAGCATTGGGCACATAAAGAAATCGAAGCAGCAGCAAAAGCCGGCCTGATCAATGGTGTTGGCGGATCGAAATTCAATCCGAAAGCAAACATTTCCCGCCAGGATACAGCTGTAATGATGATCCGCACAATTGAGCACGAAAATGCGGATCTTCTAAAAGGCGTTGACGGCACGAACAACTTCAAAGATGCAGCAAAAACTGCTGATTATGCCAAGAAAGCTGTCGCTCAAGCTGCAGAACTGGGCTTGATCAACGGACGTTCAGGCAATATGTTTGAACCGACTGCAGAGATCAAACGCGCGGAAACGGCAGTTGTCCTTTACCGCGGCCTTGATAAGCTGGACCTATTGAAATAATGCTGCACCCAAAAACCGGGAATCCTTTCCCGGTTTTTTCTTTTTGCCCCGAACCCCTTCGAAGCGGAACTTTTCTGTGCGGCTTGCTATAATAAGAAAGAATTGTACAGAAGTTGTGCATGTGCCCGTCATATGTTCAAATTTCCTGTAACCAATCCCCGCCTTTTTCGTCTTATATAAATATTATCCAAAGAAGTGAGTTGAATTTATGGACAATCGCAGAGTACAGCGCAGCTCGGCTGCCAAAACCAAAAAACGTTTGTTGATTTCCGTCCTGTTCCTGATTTTGCTCGGGGCAGTCGCCGTCGGCAGCTATTTCCTTATTGCACAGCCGGGAAGCACTTCGTCGTCAACGGCCGGCACGCAACAAGAAAGCTTCGCCGGCAAAAGCTATTCCGGATTCCAGGCGAACCCCGTTGAAGCGCCTGCCGAACCGGCTCCGCCGGAAGGCACGGTGGAAGACCACCGGGAAGAAGCACCTGAAGAACCGGATGAAGAAGTCATTGTAGAAGAAGAACCTGTCGTGGTCACGCCGGAAGAGCCGGTTGAAGCGCCGGAAAAAGACCTGACCCTGATGATTGCCAATGCCAAGACGCATGTCTACACGCTGTATACGGACCTGGAGCAGGGCTCAGGCTTCTTGTTTAACGAACAAGGCGACGTCCTGACCAATGCCCATGTCGTCAAAGACGCGTCTTATGTGACGCTGAAAAACAGCGACGGCCAGGAATTCAACGGCCATGTCATCGGCATTTCGGAAACGGAAGACGTCGCACTTGTGCGCGTGAAGGAACTGGCCGGCAAAACGCCGATGCCAATGGCTTCTAAAGATCCGGAAATCGGCACAAAAGTCGTCGCCATCGGATCTCCGCAAGACCAGGCGAACACCGCAACGGAAGGTGAAGTCACCGCCACCGGCGCCAGCTTTTCCGACGCCTACGAATACACCAATATGATTGAAAGCACCGCGATCCTGAAAAAAGGTTCCAGCGGCGGCCCGTTGATCGACACCGAAAACGAACAAGTTCTCGGCATCAACTCGATCATCCTGGAAGACAGCCCGGAAACCGGCTACGCCCTTCCGATTTACAAAGTGCTGGACGAAGTGAACGCATGGATAGCCAATCCGATTGAGTACGACGACGAAGTTGTGCTGCCGGACGTCAAAGATGCTTACTTTGACAAAGAATTGCTCGGCACGTTCATCCAGTCGTACTATGAATTGATCCCGTACTCGCTGAACGAGCCGGAATTGACGTACTACCAGTCGTACCTGCTGCCGGGCAGTGCAGGGGAGACGGAAGGCATCAAGCGCGTAGAAGCGCGCACAGACGCCAATAAAGTCTATAACATCAATAAAGTCGACATCCTCAACGTAGAAATTGGCGATGAAGAGTCTACTGTCGAAGCAAAAGCTGAATACATGTACCACGACAAAGCGACCAACCAGACCTATACTGAAAGCGAAACGACAATTTACACCGTTGTCATCGATGAATTCGGCGATTACCAGATCAACAATATGGTCAGCGAATAAAACAGCATCAAAAAGAAGCCCTCTTCGTCCGCGAAGAGGGCTTTCTTATGTTCTCTATTTATATAGAAGAAAGTTGAAGTTGGCTGGTTGCTTTTCATCTGCGAAAAGCGCTTTTTCTTTTAGCCATCTTCTTTTATTTGCGTTCGACAGGATTTATTTGCGTTCGTAAGAATTTATTTGCGTTTAAAAGTTTTTATTTGCGCTTAGGAGTGTCTTATTTGCGTTCAACAATATTCGACAGATAAAAAAAACCGCCTAAACAAAAAAACACTCCAGCCAAGCGGCTGGAGTGCTTCATTATCTAAATTAGTTTACGCGTTTGTAGCTGTGGAATTTCTTGCCCCAGTATGGGTCGTTGACGCTTTTCACTTCAGCTTTAGAACCGCCGGCATGGACGAATTGGCCGTTGCCGATGTAGATCCCAACGTGTGAGATTCCAGCTTTATAAGTGTTTGCGAAGAAGATCAAATCTCCAGGTACCGGTGAACTTACTGTAGTTGACTGTGCAAACTGAGTGCCAGTTGTGCGTGAAATCGATTTGCCAGCTTTTTTGAATGCATATTGTGTGAATCCGCTGCAGTCAAATCCGCTAGTCGTCGTGCCGCCGAATTTGTAAGGAATGCCTTTAAGGGCAAGTGCTGCTGAAACAACGGCAGAGTTAGAAGCTGAGTTAGACGCTTTTACAACTTTAGCAGATGTAGATGTCAAAAGTGTGCTTAAGATCCAGCCTGTTTTAGAACCGGCTTTTACTTTGTACCAAGTTTGTGAACCGACTTTTTTCTGGTGGGTAGCCGTAACTTTTGTGCCTTTTTTAGCAAGTGTTACAACTTTGTATTTAGTGCCAGCATCCACGCGGATGTTGGAATTGTATTTTGTTTTGAAAGTGCCGGATTTAGCAGTCGCTTTTGCTGCTGCAACTGGCTCAACTTCCTGAGTAGTTGTTTGTTCTGTATGAGAAGATTCGATCACCGATGTAGTTTCTGTATTTGAGTTAAATGCTGCCTGTGCATCAACAGCTGAGTTAGTAAATATCAATGAACTAGCTGCGAAAAGAGTGAAGACTAATTTTTTCATTGTTTTTCTCCTAACATTTTTTGTTATCCCTGAATAGGATTAAAGTTTGTTTTTCAATCTGTTACTTACTATAAAGGGAGAGCATATTAATAACAACGTCAATTCGATTGCAGTTATATTACAAATGTATAACAAAAATATTTCTGGAGAATAAACCCAGTAACAGCAAGGGTTTCGGGTGGAAGGCCAAATTCGAAAAAAGGTTTAAAAATATGAAAAACGGGTTTTATTTTTCGTTTTAATGCATTTTCTAGTCGTATAATGACGATTTATGTCAAAAAAAGACCCTAAAATTTTTACTAAAAGCTTGAAATTTATTTGAAGGAAAAAGTGGAAAAGTGATAAAACATGCAAAAAAGTTATACGGATGATTAAATATTAAGAATACTTTATTTCCATAAAAAGTAATTAATAAGATTTCTGCATTTTCTAAAATAATTAATAAATAAAACAAAAAGATATCTTTAATTTGAAAATTCTACATTAGTATAACGAAGGCTTTTTGTTGGTACAACACCTGAATAGTAAGGCGATGCTGCGTCTCTTTGACAAAAGGGTCCGGATAAACTACCCTTTAATTATTCAGAATATTCCATTTAAAATTGACCGGAGGAGGAAGGACGCGATGATTAAAATTTTGGCGATTGACGGGGGCGGCGTGCGCGGCATCATTCCGGCCATTGTGCTGGCGGAAATTGAAAAGCGCACAGGCAAGCCAATCTGCGAACTGTTCGATTTGATCTCCGGAACTTCAGCCGGCGGCATTCTTGCGCTTGGCCTGGTGGTGCCGGAACAGCATAAGTCGGATAGTCTCGTACCTCGGTACACGGCGAAGCAGCTGGCGGAGCTGATCAAAAAAGACGCCCATATCATTTTCGATAAATCGATTCTGTACCGGATTCCCGGAGGGCGCTATGTCTATAGAAGATATCCGGATGACGGCATTGAGTTTGTGCTGGAAAAATACTTTCGCGATGCCATGATTTCGGATGCGCTGACGGATGTCCTCATTCCGGCGTATGAAATCGAGAAGCGCAATCCGGAATTTTTCAAGAGTGCCAAAGTGACGTCCGAGCACCCGACGCAGATTGACGTGTTGATGAAAGACGTAGCACGGGCGACTTCCGCGGCCCCGACCTATTTTACGCCGGAAAAAATCGAAACTCTGCCCGAATTGGCGTTTATCGACGGCGGCGTCTATGCCAACAATCCGGCGATGTGCGCATATGCCGAAGCGCGGGCCATCTTCCAGGAGGAAACGGATTTTCTCGTCGTGTCGCTCGGCACCGGGGAAGCCAATGCGCCCATTCCATACGAAGAAGCGGTCAATTGGGGGCATATCGGCTGGTCGCGGCGCATGCTGAACATCATGATGGACGGCAACTCCGATTCGGTCGACTACCAGCTGCGGCAAATCGTCACGCCAAGAAACGGCGAAGCCCGCTATTACCGTTTTCAGGCGGAACTGGGAGAAGACACAGAGCACATCGACAATTCCGACGCCTTTAATATGGAGAAACTCGAAGCACTCGGCATCGGCATCATCCGCGACAAAGCCAATCAAGCAAAACTTGAGATATTATGTGAGCAATTGCTGAGATAGTATATATAGAAGAAAGGCGTTCGCAGGAAATGTGCGAATGCTTTTTTGTGGAATTCAAAATGTGCTTGTTGGCCATGGCGGTCGTAACTCGAGAGGGAGAGGTCGTAATTCACACACGGGAGGTCGTAACTCACTTGCCAACGGTTGTAATTCACTTATAAAAGGTCGTAACCTAGTCATCCAAGACCATATCCCACCCTATTCTTCAAAATGAACTTGCTGGTCTTGGGCGTCGTAACTCGGGAAGGAGAGGTCGTAATTCACATCCAAGAGGTCGTAACTCATGCGCCAATGGTCGTAACTCACCCACAAAAGGCCGTAACCCACTCCTTCCCCCAAACCCCCAACCCCAATTACATGCTTTTCGCCCGGGCGAAAAGCGACAAACCCAAACCCCAATTAAGTTCTTTGGAAGTTTCACTTCCTTTCTTTCTGGGGAATGCTATCATTAAACGCAACTGAACGATGGGGCAGGGGGAATTTTGGAATGGCAAAGCGATACGATTACATGGACTGGCTGCGCGTGATTTCGATTTTCGTCGTGGTCGGCATCCATGTGTGCTCGAAAATCATCAATACCGGCTCGCCGGCAGACTGGGAATGGCAGTTTGCCAATGCCATCGACTCGGCTCTCCGCTGGTGCGTCCCGGTCTTTTTCATGTTGAGCGGCGCCCTGCTCCTAACGCGGCGCCCCGATGAACCGGTAGGGGAATTCCTGAAAAGGCGGCTGGCAAAAGCGCTCATTCCGCTTGTTTTCTGGAGTGCGGTCTACACGGCCTACAATGTCTACGAACTCGGAGAATCCTACACCTGGCAGGAAATGATCATCTTGTTTCTCAGCGACGACGTCTATTACCATTTGTGGTTCATGTACGTCATCATCGGCCTGTATTTGATGGCGCCGTTTTTACGGATCCTTGTGCATCACATGACGCAGAAAACTTTCTTGTACTTCCTGGTGTTCTGGTTCATCTTTTCCGGACTCTTGCCGTTTGCCCCGAAATACTTCGATTTTGAACCGGCAATTACCGCCGGCCTGTTCGAACCGTATATCGGCTATTTTATGCTGGGAGCGTACCTGTTCTATTACCCAATCCCGAAAAATCGGCTGCCGCTTTTAGCCGTGTTGGCCCTCGCTGGCTACCTGATCACTGTGTTCGGGACATCGAGCCTGACCACGCAGCAAGGTGAACTTGACGAATTCTACTACGAGCATTACCGGCCCAATACGCTCGCCATCACATTGTTTGTCTATGCCGGCTTTCGGCACCTCGCCGGGAAAATCGGCCGCAACCTATGGATCACCCGCCTGAGCAACGCGACGCTCGGCATTTACATCATCCATCCGCTGCTCCAGGTGTACTTGAATAAATTCTTCAATATCAATGAAAACACAGGAAGCGTGCTGATCGGCCTGCCGCTGACCTGGCTCATCCTGTTCTTCCTGTCGTTCCTCATCATCCGGTTGCTGCAGAAGATTCCAGTGGTCCGGCAAATCGTACCGTAAACCGTTCGCCCTAACAGGTGAACGGTTTTTCGCTGCCCGCATAAAATAAAATCCAATTCCGCAAGATATTTTACCCCCATATATGAATAACTATGGTAAATTAAAGTTATCAATAAATTATGAATATTCGTTTATTTTTACTATTATTTTAAAGGAGGAAAAATCTTGAAGAACCGGCAGGCCTTATTCATGTTCCTGTTAATCGCCGTCCTGGTATTCAGTTCGATGGCGTTCGGCACATCCCGAACCGCCACTGCCCAAAATGCCAGCGTCCCGGATCCGAACAGACCCGCCACCGTCCCGGAAGAATTGCTGAAGCCCGCGCAGCCGAAGAAAGAAGTGCGCATCATCGTGGAACTCGACAAAGCACCGGCCATTGAAAGCGCCACGGAAAAAGGCATTTTGTACAACGAACTGCCGAATGCCACAAAAGACAACCTGGAAGCAGCCGTCGCAGCCAATCAGAAAACCGTAAAAGCAGCTGTCACGAAAGCCGCCCCAACGATTCAGTACGAGCAAAGCTTTACAACGGTCTTTAACGGCTTTTCTGCGGTAGTCCCGGCAGGCGCAGTAGAAAAAATCGCCGAGCAAAAAGGTGTGAAAGCCGTATACGAAGCGACCGAATACCTGCGCCCGGAACCGAAGCCCGAGATGAAGTATTCGAAAGAACTCGTCCAGGCCCAGCGCGTCTGGAATGATTACGGCTTTAAAGGGGAAGGGATGGTCGTCGGCGTCATCGACACCGGCATCGACCCCGGCCACAAAGACATGGTTCTCACTGACAACGCCACCGGTGAAATCACCAAAGCGGAAGTGGATGCACTGCGTGCGGACAGTTCGCTGCAAGGCGGAGGGTTCTTCACCGCCAAAGTACCGTTCGGCTTCAACTATTTCGACGCCAATAACGAAATCCGCGACCTTGGTCCGAATGCATCGATGCACGGCATGCACGTCGCCGGAACTGTCGGCGCCAACGGCAATGAAGAAAACGGCGGCATCCGCGGCGTCGCACCCGAAACGCAGCTCTTAGCCCTGAAAGTGTTCGGCAACGACCCGTCCTATAACTCGACATACGGCGACATCTACATCAAAGCGATGGACGATGCCATCAAACTTGGAGCCGACGTCATCAACATGTCGCTCGGTGCGACAGCCGGTTTCGTTGATTCGACCGACCCTGAGCAGCAGGCAGTGGAACGCGCCACCAATAACGGCATACTCGTTTCCATTTCTGCCGGGAACTCGAACCTGTTCGGCTCGGGGCATTTCAATCCGTTTGCAGAAAATCCGGACTATGGGCTGACCGGTTCCCCGAGCGTCTCGCCGGATTCACTCGGTGTGGCATCGTTTGAAAACGACGTCATCACCGCCCAAAGCTTCGCTTACCGCATTGCAAACGGGGAAGCAGAGCGCGGCATTTATTTCCTGGGCAATAACGCCGATCCGGTCGATTTGCCGCAGGACACGTATCCAGTGATGGATGCCGGACTCGGGACGCCTGCCGACTTTGCAGGAAAAGACTTTAGCGGCAAAGTGGCGCTCGTTGCCCGGGGCACGATTCCGTTCACTGAGAAAGGCTTGAATGCCCAAAAAGCGGGAGCGGTCGCAGTCATCATCTACAACAACACGACCGGCACCCTATCGATGCAAAGCGATCCGGCCATCACGATTCCGTATATGTCGACGCTGCAATCGGTCGGCCTCGCCATGAAAGCGGGACTTGATGCCGGACAGCCGGTAACGGTGACCTTTGATGGCCAGTATTTCGATGCGCCGAGTGAAACCGCCGGCAAAATGAGCGACTTCACGTCCTGGGGACCGACGCCGAACCTCGATTTCAAACCGGAAGTTACGGCACCCGGCGGCAACATCTTCTCGACGCTGAACGGCGATAAATACGGTCTCATGAGCGGTACGTCAATGGCCGCGCCGCATGTCTCCGGCGGGGCAGCACTTTTGTTTGAACGCATCGAAGACCTGAACCTGACCGGCCGCGACCGCGTCGATTACGCGAAAAACCTGATGACGAATACGGCGAACCCCGTTGTATTCGCGGAAGGCCAGTTTGTATCGCCGCGCCGCCAAGGGGCAGGGCTCATGCAGCTGCATGATGCCTTATCCACACGCGTCATGGTGACGAATAAAATCAGCGGCCTCGGAACAGTGGCCTTAAAAGAAATCAACAATCAGTTCACAATGACATTGACCGCCGATAACTTGTCCGACCAGCCGGCCGAATTCAAAGTTGCCGTCAATGTCCAAGTCGACGCCGTGACCAATGCCAACGGCAAAGTTGTGACAGCGCCGAATACTACCGGCTCTTTGAACATTACAGAAGACGCTGAAATCACCGCACCGGAAACCGTCACCGTACCGGCGAACGGCAGCGTCGACATTCCGGTCACCGTCAATATCTCCGGAGCAACAGAACAGCTCGAAAGCAACTTCCCGAACGGCTATTTTGTCGACGGCTTTGTCACCCTCACCGATGAAAGGGAAGACGTCACCGGCAACACGATGCTCGTCGTGCCGTACTTCGGCTTTAACGGTGACTGGGACGACGCCCCGATCTTTGACCGCTTCGCTTGGGAAGCAAACACATTCTACGGCCGCACGCTTTTGGTTGACCCGGCTGGCAACATCCTGAACGGCAATAGCCATTCGACCGGCTACCAGCCGGAGCGATTCGCCTTCTCGCCAAACGGCGACGGCGTGCAGGATGCCGTCATTCCGGTGTTCTCGCTGCTCCGGAACGCCAAGCAACTGGAAGTGAATATCTTAAGCGAGTCCGGAGAAAAACTGCGGACGATCCGCACCGATCAGGAACTGCCGAAAAACTTCTCCGCGACTGCACCGAATATGCCGTATGTGCTGAACCCGGCCTACGCCTGGGACGGCAACATCTTAGGGAAAAAAGCGGCGGACGGCAACTACCGCATCCAGCTGCGCGCCGTTATTGATTATGATGAGGCAGAATGGCAAGCAATCGACTTCCCAATCATCGTCGATACCGTGAAACCAGATGCAACCGCGACATTCAGCGCCGAAACGAAAACGGTCCAAGTCGCAAGCTTTACCGACAATACCGCGGCGGACCGCTGGGAAGTGTTCTTGAACGGCACCGAACTGACCGAAAATGCGACAACGCCGGCCAACGAATCACTGGCACCAAGCACAACCAGCTACACCGTCACCGCTGAACTGAAGGCAACCGACAAACTGACCGCCGTGTTCTACGACGTGGCGGGCAATAAAACCGAAGTGGCGCTCGCAGTTACGGCAACACCGGCGCCCGTAGCCGATGAAACCGAACCGGTCATCTTCATCGATACGCCAGCCGTCCTGTCCATCCATAAAACGAAAGCCGTCGAAGTGACGGGACGCGTAGAAGACGCCTCCAAAGTCACGTCACTTACCGTCAATGGACAAACCCCGAGAGAATTCAACGGCTCGGTGTTCAAACACACGGTCACATTCGAAGACGGCTCCCGGCACATCACCGTGAAAGCCGTCGATGAAGCCGGCAACGACTTGGAAATTCGCCGTCAAATCTTTGTCGACACGGTCGGTCCAACTATCGAGCTGATTGACGTGCCGACGAGCATACCCGCCGGAAGCGATGAAGCGGAAATCACGTTCCGGGTGAAAGACAACTTCGACCAGATCCGGGTCTACCTGATCGACAGCGAAATCTACCACCACCCGATCAGCCGGAACGATCAAGTCGCGTTCGATGAAACCATCACCGAAACAATCCAAGTTCCGGACGACGGGGCGAATAACTTCACACTCGTCGCAGAAGACCTTGCGGGCCACCGGACGCCGATCAACTTCACGATTACAAAACAAGCACCATGAATCAACAGAGCGGAGAAAAGAATCCTTTTCTCCGCTTTTTTTATTGCTCCGAATAAAGCCACGACCTTATCTACAAATTTTCCTGACAAAAATGGTAATTATTTATCGTAAAGACGTCCGTTAGCAAAAAAACGTGCTAAAATCTAACTATCTGATATTTCAGATTACTACATAACGCAAACCGAAGGAGGCAGTTGATTTTGGAGAAACAGACGTTTTGGAAAGTTTTCAGCACATTGCTCGCACTTGTCCTAGTGTTGTCCTTGTTATTCCCGTTCCCATCATCCAGCTACGCGAAAGACACAGGGCTGCTTAAACCGGCGCTAAATGAAAGCCAGTTCCAAATCCGCTCGGCGATCGCCGAACAGACGAAACTGCTGCAAGGAGGGCCGAAGCTCCATAAAGACCTGGAAGGCCTGCCGGCAGACAAAACCGTCAACGTCATCGTCCATTTGTCGGAGCGCCCTGTTGCACTTGAGCAAGGTGTCCAGGCAGCGCAAGGAAAAGGCTTTTCCGCCGCACAGGTAGGCGAAGCGAAAGCGGCAGTCCTCGCCCAGCAGGCATCGGTGAAAGGAGCGATCCAAGCGCAGAAGCTGTCGGTCACCCAAGGCTTTTCCTACAACACCGTCTTGAACGGCTTTTCGGCAACGGTGAAAGCCGGTGAATTGAAAAAGCTGCTCGCCATTCAAGGCGTCACATTGATCGAACCGGACGTCCACATCAACACCATTCCGGAAACGCCGACAGAGCTGCCAGCGACAGCCGCCTTCAACACGAGCACATCGTTCCTTGGCGTTGAACGCTTATGGGCGGAAGGGCTCGACGGCGAAGGCATCAAAATTGCGGTGCTCGATACCGGCATCGACCCGGACCACCCGGAATTCAAAGGCATCTACAAAGGCGGCCGGAATTTCGTCCCGAATTCATCCAAATACGCGAAACCGCGGGCAAAAGATGACGCTTCCGAAACGAAGCCGTCCGAACGGCCAAAATCCACCCCAGAGAAAAATGAAGTCGGCATGAGCTTTGCGACCACGCACGGCACGCACGTCGCAGGCATCATTGCCGCTACTGGCGCCAACGATTTCGGCTTTAAAGGCATCGCGCCGAAAGTCGACTTGTATGCGTACCGCGTGCTCGGCGCCTATACCGGCGGCGAATTCTCAAGCATCCTCGCCGGCATCGAAGAAGCGGTCATCCAGGACATGGACATCATCAATTTGTCGCTCGGCTCTTTTAACGCATCTGAAGCGGACGCCATGGCATTCGCCTTGAACAACGCCATGCTCGGCGGCACGATTGCCGTATCCGCTGCCGGCAACAACGGCCTGTTCCGCGGCTCGATCGGCACACCCGCAACGTCGCGGCTCGGCATTGCCGTCGGAAACTCGACTCTGCCGGAAACGCATTACAGCGGCACGGTCAACGCCACTGTCGGCACCTATAAACTCGCCAAAACCCACAATATGATGGCGACGACCTTGGAACAAGACCCAGCCGTACAATTGAAAGGCACATTTGAACTTGCAGCCGTTCCGGGCGCCGGTGCCGCCGCTGACTACAAAGGCCTGGAGGTCGAAGGAAAAGTCGTCGTCGTGGCGCGCGGTGAAATTCCGTTCCCGGATAAAATCAAAGAGGCAAAAAAACAAGGCGCAAAAGCGGTGCTGATCCACAACATCCGGAACGCCTTTGAAGGCGAAGGGCCGATGGGCGTCTACTTCGGCGATCTGTTCGACTTTATCCCGGCATTTGATCTGTCCCGCGCAGACGGCGAAGCGCTGCGCCTGGCACTTGCCAAGGAAAAAGGGACAGTCACGTTCGGCGATATCAAAACAACCCAAACGGCAGGGGATGATATCGCTGAAAGCAGTTCAAGCGGACCGTCAACGCCGAACTTCGACATCAAACCGGACGTCGTGGCACCCGGCATGAACATCCTGTCGGTGAAACCGATGTATAAAACCGATTTTCCGAATGCCGACTACACAGAAGCCTACTTCCGGGAATCCGGCACTTCGATGTCGGCACCGCACATCACGGGCATCGCAGCGCTAATCAAACAAGCGCATCCGGACTGGACGCCGTTTGACATCAAAGTGGCGCTGTCGAACACAGCGAAAGTGCTCGATCCCGCGAAATACGATGTCTTTGCACAAGGCGCAGGACGCGTCCAAGCCTATAACGCTGCCCATCCGGAAGCGCTCGCGTATTCCCAGGACAAAGCCGTGCAAAACCAAAGCGGCACCCAAGTGGACAACCTGAAAGGCACCGTGACATTCGGTCCGCAGCCAATCCGGGAAAAGAACATCTCCGCCACCAAGAAAATCCTGGTGAAAGACATCACCGGCAAAGGCGGCGACTACAAAGTGGCGATCGACGTGAAGAAAAATGCGGGGAACGCCAAACTCACCGTCGACAAACCGGCGTTCACCTTATCGAAACAGCAGGAGCTGATTCTGACCTTGACGGCTCCGAAAAACGCCGCTGCCGCTTACGGCGATGAGATCATCGGCTGGATCCGCATCTCCAACGGCACGACGACAATGTCCTTGCCGTTCGCAGCGGACCTCAGCGGCGAATTCCTGACCGAACTCCAGACGCCGCAAATGAGCGAACTGGATTTGTCGTTTGACGGCGACGGCTTTAACGACAAAGCGGAGTACACGTTCAATTTGACCGGTGCTTTAGCAAAAAACTCGCTTGAAATCTGGGACATCATGAACCCGAGAAGCGGCGGCTTTGAAGATGGCTATATCGGCTATATCCATTCCGCCGATTCCTTAAAAGCCGGCAAGATCACCATCCCGATCACCGGCAAATACCGCCCGTGGACCGGCGCACCGGAAACGACCATCCCGGACGGCATGTACTCGTTCGACTTCCTGGGCACGCCGGCATCCGCCATCCCGCCGTTCGTCGGCGCCAATGTGTTCCCGGTATTCGTCAAATCGACCGACCCGGTGATCATTGCAGCCCGCGATGGCAATCAACTCAGCGGCAAAGTGGAGGACAAGTATCTTATCTACAACACCGAACTCACAAAATACGGCCTGCAGTTTGACCTCAACGCGAAACTGAACGCCTCGTATGTGGTAACGCATAGCGACGGGGAACAGGAAGCCGTGCCGTTCGGCCTGGAACAAGACGGCACATTCAGCGTGGAACTGGAAGAGTTCAACGCTGAAGAAGAGACTTTAACCATCATCGTCACCGACGCAGCCGGCAATAAAGGCGAAGCAAAAGTCTCACAATCCAAATAAATACACGAGAAGTATCCGAAAAGGCATTCCAAAGCGAATGCCTTTTTCTTATCCAACAGCCCCTTAAGCCCCAACCGCCAGCCTCAACTCGTCCGCAAAGAACTTTTCCACTTCTAATTTCCGCCATCAAAGGTAAAAATGATAGATATTTACTAAAAAATCTAAATAATAATAATTCAGAAAGCGCATACATTTCCGCATTTTTGAAGCGTATAATAAGTCCCGTAGCCTAAACATCCGAAGAGGAGATGGAACAATGACCATTTACAACAAAGCGGCAATAACTTTGGCAGCGCTTGTTTTAACAGCAAGCAGCTTGTCGGCAGTGCCAGCAGAGGCAGCAAATGACACCAGCGCCAAAGCGGTGCAGCAAAACAAAGGGCAGGAAAAGAAACAAGTGTCGCTGCGCATTCTCGGAACATCCGATTTGCACACGAACTTCGTCAACTACGATTATTACCAGGATAAAATCTCCAACAGCCTGGGACTCGCCAAAACAGGCGTCCTCATTGAACAGGCCCGCAAAGAAAGCCAAAACACGTTACTATTCGACAACGGCGACTTGATCCAAGGCACGCCGCTCGGCAGCTATTCGGCGAATGTCGATCCATTGGAAGAAGGCGAAAAGCACCCGGCCTATTCCGCGCTTGAGGCACTCGACTTTGACGGCACGACGCTCGGCAACCACGAATTCAACTACGGCCTCGATTATTTGGATGAAGTGATGGACGATGCCGAATTCCCGGTATTGAACGCCAACGTCTACGACGCGAAAACAAAGAAAAACCGCTTCACCCCCTATGAAATCATCGACAAAGAAGTCGTCGACGGCCGCGGCAAAAAAGTCACCGTCCAAGTCGGCGTCATTGGCGTTGTGGCTCCGCACATCATGAAATGGGACCGCGCCAACCTTGAAGGCAAAGTCTATGCAGAAGATGCGGTTCAAACCGTAGAAAAATTCCTGCCGAAAATGGAAAAAGACGGCGCTGACATCGTCGTCGTTCTTTCGCACTCCGGCATGGGGGACGCGGTACATGAAGTCGGTGAAGAAGACATCACGTATCAATTGACAAAACTAAAAGGCGTCGATGCCATCATCACCGGGCATAACCACCAGACTTTCCCGGGCGCTTACAAAGACCTGCCAAACGTTGACCAGGAACAAGGCACGATCAACGGTACACCGGTCGTCATGCCAGGCAAGTTCGGCAGCCACTTGGGCGTTATTGACCTTCAACTGGCACCGCACGGCCAGGACTGGAACGTTATCAAAGAAAAAGCAGCACTCCGTGAAATCGATAAAAACACAAACGAAGTGTCTGAAGAAGTGGTAGAAGCGGTAAAAGAAGCGCACGAAGCAACGATTGAGTACGTCCGCCAGCCGGTAGCTGAAACGACGGCTCCGATCAACTCGTACTTCTCGCTTGTGAAAGACGATCCATCTGTCCAAATCGTCAACAACGCACAAACCTGGTACGTGAAGAACAAAGTAGCCGGCACAGCAAACGCTGACCTGCCGCTCCTGTCAGCAGCAGCTCCGTTTAAAGCAGGTACACGCGGCGACAGCAACTACTACACGAACATCGAAAAAGGCACAGTGGCGATCAAAAATGTGGCTGACTTGTATGTCTTTGACAACACCGTCTTCGCCTTGAAAATGAAAGGCGCTGACGTAAAAGAATGGCTCGAAATGTCTGCAGGGCAGTTCCTGCAAGTGGGCCCATCCGCAACCGGCGAACAGCCGTTGATCGATACTGAGTACCGCACATATAACTTTGACGTCATTGACGGCGTCGAATACGAAATCGACGTGACGCAGCCGGCGAAATACGATAATGACGGCAAAGTGGTTGACGCTTCAGCCAGCCGCATCAAAAACTTGACGTTCAACGGCGCACCGATCGATTTGAACCAGGAATTCCTGGTCGCTACAAACAACTACCGCGCAAGCGGCTCGTTCCCGGGCGTAGTCAACGCAACAGAAAAGCTTGATTTCGCTTACGAAAACCGCCAAGCAATCATCGATTACATGGTAGAAGAAAAGACCATCAACCCAACAGCCGACGGCAACTGGGATTTCGCTCCGGTCACGGGCGATTTGAATACCACATTCGAATCGTCACCGGCAGCCCAAAACTTGATTCCGGCTGACAGCGGCATCACCTACATCGGTGCCGGCACAGACGGATTCGCCAAATACGGCATCGACTTGAAATAAGAGTAAAAAGACATTTGCATATACGCAGATGTCTTTTTCTTATGGCTTGTAATTCACCCCTCATTCGTCGCAACTCTATACATCCCCCAAAACCACTATATTATAGAAGAAACTCATTCAATTCATCCTTCAAAATCCGCAAAAAAGCCAGCAGTACGAACGGCTGGCCCATCAAAACCCCTTATTTCATATAAACCCGCCGAGTTGACTCGCCGTGCGAAGCCAATTTCATTCTCTATAAAAATTCCCTAAACCCAAAAGACTAGCTTTCACACATTCGGGTATACAAAAACTAACAAATCCGACTAGGGGGTAGCCGCTATGTTCTGTTCCAAATGCGGATGCATGAATAGCGTAACGACCAAAAACTGCCTCAACTGCGGCCAGCCACTGGATCGAACCACCCGGATCAAAAAACACAAAAGACGCCAGCGTCTGAACTTCTTTGTCGTCGCCATTCTCTTTCTCGGAACAGGATTCGGCTCAGCCCGGATTTTCCAAGAGCCTATAAGTGAACAACCGAACGTACCGGTAGAAAAAGCAGTCGCCACCCAGCCTCAAACGAATCCGCCACTAGAACAAACCGTCACAGAAACCACCACACCGCCACAAGACACCGAAGCTTCAAACGAAGACGGCACCAAACCCAAAACTAACATCATCAAGGAAACCCAGCAAAAAGTATTCACGATTAAAACCGATACCGCCTACGGTTCCGGCTTCCTATTTACCGACACCGGCACCGTTGTGACGAGCGCCCATCTGATTATCGGCACCATTGAAGTTTCCGTACGCACAACCGACGGAGTCGAGAAACCCGGCAAAGTCATCGGCATCTCGGAAACTTACGACATCGCACTTATCCAAGTTGATGCCTTTGCCGGCATCGCACCGCTTGAAGTGGAAACGAATCCAACCGAAGTCGGAACAGAAGTCATCGCACTCGGCAGCCCGTCCGGCTTGGAAAACACTGCGGCCATTGGCTATTTGACCGGCACTGACCGCGACTTTGAACATCAGTTCCTGTACAAGGACATGTACCAGATCGATGCCCAGATTGCTCCGGGCTCAAGCGGCGGCCCGCTCATTGACGCCCATTCCGGAAAAGTCATCGGCATCAACGCGCTTCTTTTAAATGAAGGAAATGCCATCGGCTTCTCCATTCCAATGTATTCGATGATGGAATTGCTAAACGGCTGGGCAGCGGAACCAATGACCGAAAGGGAAGTGGAAGACGTCTATGATACATACGACGGCTTCGGCTAATCAAAATAAACCCAAAAAAAGACGCTCCCAAAAGGAAGCGTCTTTTGCATATTTCTTATTTAAGCCCAGCGGCTTTTTTCATCAACGCGTTGCGGCGTTGTTTTTTCGTGTTTTCATACTCGTTGATCACGGATTTTACGTGAGACTCAGCAAGGCCATTGGCTTTCAAGTCTCTCTTCATCACGCCAATCACGCCGTAGAAAGCAGCATCCATTTGGCTTTCAAGCTTCGAAGCAGCACCAGTATATTTATTGTAGTAGTAAGCGTAGTTTGGTGAAGAATCTGCCAAGTATTCTTTCTTCGCCACATTGACCAATCCATCGATTCTGTCATTCGCAGTATCTTCAAGACGAGTTAACGAAGTTTCATAACGAGCTTTGATCTGAGTAACGGTTACACGTTCCTTACCATTGTTAGATCCATTATTGCCGTTGTTTCCACCATTGTTGTTTCCATTGTTTGAACCACCGTTGCCATTGTTCGAACCGTTATTGCCGTTGTTTCCGTTGTTAGTACCTTTGTTGCCATTTGAAGCATTGCCATTATTCAAATCGCTGTTTCCGTTGGAAGATTTCCCTTCAGTAGAAGCGCCTGCAGTCTGGCTGTTTGTAGAAGCGGCAGCAGTTTGAACTGTTCCGCTAGTGCTGTTGGAAGCTGTTGTGGAAGCATTCGTCGAAGCAGTTGCATCTTCAGTCGTATCCGCTTCTTTATCTTCTTCCTTGTCTTCGTCTTTCTCTTCTGTCACATTGCCTTCTTCATCGACAACAATCTTCGAATCGTCCGGCAAGTCGACTTCGATTTTCTCTTCCGTCACTTTATCCACTTCTTTATCCGCTGTTTCGTATTCCTTGAATTCAAAAGCGTAAACCAGGTAACCTGCGACCGCCAACAATACAACAGTCAAGCCGAGTGTTATTTGTTTCCAATACTTTTTCACATTACATTCCTCCTGAATAAAATCCTACTTTTTACATTATCATATCTTTATTACATGCAGTACACTTTTTTTAAAGCTAAATAAAAATTTACAAAAGACAGAGGCGATAAAAGGATTGCTATTGCTTTAATCACAATACCATAAAATAGAGCGAAAAGGAATCTTTTTAGTAATATTTTGTAAAAAAACTTTAAAATCCGAACTATAAGACTACTCCGGATATCTTTCAGCACAAGTACTTCCAGTTACATTGGCAATTTTGATATTCCATATGCAAAATTACCCAAAAACTTTTTCCAATAAAAACCTCATCTACCGAATTACTTCATGCTATACTATAAAAAGCAATTTACTGACAAAGGAGCCACTCATCAAATGGAAGAAACCATCTCATTGCAGGAACTGTTCGCTACGCTTAAGAAAAGGTTGGTCCTGATCATCGGATTAACCGTCATCGCGATTCTCATTGCTGGCGTTGTTAGCTATAATTTCCTGACACCAATTTACCAAACCAACACCCAGATTCTCGTGAACCAGGAAAAAACGGACATTTCTCAACTGACCAATCAAAATATCCAAACCGATCTTCAACTTATCAACACATACAGCGTCATCATTAAAAGCCCCGCTATTCTTGACCAAGTGTCAGAACAGCTCGACTTAGGTCTCTCTGTAGAAGCGCTTACCAATAAGATTACTGTCACGAACGCAGAACAATCGCAAGTCGTCAACATCTCAGTTCAAGATCCGGACCCGGCAATCGCGGTAGATATCGCCAACACCACTGCAGCCGTCTTCCAAGAAGAAATCCAGGAACTGATGAAAGTCGATAACGTATCCATTCTTTCTCCAGCAGTCGTAAAAGAAAATCCGTCACCGGTCGCACCGAACCCGATGCTCAATATGGCAATCGCCGCTGTCGTCGGCTTGATGCTTGGAGTCGGAATTGCATTCCTATTAGAGTATTTGGACACAAGCCTGAAAAACGAACAGGACATTGAAGACGTTCTTGGCATTCCATTGCTTGGTGTCATTTCTCCTATTAAAGAAGACACAGCATCTCAGACCGATTCTGGCAGAAAGGCGGGTTAAGCATGTTTGAAAAACTAAAGAACCGCAAAAAAAATAAAAGAATAAAATTGCAGCAAACCGCCAGAAAACTGGTTGCTCATACCAATCCGCGCTCATTTGTTGTGGAACAATTCCGGACGCTACGGACGAATATCAACTTCTCGTCGCCTGATGCGGATATCCGCTCAATCGTCGTAACTTCTGCCGCGCCGGAAGAAGGCAAGTCTACTGCAGCAGCGAACCTCGCTGTCGTTTTCGCCCAGGAAGGCAAAAAAGTCTTGTTGATCGACGGCGATATGCGCAAGCCGACAACGCACCATACCTTCCATATGAACAATGTCACTGGCTTATCCAACGTCTTGACTCGCCAGGCACGAATCGAAGATGCAGTCCGTCCGACAGAAGTGGAGCGCCTTGACCTACTAACTTGCGGTCCGATTCCACCCAATCCGGCAGAACTGCTTGCTTCCCAGCAAATGAATAATATGTTGGATTCGTTGAAAGGCATGTATGACCTCGTCATCTTTGATGCACCTCCAGTCCTATCAGTCGCCGATGGCCAAATCCTTGCCAACAAATGCGAAGGCACGATCCTTGTCGTCAACTCTGGAAAAACAGAGAAAGAGCAGGCAGCAAAAGCAAAAGAAGCGATTGTCACGTCAAACAGTCGCATAATTGGTGCTGTCTTGAACAACTTCGTTCCACCGAAAGACAGCTACTACTACCAATACTACGGTTCCGAAAAGTAAAAAGGTTTTCCCTTTTTACTTTTTTCTTTGACGTATGTCTAGACTCCAACGCCCAGTCCCTTGAGGTCGCTTCAGGTGCGCCAATAATGGAAAAGTCCCATTACTGGCACACCTTCCAGCGCTTGTCGGGGATAGATAGGTGTTTACGCTTTTCTGTTAAGGAGGAAAAACAATGATCGACACTCATTCGCATATCCTAGCCGGTATCGACGACGGCGCCGAAACGATGGAAGAAACCAAACGGCTTCTCGATAAAGCTCTGGAAGAAGGCCTGACCGGCATCATCGCTACCCCTCATGCCCATCACCCCAGCTTTCCAACCGACATAGAAAAAACCAAAGCACAACTGGCTCTTACGAAAGAATATATAAACGAACAGAACTTGCCGATCCAATTGTACAGCGGCAATGAGTGCCGCTTATCCGACAAACTGCCGGAACGGTTAGCAACAGGACAAGCTCTGACGCTCGCCGATTCTCGCTACGTGTTGTTGGAATTGCCTTCATCCGGTGTCCCGGCCTACACTGTCCCAATCATCCAGCAGCTTATTGCTAAAGATTATGTGCCAATCATCGCCCACGCCGAGCGCAACCAAGGAGTCATCGAAAAGCCGGAAAGGCTGGAAGGACTGCTGCGCCACGGTGCATTAGCCCAAGTAACGTCAGGGTCTCTCGTCGGCTGTTTCGGCAAAGCAATCCAAAAGACGGCTTTTTCACTCATTAATGCCAACTTGATCCACGTTTACGGTTCCGATGTCCACAATATGTCGAAACGGCCGTTCGTTTTTAAAGAAGGGCTCGCTGTACTGGAGAAAAAGAAGCAGTACGAGATGATTGAGATTCTGCTTTTCAACAATGAATGCATCATTCAGGACAAAACGATGACTATATTGGAGCCTTTGAAAATTAATAAAGGAAAATTGTGGAACTTATTTTTGTAAAGTTACAAAAAAAGTATAAAAATGATAATAAAAGACTATTCTTTCCAAAAAGTAGTATGTTAGAATTAGAACAGAAATTTCCAATCCATGAATATTATAATGTGGAATAAGGAGAAAAGTAATGTGCAGGAAAGGGCTGACTCGCTTTGTCATTAAAAAACCGGATATCTTTACTAATCCTGGTGGATTCATTTATCGTGTTCTTTTCAATTTTTGTCGGCTACTTCCTGTTGCATCCGTTGGTTAATCCATTTGAGGACAAGTTTCTGCTGGCGAGCGCATTGACGATTTTCGTTGCTCACCATGCATTCGCGCTCGCTTATGGATTGTATCGGAAAGTATGGGAATATGCATCAATTGGAGAACTCACATCTATCTTTAAAGCAGTTACATTTTCAATCATTGCTGTGGGAGCGGTGCAATTGCTAGTGAGAGGAGACGTTCTTCTCAGAGCATTAGCCATAACTTGGATGCTGCACTTACTGCTGATTGGAGGATCCCGCCTTTCTTGGCGTTTGTTCCGAGATATGCTGATCGGCAAGAAAATGCCGAATCAGAAAAGAACAATGATTATCGGAGCTGGACAGGCAGGAACACTTGTCGCTAGACAGCTTTTGAATAATAAAGACCGCGGCTTACTGCCGGTCGCCTTTGTCGATGACGACGTCAAAAAGCAGGGCCTTGAAATATACGGCATACGGGTTATTGGGGGTACAGAAATCCTCAATGATTATGTGAAAGACAACCAAATCGAACATATCATTGTCGCCATTCCGTCGCTCGGAAAGCAGGAAGCTGCTGAGCTGATTTCAATGGCTGTTGATACTGGGATCAGGACACAGACAATCCCGCTCATTGAAGACATAATGACTGGCAAGTTGTCTGTTACAGATATCAAAGACGTTAAAATTGAAGATTTGCTTGGGCGCGATGAAGTGCAGCTCGATATGAATAAAATTAAAGGCCAGTTAACTGGTAAGACCGTACTAGTTACAGGTGCCGGCGGTTCAATTGGTTCTGAGATTTCACGCCAAATTGCACGATTTGGTCCCAAAAAGCTATTGCTTCTCGGCCACGGCGAAAACTCCATTTATACAATTGATATGGAACTTCGCAAAACGATTGCACCTGACACGGAACTGGTTCCAATCATTGCAGACGTACAAGACTATGAACGCATTATGGAAATTATGACTTTGCACCGCCCGGACGTCGTTTATCATGCAGCAGCACATAAACATGTGCCGCTCATGGAAAGCAATCCGACAGAAGCAGTCAAAAATAATATTTATGGCACGAAAAACGTTGCCAATGCAGCGCATATTTCCGGAGTAGAAAGTTTTGTCATGATTTCAACTGATAAAGCCGTTAACCCACCGAACGTCATGGGAGCATCCAAGCGCTTCGCCGAAATGATTGTCCAAAACCTGGCGAAGCGCAGTGATACGAAATTCGTTGCGGTCCGTTTCGGTAATGTACTGGGTTCACGTGGATCAGTCATTCCATTGTTCAAGAAACAAATTGCAGTAGGTGGTCCAATTACGGTGACGGATCCGGAAATGACTCGCTATTTCATGACAATCCCTGAAGCATCGCGTTTGGTAATCCAAGCTGGATCACTTGCAAGAGGCGGAGAGGTGTTCGTCCTCGATATGGGAGAGCCAGTGAAAATTGTAGATCTCGCAAAGAACTTAATTCGTTTGTCTGGATATACAGAGGATGAAATTGAGATTAAGTATTCAGGCATTCGACCTGGAGAAAAGTTGTTTGAAGAGCTATTAAATGAAGATGAAATTCAAAACAAGCAAGTATTTCCTAAGATTTATATCGGGAAAGCAAACCCAGCCAGCGATTTAGAGTTGCTATATGTGCTGGAAAAGCTGCCTGAGATGAACAATGAAGAGATTAAGCAAACTTTAGTGGGATTGGCTAATCGGAAGAATGTGGATATTTCTCAAAAGTCCCCTGTCAGCATTAGCGTTTAAAAGAAGATAAAAGGATGTTTTTTATGAAACCGTATTTAATAGTTAAGAGAGCAGCTGATTTTATATTTTCTCTTATATTACTTGTAGTAATCTCTCCATTAATGCTTCTAGTTGCTCTTTCAATCAGATTGGAATCTAAAGGACCGGTGTTTTTCAAACAAAAAAGATTAGGGCTAAATGGAGATACTTTTCTAATTTATAAATTTCGTTCAATGGTAGTAAATGCTGAAAAAACAGGTACAGGAGTTTATTCTTTTAAAGGTGATAGTAGAGTTACAAAAGTTGGGGCTTTTATCCGAAAAACGAGTATAGATGAATTACCCCAACTTTTTAACATCATAAAGGGTGAAATGAGTGTTATTGGACCTCGCCCGACTTTGGAGTATCATCCGTGGCCTTTAGAAGAATATACGGAAGAGCAGAAAAAAAGATTTTTAGTGCGTCCTGGTGTAACTGGTCTTGCTCAAGTAAAAGGACGAAAAGAACTTCCTTGGCCAGAAAGAATTGTATTTGATGTATGGTATACAAAAAAAGTGAGTTTATTTTTGGATGTAAATATTTTTGTTAAGACTTTTATTAAAGTTATTGCTATGGGTGATAATTATAATACGGGTAAAACTGCTGAAAATAACAATATTAAAAACTCGCTTAAGTAAATTTAGAAGACGTGAGGAAGGCGATTGTTATTAAATTACTATTAACTAATCCATCAAAATTTACTAACTTCCAAATCGAAGAATTTAAAAAATTGGGTTATGAAATTTCTACGTGGATTGATGAATTTGAACCTTTAAGCAAGGACTTGTTTGATTCAGATGTGGTGATATGCAATTCCCTTTTTATGCATAATAAATTATCTAACTTTAATCAATTGAAAATGATTCAACTGACAAGTGTCGGTACGGATAGAGTTCCTGTAGAAGAAATTAAAAAAAAAGGAATTCGATTGGAAAATGCTGGCGATGTATACAGTATTCCCATGGCAGAATGGGTGATGTTAAAAATTCTTGAAATTTATAAAGAGACTCGTTTCTTCGAAGAAGCTCAATACAAATCTTTATGGAGAAAAAATAGAAATCTTATGGAGCTTAATGGGAAAGTTATTGGAGTCTTAGGTACTGGAAACGTAGGAATAGAAGTATCGAAAAGAGCGAAAGCATTTGGTACAAAAACGGTGGGTTTTAATACAACGGGAAATTCAGTAAATACTTTTGATGTTTGTTATAGTATTCAAGATTTGCTTTCAGTCATTGGAGAAATCGATATACTTGTTCTTGCTGTACCTTTAACAGAAAAAACAATGAATCTAATTAATGCAAAAGTATTCAATACAATGAAAAATAATGCCATTATAATTAACGTTTCTAGAGGAAGAATATTGAATGAGGCTGATTTAATAGAGGCGCTAGACAAGGGAAAAGTCAGAGGAGCTGCTTTAGATGTTTTTTCTGAGGAACCCTTATCTGCGAATCATCAATTATGGAAAAACCCAAAGGTTATAATTTCTCCTCATAATTCTTTTGTTTCAGATAATGTTGAGGATAGGTTATTTCAAGTAATCTTTAAGAATTTAAGTTCTTTAATAACTTAATTTTAATTTGTGTGGATCTTTAAAAAGGATGTGTTTCAAGATGATGAAATTAATGTATATCACGAATGAACCAGAAATAGCAAAAGCGATACAAAATGCTGGAGTGGATAGAATTTTTATAGATCTTGAAATAAATGGAAAATACGAAAGACAAGGTCATAAAGATACTGTTATTTCACATCATGAACTATCAGATATATCAAGAATACGTAATGTATTGGATGTTGCAGAACTTCTAGTAAGAGTTAATCCTTTATATGAAGGAACAGAAGAAGAAATTAATGAAGCCATACTAAGAGGTGCAGATGTACTTATGTTGCCTATGTTTAAAGAGGCATGGGAAGTTGCTGCTTTTATAACCTTAGTCAATAAAAGAGTAAAAGTTTCTTTGTTACTTGAAACTTATGAGGCGCTACTCAATTTGGATGAGATTTTAGAAGTAGAGGGTATTGACGAAATACACATTGGTTTGAACGACCTTCATTTAAGTATGGAACGAACATTTATGTTTGAACTATTAAGTGATGGAACAGTAGAATACGCTTGTCAAAAGATCAAGGCTCAAAATATTAGGGTGGGATTTGGCGGTATAGCAAAGATTGGTCAAGGCATTTTGCCAGCCGAAATGATATTAGCAGAGCATTTTAGAATTGGTTCTGAAATGGCTATATTATCGAGAACTTTCCATGAAAGAAGTTCAAATCTTGCTGAATTAAATCAAAGAATGATTATTGAAGATGAAATAAAAAGAATAAGGGATATGGAGAAACAACTTAAACTATGGCCAGAAGAACAATTATTGCAAAATCAAAAAGATGTTCAGTTACTCGTCAATATTATAACAACTAAAATTTTACAAGAAAGTTATTGATAATATAAAATTTGGAGATGTTTGAATGGAAAAAAATATTCAAGTCTTATTAGAAAAACAGCAAGGGTATAACCATCTTCTATTTCGCAGAGGTTTTTTATTCACATCAAAAAAAATCGAGTTTAATAATTGTTTTCCTTTTTATAAATCTTGGAATCAAAGCATAGTAGGTAATTTTAATTTATACGTTCATAAAGATCAAAAAAAATTCATTTTTAGAAAAGACAATAAGATATTTATATTAATTGGTCATGCGTATAACCCGTGGCATGATATTAAAGATGAAGAAACAGTATTAGAAAAATGCGCTAATGCTTATGAGAATAGTATAAGAACCTTTATTGATGAAATTAATAATGTAAGCGGAGTTTTTACAATAATAATTATTGAGAATGAAGATGTTATAGCAATTCAAGATAGCGTAGGCATGATGCCTGTTTTTTACAGTGAATATTTAGGTGATGTCTTTCTATCTTCACACTCACAATTAATAGCTGATTTATGTGGATTTGAAATGGATCCCCAAATTAATAAATTGATAAAAGCTTCCTTTTATAGAATCGGTATCAGACATTTACCAGGAATTAAATCTCCCTTTACAGAAATAAAGGCACTTACTGCAAATACGTATTTAAAGCTGTTACCCTTCAGAGTTATTCGTTTTTACCCGTCTGAAAATGAAATTAAAATAATAGAAAAAAGAGAAGTTTTACAAAAAATATCTGAAATATTGAAAAGTAGTATGCAAATATGCGCTGAAAAGTGGGACGCAAGTATTTCTCTAACAGGTGGAACAGATAGTAAAATGACACTCGCTGCCGGGAAAGGACATTATGAAAAATTTAAATATTTTAGTTTTTTTTCAACTAGTGCTGAAGAAAAAGACGCTATAGCAGCACGACATATATGCGATTCTTTAAATTTAAAGCATGAAATAATTGAAATACCAAATAATAATAATGATATTAAGGATTATGAACTAATTTGTTCAATTATTAATCATAATTCGGGCTATATTAAGATTCACAAAGATCAAGAAATGCGGAAGATAGCATTTTTAATAAGTAAAAATATTGAGTTAGAAATCAAATCTCATATTGCAGAAATAGGAAGAGCCTTCTATTATAAAAAACTCGGTAAAGCTAAAATGCCTAGTCCACTTTCACCAAGACATATGAGTAACCTATATAAAAGAAATATGTTTAATAGAAATATTCTAAAATATTCTGATGATGCATTTAAAGAATTTATTAACGTTACAAAATTCGGAGAAAAATTTAAAGGGAATTTTGATGAGTCGGATATGTTTTACTGGGAGCATAGAATGTCTCAATGGGCAGCTCTAGTAAAGCAGGATTTTGATATTTCTCATGAAACTACGGTCATATATAACAATAGAAAGCTACTTGAGCTTTTTATGAATTTTGAGTTAAAAGATAGAATTAATGATATACCTCAAAAAGATATAACTGAAGTTATGAATAGTGAATTGTTTAATTTAAATATTAGTAATGAAAATGCTATGAAAAATAAAAAACGTATAGCCTTGGAGAGAATATTTTTTCAACTCAATTCTTAAATTGATTTAGAAAAGCAAAATAGGAGTTTTTAATATTGAAAAAAGTATTATTAATAGCTACGGTACAAAGTCATATAGCTCAATTTCATAAACCACTAATAAAAATTCTTAAAGATGAGGGCTATATTGTCCATTTAGCTGCTCGAAATAATTTGCATGAAAAAAATGGTTTAAACCTTGAAAATGTAGATAAGATTTTTGATCTTCCATTTAATCGCTCTCCATTAAGCAAATCAAATATAGTAACCTATAAAATGTTGAAAAAAATAATAGAAAAGAATAATTATGATGTAATTCATTGTAATACTCCTATGGGAGGAGTAATCACTAGAGTTGCTGCTAAGCATGCTAGAAAAAAAGAAGGATCTAAGGTTTATTATACTGCTCATGGATTTCATTTCTATAAAGGTGCACCATTCATTAACTGGTTAATTTATTACCCAATTGAAAAATGGTTGTCTAGATATACCGATAAATTAATAACAATAACAAAGGAAGATTATGATTTTGCTAGAAAAAAGATGAGAACCAATATTTTTTATATACCTGGAGTAGGGGTGGATAATGAAAAATATTATTCCTATTCTGAGGAAGAATATATGGAATTAAAAAGAAAACTTGGTTATTCAGAAAGTCAATTTATTATTCTTTGTACAGGAGAACTTAACAAAAATAAAAATCAAAAAACATTAATAAATGCCGTGTTTGAAGTTAATAAGAAAATTCCTAATCTAAAACTATTGCTCGCCGGTAATGGTCCATTAGAAAATGAATTAAGATTTTTAGTTAAATCGTTAGATATGGAAAACATAGTAGAATTTCTAGGCTACAAAAATAATTTGGAAAAATACGTTAATATTTCTGATATAGTTATTTCTATGAGCTATAGAGAAGGATTGCCTTTAAATATTATGGAAGCTATGTTATGTGAAAAACCTGTTATTACTTCTTTAAATAGAGGGCATAGGGAGTTAGTTAATAATGGAATAAACGGTTTTTTAATTGAAGTGAATGATAGAGATATTCTTAAAAATAAAATTATTGAATTGTATAAAAATAAAAGTCTTCGAAAAAGACTTGGTAGAGAAGCTTTAAGATATATCGAAACCCATACTGTTTCTAATGTTAAAAAGGAATTAAAAAAAATTTATGAAATAGTTTGATTATATTACTTGATACAAGGAACAGGTTTATCCCATATATTTTAGGGAGTGAAGTAAATGTGCAAACCAAAAGTATCAATCATCATGGGAATATACAATTGCGAAAAATACTTATCGGAAAGTATTGATTCAATATTGCATCAAACTTTTGAGGATTGGAATTTAATAATGTGTGATGATGGATCTATGGATAGAACCTATAATATAGCTAGAGATTATATGGAAAAATATCCAGGAAAGATAGTAGTTATAAAAAATAAAAAAAATATGGGTCTTAATTTTACATTAAACAAATGTTTGGAAATAGCAGATGGAAAGTATATTGCAAGACAAGATGGAGACGATATATCTGAGCCTACTAGGTTAGAGAAAGAAGTTTCTTTTTTAGATACTAATATAGAGTTTGCTTTTGTAGGCACAGACATGACTTTTTTTGATTCAGAAGGTGGCTGGGGTTGTACAAATGTTTCTCAAACTCCTAAAAATTCAAATTTTATAAAAGGGACTCCTTTTTGTCATGCCACTACTATGGTTAGAAAAGAAATATTTGATGAAGTTGAAGGTTATACAATAGATTCAAAATTATTACGTGTAGAAGATTATCATTTGTGGTTCAAAATTTATAGTAAAGGCTATAAAGGATACAATATTAAAGAAAATTTATACAAAATGCGCGACGATAGAGATGCAACAAACAGAAAAACTTTTAAAAATAGAATTAATGAAACAAGAGTTAAGTGGATCGGGTTTAGAATGCTTAATATTCCTTATAAAAATTATATTTTTGTATTAAGACCTTTTATTCTAGCATTTGTTCCTTCTAAACTATATGAATTTTTACATCGTAATAAAAAGAAGGCAACTCATGCATAAGAACTTTGTAAAACTAATAAAGTAATAAATAAAAAAAGAAAGTGGTTAATTAAATGCTTTATTTGAGTTTACTTTTAACAATAGTTTCATTCATTGCATTATTTACTAATAAGAGCAACTATAACAAGGACTTAATTACCACCAGTAAAGGTAAGAATATAAAGTTAAAAGATGAAAAAATAATTTCTTTATTTATTATTTTATTAATAATAAGTATTTTAACTATATTTGCGGGATTACGTACTTCTTTTAATGATACATCTCTATATATGTATTTATTCTATTATAGCGTTAGTGACGACCTATCTTCATTAATAGAAATAGATTATTCTTTAGGTGCTTATCCTGGATTTGAAATATACCAAATGATTTTAAAAATTCTTTTTGGTGAAAATCCTCAAATACTTATATTTGCAAGTTCATTAATTTATGTGGGAACGTTTATTTATTTTTATCATTCATATGCATATAAATTCAGCTTGAGTGTTTATTTATTCTTGACTTCTGGGCTATATATATTTGGAATGGCTGCTATAAAACAAACCTTGGCTATGTCGATTGGGATACTAGCAATTAAATATTTAATAGCAAATAAATTAAAAACTTTTTTTCTTATAATTTTTTTAGCTTCTACGTTTCACCCATACATACTGTTGTTTTTATTACTTCCTCTATTTAGGAAAAAAGTATGGTCTAAGAAAGTTTTATTTTTAGTATTTTTAACAGCATTTGCGGTTATCTTTTACGAATATTTGGTAGCTGCCCTTATTGGAGTAACTTCAGAAATTACTGGAAAAAAATATCAAGAAGAATCTTTTTTAGAAACTGAAGGAGGCAGTATTCTGAGAATACTTGTACTCTCAGTTGTTCCTTTAATTTCTTGGTATTATAGAAAAACGATAAATAAATATCGAAATAATTTAGTTAATATTAGCATAAACGCTTCCATACTAGGTTTATTATTTATCATCCCGGGATATTTTGGTGGGGCAAATTTATTTGCTAGATTATCTTATTTTTTCTTGCCTTTTAATATATTATCGTTAGTTTGGATACTCTATAACGTAATAAGTAATAAGTATAGAAATATAATGATATTGTTATGCATTGTATTTTACTTAGTATTTTATTTATATCAATATAAGAACTTTTATGAAGTTTTTAATCATATATTTCAGGTTGGTGAATTTTACAATTACAATTATTAAAGCTTATAAAAGAAATAGTGTATTAAATTTTTATGTAGAAAAATAATCTGCAAATTATTTTTAAAAAATTAACTCTTTTCCTCAATAACTGTGGAACTCTATAGAGCCGTCTCTTTTTGATATCTAGTTGATCTGGCAGGAGAAGGGTAGTGTTATTAATGAAAAAACATTAATTTTAATGTAATATAATAATTTGTTTTAAAAAATTTAGTTTTAAAATACGTGAAGGGCTGAAATTTTAAATACACTTCCATAGAAGAAGTGCGATTTCCATGTAATTAGAAGCTATAAGGTTTTCGCAGGATTTCGATATTATATAAAGTCTATAAGAAAAAATTCTTAGTAGTAATCATATTTTAATCAAATTAATCAGAGCTAAATTTTCTATATATTATCACTTTTTTATATATTTTCAATTTTAAAATTTATTTTTTTAGAAAATTGCTCTTCTTCTTAGAATGAAAATAAAAGAGGTGAATTCAGTGAAAAAAATCTTATTTACAATACCAAACCTAGATGGTGGGGGAGCTGAAAAAGTATTAGTAACGTTGTTAAATAATTTAAATCCTAAAAAATATGATATAACATTATTTACTATATTTGATGAAGGGGTTAATAAAAATTATTTAAATAAAAATATTAAGCATGAATCTTTTTTTAAAAAGAGTTTTAAAGGAAACACTATTTTATTTAAGTTTTTATCACCTAAACAATTATATAAGTTAATGATAAGAAAAGAATATGATATTGTTATTTCTTATCTAGAAGGACCTACAACTCGATTAGTATCGGGATGTCCATTTCCAAAAACGACTTTATTGAATTGGGTTCATATTGAAGTAAACAATGAAAAAATGATTATTCCGACATATAGAAGTAAAGAAGAAGCAGTTCTTACTTACGATAGATATGATAAAACAATTTTTGTTTCGGAAACAGCACAACTAGCGTTTGAAGAAACTTTTCCAAGTGTCAATAAAAACTTTTTAGTTAAATATAATACTGTTGATGACAGTTTAATTCGAAAAAAGTCTTTAGAAATTGTTAGTGATTTAGATTTTGATTCAAAAAAAATAAATTTAATTTCAGTAGGAAGATTTACTGAACAAAAAGGCTATATAAGACTTTTAAAAATTATTAGTAAATTAGTAGAAGAAAAATTTGAATTTCGTTTATACTTGCTCGGTAAGGGAGAAGAAGAAAAAATTTATCGACAAATAATAAAGAAGAATAATTTAGAAGATTATGTGACGATTGTTGGTTTTAAAGAGAATCCATATAAATACATTGCTAAATGTGATGTATTTATATGCTCTTCTTTTAGAGAAGGATATAGCACTGCTGTAACTGAATCTTTAATAGTTGGTACACCAGTTATAACAACTTTATGTTCTGGAATGAAAGAAATACTCGGAGAAGAAAATGAATACGGAATTATCACCAAAAATACTGAACAAGATCTTTATAATGGTTTAAGAGAATTCTTAACTGATAAGAAAATGCAAAACTATTATAAACAAAAGGCCTCGGAAAGAAGCGATTACTTTAAATTGAAAAAAACAGTGAAAGAAATAGAAGAATTATTAGACGAACCAAATAAATAAGGATTTAATTATTAAAGCATTAAAAAAACTAACTTGATTATATGTTGAATACTTGTTTTATGATTTTTTAAAAATGACAAAAATTATTTGTTATTTTGAATTTAGAAATCAAAAAATAATAATAGAACCAAAAAAATTTAAAAAGTTAAAGCACAGGAGTGGAAGATAAATGAAGCAGATTTCAGTACTTAACACAGCAGTAGGAACATTGAATATTGGAGACGAAATTATTGTCGATTCAGTTAACCGAGAACTTACAAAGATTTTCAACAATAAAACTATGTTTGTAAATTTGCCTACGCATGAAAAATTAAGTAGATACAGCCGACGAATAATAAAAAATAGTAATTTTTCATTTGTAGCTGGAACAAATTTATTGACCTCAAAGCATCGTGTACTTAGAGGTAATCAATGGAATATAAACTTAATCGATGCAATTAATTTTAAAAATGTTGTTTTAATGGGGGTAGGATGGACTAGTTATCAGGAAGAACCTGGCTTTTATACTAATAAGATTTATAGTAATGGATTAAGTAAAGATTTTTATCATTCTGTCAGAGATTCATATACAAAAAAAAAATTAGAGTCTATAGGGATAAATAATGTTTATAATACCGGGTGTCCAACAATGTGGGAGCTTACTGAAAATCATTGTTTATCTATTCCCATCCATAAAGCAAAAAATGTTGTTTTTACATTAACTGACTATAGTAGAAATCCGGAGAAAGATAAAGAACTGATCAATATATTAAAAAAAAGTTACGATAAAGTTTATTTTTGGATTCAAGGATCGGATGATTATGAGTATCTTAATTCTTTAGACGATTCTGTAATTTTTGTGGACCCAACTCTAAAAAGTTACGACGAACTTCTTGATTCAAATGAAGATTTAGACTATATAGGAACGAGACTACATGCTGGTATTAGAGCTATGCAAAAAAAGAAAAGAAGTTTAATCATAGGAATTGATAATAGAGCTATTGAAAAGCAAAAAGATTTTAATCTTAACGTTTTAGATAGAAATGACATTTCGAATCTTCCAAATATAATAGATGGAAAAATTTATACAAAAATTAATTTGAATAAAAAGGAAATAAACTTATGGCGAAACCAGTTTTTAGATTAAATATATAATATTATTGAATTTTGTTAACATTTGAAAATAATGAGCGCGATTTAAGTAAAAAACCTGAAGAATTAAATAGAATACAGTAATAATAAATTTAAATTTTAGTATTAAAACTTTTAAGCAGCAAGGTTGATTACAAATGAATAATTATAAAAAGCTTATAAATAATACACTGATTTTTGCAATAGGAAATTTAGGATCTAAAATAATTGTATTTTTTCTTCTGCCATTATATACAGCTTATTTGGCGCAGAGTGAATTTGGACTTGTGGACTTACTTACTACCACAATAGGACTTTTGCTGCCTGTTATTACGTTGAGTATTTTTGATTCAGTATTTAGATTTGTAATGGATAAAAATTATGATGAGCAATCTGTGTTAACAAATTCGTTAGTAGTAGTACTAACGGGTTTTGTTATCTCATTAGTACTTTATCCATTATTTCTCTATGCTTTGCCATTTGATAAGTATCTTCCGTATTTTTACACTTTGCTGTTTTTTCAGTCCTTTAATGCTGTAGTGACCCAGTATGTTAGAGCAAAGGGACTTGTGAAATTATTTGCTTTTAGCGGGATTATTAATGCAATCGTTCTTCTTTGCTCGAATTTAGTTTTGTTAGCTGTATTTCATACAGGTATATTAGGATATTTAACCTCATTGATAATGGCTAATATCTTTAGTAGCCTTTTAGTAGTAATTAAGAGCAATATTTATCGAGATATAGTAATCAAAAAGATAAATATAGTTTTAATAAAGGAAATGCTTATTTATAGTATCCCATTAATACCTAATTCGCTAATGTGGTGGGTGATGAGTTTATCAGATAGGTATTTAATTTTATATTTCCTAGGATCAAGTGCTAATGGGCTTTACGCAGTAGCTAATAAAATTCCAAGTGTTCTTACAGTAGTTAATTCAATATTCTTTCAAGCATGGCAAATGTCGGCAATTGAAGAGGAAAAGTCAGAAAATAAATCGAAATTTTTTTCCGATATATTTAACTTATTCGCACCAACTATTTTGATATTTACTTCAGTACTGTTAATTTTTTTAAAATTTATTATGACACATCTTGTTGCATCTGAATATTATGAGGCATGGATATTTGTTCCATATTTACTTCTTGGAGTGATCTTTTCAAGTTTTTCTGGGTTTTTAGGTACTAATTATATAGTAGCAAAGAAAACGGGCGGTGTTTTTAAAACCTCTTCAGTTGGAGCTATCTTCAACATTATTTTTAATATTATTTTAATACCTATAATAGGGACCATTGGAGCAGCTATAAGCACTATGTTGAGCTTTTTAATAATTTGGTTAATAAGAGTAAAAGAAACGAAGAAATTTGTGGAACTTCGAATAAATTCGAAAAAAATACTATTTACCCTTATTGCGATAAATATTCAAATTGGAGTTATGTACATAAACCTAAAAACGGAAATTTTATTCCATATTCTTATTTTAATAATCATTCTTATTATAAACTTTAAAGAAGTTAACAGAATTACTAATAAAATTTATAATACAATAAATAAGAAAGTTAAAAATATATAATAAAAACTTTTTTACAAGTAAATTACTTGTTATTTATCGAGGATGTTATTAACATCATATTCACTAGTTTTTTACCCTAATTAATATAGGAATGACAAAGAGTCCATAGAGGTCAAGTTTAAATTAGTTTAATTTACCGTAATAACTCTTTATAGTTATGCTACAACAACTTGTACCGAATTTTAAAGGTCACAAAAATTAACGAATGATGAGAGTTCAAATTTAGTCTCCATATATTTATTAAAAAATCGATGAAAAGCTTATTTTGAACTTGGAAGATTTAATAAATTTTCTCTTGTTATAACATCTTTACTCTCACTTTGTTATTTTGATAAGAATGTGGTGAATATGTAGCAAGCCTTTCAATAGAATAATCAATTTCATTTAACTTACAGGACAAATAGTATGGAGATCCTCATTCAATTTGTTATGAGTTTCAATTGTTTTGAGCTCAAATTTTTTGAGTGATTCTCATTTTATCTAAATTATATAAGTACAACTATTTATTAAAAAAAGATGTTGCTTAAAATATATAATTTGGCTTCAATTAAATTAATGAATGTTCAAGTGATATCTTAAAGTTTATATCCTTTTGTATACAAGAAATCACTTAGAGTATCTATACTTGGTTTTAATAGCTAAAAAAATTATTCCTCTTCTATACTTTTATAATAAAAATCGATAAAAATTACTTAAAGAAGAGCTTTTAAATGTGGCATGAAAATTGGTAATCGATGAATTGTTTATTGGTAAAAAATATTAAATATAAAAGTAGCAAAAATAATTAAATTATTTTCATAAAGTGTAAATTATATTTTTAACCTTTAAATATTTTTATTGATAAGTAAAAAACGACAATTTATAATTTGAAAATTTGTTTTAATAATTGTATTAGAAAGGTATAAAGTAAAGATTTTGATACATATTATGTAAAGAGAAGGTGAACGACTTTATGTTTTCCAATTTGAGAATGAAATTAAAAAAGGCAGTTAGAGGAGAAGTCCCAATTTCAGAATTAATAGAAGCTGGATTAAAAGTAGGGAAAAATTTCAGTAGACAAGAAGAAGTTAAAATTGACCCGTCACACTGCGAGTTAATTACAATTGGCGATAATGTAATATTAGCTCCAAGGGTTCATATTTTAGCACATGATGCAAGTTTAAAGCCTTTTTTAGGATACACAAAACTTGGAAGAGTTACAATTGGTAACAATGTTTTTATTGGTGCTAATAGTATTGTTTTGCCGAATGTGCAAATTGGTGACAACGTAGTGATTGGTGCAGGCAGTGTTGTATCTAAAGACGTAAAAAGTAATTCAGTTGTAGCGGGTAATCCTGCTAGGTTTATTAAATCCATTGATAATTATTTAGGGGAAAACAATAAAATAATAGAATCGACCACTATATTCGATAGGAAGTGGAAAGAATCAAACTTAACGAAGACACAAAGGATTAGAGATATGACAGAAGCAACTAAAGACGGTGTAGCTTTTATGACATCCAAAAGAATAAATTAATTCACTTATCACTACTAATCTATCTTCTATTTTAAGAAGCAGAAAAATTACTAACTACTAGAGTTAAATTATTTGAAAGAGCCGATGTTTCCTAAAAAAATTTACTATGGAAATTTTGGGATTTTAAAACAGTTTTTAAGTTAATTCATATTAATCCTACTAAATAGATTATAAAGTAATTGTTTGCGGTTTTATACATGGAATAACTTCCTTTACGATTTCTTAAAGTATCAGTAATTATATTAGAAAATCTAAAATAACTAAAAAGATTACTTATAAGTATTCCAAAAAATGGATAGATGGTGCCTCATGTATTGAATGTAAGAATTAATAACGTGCTGCTAATGTCTAAATATCTGAATTTACAAAAGTAGAACAGCTAGCATCCAAAGTTCATTTTTATAAGGTAGAACTAATTTATATATTTACATTTAATATATGGCGATGGGAGTTTCTTTGTGAATATTTTAAGCTACTTACAAACAATAATAGAAGATGAAAACCGTAAATCGATTTTTAAGATAGTTAAAGAAGCCATTCATTGTGCTTTAATAGAAAAAGAAATTCCAATTTATTATTTTACTAGTCTACTCTATAAAAAAAAATCAAACAATTACAGAAAATATATTGGACATAAAAAAATTTGGAAAATTTATAATGAATTCTTTTATAAAAGAGGAAGCAGTAAAGAATTAGAAGATAAGATTTCATTTAGTAAAGTGTTAATTAGCAATAACATTATGACACCACAAATGTTAGCTTATAACAAAGGAAATAGAATGATTCTTATGAATGAAGAAGTTGAATTGAAAAACGAAAAACAACTATTGGAAATTATTCGGATACTATTCAGGCAATCAAATTCTTCCTCGATTTTTATTAAGCCTACAAATGGAGTTGGCGGAAGCCACAGTTATATCATAGATGAAAAAATGATTGAAGATTCTAAAGAAATATTAAATCTATTTTATTTGCTTAATCAGTTCGATTTTATTTTTCAAGAAACAATAGTTCAGCATCCCATAATTAATGAAGTATACTCGAAAAGTATAAACACTATCAGAGTGCACACTTACTATAACCGAGATGAAAAACACACGGAAATAACATCTGCATTAATGAGGTTTGGATATGGAGGTGCTATTGTTGATAACGGTAGTTCAGGAGGAATGTTTGTTTCAATTGATACAGATAGATGGGAATTAGTTGGAAGTGGAAGTTCTTATTTAAAAAGTGGTGGTTTAGCCTTTCAAAGTCATCCAGACTCGAATGAGAAGTTCCATGGTTTGGTACTGCCCTATGGTACTGCCATCGAAGAAACAGTTAAAAATGCGGCAACTTTGTTCTCCTATGACTTCATAGGATGGGACATTGCGCTAACCGAAACTGGTCCTGTAATAATTGAAGGAAATGAAAATCCGCATTTAATAATGATGCAGATGGCTTGTGGTGGATTTGTTGATCATCCAAAATATAGCAAAATTTTTTCTGATTTCATTTAAAGTATTTATATAAAAATTCTTAAGTTTTCAAGTAGACAATTAAATTAATACTTAGAAGCGAGAAGGGACTTAAAATGAATAAAAAATTTTTAACTAATAATATTTCTAGATTTAACGATAGAGTCCGTACTTATGGGAGTTCAAAATATATTTATTGTTGGAGTAGTTTTATTTATAATGCAGTACGTTTCGGTAGTAGCCCTGATGACTATTTTCGATATGAGTTTTACAAAAAAAATAATGCAGAAAGAAAGACATTTATCACTTATCGAAGAAGCAAAAGACTGATAAAAGAATTAAATAAAGCAGAAGGAATAGAACAAGTTCTTGATAAAGTAGCTTTTAACAGTTTTTTTTCTGCTTACGTCCAGCGAGAGTGGTTAGATACAAGGAATTGTACTTTCAAAGATTTTGAAAATTTTATAAAGAATCATATTAGTGTCATTGTTAAGCCTATTAGTGCAGGGTCCGGTAAAGGTATTTGGAAATACACATATAAACAAGAAGATGATTTGCGTCAAGTGTTTTTAAAAGTCAAAAAATCATTGGTTGAAGAGCTAATAGAACAACACGATCATTTGGTTGCTTTAAACCCTTCTTCTGTTAACACTATTAGAGTTTTCACTGTAAAAAAGGATAATAAAATTAACGTAATTGCTTGCAGTTTAAGAACTGGTGCAGGTGAAAGTATTATTGATAATCTTCATGCAGGTGGAATGTCTGTTAGTATCGATATTGAAAAAGGAGTTGTATTTACTCCAGCAATTAATGCTAAACTTGAAAAATTTCAAACACATCCATCCACAGGGATTGAATTTATGGGATTTGAAGTACCTCATTGGAAACAAGTAATTGAAGTGGTTAAAAAAGCTGCTTCTGACGTTCCTAGTTTAAGGTATTTAGGCTGGGATGTTGCGGTTACAAAAGACGGAGTAGAATTAATAGAAGCTAATCATGATCCTGCACACGACCTTATTCAAATCAGTGATCAAATTGGGAAGTATGAATTGGTTAAGCAATATATTTGATAAATTAAATCACACTCCTGCTAGCGTTGCGCAGAAGCTAAGAAGTCTTAAAAGAACTAGATTATCCGATCCTAAAGTAAAAAGCGCAAGGTAGACAAAAAGTAAAACCTTTTTCATTAACAAGTTTTTTTGAGTATTGTTCTTTAATTTAAGTAGAATCAAAGGGTTTCGTTTTATAATTTATCGCGATAATAGTCACATAAAATTAAAGTTAAAGTTTTCGTTATACATCTACTTGTCTAATTCTTTTAGTTACTAGTGTCTTATAAAACAGCACAAGAGTTTTTCAATTGACAACACGCATTAATGAATTTATTAGCAATTAATTTAAAAAAATATTAATTAGATTCATAGGACCACTTCAAAATTTTAAAGAAGTGGTTTTATTTAATATATTGAGCGTATTCGAAGAATAGAGCTGAATTCTATTAGTTTCAAATCAGAAATATAATTTAGGGAAATTTGGTATAATTTTTTGGCATAAGTAAGAGTCTAGATTTGATAAATTAACAATATATATCTTTTAATAAATATAAGAAGGTGAAGAGAATGAAAGTGAAAAAAGCCATTATTCCAGCTGCAGGTCTTGGAACGCGTTTCCTTCCTGCGACGAAAGCAATGCCGAAAGAAATGCTTCCTATTGTAGACAAACCGACAATTCAATACATCGTGGAAGAAGCAATTGCTTCTGGAATTAAAGACATTATTATTGTTACTGGTAAAGGAAAGAGATCAATCGAGGACCACTTCGACCATGCATTTGAACTGGAAGCGACGCTGCGTGAAAAAGGCAAACAAGATATGCTGGATTCTGTTCTACAGACTTCTAAAGTCGAAATTCATTACATCCGGCAAAAGCAGCCGCTTGGCTTAGGTCACGCCATCTGGTCAGCACGTAAATTTATTGGAGACGATCCATTTGCTGTATTGTTAGGTGATGACATTGTCGAAAATGACGAGCCTTGCTTGGCTCAATTGATGAATCAGTATGACCAAACTGGCAATAGCGTAATCGGCGTACAGCAAGTAGCACCGAAAGATACGAATCGTTACGGAATAATCGATCCGATTTCCATAGAAGGTAATCTGATTGGTGTTAATCGCTTTGTTGAAAAGCCGGCTCCTGGAACTGCTCCATCAAATTATGCTATCATGGGCCGTTACATCCTGACTCCTGAAATCTTTGATTTCTTAGGGGAGCATCAATACGGAGCGGGTGGAGAAATCCAGCTGACCGATGCCATTCAAAAGCTGAATGAAGTACAACCGGTTTACGCTTATGAGTTTGATGGTCATCGTTTTGATGTGGGGGAGAAGTACGGATTCATTGAAACGACGATTGAGTTTGCATTGAAGCGTCCAGAGTTGAGAGATCAGTTGTTGGAATTGTTTGAGAAGAAGTTGAATGAGTCATATTTAAATAAGCAGTAAGGTTTTTTAGGGGATACCAAAGGTCAGACATTGACTTTTAGTATCCTCCTTTATCTGTTTTAGAGGAAATGAATTGCTATACATTAGGGAGAATCGTTTAACTCAATTTAGTTAGAAAAACTGCATTCGCTACTGTTACTTACAATTAACATATAATACAAATAATAGGAAGTGAGATTATGTTTACAAATATAAAAAAACGCACTCTCAAAACGCTTTCAAAATTTTTGACTGAGTTTGTAATTGAAGCTTTATTAATGTTACTTATCTTTTCATTAGTACTATTACTACTCAGACAAAATGGAAAGACATTAACGGAAAGCATTGATGTATCCGTATTTTTTGCAGTTGTACTAGCTTTCTTATTAACTATGGGGAAATCATCTGTTTCCAAATGGATACGAAAAAGCATTGAAGATGGAAAAAAATTATCAGATGATTACAATGCATTGGTCAAACAATATCCCGGTCAGAAAATGATTGAGTACGATAACGAAAAAGCCATTCCCTCTTACGTACATATTGGCATCACACATAGAATTAAGAAAAAAAATCTAGCATTTCCCGTCGTCTTAGAAAAAAAGTTATTTAATTCAAAGTTAACAGTTACAGATAACTGGAATAAGCAATATGAACTTCCTGAGTTTATTAAACAACATTATGAAGCCATTATGAAGGCTCATGAATTTTCCGATGTATACAACCAATTGAATATTCGTTTAGATGATTATACATATGAACAAGAAACTAATACACTGCAATTAATTACTTCTAGAACTACTTATTACGACTCACTAGTTACCAACCGAGCAATGGACTTTAAGTGGGGATTGAAAAGTACTAATCGTGAGATTTTTGAATATGGCCCATTTGTAAGTAAGTTAAGTGAGTCTAGTCTTTCAAATCATCTTGGATTTAATGGATTCGTAGAAACATCTGATGGTAAAATTATTTTTGTAATTCGAAGTAAAAATGTCTCCATCGGAAAAGGGACGCTGGGAAATAGTGTTGCTGCTTCACTTAAAACAATGTATGCGTTAAATAAAGATGAACGGAAATTTACTGAGTGTGGTTTGATTCAAAGTATTATAAAAGAAATTCAAGCAGAACTAAAAATTGATCCAAGCTATTTTTCATTTTCTGAACGAAATATCATTGCAATCTATAGAGATTTAGTAGAAGGCGGCAAGCCGCAACTTTTGTTTTATGTCAAAGTGAATCAAACGTCTATAGAAATTTATAATAATTTTAAAAAAGCAAATCGCAAAACCAATCGGAAAGTGTTGCAGTCTAAACTGCTTTCAGATGGCAACAAGTTAATTTTTGTAGATAAAGATAAACTTGAAAAGCTATTTATTACTCCCGGTATGGTGCTTCATGAAAAGAAAGCTTACGCAACTATGCCGAGTGCATCGGCATGTATAGTATTACTCATAGAGTATTTAAAGAGTACGAGGGAAATGCCATCATGAAGATAATTGAAAAAAGTTTAATTGGTAAAAATCCAAATCAAAATTTTTGTGAAGACGGTTTATTTTATAATAATCATTTTGTAGTTGTTATAGATGGTGCTACTGCCAAAGGTTCTATATCTTGGGATGGAGAAACTAGTGGTGGATTTGCTAGAGATATCATAGTTAATTATTTTCAAGAAGTGCATCCGGAAACGGGCATAGAAGAGTTATTAGAAGAGATTAATAGAAGAGTCATGGTAGAAATAAACCAAAGAGGACTCGTTGATAATAAGATTGAATATCCGAGAGCTTCTATTATCGTGTATAGCCAATATTATAAACAGATTTGGAGCTATGGAGATTGTCAATGTTTGATAAATGGAACTCACTACACACACCATAAAATTATAGATAGGTTGCTCGGAGAGTTACGTGCCTTTACTATCGAAAGTCAAGCTAGTAGTGATGAAATCGACGCTGTACTTTCTGTCAAGGATATAGGAAGAGAAGCTATTTTGCCATTTCTGGTAGCCCAGTTAAGATTTGAGAATAAAGATAGCGCTTATGGCTATCCTGTTATAAATGGCGATAAACCCAATCTGGACCTATTGTCAATTTATAATGTAAGAAGCAATAATGAAGTAGTCTTTGCCACTGACGGCTATCCATATCTCTTTCCTACGTTATCGGAAAGTGAAGAAGCTTTATCTAGGTTATTGTTAGTAGACCCTTTTTGTTTTAAAGAATATAAATCTACAAAAGGTACAGTGGTAGGGAACATTAGTTTTGATGATAGAGCCTATATAAGATTTGAAATTTAGTGATTATTAAAATCCTGTACCGATGATAAACATAATTCAACACACACAAAAGGAATCCGCTTAAACCAGTAATGGGCGGGTTCCTTTTGTGTGTTTATAGCAATAACCCATAGTCGTAATTTCACTGTACACAAGGGCAAAGAAGAAACCCAAATTATCTATTTTAGAATTTGTAAAAACAATCAGGCAACCGTACAATAAAGTCACATCTTGGCATAACTATATGGTTCGGCTAATTCTATAAGAGAGAAAGGAGCAAGTACATGAAAAAAGTGGTGAGTGTGGGAATTATGGCGGTTTTGGCCTGCTCGATTTTTGGCAACAACCGGTCGGTTTCAGCCGCAGACTCTTCTGGATTTGATTACACCGATTATGCACCCGGTGTCACGGTGGAGAAAGATGCTGCTTCTCCGACCGGCTATTATGCCACCTTTGTTTATGAAGATGAGACGTCAGCCGCCACAAAAGTGGAACTTTACAGCGATACTTTCTATCATTTCACGATTGAAGATGGATTTAAAAACCCGTATAAACCGGTGGCCTATCAACCCGGGATGTTCCCGGCTGGCGGTAATAGTGACACAACGTATTATTTATCCCTGAAAAAGATCAAAGACAATTTATGGGGAGGCAGAGTCCCGCTGTCAAGCGGAGCTTATCCTTACAATTTCCGCATCACCAATCCGGATGGCACGACGACCGCGAGACTGGACGATCCCCATAATCCGACGATGACCAATACGGCGACCAATGTGTCCAGCGTGTCGAGCATGGTCTATATTCCATATAATAAGAAGACAATGGGAAAAGGCGATTGGCTGGACCGCTCGGTGGAACTTCCCCGCAAAGATAAAAAAACCGGAACGGTAGAAACAGTAACCTATACAGGAGCGGTCGGTGACGTTCGCGGGCTTGCTGTTTACCTGCCCGACGGCTATAATCCGAACCGCAAAAAACCGTACAAAGTGCTTTATCTGTCCCACGGCATGTCCGGCGTCCCGTACGGCAACGAACTGCGCTGGATGAACGAAGGCGCAGTGGCGAATATCACGGATAACTTAATCGCAGGCGGAAAAGTTGAACCCTTTGTGGTCGTCACGATGAACAACCAGGACCTGAATTGGGATTACAAACGGATAGAAGAAGACCAGTTCGAACACATCATGCCTTATGTCGAAGCGAACTACAATGTATCAGAAGAGCCCGCGGGCCGTGCCTACGCCGGATTGTCGATGGGCGGGGTGACCGCTAACCGGATGTATTTCCATCACGCGGATGACTTTGCATATTTTGGCATTTGGAGTTATGCCGTAACAGGCGATGAACTGAGCAATATCGGATCTTACCGCAACCTGGACGATCCTTCTGTCATGGTCGGCGTCGGCATTTGGGATTACTTGATTGACCCCGTGCAAAATCTCCATACGGCGCTGAACGAAGAGGGGATTGAACACGCCTATGTGGAAGTTCCCGCGGCGCATGACTGGAAAGCGTGGCATTTGCTTTACGCTGCTTTTGTAGAGGATCATCTGTGGAAGAAGGAGAAAGGCAAGAAGAAAGAAAAATGATTCAAAGGAGAGTTCTTAAAGGGCTTGTTTCATCGATGGAATCAAAGATAAAGTTTCGGAATTAGAAGAGTTCAGCTCAGCCAGACACAATGTGTCTGGCTTTTTTCTTTTGGTCAGGAAAAAGAGCTTATCGACCATTCTGGCAAGTCTTTCAGCCTTTATTTAATGAAGAATATACTTCGAAAAGTTAATTAAAAACAATTTTAAAATAAAAGGAATATTTTTACTTTGTAAGGGTATACATTTCTGGTGGGAAATTCGCGGGTTTAAACGCGGATGCCTAAGAACAGCTGCATGGAGCAAAAGGAGAAAAGGAAATGAGAAAACACATAAGATTGCCAGCAGTCTTCTTGACGGCCTTATTAGTCACTACGACATTTGGCAGCAACGTTTATGCCGGAGAGGAAGCGCCTAGCGCGGAGGCAACAGAAACCGATCAAGTCATCGTCACGTTCAAAGAAGATGCAATAAGTGAAGTGGATGATTTGGATGTGGTGGAAGCGGCAACAGTAAAAGAGGAAGAAGCCGTGACAGTGAAGGTTCCGGAAGGGGAAACGGCAGATGAGTATGCCGAGGAACTAGAAGAAAGAACAGATATTGAAAGTGTGGAGCCGGATCATTTGATCCACCTGACGGCTGCCCCGAACAGCTCTCAGTATAGCTATTACCAGTACCATCATCAAAGCATTGAAAACGAAATCGCATGGGCAAAGACGAAAGGGACGGACGTGACGGTTGCGGTATTGGACGAGGGATTCGATTTGAAGCACCGGAATTTGGCCGGCCGGATTGTTGCACCGTACAGCACCGTGACGGATAGCTCCAGAGGTCTTAGTGTAGATGCGCACGGCACACACGTGGCAGGAATCATCGGCAGTTCGATTGATGAGGAGCATTCAGTGGCAGGTGTCGCTCCGGAAACGGCGATTATGCCCATTGACGTTTTTGAAGGAGAACTTGCCTATACGTCTGATGTGGTGGAAGGAATTTATCAGGCGATAGAAGCAGGGGCGGATATCATCAATATGAGCCTCGGCAACTATTCTTATAGTTCCCATTTCGATGAAGCCGTTCAATATGCGTATCAACAAGGGCTGGTGCTCGTTGCGGCTGCAGGAAACGAGGCTTCCACTCAAGCCTATTACCCGTCTGCCTACGACCATGTCATTTCGGTGGGGTCAACGGATTCGACCAACTTCCTCTCGGCTTTTTCGAACCGCGGCAGCGACATCGACCTTGTCGCCCCGGGCAGTGAAATCATCTCAACCTTGCCGAATGATAATTTTGGCGGGATGAGCGGAACGTCGATGGCGGCTCCGATGGTATCAGGTGTGGCCGCGCTCGTCTGGGCAAATGAACCGAAGTTGACGAATGATGAGGTCGTGGACCGGCTTTTGGACACGGCCATGGATTTAGGCAAACCCGGAAAAGATGCGTTATACGGCAACGGCCTGGTGAATTCAAAGCAGGCATTACATATCAAGGAATTGCTTCCTCCGGCGGTTTACGACATCTCGGAGCAGTCGACCCAAATTTCCGGCTATCTTCCATTTGAACTGGAAAGCGGCCAAATCATTGTCCGCAATCAGGCGGGTACGGTCATCACCTCAGACGATGGATACTCCGGATACGCGCAATTCCAGCTGGCTCTCCCGCCGCAAGCAGCTGGAACGAAGCTTTATGTTTCGGTAAAGGATTCCTATGGCAATGAAAGTGAAGAAGCCGAGATTTCCGTACTCAGGGGAACCGTCCCGATGATTTCGGTGACGAGTACGGTGACTAACCATTCGACGCGCATCAGCGGTTCAGCGACAGCGGCTGCTCAGATCGAAGTCAAAGCAGGGGCCAAAACGATCGGCACAGCAACGGCAGATGCGAAAGGCAAGTATGAAGTGAAGATTCCGAAGCAGCCGGCCGGGACGATCCTGTCCATTACGGCTGCCGATTCAAAAGGTAACCGCAGCCGAACGATTGAAGTCCTGGTGGCGGTCGGCGATTATTCCGACTTGAAGCTGAGCCACTGGGCACTGGATGAAATCATGTATTTGGCAGACGGCCAAATCATCGGCGGATACCCGGACGGCAGCTTCCAGCCGGAGAAGAATACCACCCGTGCAGAAGCGGCGAAGATGCTTTCGCTTGCGCTGGAACTGCCGATAAAAGATGCTGCATCCGGTTATCGCGATGTGCCGGGCAAGCACTGGGCGAAGAATTACATTGCCGCGGTTTCCAAAGCCGGCTTATTCAACGGCAACCCGGACGGAACGTTTAAACCCGATGACATGCTGACGCGTGCAGAAATGGCGAAAGTCATCAGCATTGCCTATAGCTTAAAGTCCAGCAAAGCTGACCATTTCAAAGACGTGAAGCCCAAGCATTGGGCAAAAGGCTATATTTCGGGGCTCTTCGAACAGGGCATCACCACAGGATACGCAGATGGAACCTTCCATCCGGAAGAACCGACTACCAGAGCGGAGTATTCCGTATTTCTGGCGCGGGCCTTGGATAAAGGCTTCCGGTAAGTCTGTAAAGGAATAAAAAACCTATAAAAGAGATGGCTTCGCTTTCATATCGGGGCCATTTTTTTTGACTTCTCTTGGAAATGGAGCTTGGTATTTTTGTACAGGAGAGGTGCTCCTTTTCAAAAAGGTTTGGCGTAGCTTATTCTATATAGAAGCATCTTTCTTTTCCGCTAGCTGGAAGGAAATGGCTGATCTATGCACATCAACGCATCATAATTTTGCAGAGGAAAAGGGGAATACGATGAAAATTTTCCAGAGCTGCTTATGGCAGACGAATTCGACGTTGATAGAGGGGAGGGAGGAATGCTTTCTGTTTGACCCCACCTACTATCCGCATGAAGTGGAACGCATTAAGCAAGCGTTGCCGGACAAGCCGTTGAACTTGATCTACACCCATGCGGATTGGGATCACATTGCCGGTTTTTCCGAGTTTTCATTTGGCCATACGCTGGGCCATCATCAAGTGAAGGAACAGAGTGACCAGCTTGAGAAAGCCGGAGCTTTTGATCTCGAGTGGTATGTCGCACGTAACAAAGAACTCGAGTTTCCACGGATTGATGAGGAAATCATGGGAGAGACAACGAAAGTCGTTTCAGATGAGACCTTGTATTTTTTGCCGATCCCCGGCCATACCTCTGATATGATGGCTACCTTCTTTCTGGAACGCAAAGTCGTGGTGGCAGGGGACGTGTTATCCGATCTGGAATTTCCCTTTATCTTTTATTCCAGCCAAAAATACTTGGAGAGCTTAGAGAAAATGAAAGAGAAAGTACTGGAGTTTGGCATTCATACCCTGGTTCCTGGCCATGGCCGTCCTGTGCTGGATTCCCAAAGGGAAATCCTCCGGCGGATCGAAGACGATTTGGATTACCTTCACCAATTGAAATCCGGCAATCAGATTGCCTGTTACCGGGGAGAGCCCATTCCGGCACACCTCATTTCCCAGCATGAAGGGAATATCAAATTTGTTGAGATGGAATGAGAGTGAGGAAAAATTAAATCCTGTGTTCCGAAAGAATTTGTTTATCCGCTCCAATGTATACTTAATAAAGCCACTTACGATGAAATCTCCTGATTTTATGGTAGGCGGCTTTTTTACATTCCTTAGATAAGGAAGATAAATTCAATTGAGTATTTGTGTTGGGAAAAACTACCTTCAACTCGAAAAGAAAAGAAGTTATAATAATAATCAGAATTTAACAACAAATAATGGGGTGAGTAAACATTATGGAATTGAAACTGCAGCCACTCTTGAAACAAAATCTTTTTCTTGCCCAAGGCATGGTGCAATACCTAAATGTATTGGAGTGTTCAACCGACGAATTGCATTCATTGTTAAGTTCTATGCAGGAGAAAAACCCGTTTTTGAAAGTGCAGTTTAAACATTCTAGCTATAAAGAATGTCCTGCTGAGATTAAAGACAGTTCAACCAATTTTTCTCAGGAGATTCTGGATCAGTTATTGCATCTAAATCTTTCCACGCGGCTTAAATATATAATTAAACTGGTTCTGGCAGATTTGTCTGAAACCGGTTTCTTAACGCAAACACCAGGCGAAATGGCATTATGTTTTCAGGCTTTAAGAGAAGAGATCGATGAAGCGCTCCGGTTGCTTAAGGGCTGTGAACCTCAAGGACTGGGTTCTGCCAATCTGCAGGAGTTTTTGGTGCTGCAAGCTGACAAGCACCCGACAGCTGTAAAAGATGTGCTACAAAATTATTACGGCCTGTTTCTGCATCAGCAATGGACAGAGCTCTCTCGACGCTCCGGCTATTCATTGGAGGAAATTAAAGAAGTATGTGGCTGTGTTTCCAAGATGAAGACAAGACCGCTTTCCGGGGAGAGCCAAGAAATAATGATAATCCGGCCTGATGTATCCATTAATAATCGAGACGGCAAATTGCGCATCCAATTCCATGAACATGCCTTTCCCCAGACCTTTTTTGATGGTGGTTATGGAGAAGAAAGCGTGGAAGTGAAGAAATATTTAAAAGAACAGTACGAAGAGGTCAGAATTTTAAAAGAGCAGCTGGAGCTCCGGAAAGAAACCATCCGCAAGATCGCAGAAGAAATCGCGGAAAGGCAGGCGGATTTTTTCAAGGAAGGGCCGGAAGCGCTGAAATCGCTGACCATGACGGAATTGTCCCGAAGTTTGGATCTTCACGTTTCCACAGTCAGCCGGGCGGTGAAAGAAAAGTACATATCGACGCCTTTTGGGACTTTTTCGTTCCGGCACTTTTTCTCGACGTCTAACCAATTTCTGGACGAGTCGAAAATGACCGTCAACCAATTGAAGAAATTTATCTTCACCACTATTAAAACAGAAGATAAAAAGAAGCCGATATCGGATCAGGATATTGCGAAGAAACTGCATGCTGAAGGCATTGAAGTCTCTAGAAGAGTGATTGCCAAATATCGGCGTCAGCTGAATTTGCCAGGTTCTTCGAAGCGGAAAGAGCTGTTTCGCGTTAAATGATTATGCGCGTTTGTCCGGATGGTTTCTCATCCGGCATTTTTCTTATGAAGAGCAAAAGAGAGCCATGTGATTGTCATGAAAAAAGACAAAGGGGCGGGCGGAATGAGTGTTTTTCTGATTGATACGGAAGGCGAAAGCTATGAGGCAAAAATCGAAAAAGGTGAAAAAATCGGATTCAAAGACGCAAAAAGGTTGGCCAGACTGTTAGTGGGCGAACAGCATGAATCCATTAGTGAACTGTCGGAGCATACGATTTTCCATACCCAGAAATTACGAGGAGATTTTGCGCTGACGACCAAACTTGATGCAGGGCAACTGGAACTTTTCATCAAAGCGAGCAGGATTTATAAAAGCATTGAAGACGAACTGAAATCCATCTTGGATTCAACCGGAGAGCTGGTGACGATTGTCAATAACCAGGGGGTTGTGGAACGTGTCAGTTCAAACTGCAAGCAAATCATGGGAATCGAGGCAGCAGATTTTGTGGGGAATTCCATTTTTGAGCTGGAACGGACCGGAGTCGTCAGTTTGTCTTCTACGAAAAGAGTGCTTGAAACACACCGGGAAGTGACGGTTACCCAAGTGACCAAAGGGGGACGCCGACTGTATGTCAATGGATTTCCGCTTTTTAATGACAACGGCACGCTGGAAAAAATCCTGAACATCTCACGGGACGTAACGGAAGAGTCGATTTTGCGGGAAAGGCTGAAAAAGACGGAACGGGAAGTAGAATTATTGTCCCAGGAAGTCAATAAGGGTTTTGAAAACAGTAAGATCATCATGAAATCGGTTCAAATAGAAGAAATTTATTATCTGCTAAGCAGGATTGCCAAAACCGACGCCACGGTACTTTTCCTCGGAGAAACAGGGGTAGGCAAAGGTGTCTTTGCAAGACATTTGCATAATATCAGTGAAAGAAGGAAAGCGCCGTTTATCAATGTGAACTGCAGCGTGCTGCCGGAGCATTTGATCGAGTCGGAATTATTTGGTTATGTGAAAGGTTCTTTTACCGGAGCCAGTACGCAAGGGAAAAAAGGATTGATCGAAGCGGCCCATAACGGGACCCTATTCCTGGATGAAATCGGTGAATTGCCGTTGCAGACGCAGGCCAAACTTTTACAGGTACTTCAGGATAAATCATTTATGCCAATCGGAAAGACCTCAGCTATTAAAGTGGATATTAGGATTATTGCAGCTACCAATCAAAACTTAGAAGAGATGGTTGAAAAAGGGCAGTTTCGAAGTGATCTTTATTACCGGCTGAATGTTGTACCAATCACCATTCCGCCTCTTCGCGAAAGACGGGAAGACGTGCCTTTTTTCCTTCAACACTTTTTGGATGCTTTTAATGCCAATTACAAGCGGAGCTGCAGATTTACGATGGAAGCGATTGAACAGCTTTCTCATTACGATTGGCCAGGCAACGTCCGGGAACTACAGAACATGGTGGAAAGACTAGTCATCACTTCCCCGAAACAGTCGATTGACTTTGAAGATTTGCCGATTCCGTTAAAACGGGGAGAAGCGTCGGATGAAAGAGCGGACTTGCCGGACGATTCACTGAAAGTCCGCTTGGATAGTTACGAAAAAGAAATTTTGCTTGATACATTGAAAAAAACAAAAAAATTGCACGAAATGTCCCAGATTTTAAAAATTGATGCCTCGACTATCAGCCGAAAACTAAAAAAACATCATTTGAACTTGCAATAATGCAAAGTCGTTGCATTTTTGCAATATCGTCTTTTCTAAATAAAAAAAAGACAGAATAATTAGATTTATTTTGAATCCATTGCAAAATTGCAATGGATTTTTATTTGTTTCATTCCTAAAATGCTGTATTTTCGGCGTTTCCAAAGTTGGCACAGTTTTTGCTACAGGTATTAATAAGTCCGCTAAACATTAAAGGAGGAAAATCATGAGATTATTTGGAGTAGACGTAGGGGGAACTTTTACAGACGTATTTTATAACGACACGGAAAAGCATCAGACCTTTATTCATAAGCTGCCAACGACGCTTGACGATCCATCGGTTGGCGTCATCAACGGCATATTGGAGCTATCGCAGCTGTACGATTTGGAAGTTTCGGAGATTGACCATGTTTTCCACGGGACCACAATCGGCACCAACGCCATTTTGGAATTTGATGGCGCAAAGACCGGAATGATTACGACGGCGGGCTATAAAGACATTCTCCATATCGGCAGGCACCAGCGTCCTGAGAACTATTCCATCATGCAGGATATTCCTTGGCAGCATCGTCCGCTCATTCAAAGAAGAAATAGAAAGACTGTTACTGAACGCATGGGACCGGCTAAAGGGGAAGTTATTGAAAAGTTGAATGAGGAAGAAGTAAGAGTTGCTGTCAATGAATTGAAAGAACAGGGCGTCGATTCGATTATCGTTGGCTTCTTGTTCTCCTATATCAATCCGGAACATGAAGAGCGGGTAGTGGAGATTATCAAAGAAGAATATCCGGAAGCATTCATCACTAGCTCATCGAATGTTTCTCCCCAGTTCCGGGAATTCGAGCGGTTTACGACTGCAGGCCTGAACGGCTTTATCGGACCGAAAGTGAAAAACTACGTCGATAACTTGTCAAAAGGATTGAAAGATGCGAGTATTACGGCGGATTTGCACATCATGTGCTCCAACGGCGGCGTAGCGACTCCGGAAAATATTGCCGCAAAACCGGTGAATACGCTGCTGTCTGGACCGGCAGCCGGCGTGCTTGGTGGAGCTTATGCCGGCACCTTGTCCGAGCGGAACAAATTGATCACGTTTGATATCGGGGGCACAAGTGCGGATATTGGGATTGTCACCGAGCAGGGATTTGGCGAAGCTTCGGCGCGTGATACGTGGATTGCAGGTTATCCGGTGATGGTACCGATGATTGATATCCATACGATTGGAGCAGGTGGAGGCAGCATTGCCTATATTGATGAAGGCGGTTTATTTAAAGTAGGGCCGAAAAGTGCTGGATCTGTTCCAGGACCAGCCTGTTACGGCCACGGTGGACAACTTCCGACAGTCAGCGATGCCAACGTCGTGTTAGGCAGGCTGGATCAAGAAAACTTCCTCGGCGGCGAGATGAGGCTGCATACAGAGGAAGCGCATAAAGTCATCGGTGAACTGGCCGAAAAACTGGAATTATCGAAAGAAGAAACGGCTGAAGGAATCTTGCGGATTCTGAATAACAATATGGCGAACGCCATCCGGGAAAAAACTGTCCAAAAAGGCGCAGACCCGAGAGAGTTCTCTTTGGTGGCATTCGGCGGTGCCGGTCCTTTGCATGCGGTGGATGTGGCAAGGGAACTGAAAATCCCGGAAATCATCATTCCACCTTATCCGGGCATCAATTCCGCGACCGGATTACTGACAACCGACTTGAAATACGATGTCATTAAAACCGAGTTCATGCTGAGTAACTCTGTGAATCTTTCCATCTTGAATGAGGATTTCAATGCACTTGAAGAAGGACTGAAGCAGCAGTTGCTGGAAGACAGGGTTGATGAACAGAATATTACAATGCAGCGTTTTGCAGAGTGCCGCTATATTGGCCAAGGTTATGAGCTGAGAGTACCACTTCCTGAAGATGAATTGACTGAAGGGAATATCGAAGACGTTTTTGAATTGTTCCATGATATGCACAGAAACGAATATGGCCACTCGTTCTATGACACGCCAATTGAAGTTGTGAATATTAGGGTGACCGGCTCCGGAAAAATGCCGAAGTTAAGAAAAGAATTGATGAAAGAAAGAGGCACGCTGGCAGAAGCGCTCGTGAAAAAGGATGACGTGACATTCCGCCACAACGGCGAACTTCAAAAAGTGGAAACGGCTCATTACCAGCGGGAACTGCTTCCAATCGGCGAATGGGTGGAAGGGCCGGCGATTATTTTCCAAAAAGACACGACGACGATTATCCCTCCGGGCAACAAATTTATTTTGGAAGAGTACGGAAATCTGATTATTAAGGTTGGTGACGTTTTATGAACATCCAAACGAAAAGTGCATTAGATCCGATTACGATGCAAGTGGTATTAGGGGCGTTGGAAAACGCCGCTGTTGAAATGGGTCACAAGCTGGCACGCATGTCTTATTCCAGCATCATCCGTGAGTCGGAAGATTTCGGCTGTGCATTAGTCGATATTGAAGGCCAGCAGCTGTGTGAATCCACCCACAGTACGCCGCTTCAGTCAGGTCCGATCCCTGGCTATGTGCAGGGCATCCGTCAAATCATGGAGGAGCGGGGCGAACGCTTTGAACCGGGAGATGTCATCCTGCACAACTCGACCTACCACGGAGCGTCGCATGGACCTGACTTCGGTCTTTGCATTCCGGTGTTCCACGACAGAGAATTGATCGGGTTTTCTGTCACCACGGCCCACCATTTGGACGTTGGAGCTTCCACGCCAGGCAGCTGCGGAATTGTCGATGCGGTCGATGCCTATGCAGAAGGCTTACAGTTTAAAGCAATCAAAGTATATGAAAAAGGGAAAAAGAACACCTTTATCTGGAGTATTTTGAAAGACAACATCCGCAGCTCCGATATGGTGGTCGGTGATATCGAGGCGCAGATTGCAGCTGCGCGGATCGGTGCCGAGCGCTATTTGGAAATTGTCGATAAATACGGACTTGAAACGGTGAAAGCGACTGCAGAAGGCTTGACCAATTACTCGGAAAAAATGATGCGAAACGCCATCAACAAGCTCCCAGACGGCGAGTACCGTGCAGAAGGGTTGATGGACGGTTACTTGGATAGCGAAGACCCGACGAAAAAAGATTTGAAAATCGCCGTCACGTTGAAAGTGAAAGGAGACGAATTGGTCGTGGATTTGACGGGCACTTCTCCGCAGCTCGATGACAAGCCGATCAATATGCCATTGAAAGGAACCGTGGATATCGCCATTTACTTGACGTTGCGTTCGATTCTATTGGACTCGGTGGAATACGGCAACTTCCCGCAAAATACCGGACTGACCCGGCCAATCCAAATCGTGGCGCCAGAAGGGACGTTGTGCAACCCGAAATTCCCGGCTCCGACGATTGCACGCTTCTGCCCGGGGAACGTCGTGGCGGATACGCTGATGAAAGCACTTGCTCAAGTGGTACCGAAACAAGTGAGTGCCGGTGTAGGCAATTTGAAAGTGTTGGCGATGAACGGCAAGCGAGGAAAAGATTACTGGGTTTACATGGACATCATGGAAGGAAGCTACGGCGGACGCTACGGCAAAGACGGCATGGATTCTGTCGATACTTTGTACGCCAATACCCGAAATAATCCGATTGAAGATATTGAATCCCATTATCCGCTGCGAGTTTCGCAATATGAACTGCGCAACCATGAATGCGCTCCAGGCAAATGGCGCGGCGGGATCGGTTCAATCCGGGAAATTACGTTCCTCGAAGATGGCGGCTTTTCGCTGGAAGGGGACGGCCACAAGTATGAGCCATGGGGATTTGCAAGCGGCGAAGACGGAAAAGTGGGAGCTTTGTCGATGCGGCTGCCGGATGGCACAGAGAGGCACTTGCCGTCCAAAATTCCAAACACCATGGTCAAAAAAGGCAGCTCGCTGAAAATGACAGGACCTTGCGGCGGAGGCTATGGCAATGCGCTTGAACGGTCGCCGCAGGCAGTGCTCGAGGACTTCCTGGATGACTATATCAGCATTGAGCAAGCGAAAAACGACTACGGCGTGGCCATCACCCCGGAAGGGCAACTGGATTTAGAAGAAACAGCCCGCTTAAGAAAATCCATGCAGGCGTAAACGAGGAGAGTGCATATGCAAGTATCGCAAAAAGTAAATGCCACCCGGTTATTTGACCGTATTCTGGAACTTGGGGAAATTGGAAGAGAAGAAGGCGGCGGGGTGACAAGACGAGCCTTGTCGGCCGAAGACAAAAAAGGACATGCATTGGTAAAGGGATGGATGGCCGAAAGCGGCATGAAAGTGCGCTACGATCATTTTGGCAACCTGATCGGGCGGAAAGAAGGGACAGAATCCCATCTTTCCCCGGTCGTGATCGGTTCACATATCGATTCTGTAAAAAACGGAGGCAGGTTCGACGGAATTATCGGAGTTCTTGGCGGAATTGAAATTGCGCAAATCTTGTATGAAGAACAGATTCCGCACAAAAGGCCACTGGAAGTGATCGCTTTTTGCGAAGAGGAAGGCTCCCGCTTTAATGACGGCTTGTTCGGGAGCCGGGGGATGATTGGCAAAATCACCCCGGAAGACCTCCAGCGGACCGATGAAAACCATGTTTCCCGCTATGATGCGCTTGCTCAGTTTGCAGAGGAAATCGATCCCGAGAAGATCGGGCAATCTGTTTTAAAACCGGGTGATATTTACGCCTATCTGGAAATGCATATTGAACAAGGGCCATATTTAGAGAAAGAAGAGTCGGCGCTTGGCGTTGTTACTCATATTGCCGGTCCGCACTGGATGACATTTACGCTTACGGGGGAGGCGGGACATGCAGGAACCGTCCCGATGCATCTCCGGAAAGACCCGGCTCCCGCTGCTGCGGAGTTTATTCTCTACATTGAACAATTGTGCAACAATCCGGCTAATGGGGAAACAGTCGGCACAGTCGGCATTATCGAAACCAAGCCAGGAGGTAGCAACATTATCCCAGCAGAGGTAAAATTCTCGCTTGATCTGCGGGACATTGATTTGGACCGCAGAGAAGATTTATATCAAAACATCATCACGAAAATAGAAGAAGTGTGCAATAAACGGGAAATCGAATGGCAAATGGAGGACGGCATGCGGGTGCCGCCAGTTGCCTGTGCACCTAGGCTGACAGATGCTCTGTTAGCTAGCATGGCTGCGCTCGGCCAGACCCCAAAGACAATCATCAGCGGCGCCGGCCATGATGCCATGCTGCTGGCGGAAATCACGGAAGCGGCCATGCTCTTTGTCCGATGCAAAAAAGGCATCAGTCATCAGCCGGAAGAATGGGCGGATAAAGAAGATATTGCACTTGGAACAGATGTGCTCCTGGAGACGGTGAAAACGATTCTAGAGGAAAAATAAAATTGTTTTAAAATATGAGTTGGCAAAAAGAGTTGCGTTCTTTATCTTACTGAAAATTAAAAGGGTGAAAATATTCAAGCTGCCCCGGATGAGTTAAAAAATTACTCAGCGAAGGAGATTGAAGTATGGAAAAAAATACTAAAAGAGGGCTTAGCTTAACCGGAAAAGATATTATGCCTACAGTAGAAAAAGAAAGAACGATCACCACTTTTGCTTTTTTTCTCTTATGGATCGGAATAGCTGTTCAACTTGTAACATTTATTGCCGCTGCCCAATTGTACCCGGCTTTGTCGCCTGTTCAGATAATCATAGCTTGTATAATCGGGAATCTGATTGTCGCTGCCTTGCTAACATTGCTTGGTGATATAGGGATAAAATATGGAGTCCCTTATGCAGTCATTATACGAGCGAGCTTTGGATATTTAGGAGCACATCTTCCAGCTGTTTTTAGAGCTCTCCCAGCGATATTTTGGTTTGGTTTTCAGACCTGGATGGGGGCTTATGCACTAAATATTATCATGGAAATGCTAACCGGATATTCCAATTTAACGCTGGTGATTATCTTATTTGGAGCAGTCCAAATCATAAATACAGCAATGGGCATTCAAACGATCAGCAGATTTCAATGGCTGGCAGCTCCCAGTATTATCGTGATTGGAATCTACCTGCAATACGTAGTGATGAGCACCTATAATTTATCTTTCAGAGACATCTTCTCTACAGGTGGAGAAGGCGGTATTTCAATGGGATACGCCATTGTAGTTATGATGGGAACTTATATAACCATGGCGTTAAACGCACCTGATTTCACTAGATTTCTTAAAGTTAACGCCCAAAAAGGTGAAAGCAATTGGTTCAAATTGAACCGAGGCAGTGCAATTGGCCACACATTCGGGCTTGTTGGTGCAATGTTGATGTTTACCATACTGGGGTTGACGAGTGGGGTAGCAACAGGCAACTGGAACCCTATCGATGTGATGGTTGCGACTCTTGGTCCAAATAATCCATTGCTTTTAATTGCTTGCTTAGTCTTCATTATTCTGGCTCAGTGGTCGACGAATATAAGCGCAAACTTGTTGCCGCCAGGTTATATCATCGTTAACTTTTTCCCGAGAAAGATTTCATTTGCTGCCGGTGCGATCATTGCAGGGATAATAGGTCTGCTGATACAGCCGTGGAACTATGCAGATTATGTTCCCCAAATCCTTATGGTGATAACGGCTTTATTAGCACCAATCGTAGGCATTATGTTCACTGACTATTATTTATTAAGAAAACGCACGTTGAATATCGATGAATTATATAAAGTGAACGGGCAATATAAATATTGGAATAATATAAACCCGGCAGCCATCATTACGTATGTTCCATCTGGTCTGTCTGTCATGCTGTTTCCAGATTACGGCTTCTTCTCTGCACTGTTGATAGCGGCGGTCTTGTACTATTCCTTGATGAAGTTTTGGATTTGCAAAGTTTATCCTCAACCTGAAATTAGTAAGGTGAAACGTATTGCTGAAGAAGAAGTTTTGCCAGTGGAACCTATAGAATAACTCAGCTGAAATTTTAGAGAGTTGGAACCCAACTATTAAACTAGGAGGAGAATAAATGAAAATAAAAGTGATTAATCCAAACACTACATTGGAAATGACAAGCAGTATCGAACATGCGGCCAAGCATATGGCAAGACCTGATACAGAAATAATCGCTGTTAGTCCAAAAATGGGACCAATCTCTATTGAATCTTATTATGATGAATATTTAAGTATTCCGGGAGTATTGGAAGAAATAAAAGCAGGAGAAGAAGAGGGCGTTGATGCATTTGTAATTGCATGTTGGGGAGATCCCGGATTGCATGCAGCTAGAGAACTAACCGATAAACCGGTTATCGGGATTGCTGAAGCATCGTTATATTTGGCTTCTATGTTAGGGGCGAGATTTTCAGTAGTAACAGTCTTGCCGAGAATAAAAACAATGCTAGAAGAATTGGTAGATTCTTACGGCATGTCGAAGAAGGTTGTAAACATTAGAACGACGCCTTTATGTGTAATCGATTTTGAAAATGATCCAGTAAGAGGCATGGAGATGTTAAGACAGGAAGGCAGAAGAGCTATAGAAGAAGACGATGCTGAAGCGATATTGCTGGGATGCGCAGGTATGGCGGAGTTTGCTGATAAGTTGGAAGAAGAGTTCGGCGTTCCGGTAATCGATGGGGTAGTAGCAGCCGTTAAATTTGCCGAATCGGTAGTGGATTTAGGCAAGAAAACCAGTAAATTGAAAACATACAAATACCCCGAGAAAAAAGAATACACAGGATTGCTGACAGAATTCGCCCATAAGTAAAGCATCAAGCCATCAAATGAAACGCTCCAGGTCACTGGAGCGTTTCATTTGAAACCAGGCCAATAATACTCTAAAACAGGAGAGTGATTAATATGTCTTCACCTACCTCTGAACTGACGCAAAATTCCCGAAGAAGTTCAATGGATCCGATTCCGAATAGTGAACGAATATTTGGATTGCCGAGTTATATTGCGATGTGGGTTTCCTCCATGGTCGTCATTCAGATTTTCATCGTCGGACAATCATTTCTTCCGCCGAGCGGTTCACTTAATATTGTTCAGGCAATTTGGGTCACCATCATCTCCTCCATCATTCTAGGATTCATGTTCGTTTTAAACTCAGCTCCCGGTATAAAATACGGAATTCCATTTATCGTCCAAGCAAGATCTTCATTCGGCTATAAAGGAGCCCGTATTGCATCCCTTATCCGCGTGATTCCGGCAGTTTTCTGGTACGGTATCGGTTCCTGGATTGGAGCAAGCGCTATGGTTTATATCACGGAGACCATCTGGGGTTGGGGAAATATTTGGTTATTCTTTATTCTCTTCCAAGTTGCTCAGACAGCCATTGCCTATTTCGGAATCAAGTCGATTAAATGGTTTGATTCCGGATTGTCTGTTGTGGTGCTCGGCTTCCTGATCTATATCCTGTATCAGATCATCCAGTTGGGTGGATTGCGATTAGCGGAAAACTGGACAGCTGCAGGAAGTTGGGGACAGCCATTTTTCGTAGCCATTACCGCATCAGTCGGGGTGCTGATTACCGCATCAATCAATAACGGGGACTTAGGTCGATATTTAGAAAACAAGCCTAAAAATAACTGGTTGGGGCATTTTCTCGGTATTGTCCCCATGTTTGTATTAATGTTAATGATCGGAATTCTGTCTGCTGCAGCTACTGGAATATGGGATCCGATTCAAGCCCTTGTTTCTGTCATTCCCAACCCGATTGTTGCGGTCGCAATGATGATTTTTATCATCGTCGCTCAATTCACGACGAATTTAACCATAAATATCAAACCACCTGCGCTTGTCTTAGTTGAAATGTTTGATATGAAGTGGGGAGTAGCAGTGATTGTAGTAGGGGTTCTAAGCATCGTCACTTTCCCTTGGTTGCTTCTTACTAGTGCAGCTTTCAACCAATTTATCGCTTTCTACTCAGCTTTCTTGGGACCGCTTTTGGGAATATTGCTAGCGGATTATTACCTTATTCGAAAACAAAAGATCGATGTAGAGGAGTATTACAATCAGCAAGTCAGCTATAATTGGCTTGGACTCGGAGTTTTAATCGCCAGCGGAATCGTCGGCATCATCTTCCTTCCGGTTTCCTGGATGGTAAGTCTCCCGTTAAGCGTACTTCTTTATTGGGGTGGATATCAATTGGTGCCGTTTTATAAAAAGGAAGCACGGACAAGAGTAGAGTGAATGTGGAGATAAAACAATAACAGCTTTATAGAAGAAATGATTCTGGTTAAGTTCCAGAATCATTTTTTTATCGAAAAATCGCCTTCTCCTTTTATATACAGTTGGCTTGAAGTGCAAAATAAGAGATAAACTTCATTTGCATAACTCTATAATATTTCTTGAAAGTAAAACTATTGAAAGCCAAGGGACCAAAATTATTAAGGAGCTTTCGGAAATCAACAAGCACATTGCTATGCGGGTGCCGGAGAGCAATCTGCCATCTCAGTAAAGCGGGATCGAGCAGTATGGGGAAAGCTCGATTCGGTCCGCCATTGGCACTTTTGCTTCAGATAGGGTGTGGCAGATATAGCTGCATATATTAAACGGCTAAGCCTGAAGCAGTTTTTATCGTGAAATAACACTTTTGGTAAAAATTTTAATTCCATTTTAATTTATTCGTCATCATTTCATTCAGAAAAAGATTTCAGCAAATAAAAAACCTCTCCGTTTCCACTTTCTCACTGATTTCCCTTAATAATTTTTTAGAAGTCTCCCGATTTCCGTTTAAATCGGTTCTTACTAGGGAAACATTCCGTATACTGAAATATTATAGGGGGAAAACAGTTGGAAGGTTTTTTACAGAAAGTCGCTGGTTTCTCGGCATGGTTATGGGGGATTCCGCTCATCACTGTGTTGCTGTTATCAGGGCTTTATATGACATTTAAACTTGGATTTTTTCAATTTCGTTATTTTGGCTATATCATCGGACAAACCTTCGGCAGTGTGTTCAAGAAACCGAAAGGCGAAGGGACGGTCACGCCTTTTCAGGCGCTGACGTCCGCTCTTTCTTCTACCATCGGTGCAGCCAATATTGTCGGGGTGCCGGCGGCGATCATGTTCGGTGGACCCGGAGCGGTGTTCTGGATGTGGGTCATTGCGCTGATCGGCATGGCGCTCAAATTCGCTGAAAGCGTGCTCGCTGTCGAGTACCGCGAGAAAAATGCCAAAGGCGAGTTTGTCGGCGGACCGATGTATTACATGACGAAAGGCTTGAACATGAAATGGCTTGGCGTCTGGTTTTCCTTTGCCTTGATGATCGAATTGATCCCGAGCATCATGGTGCAGGGGAATTCCATCGCCACTACGGTCGAGACGACGTTCAATATTCCTGCGCTCTGGACGGGTATTGCCACTGCCGTTCTGATCTCCATTGTCGTGTTTGGCGGCATCCAACGGATTGGCAAGGTCACGGAAATTTTCGTTCCATTTATGGCGTTGTTTTATGTCGGAGGCGCGGTCGTGATTCTCTTGATGAACGTCAGTGCGGTTCCGGAATTCTTTATGCTGATTTTCAGCAACGCATTTTCTCCTGCGCCCGTTGTCGGCGGTTTTGCCGGGGCAGCCATCGTGGAAGTGATTCGCTGGGGATTTGCCCGCGGCCTTTATTCCAACGAAGCCGGACTCGGAACGGCGCCGATCGCCCATGCAGCAGCCATGACCGATCATCCTGTCAGACAAGGCTTCTGGGCAGTTGTTGGCGTGGTCGTCGATACGCTGATCGTCTGTACCGCGACCGCATTTGTCATTTTGTCATCCGGTGTCTGGACGGCAGACGGAGCCATGGACAATTCATCTGCTTTGACGAGCCTGGCATTCGAATCGTATTTTGGTGGATTTGGTTCAATCCTTGTCACCATCGCCTTGATTTTCTTTGTCTTATCCACGATACTCGTCGTTGTTTTCTACGGTGCGAAGCAGGCGGAGTTCCTATTCGGTATGAAAGCTTCCTACGGCATGCAGGTAGTTTATATCCTTGCCATCGTGTTAGGAGCGGTCGGAGCAGCAGAAGTGATTTGGGGCTTCCTCGATATCATGCTCGCCGCGATACTCATTCCGAACGTCATCGCCATCCTGTTGTTGAGCAACAAAGTAAAAGCACTGACCACCGAGTTTTTCACATCGGATCCGTATTATAAGAAAGACCAGAAAGAGAAAAAAGCGAAGAAAGCAGCGGCTAGAGAGAGTTATGAGTCTTAACTGGATCTCTGCTGTGTAAATAAGTGAAGAGCCTTGAATTTCCCGGTAGGGAATTCAAGGCTTTTCTATTATCCGGTCATTGATTTCAAACTGGCTGTACTGTTCCATCGTTTGCTGTTTGGCATTTTATACATTATCAATTGAGAACATTTAAGAATAATACCTTGAATATTCAGAAATTGAATTGACACTTTCTATCTATGCTGGTAAATTAGGATTAGTTAATGTTGCTGGTATTAGGTAAATGGATACTATATATATGATGAACCCTACATAAAGTACTGTATAGTTGCCATGAAAGGTACAGGTTTGCAGCTTTAAAAAGAAAAAAGCGACAAACCGAAACACGGCTCTTATTAACCGGCTGAGGAGGCTTTTTGAATGACCGATACTCAAAAGAAAAGAATTTTAATACTTGGCGGAAGCCGCCACATGGTCAATGTAGTGGAAACGGCCAAAAAGAGGGGCTTCTACACCATCGTCATCGATAAAGAAGCCGGTTCTCCGGCCAAAAGCTATGCGGATAAATCCTACGACATCAGTACAGCGGAAATCGAGGAAGTCACAAAGCTGGCGAAAGCGGAAGGGATAGATGGCATTTTCACGGCGTTTGAAGATGTGAACACGTGGCATGCCCAGACCTTATGCGAAAAGCTCGGCCTGCCTTTTTATGCGACAAAAGAGCAGTTGGACATTTGTTCAAATAAGGATAAGTTCAAGGAATACTGCAGGAGCTATCAGGTTCCGGTCATTGAAGAGTATCCTTTTGCCGGAAGCATGGATGAGGAAACACTGGCTGCCTTGGACTTCCCGGTCATCGTCAAACCGGTGGACAGTTATGCCAGCCAGGGAATCACGGTCTGCTACAACGAGGAGGAAGTAAGCGCGGGATACCAAAAAGCGCTCGGGTTTTCCAAATCGAAAAAAGTGATCGTGGAACGCTTTATCGACAATTCCTACGGCGTGCAGATGTTTTACACGATTCAGAACAAGGAAGTTTTGCTTACGGCAACGGCCGACCGCCATGTGCACAAGCAAAGCAAAGAGCATCCGCCTTTGCCGATTGCCATGGTATTCCCGTCCCGGCATCAGGACCAGTTTATCGAAACGGTGGACCAACCCATCCGAAAAATGATCCAGGGGATGGGAATCGAGAACGGGGTCGTGTTCATCCAATCGCTTTTTGAAAATGGAGCATTTTATATTTACGAAATGGGCTTCCGGTTGAGCGGCGAACAGCATTACCGCATCATTGAAAAACAGACAGGCATTAATCTGCTTGGCATGATGCTGGACTTTGCTGTAGGAAAACCAATCGGTCAATACGATCTGGCAGAATACGACAACGGCAGCCTGCCTCAATTTTCTTGCAACCTGCCCATTCTTCTGGGGAATGGAACAATAAGAGAAGTTAACGGACTGGACAAAATAGCAGAGATGCCCGCGGTCATTTCCCAAGTCTTGACACGGGGTGTTGGGGATCAAATAGAAGTTACGGGTTCCTATGGTCAAATGTTTGGCCGGTTTAACATCGTTGCAGATACAGAAGAAAAAATATGGCAAACGGTCAATGCGCTTTACGATGCTCTGCAGATTCTCTCAACTGAAGGGGAAGATATGATTGTCGCCCGGTTCAGTCCAGTGGAAGTCCAGCAGCAGTCGATTTGAATAAGAGGAAAGCAGGAAGTGCCAGCAGCCGAGAACCGCAACGGATTCTAGCTGGGTTTTTAGGTTTAACGCAAAGTGAAAAGGGAATAATGTAGATACGGAAATAATCAATTTTAATTGTTGGAGGTAAGGAATATGAACAGAACAAACCAAGTAAACGGGGCAGAAGCCCACGCAACAGAAAACCAAGTGATCTTTTTCAAAAGCCAGGACGAGTTTGCAAAAGCGCTGAGAGAAGGCATCGGGGCTTTTGAAGAAACAGGTTCTATCGAAGAATTGACAGAAATGGAATAATGAAGCGAGGCAGCTCCTATAGGGAGCGCTTTTTCATTTTCTGGAAAGTTTAAGGCCTTAGTATTAATGAGTAAGTCGCTCTGCTGAAAACTGTCAGGGGCGATGACAAACCGGATGGAAACAATCCAGCGTTAAGAGCTCAAAACTCTAGTGGGGCAAAAAGGAGGACAATATGGATTTGAATATCCAAGCAATTGAGGACCTAGTAAGTACAGATGACTTGAAAGAAGTAAAAGCCTACTTCGAAGCCAACGAATCGGGAATCATGAAGGAGTTAGCTGAAATCGACCAGCACATCGCCTTGCGGCCATTAGCGCTCGTCTTTCAGCAACCGGATGAAGAGCTGCACAGCAAGTATGAGGCTTTGAGTTTTTCGAAAGAGCTTAGGGAAGATGGCAGCGATGGAGTGATTGTGGAGTTAATTAAGTAAATGAAGGCACTGAATGAAGAATGTCCGATAGGGCATTCTTTTTTTGTTGCTTCTTTATTTATAAAATTCTCTTTTTAAAACGGCCATTTACATCTGATGGATACGCAGGCCGTAACTATTTTTACTGTGCTGCAATTAAAATTTTGTAAGAAGCTTTCTGATGAGTGATGATATTGTAAAATAGGATACCTTTTTAGAACACTGAAGTGCTTCAGTTTTAGGTAATATCCACTAACAATACGCACCTCCAAACATTAAATTTATGTAAATTCCTTAGTTTTTATCAAAAACGGAAGCATTCATTGCTATTTTGCGATAAAGTAAAGAGTGATGGCTTAAATATATACATAGGGTTTTATGATTTATTGCGTATGTTGGAAGGAGATGTAGATTTGGCTGATTTAAGGATGCCGGAAAAAAAGTTTCGTCCTGAGCTGGAAGGCGTTCGGGCGGTAGCGGCTTTTCTGGTTGCTGTTTATCACATTTGGATCGGGTCGGTTTCAGGAGGCGTTGACGTCTTTTTCATCGTTTCCGGCTATTTGATCACGACTTCCCTGTTGTCCCGGATGGAGCGCGATGGGAAAATACATTTTATCGAGAATTTATTGAATCTGGCGAAACGGCTTGTGCCTTTGTCGTTCACGGTCCTATTGGTTACGGCATTGCTGACGATTTGGCTGCTGCCGCAGACCATTTGGAAGCAGACGATTTCAGAGCTTTTCTCTTCGATGTTCTATTTCCAGAATTGGCAGCTGGCCACAAGCGCAGTCGACTATTTGGGGCAGAACAATGAAGCGAGCCCGCTGCAGCATTTCTGGGCGATGTCGATTCAAGGGCAATTTTACATAACGTGGCCGTTCATCATTACGGCGGTTTATCTATTGGCGAAGAAAATATTGAAGACGCCGGTCCGCAAAACATTGCTGGCCGTCCTCGTCGCGATCTTTGCGGTTTCGTTGAGTTATTCGGTTTATATGACGGATGCCAACCAGCCATGGGCTTATTTCGATACCTTTGCCCGGGCATGGGAGTTCAGTTTGGGCGGGATTTTGGCCCTCTTGATTCCGTACCTGAAATTCAATAAAACGGTCAGTTTTGTCATGGGCTGGCTTGGCCTCTCAGTCATCTGCTTTACCGGCATGGTGCTGCCTGTGTCTACCGTATTCCCGGGCTATGCGGCGCTCCTGCCGACGTTTGGCGTCATTTTCGTCATCGTGTCAGCGGAAAACAGCAGCCGCTTCGGCGTGCAAAAGCTGCTGAGTTCCAAACCGCTGATGTACATCGGCAGCATTTCGTACGGCTTGTACTTATGGCACTGGCCGCTCCTAGTGTCCTATTACGCTTATTTCAAAACCGACGAGGTTTCTCTGCTAGGGGGCTTAGCGATCCTCGCTGCGGCGTTTGTGCTGTCGGTCTTCTCCATTAATAAGATTGAAGCACCGGTGCGCGGGTTGAGCGTCCGGCAATCGAAGCGGCGGATCGCGAAAGTGCTTGTGGCGATTGCGCTGCCTGTGATTGTCGTCGGCGCATCCTGGAATTTGTATGTCCAGGCAAGCATGAACGAAGAAGCAGCGATGGAGTATTCGATGGAAAAATATCCTGGCGCACGCGCCATCTCCGAGAACATCGTTCCGGAAGAGGATGTGGATCCGATTCCATCAATGGGCATGATCAAAGACGATCTTCCGTCCTTTTATGAAGGACATGTATGTTCTTCGCACGGGAAAGATGCCACGGTGAAGAAATGCTCGTACGGTGTGACGGAGAACCCGGATCACATCGTTGCCTTGGTCGGCGGCTCGCATTCCGGCCACTGGTTCCCGGCACTTGAGAAAATCGCTCCGGAGCTGAACGTGCAGGTGGATGTCTTCATCAAGGATGCCTGCCGGTTTACGACAGATGATTTTGGAGGTAGCTTGTCAGAGTCTTGTATGGCATGGAACGAAGACGTGACCGAAACCTTGAAACAGAATCCGCCGGACATGATTTTCACGACATCTACTGTCGAAGCTGGAGACACCGTTCCTATCGGCTATGTCGAGAAATGGAAAGCGTTTGAAGGCATTACGGAAATCTTCGCTGTCCGGGACAACCCGAAAATGCCGCAGAACATTGCTGATTGCCTCGCGAAAGCGGCAGAAGACTGTTCGGCTCCAAGGGACGAAGTTTTGTCCGCGGTCCTTCCGTGGGAAAATACCGAAAACTTGCCTGGCAATGTCAGCTTTTTTGATACTTCGCCTTATTTCTGCGACGACGAAACCTGTCCTCCGGTTATCGGAAATATTATCATCTACCGGGACGACGCTCACCTGACGACCCGCTACGTAGAAACGATGGCGCCGGTAATCGGTGAGGCTTTGGAAAAGGCGTTGGAGCGTGTGGAAACGGATTAAAGGAATAAAACAGATTTAAGTATGCTATTCCTAAAGACGGCCTTCTTTGACATCAATGGATGTTGAGGAAGGCTTTTATTATTTTCATCTGTGAATCCCTTGCAAGCGGGATAATATTCAAGGATTTGCTGGAACAGTGGTATAATTTTCTTTAATCCGTTAGAAAGTTCCGACGAATCAGAAGCGGAATACAAGCTGTGAAATAAGGAGTGGTAAGGCATATGCCAATCAAAAAAGCGATCATTCCGGCGGCGGGGCTCGGCACCCGTTTTTTGCCGGCGACCAAAGCGATGCCGAAGGAAATGCTGCCGATTGTCGACAAGCCGACGATTCAGTACATTGTCGAAGAAGCGATTGCTTCGGGGATTGAAGACATCATCATCGTGACCGGGAAAGGCAAGCGCGCCATTGAAGACCATTTCGACCATGCCTTTGAACTGGAAGCGACTTTGCGCGAAAAAGGGAAAGTGGACATGCTTGATTCGGTGCTGCAGACATCAAATGTGGAAATCCACTACATCCGCCAAAAGCAGCCGCTCGGGCTCGGGCACGCCATCTGGTCCGCCCGTAAATTTATCGGCGACGAGCCGTTTGCCGTGCTGCTCGGAGACGATATCGTCCAAAACGATGAGCCGTGCCTGGCGCAATTGATGAAGCAGTTTGATGGCACCGGCAACAGCATCATCGGCGTTCAGCAAGTACCGGAGGACGAGACGCACCGCTACGGCATCATCGATCCGGTTTCCATCGACGGGAAGCTGATCGAAGTGGACCGTTTCGTCGAGAAGCCGGAAGCTGGAACTGCGCCGTCCAACTATGCCATCATGGGACGCTATATCCTGACGCCGGAGATTTTTGGTTTCCTCGGGGAACAGGCGCCGGGGGCAGGCGGGGAAATCCAATTGACCGATGCCATCCAGAAACTGAACGGTGTGCAGCCTGTGCATGCATATGAATTTGACGGTCGCCGCTACGACGTCGGTGAGAAATATGGCTTTATTGAGACAACCATTGAATTTGCCTTGCAGCGTCCGGAGTTGCGGGATAAACTGTTGGAGTTGTTTGAGCGGAAATTGCAGGAGTCGTACAATAGAAAGTAAAACAAAAACAGCTGTCCATAAAAGTCAATCGACTTTTAGGACAGCTGTTTTGACGTTTAAAATGGTGAGTTCTTAAAATTCCCTGCCATTTCTGTAGCTTTCATTGAAACATGGCATAGAATTTGTCTGGCGGCCGCCGTAAAATCACTCTTTGTTTCTGCTGGTCAACCTGTCGATTAACAGGGTCTCTGCCTGTGCCTTGGCTGAAGGATCGCTCATGTTTTTGGTGATGGCCACCGATAGCAGCGTATCTTGAATAGCAGCCAGTCTTTTGTGCAGCTCATTGCCCTTTCGAATCGTTCTATGATGCATGACGAAAAATGATGCACCGATTAGTAACAGAAGAATAGCAGGTGCGTTCAGGAGAACGGCCAAAGGCAGGATAGGAATGCCATATAAAAAGAAGTATGTCCATGCAGCTCCTAATGCTGCCAGACCCCCAACCATCATCGTAACGCTCCACGCAAGAAGACGCTTTGTTTGTTTTTGGTTCATCGTGTAAAAATCAGCGGTGTCGCCTAGCCGATCTTCCACAGACTTCAGCAAGGTGTCATCAGGCGGAGGAACCGGGACCAAAGTGGCTGGTTTTCGGTTTTGTCCATTCCGGGCTCTTGGTGCTCTGTTGGTTGTTGGTGCATTATTCATAGCGGCGGTTGTTGCCGCAGCCTTTGGCTGTTTTTGAGCTGGGTCTGCCGGCGGAATGTTGATCGCATTTGGCTGCTGGGAACTAGACACGTTTTCTGGCATTTGCTTTGCCATTTTAACTGCTCCTTTCATAGTGTTGTTGGAGGGACAGGAAATTAAAAGTGACGAGTAAATAGACTTCATAACCATTAAGTAATCTTCTTTAATCGAATTTACTTCTAAAAGTATGTAAAGCTTAAATAGCGAACGGACTTATGTTCTTTTCATTTTAGCACAGCTGACATCAAAAAAATACAATAAAATCAGAATATTATGAATATATTGATTTTGGTTTAACGGAAATGTTCTTTCCAGTTCAGAATTAGATGAGATTTGCTGCAAAAAGGGCTTATAGATGAAGGCAGCTAAGGAGGCATTGAAAAAGCAGATAATAAATTGATTGCCCATTCTCCAGTTAAAATGGTCTTATCGACTTTTCATTGTTTGCATTTTAAGAGATGCTTGACATTTTAAGGGCGCCGAAGGCATAATATTCACATATTATGGTTAGAGAAATTTAGTGGTGTTCTTTAATCCGGCGGATGTGGCGGAATTGGCAGACGCGCTAGGTTCAGGGTCTAGTGGTGGAAACACCGTGGGGGTTCGAGTCCCTTCATCCGCATTTTCAGAAAAATTACGGAAAGTCCGTCTTGCTATGGGGCGGGCTTTATTTTTATCCGAACGGTTATTGATATAGGCAGAACAAAAGAAACCCATCCAGATGATCCACTCATCGGATGGGTTTTGTTTGGTTTAAAGGGAAGCGGTTTTAACGAGTTCGGGTTTTTGGCCTTTCATGAGCTGGAGCTTTTCGAGTGCATAGGCTACATTCAACACTTTCTCTTCTTCAAAGGCAGGGCCCATAATCTGCAGGCCGACCGGCAAACCGTCGCGGACGCCGCAAGGGATGCTTAAAGCAGGGAGGCCAGTCAAGTTGCCGGGTCCTGTAAAGCGGATCACTTCATCAAGGAAGCTTAGCACTTGGCCATTGATGTCGACGGTGCTGTCGCCGATCAGAGGCGGAAGGAACGGCAAAGTCGGGCTGATGAGGACATCGACCCGTTTAAAGACTTGGGCAAAGTCATTGTTTAATTTCCGGCGGATCTGCTGAGCCTGCAAATAGTCGACGGCTGTCACCAACTCACCGAACTCGAGCAGGAAGCGTGTATCCTCCCCGAATTTGTCCGGATGTTCCAACAGGTTTTTGTGGTGGATGGCGCTGGCTTCGGATGTGATGGTGACCAGTTCAGCATATTCGGACTGGGCAAGAGACGGGATTTTGACCGGTTCGATCCGTGCCCCGAGTTTTTCGAGTTCACTCAGCGCTTGGCGCACCGCTTCATCAACTCGTTTGTCGACATTGCGGAAAAAGTAATCTTCATCAATGCCGATCACTTCGCCTTTTAAGTCTTCGGATAGGAGCGTGCTGTAACTTCGTGCCGGTTTGTTTACGGATGTCGGATCCTTTGGATCATAACCCGCCAAAGTTTCCAGCAGCAAGGCTGCATCATGGACGGTCTTGGTCATGGGGCCGATATGGTCAAGGCTCCAGGCCAGCGGGAAACAGCCGAATTTGCTGATTCTGCCGTGCGTCGGCTTCAAGCCGATAATGCCGCAGCTGGCCGCAGGAATCCGGATTGATCCGCCCGTGTCGGTGCCAAGTGACGCAATGGCCATATCGGCTGCAACTGCCGCTCCGGATCCGCCGCTTGAACCGCCGGGGATTTTGCTGAGATCCCAGGGGTTTTTGCACGCGCCAAAATGGGGGTTGGTGGTGGTCGCACCCCAGGCATACTCGTGCATATTCAGTTTGCCGGTAAAAACCACGCCTGCACTTTTCAATTTCGCAACGACCGTTGCATCAAACTCCGGAACAAAATGGCGATGGATTTCAGAGCCCATTGTCGCGGTTTCCCCGTTGAAATACAGAATGTCTTTCAACGCCATCGGAATGCCATGCAGTGGACCGCGGTACTGGCCATTAGCCATTTCGTTTTCGGCTGTCTGCGCAGCTTGTCTTGCCTGGTCGGCCTGTATTTCGATATAGGCGTTCACTTGTCCGTCGTACTGTTCGACATTCTGCAGAACCGCTTCCGTCAGCTCAACAGGGGAGATTTCTTTGTCTTTCAAAAGCGGGGCCAGTTCCCCAATCGATTTTGCTGCCAATTCCTGCGTCATTTCCCATCACCTCCTGGAACATGAGTCAAACCAATGTCGTAATCAGCGAGCTCTTCCTGGTTTACTGTTGCACGTAGCTTTTGAAAAGCTGCCCACTGATTCACCAGCATGTCTACGTGGTGTTCCGGTACATCGATGCCGCGGTCTTCCAAGGTTTTCAAAATGTCTTGTGCCATTCCTTTTCCTCCCATTCGGATAATGATGAAAAATTATGTAAGCACAGAGATGTTAGATTCACTTTATCACAAATTGTTCGGAGTTCGGAATATTACAAATATTAAATTTGGGAAGCCGCTTTGTTCCCTAAAAACCATCCAGTGATTGTGGAATCGCCGGACGATTTTTTATTCGCTGATGCTTTTCAGAATCTCGATAAATGCACGTGACGCTTTGGAAACATAGCCGATGTTTTTATAGCCCACGACGAGCGTCCGCATGAGCCGTTTGCCGTTGATCGTGAAGGGCACATATTTCGGTTTTTCCTTGAGCTCCGATTCGTCCAAAAACATTTTCGGGACGATGGTGATGCCGATATCGGCCAGTACAAGCGACTGGCAAGTGTTGATGTTAGTGCTTTCAAAGACAATGTTCGGGACGAACCCGGCTTCCAGGCACAACTCATCCGATTGAGTGCGGAACGTATTGGTGTTCTTCAACGCGATAAAAGGCTCTTCCTTGCACATCGACAGTTCCACTTCCTGATACGCCGAGAGCCAATGGTCCGGGGGAACCGCCAGATAGATGTCTTCTTTTAAAATATTTTCCGTTTCGATGCCATGGTTTTTGATCGGCAAGGAAAGGAGGCAAATTTCGATTTTTCCGCTGGCGACCATGTCCTGCAGTTCGTGGCTTGTGTCTTCCACCAGTTTAAGTTCGATGCCCGGAAATTCTTTCCGGAAAGCGGAGATGGCGTTCGGCAGGAGATGGGCTCCTGCACTGACCAGGCTGCCGATCGTTAATTCTCCTTTTTTCAACTCGGAAATATCGGTGATTTCGTTTTTTAGGTAGCGGTACTGGTTGAGGATATTGATGGCATAGGACACAAAGACACTGCCAGCGTAAGTGGGCACCACTTCGTTGTACTCGCGGATGAACAATTGGACGCCCAGATCCTTTTCGAGTTTGGTGATTTGGTAGCTTAGCGAAGGCTGCGCGAGGTGAAGTTTCTTGGCAGCTTTTGTAAAGTTCTTTTCTTCCACCAAGGTCAGGGCATACTGCAAATGACAGCATTTGTGCAAATTTGAACCTTTTTGAAGAGCAAAGAGGAAAATACTCCTATATGATAAAAATTTGATTTTCACAGTCGTTTTACTTAGAATTACCCAGATTATGGGTTTTGGAGGAAATCATTAAAGGATTAGATGTACTGAAAGAATATTATATTCTTCATCCTTCTAATCCGGTAATCGGCGACTGTATACCCGAATGAAACATAAAGTAAACATTTAAAGGCAACTAATTCTTTTAAAGGGTTATTGAAGGCAAAAACATATATAGCTATATATCAATATACAGCCGTTCTGTACTTCTTGGGTTTTTTCAAGAGGATGCAGGGCGGTTTTCTTTTTTTGTTTTCTTTTAATCAAACGGCATTGAAAATTCTAATTTATCTATAAATTGAGAAAATAGTTGATTAGATATAACTATTCACCTATTAAAAGTTAAATGATAAATTGTATAAAAATTAATTACATGACTAAAGGATGTGTTTTTTACCACCAAAATAATAAAATTTCAATAAATCGCACAGGTTGTGAGCTTGGTTGGTGTTTCGGTTTAAAGGATTAAAAGAAAAAATGTTATCAAATCAAGAAAATAGGTGGGTTTTTAAATGGAAAAGATCGTTCACATGATTTGCACTTCGGTGATGTTGTATTGCACGCCGGAAGATACGGCGGTAGATCAGAAACTCGAAAACCTTATTGGAAGGAACGAGGAGGTAATGGGGAAAATTGAAGCGGATGCGCACTGGAAAATTGCCTGGCAGGAAGATTTTGATGGCACTGAATTGAACCCGGATTCGTGGAATGTTCTGGATGACGCTTTTGGGCACGGCAACCGGAAACAGCATTACACTCCCCGGAATGTGGGCGTTAGCGATGGGCTATTAAAAATTACAACAAAAGAAGAATGGTCTGAAGAGATGCCTTATACCTCTGGTGCAGTGACAACAAAAGGAAAAGTGATTTTCCAGCAAGGGAAAATCGAAGTGCGGGCCAAAATGCCTTCTGGAACCGGACTTCTGCCTGCTATCTGGCTTTGGACGAACAACGGCAAAGAGTTTCCGGAAATCGATATCGTCGAAATATTGGGCCAGGAGCCGGACAAAGCGTGGTCGACTCTCCACTACGATAATCGGGGGATTTACGCAAAGACATACGGTTTTGCGGAAAAGCCGGATTTGACCCGGGATTTTCATACGTATGGAGTCGAGTGGCATCCAGACCGGATCACTTTCCTCATTGACGGCGCTCCGGTTTACACGGCCGCTGCCCATTTCCCTAATGAAGAGATGTATTTGTTCATCAATACGGGGGTGGGAGGCGATTGGGTAGGGGAACCGGATGGCGCTACGGGATTTCCGAAAGAGCTGCTTGTGGATTGGATCAAGTATTACAAAAAATAAAACATACTTAGGAGTGGGGAAAATGGAGATTCTGCTATATACCGGTTTGGTGCTCTTTGCGATATTTTTTTCAATACAATTAATGTACATGTTTCTTTCTGTAAAGCTTTCTAAGCATGACCAGAAAATCCGCAAGGATATTCCTCAACAAAAAATGACGATTTTGGTACCAGCCTATAACGAAGCGATGGTGCTGAAAAGTTGTTTGGACGGCTTCCGCAACTTGGACTACGAAAATTACCAGCTGATCATTATCAATGACGGTTCGAAAGATGACTCCATCGACTTGCTGAAGCAATTGCTGCACCTCAAGGAATGTGAACTTCCAGCAATGAATAAACTGGTTTACGAATCCGTCAAGGCCACATATTGTTCTGCTATGTATCCTCATATCAATGTCATTGACAAAGTGAACGGCGGAAAGGCGGACGCCTTGAACGCTGGAGCTGACCACTCCGCAGGGGATATCATCATTACACTTGATGCAGACAGTGTCCTGGAAAAAAGCGCCCTCATACATATTAATGAGGCAATGCAAGACCCTCTTGTCATTGCGACCGGCGGAATGGTGCATGTCGGGCAAATGTACAAAAAAGGCAAGCCGAAATTTAAAGGGCTTGGGCTGGTCAAATACCAACTGTCGGATTATATGATGTCATTCTACGTCAAGCGGCTGGTGCAATCGAAGTATGGTTTGATGTCCGTCGTGTCAGGAGCATTCGGAGCATTTAGAAGTTATGCGATGTTTGAAGTAGGCGGCTACAAAAAAACCATCGGAGAAGATATGGAAATCACACTGAATTTTCAAAGACTGATCCATCAGAAATACAAAAACTGCACCATGTTGTTTGTCCCGAAAGCCCAATGCTATACAGAAGTCCCGGCGGATTTCAAGAACTTATCTAAGCAGCGCGTCAGATGGCAAAAAGGCTTTTTGGATTCGCTAAAAATCTACAACAAGCAAAAAATCCACAATTTAGGTTGGAAACTGGTCATGTTCATGATATTAGATGCGCTTTTGCCCGGCAGCGTTGGCATCATCACTACGTTCCTGCTGGTTATTTCGGTTTTTACCGGCAATCTTGTCGGTCTGACGCTCGTTCTCTTAATCATGACAGCAGTCCTGCAGATCAGCTTGCGCTTGACTTCTTACCGGATTGCGGTCCGTTATGGCCATCGATATTCAGTAATCGATTACGCCAAAATTTTCATCTTTTCGATTTTTGAATATCCAACTTACCGCATGCTGGATACCTATTATTTTTTATACGGAACCATCGCTTACTTTTTACAAAAAAACCATGCCTGGAATAAAGTGGACCGGACCGGATTGGTTTCCATCTATCCGGAAGACGCTATCAGCAAAATTCCAATGCTTGTCGAGGTATCAACGGCGATTGCCTTAGAATCGGTCCAAGAACCCGAAAGTTTAAAGAAACTGGATTTATAATTATTCTATAGCGTGCCGGAATTGGCAGACGCGCTAGGCTCAGGGTCTAGTGATGGAAACACCGTGAGGGTTCGACTCCCTTCATCCGCATACAATGTATTTATAGAAAGAATATGATGAAGCCCGTCTTTTATTAGGCGGGTTTTATTGATTGTCCTTTACAGGGAAGTGAAGCGGGTGCTGCTAAATACGAGAGCCTTGAAGGCTGACTGGTTTTTTTATGAAACTTTCCGTAAACTTAATGATTAAGGAAGAAGCCTTCCTAGATTAGCATCGGATGTGAGCTCAATTGGTCATTGCAGAAATTTTGAATGTTGTCTTGCCGGTCTTCCTATTGTTGGGTGTCGGCTTTATCGTTGGCAAATACATGTCGATCAATTCGAAGTCGGTCTCCGATTTGTCAATTTATGTTTTTAGCCCTGCGTTGTTCTTTTATTCGGTATCGACTTCTGAAATGGATATGGCGGATCTCGGGCGGATTGTCCTTTTTGCGTTTGCCTTATTTCTGTTATTTGCGTTGTTTGTCTACATAGCCGGGAAAATCTTCAGCTGGGATACAGCTTACCAAAATACCTTGATGCTGGCTTCGGGATTTCCGAATGCCGGGAATTATGGGCTGCCTATCATCCTTTTTGCATTTGGGGAAGAAGGGGTGGCAATCGGAATTATCTATTTGGTCATGCAGTCTCTTTTGATGAATTCAGCCGGAGTGTTTTATGCCTCCAATCATGCGCAAGTCCCGAAAAAAGATATCCTTTTGACCGTGGTGCGGATGCCCGGATTTAGCGCTATCCTCTTAGCGCTCCTGCTGAAAATCGCCGGCATACCGGTACCGGGAGCCATTGAAAATGCGACCGGGCTGCTTGGGCAGGCATCGATTCCTACAATGTTGACACTGCTCGGCATCACGCTTGCTTCAATCCAGTTGAAGAGCGTGATCAAGTTTATCGGAACGGCGACACTGTTCAAATTAATCGCCTTTCCGGCACTTGCTTATGCATTGCTGCTCTTGATCTATCCAACAGGGGCACTGGAAGCAAAAGTGCTATTGATAGGTGCTGCTACACCAACAGCTGCGACAACGACCCTGCTCGCCATTAAATTCGGAATGAACCCTGATATGGTTTCAAGCGCCATGTTTGTCAGTACGCTTGCAAGCATTGTCACCATTCCTGTGTTGTTGCTGTTGCTGTAAGAGTTTAAAAGGAAAGGCGAAATGAAGAATAAAGAATTATGCCAGAACATGAATAGACCCGTCCGGTGATGAAGCAAATCGCCCGACGGGTTTTGTTTTATTAAAGACCTAAAATATTTTTAATAGACACGGCCTCTCCGGATTCTGAAGACTCAGAAATCAACTTGCTATTTTACGACAATATTCATAGAATAAAGGTAGAACTTGTAAGTAATGCGGAGGTGTCAGCATGAAATTGAACGTGGAACAGCGCAGAATCGTAGAACTGGAACCGACTGGCCCGATGCTCGTAAAAGGTGTAGCGGGGTCAGGGAAGACGACCGTAGCGATTCGCCGCCTTAATTTCCTGAAAGACCATTATTGCCATGAAGACGATGACCGGATCTTGCTGGTCACTTATAATAAAACATTGCTTCAGTATATAAAGCATCAGTATGCACGGCTGGCGGATGAAGATGAATTGTCGGCCGCCCAGTTGTTTTCTTCGGACGCGGAAGTGGATATTACGAACATCGACAGCTTAATGTATAAAGAGTTTATGCGCTATCAGAAGCGGCTGAATAAGAAGCTGGAAATTGCTCCTTTCGAAAAAATGCACAAACTCATGGTCCTGGCGATTCATCACGTGAAGAAATCCTATCCGGATGTCAAAGTGCTGACACCGAAAAACAGCAAGTTTCTGCTGGATGAAGTGGAATGGATTTTGGCTTGTGCGATGACGGATGTGGAAACCTACCAGGCAGCAGACCGCGTCGGGCGTTCTTCAGGAGACGGCGGAACGCCGCAGAAATTGTTGAAGAATTCGAAGCTGCGGGCTGCCATTTTCGATGTGTACATCCATTTTATAGAACTGCTTGAAAAAGAAGGGCTGACGACGTTCAAGCAGATGAATCTGTATGCACTGGAAGAAGTACGGCGCAGCCGTTTCCATGCCTACACCCATATCTTGATTGATGAAAGCCAGGATTTGACGCGTGTACAGCTGCTGTTCCTAAAAGAGCTGTACCGGGAAAAAGACCATTCGTCGCTGTTGTTTGTGGCGGACAATACGCAAAGCATTTATCCGCTGTCGTGGCTCGGGAAAGGGCGTCCTTATACGTCGATTGGCTATGACATGAGCGGGAAGTCGCGCGCTTTGAGCAAGAACTACCGGACGACGACGGAAATTTCAACAGCAGCATTTCATCTTATCGAAGCGGACGAAAGTATTCGGACGAACGTCGATTTTGTTAAACCCGCTTTGATTGACCGCCATGGCCATCCGCCGATTTACCGGTTTTTCCTGACGCCTCAGCAGCAGCTGCAGTTTTTGATTGAGGAAATCCGAATGCTTCAGAATGATTATGCGTTATCGGAAATCTGCGTCGTAGCCCGGGAAAAGCGCCATATTGAAAGCATGGCGTCGGGGTTGAACGCGGCCGGCATTCCGAGTGACATCCTGCAGAACAGTGAACCGGATTTTGAATCCGACCGGGTGAAGCTCGTGACGATGCATTCGATCAAAGGGCTGGAGTTCAAAGTGATTTTCCTGATCGATTTGAACAGCGGACTGATTCCGCCGGACCGGTACGCAGATGCGGAAGACCAGGAAACATTGGAGTCGGATGAACGGAAGTTATTGTATGTCGGCATGACCCGGGCCAACGAACTGCTGTATATGTCTTCAGTGAAAAAGCCGTCCAAGTTCATCAAGGAAATCAACCGCAAGCATCTGCGGATGAAGAAAGACGCATCTTTAAAGCCGTTTGAATCGATTCCAATGACCGATTATCAGCTGACGGATCAGCTCGTGGATCTGCATTCCAAAGAAGAAGTCATCCGCCAGTGGCTTGTGAGGGAACTGCGGGAAACGTACGGCTATCCGTATGAATTGATGGAACTTGAATTCGGGGTCCAGCAGTTCTCCAAAAAAGGGTATTGCGACATTGCGGTGATGGTGTATACGGCAGGTGAAGCGCGGCCTTACATCATTGCAGAAGTAAAGCACTTCGGGAGCGGAATTGACGAAGCGCTGGTCCAGCTAAAATCGTATTTGGAGGCTGACAGCCGGGCATTTTACGGCATTGCGACAGACGGGTTGGAACTGAAAATCATCGACCGCAACGGAGAAGAAGTGCAGGACTTGCCGAAATGCCGGCCGCAGTTTCTGCCGGAAATGAAAAATCGCCGGCTTTATAAAAACTTAAAGAACGGCCGGGACTACACTTACGCAATCGATGTGGATTCGGCAGAAGATATCGAAGTAAGTGAAGCAGGCAGTGACGTGCAACTCCAAGTACACGAGAAAGCCGCTGTTCCGCTGATTGGCAACGTCGCAGCGGGCCTGCCATCGCTTGCTGCGGAGTCTTACGAAACCTCTTACTACGTGCCGCGTGAATGGCTCGTGTCGCCGCGCGAGACGTTTGCGCTGACGGTTACCGGCGACAGCATGACCGGAGCAGGCATCGATAAAGGAGACCTTGTCATTGTTAATGCACAAAACTCTGCATCAAATGGCGATATTGTCATCGCGGTCATTGCCGAAGAAGCGACGATGAAAAAATACATGCCGATGGGCAACGATATTTTGCTGGTGTCTGAGAACCCGGCATATGAACCGATTTTGATGAGAAGCGAAGATGTCCGGATCAACGGACGGGTAATTGGGGTTATGAAGAAATAAGGGATCGGCTGACTTAGGGGGAATGACTATGAACATCATCTTGATCGGTGACAGCGGCCACGCCCGCGTCATCACGGACAATCTGGCTTCCTGCGGCCATCAAGTAATCGCCAAACTCGACGACAAGTACAGCAAACTTTTCAAAGAATCCGGCTGCTGGTTTGGCCCCGTTTTGGAAGTGCATTCTTTGATCGAACAGGAATCAGCGAAAGTGATTGTGGCCATCGGCGCGAATGCGGTGAGGCGAAAGATTGTTGAATCTCTCGGGTTGCGTGATGATCAATATGCGACTGCTATTCATAAAGGTGCAATCGTCAGCCCAAGTGCAGTGCTTGGCCAAGGAACTGTGGTGATGCCCGGTGCAGTGGTTAATGCAGAAGCGCAGATTGGCAGCCATTCCATCATCAATTCACGGGCTGTTGTGGAACATGATTGTGCAGTCGGCGACTACGTCCATATCTCACCCGGTGCTACGGTGGCGGGTGTGGCAACGATTGATGAGGGTGCATTGGTCGAGGCAGGGGCAAGCATCGTTCCTACTAAGCAGGTTGGCGAGTGGAGCGTTGTCCGTGCCGGGTCTGCCGTACTGGAAGATGTGAAGGCATTTACGACGGTCCTTGGGGTTCCAGCGCAAATAGCGGCAAAAGAAGAAGGGAAGCAGGAATCTGCAACCCAATAAAGGAGAATTTAATAGAAGACTTTTATCAGGCCTAGACTGACATAGCGATTTGAGACACATATAAAACACCTTTATTAGGCTGCTTGCGCCCCAAATTCCTTGGGTGCCAGGTAGCCTAATTTTTCGAGAATCCGGTCTTCGTTGTAGTAGCGCATATA
>NZ_JABWTK010000069.1 GCF_020071995.1 Planococcus chinensis | reverse complement strand
GCCCAGCAATGTCCTACTCTCACAGGGGGAAACCCCCAACTACCATCGGCGCAAAAGAGCTTAACTTCCGTGTTCGGGATGGGAACGGGTGTGGCCTCTTTGCCATCATCACTGGACTGGATTGTTTTTGAAAGACAAGTTTTATTATACCAAGTCTACCTGGTATTGCAAGCTTTTTTTTGAAAAAAACTTGCGGCTTGCGCCTTCAAAACTGGATATGCGACA
>NZ_JABWTK010000068.1 GCF_020071995.1 Planococcus chinensis | reverse complement strand
GGATTAAAGTATATTCCACAAAGCAGAAAACAAATAAAAAACCCTGAAACCGTTGATTTAACAAGGTTTTCAGGGTTTTAAATACTATCGTTTACTAAGCACTTTTATTAACGTGAGTAGTACTCAATAGTATCGAAAACCCTTTGCACTGTAAGGGTTTGGTGGGCTGTTTCAAAAAGCTCCCCCAGAAGTTCCCCCAGTTCCTACATATTCATAATTCGTGAGAAGGATTC
>NZ_JABWTK010000067.1 GCF_020071995.1 Planococcus chinensis | reverse complement strand
GGAAACCCCCAACTACCATCGGCGCAAAAGAGCTTAACTTCCGTGTTCGGGATGGGAACGGGTGTGGCCTCTTTGCCATCATCACTGGACAGGAGTGCTTGCGCCCTCAAAACTGGATATGCGACATTGAAAACAACTGTGTTGGTTAAGTCCTCGATCGATTAGTATTCGTCAGCTGCACGCGTCGCCGCGCTTCCACCCCGAACCTATCTACCTCATCGTCTTTGAGGGATCTTACTTGCTTGCGCAATGGG
>NZ_JABWTK010000006.1 GCF_020071995.1 Planococcus chinensis | reverse complement strand
TCATGACGATGGTTTTTGACGGGACCAATCATGAGACCTCGCTCCTTCATTTTCTTTTAGTGTACATCGGAAAAGTAGTAAAATAAACAAAAAAACAGGCTGTCGAGAGAGTTTCTCGACAGCCTGAAGGGAAACAAAGCTCGATGCTTTGTTTCCCTTTTCTGATGCTTTTATAATGGGTTCTCTCCAAAAGCTGCCCATAACTGCGGAAACATGCGGCTCAGCCCTTCTTCATCGTCTTCATCCCAATCGAAGTCAATTTCCGGATCCGGCTCATCGTCCTGCATCAATTGCTCGTAAAGCTTCCAATAATCTTCCATGTCCCGGCCGGTTTTCTCTTCAAACGCCTCACAAGCAACCATTAAGAATTCTTCCAGCTGCGGGATTTCCTCCTGTTCCTGCAAAAGTCCGAAATAGGGAAGGAGCGTCTCCGGATTTTCAATGGCTTCATAATACGTGTTTTTCCCGAGGTACAACAGCCACGCCCGGAAATAATCAAAACAGTCGTCCGAACAGCCGCCCATGGCAATATAGGCAGCGGCCCACAAATCCGAGGTATAAGACTGGCTGTAATGTTTTTTCAAGATCGAGTCAAAACCCAGAATATCAATCACGGGCCCTTTAGCCAATTGGGAAGCGAGCCACTCCATCTGTTCCTCTGAATCGTCGCCTTTTTCCTTGCAGCGGTCGAGCAATTGCCAAAAGTACACTTCAGTCATTGCGCTTTCTTTGATGAGCGGATCTGTCGACACCGCCGGTTGGTAGCCTTTTTTCAGCTTGGACTGGATCAGGCGGTGGGCTTCTTTTTTGCAGACTTCCGGCGTCGGAAAATCTTTGACGTTAACGAAGCCCGCTGTACCGATTTTTCCATAGTTGACGGCGAACGAAGTGTCGGCGACGGTGATTTTCCAAAACTTATTTGAGAATGAACTTCTAAAAACTAATAGGGTTTCCAATCTGCTATCTCCTTATGACAGGCTCTGCGAAATTTTTCTGCATCCGGTTCATTTGTCCGTTTCTTTTATTGTAGCGAAGACGCCTTGAAATCACATCACAAGATTGGTTTTATAGCTGAAAAAATTAAATTGATTTTTTACCAGCAAAACTAAAGTTGTTTGTGAAATCAATTAATTCCGAAAATTTGATTTACATCTTTCAGGTGTTCCCATATACTGAATGTATACAGTATACACTGTAGCGATTATTTATGTAGGAAGGAGGAACTATGGAGAAGATAGCGAAAAAAGTCACACTTGCCGAACAAGCTTATGAATACATCAAGAAGCTGATCATGATTGGAGAATTGAAGCCCGGCGACGAATTGCCGGAAGAAAAGCTGGCAATGGAACTGGGCATCAGCCGGACTCCTTTGCGGGAAGCATTGAAAAGACTGGCTGTTGATGCGCTTATCGAGTTGAAGCAACCAAGGCCGGCAGTGGTCGCCGAATTTACCCGGCAGGATGTCGAAGAAATTATGGAGCTTCGGAGATTGCTGGAAATTCACGGACTTCAGGAATGGTCGAAAGCAGATCAAGAGCGTGTCGTAGTGGAGATGAAAGAAAACGTCGCCCTTCAGTGGCAGGCGATCCATGAAAAAGATTTTGTCCGGTTTATGGATTTGGACCAGGATTTCCATTCTTTATTGTGCAGCAATCACAGAAACAGGCGCTTGAAAGACATCATCAGAGGCACCAATACCGGCGGGAGCCGTGCGTTTATGCTGGTATCGGACACGATTGCCGGCAGTTCAGAAAAAGCTTATGCCGAACATCTGGCGATTATCGAAGCGATTGAACAGGGAAATTTTCAGGAGGCCAAACAGCAACTGGCCATCCATCTGAACAATATTGAATACCGGTTGCTGAAATACATCACACGGGAGGATCTATGAAAAAATTACTCGGATTATTACTTATCACATTATTTATCCTATCAGCATGCGGCCGTCCGGACAGCGGCGGCTCAACTTCAGAGGGCGGCGAGTCAAGCGGAGAAACGTTCACCATCCGTCTGGCGCATTTGGTGCCGGAAGAGCAATCTTCCCATGTTGCAGCGGAAGCGTTTAAAGAAAAATTGGAATCGGAATCGGATGGCCGCTTGAAAGTGGAACTATATCCGAATGGCCAGCTTTACGGCTCTGACCGTGAAGCGATTGAAGCGGTGCAGCTCGGAAACGTCGAGATGACGATTCCAGCAGTTGCGGCAATGGCGTCGTTCAATGAGAAATTCCAGGTGTTCGACTTGCCGTTCCTATTTAACGACAATGAAGCCGCTTATCGCGCACTTGATGGCGACCTGGGAACAGAACTACTTGCAGACCTGGAAAACAACGGCATCAAAGGGCTGGTATTTGGCGAAAACGGCTTCCGCCATGTATCGAACAACGAAGGGCCGATTAACGCCCCGGAAGACATGCAAGGCCTGAAAATGCGGACATTGGAAAGCCCGCTGCACACCGATACGTTTAACGCATTTGGTGCAAACGCATCACCGTTCGCTTTCGGTGAATTGTATACGGCGCTTCAGCAAGGAACTTACGACGCGATGGACTGCCCGATTTCCTTATACTACACAAACAAATTCTATGAAGTGCAGGATTACCTGACGCTGACAGGGCATGTCTATGCAGCTACTGCATTGCTAGTGAACAACGACTTCTACAACACCTTGCCGTCAGATTTGCAGGACTTGATCATGGAAGCTTCTGAAGAATTCCGCAGCGAACAGCGCGAATTGGCGCAGCAGCAAGACAAAGAATTTTTGGAACAACTGGAAGCAGAAGGCATGCAGATTAACGACTTGACGGACGAACAGCGCAACGCATTCCGTGAAGCTGCAGAATCCGTTTACACAAAATACGAAGACCAAATCGGCAAAGACTTGATTGACCAGGCCCTTGCCGCAAATGAAGAATAATAAGACACCACAGCTGAAGAATCAAGGAAGCATTTCCTTGGTTCTTCGTTTTTGAAAGGAAGTGTGGATATGATCAAGAAGTTTGAAAAAGCGGAAGAAGCGTTTTTAGTCCTGACGCTCGTCGTCATGGTGGTTTTGATCTTCGGGCAAGTGGTTGGACGGTATGTGTTTTCCAGTGCACCGAGCTGGACGGAAGAAATGGCCCGCTATATACATATTTTCCAAGTATGGATCGGCGCCAGCTATGCGGTAAAATTGCGTGAACATATTAGAGTAGAAGCGTTCATCACCAAATTCAAAGGCTTGCCGAGAAAAATTCTGGAAACAATCACGCTGGCCATATGGTTCGCAATGGCGCTTTTCTTAGCGTATTTCGGAACGGATTTGGTGCTGTCGAGTATTTCCAACGGCCAAGTTACGCCTGCCATGCAATTGCCGATGTGGATTCCGTTCCTGGCGATTCCATTAGGCGGCATAGGCATGTGCATCCGCCTGATCCAGCAATTGATCAAAATCTGGCAAGGCGATTACGAGATGCATAAGGGAGGCGACCTTCCGGCATGACGATAGCCCTTCTATTTGGTACGTTATTCGTTTGTTTATTGATTGGGGTTCCGATAGCCATCGCGTTAGGCGTCTCCGCGCTGACGGCCATTTACTTTGGGACCACCTTGCCGCTCAGCATCATTACGCAAAAAGCGTTCACGTCGCTCGATTCGTTTCCGCTGCTTGCCATTCCGTTCTTTATGCTGGCAGGGATCCTGATGGGCAAAGGCGGCGTATCGAAACGCTTGCTTGCACTAGCCTCTGCATTGGTGGGCTGGATGACCGGCGGGCTTTCGATGGTAACAATTGTTGCCTGTATGTTTTTTGCCGCCATTTCGGGTTCAGGCCCGGCGACGGTTGCAGCCATCGGTGGATTTATGATTCCCGCTATGATTGCGCGCAGATACGATGGCGGCTTCGCATCGGCCGTAGCGGCTTCTGCCGGTTCAATCGGCGTCATCATTCCGCCGAGCATTCCGTTCGTGTTGTACGGCGTCATCGGCGGCGTATCGGTCGGCAGCATGTTCCTGGCTGGCATCCTTCCAGGACTATTAATTGGTGTGGGCTTGTTGATCACCGCGTATCTCATTTCCAGAAAACGCGGCTACAAGCCGGAGCCTGGCGAAGCGGCGCATTTTGAATTCAAAGATGTCGTCAAAACCTTCTGGGAAGCGAAATGGGCGTTATTAATCCCGGTCATCATTCTTGGCGGCATCTACGGCGGGATTTTCTCCCCGACAGAAGCTGCAGTAGTGGCCGTTGTCTATGCCATCATCATCGGGAAATTCGTCTACAAGGAATTGTCGTGGGAAGGTTTGTACGAAAGTTTCCGCCAGGCAATCGTCATCAACGCCACAACGATGATCATCATCGGCTTGTCGGTATCGTTCGCTTACTTCATGACAATCGAGCAGATTCCAGGCGAAATCTCGGATTACCTGACCAACCTGTCGACCAATCCACTCGTCATTTTGCTTGCTATCAACCTTTTGCTATTGGTGGTCGGCATGTTCATCGATACGATTTCAGCACTCGTCGTCTTAACGCCGATCCTGCTGCCGATCGTTATTGCAGTCGGCGTTGACCCGATCCATTTCGGCGTTATCCTGGTCGCCAACTTGGCGATTGGCTTTATCACACCGCCCTTAGGCGTCAACTTGTTCGTGGCTTCAAGCGTCGGCGGCGTACAGTTCGAGCGCATTGCGTTTGCTGTGTTGCCGTTCTTGCTGACGATGATCATCTGTTTATTGGTCATTACATTTGTTCCGGCATTGTCAATGTGGCTGCCGAATCTATATGAATAACTTTGAAATTCCCGCAGTTGGAAACCGTTCTGGTTTCTGGCTGTGGTTTTTGTTTGGACATTTATGTTTTTGCAAGAATTATTATCTTCATTGAAATAGATATTAAATACTTATGCCTCATCGGAACTTTCTTAAAGGCCAGTCGTCATCTTGTCTAAATCCCTATTTGTTGGTAGTATTAGGAATAAAAGAAGAAAAATCATACTAAGATTGTCAATTGATTGCTAATGAAAATTTTAGAACTATATAGTTAGAATGAGACAAAGAGAGGTGTATTCGATGGAATCCATTACAGCGAAAGAGAAAGCCAAAAACTTTTTTGAATACATGCTGGCATTAAATAATTTAGTAGGAAAAGTCGTACGGGATTACCGGGATTTTGAAAAGAACTGGCAGCTCGAAGACTTGGCTAACTTAGAAGGCTGTTTTACGTTTGGCGATTGCCACAATAGTGAGAACCTAATTGAAATTCACAGACCAACTATGACGAAAGCCGACCAAACACCGCCGGCGCCAAAGCCGATTTTCAAAGACTGGCTCAATTTTGATCCGAAGAAAGAAACGGCGATTCCTTCCTATATAACCATGAAAACGAAAGACCTGGCAGTCGGGGAGCAGCAAAAGGAATTTTTCATCGATGACGAGAACCGCTTAGCTGCATACGAGCAGTGGGTTCCGGAATGGAAAGAATGGTCCACGAAACTCAAAATCAAAAAACGGACGCTGGAGAAATACGAGGAATTTTTCGAGCTTTTTTCGCGTTTTGAAAAAGAAGGCGAAACGCTGGAATTTGTCTACGGCACCGGCTTGTTCACTTGGCAGCACCCGGACCCGAAAATCGGAGCCATTCGCTCTCCGCTCTTAACGAGCAAAGTGGAACTTGAATTGGACGCATTCAAAGGCATCATTTCCGTCAAACTGGTCGACAAGGAAATCACCGTCGAACGGGAGATTTTTACTAGCATCCCTATCCCTAACATCAGCGCGATCAATCAATTATGGAAAGAAGTCCAGGAAAGGGAGATTACAGAAGACTTCACTGATTTCTTCACCCAATTTATCCAGACGTTTGACGCGAACGGAAAATATATAACGGATTCAGCAACTAAAGTGCCCGACCGGGACCCTGCGATTTACAGCCATCATATGCTTTCCCTGCGCATCAAAAATGCACGGGTCCTGCGGGATGACCTCACACAAATCATTGAGGGAATTTCTACTGACCAACTGGAACTGTCCGATACCGTTGCTTCCATTATCGGAGAACCAATCAAAAACAGTGCTGTTGAAGAAAGTGACACTTCATCACATACCGGCGTATTTGACGACAACAACCTGTATTTCCCGCTTGAATCAAATGAACAGCAAAAAGCCATTATCCAGCGGGTATCGCGCCATCAAGGCGTAACGGTGCAAGGACCGCCTGGAACCGGAAAAACGCATACGATAGCGAATTTGGTTTCCCACTTTTTGTCGGAAGGAAAAAAGATCCTCATCACGAGCCAAAAAGAAAGCCCATTAAAAGTGTTGAAAAACAAGATCCCCCAGGAAATCCGCGATTTGTGCGTGCCGGTTCTCGGAGGCGGACGTGAATCGCTGCAGGAAATCGAGCAGTCAATCCGCGTCATCGGCGAAAAACTGGGGGAGTTGGATGTACCAAGACTGGAGCGGGAAATTGAACGCGATAAAGAAGCGCTGAACCGCAGCAAACGCGAAGAAGCCCGCTTGAAAAACCTGCTGAAAGAATACGCCGAAAAAGAAGGGACGGTCCTCCCCTACAAAGGAGAAAAACTGTTCAAATACGACGTCGCAAAACGCCTGTCTGAAACGGATATCCACTACAACTGGATTCAGGACAATGTAGCACTTCATGCCGAGTTTCCGCTGAACTCCGTGGATTTCAAGGAATTGTGGCAGCTGAAAAGCGATACGGCAAAAGAAGAACTTCATTTGCGCAACCAATCCCTGCCATCTGTAGAAGCCGATCTCAAAAATGCTTCTGCTTTTGCAGCTTTCATGGAAATCGAAAACAGCTTGAAAGAAGCGAATCAAGAAGGCGAAGCCGTCCTGCAGAAATACTCCTTGCCCATCGTCGAAAGCGAAATCAAAGCACTGCAGAAGGATTTGGATGGACTTCTCAGCATGTCGGCGGTGCTGGAAAACCAAGTGTACCAGTCGATGATGGACGACTGCCGAGCTGGCGGGCACCGTGAAGAGCGCTGGCGGACATTAACGGATAAGCTATCCGGAGCCGTTGACCGGTTATTTGCTTCGTACCATGTTCTCGTCACGCACCGGATCAACTTGCCTGAAAAGGGCAACGAAGCTTTAACAAACGATTTAACCGTTGCAAAAGAGCCGCTTCAAAACGGCAAAAAGCCGAACTTTCTTTTCTTTATGGTGAAAGGGAAGCAAGCGAAATACTTGTTTGAAGACCCGGTCTTAAACGGCGAACCGGTAAAAACGCTTCAAGACATTGAAATTCTGGATACGCATTTGGAATACGAATGGGTCAAAAAAGAAGCGGCGCGGTTGCTGAACGGCAATATGGAAGACATCGGCCATACGGTCATCGATGAAAAAGAAAAGCGCTTTCCGCATCTCTTAGAAGACCGCTTGAAAGAATTGCAATTGGTTTTAAAAGCAGTCGATACAGCTCAAACGTTCAAAGGGAAGATCACTCCTTTTGGAATGGGCGACATCAATCTCTATTCCGTCGACCAACTTAAGCAATTGAGCAAAGACCTTAATACAGTCCTTAAACGGTTGGAATACCTGGCATGGGAAGCGCAATACAAGCAGGACTTAGCTGAATTGACCATGTTAAGTGCCAAAGTAACGATGCACCCGATTGGCCAGAATTTTGTCCAGGCTTACCAAGAAAAGGACCATGCCAAATGGGTGCAGCTGCTAAGCAAACTGGAAGATCTGCAGCGCACAAAAGCTAAAGTGAACCGGTTCTACAACTTGCTGGAGCAGTTCAATCAAACATTGCCGCTGACCGGCAAATTGCTTGAAATGTCGGCCGGGTCTGAAATCGAGTTTCCTGAAAACCATCTCGAAGCATTCGAATTGAAGAAATTGCAGACTTGGCTCGATGAAACGAAAGATACGAATACGACGCTTTTGAAGAAACAGCTGGAAGAAGAGCATATCGAACAGAAGCGCTTGATCCGCAATATTGTCAGCGCATCCACTTGGAAAAACCAAGTCAACCGCATCACCGACGAAGAAAAACGGGCATTGTCTGCCTGGAAAACCTATATCAAACGTTTCGGCAAAGGCAGCGGTAAATCGGCGCAGCGCAACCTGCAAGGTGCCCGGGAAGAAATGAAAACCGCGCAAAGCGCCATTCCGGTTTGGATTATGCCAATCAGCCAAGTGCTGGAGAACTTCCCGGTGACCAACGAAAAGTTTGATGTCATCATTTTTGATGAAAGCAGCCAATGCGATTTGTTCGCCATCAATGTGCTCCTGCGCGGCAAGAAAATTGTCGTTGTCGGTGACGATGAACAAATCAGTCCGCAATCGATCGGCACCAAGCAAGACGATGTACTGGAACTCGTGCGCCGCCACTTGAAAGGCATCCCGAATGCCGATCTATTTGATGGCAACTTGTCCTTATATGAAATTGCGGAACAGACCTTCCCGAAAGAAGGGAAACTGATGCTGCGCGAACATTTCCGCTGCGTGCCGGAAATCATTCAGTTCTCGAACGACATGAGCTACGGCGGCGAAATGATTCCGCTTCGTTTGCCGTTAGATGAAGACAAAATCGATCCGCCGGTTCTGGCAATCAAAGTCAAAGACGGTGTCATCGATGACCGAAAAGACGTCAATGAAGGCGAAATCGATGCGATTGTCGCCGACATGGCAGAAATGGTCCGCGACCCGAAACTGAAAGGCCAGACATTCGGCGTTATTACGCTGCTTGGCCAAGACCAGCATAAACTGCTCGAATCCCGGATCCGCCAGGAAATCGGCGACCGTGAATTTGTCGAACGGAAAATTATTTGCGGGAATCCGTATACGCTGCAAGGCGATGAGCGGGACATCATTTTCCTGTCAATGGTATCTGCACCGAACCGCCACTTCCGAGCCTTGACGGGCAATGCCGATAAGCAGCGGTTCAACGTCGCCGCCAGCCGCGCGAAAAACCAAATGAGGCTATACCATTCAGTGGATTTAGAAGAACTGAATCCCCAGGACTTGCGTTACCGCTTGTTAAGCTATTGCCAAAATCCGACTCGCTTGAATACAGAAGTCCAAAACCTCGAAGAACTATGCGATTCACCGTTTGAAGTTGATGTACTTCGCATGATTTTGGCAAGAGGCTATAAAGTCACACCTCAAGTCAAAGTCGGCCAGTACCGGATTGATATGGTGGTCGAAGGCATGCGTGACCGTTTGGCTGTTGAATGCGACGGTGAAAGATGGCACGGCCCTGAGAAGTTTGAAGAAGACATGAAGCGCCAGGAATCGTTGGAGCGTTCAGGATGGAAGTTCTGGAGAGTTCGGGGAAGAGAGTTTTACTTTGATAAGGCGAAAGCTTTGGAGAGTCTTTGGGTGCAGTTGGATGCGCTTGGGATTGAGCCGGTAAGGGAACGACAATTTACTAAATAATAATTAATTTGAAAAGAAGCCTTTTAGGTCAATGAGAGGCTTCTTTTACCATAATTCTAGAAAATCTTCATAATAATATTTTTATTTTAAATAAGTTTATCTTAAGTTATAATTAAGTTTAGAATCTTGTTCGTAAATCAATTATTTATATTAAAAACTATAACTGACTCAGGAGGCCATGAGAACTTGAGATGCATAGGGTATGCAAGAGAATCATTGATTGCCGATAATAATTTAGACTTTCAGGAAGTAACTCTAAAAGAAGCAGGATGCGAAACGATTTTTAAAGAAAATGTAAAACCAGGAGAATTCCAACAGGAACTTAATAAATGTTTGCAATCATTGAATTCATATGACACCTTGATTATTTCTCGTTTGGACCGTTTAGGTCAAACAACAAAGCAGTTATTTAAAGTTATAGAGGATTTAAGGCAACGTCAAATAGGCTTAAGAATAGTTGATTTAAATATTGATACAAATACGCCTGAAGGAAAAAATTTTTTTATAATTTTGGAAGCTCTTAAAGAGATGGAATATCAATTGTTAAGAGAACGTACTACTATCAGTCGCGAAGCAGCTAAAGCACGAGGGCGTAGGGGTGGAAGGAAACCAATTAATCAAGAAGTGGTTGAAAAGGCGAAACGAATGTATGCAGCGAATAAAGCCGTTACGGAAATTACTAATGAACTTTCAATTTCTCGCACAACGCTTTATAAATACTTGAAGGAAAGTAAGAAGTTATAAAAGGAAGATTTATTAACAATCTTTTTGATTAATGAAGGTAGCGTGATAGTAGATGACGATAAAATATAAAGCCCAAACAAGTGAACAATGGTTTGAAGAAGAATTAGTGTTATATGCCCAATTATTCGAAGATATACCAAACCACAAAAAATTACATGATTATATCCTTGAGGAAAACATTTTCAATGATTCATCTATTCGAGGAGCAAAAAGAAGATTGCTTATGATTAACCGACGTGCCGAAGCGCTAGGAAAAGAAGGCTTGTACCTTTTGAGAACCGGGAGTACAGATGATCGAGCATTTCTTGTTTTATTTAGCTATTTAGAGACGTATCGGTTAGCGAAGGAATTTGTATTTGAGTGGCTTCTTCCAAAATATTCTTCTTACCGGTATGAAGTGGTAGTAGATGAATTTTTACAGTTTTACGAGCATAAGCAGCTACAACATCTTAATGAGTTACAGTGGTCGGATGATACGGTTTCTCGCCTCCGGATTCAAATTTTTAGAATGCTTTACCGTGGCAAATTACTCGAGAAGAAAACAGAGAAAAAGTACAGGCTGCAGTCTTTATTGCTTTCTCCCGATGTAGTATCTTTTATGGCGAAAAAACCCCCATATGACTTTTTAGTGTAGGAGGAAGAAGATGAACAAGATTTTGCAAGAGCGTTTTCAGACACTCCAACGCCGTTTGCTGGATGAAGATTTTTTATCCCAGCAACGGACGATTATCCCATACTTTCTTTTCACATATGATTTGAAAGATGAAGAACGTGTTAAAAAGGGAATTCAAGAAACACTCGAATTGGTATTACAAGCTAGACAACAGTTAACAGTGGTTAATCTCTATGACGTATTTGAAACAGTATTTGAAGAAGATTTGGAAGCGATTGAAGATTTATTAATAGATGAAGGCCTAGACGCAGTAATGGATGCTATTGAACCTACTATCGATGACGGAGTCTCTATTGTAGATGCCTTTAATAGACTCGCTGGAGATGCAGAGATTGTCTTTCTGACAGGGGCAGGAACCGCTTATCCGTTTCTTCATACAAGTGGATTACTAAAACGTTTAAGCGTTTCGGGCAATGCTCGTCCAATTATTGTTTTCTATCCTGGGAAATTTAATGGCACTCAGTTAAGTTTATTTGGTAAACATGAAATGACTGAAAATGAGTATCAAATTTATACTATTGCGTAAGGAGAATAAACCCATGCAGATTAAAAATTTATTTAAAAAAAATATCGACCGTAAGATCGAAGCGGTCATTCAAGCAGAACAGCATAGTGAAGAAATTCGTTTTACTGAACTAGATGAATTTGTTTTAACTGAAGAAGGTGAAACTCAGTTAAAAGTGTTTTATCAGAATTTTATTAATACACTCACAAAACCTAGCCAGAATACCTCTGTATGGATTTCTGGTTTTTTTGGATCAGGTAAATCCCATTACATGAAAATTATTAGTTATTTGTTAGATAACCAGCGAGTAACATTAAATGAGATCTCAAAAACTCCCATAGATTTCTTAAAAGAAAAAACTACTGATCAAGAGTTAATCGAATTAATGACTAAAGCTTCAACTATACATAACCAAACTGTAACATTTAATATTTCGGCTCAGTCTTCAACAAGACAAGGAAGTAAATTAGGAATTGCTGAAATATTATATAACCAATTTAATGTCATGATCGGTCTTTCTAAATATTCTCGAATCGCACGCGGTGAACATCTTTTGATGGCTGAAAAGAAGTATGAAGAGTTTAAAAATCAGTACTCACAGATTGCCGGAAAGTCTTGGGAAGATAGCCGCGAACGTGTCTTATTAAACGCTTCTAAAGTTAATAAAGCCTTAGCGGCAATCGGATACACGGATACAGACGGTAGAATCCTTTTTAATAGTGAGTTGGATCTTACAGTTGATGATATCGCAAGTTTAATAGCCAATTATGCACGTTCGCAGCATGAGGGGTATCGTCTAGTTTTTCTAATTGACGAAATTAGTCAGTATATTGGAAACGATTCTAAATTGATTTTAGAGCTTCAGACCATCGTTGAGCGATTAGGTTCAATTGGACTGGGATATGTTTGGGTAGTTGTAACTTCACAAAAAAGTTTAAATGACGTAACGAAAAATGGACAAGAAGATGATTACTCAAAAATTCAAGCACGATTTGAAACAAGGATTAGTTTAACTAGTAGCAATACGGATGAAGTTATTAAGAAGCGACTTCTTCAAAAGACGCCGGAAGCGGAAATAGAACTGCGAGATCTGTACCGAAAGCAAAGAGACTTATTGCAAACAACTTTGTCTTTTAAACCAGGAACTACACGTCTGCCGAATGGTTATAAAGATGAAGATCAATTTGTTTCAATGTACCCGCTAGTTCCTTATGAAATACCGATGCTTCAACGGATTTTTGAAAAAATTCGTGATTTAGGAGAAGGTGGTTCAAGTACTTCTCAAGGTGAACGGACAATCATTGCTGCTGCACAGCAAGCAATTTTGCAAGACAAGAACGAAATGATTGGTAATTTAGTTACCCTTGCAGAGTTTTATCCATCGATTGAACAACAATTAGATCCGATAATTGTTAACACGATGGTACAAGCACGAGACTTAGAAAGAGAAGGAAAATTACAAGCGATGGATTTAGGAGTTCTACATATTCTTTACTTTTTACGCGGACTCGAGAATACGACACTTACAGCAGAAATCGATAATCTCGCAGTTGCTCTAATTCCAGATGTCCAAGGGAGTCTAAGCCGAACAACTGAAGCTGTAGAAGAATCGCTTCAGCGGCTCACGAAGCACCTTTTTGTTTCAAAAAAGATTAATAATATGTACGAGTTTTTAACGAGCGATGAACGAAAAGCAAATGATGAAATTCGTCGAATTACCGTTGATGAAAATTCAGTTGAACAGTTGATTCAGACTAAACTATTTAGCGAAATAATTCCTCTAACTACAAGACAAGTAACACTAGGAGGAAGAACCACTCGTTTTGAAGCAAACTATAATAATCACCGAGAAGGAAAGCAAGAGTATCTAAGAATTAATGTAGAAACTCGAGATAATGCGCTAGTATCAGGAGATGAACGGACAGTTCGGATTCGTATTCATGATGCATCTTATGATTCTGTATATGAACTATTTAGAAGAAAAATTCAGCGGGATATGTATGTCCGTACAGCTAAAGCAAACCAAGGCGCAGAATACAATAACGCAGTAGTTGAAAAGAAAAAAATAGAAGCTAGTGAATATGAGCGAGAAGCAGTTGAACGCCTGACCGAAGCAGTTAAGGTAGCAGATTTTTTTGTAAATGATGAAAGGCAAACAACGACAGGCAGTATTGAAGGGCGATTGCAAGATGCCTATAAGACATTAATAACAAAAACATATACAAAAATGAATTTAGTTGATTCTCTGCCCTTTAAAACTTATCGAGAACAGTGGATAAAGCTAGCTAATAATGATTGGGACGAGTTGACAGATTTTTCTCTATCTGCCCGGCACGATATGTCGACATTTATTTCTGCAAAACTCAAGACAGAAGTTGTTACCGTAGAAGCAATGGTTGAACGTTATACTGTTGCTCCTTATGGATGGGAAGAACGTGATGTCATTGCTGTGTTGCTTGCCTTATATGGTGACCAAACAATCAAGTTCAAATACCAAGGACAAGCTCTAAATCATGGGAGTGACCGTTTATTTGAATTAATGGATAAGCGATCAGAACGAAACAAAATATTAATCGAACTTGTATCTGTATTAAATACAGAAGCACTAAATTTATTTAAAATTAAAATACGGCGGGCTTTTGATTACAATGAGGATGTTTCAGGAGATACAGTTGAGGCACTTGTGCAGCAAGTAAATGAATTAATAGGCAATAATTTTGAAAGCAAACTGAAAGATATTGAAATCAAAATGTCAGCTTTGAAAACTAAACCTGGTAATTCTGATTTGCAAAACGCTTTGGAAGTAATAGCGGAATATAAGCGTCAGTCCAGCGAAGAAGCTAAGTTTGAATGGTTCAATAAATATGGAGCTGAAAAGTTTGAAGAGGTAGGAGAGATTTTAGATGATCTTTCACAATTCTATTCCAGCAAACAATATAAAGAATATCAAGAGCTTATAGCGTTCCAGCAAATTCACCAATCTGAAATTGAACGTGCTCTTATAGAAAATAGTCAGATGAAGAGCACTGCTCAACAATTTAAACAATTAATGAATCAAAACCAGCTTCCGGGTAATAAAATTTCTAAAATGCAAAATCTAAGAAATGAATTAGAAGCTTTCTGGAAAGAGAAGGTTGAAAAAGAACGGGCCCAAGCTATAGTTGTTATTCGGCAAAGTGAACAAAAAATTAATGATTTAATTGTGAAAACAGAAGAGGAAAAGGAAGTTATCAAACGTGCGAAAGAAGTGCTTCAGAATTTAGAAGAACAAGTTAGCAACGCAAGAGAGCGAGCAGTTCTTGATAGTTTGCTAAATAAGATTCATGATGTCTTTCCTCACGTCCAGAATGAATTAAACAGTTTGTTGCAAAAGACAATTGAAGACGATACTGAAACAAAAGTTGTGACGTACCATGCAAAAGAAGCAATGAATGCTCTTTTTAAACAAAGCAATAAACTGGAAACAGTAGAAGATATTGAAACTGCTGTTCTCCAACTTAAAGAAGATTTATTGAAAAAGCTAAACCAAGGAACAATTTTAAGGCAACATTAAAAATTGTAAATGGTCTTGGAATAAGGAAATATGAATGATTTGCGTTGAATACGTAGGAGTGAATGCTATGGACCAATTATTACAACGACTGCACAATTTAATCGAGCGTGAGAAATCGGATAAAGGACGTGCGCTTGTCACGTGGATTGATACTGATGGGGAATGGTCAAAGGAAGCATTAGCTGAAGCAATGAATGGAATTTGCGAAGTTTTATTTCTTGAGGAGAAGAACATTTTTCAATTGAAGAGGCAAGTAGAACGGCAGAAACTCTCGACTTCTTTTTTGCTCTATTCTCCTTCTTTATTATCAGCAAAAGAGAGCGATGCCCTAAGCTCTCTTTTAGGAATGTCTGTGACCTTTCATACGGATAACGTTATGGAGTTCGCACAAGAGCTAAAAGTAGATGAAATGAAGTTGCGCCAATTAATCGCTATATATCCGAAATTTTTCAAGGCCACAAAACGAAAAAATCGTCTTGAAAAATTAATGAATCAATACAATGAACCTCTATCTGTGAAATTGTTAATTGCTTCGATTCTTAACTGTGAGCCGTCACCACTTTCCTTTATTAAATCATTACTCAGTAAACATGACTTAGTATTCCCGAGAGAATTACTTTCCCTCGATTTAGATGAAGCATTACTACAAGAATTGGAGCAGTATTTAAAGCATGATTTTCAGAAGGATCAAGAGCTACTTCCTCAATTAATTGATATCGTTATTGCCAGTGTAGTACTACGGGATAGTGTATTCCCATTTCAAGTACTTCAGTCATACCAAACAGCTAGAACGAATCAATTAGCTGCACTTTATGAAGAGCTATTACAAAAAGAAGAAATTCGAAATCAGTGGACGGAATGGACGGACGAATGGGGACGAAAAACCGAAATTGATAAGCAGCTAGCAAAACTTTCTCGAATCGACCTAGGGACTTATCAAAGCTTTAAGAAAGCTGATGATTTGTTGATTGAACGAATTCTGGAGGATTCAAGTGATGATGAGAGCATTGTTACCTGGTTGCCTTTTATTGAGGCTCGGCAGTTAACTACTTCAGCTCAACTTTTTGATGATATCAGAGAGAGATATGCGCTTTTACACACATACGTTTCCTTAATACAAGAATATCGACGTTGTTTACCAACAATAAAAATAGAGCCAGAAAATTTAACAGATTTATATCAAACTTATATTGACCAAGAGTATCGCATTGATCAATTGCATCGCCAATTGAATTTCATGGCGACGAAGCAAGGGTTTGAACCTTTTGAACAATTGCTTGAGCTGGAACGATTCCGGTATGAACATGAATTTCTACAATACCGAACTGAACAAGCAACACACTTATTGAATGGTCCTGCACCTAGTTTGACAAACCAACTAGATTTCTATCAGCGATATGTCCATTTGCCACGCCTCCAGTCAAAAGCGAAGCAGTACGTTATCATTTCAGATGCGCTTCGATATGAAGCAGGAGTAGAATTAGCTGCTCGGCTTGAAGAAAAATTTGGCATGGCAGTTTCAACGGAAGCAATGGTAGCTTCCGCTCCAACTTACACTCAATTAGGAATGGCGAGTCTTTTGCCGCAACAAGGTGAGCTCACCTTTAACCAAAAAGTAATTGAAATAGACGGTTATTCTACACAAGGATTAATTAATCGGGAAAAAATTCTAAATCGTGTTGCTCCTTCAAAAGCATTTAAAGTAAATGATTTCGTTACAATGAAAGTAAGTGAACGACGTGAAGCCGTCCGAGGGTTCGAAGTAGTTTATTTATATCACAATGTAATCGATGCGTCGGGAGATAAAATGGAAACAGAACGACTTGCCTTTTCCGCAACAAATCAAGCATTAGAGGAGCTAGAGCGATTAGTCAAATCATTACAGGCAATGGAAGCAAAGCGAATTGTTATAACAGCAGACCATGGCTATCTCTATGTAGATGAAGTAGCAGAAGTCTATACGAAAGTAGTGGCAGAACGAGAAATGGCTGTTGAAGGAAATACGAGATTTCTAATTTATGATCCATATGTTTCTCCAGGGATTGAATTTGGTGCTATAGAGCTGCCTTCAACACATTCACCTTTAAATAATAAGTGTCTTGTTGCTACAGGGTTAAATCGTTTTCGAAAAGGAAGCGGATCACGTTTTATGCACGGAAGCGTTTCTGCTCAAGAACGGATCGTTCCCGTTGTCATTATAGAAGCACAACAAGCCATCCGAGCGGTAGAAGTCAGGGTACAACAATCTCTTCAACTGATTACAACCATGACACCGCGTTTTGTTCTTTATCAAACGGAAGCAGTTTCTTCTGATATGAGAGGTCGACCAATAAGACTCAGTTTAGAATGGCAAGGCCGCAGAATTTCAAACCAAATACGCTTCGATTTTCAAGCGACAGAAAGAAGATTGTTTGAACAAATTGCTGAGTTGAAACTTTTTGAAGCAACTTATCCAGCTTATACAGATGTCGAACTGATTTTAGAAACGCTCACAGATGCAGGTTGGACAAGATACCAAACGTATTCGTACGCAATGAATGTTCAAGGGAGAAATGAGTCATGAATAAAAAAGCATTAGAACGATTTGCACCCGCAGAACGAAATTCTTTACGCGCTGCTGTTGAAAAAAGGCTAGCGAGCCTTGGATTGACCGGTGATCAACCTTCTCTATTTAGTAAATGGCTAAAGGAAGAAGGGGAAGCAATTATAGTGAACAAAAAAGCTTACCCAAGATCTAATTATCAAGCTTTTCAAGAGCTCTTTAATGAACTCAAGAAAGTTGGATATGATCATTTAGTGGAGGAATTAGCTTATACGTGGTTTAACCGATTCATGGCGATTCGATACATGGAAGTGAATAGTGTCTTGCCGGATTATGTGAAAATTATCGAACGTGATCCTATAACACGTAGACCAGAAATTATGGATAACTATACCCATTTGAAAGTTGATGGAGCAGAAATTGAAGAATTAAAGATAGCCAACGAAGAGGAAGAGGCATACCGTATTTTATTTATTGCCTCTTTAAAACAATTGAGCGTTTCCATGCCATTTTTGTTTCCTGCCGATCAAGATTGGACAGAGATAGGAATGCCTGAAAATATTTTAACACCTGGTGGCATAGTCGATAGAATTCTTGAAGAAGAAGGACTGTCTCAGAGTTTTGAGGCTGGCGTTGAATCCATCGGTTGGTTATATCAGTTTTATATGAGTGAAAAAAAGAAACAAGTTGGCGGGTTACGTAACAATGCAGTTAAAAAAGAAGATTTGCCTGTCGTCACTCAATTGTTCACGCCTCGTTGGATTGTCGATTATATGACAGAAAATACGGTTGGAAAACTATATGATGAGTGGCAACCACAGAACGACTTATCAACTCAATGGCCATACTACTTAAAGCATGAAAACTCTAAAAAGCTTTTACCTGAATTTCAAGATAACTTAGAGCAAATCAAATTCATTGATCCCGCGTGTGGATCAGGACATATACTCGTTGCAGCGTTCGAGCATTTCTATGAAATGTATTTAGAACAAGGGTATCGTCGCTCAGAGATCGGATCTTTGATCCTAAAGAACAATTTATTTGGCTGTGATATTGATTGGCGGGCAGCCCAAATTGCGAACTTTACTCTTTACATGAAAGCAGCAGAAACAAATAAGCGTTTCTTGCGCCAAGTAACTTCTAAAGTAGGTAACGTGCTCGAAATTCGTGATTCTGTACCTTTAACAGAAGAAGAATGGAAATGGTTTGCTCAATATGAAAAAAAAATAGATGTTTTGCAAGAGTTAATTATTAAGTTCGAGAATGCCAAGCAGTTTGGTTCATTGATTAGACCTGCGAATATTGACTATACCTCTCTTTTAGAATTACTTGAGTCATTGAAAGAACAACAAATTGCTGATTTGTATGAAGAAGCTTTAAAGCAATCTGCAATTTCCAAACTTATACCAGTCCTACGTCAAGCGAAACTACTAGCTGATCAGTATCAAATCGTAGTAACGAATCCACCGTACCACAATAAGTTTAATCCTTCTTTGAAAACATTTTTAACGGAGGAATTTAACGATTTCAAATCCGACTTGTACTCTTCTTTCATAGCTCGCTGTCTGGAAATGGCCACAAAAAACGGATACATAGGGATGATGACACCATTTACGTGGATGTTTATATCTAGTCATGAGAAGTTGCGTCGTCATATCGTTAGTAAGTTCTCTTTCTCTAGTCTTGTTCAATTAGAGTATTCGGCTTTTGAAGAAGCGACGGTTCCAATTTGTACTTTTGTTATTCAAAAACAAGACAAAGATCCAGTTGGGGAATATATCCGACTCTCAGAACTTAGAGGAGATCAAGGAAATTTCTTGAGAGAAGCAGTAATAAATAACGCGGTTTCATATCGTTATCGAGTAAATAGTAAAAATTTCAACAATATTCCAGGAGCACCTATTGCTTACTGGGCTGACGAATCAATCTACGCAGCTTTTAAGAATTATCCATCTTTAGATGAGGTAGCTGATGTACGGGTAGGATTACAAACCTCTGATAATGAACGATTCTTACGTTTTTGGTGGGAAGTTGATTACTCGAAAATTGGTTTCCAAATGGAAAATGCAATAGAAGCAAAAAATAGTAGAAAAAAGTGGTTCCCTTTCAATAAGGGAGGGGAATTTAGAAAATGGTATGGGAATATGGAGTATGTTATTAATTGGGAGAATGACGGTAAAGAAATTAAAGAATTTGCAACAGCAAAATACAAAAATTATACCAGAACACTTAAGAACTTAAATTTTATGTTCAGAGATGGAGCTACTTGGTCTGCTATCTCATCAAGTAGGTTAGCTGTAAGATACCAACCCAAGGGAGTTCTATTTAGTAATGCTGGAATGACTGTCTTTTCTAACTCAATGGAGAAAACAACAGGTATTATTGGTTTATTAAATTCAGATACAATTTGGGGGTTAATCCAAAACTTGTCTTCTACTATTAATTTTGATGCGGGCATTTTAAAGCGGCTGCCTTATACAATGCCTGATGAAGATTCTAAAATAATAACTAATGACTTAATCCGTATAGCTAAGCAAGAATGGGATTCAAAGGAAACTTCTTATGACTTTTTAGGAAAGTTACATGAAAATGAATTTAATATTAAAGAATATGTTGTTTTAAATCAGACACAGATTTCTGAGTGGATAAATGAAATGTTAACAAAAGAAACAATTTTAAATGAAAAAGTAAGTGGTTTATTTAACATTGGCATAGAGGAAAATATTAACAAACAAAAGCTAGTTGAAAAAACAATTCGTCCGTTATCATCTTTACAAATAAATAAAGAATTTTTGTCTTACTTTATAGGATGCACGCTTGGACGTTTTTCGTTAGCTAAAAAAGGAATCGTTTATGCGGGAGGTGAATGGAGAGAATCAAATTATTCATTATACCAACCAGTAAAAGATGGCATTCTTACCTTTACCGACGAGCAGGTATTGCCTGATGAACAAGATGTCTATAAACAGTTACAAAAATTCTTATCAATACTTTATGGAGAAGAAACTTTACAAGACAATCTTTCCTTTATTGCGGAGGCATTAGGGAAAAAACCTCGGGAAACAGTAGAACAAGCGATACGCAGATACTTTATGACAGATTTTATTAAGGATCATATCCAGTTATATAAAAAGCGGCCGATATACTGGTTGATTGATAGCGGGAAACATAAAGGAATGCAATCGTTAATGTATCTTCATCGCTATACGCCGTATACGTTAGGTCTTGCCATGCAGAATCATTTTGTTCCGTTGCTAAGTCAATGGCGGAATTTAGAGCGGGTTACGCTTGAGGAATTTGAGAATGGAGAGGTTACTCCAGTTGTCAAAAAAGAGTTAACGAAAAAGCTGGAGGTATATCAAAATCGGAGAATTGAACTGGAAACTTTTCAGGACAAGCTGAATCAATTGGCACGTAAAGAAATTCCGATTGATTTGGACGATGGGGTTAAAGAAAATTACCAAATGCTTGAGGATATTCTTATAAGTATCAAGTTTTAAAAGTTATAGAAAATGAGAAACAGTAAAGGGAAGGTTGAATTATATATTCAATCTTCTTTGTTGCATAGGAGAGATATAAAAGTGGATAAAAAAACATTATCAAGATTTGCGCCAACTGAAAGGATTTATCTGCGGGCTGCAGTTGAAAAAAGGTTGGATAACTTTGGGCTGAATTCGGAATCAGTACCACAGTTTGATGAATGGTTATCAAAAGAAGGAAGCACTCTTATTGTAAATCAGAATCGGTATCCGGATTCATCACTCAGATCTTTTCAAGGATTATACAATGAGTATAAAAAAGTCGGTTATGATCAGTTAGTAGAGGAGTTAGCTTATACGTGGTTTAACCGATTTATGGCCATTCGATACATGGAAGTGAATGGTGTTTTGCCGGATTATGTGAAAATCATTGAACGAGATCCGATTACTCGCAGACCAGAAATAATGGATAATTATAATCACTTGAATGTTAACGGAAAAGAAATTGAAGAGTTAAAGATAAATAACGAAGAAGAGGAAGCTTATCGTAAATTATTTTTAGCATCAGCAAATAAATTAGGCGAAGTAATGCCATTCTTATTTGAACCATTACAGGATTGGACAGAACTCGTCTTGCCAGACAAAATGCTGGAACCAAATGGGGTAATTGATCGAATTCTCTCTGAAGAAGGATTAACTGAAAGTTTTAAAGACGGAGTAGAATCAATTGGTTGGATGTACCAATACTATATTGCTGACTTGAAAAGCATCGTAATGAAAAAGAAAAAAACATCGAAAGAGGAACTACCAGCTCGCACACAACTTTTCACTCCTAAGTGGATTGTAAAGTATTTAGTTGAAAATTCTCTAGGTCAACTCTGGCTGGAAGCTGAAGAGAACACTGCATTAGCATCTCAATGGAATTATTTTGTAGAACCAGCTGAGCAGAGTCCTGAAGTGCAAAGACACTTAAATGAGATTAGCTATAAAAATACTGAATTGGAATCAATTACAGTTCTTGACCCAGCCTGTGGTTCGGGACATATTTTATCTTATGCCTATGATCTCTTGTTTGAAATGTATTTAGAAAGAGGATATACAAAGCGAGAGATACCAAAATTAATACTAACACATAACTTATATGGGATTGATATAGACACACGTGCAGCGCAACTTGCTTACTTTACATTAATGATGAAGGCTGTCGAAAGCGCAGGGCGAGTAGTTTGGCGCAATCCAGTAGAACCTAACATCATAGCTATTCAAGAATCTAATGGAATCGATTTAGCATTTGTAGAGCTAGCTTTTAGTAATGATTCAGCTACTTTGAAGGAAGTTAAATTTTTACTTGAGGAGTATGTTGATGCACGTGAATATGGCTCATTATTGCAACCGGCCTCTATTAATATAGGATTACTAGAAGATATGTTAAAAAAAGTTGAAACTGATCAATTAGAAATATTTAATATAATGAACGGTCAATCTCAAGAAAATCAAATTATAAGAAAATTAATTCAGCAACATCAACTGTTAACTAGTCAGTATGACGTAGTTATTACAAACCCTCCATATATGAGTAATTCTACAATGAATTATAAATTAGGTGATTTTGCTAAGAAATGGTATCCGATTTCTAAAGCAGACCTTTTTGCAATGTTTATGGAAAGAATTTCAGATTTTACAAAAGAAAAAGGATTTAATGCAACTATTAATCAGCATTCTTGGATGTTTTTAACAACATATGAAAAATTACGTAAGAGAATCTTGAATGAATCTGTAATTAATTCTATGTTGCATTTAGGTACACGTACATTTGAGGATATTGGCGGAGAAGTGGTACAAAGTACAGCGTATGTCTCGCGAGAAATAAAAGAACCGAATTATAACGGACTTTATATTCGACTTGTGGAAGCATCAAATGCGATAAACAAAGAAATAGAAATGTTACAGAGAGAAAAAAGTATCATCTATACACCAAAAATCTCGGATTTTATGAAAATTCCTGGTTCACCTATTGCTTATTGGGCAGATGAATCAATTCACGCAGCCTTTAAGAATAATCCATCCCTTAATGACCTTGCTGATGTACGACAAGGGCTTGCTACTGCAGATAATAACCGTTTTTTGCGGTATTGGTGGGAAGTTGATTACTCGAAAATTGGTTTTGGGATGAAAAGTGCAAAAGAAGCAAAGAGCAGTAGAAAGAAATGGTTTCCTTTTAATAAGGGTGGCGAATTTAAAAAATGGTACGGAAATATTGAACATGTGATTAACTGGGAAAATGACGGTGAAGAGATAAAGGGATTTAAAAAATCGGTTATTCGTAATCCGAGTTACATGTTTAGACAAGGAGTTACATGGTCAGATATTAGTTCTGCTTACTTTGGAGTTAGATATTTACCACCGGGATGCTTATTTGGACATACTGGCTCTGCTGTTTTTTTGAATTCTGACAGGGAGTTAAAAAAAATATTAGCACTTCTTGCATCTAAACCAGTAAATACTATTCTCAAAACTTCAAGTCAAACTTTACATCATGAGGTTGGACAAATTAAAAACATTCCTATCCCTGCTATAGATGATTCGAGTTTAGATAAATTAATACAAAACGCAGAAGCTTTAATTGAAAAAAGCAAAAAGGATTGGGATGAATCAGAGAGAAGTTGGGAATATGATCCAAGCATCTACAAAAACAACAACAATTTGAAAGAAAGTTATTTAAAATATACTTATCTTAAAGAAGAAGATATTCAAAAAACTATATTGCTAGAAAAGGAAAATAACGTCGTCTTAACAGCTATATACGGATTAGAAAAAATTATTCATGATATCGAAGTGAATAACAAGGAAATCACCTTACGTTTGTTGGAAAAAGATAAATATATTCGTTCCTTTCTTTCATACTTCATTGGTTGCACATTTGGTCGGTATTCTCTAGATGAAGAAAGCATATCTTACGCAAGAAATAATCTGAAACAGTTAGAGTATGCAACCTACCAACCTGTCAAAGAGGGCATTCTTACCTTTACCGACGAGCAGGTATTGCCTGATGAACAAGATGTCTATAAACAGTTACAAAAATTCTTATCAATACTTTATGGAGAAGAATCCTTACAAGGGAATCTTTCCTTTATTGCGGAGGCATTAGGGAAAAAACCTCGGGAAACAGTAGAACAAGCGATACGCAGATACTTTATGACAGATTTTATTAAGGATCATATCCAGTTATATAAAAAGCGGCCGATATACTGGTTGATTGATAGCGGGAAACATAAAGGAATGCAATCGTTAATGTATCTTCATCGCTATACGCCATATACGTTAGGTCTTGCCATGCAGAATCATTTTGTTCCGTTGCTAAGTCAATGGCGGAATTTAGAGCGGGTTACGCTTGAGGAATTTGAGAATGGAGAGGTTACTCCAGTTGTCAAAAAAGAGTTAACGAAAAAGCTGGAGGTATATCAAAATCGGCGAATTGAACTGGAAACTTTTCAGGACAAGCTGAATCAATTGGCACGTAAAGAAATTCCGATTGATTTGGACGATGGGGTAAAAGTCAATTACCAGAAACTAAATATAATTCTGAAAGAAATAAAATTCTAAGGTAGGCGTTACGATGTTTAAACGAGGAACAATTATTCGCGGACCTAAATGGGCAGAGCCAGTTGAAGTAATTAGTTTCATAGAAGAACCAGGTATTGGCTATTTAGCAGAATTGCAGGGACGTAAATCCAAAAGATTTTATCAAGATTATGTACTTACTGAAGAATTGACACAGTTAGAAACTTCTACTATTACAAAACAAATGCTTGAGAGTCATGAAGTAGCTGAAATGATTCAATACCATCTTGTCAAACAAGATATGTCTTTTGCTGAAAACCAAGCACGAGGAAATCAAAACGTATTGCCCCTCCCGCATCAAATTGAAGCTGTGTATTCTCGAATGATGAAGACACCAACAGTCCGTTATTTATTAGCTGATGATCCAGGTGCTGGGAAAACAATTATGAGCGGTATGTTGATCAGTGAAATGATGGCTCGATCAGCTTCGCAGCGTGTTCTTATTTTAGTACCCCCGCTTGTCTTAACTCAGTGGCAAGCGGAACTTGAGTCAAAATTTGGTGAGACTTTTACGATTATAAATCGTGCGGTGTATGCTACATCGAATGAAAATCCATTTGAACGCCATGATAAAGTTTTATGTTCACTATACTGGGGAATGCGGGAGGACATCAAGGCAAAAATTGTTGCAGCTAATTATGATTTAGTAATAATAGATGAAGCGCATAAAATGGCAGCATATAGTACCAAGAATCGGAAAGGGAAGCAGGTACGGAAAACAAAGATGTACCGGCTTGGAGAAGAAATTGCGGAGGTAACAGAGCATCTTCTGTTACTTACTGCGACTCCCCATAAAGGAGATAGAGAGAATTACCGGCACTTGCTTAGCTTACTAGATCCAGATATGTTCAACCCTGATATCAATCAGCGACGATTACATGAGTCAGCAAGGCCATTCGTCATTCGTAGGTTAAAAGAATCCATGGTGCAATTCGATGGAACCCCATTGTTTCCAAAGCGTACAACTAAAACATTGACATTCGATCTATCCGAACGTGAATTAGAACTTTATGAAGCAGTAACGAATTATGTAACTGAGCATTTTAACCGTGCAAAACAAGAAGGCAATCGTTCCACAAGCTTTGCCATGATGTTATTACAGCGCCGTCTCTCGTCTTCAATCGAAGCGATCTACTTGTCTCTGGTTCGCCGCAGGGATAAACTTTCTTCGATTGCCATCCAAGAACAGCAACGTCTCGAACGTAGTTTCGAAGAGCCAGATGAACTAACCAATGAAGAACTGGAAGCATTCGAAGAAGAATCTTTAGGTGCTTTAGTTGAATATAATACAGTAGAACTCCAAATTGAGATTGATCAGTTATCTCATCTTATTCAACTTGTTGAAAGTATCCGAGAAGACGATATTGAACACAAATTCGCTGAATTAGAACGAACGTTGTTTGGACCAAATGGACTGCTGGCGAATGGAGAAAAGTTGCTGATCTTCACAGAAGCAAAAGATACACTGCGTTATTTAGAACGAAGATTAACTGAACGCATTGGACATATCGCTATAATTGAAGGCTCCATGAACATGGAAGAGCGGATTGAGTCTGTTGAACGTTTCCGGGCAGAAATACCAGTAATGATTGCGACAGATGCAGGGGGAGAGTCGATCAACCTCCAATTCTGCAACCAAATGATTAACTATGATATCCCATGGAACCCAAATAAATTAGAGCAACGGATGGGACGAATCCACCGAATCGGGCAAAAAAATGAAGTTTTCGTTTTTAATTTAGTAGCGATTAATACTCGTGAGGGTAGAGTATTTGAACGACTCCTAACTAAATTAGAAACCATGCGTGAGGATTTAGGGAATGATTTAGTATACGATTTCTTAGGGGAAGTACTTGAGCAACAAGATTTAAGTTTAGATGACTTAATGATTGCTTCCATTGAAAATCGAGAACAATTGGATCAGGTAATTGCACGAATGGAAAAAGTACTTTCCGAAGAACACGCGGAATTAATAGAGCTAGCGAAAAGAGAGAGCATAGCTGATACAGTTGACTTGCCAGGTGTTCGTCGTTCATTTAATGATGTTCAATTACGTGCCCTTCCTTCTCGTGCTTATAATACATTTTTACGTCGAGAACTGGAAAGAGAAAAAATGTCTCCGACGGAGCGAACTAAAAATGTATTAAGAGTAAGTTATATACCGAAACACGTTATGCAGAAAGCCAGAGCTTTGGGGCTGCATATGCCGAAGAGAGAAGAGTGGCTCATAACTACCGATAGGAATCGTTCTACTTCTGAAGTTGCATTAGTAACTGCAGGTCATCCATTAGTAAAACTTTTGATTACAGAAGCTGAGGAAAAACGATTAGAGACGAAACTTACAACATATGAAGCAACTTTGCCAGCACCTGAAGAGCTGCAAGTTGTCCTATTTACTTACCGATTGCGAGATGGAAACGACCGTATCGTATCAAATCAGTTGAAAATTGTAGGGTTGCGAACTAATGGGCAAGTAGTGGAGCTTTCCCCGCACTGGCTTTATAGTACCGAAGCTTCGTTTATTGAACGGCCATCTTTAGAGGGGAAAGTGCTTTTGGAAGCCAAAAAAGCAGCAATCCTAGCTCAAAAAGAAGCACGAAGACAACGAGAATGGATGGCACTCCAAAAAGAGGAACAACTTATTCAAGCGTTTGACGCGCGTATCCAATCGCTTAAAAACCGTTTAGAAGCATTTAAATCTGAAAACGATTGGGCCAGAAACAGTGCAAACATTAATAAGTATGAAAGTAACATAAGAGAACAAATTGAACGGAAAGAAGAACGGCTCGAACAAGTCCGTCGTGAAGGCGCAATAAGTCTTCAAAAAATAGATGTTATTGCCGAGCTAGCTGTGAAAGACTCAGATACATGGCGTGTGTTTCCAGAGGATGTAGAAACAATAGTAGCATTACACGAAGAGGCAGCAGGTCGGAGAGTTCGTAAACAGCCCGCTCTTGGACTCATCGATTTCGTCAGCGAAAACGACGATGAACACAGGTTTATTCTTGCAGCATCATCTTTGCCTGAAAGTATTCCTTATTTAGAGGATTACGAAGACATTTATTCTCAGACATATATTTATGTAGTGGATGGTTATCTCATTAAGAATGTTGTTAGATTGGCAGATCTTTATAAAAGAGCAGCACTTTAGAAAAACCAAACTAGTTGTTTCTCCACTGCTTAATGTACTGGAACTAGGATTATTTTTATATTCCATAGTCTTGTTGTCTATGGCTCATGCTAAAAATGAACTAGACCAATTTCTCTTAGAGAAATTACTCCTTTTCAAATAGAAGAAAATAGAGAAATCGAAAATCACATTTTAAATTTTACTTATCTAAAAGTAAAGGTAAGGTAGAACGAATGAGAGAAGATTATAATGAAGGTACACGTATTAATGAAAAATTAATTAAGCTGGAGAAATATACCTCTTTTTTAACTCAAGCATTAGATAAAGTGGATAAGGAATATTTTAAGATTCTAACGACATATGATGAAATTGTAAGAGAAAGAGTTTTTTGTTACGAGTTTTACCATCAAATGCGCCTTTTGCAAAATAATCATGAGTTAAGTGGATTTGCTTTATCTGGAGAAATTGATAAAAGAGGACATACAGGTATTGAAACAGAAGACTGGAAAAATCCCGATTTTGTTTTCCACGAGTATGGAACTTTTGATAGAAATGAAATAATAATTGAAGTCAAAGGAAAAATAAATGTCGAAGGAATAAAAAAAGATTTTAAGACTCTTCTTCAATATGCTTCTAGATATCAGTATAATCATTCGTTTTTTATCCTATATAACCATAATTTAATTGAATTTCAAGAACAATTTTTAGGGCAAATGGACTCGGAAACTATCCGAAATCTAAAAAACAACAAAAGTATTGTAGTAATTTGTAAGAAAAGTTATGATTCGGTATGCGAGATAGCTGATTTAAAGGATTTATTACATTTCGGGAGAGCTTAAATAGCATTACTCCTTTGAAAAATTGATTTCGTTTAACAAATAGAAGTTACTAAATTACTTTCTAGTAAATAGGAAAGAGGTGCTAATATGGCTATCCCAGGTTTCCAAGAATTTATGTATCCTTTTTTAGAAGTATTAAAAGACGGAAAAGAACATTCCTTAAAAGAAGTTTACGGTCGTTTAGCTGAAGAATTTAAATTATCCAATGAAGAAAAAGAAGAGCTGCTTCTGAGTGGTAAACAAAGAGTATTACATAATAGAATAGGCTGGACCAGAACGTATTTAAATAAAGCTGGATTATTAAAAACAGTACGACGTGGAATATATGTTATTTCGGATGAAGGAAGAAACTTATTGAACAATCCAAACATAAATCGAATAGATAATGCATTTTTAATGAAATATGAAGATTTTAGAGAATTTAAAAACGTCAATAATAACCAGCAAATTCCTTCTGATTTGACCAACTTAGAAGACATTACTCCGCTGGAAGAAATTGAGCGGAATTACAAAATCCTAAAAGAAGAAGCTAAAAGTGATTTATTGGACAAGGTGAAAAGTGGAACATCTTTGTTCTTTGAAAAACTTGTTGTTGAATTGTTAGTAGCAATGGGCTATGGAGGCTCAATTAAAGATGCCGGCCAAGCTGTTGGACGTTCTGGAGATGAAGGAATTGACGGTGTTATCAAAGAAGATATTCTGGGACTTGATATGATCTATTTACAAGCGAAACGTTGGGAGAATACGGTAACTCGTCCAGAACTGCAAAAATTTGTTGGTAGCTTGTATGGTCAGCAGGCTGGTAAAGGAGTTTTTATAACCACCTCTTCATTTTCAGAAGGAGCAAAGGAATACGTTAGAAAAATAGACAAGAAAGTCATTTTAATAGATGGCTCTGATCTTGCTGAATATATGTTTGAATACAACATTGGAGTAGGCCGTGAAGAAACCTTTGTCATAAAGAAAGTTAATGAGGAATATTTTGAGGAAGAGTAGAAATAAGGTATAAGCAATGTTTATAAATAGCAGCTCAAGCAAATAAATGCTTGAGCTGCTATTTTATAAGGCTCTCATTTTTACGGTTTTTTGAAGAGTTAGTTTATATTTTTTTATAATTTAAAAGAAGACGTGTTACTTCATATTCATAATAAAAGATACAAAAATTATTTTTTCTTTCTTCTTTTCTTCAGCTGCTTTTTCTTTTGTTCTCTAAACTCATCTCTAATTAACGCATATTTAACCAAACGACCAATGAAATCTTTTACATCTTTATTTTCCCATTCAAGTTGTTCCGTGTTGTCCAAATTGCCAAGCTGTATTTTTCTTTCTGCATTAAGTAATCTCGGTTCTTTTTCTTCAACGAAATCCAGTACTTCCGAAAATTTAGCCATTCCGCTTTTACCTACTGTAAGTCTGCCGGTATGCAATATTTCTACTGATTGTTCATCCGATTTCGCATAGGTAGGGAGAGATAATTGCAATGAGTTATGGCTTACCTTGTCATTATCTATAGCGACAATAATGTAACCTTCTATTATGGCTAAACTGATAATCTGGTGGCTTCCTTTTTTGTCTTCTACAATAAATGACCTGTAGTCTCCGGTCCAACCGATGCCAGAAGCGTTGTTGAACTTTGTGTATCTGAGTCCATTATCTTGAATGTATTTTACTCCATATAATTCATCATAGTGAATAAGAACTGTATCATCCCAAAATAATTCATTTAAATTAATAATAAATTTTTGTAAACTCTTATCTTTGATTCCCTCTAAGAAACCCCCTTTAAAATTAGAAATTTCTTCTGAATTAAAATCTTCGAACTTTCTCTTTTTATAAAGCACAACATTGGGTTTAACAAATTCGAAATTATTTGCAACGACTAAATCTTTAAATTTTGGTAGCTCATTTAGTGGGAAATATTGATCCTCCTGTTCATCCCATGTTTCTACAAAGAAATCATTTCCATTAGTAACAGCTATGGTATTTGCTTGTAGTAAGGTTTCATATTTATATACTTGGTCATATACGTTATCAATTAAAGGAGTTTTCATTGATTTACATTCAATAATTAATACAGGAATCATGGTATCCCCTTTAATTGAATAGACGATAATATCGGCTCGGCCTTTAGCGTTCGGTAAGAAATAAGACATAGGAACTTCTACTTCAATCATATTTTCAGGAACTTCTTTTTCATTGATTAAATATTGAATGGTTTTTTGACGTACTACTTCTTCGGGTGTTTCAAATACAAGTTTTTGTCTAATAGGATCATAAATATATTTTTTATTATTTCTGCTAAACAAATTAAGTGAACTAGGTTTTATTGATTTCAATTAGTTTTCACATCCTATAAGTTTTATTTCATAATTTATTTAAATAAAAAGGTAATTTCTGTTATAAGGGATATGTTACTATTGAAATGTAGTTTTGAATAGTTAAATAGTTTTAGTTGAAAATAAAAAATATAAAAACAAAAGGAGTTGAGTCAATTGTCGATTGCATTTTTGGAATTTTTAATTGGGTTTTTAGAATCAATTAAAACCCCTTTAATGGTTGGAGTCATGATTGCTATTTACCATTATCAATACCATGTTAAGTCATCTAAAAGATGAAGGGAAGAAAACAAATGGCAACATACAAAGAAATACAATCATTCATTAAGCACGAGAATGGTTATACTGCTAAAACTTGTTGGATAGCTCATATGAAAGAAGTAAACGGTTTAAATCCAAAAGTTTCTCCAAGAAGAATCTCTGAAACCAGTCGAGTTTACCGTGCCCTGAGCAGAAACAAGCTGATATTACGGCGGCTTTAAGGCATTATAAAATGATTTAATAACTATAATTATTTAATTAATGTGGCTATAGTTTGATTTGGCATTATACATATTTAAAGCCTTTGTTCCTTATATAAGGAATGAGGCTTTTAAAATACTAATATTCCTGGTTTAACAACATTTAAGGAGTGGATGAAATGAGTTTAGTTTCTGTTGATAATTTGAGAAAGACTTTTGAAGTAAATGCGAAATTCTACTATGCAAGTGTAAATGGAGAAAGTTTTTTGATGCGCCGTGAGGCAAGAATCACACGGAAAAATGTTGTTCAAGAAAAGAGTGACGCAGTAGTAGTCATGATTAATCCTGGAAGTTGTAAACCATCTATAAAGTTAAATGAGACTACTTCAAATCAAATGGAGTTTGTGCCGGCTGATTCTGATCAAACGCAAGAACAATTGATGAACTTAATGATAAGGAAAAATTGGAATGTCTTAGTCATCTTAAATTTATCGGATATTTGCGAAGGGAATTTGGATAGATTTAAGTCTATTGAAAAGAAGTTTACAGCTGCTGGAGTGCCGCACTCAATTTTTCAAGATGTTAACGCATTGGAGCGAGATATGCTTTTGTCTGCTACCGAGCATTTAATATTTGCTTGGGGCTCATCTCTTACAGCCAAAAGGCTAGCAAAAGAATTTATGCTTTATGATAAAGGAGTAGCATCAACGGACTATAAACATATGGTGGCATGGATTCATTATGAAAAATTATTCCCACGGCATCCTAGGCCAGCATTAATAGCAGATAGAATCACATGGTTAGATGTGATGGAATCTTTATTGCTAGAAGTTCCACAATCGTAAAGTATCACCGACTGAAATGGAGAAAGGCTGATTTTTATAATGACAATTGAAGTAAAAAACATCACAAACCTAATCTACAGCAAGCAGTTCGAAGAACTAAACCGCATGTTCAAAGCTTTCAATCCTTTAAAAGTATTGCGGATGGACAGCCATGAAATTAGGCATTCAAATGTACTTGCTTGGCTGTTGAACCATGAAGAAAACCACGGGCTGAATTCGGTATTTATTGAAAAGCTTATTAGCAGGCTTGTGATGAAACCAGAGAATGACCGGTTTGTCAGTGATTCTCGGTTTTTCTTAAAGACATTGGCGATGAAGCACGTTGACTGGAAAGTGGAGCGGGAAAAGCTGACGACAAAGAAGCGGTATATTGACCTTCTGTTGACTTCTGAGGAAAACGAAACGGTAATTATCATCGAGAATAAATTTTATTCATCTCAATCAGAAAAGCAGCTCGATGATTACTTGGAGTATGTAAAAAACGAATATGAAGGCTTCACCATTATCCCGGTGTTCCTGACATTGCTTAATGAAGAGCCGGCCAATGACCAGTACTGGGCGCTTAACTATACGGATATCGCAGAAGTGCTGGAGTTCGTCTTGAAATTTTATAAGGAGTCCATAAGCGGAGAGGTTTTCGTTTTCTTAAAGAATTATTTATCGATTCTGCAGGAACGTTTTGCACCTGACGAGGAACGCTTAATGCTGGCTGAAGAGATTTTTGAACAGTACGGAGAAGCCATTACATATCTTTATTTATTGAACAATCCAGGAATTAAGTTCTTGAATCATCATCAGCCATTTAAAGCACAGCTTGAAACAATCGGTGAAGAGGAAGAACAATGGATGAAAAAAATCTACACTGCATCGAATGAGGCGATTGATTTCATTTACACCGAAGGTTCGCTGGTCCTGAAAAAAGCTTTTCAACGATTTGTTCAGAAAAACAACCAGTTGGATATTCAGTTATACGATGCATCAAAATCCTATCCAAGTTTCATCTATCCTGAATGGCACAGGTATGCTGATTTCTTAAAAAACATCAATGATAAAGCAGTTTACTGGCTTAAATATGGATTAATAATTTTTATGCACCGGGTTGGAAGTGAACGTCTCCAATTGATTATTGAAGTCGGCAATATGGAATTTGATCATCGAATTAAGCTGTTAGAAAAACTCGAAGATAATGGTTTTTCGATAAAGCCATCATCTAAAACTCCGAACTCCATGTACACGCGCATCTTTACTGATCAAGTGGAAGTGACGGATTGGACGAGCATTGAAGTGGTTCAGAAAGCGATACATAAATTGAAGGCTTCCAAGAAATTTGAAGACCACATCAGCCGGATTAACAAAAGCATTGCAGCAGCTTCTGAAGAGCTGGGGTACGAACCCATAGACCTGAAAATGATAGAAGCTAAAGATTTATCATAGGTGGATTTGATTCTGTCTTATTAATTCCTCCTATTTATCTGACTTTATAAACTAATTAGTTGAAAGCAACCCTGCGGTGATCGGCTTCTTATAAAATGATTGTCTGCTGGTCAAAGAATGAAGCAAGTAAAACGCCGATTAGGTATCGGGTAAGATCAACTGGAAGAAACCTATGGCCAAAAATAAGGGCCCCTAAAGCCGTGCCACGGGTCTGGTTAATCCATTCAGCCTGGTATAGCTGGCTGAATTCGATTCCAAAACTGAACAAAAGACTAAAGAAAATAACTGTCGACAAGCTTTTCTGTATCCATAAAAAATGGAACCCATAATAGACCATCATGGACCAAAGTGCATCTCCTGCATTATGGGATACAACGGGCAACAAAAAATTGCTGTATTTTCTGGAAGCCAGGCCGAAAAATATAGTTGTTAAAATAGCTAAAAGATAGGCGATCCTTTTATTTCGGTAAATTTCGTTTTTAATAATCAATAAAATCACTCGTTTTAGGAAGTTATATAAATTATAAATATTTCTACATATTACCATCACTGAGTGGAGACATGCAAAGCGGCTTCCCAAATAAGGCTTTAGCGGGATAGTGAGATCTATTTCACGCTTGATAAAAGATAGAGGTGAGAAAGAATATTTTCATGGTAATATAGAATTATGAATATTCCAATTTTATCGACCAAACTTTATATTCCACAGCCACGGCCAAACAGTGTCCAGCGGCCACGCCTGATTGAACGGCTTAATGCTGGATTAGACCGCAAGCTGACGCTTATCGCTGCCTCCGCTGGATTTGGCAAGACGGCGCTTATTAGCGAATGGACAGCCGATTGCGGCCGGCGGGTCGCATGGCTGTCGCTGGACAAAGGGGATAGTGACCCAGTACGCTTCTTGACTTACTTTGTTGCGGCATTGCAGACGATTAAAGAAGACCTTGGAACCGGCGTGGTGGATTTGCTTCAGTCCCAGCAGCCACCGCCAATCGAATCGATTCTGACGGCTCTGATCAATGACATTTCGGCCATTCCGTTCAAATTTATCCTTGTCCTTGATGATTTCCATGTGGTTGATTCCAAAGAAATAAATGAGGCTCTCAGCTTCCTGCTCGAGCACCTTCCGCCACAGATGCATTTGGCCATTGCCACACGTGAAAACCCACCGCTGCCCTTGGCGAGGATGCGTGCCCGAGGGCAGCTGAACGAGTTGCGTGCCGCCGACCTGCGCTTTACTCCCAATGAAACGGCTTTGTTCCTCAAAGGGATGATGCGCTTGGACCTCACAGCTGATGAAATTACGGCACTGGAGTCCCGTACCGAAGGCTGGATAACCGGACTTCAGCTGGCAGCCCTATCGATGCAGGGACGCAGAGACATTCCTGCGTTTATCCAGGCGTTCGCCGGAGACAATCGGTATATCGTGGACTACCTGGTAGAAGAGGTCCTGCAGCTGCAGCCAAACCATGTCCGGGCCTTTTTGCTTCAGACCTCCATTCTTGACCGGTTGAACGGGCCGCTTTGCGATGCTGTCACTGGCCGGCAGGACGGGGCAATGCAGTTGGAGGCGTTGGAGCAGGGCAACTTCTTCGTGGTTCCGATGGATGAAACTCGCCACTGGTATCGCTATCATCACCTTTTTGCCGAAGTTCTATCTGCGTATTTAAAGGAGGAGCAGCCGGACCAGTTAGCTGGTCTGCATTTGAGCGCGAGCACATGGTATGAAAAACACGGATTTTCGGCTGATGCGATTCGCCATGCACTTGCCGCTGAAGATTTTGCCCGGGCGGCGGGCTTGATCGAGCTGGATTGGGCAGATATGCGCAGGAATCGCCAGGAAGCGGCGATGCTGGGTTGGCTGAAAGCAATTCCCGATGAGCTTGTCCGCCAGAGGCCGGTCCTTAGTGTAATCTATGCCTGGGCGTTATTGTCGGCCGGTGAGATAGCGACAGTAGAGGAGCGGCTGCAGGACGCTGAACGGTGGCTGGAAATGGCTGACGCGCATGAAAAAACCGAATCTTTTTTGGAGGGCATGGTCGTCGTAGACAAAGAAGAATTTCGCGGGCTCCTAAGTTCAATCTCCCTTTACCGGGCCGCAAATGCTTTGGCGCAGGGAGACATATCCGCTGCCATGAAAAACGCCCGGCGGGTTCTCGGCCTCGTCCCCGAAACGGATCATCTCCGGCGGGGAGCGGCAGCCGGGCTTTTGGGGCTCGCCTACTGGACAAATGGGGAACTCGAGACGGCATACCATAGCTATTTCGATGGCATGGCAAATCTTCAGCTGGCCGGCAATCTATCTGACGTCGTCGGGGGATCAATCGCTTTGGCTGATATTCGGATTGCCCAAGGCAGGCTTCGTCAGGCAATGCGCATCTACGAGCACGGCTTGCAGTTAGCGGCGGAACAGGGCGAACCTGCCATGCGGGGAACGGCAGATATGTGGGTGGGAATGAGTGAGCTTTGCCGGGAATCCAACGATTTGCCAAAAGCCTTGCAGCATTTAGTAAAAAGCAAGGAACAAGGTGAGCATACCGGGTTCCCGCAAAACCAATACCGCTGGCGCGTCGCCATGGCCCGCATACAGGAAGCTCAAGGAGATCTCGACGATGCGCTCAAACTTTACGCAGAGGCAGAACAGCTGTATGTCAGTGACTTTTTCCCGAACGTCCGGCCCATTGCGGCGTTAAAGACACGGGTGTGGCTTAAACAAGGGCGGCTGGACGACGCTCTCAATTGGATGCGGGAGCAGGGCTTATCTGTCGACAACAGCCTTAGTTACCTGCGTGAATTTGAGCATATCACCATGATCCGAGTGTTTTTGGCCCGCTATGCGAGTGGCCGCACAGACCATCGCTCTTTGCCTGTGGCAATCGGATTCCTGGAACGCCTTCTTAAAGCTGCAGAAGAAGGCGGAAGACTGGGGAGCGTAATTGAAATCATGATTGTCAAGGCGCTTGCCGATCAGCTGGAAAGCGGCATCCCCGCAGGACTTGTGCCGCTGCAGCGAGCATTGTCCCTGGCAGAGCCGGAAGGATATGTCCGGGTCTTTGCAGATGAAGGACCTCCTATGGCGGCCTTGCTTGAAGCTGCCCTAAAAAAGAAGATTGCCCCGCACTATGTCAGTCGCTTGTTAACAGCTTTTAGCCAGACAGAACCTAGCATGCCTGTTAAACAGACATTAAGCGAACAGCTGAGTGAACGCGAACTTGACGTGCTGCGGCTGCTTCGATCCGACATGAGCGGCCCTGACATTGCCCGGGAACTTACAGTTTCCCTAAACACGCTGCGGTCCCATACCAAGAACATTTACGGCAAACTTGAAGTAAACAACCGCCGTGCAGCCATCCGCCGTGCTGAGGAACTCGGACTGTTTTGACGAGAACAACCCTTCCGATCCAGGCGGATTTGAACTGCACCGGAATTGTTAGACACCAGTCTAGCAATTCCGGTGCAGTTTTTTTGTTTTTAAATTTACTCTTTTTATTTGATAAATCACCACATATGGTGATGTGCTCTCACCACATGCCCATGTATCTTTGGATTAAACAAGGAGCGCATCCAGCGATGAAAAGCCAAATTTTCAAGAAGAGAAAAGGAGGGGCACAATGAACGAGGAAAAAGAAGCGATCAACGACTACGAGACGCCAGAATGGTATGAAATTCGCCTCAAAGGGCACCTGAATGACCGATGGGCCGACTGGTTTGAGGGCTTTTCCTTCACCCTTGAAAGCGACGGGACAACCATCCTTTCCGGTGTAGTAGCGGATCAGGCAGCCTTACATGGTCTGTTGAGGAAAGTGCGCGATCTGGGGCTTCCTTTAATTTCAGTTATGCAGGTTGAGAACAACCAGTAAAGCTTGAGAGCTAACAACTAAAAACAATCGCAAAGGGGACGAACATATTATGAATACACAACAAGTTCCGGTTTATAAAGAAAACATCCAGGCTGACGTTGACCAAAAATCTGCGGTTAAGGTAAAAGGAAAATGGAATTTAACGGCTCTGGCTCTTTTCCGCGGGGCAGGGTTATCGGCAATGGTGGCAGGTTTCCTTTACGTGCTCATTCAAATGATCCACCCGCCTGAACTTCTTTCGACTGTCACGTCCGGAGCATGGGCAAACGTCCACTATTTAACTTTTGCCATGTGCCTCTTCTGGCTTTTGGGCCTGGTGGGGATTTACGTGAAACAAGCGGAAAAGGCCGGGTGGCTCGGCCTTGCTGGTTTTCTTCTGTTTAGCCTCTTTCTGGTGCTTTCAGCTTCCTTCAATTTCGCTGAAGCCTTGATCATACCACTGCTGGCGACGGACGCACCAAAATTTGTAGAAGGCTTCTTGGGGATTTTCAGCGGAGCCGGCAGCGAAGTCAACCTTGGAATTCTTGCAGCAATCGGGCCGGTAGGCGGGATATTGTATTTATCCGGTGGCGTGGTGTTTGGCATCGCTACATTCCGCGCAGGCGTCCTGTCGCGCTGGGGTGCCGCCATATTTGCTTTCGGGGCAGTGGCCTCTTTGGGAGCCGCGGTGCTCCCGCACGAGCTGGACAGGTTGATGGCAGTGCCAATGGGAATTGGCATCGCTTGGCTCGGCTATTCGCTCTTGAAGCAGCGGCGATAGAAAGTCTAAGGAGTTTTTCATGATAGCGGGAACATGGATTGTTTCAAGAGAATGACAAGCGGCCAAAAGGACGCTTGTCTCAGCGTAATTTGCACAGAACTGCCGCAGTCGATTCATATAGAAAGGAAAAGAAAAATGAAATCATCTAAAAAAACGGCAAAACTCATAGGTGTTTTATTTATTCTTGCATCAGTTTCGGCCATAGCAGGGGTTCTTTTATATAATCCCATCCTGAATAGTACGGATTATTTAATTGAAGGGTCCAGCCACGCCTATCAAGTGTTGCTCGGCGCACTGATGGAACTGATTCTAGTGGTATCAGCCATTGGTACGGCAACTACGATGTTTCCCATTTTGCGAAAGTACAATGAAACCATTGCACTTTGGCACGTTTGCTTCCGGTTTCTTGAAGCGGTTATCATCACAATAGGAATAGTCAGCGTGCTGGCTCTTTTGACATTAAGCCGTGAATTTGCTGCAGCAGGAGCTCCGGATGCCGCTTCATTTCAAGCTGTCGGAACTTCGTTGATTGCCATACACGACTGGACTTTCATGCTCGGGCCGCTTTTTTTCCTCGGCATCAATACGATCATGTACAGTTATATCTTTTATAAATCAAAGCTTGTGCCGGCGGCTATCGCCTACTTAGGCATGGCGGGTGCCGTACTTGTTTTCATCTGTGCCTTGCTGGTCCTGTTCGGAGTCATCCAGCAAGTTTCATTAGTTGGAGGTCTGTTGGCGCTGCCGATAGCAGTTTATGAAATGACCTTAGCGGTATGGCTCATCTTGAAAGGCTTTAATGATTCAGATGTTGTTCCGGAGGATGAAAAAACAATTGTACCTGTCTATTAGCGCCCGCCTAAAAGAGGAGAGTTGTAAAATGAAAGCACTTGTCGCAACGAAATACGGTTTGCCTGAGGTTCTTCGGTTCAAAGAGGTCAAAAAACCTTCGCCTAATGACAATGAAGTTCTGATAAAAGTCTGTGCGGCTTCCGTAAACTCATGGGACTGGGATCTTTTAAGAGGGAAACCTTTATTGACCCGGATAGGAGGGCTTTTTACACCGAAATACCCAATACTTGGAGCTGACATTGCGGGGCAGGTCATAGCGGTGGGCAAAAATGTAAAGCAATTTTTGCCGGGCAACGAGGTATTTGGCGATATCTCAGGAGCTGGATGGGGCGGCTTTGCCGAGTATGTATGTGTCCGAGAAGATGCAATAGCATTAAAGTCAGCCCACATGACAAACGAACAGGCAGCTGCTATTCCTCAAGCGGCAGTCCTCGCTTTGCAGGGGCTCCGCTATAAAGGAAGGATAAGCAAAGGTCAAAAAGTTTTGTTAAATGGTGCCGGCGGGGGAGTCGGTACGTTTGCGCTGCAAATCGCAAAATCGTTTGGTGCGGAAGTGACCGCTGTGGACAATTCAGGGAAATTGGCTATGCTGCGTTCGATAGGCGCAGACCATGTCATTGATTATACAAAAGAAAACTTTACTGAAAATGGCCTGCAGTATGACTTGATCTTGGACGTTGTCGCCCATCGCTCGATTTTCGACTGTAAACGCTCATTGAAACCGAAAGGTCGCTATGTCGTAATTGGAGGCAGAACTGCCCGAATTATTCAGTTTGCGTTTTTGGGTCCATTGGTTTCACGAATGACGAAAAAGAAGATGGGAATTCTCATCCATCTTCCAAACCAACAGGATTTAAACGTGATAAGAGAGCTTTTCGAAAGGGGCAAAATCGTGCCTGTTATCGATAAAAGCTATCCATTGTTCCAGGCAGCCGATGCTCTCCGGTATTTTGGAGAAGGGCAAGCTAAAGGGAAAGTGGTCATCACGATGGATTAAAAAGCAGGTTTCTTTAATAGACCTGTTTATTTTGAAACCCCTTCCTGTAATAAAAAGTGGCTGATCAATGTGAGGATGCGTAAGCAAAAGAAGTAACCCCCACCATCCGAATAAAGGAGGCGGGATTACTTCTTTTTGTTGAGGCAATTGCAATAAATGTAACGCAAGATGGTAAATATTAACTTGGAAAGTTCAAAGCATTATTAATTTGAAATTCTTTATTTTAATAATTTTATAACTATTGGACTAAATCACATGATCCTTTTGTGGTGTTGCCGTGAAAAGGATTTCCCCTTTTAACAGCAAATCCAAATGCTACCATCATTCATCTATACGCCCTATGTTTAACATTGTTCTCAAAATCCGCTTTCGCCGAATTCCTTATAAAATGCTTCTATTATTTAACGGTTTCCATAGGAATATGCTGGGCTTCGAAGAACTCGGCGACAGCTTCTGTGGTAACAAAAGAAGGAATCGTGAATTTTCTTTCGCTGCCGTCTTTCAAATAGATACGAAGCGTCCCAGTGGCAGTGCCGGCAGTGTGGAATGTCGATTGGGTCTTCATCTCTACTTTGTTGATGACTGAGAAATGGATATCAAAATTCTTACTGCTATTGAGCAGGCTTTGTGGATTTTCGCTCATTTGACGACCGATTGCCGCTTCTCGCTGTTCTTTTCTTTTATGGAAAAATAGCTTTCTTGAAAGCATCATGGCAAGCCCTATAACCAACGGCATCGACTCATCGCTTGCCTCATCATAAAATTGGCCGCCAACTTTAGCGAATAAAAAAGAAGATTCAGTTGAATAAACTTTATAATACCTGTCTAGTGCCATCGTGCTAGGCGCTAATAAGTGAATGGATTGGTGCATTGTTTTTCCCCTTTTGATATGCGATTTGAGAGATAGTCTTATTTCTTCATTAGTATGCATCAGAAAATTAAGGAAATAAAGTAATTTTTAAAAATAGTTTACAAAATTAATCATTTAGTGAGCAGTATTAGCCTTGAGTTAAATAAGTTAAAATAATGCTTGGTTTGTCTGCTGGGCTTCAAGAAAGTGAAAAAGCATTGCCGATTGGGCAATGCTTTTTTTAATCAGTATTTATAGCCGCCAGCCCGATTTCAGCAAGTACAGCCTGTCCTTTTTCTGTCGGGTGAATGTCACCGGGGATGATATAGTCCCCCTGTTTGCGATTGTAAGCTGAATAGGCATCGACCAGGTAGACGTTCTCATAGCTTTCAGTAACTTCCTGGAATGTGGCGTTCACTTCAGGCAAAAGGGCTTCGCCGATTTGGTGCATGGAATTGCCAGGCGGAAAAGGGTTGTAAATGTTATAAAGAAGAATTTGAGCGTCTGTTAGTGACTGGATTTCTTCAATGAGTTCACCGATTTCATCGAAGACAATGCTGTTGCCAAGCTCTTGCCGCAGTATTTCTTCTACTTGTTTTGGATCGCCTGCACCGGAGGTTTCAGCAAGCCGGAGGATCTCCAGCAAATCGTTGCTGCCAATTGTCATGGCAATCACGTCTGCGTCTTTGACCTTTTGGCGGTAGTCTTCGTCTTCGCGAAGGGCTGCCGTGACTTGTGCGGTTTGCCAGCCTGATACAGCCAGGTTCTGCACTTCGAATCCGGCATCTTCCCCAATTAAATACGGATAAGCCGACTGGCCGCTGTCTTCGAGGTTGGCGCCGTAAGTGATGGAATCGCCTAAAGCGACGAGTGTTTCCTGCTCGGCCTCTTCCTGTGCACAGGCGCCGAGCAGGAAAACGGCTGATAAGGCGAAAAGGGCATTCCTGCCGATCTGCTTGAATTTGGCCATAGTGCCTCTCCTTTTATGTTTTTCTACAATATATCATAGAGGTCAAACAGTGCGCCTTTCACGAAGCTCTTAGAGGAAATTTTCTATGCTGAGGGTGACGGTTTTTCGCCATAACTATCCAAGGGAAATCTGAGGAAAGACAAAACGAATAAAAGAATGGAGAAATTCATCCGTGAAAGGACGAATTTCTCCATTCTTTTTTATGTTTAATAAGCAATAATAATCAAACAGCTTACTTGAAAACCCGCTCACTAATCGAGAATGCTTGAGGCTTCGTACAACTGCTCTCCATCCGGTAATACGCACTATCCCGAGATGAATTCAAAAAGCCGTGCATCGCTTCCAAGACATGATAAGCGAGCTCTCCGTTTGCACGGTGCGTTTTGCCGTTCAGTATGGCATGGGCCATATCCGCGACGCCGATGCCGCGGGCGTTGTCCTGGAAACTGGAGACAAGAGGAATGTCGCTAAAATCCTCTTGGTCTTTTTTGCGCAGCCGCACCGGTCCGCCGAATGTATTGGGATCCGGAACGAGCAAGGTGCCTTCGCTGCCGTAGATTTCAATCGGCGGAAGCGTGGAGCCGCCGAACGCGTCAAAACTGGAAGTAAGGGTGCCGATCGCGCCAGATGCAAAATCGATTGTTCCGGCAATATGAGTTTCAGTTGACACGGTAATTTTCTGCCCGACGTTCGGTTCGCTCAAGACAGTGCGTTCCGGATAACTGATGCGTGCGGATCCGGCAATGCGCTCGATGGGGCCAAGCAGAGCAATCAACGCGGTCAAATAATACGGGCCCATATCAAACAGCGGACCGCCGCCTTCTTCATAATAAAAAGCAGGGTTCGGATGCCAATGCTCGTGCCCGCGGCTGATGACGAATGCCGACGCGCCGATCGGAACGCCGATGTCTCCGTTTTCGATCAGCCGAAGAGCTGTTTGGATGCCGGCTCCAAGGAAGGTATCCGGGGCGCTGCCGACCAATAAACCGTTTTCTTGCGCTTTGTCTAACACTTGTTTCGCTTCCTGCAGGCTAATGGCCAGCGGTTTTTCCACATAGACATGTTTGCCCGCGTCCAGAATTTGCAGCGAAACTTCTGCATGGACTTTCGGGAGCGTTAAATTGATGACCAGATCGATTTCCGGATCGTCCAGCAATTCCTGGACGGTACAGGCTTTTGGAATTCCGTATTGTTCGGCTTGTGAGCGAGCGCGTTCCAAATCCAAATCTGCGCAGGCCACAAGCGATAAATGGCTGAAGGCCGGAATGTTTTCCATATAAACGGAGCTTATGTACCCGCAGCCGATAATGCCAATCTTTAATGTGCTCATGTTGTTCCTCCTTATTGGCTGTCGCCCATACCTGTGTAGATTTGAGTGTTTCCAGAAACTGCATAGTTTCCATTGCTTGAATCCCCATAAAGCGTTTTGCCTTCCGCTGCCCATAAAAATCCTTTTTTCATGATAAACGACACTTCAGGCATCGCCATGATATCCGCCACATGCCCTAAAGAATTATAAAACACACGGCCGACGCCCCAGCGCTTCGTCCAAACCACGGGCATGTCGACGGCTTTGTTCAAGACATGCGGTCCGTCTGCCACGGGGAAGCGGGTAGTGGCCAGCACTTCTACAGCCGGGTCGACGTGCAGATAATATTGTTCGCTGACGACTTTGAAATCGTTCAGCCCTTCCAAAATCGGGCTCGAAGAATATTTAATATTGACCGTGTACTCAACGCCGTCGTTTCCAGGATGCGACACCCAGTTGCCGCCGGTCATAAATTGCCAGTCGACGTTTTTGCGGAACGAGTCGCACATGCCGCCGTGGCTGCCCGCCAGCCCGACGCCGCTGATGACGGCTTCTGAGACATTTCGTACATACTGTGGGTCAATTTCGCCCATTGTCCAGTGCGGCACAATTAAATGGAGCGCTTTCAATTTTTCAACGTCTGCGTAAGCGTCGAGAGTATCGGAAATTTCCACGTCGAAATTTTCTGCAGTGAGCAGGTCTTTATAAATTTCTGCAACTTGTTCCGGCTCATGGCCGTCCCAACCGCCTTGGACAATCAATGCTTTTTTCTTCATAGTCTTAGCACTCCTATCGGTTCAAGTTGGTTTATTAAAGGCTTGCGACGTCAATCCACTTTCTTTCTTGTACGGAAAGTTCGACGGCTTCCAGCACTTGCTGGCATTTGACACCGTCGTTGAAATTCGGAACCGGCTGCCGGTCTTGCTCAATTGCATCCAAAAATTCAACGAACGCGTGCGTGAATGTATGTTCATAGCCGATTGGATGTCCGGCAGGCCACCAAACACCGGAATAGGCGTGTGCCGGATCGGTTGCCATTACGCGGCGGAAGCCTTGGACGTCGTCTTTATCATCTTTAAAGTAAACTTGCAGTTCGTTCATCCGTTCAAAATCAAAAATGACGCTGCCTTTAGATCCATTGATTTCAAATGAGTTGGTGCTGCGGTGCCCGGTCGCAAAACGGGTCGCTTCGAAACTGCCAAGTGCGCCGTTTCCAAAACGCGCCAAGAACAAAGTGGCGTCGTCCACGGTGACAAGGCCTGTTTCTGCTTGGTTTCCGCTCGTTGCCGATAAGCCGCCTGTTTCTTCCGGCAGTGGACGCTCTTTAATGAAGGTTTCGCTCATGCCGATCACTTCAGTAATATCGCCAATCAAGTAATGGGCCATGTCTATCAGATGCGCCCCTAAATCGCCGTGTGCACCGGAACCGGCAATTTCTTTCTGCAACCGCCAGGCAAGAGGGAAGTCCGGATCGACCAGCCAGTCCTGCAAAAACCAGGCCCGGAAATGATAGATGTCACCTAAACGGCCTTCGTCAATCAAGCGTTTCGCCAGCATGACGGCTGGCGCAAAGCGGTAGTTAAAGCCGACCATATGCTTGACGCCCGCTCTTTCCGCCGCATCGAGCATGTCGCGTGAATCCTCCAGTGAAAGTGCCAGCGGTTTTTCACAGTAGAGATGTTTGCCGGCACTTGCCGCCGCAACAGCAATTTCCTTATGGGCGTTGCTCGGTGCGTTGATGTCGATCAAGTCAATATCGTCCCGGGAAACAAGCGCCTTCCAATCCGATGTATATTCTGCCCAGCCGAATTGTTCCGCGGCAGCTGATACGGCTTCGGTATTTCGGCCGCAGATCACTTTCATTGTTGGCGTGATGCGGTCCGGAAAAAACATCGGCAACGCGCGATATGCGTTGCTATGCGCCTTGCCCATGAATTTATAGCCGACCATGCCGATATTTAGGTTAGTCATGTGTACATCCCCATTCTTTGTTTAATGATTAAACAAACCTATTTTCATTTTCTCGAATAGTTAATATTCTGTCAAATTTAAGGGGTTTTTTGTTATTAAATATGCCTGAGCTATGATTGTAAAAAGAGGTGTGGAAAGCGTTTCTGGCGAATTTATTCCATATAGTGTAAAAGTGTGCAGTTTAGCGCTTCGGAATATATTGGGTGGAGATAGACAGCTTTTGCCATTCTTCCTCTCCGAAATACTTGGAGATCTCCAAGGTGCCTTGACTATTTAACGCACAAATAATCATCAAGCGCTTGAATTGCAAAGTCCAAGGATTTCAGTCTTCTCTCTAAAAGCGTGCGCTGCGGACTGCCTGGATTGGACTTGGTATAACTATTTTCAATAGAAGGCAACAGGCCACTTAAGACTTTCCGTGCTTCTGCTAGCTCCTCAGATGAGTGGTGGGGGGGTTTTTGGTACCAGGCATTTTCCAATAGCGCTAAACCAATTTTCAATGCGTTTAGCCTTTTTTCTAACAAGCTTGTATTCGAGCCTTTCTGCATCATTTGATCCAAGGCATTTTCGCATTTGCTGATGGTGGATTGAAAGGACTTGATCGCTTCTGATCGGACTTCGGTTGATACAGTTTCCATCGCACTGCACCTCTTTCTTTTTTTTTCATACATAATGAGTTCAGTATACCCGATAAGCAGTTGGTTGGATAAAAGACTTGTCAAATGAGAGCTTCTAGACAATTTTTGATACTTTTTTAAATATAGGAATGAAAAGCTGCGGGGAGAAACGGTTGAATACAGCGTCAGTAATTCTGTGTTGAAAGCTTAAAACGGGTAGGAGGGAGCCATATAAAAAAACAATTCATGATCAATAGTGTCTGTCTGGTTTTATTCGCCGTGCTTCTGGTTTCTTTGCAAACCCAAAACAATAATTTGTTCCTCATCTGGGGAGTTTTTACGTTTATTCTTTACGTCTTTTCCGATAAGCGGATTAAAACGGTCATCGTTGCGCAGGCCGTGTTTGGCGCCGGCTTTTCACTGTACTTATATACACTTGCACACTGGATTCCGCAAATTCAATCAACCGAAATGCATGTCTTTTTGAGCCGCATCTCTTTAATCTTTGTGCTGCTTCCTTTGTGGCTGCTGTCGTTCTTTTTGCGCCGTCCTTTACTAAATTACTGGAGAAAGCCGGCATGGGAAGAAACGATGGTTTTCCCTTTTATTTGGAGCGGTTTTCATCGTGTCAGCATTGCTTATTTTCTCGCCATAGCATTAGCCGTCAACTTGGCTGTCTTTATCCCTTTCATTTACATGAACGATGGGGCTGTTTTTGCAGAGATTTGGCTTTTAGCTATCATTTTTTCAGTGACAAATGCACTGCTCGAGGAGCTGATTTGGAGAGGTGTGCTTTTAAGCCGTTTTGCTGAAGGGAGGGGGGAAAAATGGGCAGTCGCTTTGACGAGCGTAGGGTTCGGGCTGCAGCATTTTTCACTCGGCTTTTCGTGGCCGGTTTGCCTGGCGTTTTCTGTCGGCGGCCTATTTTTCGGGGGCATTACGGTTCGATCCCGGAGCATCCTGCCGGCAATGGCCTGGCATTTGGTTTTAAACTTGCTGATGGTGTTGAGCGGATTAGTGCTGTGAGAGACAAATTCTCTAAAAATCATGACTGGAAAATGACAGAGGAGAAATCTTTAAGCCGTCTATACAAGCAGATTCTATGAAGATAGTGATCAATAGAAGGTTTCGCCTAAAAGGACAGCAATCGCCAATACAGGCAGTTGCTGTCCTTTTATTTTCTCATGCCAAACCGCTCATTTTTCGAAAAATCGACTAGGCATCCGGATACTTCTAAAAGGGAGAGAAAATAAAAATAAGCAAATAAATGCAATGGAAAGGAAAGATATCTTTAAAAGCTGTTACTCGATTTGCTTTATTCCGGTCTACGCTTTATTGAACCTGCTTCAAAATGAAGGAAAATAAGATTGACCAGTACCAATATTTTGAATAAAATGAAAAATGAAACGATTACAAGGGGGAAGCAAAAACCGATGAAAAAGAAATTGGCAGCAGGAACATTTGCATTCGCATTAGGGGCAGCATCATTATTAGGCAGCGCAGTCAGCGCCGAAGAAACCGTTACATCAAAAGAAGATTATATTGTCGTCTTTAACAACCAGAACAGTTTGCCGACAGGCTATGAAAATGTACTGGCGAATGCTGGCGGAGAAGTGAAAACAAAATTGGCGAAGCTTGGTGCGGTGGAAGTATCTTCTTCCAATCCGAACTTTTTAGCTGAAGTGCAAAAATCATCCGCAGTTTTGGATGCAGATCCAGAACGCGTTATTTATCCGGAAGCGCCTGCAGTAGCTGAAGCGGCCGCAACGGAAGCGATTGGAGACGGCGCCGATCTTTACAATGCGTACCAATGGGACATTAAGCAAGTGACGCAAAACGGCGCTTCATGGAATCTGCCGGGCGGAACCGGGAAATCAGTCGATGGCAACGATATCGTTGTGGCGGTCATTGATACCGGCATTGATTACAACCACCCGGACTTAAAAGAAAACTATGCCTACGGAAAGTCATTCGTTCCCGGCTATCCGGATGCGATGGATGAAAACAGCCACGGAACGCACGTAGCAGGAGCCATTGCGGCAAACGGCCGGACAATGGGCGTTGGGCCCGACTTGAAAGTGGCAGCTTACCGCGTCTTCGGGCCAACTGGCGGAGCATCGACAGCGAGCATTGCTGAAGCCTTAAGAACAGCGGCAGATGACAATGTTGATGTCGTCAACATGTCGCTTGGCGGCTATGACTGGCTGCAGGATCCGGAACAAAAAACAAGTGATATTGCGGCAGACATGCGCTTATTCAACCGCGCGATCCAGTACGCAATCCAGCAGGGCGTGACAGTAGTCGGATCTTCAGGCAACAACAGCCTGGACATCACAAGCCCTGGCCAAATGTCCGGTGAATACGGCGGAGCGACGCACAGAAGCCCGAGCAGCCAAACGATGATCCGCGTTTCAGCAGGCGGAGCGGCTAAGAACTTGGCGTATTACTCGAACTACGGCGTCGGCAAAATTGACGTGATGGCCCCGGGCGGCGATTTAGGCCCGAACTACGATCCGGTAACGAAGACAGGGCGTGACAATTCCTACTTGTCTTATGCAACCATTCCGGGCGGCAAATACGGCTATAAAGCCGGCACGTCGATGGCTGCACCAAAAGTGGCAGGACTTGCAGGCGTCATCATTGCACAGCACGGCAAAGATAAATTGAAGCCGGCCCAAGTCAAACACATCATCCAGTCTTCATCAGAAGATGTCTTTAAAACAGGCTATGACAAGTATTCAGGATTCGGATTGATCGATGCGGTAGACGCACTGGATTGATTTGGCAACAACATAAATGAAAAACAGCCGTCTCCGAAATCAGTCGATTCCGGAGGCGGCTGTTTTATGTTTTTTGCAAAATAATATTCTCTAAAATTAAATAAACGCTAAATGGTGGGAAAATTACAAAAACTATAGCAAATTTGTTGGCTTTGCCCTATCATTAATCTTAATGAATGCTCTTCTATCAGTAGAGCATTTTTCTTATTTACTTTTAAATACGGGGAGAGGGTAAATTGAGCCGAAAAGAAATCGTCTATGTTGTATCAGATTCCATCGGCGAAACAGCCGAACGGGTGGTCAAAGCAGTAGCCGCCCAATTCCTCGAGGATGAAATTGGCATCCATCATCGTTCGCACGTCAGCGATGAAGCGGATATTGAAGAAATCATTGTAAAAGCCAAAAAAGATCAATCTATCATTGTCTACACCATTGTCGTCGATGAATTGAGGGATTATTTAAACAAACGGGCCGAAGAAGAAAATGTGTCCGCGGTTGATTTGTTGGCTCCTTTGATGCAGGCTTTTGTCGAAAAGTTCAATCGGGAACCCGCCCATAAGCCGGGGCTCACGCATGTCTTGGATGAAAGGTATTTCCAAAAAGTGGACGCGATTGAGTTTGCGGTAAAGTATGATGATGCGCGGGACCTGGAAGGAATCAAAAAAGCGGATATTGTGTTGATCGGCGTCTCCCGGACGTCCAAGACGCCGCTTTCGATGTACTTGGCTTATAAAGGCTATAAAGTCGCCAATATTCCGTTGGTTCCGGAAGTGCCTGTACCTGTTGAGCTGTTTGAGGTTCCGAAAGGAAGATGCATTGGACTGGTGATTACACCGGACAATTTAAACGCGATCCGCAAAGAACGGCTGAAAAAAATGGGCCTTCAGCCGAACGCATCCTATGCACGGCTGGAGCGGATTCTGGAAGAACTGGATTACGCAGAGAAAATCATGAAACGCGTCGGCTGTCCGGTCATTAATGTGTCAAACAAGGCGATTGAAGAAACGGCGAACGACGTAATTGATATTCTGAATCTCTAAACGGGTTGATCATTTTAAGGAGGTAATTGGATGGTTAAAATGGTATACATGTTTGATGAAGGAAACAGTGAAATGAAAGAGATCTTGGGCGGCAAAGGGGCAAACTTAGCCGAAATGACGAATATCGGTTTGCCGGTACCGCCCGGATTCACGATTTCTGCACAAGCCTGCAACGATTATTATGAATCCGGAAAGCGCATACAAGAAGGATTGAAAACCGAAATCCTGGAATCCTTGACCCGTTTGGAAGAAACGACCGGGAAGAAATTAGGCGGGACAGACAATCCTTTGCTTGTATCGGTGCGCTCCGGTTCGGTCTTTTCGATGCCGGGAATGATGGATACCGTTTTAAACCTCGGAATGAACGATGAAACGGTGGAAGCGGTAGCCAGGCTGACCGGCAATCCGCGTTTTGCCTATGACTCCTACCGGCGTTTTATCCAAATGTTTTCAAATGTGGTGCTGGAAATTGACGTGTTTTATTTTGAGCAGTACCTGGAGAAATTCAGAGAAGCAAAAAACTACCAAAACGATCCCGAGCTGGAAGCAGACGATTGGAAGGAAGTTATTGCGGAATATAAAAAGATCGTCAAAAAGCACAAAAAAGAAGAATTTCCGCAAGATCCGATGCAGCAGCTGTTCCTGGCGATCAACGCCGTCTTTGATTCATGGAACAACCAGCGCGCAATCTTCTATCGCCAGCTGAATAAAATACCCGGCCATTACGGCACAGCGGTGAATATCCAAAGCATGGTATTCGGCAATATGGGAAATGATTCCGGAACGGGCGTCGCTTTCACGCGCAATCCGTCGACCGGTGAGGCTTTGCTGTACGGTGAATACCTTATCAATGCCCAAGGAGAAGACGTCGTGGCGGGCATCCGGACCCCGAACCCGATCGACACGTTAAAGCAGGATATGCCGGAAGTGTTTGAACAGTTTACGGAAGTATGCCGGCAGCTGGAGCGCCATTACCGCGATATGCAGGACATTGAATTTACCGTTGAACACGGCAAATTGTTCATCCTGCAGACGCGGAACGGCAAACGGACTGCCCAGGCAGCGTTGCGGACTGCGGTCGAAATGGTGGAAGAAGGCGTACTGACAAAACGGGAAGCGATTGGCCGCGTGGAGCCCGAACAGCTGAACCAATTGCTTCACCGCCGCATTGACGACCGCTACCATAAAGATGTGCTGGCGAAGGGCTTGCCGGCTTCTCCGGGAGCGGCTACCGGACGGGTCGTATTTGACCCGGACGAAGCAGAGCATTTGAGCAAAGAAGGCATAAATGTGATATTGGTCCGCACAGAAACCACTCCGGACGATATCCATGGCATTATCGCAGCGCAAGGAGTTGTCACGAGCCGGGGCGGCATGACGAGCCATGCGGCCGTAGTGGCAAGAGGCATGGGCAAATCGTGCATTTGCGGCTGTGAAGCAGTGAGAATTGATATGCAGCGAAAACAATTCCAAGTCGGCGATACAGTCATCAAGCAGCTGGATATCATTACGATAGACGGCGGGACCGGTGAAATTTTCGCGGGAGAGATTCCGATGATTGCGCCTGAGCTTTCAAAGGAATTTGAACTGTTGCTGTCATGGGCGGATCAGGAACGGAGCCTTGATGTACGTGCGAATGCCGACAATCCGGAAGACGCCAAAAAAGCGGTGGAATTTGGAGCGGAAGGCATTGGGCTGTGCCGGACCGAGCATATGTTTATGGAATCGGAACGTGCCCCGATTGTTCAGCAAATGATTTTGGCAGAAACGGAAGAACAACGAATACTGGCGCTCGACCGGCTGCTGCCGATGCAGGAAAGTGATTTTGAAGGCATCTTTGAGGCGATGCAGGAGCTTCCAGTTACCATCCGGCTGCTGGACCCGCCGCTTCATGAATTTTTGCCGGACAAAGAACAGTTAGCGGTTGAAGTGGCTGAAATGCATATGACGGATTCCCATTCTCCGGGACTCGCTGCAAAAGAAAAACTGTTGAAACGCGTCCGCCAATTGCATGAGTCCAATCCGATGCTTGGACACCGGGGATGCCGCCTCGGCATTATCCATCCCGAAATCTATCAAATGCAGGTAACCGCTATTTTTAACACAGCGGCTAAATTACAAAGCAAAGGGATTTCAGTAAAACCCGAGATCATGATTCCGCTTGTGGGCCATGTTAATGAACTGAGAATCCTGCGTGAGCTTGTCAACGAAACCGCGGTTGCTGTCCAAGAGAAAACGGGTGAACAAATTGAATACTCGGTCGGCACCATGATCGAAGTGCCGCGTGCGGCGCTTACAGCCGATGAAATTGCCACCGAAGCCGACTTCTTTTCATTTGGCACGAATGATTTAACGCAGACGACGTTTGGCTACAGCCGCGACGATGCGGAAGGCAAGTTTTTGAAAGATTATGTGGACAGAAAGATTCTTCCGGACAATCCGTTTGCCGTGCTCGACCGGGAAGGTGTGGGCGTATTGGTGAAGACGGGCATCAAATTAGGAAAGCAAACCCGTCCTGACCTTAAAACAGGAATCTGCGGAGAACATGGCGGAGAAAAGAGTTCGATTGAATTTTGCTGCCTGCAAGGCATGGATTACGTCAGCTGTTCGCCGTACCGCGTTCCATTGGCGCGCTTGGCTGCCGCTCAAGCCGCAATCAAACATGGGCTAAAACGGGCTGAAGTGACACAGAAATGAAGGGTTTAGGAGCAATTCCAGAAAAATAGCTACGTGAGGCAAGAGACCTTTCCAAGGAGAATCATCCTTTGGGAAGGTCTCTTTTCAATTTTAAAAAATCCAGTTTTTCAAACCAGCTTTTCGCTGCGGCCTTTATCGCAAAGGACAGAACTTTCTAAATGAATGGAAATGATTAAAGCGCAACAAGGAGTTGGTGATTATTCACTCTCAATCCAAACCGACGCCGGACTCTCCTGAAAAGGATTCAGCTTTTTTAGTTATTCATTTGAAATATTTACAAAAAAGTTTAATGAATAAAAAAACAGAGAACAATTATGCATTCATACATGGTATGGTTAAAGAGCATACATAAACTGGTGAATAAATGTTATTCAGAAAGGATGTTTTCATGGTTTCAACTACAGAGATTGCTAAATATGCAGGAGTTTCCCAGACCACCGTGTCAAGAGTGTTGAATAAACCCGATCAAGTCAAAAAGGAAACTTACGATAAAGTCATGGCAGCCATCACTGAATGGGGCTATTCGGCTGAACCGAAAGAAAAAATAGAAGAACTGAAAGCGGCCAAGACTATCAGAATTTTAGCATCCGCAAACGACCCTATCATCTACCAGGGCGCTATGCAGGAAATTGTGAATAGTGCTGCAGAACAAGGTATGCTGGTGAATATTCATGTGTTTGCTGCAGGCGACAAGGAAGCGGTGTACAATGAATTAGCGGCTCAAGGAACTGCTGGCGTCATCGTTTCTTCCGTATCTATTGAGGAAGAGCTTGCTGAAAAATTGAAACAGTCTCGTATTCCATCTGTTCTGTTGAATGAAGGCTATTCGGAACACGGCTATTCGGTTTCTTTGGATTATTCAGAAGCCGGTTATTTGGCAGCTAGTCATTTCATTGACAGCGGGCATCAAGAGATTGCTTGGATCGGCGGGCCGCTCGACTCCGAAATGAATAAAGACAGCCTCCTCGGTTTTGTCCATGCCTTGCAGGCGAATAACCATAAAATCCGTAAAAAGCGCTTAGTGGTTACGAAACAGGACAAAGTATCGCTTTATGCCGCTTTTGAAAGTTTGATGGTGCTTAAGAAAAAGCCGACTGCCATTGTAGCAGCATCTGACAACATAGCCATTCAATTGATGGAGTTTTTACAGATTGCCGGAATCGAGGCGCCGCAGGATCTCAGCATCATTGGAATCGGCAATTCCGAAGAGGCGGGCCATCCATATAACGAACTTACTTCTGTGGGCATCTCGGCTACTAATGAGGAGCTCGGGAAGGATGCTATTTCACTGCTCTTCCAAGGGATGGACGGGGAGGATCCCGAGCTTCGGCATATTAAGAAAAAAGTAGTGTTAGTCGACCGGCAAACGACGATGCCTCTACTTGTTAAAAAGGGATCTAAATCATAAATGAAAAAAGTTGCACCGGTGTAAAAACCGGTGCAGCTTTTTTATGCCTAAGAGTTAAGCCTGTATTTTACTAAGGACATTGACAAAAGAAACACTCGCCCATTATAGTTCGACTAAACTGTCTGAAAATTTAATTCCGACTATACTAAAATATTAGAGCTGAAAAATGGAGGGGTCAATATGAAAGAAGAACAAGCGTATAAAACCATCAAAAATATGATTGTCCAAGGGAAATTCACGATGCAGGAATCGATCAGCATCAACGGGCTGGCAGAAGAAATGAACATGAGCCGGACGCCGGTCCACAAAGCATTGGCGCAATTGGAGAGAGAAGGCTATACCACGATTACCCCGCAAGTCGGCGTTTTTGTCCGCCGCCCGGAGCCAGGTCGGAGCGCTGCATAACGAAGCATCCAGCCAAGGCGTCCAAATTTTATACGATACGATGGCAATTGAATTGCTGCACAATGACGAGGGAATCCAAGGTGTCCGGATGAAAGAGAAAGGCCGGAGCAAAACCATCCTGGCGAAAGCCGTTGTCATGGCTTCCGGCGGTTTCCATGCCAATGTCGAAATGCGCACGAAATACCTCGGGCCGAAATGGGATGTGGTCCATACACGCGGCAGCCGCTACAACACCGGAGAAGGCATCCAGATGGCGTTGGATATCGGCGCATTGTCTGCCGGCAACTGGTCGATGGCACATGCGGTGACGGGGGACCGATATCTTCCGGATTTTCAGGAAGGATTCCAGCGGCTCAGCTATCCGTTTGGCATCTTGGTCAATTCCGACGGCCAGCGTTTCTTGGATGAAGGCGCCGATTTCCGCAATTATACGTATGCCAAATACGGCCGTTTGATTCTGGAACAAAAGGATAATTTTGCTTGGCAGATATTTGACGGGAAAGTTTCACATTTGCTGCGCGAAGAGTACAAAGGCAAGCAAGTGAAAAAATTAAAAGCGAACTCCCTGGAAGAACTGGCGGACAAAATGGAAGGCGTCCACAAAGAACAATTCCTCAAAGAAATTGCCCGCTACAATGCAGCAATTGATGAGGCCGTGCCATTCAATCCAAATGAAAAAGACGGAAGAGGCACTAAAGGGATTGATGTACCCAAAACAAATTGGGCGAACCGCATCGATACCGCTCCTTTTGAAGCGTACGCTGTTACTTGCGGCATCACATTCACGTTTGGCGGATTGAAAATCAACGAACAGGCAGAAGTCCAAAACACGATGTATCAGAAGATTAATGGCCTGTATGCGGCTGGAGAAGCGGCTGGCGGACTGTTCTATGACAATTACCCAGGCGGCGCCGGGTTGATGGCGGGGGCCGTATTTGGAAAAATTGCCGGGGAACAGGCAGCACACTATGTGAAGTCGGAACTGACCGAGAAAATTTAAGTTTCTTCTATTAATATATATGTATGTTTACAAACGTTTTCTGGAATTCTCATCTGTGAGATTCCGGAAAACGTTTTGTCTTTTGCGGGAAGGGTATCAGATATACTAACTCCTTTTCACGCGAGACAAAAATATGCCCTCAAATGACTTATCTCGAAGCCGAGGCATATAAATTGATATCGCTTCACTATGCGCGTAGACTTTTAGTTAGTAAGCAGCATTATCCAATGCTTACAGAGCAAAGTGGAGCCAGTTGGAGAATTCAAAGAAGAAGGTGTATACCTATGATGAATGATCACAAAACGATTTTAAAAAACAGTGACTGGGTGAAAGGCATATCCCGCCACGGTGAACTGATTATCGGGTTCATCGATTCGATGAATATTTTTCAGGAAGCGGTATACGTAGTAGTAGCCGAGAGCGATAATGAGGAACTGATCGGCAAGACCATCCCGATGTCACTTACACAAGTTGAAAGCATACCGGACAACGAAACGAAAGATGCCGGCCAATTGGAGTTTCTGATCGATTTAGCCTTATCGACCGGAGATAAAGAATGGTTCAACGAACTTTCAGCAGAGCTGAATGGAAAGAAACAATCGGTCAATTAAATAAATAGCAGCATCTATTTTAAAAAAGCAGCGGACTCTAATTGAGCCGCTGCTTTTTTTTGAGGCAATCGGTTTAATGGACATTCAAATTCAGGCAGTCAAATGGCAGGGAAAACGGGTTCATTGGCTGATTGAATGTTCCATTTCTAAAAAAACACGGAAATTAATGCCGTCCATTTTATATTTCACGAAAACTTAACTGCTCTGCCGAATTGCATCTTACGGCAAATGGCTGAAAAGAGAAAATGCATAGAGCTTAAAATAGGAGCAGCCAAAGAACATCCTTATTTACCTGTTATTAGCTTAAAAAAGCAAAAGAATTTTTCCATTAAAAGTATTACAAATTAAGCATTTTATCTTAAACAATTGTTTGAGGTGCAGGCCGCAGAAATATCTTCCGCTCATTGCATTGAATTTTTTTATAGATAGTTATGCATATTTATAAAAAAAGATTGTAAACTTTAATTAATGAATTGCCATTCATAGGACTTTTATATGAGTGAAAGTTATACAAGAAAAGCATTTGAAGTATCAGAATTAAAAGAATATTCTAAAGCCCTTTACATATTTTGTGGGGTAATATAGTCTTAAGGTATCGAAAAACCTTAACTGATTATTAAATAACAGTTAAATTTAAGCAAATAGTTTATGAATTTAGGTTGAATAGCAAATAATTGTTGATTTAATTTTTGGAATTATCATTTATTTATTGAATCGTTTAGCCTGTGGTTAATTATACAGCCTGTTATGCATTCTGCTAATTATAAGTGGAGGCAAAGATAGATTATGGAACTAAGAATGGAAGGGTTGATCTGGATGTTAGAAATGAATTCTCTAGTCGCAATTGCCAAGAAAGTCGGAGAATTGCTCGAGGCAGAAGCGGAACTTCGTCCTGAAGGGTTAGTTTTTAAAAAGAAGCGAATTGTGAAAGAACGGAAAAGTTCTAACGTGCATGTCTGCTGGTCATTGGATTTGACCGTCAGAGTCCAATCGGCCGGATGTGAAATCGCTGCCAATGAAGCGGAAGTATTTCTTCTTCCGGAAGAACTGCCATTATTCACGGCATCGCTGATCGGAAACCCGATTTTAATGCCGACTAACTTTTCACAGAAAATCTCATTGGAGCGCGGCATGTATTGTGTGCGCTTAATGTCTCAGGAAGCCCCGGAAATCTTTGCTGCACGGCTTTCAGAGACGCTGTGTACACTTGGCCAATAAAGAAGAGTAATTTTTCAATGGACGCGAATAGATTGCAGCAAGGAGGAAAAACTAAATGGAACAGATGAAGCGAAGGCATCAAAAGTCGGTTAGCTATTTTTTTCTCAGGTCCAAAGACGTTCATATCGAAAACGATTCAGCCGTCATTACTTTTTTTGCCCGCCTGACAAGAGAAATCTTTCTAGGCAGAGAAGAAAAGCCGAAAGTCGAGACGGTTTGGGTGAAGATTGACGAAGTTCCATTGGATCGCGCCTCCCCAAAAGCAAAAGCCATGCCAAATTGCATGCAGCGGTATGAAATTCCGCAAAACGTCTTTTACCATCTCTACCAAATGTCGAAAAGCTGTCCTAAAGAACTTTTTTATGTGAGCCCTTACTCGCGGCATTTCACCCGGGAAGATTTCATAACTTAAGTTTTTGGAAGAAGATGTTCCCGTAAAGCATTTTGCAGCGGAAGCCGGTTTTTCATTTAAGGCTTAAGCAATTATCATTTTTTTCGGTACTAAGGTTACTCAATATATTGAACAAACCCAAGGAGGATGAATCAGATGAATACAATGCTAAAAGAAGCGACAAGAATGGAAAACACGAAAAAGACGTACTTGGAACTGTACAAAGAGTTTATTAACGGCTATCTTCAATATAAGTCAGGAAAATCCCATGGGCATAACACAGCGCCACAGACTGAAAGACATGAAAAATGACCTGTACATAAAGGGCATTAAAGAAGAACCCTCTTGTTCTTCCGCCACGGCGCAACAATCTGCAACGATATTGCCCGAAGGAAAGTTACTGGCGCAGGAAAAAACAAAAGACAGTACAGGGAATCCAGTCTGGTATGATAATTTAATCGACGTTGAAAAGTTTGTGAAAAGCAAAAGGGTCTAATTTTTTATCTGAATTTAAAACAGCTGAACATTTTCAAGAGGCTGCTCGAACTTTGAGCGCCTCTTTTTATATTGTCTGCTGAAAAAGTGTTCTCCAATTCTGCAGCATTGAAAATCGGGGAATTCAAAAGCTGCATTTCCTCGAGAAAGGGAATGCAGCTTTTAGGGTTTAGTTATGAACAAAGTCAAAGCAGAATGCTTCTATGCCGATAGCAGCAAGCACTTTATGGCCGGCAGCGGTCGGATGGATGTCGCGCGGGAATACGTATTTCGCCTGGTTGTTGCCAAAAGAGCTGTAAGCGTCCGCCAATTCAACATCGTCATACGCTTCCGCCAGCCCTGCAAACTTGGCATTGATCTGCGGCAGGAACAGGTCGGAAACTCGATGCAACGGATCGTTTACCTGGAACGGATTGTAAATATTGTAGAGAACAATGGGTGCATCTGTCCGGGAACGTATTTCTTCCAGAATTGCAGCGATGTTGTCGAAAACATCACTGTTCGCCAATTTGAAAGCGAGCAGTTCCTGGAACTTCTGCTGATTTCCGCCGCTTTCCGCATTGGCTGCTCTTAAAATTTCGAGAAAATCGTTGCTTCCGATATTGACTGTCACATAGTCAGCGTGCCGGACAGCTTGGCGGAATTTTTGATTGGTTTCCAAGGCTTTTAGCAAATCGGTTGTCTGCCATCCCGGCACGCCCAGATTGCGTACGCGCAAATCAGCTTCGTCGGCAATCAGGCCAGGAAAAGCATTTTTGGCCGGGCTGCTGTTATTCGTTGTAAGGTTGTAGCCAAACGGAATAGAGTCTCCTAAAGCAACAAGAGAATCCTTGCCATGTCCGTGTCCATGGTCCTGGTGGGCAAAAGCGGTTGGCGTGCCAAGCGACAATGCCAGCAGGACCGCTACGATCACTTTAAATAACTTGTTCATAAGGTACCTCCTTTCTTTTAAAAATTTTCAAGCTTATTATATACTAAAAAGACTGAATTGTATGTAAAATTAAGATAATTTATCTATTTTTCTTAGATAGGAAGTCTTGGAGTTTTTTGCATGCAGCACGGTTTGATTGGGAACATCCTGTTTAATTAGCGATTGCCGGTATTGGAATCCTGCTGAAGATCAGTAAAAGTCCTCTTTACATAGTCAACTTGAATTGGTTCGTAAAGGAGGATTTAAATAACTGGAACTGCCTGCTTTAAAAGATTTTGCGTTCTTGCAATCTTATTCCAGCAACGCTACTATAGAATTAATATTCCGATAATACTGACTGGTTAGTATTTTTCGATGTTAATCAACTAAAGGGGGAAACATGCATGACCGAAATTTTAAAGAAGTACTGGCCGGAGTCGCTTCCGGTACAGATCGATTACCGCTTGGGGAAGGAGCCGCTTCATCAGTACCTTAAACAACACGCGAAAAACATGCCGGATCAAACTGCCTACCATTATTATGGCGCACAGATTACCTGGAGGCAGCTGGACCGCCATGTTGACCGGTTTGCCCAGTTTCTTCGGTCACAAGGCATAGAAAAAGGCGACCGGGTCGGGTTGTATATGCAAAATTGCCCGCAGTATATCATCGCCCATTACGCGGCGCAGCGAATCGGCGGAATTGTTGCGCCTTTAAATCCGATGTACAAAGAAGCGGAACTGACTTTTTTGATTCAAGAAGGCGGCATTTCGGCAATTGTCGCTGGAGAAGAGCTGCTAGAGAACCTGCAAAACAGCGAAGGGCAGATGCCGGATCTCCAGTTTGTGGTCACGACCAATTACAGCGACTTTCTGCCGGCTGAACCCGTTTTGACGTTGCCGCCTGAATGCAGCGTGCCCAAAAAACGGCAAGGTGATCCGTTTGATCTGGCTGAGATTTTAAACGGGGCCGATTTGCTGGAAGAAGACGCAAAAATCGATTTGGACAATGATCCCGCCTTGATGGTGTTTACATCCGGAACAACCGGACGGCCAAAAGCCGCACTTTTGTCTTTTGGCAATGCGCTGTTCAAAACAGCGGCCACAGTGGAAGCATACGGCATTGCAAAAGATGAACGGATGCTGGCGGTGGCGCCGCTTTGCCATATTGCGGGCATGGTCATGGGCGTCAATATGCCGGTATACACCGGCTGTGAATGCGTCTTGCTGACTCGGTTTATTCCGCAGACAGCAGTGGACGCAATTGAACAACACCGAATTACTTCCTGGTACAGCATCGCACCGATGAATGCCGCAATTCTTGCCATCCCGGAAATCGAAAAAAGAGATTGGAGTTCACTAAAAACGAATATGGCCACGAGCTTCGGCATCGCCGTAACGGAAGAACTTGCGCAGCGTTGGAGCGGGATGACAGGCGGCTGTTCATTGTTTGAAGCGGCTTACGGGCTGAGTGAGACGCATACGTGCGACACGTTCATGCCGAAAGACCGGATCAAGTATGGGAGCTGCGGCATCGCGACTTATGAGACGGAGATCCGGATCATTGACCCGGTGACGGAAGAAGTAATGGAGGCGGGGCAGCAAGGAGAAATCCTCGTCAAAAATCCAGGCGTCTTTATGGGCTACTTTAACCGCCCAGACGCCACAGCGGAAACACTCCGAAACGGCTGGGTCCATACGGGGGACGTCGGAAAACTGGACGACGAAGGCTATTTGTATTTTCTCGGGCGCACCAAAGAAATGATCAAAAGCTCCGGCTACAGCGTGTTCCCTGAAGACGTTGAAGCGCTTTTGAATCAGCATCCGGCTGTGCTGCAAAGCGCCGTGATCGGTATTCCGGATGCTGTGCGCGGCGAAAGCGTCAAAGCTTTTATTGTGTTGAAGCCGGATTTAAAGGGGACAATTTCTGAACAGGAAATAATGGAGTGGGCAAAAGGCTATATGAGCGCTTATAAAACTCCGCGTGAAATCGTTTTTCTCGGCCAATTGCCGGCTACCAGTTCAGGCAAAATTTTGCGCAGACTCTTAAAAGAGGATCAGGAAGGATGACGCTGTCATGGATAAACAAGTAATGGGCGAAAATGCACGGCTTATGGAAGACTTTGAACAGCGCAGGAAAATCGCAGAACAAGGCGGCGGCAGTGAAAAACTTCGGCGCCTTCAGGAAGAAGGAAAACTTTCGGCACGTGAGCGCATTGAACTGCTGGTGGATGAAGGAACTTTCCTCGAACTGGGTGCTTTAAACGGTTCTGGCCTCTCAGGGGGAGGTTCTTTCGGAAACGGCGATGGGTTGATCGGGGGACTTGCAAAAGTGGAAGGCCGGCCAGTAGTCGTTCAGGCGGGTGATAAGACCGTTTTTGCCGGGACTGAAGGGGCGGTGCATCTGAAAAAGTCGAAAGACCTTCACCATTACGCACAAAAGCGCGGATTGCCCATGTTCAATTTGAACGAAGGCGGAGGATTGCGGATGCCGGACGGAATGGGCTCTGACGGCATCAGCGACAAATTGTTTCCGCCAGAAATGCTGTTAAACCGGCGCGGAATTCCGCAAATTACGGCTATCCTGGGCGACAGCTATGGCGGCCCGACTTGGACTGCAGTGTCTTCTGACTTTGTGACGCAAGTGAAAGGCAGTACGATGGCCGTTGCCGGGCCGCGCATTTTGGAAATGGCAACCGGGCAAAAGATTTCACCGGAAGAACTCGGGGGCTGGACCGTCCATGCCAAAAATACTGGTCAAGCGGATGCTTTCGGCAACACCGAACAAGAATGCATCGAACAAATGAAAGCCTTTTTCCGTTTTATGCCGCAAAATGCGCATGAATTGCCGCCAATTAAAGAAACAAGCGACAGTCCGGAGCGATTGTTGAAAAATGTGCTCGATATCCTGCCGGATCGGCGCAACCAAGTCTATGATATGCATCGAATTCTTGCCGAAATTGTCGACGACGGGGAATATTTCGAGTACAAAGCCGCCTACGGCGAAGCGCTGCTGGCTGCATTCGCACATATGGGGGGACGCGCCGTCGGGATTATCGCCAACCAGCCGAAAAAATATGCCGGTGCAGCAGGGCCGAAAGAATGCGAAAAAGCAACCGACTTTATTTGTTTATGCGACTCTTTCCACATTCCGCTTATTTTCATGCACGACACGCCGGGTTTCCGGGTTTCAATGGAAGCGGAAAAAGAAAAAATGCCGACCAAAATCATGGTGTGGAACCAGGCACTTGCCCAGTCGACGGTCCCAAAAATATCGGTCGTAATCCGCAAAAGCATCGGCGCGGCTTATGGCAATATGTGCGGGCCGGGAATGGGAGCGGACTTTGTTGTTGCCTGGCCGACCGCAGAAATCAACTTCACCGGGCCGGAAGTCGGCGTGAATGTAGTATATGGCCGCCAGCTGCAGCAGGCGGAAGACCCGCAGAAAGAACGGCAAGCTTTGCTGGAAGGCTGGGCTTTTGACAGTTCGCCTTATAAAGCGGCCGGCAAGCATTTGCTGGACGACGTTATTGATCCGCGTGATACCCGCAAGTTTATATGCCGAACGCTGGAATTTTCCTGTGCGGCCAACGGCGGCAAAAGCGAACGCCGCCTGGCAAACTGGCCGACCGGGTTTTAAACGGAGAACTGCAGAAAGCAAAAAACTGCTTGGGAATCGATCATTCCAGGTCGTTTTTTGCGGTGAAAACCCTTATAATCAGCTTTTCAATGAAAAAACAATATTATTATTGTTTGTATAATAAAATTAACTATACAAATTAGTACCTAATACTAATAGTTGATGTTAAAATGAAGCGAGTACCAGCAAAGGGGCGAACTTCATGAATACATCAAAAGCGAGAATTACAGCCATCGGTTCCTATGTACCGGAAAAACGGCTGACGAATCACGATTTGGAAGCGTTAGTGGAAACCAATGACGAATGGATTGTCCAACGGACTGGCATAAAAGAACGACGCATTGCAGCGGATACAGAATATACTAGCGATATCAGCATTAAAGCCGTTGAAAATCTTCAAGAGCGCTATGGAAAGTCCGTGGATGACGTCGACATGATCATCGTCTGCACGATGACACCGGACTTCAAAACACCGAGCGTCTCTGCACTCGTGCAAGCGAAGCTTGGCATCCAAAATACTGGTGCGATTGATTTGAATGCGGCCTGTTCAGGTTTCGCATACGGCTTGCATATGGCGAACGGCTTGATTACGTCCGGCTTGAACCGGAAGATTCTGGTGATCGGTGCGGAAACCTTTTCAAAGATTTTGGATTACCGCGACCGTTCGACCTGCATTTTGTTCGGCGACGGCGGCGGAGCCGTACTGGTCGAATACGATGAGGAGAAACCCAGCTTCATTGCTTCCCATATGGAAACGGACGGGGCTCTGGCAAACAATTTATATTGCACGGATCTGTCGGACCGGATGTTTGGAAACGAGCTGGCGGTCAATGGATTTGTGACGCAAAATGGCCGTGAAGTGTACAAATGGGCGGTCAATACTGTACCAAAAGGCATGAAGGCATTAATGGAAAAAGCGGGATACGACAACGATCAAGTGGACTGGTTTGTGCCGCACAGCGCCAACCTGCGCATCATTGAGTCCATTTGCAGCCGAAACGGGCTGCCGCTTGAGCGGACCATTTACAGTTTGGAATACTACGGCAACACGTCTGCTGCATCGATTCCGCTGTCGCTGTCCCAAGGCGTGCTGGAAGGAAAAATCAAAGCGGGAGACCGGCTGCTTCTTTACGGATTCGGCGGCGGGTTGACCCATGCCGGCATGCTGGTGGATTGGTCAATCTAATTTGGCTGCAGCCAATGGAACTAAATATGGACTAAAAAGTTTTCTTCTTTATTGAAGAAAACTTTTTTTATTGTTTGTAGCGGATTGAACTTTCACTTAACTTTCACTTTAGCCGGTTAAAGTAAAAGCAGGAAAAGGCGATTTGATTGGGAAAGAGGCGGATAGGATGAAAAAGATATTGATACTCGGTGGATATACGCATTTAATCGATGTGGTGCAAACGGCAAAACAGATGGGCATGTATACAATCGTTGCGGACCGGGACCCCGATTCGCCGGCGAAAATGTATGCAGACAAATCTTTTACGATCAGTACGGATGAAACGGAGCGCTTGGCTGAATTGGCAAGAGAAGAAGGAATTTCAGGCGTTTTCAATGCCTTTGATGATTTCAATACCTGGCAGGCGCAAGCGCTTTGTGAGCGGCTCGGCTTGCCGTTTTATGCGACAAAACAACAGCTGGAAATCTGTTCGAACAAGGACCGGTTTAAAGCTTATTGCAGAGATTTCGGGATTCCGGTCATCGAAGAATACAGCATCAGTGACTTTCAGGGGAATACATCCAAAAATCTTTCGTACCCGGTGATCGTCAAGCCGGTCGACAGTTATGCGAGCCAGGGAATTACCGTCTGCCACAGTGAAGAACAACTTGAAAAAGCCTATGCAAAAGCAGTCGGACGTTCCAAAAGCGGGATCGCCATCATTGAACGCTTTATCGATAATTCACATGGCGTAGAAATGTATTACACGATTGCGGAAGGAACCGTCGTACTAACGGCAATGACCGACCGCTATGTGCAAAAAATGTCAGAAAATCATCCGCCACTGCCGACTGCGACCGTTTTTCCTTCCGAACACTTGGACCGGTATGTAAACGTACTGGACGCAAAAGTGCGCAATATGATCCGCGGCATGGGCATTGAAAACGGCTTGTTGTTCATTCAATCACTGGTTGAAGATGGCGATTTCTATCTTTATGAAATGGGCTTCCGCTTAAGCGGCGAGCAGCATTACCAAATCATCGAAAAGCAGACCGGCATCAACTTGCTGGAAGAAATGCTGGATTTTGCGACTGGGGGAACGATCAATGCCGATTCGATAGTGGAGTTTGATAATGGTTATACAAGAAGCCCGGCATGCAATCTGGCCGTGTTGCTGCACCCCGGGAAGATTCTTTCCATTCAGGGGCTTGAGGCAATCCTCCAAATGCCGGAAGTGCTGTCATTTGTCCAATTGAAAGAACCGGGCGATGTGGTGCAAGCCACCGGCAATTATGGCCAAATGCTCGGAAGATTTAACATCGTCTCCGATCAATTGGATCTTACTATCCAACAGATCAACCGCTTGCTTCGGGTCGTTTCGGTTGAAGGAAAAGAGCTTATTGCTTCGATGCCTGGAAACCCTTGCATGCCCTCCGGAGTACAATAGGCCGTTAAGCATTTGCCAATAAACTTCTAGACGGGATTCCTAAAAGCTGTGCCGTAATTTATTCGGCTTCAGCTTCTTTTAAATTTCGCAAGAAAAGCAAATTAAGCGAATAATTTTAATCTCTTCTTAACCTTTGTGTGGAATACTGGAATTAAAAGAGATGGGGCCGCCGGGGAGGGTGTTCACTGTGAAGATTTTATTGGCAGAAGATGATGAGATGCTTGGTGAATTGGTAGTGCATTTATTGAAGAAAAAAGGAGCGAAAACCGTCGATTGGGTGACTGAGGGGGAAGATGCTTATGACTATGCAGCCGCGTCATTTTACGATGTTGTCATTTTGGATTGGATGATGCCTGGCGGAGACGGCATTTACATCTGCAAAAAACTTCGGGAAAGCGGCTACGGCGGAGCGGTGTTGATGCTTACGGCAAAAGATGCACTCATGGACCGGGTGGAAGGGCTTGATGCGGGTGCAGATGATTATTTGGCAAAGCCGTTTGAAATCGAAGAATTATGGGCGCGCCTCCGGGCACTGGCGCGGCGCACGTATTCACCGATTCAAGAGGAAGTCATGGAAGTCAAAGGCTTGAACATTAACCGCACCGCCCATTCGGTAAGCCGCGGCGACCGAAAAATCAATTTGACGCCGCGCGAGTTTCAGTTGTTGGACATGTTGATCCAAAACCGGGGAACCGTGCTGACCCGGGAGTTGATTTTTGACCGGATTTGGGGTTTTGATACAGATGTTTCGATGAAAACGATCGATGCGACGGTGAAGCTGCTGCGCAAGAAAATCGACCACGATGAAAGCAGCAGCATGATCGAGACTGTCAGAGGAGTGGGGTATAAAGTTGAAAAGGGCTGACTTTTTCAAAAAAGATGAAAAAGATGTGTTTGCACAAACCCGGAATCGCCTGACGCTTTTTTACAGCACCATCCTGGCCTTGTTCTTGTCCGTTTTTGTCGCATTGGCGTTGTTCGTTTTTTACATTGTCGTCAACAATGACCAGGAACAGACGCTTCGTTTACTGTCCGACCGGGAAGTCGGCATGGCGGAACGCGCACTTGACGGCAGCGGTGGGGCATGGAGAGAACAGGAGCGCCGGGATTTATCCGGCAACCAGGTATTTTACTACGTAACCAGCAATGAAGACGAATTAATCATCAACAATGACAATTACGAGGAATTGCGGGAACTGTATATGGACGTGGTAGAAGGTTGGGAAACAGATGGAATTGAAGTCAAGAAAGTTGAAATCGATATACCTGAAAACGATCCGCTGTTCGAAGGCTTCACAAAAACGGAAGTGGACTTGATGGTGCTGGCTCGGCCCGTCATGCACGGTGGAGAACGGATTGCCATGCTGTATTTGGCGGTCGACAATACTTTTTACAGCAGTGTCATCAAATGGACCATTGCCATTTTTGCCGGAATGACCCTTTTGTTTTCGGCAATCGGGGTACTGGTGAGCCGTTGGATGTCGAAACGCGCACTCCAACCGGTTGAAATCGCTTATAATTTGCAGAGGGAATTCGTTTCCAATGCATCGCATGAGCTCCGGACGCCGCTTAGCGTCATTTTGTCAGCGACGGAAGCATTGGGAATGGAAAGCGACAAATCCAACCCATTCCGTGAAAAAATGCTCGGCACGCTCAAACACGAAGTGAAACGGATGTCCGGGCTGATTACGGAACTGCTGGTGCTCGCGAAATCCGATTCTGAACAAGGGGCTATGAAGCTTCGCAAGGAACAGTTTGACATCCGGCCGGCGGCTGAGCAGATGGTCGAATCCTTTACGAACGCCATTCGAACAAAAGGGCTCAGCTTGAAACTCGATGCCCACGTTCCAATTGAAGTGATCGGCGACCGGGACAAACTGATTCAGCTGATGTATATATTGACGGACAACGCCATCAAATATACGCCAACAGGCGGCCATGTGGAAATCAAGTTAAAAAAACAGAACCACAAGAAACACGATGATTTCATTTTCTCTGTATCCGATACCGGCATCGGCATTTCGCCTGAAGATCAAAAAAAGATTTTCGAGCGTTTTTATCGCGCTGATAAAACCCGTTCCCGCAAAGAAGGCGGCTACGGCCTGGGTTTGTCGATTGCGCAATCGATTGCCGAAACGCACGGCGGAGCGATTAAAGTAGAAAGCACGCCTGACCGCGGCTCGGTATTCAGCGTGGCGATTCCTTTTGAAGCGGAAACAGCGCAGCTGGGAAGGGCAGCGGAAGCTTCAGTGAAGCAGACGGTGATTTGAAAAATTTGAGAGTTAAATTGAAGAACGGATGCCGGCTTGCAGAAGCTGGCTTTTTTTTGTGGATACGGTTCAGAGGATGGGTATTTCGGCTGCAGAATCGTATTTATTCAACTGCTGGTCGTAATTGATTTCAGAGTTTAGTAAAAAGCCTTTGGGGAACAACTATAACTGACGGATAAATAACTATGGAAGGGAAATGAGAATATGCAGGCATTGAAAGCAGTATTTCTAAATTGTTCGCTTAAAAGTTCTGATGAAGTTTCCAATACAGAAGGCATCATGAAAGACGTGCAGACCCACTACAATCAATTAGGCGTGGAATCAGAGATTATACGATTGGCGGATTACCGCGTCGCTTTAGGCGTACAGGAAGATATGGGCGACGGGGACCAATGGCCGGAAATATTGGAAAAAGTGAAAGCGGCGGACATTCTGATTATTGGAACACCGCTTTGGCTCGGGGAGAAAAGTTCACTGGCCACGCTCGCCATTGAACGGCTATACGGCAGCAGCAGTGTAACCAATGATAAAGGACAAGCTATTTTTTATAATAAAGTCGGAGGAGCGCTGGTGACCGGCAACGAAGATGGCGCCAAGCACGCATCGGCTTCCCTCCTTTACGGGCTGTCCCATATCGGTTTTTTGATTCCGCCGAATGTGGATGCGTATTGGGTAGGGGAAGCAGGGCCGGGTCCGTCTTACAACGAAGCGGGACGTGACAATGACTTTACCAAAACAGCGATTGAACGTTTGGCTTACAACACCTTTCATTTGGCAGGGCTTCTTAAAAACAACCCCATTCCCGCCGAAGGCAATACGCTCGATCAATAATTGCCGATTGATTAGACACTCGAAAAAGAAGCCCTCTTCAATAAAGAGGGCTTCTTTTTAGGTTGAAGTTTACATTTTGATTTTCACTTGTGGAGGGACTTCAATCGGAACCGGAACGGGAATCATGTATTTAAAGTATGCCGCTTTTTGGACCGATTGCTGCTTTAACGTGAAATGCTTGATGGCATTTCCGATTTCCTGGGCGTGGCTGCGCATTTTGGCATCATCCACAGTCACAGAATCGATGGAGATGAACGCCTCCGTGACTTCAATTATACGAACCGCTTGTTCATCGAGCACGGCTGCAAGCTGCAAAAAGTTCCATTGGCCGCGGCCTGCCAGGGAGTTGGAATGATTATGGCCATTGATGTACAGCCCAATGCCTTGTTTCTGTTTCAAGATGTTCCAGATGGGCACATCGGGATGGATGCAGCGCTTTTCCTTCTCGGAATCTTTTGTGGTCGAGAAAACCGGATGGTGTGCAAACAAGAGGAGCGGGCGATCTTCCGACTCTTCAATGACGGATTCCAGCCAGTACTGTTGGACCGCATCCATCGTTCCGCCCCAGTCTTCGTAATTCTGCTCCCGGGCTGTATCAAGGAATCCGAAAACGGCCTCATCCGTAGACAACATGTGGAAACGTTCCTGACCGGACACCGTTAACACAGCTTCACGCGGCATTGCATATAGGTCGTGGTTTCCGAGTACGTGCTTGAATGGTTTATTGTGCTTGCGGATCAACGCATACACTTCTTCTAATTCATCCATTCGTCCGAAATTCGTCAAGTCACCTATGGAAACATACAAATCAGCAGGGACTGCGAAAAACCGTTCCAGAAAAGTCTCATAAAATGCCTGACGGTCCTCTTCGATATACGCACAGCCATCTTTTAAGCTCGGGTAATGCAAATCACCGATTACTGCGATTTTCATCAACTGTCCAACTCCCCTCAGTTATCTGACAATTCCAGTATCCCATAAGATTGTGTAGTTGGATTAAAGGGATTGTAAAACTATGTAAAATTACTGCCGTATTTTATGTTTGCCTAATTTAAAAATCGCAATAAGCGTTGTTTTATTTAATGGAAGAAGGAAAATATGAAACCGATTGGCTAACCAATCATTTGGCTTAAAAACCTCAATATTTACAGTCAATTTACTCAGAAAAAAGAGGTCGAAATAATAGAGTGATAAAATTTGTACTAAAAAATTGAAAAAATCACTATTTATTATATAAGATAAATTGGAATGGGAAGTGACTATGTAAGCCGCTTGCCTTGATTCAGCTGAAATATTGAAATAAAATGAATGATAAATTACTTACCAGCAGTCTCTTCCGTAATCCAATTGGTTTGTTTCATCGCGAATCCTCAGATTTCAAGGATTTTTATTATTCCACCAGATGCATTCATTTTCAAGGAAGGAAGATAAACGTCTGCAAAAAGAGGAGGATTTAATGAATAAAAACAGGTTGATCGACAACAGAATTTTTATGCCGGCATTATTAATCATCATTGCCATCTGTATTCCGTTAGCATTGTATGAAGAGAAATCGTTGAATGCATTGAATGCAGTATTTACGTACATAGTAGAAGTATTTAGTTGGGGTTATTTATGGTATGGGGTCTTACTGGTAGCTGCTGCCCTTTATTTTTCATTTTCCAGATACGGAAACATCGTTCTCGGAGACCCGAAAGAAAAGCCTCAATTCACCTTATTCGAATATGCGTCCATTTTAATTGCGATGGGAATTGGATCTACGATTATGCGCACGGGTATGCTGCAATGGACTTCAGTAGCCAATAACCCTCCAGCCGGAGTGGAAGCAGGATCAGCAGAAGCGATATTGATGGGGAACTCATATAGTATGTTTTTATGGGGCTTCCAGGTTTTTGCTATTTTTGTCATGATTGCACCTGCAATGGCGTACGTGTTGCATGTAAAAAAACGGCCGTTGATGCGGATTTCTGAAGCGGCGCGCGTCATTCTTGGAGACAAATTGACTGATGGATGGGCAGGGAGAATCCTTGATATCCTATTCTTGTTGAGTATTTTGACTGGAGCTGCAGTAACACTGGGCTTGGGAGCTCCTATCGTTACTTATAACCTTTCAAAATTGTTAAATATTGAAGTGACCTTTGGCTTGACTATTATTGTCACAATCGTCTGGGTCGTCCTGTTCTCGATAAGTGCTTATCTTGGAGTGGATAAAGGAATTAAACGCTTGAGTACCTTCAATATTTATTTGGCGGGCGCTTTCGCTTTGTTCATCTTATTGTTTGGGCCAGGAGTTTTTATCTTAAATTACTTTACGGACAGCATCTCCTATTTGGCGGCTAATTATTTGAGCTTTTCGCTGAATACGGATGCAGTTTATATGGGAGAAGCATCCCATATTCAAAGCAATACCGTTTTCTGGTTTGCCTACAGTGCCACATGGGCAATGCTCCACTCGGTATTTGCCGCTCGTATTTCCAAAGGGCGGACTGTCCGGGAAATGATTCTTACCTATTTGCTGGCTCCAACCTTGCTATCCTGGATTGCAACCGGCATTCTTGGTGGATTAGGGGTGCACCGATATTTAACAGGTCAGTTGCCTATTCTCGATATGGTCAAAGGAGATGAAAGGATGGCTGTAATTCCCGAAATTTTGTCTACCTTGCCGTTAGGCGGATTGGCGATTGTCGTATTCATAATCGTTGCATTAGTCTTCCTTACCACCACGCTCGATTCTACTACTTATACCGTAGCGGCTTATACAAGCACAAAAGATATGAGCAAGCATGAACCGCCTAAATCGTTGCGCATTGTCGTGGCCGGAGTAATCACTGCCATCGCGCTTGTACTGATGCGGATCGGGGGGCTGGCTCCTTTGGAAGTCATTTCAGGCCTTATGGGGCTGCCGATTATTTTCATCACCTTTTTGATGCTTTATGCAGCCAAGAAAATGATGGACAACGACAAAGCATGGCTAACCAATGTCCGTGAAAAAAAGGACAGCATAAAACGGGAACCGAAAGATGTATCCAGCAATTCGTAAGAATAGCCACTTTATTTCAAAACTGCAAAAAGCGCAACGGGCTTTCCATCGCCTGTTGCGCTTTTTCCCGGTTAAGTTTAGACGATTGAAGAAAAACAAGAAGCTGATCTATTTCGTAAAGACATCTCCAAAGCTTTTGGTTTATAGGATTAACAGAAAAGGAATTATATACTGTATAGGCTTTCACGTCCTGTTTTTTTAAGTTCATCAAGGCGATACTAAGCTTGGGACAGTATGGGATCCAGCATTTGGGCACCCTGATACTGCTTTTATAAACGTTTAATAAAACTTTGGCTGTCGAGGCTAAGGGGGGAGAGAGAATGGGAAACGGCCACGGACATTCCCATACGCATGGTGGGAATAAAAAAACATTATTTATAGCCTTTCTAATAACGACGCTTTTTATGGCGGCAGAGGCAATCGGTGGATTCTTGACCAATAGTTTGGCGCTGATTGCGGACGCGGGGCATATGCTGAGCGATTCCATCTCGCTATTGGTGGGATTTCTGGCATTCACTGTAGGGGAAAAAGCAGCAAGCCAAGCAAAAACGTATGGCTACAAGCGTTTTGAAATACTGGCAGCTGTTTTTAATGGCGTCTCGTTGGTCGCCATTGCCGCTTATATTTTTTACGAAGCGTCCCGCCGTTTTGCCGATCCGCCTGAAGTTGCGTCTGGCGGCATGCTGGCAATTGCGGTAGTCGGGTTGCTGGTCAATGTGCTGGTCGCCTGGATTCTGATGCGTGGCGGCGACACAAAGGAAAACTTGAACATGCGAGCGGCGTTCCTCCATGTACTGGGCGATTTGCTTGGGTCTGTCGGTGCTATTCTGGCCGCATTGCTGATCCTGTATTTTGACTGGGCCTGGGCAGATCCACTCGCAAGTGTTATTGTGGCGGTTCTTGTATTGATCAGCGGCTGGCGCGTCACAAAAGAAGCGATACATGTGTTAATGGAAGGAACTCCGCGCAATGTGGATATCGACGAAGTAGCTGCAGCGATTAACAATGTGCCAGGAATCTGCAATATCCATGATCTGCATGTCTGGAGCATTACCAGCGGGCGAAACGCATTGTCCGGCCACGTTGTCGTAGAAGACAACGTTTCATTTGAAGAAACGCAGACACTGCTGAGAAAATTAGAACATCTATTAAAGGATATGAAAATCGGCCACATAACCATCCAAATTGAAAACAAAGAACATCCGCACGGCGAATCAGTCTTGTGCCAGGATGTTCAACATGAACACGAACATCATCATCAGCATTAGAAGGACATGCAAATCAACTCCTGACCAACCGCAAATCACCGGTTGGTCAGGATTTTTCAATTTAAAAGTATTTTTGTCCTGTTTCAGGTGAAAAATCTATTTCCATTTCCGAATCATTGAAGAAATTAAGAGTTTTCCCTGTTCGTTTTTCTGAAAGAGATGTAAAATAATAGGTAAAAGCTTACAGGAATGAAAATAGTATGGAAACTACAAAAATTAACGGGAATGGAAATTGATGTTCCATGTCCTTGATTGGAGAACAACCGGATGTTGAAGGAACAGACTCGCTATTCCCGACTGGCTAATTTAACAAAAGTCATCAATACAAAGCTGGAGCTTAAAGAAGTGCTGGCGCATGTTACAACAGCGATTTCTGAAGAAATTGTCCAGTGCAATTCGGTGGGGATTTTTTTGCCGCACGAAGACGGCAGCTTCCGGGCGTTCGCAGGAAAGCCTGAGTATATCAATGGCAATTCGTTTGAATCTCAAGTGCTGGATCTGGAAAGAGATTTGCTCGCACAGGAAGTCATTGATAGCCACAAAACAATATATATCCCGGATACGTCAAAAGACCATCGGCCGGATCCAAGGTCCGTTGAAGCATTTGATATTAAATCCCTTTTAGCATTGCCTATTTCTTATGAAAAAGAATTGTTCGGCCTGGTGTTTTTGTTTGACTACGGAACGCCAATGAATTTGACGGAATCAGAAATTCAAAGTGTGGAGGCTTATGTGAACATGGCAGCTGTTGCGATTCAGAATGCAAAAAACTTAGCCCAAAAAGAAAACCTGATTTCTGAAAATCAATTGCTGCTCAATATCACACGCGAACTGTCGATGTGTTCTTCGATCCATGAAAGCATCGATAAATGCTTTTTTTACTTGGAAAAAGTTCTTGGCAGCAAAGTAATGGCTGCTCATTTATTGGATCCGAATGATAAAAAGACTGTATCGTTGACAAAATACAGCAACGAGTACGATCCTGAAGAAGTTGGATGCAATGAAAACTTCCGCGAAGTGCAGACGAATTTAAACTATAGGCAAATCATCCGGCAGGTAATTGATGCCAAAACAGTCCGCTCGGTATTGTTTCCGGCATCGCGGAATTTATTGATCATGCCGCTCGTAGCCATGAATGAAGTGCTAGGAGTCCTTGCCGTGTTGAAATGCGATAACGAAAACGTCCATTATGATGAGTCACAAATTCAAATGGCCCAATCGATCGTCGATACAACCGCGCCGACTTTTTCCCATTTGCTTTATATGGACCAGCTGGAGCACATGGTGGAAAAGCGCACAAGCGAGCTTGCAGCGGCGAATGAAAAAGTGACCAGCGTTATTGAAAGCATCACCGATGGGTTTTTCGCCTTGAACAAAGAATGGGAATTCATCTATATCAACAAGCACCAGCAATTGCCGGAAAACAAAAAGGCGAAAGATGTGATGGGCAAAAATATCTGGGACGTGATCCATCCGGATTCGGCGCCAGCCATGTACAAGGAATTCCACCGCGCCATGTTCGAACGCATTCCGGTGCAATTTGAAATGCCTTCGCTTACGGAAGAGTCCTGGTACGAAGTGGTCGCTTATCCTTTTGATGATGGCATTTGCTGTTTGTTTAAAGATGTAGCCGAGAAAAAGAAATATGAAAAAGAATTGAGAAGGCTGTCCAAACTGGATTTGATCGGCCAAATGGCGGCCGGAATCAGCCATGAAATCCGCAATCCGATGACGACGGTCCGCGGGTTCCTGCAGTTATTGAAACAAGAAAACGAACTGAACCAGCATTTCGGCTATTTTGATTTGATGATTGAAGAACTGGACCGGGCGAACTCAATCATTACGGAATTTCTGTCAATGGGAAATACACGTACTTCGGATTTGCAAATGATAGATTTGAATGCATTGATTTGCGAAATTGCGCCGCTCATCAAAATCGATACGTTCAACCAAAACAAACTGATTGAGTTCAATACTCAGCAAATACCGGAAATGCTATTGAACCGCAACGAAATCCGGCAATTGGTGATTAACTTATGCCGGAACGGCTTGGAAGCGATGCATGAAGGGCAAGTGTTGACCATCAGCACTTATCAAAACCTCGATGGCTGTGTCGTTTTGGCGATCCAGGATGAAGGAGAAGGCATATTGCCGGAGGTCCTGGAGAAAGTGGGAACGCCGTTCTATACCACAAAAGACAATGGAACCGGACTCGGCCTTGGCATCAGTTATGCCATTGCAGCCCGGCATAACGCGACAATTGATATAGAAACGGGACCTGAAGGCACAACGTTCTTTACGACGTTCTGCTATAAAGACAAAGACAATGAATTGAATAAGTAAATGCGAAAAGGAGAAGTTTTGGGCAGCCAAAACTTCTCCTTTTTCTATGGGTTTATTTGAAAAACGGCACTTTTTTAAGCGCAATCACTGCCGGAATTGCTACAAGCAAGCCGACGACGTTTTGCACGATATTGCCGGGAATTGAAGCGGCCGGCACGATAAAGCTGTTGAAAATGATGGCTTCACCGACGTAATAGATGGCAATCATAACCGGAATCGATACGATGGCAGCCAGGATGTTGAAGCCTTTACTATTTCCTGAACGACCGGCTGACCAGGCGATTTTACCGACAAGGTAACCCTGCAGTCCACGGGCAATGATGGAAATGGGTGCCCAAAGCGTCCAACCTGAAATCAGATCGAACAGCCCCATACCGACAGCGCCGGCAATGGCGCCTTTTTTCGGTCCGAATAGCATCGAAATGATAAAGAGCATCGCAGTGCCAAGATGCACCAATCCGCCATTGGCAGTAATCGGCAATTTGATATTAAGCAAAAGCGTCGCAACAAACACAAGGGCGATGGCCATCGCAGTCAGGATTAAGTCAAACGTTTTAGCGCGGGAATAAGTGGGAGCGGCCGTTGTTTTTTGCATAATTGTAACCATCCTTATCGTCAGTATTTTTTGATAAGGTTAACATTAGCAAATCCGTGGCCTACTTAAAAGTATCAATATGCGAAAAAACTTAGGGGTCAGTTTCAGGTGTGCGGTGCCGTATAAGCAAAAAAGAACCGAGGTTTGCTTCGGGAAATTTTAAGGAACAACCCAAGATGTTTTACATGTTGCCTGATGCGGGTATTTTCGCTTGCCATCTTGCATTGCAGATTTTCCATGCCGGAAAAACAGCCGGCTATCGAGTTATACGAGAAAGCACTATTTTTTCAAGAAGGGCGCCTACAGCAATGCCGACTGCATAACGAAACAAATCAACCGTCAAAAAGCCATGGCCCAATACCAAAGAGCCGAGGACCGTGTTTCGAACTTCGTTGATCCAATCCCCCTGATACAGCTGGCTCACTTCGATGCTGAAGCAGAAAAGAATCGCCATTCCGAGCGCTGTAGAAACCGATTTTTTAACAAGCAAAAAGCGGAAGCCGAAATAAATCATCATCGCCCATATTGCATCGCCTCCGTGCTGCGAGACAAACGACGGAAGAATTTCATCAAAGCGCCTGGACGCTAAGCCAAGAGCCATGCATAGAACGGCAGCACCAATAAATAAAATTCGTAAATAAAAAATTTGCGAGGGCGGTGGTTTGTTGAACTGCTTTTTCTCTGTCATCATGGGCATTCTCCATTCTTCCAGTTTTAACGGTTTAAAACTGAAAAAGTTCCTGGAGCTTTTACGAAAAGCTAAAAATTAGGGTAAACTTTAACTTACGAATCGTCATTTGATTTTTCTGCAAATGCTGGCATTCCGGGCAGGCTATTGGTAACTTGAAAGTAAGGAGAGTGAAAAAGATGTCACTTGAAATTGTACGCAATGATATTACAAAAATGCAGACCGGGGCGATTGTCAATGCCGCGAATTCATCGCTGCAAATGGGCGGCGGGGTTTGCGGAGCGATTTTCCGCGCTGCGGGAGCCAGGGAATTGCAGGCTGCCTGCGACCGGATTGGCCATTGCCCAACCGGAGGAGCTGTCGAGACGCCTGCTTTTCAATTGCATGCCGATTACATCATCCATGCGGTCGGGCCAATTTGGCGGGGCGGCAATGAAAGCGAGGAAGAATTGCTGCGGTCCTGCTACAAAAATTCACTGGAACTTGCGGCTTCGCTCGGTTGTGAATCGATTGCTTTTCCGCTCATTTCTGCGGGCATTTATGGATACCCGAAAGACCAGGCGCTGCAGGTCGCCATTTCGGAAATCCATCATTTTTTGCTGGAACATGAAATGCTCGTCTTTGTTGTCGTGTTTGACAAGCAATCGTTCAGCATCAGTGAGAAATTGTACCGATCGGTCAAGCAGTTTGTCGATGAAAATTATATTGAAGAACAGGAAATCCGCTATCCCCGGAACCGCCGGATTCTGGAGCAGGACGTTATGGCGGATGCGGCATTTGGGCAATTGGAGCAATCCATTTCACAGAGCGGGCTGGAAGAAGCGCTAAAGCGCATGGATGAACCATTTTCGATGCGTTTGCTGCGGTTTATCGACGAAAAAAACATGAGCGATGTGGATACTTATAAAAAAGCGAATATCGACCGCAAACTGTTCTCGAAAATCCGCAATTCCAAGAACTACACACCGATGAAAAAAACAGTCATCGCTTTTGCAATCGCCTTGCGTCTCGATTTGGAAGAAACAGAAGAACTGTTGGAGTCGGCAGGCTATGCCTTGAGCCGCAGCAATAAGTTTGATGTCATCATCGAATATTTCATTGAACAGGAAAATTACGGCATCCATGAAATCAATGAAGCTCTGTTTGCCTTTGACCAGCCATTGCTCGGCGCTTAAAGTGTCGCTTTTCAGGCGACCCGCCTAAAGTGAAAAAAGTCTATCCTTTAGTTGTAGAACACAATTAAAGGAGGAGTTTTAAATGGCGAAGAACGACAGTACAGAATTGGTGTTTATTCTCGATAAAAGCGGTTCTATGGGCGGACTGGAAAGCGACACAATCGGCGGATTCAACGCCCTGCTCAACAAACAGAAAAAAGAAGCGGGCGAAGTGAAAGTCACGACGGTGCTGTTTAACCACCATTACGAACTTCTTCACGACAGGCTGCCGATCAATGGCATTTCTCCTTTGACGGAAAGGGACTACGAAGTGGGCGGCACCACGGCGCTGCTTGACGCCGTTGGTTCAACTATCAACAAAATAGGCAATGTGCAAAAACGGACAAGCGAAGACCAGCGTGCGGGGAAAGTGCTTTTTGTCGTCACGACGGACGGGCTGGAAAATGCCAGCTGTGAATATACCCACAAAAAGATCCAGTCGATGATCAACCGGCAAAAAGAAGCCTACGGTTGGGAATTCATTTTTATCGGAGCGAATATTGACGCAGTTAAAACCGCAAAAGAGTTTGGCATCGCGGAAGAATTTGCGGTTAATTACCATGCCGATGAAGAAGGGACAGAACTGAACTACCGAGTGATGAGCGAAACCATCAGTTCGTTCCGGCAAGGGAAGAAATTGGACCGTTCCTGGAAAAAAGATATTGAAACGGATTTTGAATCCCGCAAATGAACCGCTGCTTTGAAACAAGGGAATTTGTTTAATTTAAATCGACGAGGCCATCAACGATCATTCCGTTGATGGTTTTTTTATTTGCAGTGAAGTTCTTTAGCAAAGCCCCTTTTAAAATATTCCGATCCAAATTGAAGCTTTTTTTGTCAATACCGGGTATCTCTTTATATAGAAGAAAAGAAAAGAGGCGAGTAAAGTGAAAAAGCAAATCTTGTTCGTTCACAGTGCCGGTCCGCAAGGCGAAACGCAAGGGAGCAGTGGCTTGATTCGTTATTTGGAAAAGGAGTTGGGCGAAGAATTCGAACTGCGCCACCCGGCTATGCCCGAACCAAGAAATCCGGTGTACGAAGACTGGAAACAGCAAATAAAAGAGGGGTTTACCGATTTTAAAAAGGGCGCTATTTTGATCGGCCATTCATTGGGCGGTTCGGCGCTGCTGAAACTTCTGTCGGAAGAAAAAATGGAACCTCGTATTTCTGCTCTCATCTTAATTGCTTCACCGGTATGGGGGATGAACACCGATTGGGACAAAGAAGATTTTCTGTTGGCTCCCGGCTTTTCATCAAACCTGCCGGAAGACTTGGATATTTTCCTTTTTTATAGTGTTGATGAAGAAGTGGTGCCATTTGAACATGCAGAAAAGTATGCTGAACTGCTTCCGTCAGCCCGCCTTAGACAAATTCCCGGCACCAGCCATTTGTTTGAAAACGGCTTGCCGGAACTTGTAGAAGAAATTAAGCGCATCAAGCTGAAATGAAATTCAGATTTGCAAAAATGAAAAAAGGGTATAGGAGCGTATAAATTTTTCAGCTTTTATTGCCACGGACAATGCGCGCACAGTTGAATGATTCAGCTTCAATTGAAATTCACTACAATACCAAACAGAAAGAGTGGGATAAGCGTGGAAAAAAGAAAACTTGGCAAGCAAGGTCTGGAAGTTTCGGCAATCGGCTTAGGATGCATGGGCATGTCGGAATTCTACAGCGGCCGGGACGATCAGGAGTCCTTCAAAACCATCCATCACGCCATTGAAAAAGGCATTACACTGTTGGACACTGCTGATATGTATGGGGTTGGGGCCAATGAAGAATTGGTGGGGCGTGCAATCAGAGGGAAGCGGGAGCAAGTGATTGTTGCCACCAAATTCGGCAATGTCCGAGGCGAAGACGGCTCTTTTCAAGGCATCAATGGACACCCGGACTATGTGAAAAAAGCATGCGATGCCAGCCTTATCCGCTTGGGTCTTGATACCATCGATTTGTATTACCAGCACCGGGTCGACCCGAACGTGCCCATCGAAGAAACAATCGGTGCGATGAGCGACTTGGTCCAGGAAGGGAAAGTCCGTTATCTCGGCATGTCGGAAGCGGCGCCAGCAACCATCCGGAAAGCGGCCTCCGTGCATCCGATCAGCGCACTGCAAACCGAATACTCGCTGTGGAGCCGGGATGTGGAAGATGGGATTTTGCCGCTGTGCAGGGAACTCGGCATCGGCTTTGTGCCGTACAGCCCGCTTGGCAGAGGATTTTTAACCGGCCAGATCAAAAGCTTCGAAGATTTGGCGGAAGACGATTACCGCCGAAATTCACCCCGTTTCCAAGGAGAGAACTTTCAGAAAAACTTGGACCTTGTTGCAAAAATCGAAGAAATGGCTGAAGAAAAAGGATGTCGGCCGTCTCAGCTCGCACTTGCCTGGCTGCTCGCTCAAGGCGAGGATATCGTCCCGATTCCGGGAACTAAGCGCATCAAATACCTGGATGAAAATATCGGGGCGCTGGAAGTGGAATTGTCAGAACAGGACTTGGAGCAAATCAATGAAATGGCACCGAAAGGCGCAGCTTCCGGTGACCGGTATCCGGATATGAGAAGTGTAAATCTTTGATGAAAACTTGTTCATTCCACCGGAAGCATTTTCTGTGTCAGAAAATGCTTCCGGTTTTTTGATTGGAACGAGCTTTATTCCCTGGAACCTGTGAACTCTTTTATTTCTGCAGCGAATTCCGTTATCGCATTTACATAAAGTCTTGGTTTAAAGGCATGAATCACATGGTTAGCATGAATTTTCCGGTATTTCATCTGAGGAGCCAACTCTTTTATCCGTTCGGCATCCCGGTCATCCATCGCTCCAATGAGACCATGTTCCGGATAGCGGTGCCAATCGGCATGGAGAACCAGAAGCGGGCAATGCACCCTTTTTAATGCCTCGGCATGGTCGATTCCCTCATAAAAGCGCCCATCGACAAATGCCCGTGCAAAATCCGGATCGAACATCGACAGCGATTTCAACAGGAGGCGCAGGGGCGACGGGAAACCCGTTTCAATGGGCTTGCCGGGATGGGCTTCTTCAAACTTGCGGATTTTTTTGGACAAGTAGCGGACAAATTGCGGGGGCATCCGTTTTGTCCGTGTTTCCGACACCGGCATCTTCATTTCGTTAAAATAATTCGCCAAGTCCCGGTTTGCGGGATCCCCGATATTTTCGACCAGTTTTTTTAACCCGTTATAGACAAAACGGTCCTGTTCTTTGAATCGGGGCATTTCAGCAGAAAATACCGGTGCGTCTTCAAGGACGACGGCTGAAACCAGATGGGACAGGTTGGCCGCGCACCATAAAGCGATGATGCCGCCGGAAGAATTGCCGGCAATCATTGCGGGACGTTTGACTATTCTCTCCAAAAAAGCCTGCATATCTCCTCCGATAATGCGCCAGGAATACTGCCCCGGCGTCCAGCTGGATTTGCCATGCCCACGGATATCCAAGACAAACACCTGGAAGTATCGGGACAAAGGAATCATCACTTTTTGGTAGCTTTCCCACATGCCCGTTTGAGCGGGAATCAGCACAAGCGGCGGACCATGGTTCGGGCCGACAACGTAATTAAGTTTGGCTTCCCCTGTATCAAATTGAAGTTCTTGAAAGCCTGCTTTTTTCAATTTTGGCGAATGGATGACACCGGACAGTTGTTCATAAGGATTCTTGTACATAAAGCGCCTCTTTTCTGTGCTTCAGTTGTCTTCATTATACTCAGTTCACAGAAATTTGCCGGCTGCATTTTATCCAGTCTTTATGAATAAGCTTAAACCGAAATGGAAGGCGTTTTTTAAGAACCTTTTCGGGTAAGCAGTAATTAGGGACTAAAATGGAAATGAAAAAGGAAAGAGGCGAAGCTAGTGGCTCAAGAACAAATGAAAGCATTCGGATTTTATAAAAAGGGAGATGTAGCAAAAGCGCCCCTATTTGAAACGGTTCAATTGGACAGACCTGTACCTAAAGGACGGAATTTGCTGGTCGAAGTGCGCGCCATTTCGGTCAACCCGACGGACTTGCGGACGCGTGATGCCAAAAAAGACAACGATGAATCGTTGACGATCGTCGGGCGGGACGTTGCTGGTGTGGTAGTGGAAACCGGAGATGAATGTTCGTTATTCGAAGCTGGAGATGAAGTATTTTATGCCGGCACAAGTGCGGCGCCCGGCGGCCAAAGCGAATTCCATTTGGTCGACGAACGCCTTGTCGGCAAAAAACCGAAAAGCATTGATTTTGCCCAAGCGGCTGCTTTGCCGCTGACGAGCTTGACGGTATGTGAAGCACTGTTTGACCGTATGAGCATATCCCGTAATGCAGAAGACAATGCCGGGAAGTCGATTTTGATCATTGGTGCAGCAGGCGGCGTCGGTTCTGTCGCAACACAAATCGCGAAATTAGTGGGGCTGACGGTCATTGGAACAGCATCACGTCCGGAAACCGTCGAATGGGCACAAGCTCATGGCGCTGATCATGTCATAAGCCACCGCGAATCGCTTCCGGACCAAGTTAAAGGGCTGGGTATGGAAGGGGTCCACTATATTTTCTGTCTGACCAATATCGATGACCACATGGAGGCAATGGGGGAAATCATTTTGCCGCAAGGAAAAATATGTTCGATTTTGCCCGCCCAAAAACCGATCAACATTGCTTTTTTCTCCAAAAGCGTCACGTTTGCCTATGAGCTGATGTATACCCGCTCCGTTTTCCAGACAGAGGATATGAGTCAGCAGCACCATTATCTTAATGACTTGGCGGACTGGGTGGACGCGGGCAGCATCCAGACGACGTTGAATGACCGGTTTCAGCCCATCAGCATCGAAAACCTGAAGAAAGCTTATGAACAATTGCTGACAGGCCGTACCATCGGAAAAATTGTGCTGGAAGCTCCTTTTGAATAAGCAAGCTGGGAAAGAATGCGCCATCATTAATTCTTGAGAGATGAGGGGAAGCAATGTTTGAGAATACAGCAGGCAGTTATGTAATCGAAGGATTGAAAGAATGGGGCGTAGACCATATCTACGGAATGCCTGGAGATTCTATCAATGAGTTTATGGAGGAATTGCGAAAAGAGGACGCCATTCGATATATCCAGGTGCGGCATGAAGAAACCGGTGCGCTGGCCGCTGCCGCTTATTCGAAACTGACCGGCCAAATCGGTGTCTGCATGTCGATTGCAGGGCCAGGAGCGGTCCATCTTCAAAATGGCTTGTACGATGCCCAAAAAGACAAGACGCCGGTGCTGGCAATTGTCGGTCAAGTGAGCAGTTCGACACTCGGCACGGATACGTTTCAGGAACTGAAATTGGAATCGATGTTTGAAGACGTAGCAGTCTACAATCGGCAAGTGCATGCAGCGGAACAATTGCCGGATATGCTGAATCAGGCAATCCGTACCGCCTATGCTGAAAAAGGGCCGGCCGTGTTGATAGTCTCGGATGATTTATTTGCCGAAAAAATCAAGCGCGATACGCCGTTCACGTCTGCCGCTTACTCAGTTCCGAAAATACGCGCTGCTGAAGAAGACCTTCAGGCTGGCTTGAAATTGATCGGGTCGGCTAAAAAACCCGTTATACTGGCTGGGAAAGGCGCAAAAGGAGCAGGAACGGAGCTGGTAGCCTTTGCTGAGAAAATCAAAGCGCCAATCATTCTTTCGCTGCCTGCCAAAGGAATGGTTCCAGACACCCATCCTTATAATTTGGGCCAGCTTGGGCAGCTCGGCACAGACCCGTCCGAAGAAGTGATGAAAGAAACCGACCTTGTGATTTTGGCAGGCACTGCCTTCCCGTACCGTTCGTATTTGCCGGACCAAGCGCCGGCCATTCAAATCGATATCGAACCGAAAGTGATCGGCAAATATTATCCGGCGACAGTGGGCATAGCGGGAGACCTTGCCCCGACATTGTCCTGGTTCACCGAGAGAGCGGATGAAAAAGAAGGGGATTTCTTAACGAAGTATATCCAAAAACGGGAAACGTGGCATGCGGATCTGCAAAAAGACATGGACAAAGAAACGGATAAGCTGCAGCCGCAGCATGTGCTGGCTGAAGTCCAGCAAGTGATGGACCGTGATGCCGTTATCTCACTCGACGTCGGAAGTGTAACGATCTGGACAGCCAAATATTTGCAGCTTTCCGGCCAATCGCTCGTCGTATCGGCTTGGCTCGCGACAATGGGCTGTGCACTGCCCGGTGCCATTGCTGCGAAACTGGCCTACCCTGACCGGCAGGTGATTGGGCTGGTCGGCGACGGCGGTTTTTCTATCGGCATGCAGGATTTTGTGACAGCTGTTAAATACAATCTGCCGATGACGCTGGTTGTCTTCAATAACCAGAAAATCCAGCTCATTGAAGATGAACAAGAACAAAAAGGCAACCCCGCCGACAATGTGGACCTTGCCAACATCGATTTTGCCGCTTTTGCGAAAGCCTGCGGCGGAATCGGCTATACAGCGAAGAACCGTGCAGAACTAAAAGAAGCATTGGCCAACGCCAAAGTGAGCGGCAAACCGGCCGTCATTGATGCCTATGTAGAGGATATCTCGGCGATATAAGGAATATCGGAACGCCTGAGGCTGGCTCGCCTTAGGCGTTCTTTTTGCGTTCAATGAAGTAAGGGCCGAGATTCTTTTCGTGGGTATTCATAAACGTCCACTGGCCATTCCAGTCCATGACGTATACATCTTCGTCTGCAACCGGAAGCAAAACTGATGCAGTTAAGGTGGCGGCGTTTTCAATCAGATACGCATCATTATGGAGTTCGAAAAAAATGGTGCATTTTTCTTTCGGCTGTTTTTCAAAAGCAGCCACTGCAGCTTCTCCGGAAAGAAAGGCGGTTTCTTCATAGCTGCAAAGATGCCAAAGGTAACTCTTCAAATAGATTTCTTTTTTCTTTTTGGGGGATAAATGGGCCGCAAATCGCTCTTCCCACTGTCCGCGCAAATATTTGCCCCATTTGGGAAGAGCTTTACACTTTAATTCTGGTTGAAATTGCAATATTTGTTCCTCTTTTCACCTTATCGTTTTAGCTGCAACTTCTTTTATTATATGTCTTCATTCTTATGGAAGTCTTTAGAAATTATTTGGCCTACTCCATCCATCCGGCTGTTTTTGAAACCAAAGCCGTTTTTTTTCGTAAAAGAGAAGAAGAGGGGAGGGGACTTTATGGAAAAGCAACCGAAGATTGATCTTCCTAAACCACGCTTGGCTGTTTTTCTCGATGCAGTTGCGTTGCTGGTGTTTGCAGCATTGCTCATTTACTTGATTAGCCAATTTGCTTCTTTGCCGGATAAAGTGCCTGGGCATTATAATGGTGCCGGAGAAGTGGACCGGTGGGGCAGCAAAATGGAATTGTTCATCTTGCCGATCATCGGAGCGGCCATGTGGGTTTTTATGTCCATCACAGAAAAGTACCCACATACTTTCAATTACTTGAATTTTTCCAAGGAGAAAGCTGAAGCCCATTACAGGAACGGAGTATGGATGATCAATGTCCTGAAAAATGAAATCGTCTTGTTGTTCAGTTTTCTAACTTACCAGAACATCCAGGTAGCCGTCGGAAATGCAGAAGGATTAGGGGCAGGGTTCATGCCAATCTTCTTGGCGGTCATCTTTGGCACCATTCTATTTTTTATGGTCCGGATGGTCCGGATATAAGAGGCAAGCACATTACCGTGCTTGCTTTTTTTTTGAAAATCCAGCGGTAGGGGAGGGGAGCCAGCAAGCATTATTTCGCTATTTCTTCAAGCTGCCCATATCCAATTGGCATTTCAAAGGCATTCTAAGACCCATACTGAAAAAAGAGAAAACTATCACTGGATTGAAAAAAGAGGTACAGCAAAAAGCAGAAAACAGAGTTTCCAACGCAGTTTTCCACTGGAAAACCGGGAAACGGTGAGTAATTCACAGCTCCCAACAGTTATCCCCAACCCTGAAAAGTTATTAACTATTTGACGATACAACTGTATTAAAAAGATAGATTCAGGCTATTTTATTTGATACAATTGTATTATTTTATTGAATATTAATAGTATTCTGATAAAATAGGGGTATGCCAAAACTTACAAACCACGAAGAAGTTAAACAATCAATCGCTGAAGCCGCGTGGAAAGTCATACTAGAACTTGGGATGGAAGGAGCTTCTGTAAGGACAATTGCAAAAGAAGCGGACTTGTCGCTTGGTGCGCTTCGCTACTATTTCAAGACCCAGGATGAATTGGTCGCGTATTCCCGGGAGCTTGTATACAAAAGAACAGCAGAAAGGATGGGTAGGGTATTCAAGCTGGACATGCCGCCAAAAGACAAAATTGTTCAAGTGCTGCTGAATTTACTGCCGTCTTCTGAGGAAAAACGGCTGGAAGTGGAAGCGCGGCTGGTGTTTAAAGTGTACACGCGCCATAAAGGAGAGAAGTTCGATGCCCAGCAAGACAGTGTTTATTTGGCTATAAAAGAGGTTATGTCTTATCTCGTATTGCTGAATTTATTGAAGAAGGATGCTGATTTGCATCTGGAAACAGAGAGGCTGTACTGCTTGATGGACGGCTTGACACTGGATGCTATGATCCGGCCGGAATTATTAGAAGCAAACCGAATGAAAAGAATCATCATTTATCATCTGAATTCAAGTTGCAATGAAGAGTTCGGGAATGTCGGGTGGTAAGAAGTTATAGCAAAAACAAGTGCTTTGCATAAAGATGCATTGTTTTTAAATTCATATATTATTATTATGTAAACTAAAAAAGCGATTATTTCATTCTAATTTTCATAAACTATAAGCAACTTCTTTTAAGCCAGCCTTTAATAAGGCTGGCTTTTTATCGTGCTTTGGTGTCGGGGAACAAAAGATCTGCAGTTTTCGTACGTTAATTATTTAAAGGTGACGAGGAAGAAGTGAAATATGGTTTTCCTTTCCACCAACTGAGAAACGGCAAAATAGTTAAAATTATTTGCATGCGATATATTGCATTTTTAAGAATTGTGTGATAAATTAATCAAAACATAAATGAAGCTTAAACTTCATAATTATCAAAAAAGATGCCTTTACTTCAAAAAGGAAGATGACTATGAATTTAATGGAATTGATTCGCGAACAATACAACGATTTGTCCAAGAGCCAAAAGAAAGTTGCAGCATATGTCTTGGACCATCCCAGAAAGATAGCCTTAGAACCTGCGCAGGATGTAGGCGAATCCATTGGTGTCAGTGAAACGACGGTGATCCGGTTTTGCTACAGCCTCGAATTATCAGGATACGCTGAACTGCAAAAAGCGATTCGTGAACAACTGTTTTCCCGGGAAAGCAGTTTGAATGCCTACCAGCAATCCAAAATGGAACTGGAAGAGCAGCCGCATTTTTTGGAAGAAGTGATGGAGCGCGATAGGATGGCCATCTCAGAGACGATGGAACAGATCGACGAAACGCATTATGAAGCGGCTGTAAAAAAACTGTCGGAAGCAGACACTGTATACGTTTTGGGTCTCCGTTCTTCATTTGCTTCAGCGAATTGGCTGTCATTTACGCTTAATCTTGTCCGCGGAAACGTGCACCAAATAAGGCCGGAATCGCAGGACGTGCTGCAGGTATTGAATGATATGGACGCCAATTCCGTGTTGATCGTCGTATCGTTTCACCGCTATTTAAAAGAACCGATACGGCTGGCTGAGCTCGCGAAGCGGCAAGGCGCTTTTGTTATCGGCATTTCTGATGCACCGCTCGCTCCGATTCATGCACACAGTGATGTGCTTTTTTCAATCTATTCGCCAAACAAATCGACGCTGGATGCAACAGCGCCGCTATTCTCATTCTTGAACGCGCTCGTAGCCGGCGTAGTAGTAAAAAACAAAGAAAAGTTCCATAAAAGGCAGGAACGCTATCAAGCTTTGGACAGTGATTTCTTATTTACAGAAGGAGACGATTCCCATTGAAAACTATTTTGGATGAAATAAAACCAATAGCTGAAGAAGTGTTTCAGCACCTGCATGCTAATCCGGAAATCAGCTGGCAGGAAGTGGAGACGACCCGCTATTTAAAAAACCTGCTGGAGGGCGAAGGCTTCAGCGTCGAAACTTTTGATGATTCGACCGGGCTTGTGGTAACAGTCGGAAGCGGCGAACCATGCGTCGGGCTTCGCACAGACATTGATGCCTTGTGGCAGGAAGTGGACGGCACCTATCAGGCCAATCATTCCTGCGGACATGATGCGCATATGACGCTTGCAGTCGGAGCGCTTTTGACGCTAAAAAAACTTGGCATACCCGAGAAGGGCCGCTTAAAAGTGATTTTTCAGCCGGCAGAAGAAAAAGGGACAGGTGCTTTGTCATTCGTTGAAAAAGGAATTGTCGACGACATCGATTTTCTGTACGGCGTCCATCTTCGCCCGGTTCAGGAAATTGGCCATGGCTATGCTGCTCCCGCAATTATGCACGGTTCAGCCAAAATGCTGAAAGGCGCAATACGCGGAACCGATGCCCACGGCGCCCGGCCGCACGAAGGGCAAAATGCGATTGAAGTGATGGCTCTCTTGGTACAAGCAATCCGTTCAATCCATATCAACCCGATGGTGCCGCATTCAGCGAAAGTGACGATGTTCCAGGCAGGAGGCGAATCTGCAAACATCATTCCGGGAAATGCGGTATTCAGCATTGATATGCGCGCACAGACGAACAGCGCGATGGAAGAATTGTTTGCGCAAGTCGATCGAGCGATCCGGTCTGTTGCAGAACTGGCGGGTGTGGAAATTTCTTATGAGACCATCGCAGAAATTGCGGCTGCGGAAGTGGATGAAACGGCAGTCCGCTTAATGGGCGAAGCCATCGCCCAAACGCTGGGAGAAGAATTCTTGGTACCGCCCATTGTGACGCCGGGAGGGGAAGATTTTCATTTTTATACGTTAAAACGCCCCACGGTCAAAGCTTCTATGCTTGGTCTTGGCTGCGATTTATCCCCGGGGCTGCATCATCCGGCTATGACGTTCAATCAAGAGAGTTTAATCGTCGGCATCGAAATTCTTGCCCGGACCGTCCAGCAGACTTTTGAACATCTGGAACAAGGGAAGTGACGGAAATGGCAAACGAAATTACCCTCCGCAAACTGGAAAGCAATGCGGATATGCGCTTGATCCAGCAACTGGAACGGGATGTGTGGGACATGTCGCCGGTGCCGACACACCAGACCTTTACAGCTTCCAAGAACGGGGGCATCTTGGTTGGCGCGTTTGACGGCAAAGCGCTGGTCGGTTATTGCTACGGCTTTGCCGGATTCAAAGACGGCAAGACGTATCTTTGCTCCCATATGATGGGCATTTTGCCCGCTTATCAATCGATGGGCATCGGCAAAAGGCTGAAACTGGAACAACGCAGCATTGCCAAGCAAATGGGCTACGATTTGATCACGTGGACATTCGATCCACTGGAAAGCCGCAATGCGCATTTGAATACAAGCAAATTATTCGGCATCAGCCGGACGTACATCGAAGATTGCTACGGGGAAATGGATGACGGCTTGAACCGGGGATTGCCGACCGACCGCCTGCAAATCGAATGGTGGATTACAAGCGGCCGGGTTGAAGGCGGCTGGACGCCGGAAGTCGCTGAATACCGAAATCCATTTGACATCAGCCGTTCTCCATCAGGCTTTCCGGTACTCCAACTTCCGGAAAATGACTTGCCCCAAGGCGCAGAAGGTTATGAAGTGCCGGTGCCGCAGGATTTTCAAACCATCAAGAAACAGGAACCCGGATTGGCGCTGGATTGGCGCATGAAAATCCGTTCGGTGTTCCAATCTTTGTTTGAAGCCGGTTTTGCCGTGACGAGTGTCCGAAAAGCCCAAGAAGGTGTGCATTATTATCAATTCGTTCCAACCGATACGATTCCGCTACAACCAATAGAAAGAGGCGATCAGCAGTGAAAATTACAGAAATCCGCATCCGAAAAATGAAAATGATGATGAAAAAACCGTTTACCACAAGTTTTGGCACCTTCCAGGAAAAAGATTTTCTTTTGCTGGAAGCGAAAGATGAGCTCGGAAACTCGGGCTGGGGGGAATCGGTGGCTTTCCATTCGCCTTGGTACAGTGAAGAAACACTCGAAACCAATCTGCACATCATCAAAGATTTTCTGGTGCCGATTGTCCTTGGAAACGAAATCAGCCATCCCGATCGAGTCAGCGAATTGTTCGGCCATCTCCGCAAGAACAATATGGCGAAGTCGACGGTTGAAGGAGCCATCTGGGACCTTTACGCAAAGCGCAACAAAATGACGCTTGCCGAAGCATTAGGCGGCACCCGCAAAAAGATCGAAGTCGGGATCAGCATCGGAATCCACGAAAATGTCGAGGAACTGATCCAAACCGTAGCCGGATTTGTGGAAGAAGGCTATAAGCGCATCAAAGTAAAAATCAAACCGGGCTATGATGTAGACGTCATGCGGAAATTGCGTGCGGCATTTCCTGATGTGCCGATGATGGCGGATGCGAATTCCGCTTATCGGCTAGAAGATACCGATTTGCTCAAGCAGCTGGACGGCCTGAATTTAACAATGATTGAACAGCCGCTGGCATCGGATGACATCATTGACCATGCCGCCTTGCAGGCGAACCTTCAGACACCGATTTGCCTGGATGAAAGCATTCATTCACTCGAAGATACACGGAAAGCGGTAGAGCTCGGCAGCACCAAAATCATCAACATCAAAATTGGGCGCGTCGGCGGTCTGACGGAAGCGAAAAAGATCCATGATTATTGCGCCGAAAAAGGCATTCCGGTCTGGTGCGGGGGAATGCTTGAATCCGGTATCGGGCGTGCGCACAATATCGCGTTGACAACCTTGCCTAACTTCACGTTGCCGGGAGATACGGCCGGTTCATCGCGGTACTGGGAAGAAGACGTCATTTCGCCGGAAGTGGTAGTGGAAGAAGGCTATATCACTGTTCCTGATGCCTACGGAATTGGCTATGCCATTAATGAGCAAGCCATGGACCGTTTCACCGTCGAAGAACTGGTTTTTCAAGCACAACCATCAACAGCTGCCACTGGCCAATAAAAACTTAAAAAGCAACGGGGGAAATGATTATGAGACAAAGCTTTCAAATTGGCGGGGCATTTATCGGCGTCATCGTGGGTGCAGGCTTCGCATCCGGACAGGAAGTTCTGCAATTCTTTACGAGTTTCGGGATATATGGCATTATCGGTTCACTTCTGGCAATGGCGCTGTTCGCTTTTCTGGGGATGAACTTGACGCAGCTCGGCAGCCAGCTTCAGACCAAATCCCATCAGCATGCCATCCGCCACATTTGCGGCAGATATTTGGGGCCGGTAGTTGATGTGGCCATTACCTTCTTCTTGTTCGGCGTTACGGTTGTTATGTTTTCAGGTTCCGGTGCAATTTTTGAGCAGCAATTCGGAATCCCGGGATCGGTGGGAAATGTACTGATGGCTGTCTTGACGATTGCGACCGTTATGCTGAGTGTAAAAAAAGTGATCTCGCTGATCAGCGCTTTTACTCCTGTCCTGCTTTTGGTGGTCATCATCATCACGGTATATTCGTTGTTTAATTTTGATATGACTTCAGCGGAACTGGCTGCTGCCACCGCTTCTGCTGCAGGCAGCCAAGCAGCGCCTCATTGGCTATTGGGAGCAGCGCTTTATGTTTCTTATAATCTGGCTGCAGGAGCAGCTATGATGACGGTGATGGGCGGCACGGTGAAAGACGCGAAAATTGCAGCCCGAGGCGGCATCATCGGGGGTGTCGGCCTTGGAATTCTGATCTTGTTGATCAATGTTTCGATGTTGACGCAATTGAAGGAAATCGCGGCTGTCCCGATGCCGATGCTGGTGCTTGCCAATAACATCAGCCCGCTCATCGGCGGCTTGATGTCCATCATCCTCCTTGGCATGATTTACAACACGGCTGTCGGCATGTTGTATGCATTTACAGCGCGCATTGTAAAGCCGGACAGCGCAAAATTCAAGGTGTCGGTCGGTGCTTTCGGTGCCGTCGCATTTGCTTCCAGCTTTGTCGGCTTTGTCACGTTGGTCGGAACGGTTTATCCGGTGATGGGCTACTTGGGGTTCACTTTGATTGCGGCGATTGTCATCGCTTGGGTCCGTAAAAGAAAAGTGCAAAGCAGCCGAAATGCAATCAGTACTTTGTAATACGGTTGCCACAAAATCATCTGGTTTCAGAAACTTCCTGTTACTTTGCAGGAAGTTTTTTATATGCCTTGAACTGCTTTAAAGCGCCGCATTTCCGATGAGCCTGGCTAGATGAAAAATTTCAGGAGTTAAGGTTTTAACTAAGTGCCAAATCAACAAAAGAACTGGATTTAAAGGATTAAAGGAGGATCCGTTGCTCCCCAGAAAAGAAATTATTGTTTTTAATTTGAAAATTCAGAAATAATATTTCCCGCTTTGATAGGAATATGCTACCATTTAGATACATACATGCTGGAATTTCGGAGTTTGAATAAATTAGAGAGAGAAGGTGGTGCACTTGTAATCAGTTTCATCTGTTTCTTCACATCTGGTCTTGTCCACTGATTTTTACTGGACGAAAACAAATGGAATGGTTTTTGGCGGTTTAAGCTTTGCAAGGTGAGTTTGCTTTGGACTTATTATCGTTTGATTAACTTAAAGAAGAGAGGGATTAGGATGGCTGATGCAAGTGTCCGTGCGCGAATTCAGCGTTTCGGGAGTTATTTGAGCGGCATGATCATGCCGAACATCGGTGCCTTTATTGCTTGGGGACTCATCACCGCTTTGTTTATACCGGATGGCTGGTTCCCAAATGAAACTTTAGGTTCGCTCGTCGGGCCGATGATTACGTATCTCTTGCCGCTCTTGATCGGTTTCACCGGTGGCCGGCTTGTCTATGATTTCCGGGGCGGTGTCCTGGGGGCAATCGCGACAATGGGGGTTATAGTCGGCGCAGAAATCCCGATGTTCCTCGGAGCCATGATTATGGGGCCGCTGGCCGGATTTGCCATGAAAGTGATCGATGGCTGGTTCCAGCACCGGATCCGCGTCGGGTTTGAAATGCTGTACAACAACTTTTCAGCCGGGATATTGGGTGCTTTCCTCGCTGGAATTGCCGTATTCTTTGTCGGTCCGATTGTCAATGCTTTGACCAATACATTGGCAGACGGGGTAGAAGTGATTGTTGATATGGGGCTATTGCCGCTCGCAAGCATTATCATCGAGCCAGCAAAAATCCTGTTCTTGAACAATGCGATCAACCACGGGATCTTAAGTCCGCTTGGTGTTGAGCAGGCAGCGAACGCCGGGAAATCGATCTTATTCCTGCTTGAGACCAACCCGGGTCCTGGTCTTGGTGTCTTGCTTGCCTTTTCAGTATTTGGAAAAGGGGTCTCTAAAGCGTCTGCACCAGGAGCGGCTATCATCCAGTTCCTGGGCGGGATTCACGAAATTTATTTCCCTTATGTACTGATGAAACCGGTTTTACTGTTGGCGGTTATCGCCGGCGGGATGAGCGGCGTCTTTACATTCACTGTCTTTAATGCAGGGCTTCCTGCCACTCCGTCTCCCGGCAGTATTTTCGCCCTGCTTGCTTTAACGCCTCAAGGCAATTATCTTGGAGTTATTTCCGGCGTAGTGGTTGCGGCGCTTGTGTCGTTCCTGGTTGCTTCGGTCGTTTTGAAAACGAGCAAAGCGGAAGAAGAAGATTTGGCTGCCGCAGCCGGCAGAATGGAAGAAATGAAAGGGAAGAAAAGCGACGCTACAGGCTACTTGACTCCGAAACCGGCGAAAGAAGTGGTTGGAATGACTTCCGGTGACCGTGTGGAAGAGGACAATACGCAGCCGGTCAATGCCGCACCTGTTAAAAATGCCACAGACATCCATAAAGTGGTGTTCGCATGCGATGCCGGGATGGGATCGAGTGCAATGGGAGCTTCGCTGCTCCGCAATAAATTCAAAAAAGAAAACATCGATATACCGGTTTCCAATACCTCAATCAACCAGCTGCCGGAAGACGCCGATGTCGTAGTCACCCATAAAGATTTGACGGACCGGGCAAAAGCGAAACTGCCGAATGCAGAACATATTTCCGTTGAAAATTTCATGAACAGCCCGGAATACGACAAACTGGCGAGACGATTGAAAAAAGAATAGCCAGGACTGAAAAATTACAGTGGGAGTGATTCGGATGGCAAAAGAAGTATTAAGCAGAGACAATATCAAGTTAAATGTTCCGTTAAGCGGCAAAGAAGAAGCGATACGCTATACCGGTGAAATTTTGGTGAACGGCGGCTATGTGGACGCCGGTTACATCGATAAAATGTTCGAACGGGAAGAAATGGCCTCCACTTATATGGGGAATTTCCTGGCAATTCCGCACGGCACGGAAGATGCCAAGAAAAACGTTTTTGAAACAGGTATTTCGGTTGTAACGGTACCGGAAGGCATTGATTTTGGCGAGGGGAACCTAGCGAAGATCTTTATCGGCATTGCCGGCAAAGGAAACGAGCATTTGGAGATTTTGTCAAATATCGCAATCGTTTGTTCCGAAGAAGAAAATATCGAAAAAATCCTGAATGCCCGGTCGGAAGAAGAAATCCTGGAACTTTTCAGCGAGGTGGGGTAAATGCAGGCCGTCCATTTTGGGGCTGGAAACATTGGCCGCGGATTTATCGGCTTGCTGCTTAGCCAGTCCGGCTACCGTATGCTTTTTCTGGATGTCAACGAGTCGGTCATCAATGCCTTGAATGAACACAAGGAATACGAAGTAACCTTAACCGGTGAAAAAAGGGAAGTACTGCGAGTCGGCAATGTCAGCGGCATCAATAGCCTGACAAACGCGGAAGAAGCTGCCGAATTTTTAAGCATGGCGGATTTGGTGACGGCCGCTGTTGGACCGAAAGTGCTGCCGGCCATAGCGGGGCTGTTGGCTGAAGGGCTGAAAAGGCGGTTTCAAAACCGGCCTGAGCCGCTTAACGTCATTGCGTGCGAAAACATGATCGGCGGCAGCTCGATATTGAAAGAACATGTCTATCAGCATTTGTCAGCGGAGGAAAAACGGCTGGCTGATGAATTGATCGGCTTTCCGAATGCGGCAGTAGACCGAATTGTACCGGATCAGCGGAGCGGCGACCTTTTAGGCGTTGCTGTCGAGCCATATTTCGAGTGGGTCGTGGAGCGTCCAGCAATCAAAGGAGATCCTCCGCCTGTTAACGGCATTACGTATGTGGACGAGTTGGAACCTTATATTGAACGGAAGCTGTTTACAGTCAATACGGGACATGCGGTCCCCGCTTATTTAGGCCGGTATAAAGGGTATCAGACCATCAATGAAGCGATGGACGATGAAGAAATTGAAAGAGTTCTCCAGGGAGCGCTTGAAGAAACCGGCGAAGTCCTGGTGCAATTGCATAGATTCAATCCATCCCGGCATAAGGAATACACAGGCAAAATCATTGACCGTTTCCGGAATCCCTATGTTTCCGATTTTGTAACCCGGGTGGGAAGAGGGCCGATCCGCAAACTGGGAAGCAATGATCGATTGGTCCGGCCAGCCAGCCTGTATATGCAGTTGACTGGAAAAGAACCGGTCAACTTAGCGACGGTTATTGCTGCGGTATTGCTATATGAAAACGATGAAGACGATGAAGCGCGGGAACTGCAAAAACGGATCAGCGAGCAGGGATACGAAAATGCTTTCCGCCAAATTTCCGGATTGCCGGAAGGGGACCCGCTTGTCGGAACAGTCATGAAGCAATTAAAGGCAATGAAAAAATAAGAATTCAAAAAAGAGGCAAGGCAAGCTGCCTCTTTTTCTTGCTGGAATTTTTAAAAGTTGCGTTAGGTTGAAGGAATTGACAGGACTGCATACGGTGCTAAAATAAACATAACTTTATGGAGATGTACCCAAGAGGCTGAAGGGGGCTGACTCGAAATCAGTTAGGGCGTGCAAGCGCCGCGGGGGTTCGAATCCTCTCATCTCCGTCATTAAATCTGTTAAAAGAAACGGCTGAAATCTGAAAGCCGTTTTTTTTTTTTTTGTGTCAAAAGAACCAAGAAGATTATACGGTTAAATGAAAAATCATAAAATTTTGACGTTTTTTGTTTAGGTGGATTGATAGAGGGAATAGGAAAGTTGCAATTATAAATACCTAACTGAATGGAGGAGAAGTGCATGAACCAATTTACCGGAGCGTTTCGGGACATGGGAACGACAATCGTCAATTTTATTCCCAATGTCATCGGCGCACTTCTGTTGCTGCTGGTTGCCTGGCTTGTCGCAACCATTGTCCGTGCCATCTTTACGAAAGGGCTAAAGAAGGCAGGGGCACCTAGAGCCATGGTGAAAGGGCATATGGCGAAAACCCAAGAAGACGCAGACAGCAAACTGGACTCAATCGGAAAAATTTTCTATTACCTTGTCTTTATCCTGTTTCTTCCGAGTGTCTTTGACCAACTGAATATGCGAGCTGTAGCAGCTCCGATTTCAAACATGATGGATAAGCTGCTGGCATTTTTGCCGAACTTATTAATGGCAGCCATTATCCTCATCCTTGGCTATTTTGTCGCCAAGTTCGTCAAGAACCTGGTGGCGACGATTTTAACCACAATCAATATCGACAAATGGTTCAACAAACTGACGAACAAAACCGGCACACCTGAAAAGATGTCGCCGAGCAACAAAAACACATTGGCAAATGTTCTCGCCAATGTCGTATTCGTCCTTGTGTTGATCCCAATTGTCACCGTGGCACTTGAAACGTTGAACATCGATTCGATTTCACGCCCGATTACAGCAATGCTCAATCAAGTACTGAATATGATTCCAAATATCTTTGTGGCGATCATCCTGATTTTGGTCGGTATTGCCATCGGGAAATTTGTCGGTGATTTGCTGAGCAGCTTGTTGAAAGGAACGGGACTTGATAATCTTTCCCGTTCGTTGAATTCCGGTTCACGGCCGAATATGCCGACTTTTGATATCGCTGCCATCATCGGCAAAGTCGTACAAATCTTGATCATTGTGTTCTTTACAGTTGAAGCATTGAATGTTCTTCAACTGGATGTGCTGAACAATATCGGTACTTCCATTATCAGCTACTTGCCGAATGTTTTAAGTGCCTTGATTATTCTTGGCCTGGGCATTGTCGGCGCGAACTTGCTTGGCAATTATGTCCAGCGTGCTTCTGGAAACCGCATGTACGGTGCGATTGTCAAATACGCCATCATCATCATGGCGATTTTCATGACGCTTGACCAGCTGAACTTTGCTACCAACATCGTCAACTTGGCATTCCTGTTCATCATTGCAGGACTAGCCGTAGCCTTCGCCATCGCTTTTGGCATCGGCGGCCGCGACTTCGCGAAGCGCCAATTGGATAAGTTTGAAGCAAAAGCACAAGAGGAAGACAAAAAACCGACAGATGGAAATCTATAAGAACAGCAAAAAAGAGAATGCCCACCAAGGGCATTCTCTTTTTTTGATTTCACTCGCTTTAGAATTCGTCATCCAGCAAATTTTGAAGTGCCTGCTTCTCCAAATTGATTTCATCGACTGTCCGAATGCCAAGCTTTCTGATCACCGGCAGCGGCGGACACCAGCCTTGAACGGCATGCTGCAGCATAAAGACGCTGACAGCTCCACTCACATACATCCATTTCTTGTTTACTGCCAGGCCAAGCAGCGAAGAGACCAAAGCGATGGAAGCCATATTCAACTCCAATACGCGCTCTGTATCCCATTCCCGATTCAACTGGCTGATGCGCTGTTCAATCGCCTCTTTATCCTGGCGCTTGAAGTAGTTGACGTTTGCTTCTATTTGCCGCTCAATTTCTCCGTTTATCGACTCAGGCGTATTCATTGTGATTCTCGATTTTGTTGAAGGCAATTGTTCAATATCCATGGCCATCCATATCCCTGCTTTCATTTAGTTTCTTCTGTTGTAGTATTCCGCTAATCGGGAGGAATAAACATTTTTTATACAAGCGGTTTCATTGCTGCATATCTGTGTGTAATTTGACTGAATTTTGCATTATAATAAACTCAGACGAAATCTGACCCTAAGGAAAGAGTGAGGCGAATGAAGAACTATATTTGTGAAACGTGCGGCGTACAATACGAAAGTTCTGAAAGCCCGCCAAGTTTCTGTATGATTTGCAGTGAAGAACGGCAATACGTGAACCATAGCGGACAAAAATGGACGACGCTCGAACGCATGGTCAATACAGAGCCATATAAAAACTTCTTCCATAGAGAAGAAGAAGCCCTAGTCAGCATCAAAACCCAACCGGATTTTGCGATTGGCCAGTCCGCATATATAGTTCAGGAAAGCGGCTTTCAACTGATGTGGGATTGCCTTACTTATTTCGATGCAAATTCTATAGAAGCCATTAAAAAAATGGGCGGGATTGATGCCATTGCATTGTCCCATCCGCATTATTATGCCAGCCAAGTAGAATGGGCAGATGCGCTTGATGCCAAAATCTATATTCACGAAGACGACAGGCAATGGGTCACGCGGCCAAGCGGAAGAATGGTTTTCTGGTCAGGGGAATCACTTGTGCTGAACGAAGGGCTCATTCTTCACCGGCTGGGTGGACATTTCAAAGGAGGGGCCGTGCTCGAGTGGCAAAATGGCTTTGACCGGAAAGGAGTGCTGCTTCCGGGCGATATTGTACGGGTGATGCCGGGGCGGGACTGGGCAAGTTTTATGTACAGCTACCCGAACTTCATTCCCTTGCCGCCGGACATTGTCGAAAGGATGGCAAACAAGCTCAGCACGATCAAATTCAAACGAGTATATGATGCGTTTCACCGCATCATTCCGGACCAAGCGGATAACCGGATTCAGGAATCTGCAAAGCGCTATATCGATGCACTCAACGGAAAATTATTTGAGACTTAAGCCCAAAGGAGCGAAACGCCGCCATGAACCGAGAACAGCTGAAAACAAGGATTTTTACAGCCCATAAGCAACAAGCGGCCGACCTGGTGATCCGCAATGCAAAAATCGTCAATGTCTTTACGAAAGAGCTGACAAAGGGGGACGTCGCTATACAAGATGGCGTCATTGTCGGCATCGGCAACTACCGGGGCAACCGGGAAATTGATGCAGAAGGGCGCTATATATCCCCAGGCCTGATAGATGCACATGTCCATATCGAATCATCCATGGTCACGCCTCATCAATTTTCGCAAGTGGTTTTGCCTCATGGCGTAACAACCGTCATTACCGATCCCCATGAAATCGCCAATGTGTGCGGTTTAGATGGAATCGAATTTATGCTCAACGATTCTGAAGCCGTGCAGCTTGAAGTGCTGATCATGCTGCCATCCTGTGTGCCGGCAACCGCTTTTGAAAATTCCGGAGCCTCGCTAAGTTCGGAAGACCTCCATCAATTTATAAGCCATAAGAGGGTCATGGGAATTGCAGAAGTGATGGATTTCCCTTCTGTCGCCCAAGGAGCGGACGGAATGATGGATAAGCTGCTGCTTAGCCGGCAAATCGATGGCCATGCTTCTGGGCTGCAAGAAAATGATATCAATGTCTATCTGGCTGCAGGCATTACGACAGACCATGAATGCGTTACAAAAGAAGAAGCGGCCATGCGGCTGGAGCGCGGCATGTATGTCATGCTGCGGGAAGGGTCAGTAGCCAAGAATTTAACCTCGCTGCTTGAAGCGATCAACGAGAAAAATGCCCACCGCTGTTTGTTTTGTACAGACGATAAGCATCTGGATGATTTAATTGAAGAAGGAAGCATCGATTACAACGTCCGAACTGCCATTCGCTATGGATTAGATCCGATTACAGCAATTTCAATGGCAAGTTTCAATGCAGCCCAGTGCTACGGCTTGCATAGAAAAGGCGCCATTGCCCCCGGTTACGATGCCGATTTTATCCTGTTGGACAACTTGGAAGAATTTAAAATCCACCAAGTATATAAAAACGGAAAGCTCGCAGCGGAAAACGGGCGCTATGCCGGGCCACATGTTCAAGGCGCAGCAGCAAACAGCGTGCGGAACACGGTGAATATCCTCGATTTCACCAAACAAGATATACAAATCCCCTTGCCTGAAAATGCAAAAGCACATGTTATCGGTATAAATCCGAACAGTTTGGTCACAGATCATTTGGTGGAAAAAGTCGATACAGACAGCGGCTTTTTTGTACCAAACACCGAAAGAGATTTGCTGAAAATCGTGGTGGTCGAAAGGCATCAGGCGCTTGGGAATATTGGAGTCGGCATTGTGAAAGGCCTGGGGCTGAAAAGAGGGGCAATTGCCACCACAGTTGCGCACGATTCACACAATATCATTGCAGCGGGCGCCAATGATGCAGATATTGTTGTGGCAGTGGAAGCCTTAAAACAAATGGAAGGCGGCTTGGTGGTAGTCAATGAAGGGGAAATATTGGCCGCTCTTGCCTTGCCGGCTGCCGGGCTGATGGCTGAAGCAGGCTTTGAAGAAGTTTACGATGAACTTAAAGGGATTGACGCGGGATTGGCGGAACTGGAAGCACCGGAGAGTTTTAATGCTTTCTTAACTTTGTCATTTTTATCACTTCCTGTTATTCCCCATCTGAAAATTACGGACTGTGGATTGTTCGACATGGATAAATTTCGGCACATTGCTGTCTTGGTTGAAGAAAAAGAGAAAAGCTTTGAATGAAATTTAACCGATGCCAATTGGCCGCCTCTGCTTATAGAGTCGGCCTTTTTGCATGTTTCAATAATTCGCAGCCCACTTTCGAGAGAAGACGGACCGTAAATCGACCGGTTCTCTGCGTTCCATTTATTTGAAATTGATGGACGAAATAGGTTTATAAAACCTGTGAATAAGGAATTAGTGCAGAAGACAGACATTTAGCTAAGTGGGTTAATATGTACAAAAAACGGATAAAGTTATTAAAAAGGTCTCTTTTTACTGGAATCATAATGTTTTCAGTAAATTCTGATGTAAGCGCTATCAAATTTAAAAGGGGGTCAAGTCATTGAAGAAACTGGCATTTTTTCTAGTAATTTTGGCTGTACTTTTTTTATCAGCGTGCGGTGGTGGATCAGGAAGCGGCGAAACAGCAGATGGGAAGATTGAGTTGACGTATATCAACGGCTTCACTGGGGGTGACGGTGATTTTATGAAAAAAATCACCGATGGATTCAACGAGTCGCAAGATAAGTACGTTATCAAAGAATCCCAGGAAAAAGACCATTACACCAAATTTAAAACAGGCAACTATGATTTAGTAATCATTCACACAGATTTGCTTGAGACTTACAAGCAGGATGGAATGATCCAAGACATCAGCAGTGTTATGGAAACTGCCGGCGTTAGCCCGGATGATTTCCATGATAAAGCCAAAGAACAAGTGACATTTGATGACGGCGTTTTTGCAGTGCCTCTTGATATACACCCGATGACGATGTTTTACAACAAAAAATTGGCACCTGAAGCCCCTCAAACTTATGAGGATTTTGCAAGTTTGACGCAATCGCTCCAGCAGCAGGATCCGAACCTTTTTGCAACCGGCGTCCCGAGTGCAGGCCTTGGAGAATGGTTTATCATGACAGTCGCTGCCCAAAATGGCATTGATCTGGTTGAAGATAATTACATGAATTTTGCGCAGGAAGAATTAGCAGACGCTTTGATGATTTACAACAATATGATTTTTAAAGACAAGATTTCTCCTGAAGGCTTGGGGCTTGATGGTGAATTCCAGGCATTCATGAAACAAGTAGATGAAGGCGGAAGCGCTGTGCAGACGGCGACTGCTTTAACCGGTCCTTGGTATTACCAGGCGGTCAAAGAAGCGTATGGCGATGATTTGGGAATTGCCTCTGTGCCCGTTATTGGAGAACAGCCGGGAGTATATGGAGCTGGCCATACACTGGCTTTGCCTTCATCGGTAACAGATGAAGAGCGGATTGCCGGAATTGCCGAGTTTCTAAAATATATGTATACGCCGGAAAACTTAATCAACTGGGCTGACAGCGGACAGGCGCCGACCCATATGCCGACGATGGAATTGGTGGAATCTGATGCGGCGAAATATCCGCTTTCGGCTCAAAACATTAAACAGTTCGATTCGTTCGAAGGGGCACCGAAGCTGTATCAATACCGTGAACAGGTCCGCTATGTTGTTGAAAATGTCTATCCGAAAGTAGTCGGGGACGCCAACATGACGAAAGAAACCTTGATGGGCGAACTGGAAAAAGCAACAGAGCAATCAAAACAAGTGGCAGAAACAGCGCCTCAATAAAGTAAACGATAGTCAAAAATATGGCTGAACGGCATTTCATCCTGGAAATCAGTGAAATGCCGTTCTATTTAAATCAAGGAGGTGGCGCCTGTATGCGGATTTCAAAAACCTGGTCGTTTATCTTGTTTTTGCCGTTTCTGATTTGCTTTGTTTTGTTTTTGGTTGTTCCATTTGCGTACGGCCTGTATATCAGTTTTCATCAATGGTCTATTTTTGGCGGAAATGGCGGTTTTGTCGGCTTCGATAATTATGTTTCCATTTTGACACCTGGGAATGTATATAGCAATGCCTTTTATAATGGGTTTAAAAATACACTGATTTTTGTGGCCATCAGTGTCATCCCATTGGTTGTCATCAGCTTGGCACTGGCTTTGGTGATCGACAGTATACCCGATAAGTTGAAAGTTTTTTACCGGACCATTTTCTTTATCTCCTATGCCGTCTCCGTCACAGCCGTCTCCGCCATTTTCAAATGGCTGTTTACCGGCAACGGCGGCTATGTAAACAATGTCATGAATACCTTCGGCCTCGGAGCGTTGAACTGGCTGAACGACCAGCCGCTCGCCTGGATTGCTATCCTGATTGCGACTGTCTGGTGGACGATCGGCTTTAATATGATCCTGTTTATCAACGCGCTGGACGAAGTGGACCGTAATCTATACGAAGCAGCCAGTCTAGACGGAGCCAATTGGTGGCAGCGTTTCAGCAATATCACGTTTCCTTCCATTAAAGGGGTATTTGTATTTTTAACCATCATTACCGTCATTGCTTCTTTCAATCTCTATGGCCAAACCTTGCTGATTACAGCAGGTGGGCCTTCGCAAAGCACAACTTCCTTGATTATGGTAATCCAGCAGATGGTGTTTAATCAGAACAACCTCGGGATGGCTTCGGCTATGTCCATGCTGATGGGGCTGGTGATGGTCTTGATCGTAGCCGCCCAGTATTTATATACATTGCGCAAAGATTAAGGAGGCAGGAATGATGAAAAAATCGATGAAAAAAAATGCATTCGTTCTAATCGTCGCGACTTTGCTGGCCATCGTGTTTTTGCTGCCCTTGATATTCATGTTGTTTACGTCGTTTAAGGCATTAAGCGAAGCCATGTCGTCTTCTGCCTTATTGCCCAAAGAGTGGACACTTGAAAACTACGGCAGCATCTTCGGCATTGCAGCAGATGTGCCGGTCATCCGCTGGCTGCTGAATACCGGCATCGTAACAATTGCGGGTACTTTATTGGTGGTATTCGTCGATGTGCTGGCGGCGTATGCTTTGGCCAGGCTGAATTTGCCGGGGAAGAAGTTTTTCTTCACGGTCGTGGTGGCGGCTTTGACAATTCCTGGAATCGTTACACTGTTTCCGATGTTCTACATATTCCGCGAATTGAATTTAATCAATACGTTCGCGCCGCTCATCTTGATTTATTCGGCAAATACGATGGGTGTGTTTCTGGTTTACAGCTTCCTGAAAGGGTTCCCGAAAGATTTGGAAGAGGCTGCTGTCATTGACGGCGCTTCACTTTGGCAGATCCTCCGTTTTGTCATTTTCCCCGCCATCCGGCCGGTGGTGGCGACGCTTGCGGTTCTGACTTTCCTGACGATTTACAATGACTTTCTATGGCCGTCCGTTGTGACAAGCGCCGATGAAATGAAAACCGTGACGGTCGGCGTTGCCAATCTGGTCCAGGGAGCCAATTTTGTTAACCCGGGCCGCATGATGGCCGCAACTGTGGTAGCGACGTTGCCCGCATTGATTATTTTTGTAGCAGCCAACAGATATTTTGTGCGCAGCGTCATCAGTTCGGGGATTAAATAAAGCTTATGAATGCGGGCACCTTCCAATGGGTGCCCGCATTTTTGATGTGTTCGGCAATCCAAAAGGCAAACTTCTAAACGCAGAGCCGCAAATTGGGTTATGATTAAGGTAAGGAACCATCAGGATGCAAGAAAGAGCCGTTTAGGAGGAACTTCAGGTGAACAGTTTTATTGTCATGCAAGGAGAAACGTATCAGGATGAAAAAAGATTAGGGCTCTTGTGGACGCCCCAACACGATAAATCAGGCATGGTGCCGCATTCTTATAGAAGAATGGAAGAAATAAAAAAAGGGGACCGGATTTTCCATTATGTGAAGGGCTTTATCATCGCCATGAGTGTCGCGAAAGAAAATTGCCGTACTGGCAGCAAATCCGCTTTACTACATGGGTCGGCAGACGAAAATGAAAAAATCTTCGCCGTGTCTGTGGAATATCATGAACTGGAGAACCCCTTGAACATCGGTACATACATAACGGAGCTGAAAAGTATGCTTCCGGTAAAATATTCGGCGTTCCAGGAAGACGGGACCGGTAATCCAGGGTATCTGTATCCGTGCAACGAAGAACTGGCCATTAAGCTTTTGGAAGGCATCAGTATGCTGAATGTGTATGCACCGGAGGCAGAGCAGCTGGAACTCGCGATGGAAGTGGTCCGGACAACGGAGCACAACCCGCTTGTGTCGCTCATTGCCGAAACCATTTTAGAAGCGAAAACGAAAATTCAGCGCGGTGAGCAGCAATTCGGCAAGCGTTTGTCCCGTCTTTGGAATAAATCCTGCCCGTTATGCGGCATGGATCTGGAGCCGGTTTTAAAAGCGACGTATGCCAAGCCATGGAAAGACAGTTCCGATCCGGAACGGCTGGATCCTTATAACGGCGTATTGTTGTGCAGCAACCACAACGCCATGTATTTGGCCGGCTTGATTTCATTCAATGCCAATGGCAAATTACAGATTGCGAAAAAAATTCCTGTTGAAAAGTATGCGGATTATGGGCTGAATGAAAAGGTGAAAATTTCGGTTTATCCGGAAAATGGCGTTTATTTCAAATGGCACAGGAAGAATCTATTTGCCGATAAAAGAACCCGGTCCATCTCGCTGAAAAAAGAGCTGGTTTCTGCTGAAAGCAAAGCGGCTGAAAATAAGATAGAAGAATAAGAAGTTAAATTAGTTATCCATGCGGTGAATCTGGAATTTTTGGGTATATAACAATTACATGATTCCCTTAAAGAACGGAGAGCCTGCATGGATATTTTAATGACGATTCTACTGCTGATTACAGCTTTATTGATTTCAAATATTATTAGCCATTACACCCCCTTTATTCCCACAGCATTGGTCCAAGTGGCGCTAGGCGTCATCCTTGTTTTCCTATTCGAGGACATTTCGTTTGATATTGAAACCGAATGGTTTTTGCTCTTATTTATCGCGCCTCTTTTATATAACGACGGACGCCATTTTCCGAGGGAAGAATTGTGGAGAATGAGAGGGCCAATCCTCGGCAATGCGGTTTTGCTGGTGCTGATTACTACAGTCGCCGGCGGCTTTTTTATCCACTGGATGATTGATGAAATCCCGCTCGCTGCTGCATTCGCCTTGGCAGCGATTTTATCTCCGACGGATCCTGTAGCGGTCAATGGGATTGCGCAGCGCATACATATTCCTCAAAAAGTACTGAACTTGGTTAGAGGAGAATCCCTGATCAACGATGCATCGGGATTGGTTGCGTTTAATTATGCGGTGACCGCAGTGGTTACCGGCTACTTCTCTTTATCCGAAGCGGTCCTCGACTTTTCTTATAAATTTGTCGCAGGCGGAGTTCTTGGGCTGGTATTGGGGTTCTTGGTCATCTGGATCCGCTACATTATCCGCCAGCAAGGCATCAACGATGTGACCTTTCTATCGCTTCTTCACATCATGACGCCCTTTATGGTGTTTATTATCACCGAGGATTTGCTGCATGCGTCCGGCGTAATCGCGGTAGTTGTCGCGGGCATCGTCCATTCTCTGGTACGGGAACGGACAGAAACATTGGTGGCGGAAGAGCAGATGCTGGCTGAAAACATTTGGACCATCATTTTATTTGTATTGAATGGCATCGTCTTTCTGCTACTGGGATTGAACATTCCTTCTTCGATGAGCGGAGTGTTGGAAAATCCCGCAATCAATATATGGGCACTAGTCGGCTACGTTATTGCCATCGGACTTGTCATTCTCGGCATCCGATTTGTCTGGGGGTATTTATTCTCCATTTACGAATACCGTTTCGGCAAAATGGAAGACGCAGCCAAGCCGAGTTTAAAGACAACTTTATTTGTCAGCTTAACGGGTGTGCGGGGGACCGTAACAATGGTTGGGGTATTGTCTATTCCGTTCTTGACGGAAAATGGCGATGATTTTCCGAACCGGTCGCTCATCATTTTCTTGGCGGCAGGCACCATCTTGTTCACGCTTATTTTGGCAACCATCATGCTGCCACTGCTCAGTAGAGGAAGCATGGAAGAAGGCGAGCAATCTGATTACCTGGATACCGAGGAAGCAAGACGAAGAATTTTGCTGGCGTCCATTAAACAAATCAAATCAGAAATGACCGAAGAAAACGAAGTGGCCGCCTATGAATTGATGGATGAATACAAGATCCGGCTGCAACAGACATACAATGAAGATTCCATGATGGACAGCACAAAAAAATACCGGCGCAAGCTGAAGGAACTGCGGCTCTCAGCCTTGCAGGAAGAAAGAAAATACATTGAAAAAGCACGTTCCAAAGGCTTGGAGACCGATGTATACGAAGCCTTCCAAAAATCGTTAAGCAGGCGGGAAGAGGCCATTAACCATAATCTTCGGTCACTGAGCATACACCTTCGAGGCAAGCTAATCCGTGCATGGCGCAGATTTAGAGGGCAGTACTTAAAAGATGAAGAAACCCGGTTGGTCCAACTGCAAATGGGCAAAGAAATCCAACTGGAAGCGCTGCTGGCTGCCCGGGACTATCTAGAGGAAAACGAAAAAAAGGCAGATCACAAAGAACTCGTGGAGGCAGTAATCTCTGATTACAATCAAATGGTCAGCGGGCTGCAGCGTCCGGAATCGCAATTCAATGAGCAATTTGAGCTGCAAAAAGAAGAACTGCGCATTATCGTTATGGATACGGGACGTGCGGAAATTGCCCGCCTGTATACAGAAGGCGATATTACCCGCGAACAAGCAAGGGAACTTAGAAGGTTCGTCAATTACATTGAAAGCATCACGCTAATGGAGCGCGGAGATTAAATGTTTGTATATGAAAAGGCTAAGCAGCTTCCTGAAGAAGCTGCTTAGCCTTTTTAATGCCGAAAAATTATTTTCTTGTTATTAATTCAGAATAATCAGATAATAAATAATAGCAATAGCACCAAAGGAGGAAGGCAAATGGCAGGGCAGTCAAAAATCATTCGGTTAGCAAACGGCTATCATGTATGGACGAGAAAAGCAGGAGAAGGTCCAATCAAGGTTTTATTGCTCCACGGTGGTCCGGGATTGACGCATGAATATCTGGAAAACTTCCAGGATTTCCTGGTGCCGGAAGGAATTGAAATTTACTTTTACGAACAGTTGGGCTCGTATTTTTCAGACCAGCCGAACGACCCGGATTTGTGGACAATTGAACGGTTCTGCAATGAAGTGGAAGAAGTAAGAGTCGGATTGGGCTTGGATGACTTCTATCTATATGGCCATTCCTGGGGAGGCATGCTGGCGATTGAATATGCGCTGAAGTACGGAGAATCCTTGAAAGGATTAATCATTTCAAGCACAACTGCAAGCATGAAGTTATGGGATAAGCATTTGCTTGAACTCCGTGATTCGCTGCCGTCAGAAGTAATCGAACGAATGGAAGTTTTAGAACAGCTTGGAAAAACGATGACAGAGGAATATCATGAGCTGTCCTGGAATTTCTTCGGAAGAAAATATATTTGCAGGTTGGAAAGCATGCCAGAAGCAGTGATGCGTTCAGAGGCACGGATAAATGAACAAATCATTGAGATTCTACTGGGAACTGCAACATTTGAAGTGAATGGGCGATTAAAAGACTGGGACCGGTGGGATGTGCTTCAAGATATTTATATTCCTTCTTTAGTGATAACAGGGCGATTCGACAACATGAGAGCAGCAGAGATAGAAGAAATGGCGAGGCTGCTTCCAATCTCCAGATCAGCGATTTGTGAAAATGGAAGCCATTTAACTATGTGGGATGAACCGGAAAGCTACTTCCAGCACATTATCACTTTTTTGAAGGACGTAGAAAGTGGAAGCTTTGAGTTAAGGTAATTAAATAGCCGGAGTCAAAGATGCTGTGAAGCGTTTTTGACTCCGGCCTAAACTATATAAAGTTCAATTTTTTAACGCGATGCCGAATTCCTCTTCCAGCACTTTCGTTTTTTCATCCGGCGATAAATCCGTCCGTTCTTTTTTGCCGTTTTGGGTCCGGGTCAGTTGATGGTCGGATAAAGTGACGCGCCCTTCCGGTGTAGCTTTCGTAACCAGGTCGTCATGCGTAAACGGAGAATCTTTGGAAACCTGATTAAAAACACAGCCTTCGTGGAAATCAGCCAATTGTTTTTCTTCCAGGCTAAAACGGTAAAGCGTGCGTTCTTTGCCATCATTTTCCCGCACCAAATCATAAAAATTCTCGTCTACTTGATTGATGCTGTAAGTTCCGCTATGGTCGGTGTGGCGTTCACCGCCGAGAGGAATCGGGCTGACGGTAGAATCGCCAAATCCGGCATCCACCAAATAAGGCACATCAAGATTGACCAAAATAGCAGCGTGCGTATCCGCCTTTGACCAGGTGCCGTCCGGTTTTTGGACAGTTGCAGAAATCAATTGGGCGTCAAACCCCAGCTCCTGGAGCAGCCAGTGAAACAATCCGTTGATTTCGTAGCAGTAGCCGCCGCGTTTTTGAGTGACGATTTTTTCGTATATGTTTTCGAGGTTCAAATAGATCGGAACCTCGCGGATGACATCCAGATTTTCAAAAGGGACGTTCTGCATATGCAGCGACTGCAGACGCGCTAAATCCTGCAAATAACATTCTTCGACCGGATAAGCATTGAATCTTTTCAAATAAGCGACTTTATCCATACTCCAACCCATTCCTTTCAATCATTGTCTTTCCTAATAGTAGCATGGCTGGAAACAATGGACACGAAATTTGAATTTCCCTAAACTACAATTTCCAGCGTTTCTATTGTACGTGAAAAACCACCTACTTTTTATAAGCGGGCGGTTTAAGCACTTGATTTAGGCGATGGCTAGAAAGCGCCGGATCCTCCGCCGGCATCATGGATTCCGCCATTTGCATAAGAAGAACCGCTCGCTTCTGCACTGGTAATGGAGCTGGCTGCCATGAAAACGCCGGTGAGGAGCAATGCATTCAAGTAGAATCCGTCATGGTCCAGCTGGTTGGCACGATTATCAGAGAGCGCTAAAACGGCTGAGGGCTTATTCGAAGGAACCGAATCGCTTCCAAGTGCAAAAGCGTACACACGTATTCGCTCACTCTGTGATAATTGCTCCCAGCGTTCCGGTTGCAGTTCGTTCATTGTTTTTCCGAGTCGCTTCCATTGCGCTTTGATTCGGTGGCCTCTTGCTGTGAGCGGCGTGTAGAAGACGGCGAATATGATGGCGGCCATCGCTGCGAACATGGAACAGGCCGTCTGCCAATGCAGTTCGTAATTGCCGGTATAAATGGCTAAAACAGTGAAGACAGCACTTAAACCGACAGCGAGCCAGCGCATGCCGGACCGATTTCCGTAAAGGTTTTTCAGTTTGACTTCCTGGGACACGTGTTCGTTCCAATCACTTACGGAATCGTTATAGGGAATATGATTTTTTTCGTTTTTTGTATAAGTTTCCACATCGCTTAACCGAAATTGTGTCCCATCACCTATCCGGTCGAACAGCAAATCGATTAAAGTGGATTCGTGCACCAGCTCAGTTCTCCGGCTCACCAATTCATAGTGGTCTTCGCTATGCTGCCGAACAAGCCCTTTGCGGACCAGTTCAACCAAGGCAGCTGCAATGGCGTTCGGACCAAGGAACGGGGATTTTGTGAAATAGAGAACTGCCGGGAGGCTCAGTTCTTCATCCGGCACAATTGTTTCAGTTGCTTGTCCTTTACTGTCTTTCTTGAGATGTATTCTTCTCCAGAAGGCTAAGCCGAAAAGGGAAGCAAGAGCTGAAGCGGCAAGCGGCAGAGCTGCCGAACTGACTATAATTGTTGTCTGTTGCTTATTCTTGAAAACGGCTTGTTCGTTTGCCAAGCGGTTACGGTCGTTTATCAAGTCATTTTTTATCATACCGGAAAGCGGAGCGGCAGCAGGGAAGAATTCTGGATTGTACACTACCCGTACATCTCCGTTTACGCCTGCCGGCACATCGCCAAGGGTGAAAGTGATGCTGCCGTCCTCCGATAGTGCGGCAGTGCCATAAGCTTCCTCGTAGCCAAGATACTCTGCCTCTTGGGTAGGTGCGGGCGGAGAAATGGTGATGGCCAGATTTTTGTAAGCAGTGGCATTGCGTTCATCAAAAAACGGCCAGTAAAACTGAGCTCCGTCTTTAAATTTTTCAACTGCATTTGTTATGGTATACGACAAGTAGACGGTGATTTTCTCATCATCGCCCGTTCGATCAATCTTATAAAGCTCTCCATACTTTTGAACATTTAGCTTTTTCGTTCCTTCGGAAGCGCTGAAATTGGTGATGGCAGTTCCAGCTTTCGGCTCGATTTGCCGGGTGATCCCGCTAAAATTGCCATCAAATTCATACGTATAGCGTTCTGTGACGAAAGCAGTGCCATCTCTGTTTAATAGTGCATGGATGTCGGCTTTGCTAATTTCAAAGTCGGCTGCAAAAACTTCGGCGGGCACTAGCAGCAGGAGCGGAAAGAATGAAAAAAACATCAGCATTTTTCTTTTCATCTCTATCACCTCTTTGTCCGGGATGCAAAGCAAAAGAAAAAATTATAATGACTTTCATGTAAAACCGCATGTGGGAATTGTTTTGAATGAAATACATACTTGTTTACAAAATTTAGAAATACTTTATCAGTGTAAAAGTATCTGGGTATTTAATCCCTTTATAATTGGCTGAATTTTTAGTAATATATAGAAGAATAAATAAATTATAATCCTTTTCGGCGGGATTATGTTAATTTTATTTACTTAATTTTTGATTTAATCGATAGAATCTCCTAGAAATTACTTTGGTCGTGTGATTTTAAGTAATGAAGCATTGGAATGCTTGCATCCAGCAAAGACAAACCAGATCAACACTGTGGAAATGAGGTTTCCGGAATGTTAATCAGATATAAAAAATCCTGTGAAAAAATAGCCATGGGTTTGCTTTCGTTCATGCCGTTCGAAAAAGACTTGAAAAGACTGAAACAAACCATGAAGGATTATGAGGAAAATCAGTCCAGCCATTTGTACCTGTGGAAAAAAGGGGAAGACTTTATTGGATTGATCGGTATAAAAGTTAACGAAACCAGCTATACGGTCCGCCACATTTCAGTCATGCCTTCTTATCGCGGAGAAGGAATTGGACAAACTATGCTGGAAAAGGTCCAAGAGCTGATGCATCCGCTAAAAATGGAGGCAACAGAAGAAACAAGTTCATTCATCGAAGCATTCAAAGAAAGAAGGAAAAGTTATCGATAAGTAATGAGCTATAGGAAAGGACTGAATCATATGCAGACAGCTGAAACAACTAGCGAAAACGTCAGCATACTTTTAGATGCTGAAGTGGAAACGATTGCTGGAAAACATACCGTAAAAAAAAATCGCACGCTTTTTATCTGCGATGACAAACTTTGCTTCGCTTGCACATTGGAGCTGGATATTTCGTTTAAACAACTACAGCCTGACGGGAAAGCTTTCAATTGTGCGGAGATTCTATTGCTCCCCGAAGAAGTTGAGCCGTTCAACTCGGCTTTACTGGACTACCAAATTCCATTTCCCAATAAGTTTCGCCAGTGGACAGTGGAAAACCCCCATATCGTTTCCGTGAATTTGGAAACCTTGGAACCACCCGAACATTTTGCCGGCCGCTTGGCTGCGGCTTTGAATTCGGTGGAGCCAAGGGAAGAACAATTGAATTTTAAAACTTCATGATATACGACAAAAGGCCGGAATCCGATTCCGGCCTTTTGCATGCTGTTTAAAGTAGACGCTGAAACTTTTCAAGCGGCAGACCGGGTACGGGTTCGATCTCGGAATACCCGGCTATCTAAATATTGATGGAAGAACCATTCTCCGCCTCCGATAAATAAGCCTGAAATGATAGCAGGTGTAATGATATCGGTGCTGCTGCCGACAAGGGCTTCTCCAACCAGCCAGATAACCAGAATGGCTACAGCCACATCGGCGATTGTTGCAATAGAATTGCGGGTCGCCTGTTCAGAACGAGCTCCGCCGCTGCGGAAAATCAGCAGGTCGCCCATGGCATAGGCGATCAAGGTCAGAGCCAAACTGATCAATAAAGTATCCGCGAATGAAACGCCGAAAAATCCGGTTAACATAATTAATAATACCGCGGCGATCATGACAAACTTGATGGCTAATGCAATGAGGTGCTTCATAATGATCTCCTCCTATTTTTATATTCATTCTCCGTTTACCCGAAATGCATAATAAATAAATATGCTTTTGATAAATTTATTAGATATTTTGTGCGTTAGAAATTGTACAGGCCATTTTTCAACTTTTTCGGCATAAATAAAGGGAAGTTAGGGTAATAAAAAGAAATAGAACTTGAAAATGAAAAGCAGGCTTTTGATTGAGATGCAGAGTGGAGGACGATGGATATGGAAATCAAACAAATGAACAGAGGTATTGCAACCTCATTGTCGGCAATCGGAATAGCGCAGGCATTGAAAATATTTACCCACAAAAAAGTAACCGGGAAATGGGATTGGAAACAGGCGTTTACAACTGGCGGCATGCCGAGTTCCCACTCAGCCGGCGTATCTGCCCTTGCTTCGTATGTAGCAGCGAACAAAGGGACAGGCCATACCGAAACTGCATTGGCAGTAGTGTTTGGAACGATTGTCATGTATGATGCACAAGGAATCCGACGCCACACCGGCGAAATTGCGCATCTTGTAAACGACTTGGAAGATAGTTTCGTTTCCTTGTCAGGCGATTTTCCGAGCCTTGAATTTGAAAAGCGGGAAAAAGAACTGAAAGAAATTCTTGGCCACCAGCCGATTGAAGTACTCGGCGGTGCAGTTTTCGGAATCTTGTTCGGATTGATTTCCGCACAAATTGAAAATGATGAGCGGCGCCGGAATCGGCGGGCCAATCGTAAAAACGCTTCTAAAGTACAAATCAATTCCAATGAAGCTTATATCCCAGCCAAAAGACAGGATATTAAAAATAGAAGATAACAAAAAAGCGTGCCGGTTCAGGCACGCTTTTTTGTATTGCCGACAGCTGAAGCTGGCCGAATTTTATTCATTTTTCCAACCAGTAAATAGACAACCAGCAAAATGGCGAATAAGGACACGGTCACATACCATGGAAACTCGGTTATGGCCTCGCCAAAAGCCGTATAAATGACAGCGGGCAAGATCAGCCCCAACATGGAGTAATACATATATTCCTTGCGGCTTTGAGTCATTTCCATCAAATACAACGATAGCAAATGGAAGTGCACAAAAGGCATAATGCGCAAAATCATCACTTGGCCGACGGAAATTTTCCGATTGGCAAACATTTTGTTTTTAAGTTCGGACATCCTCTTTTTGAACTTTGGAAATTTATTGACGAGCACATATGAAACCAGGCTCATTAGTGAAAGGCCAATAAATGACAGGAGCGCCCCTTCGAAAAATCCGAAAACGACGCCGCCAATAACGCAAACCAAGACGACCGGCAAAAAAAGAATAGGCCGCAATAAATGCAAAAGCACAAAAAGAAGAGGGGCAAACCATCCAAAACCTGCGATGAAATTCTCCAATGTGTATTCGAATTGTTCCATTTCTTCTCTCCGCTCTTTATCTCTTCTTAATTCTGAAGAATAAGCCAGACGCTTGGAAAATGCAAGAAAAGGGCTTGCATAAAGGTTCAGAAGCGGGAAAGCTAGACAAACGCCAGCTCCCGATTATTCGACTTTTTTTATCCAGACCATATGAGGCTTTCCCGGTACCCAGTAATCTTCCAAAAGCCGGAACGGTTCACCTAACTTTGCGAGCCAGTATTGTTGGGAACTCGTAAAGCCGGCATCCAAATAAAATTTCTGTTTCCCGATCGCTTTCAGTTCCCGGCAAGCTTGCTGAAATAAGAAGTCGCCGACTCCGGACCGCTGATGTTCCGGATGCACATACACACAAGCAACTTCCAGTTCTCCAGGTTCCACCTTGACCATCGCGTTTAACATTTTGCCGGGTGTCTGCAGTGCGATGGTTCCCAGCAATTTTTTCTCTTTTTCGGCAACATAGAAATGGTTTAAGGGATCCACAAAACTTTTTTGCACGGCTTGGTTCAACCTGGCAACTTCTTCTGCCCATAAGGACGGATCGTCAAATCCTTCGCGCTTCAGCAGGTCTTTCAGGCATTCCTGAAACAGTTGATCCGCTTGATTGATATCGTTCGCTTCAATTCTTCTGAACTTCATGATATGCCTCATTTCAGTGTATGTCTTTAGTCGATTAACTTCTACATTGGCCATTTGAGGGCGTTATATTGGATAATGCCCAGCAATTTTTTTCGTCGATCTTCCAGTGCAACCAATGAATCGAGAAACTCTTGTTTTGGGACTGTAGGAAAACCTTCGTGATGAAGTTTCTCAATATCGTCAAAAGGCGGAACTTCCTTTGAAGGCTTGACCTTCGCTGAGTAAAGCGTATCCAAATAACTTTGTATACTAGAACGCGCTTCTGTGACAAGCAAGCGGTTCGGTTGATTTTCCGGCCAAATTCCATAAGAAAAGAGAGTCAAAGTTTCATCTAATATGGCGACTGCTAAGGGGACTGCTCCCTTTTTATCTTCGGCATAATAATAATGGAGAATCGGATAGGCTTTATGCTGAGCGGTAATGGTGCTTAATTGGTTTGAATATTTGGATAAAAGAAAATCCGAATTGTGGAAATGCTCGCCATTCCAAGCGTTTTTGACCCACTCCATACTGGTTTTCCCTGAACCATAGACACTTTCTGCAAACGCCCGTTTTTGTGTAACGGCACCCAGAACTGACAGGAGGTATGTAACGCCAAGCGTGATAAAAAGCATTCCGGTGCCAGTTGCACAGACCGTAGCAATTTGCCAAACAGTTCCTTGAGGGCTAAAATCTCCGTTTCCAAGTGTAAAAATCAAATAGCCGGTGAAATAGATTCTCTCAACCCAAGTAGCAGGACTGTTATCTTGGGCATTTATGATGGAATGGTCATTGCCGGCAAACACAAATGTCCAGCCGATCCAAAGCAAGACAATCCACATGAGCAGGGTCAGCGATAAAATAAGTGGTCCTGAAAGGCTTAAAATTTTCGGATTGCTCCGGCTGATTTTCCAAAGAAATTTCCATATGGTATGCGACAGCCGTTTCGTCAGTGGACCCGCGCCTCCGTCTACCCATAAAGTGGTCCAAATAAAATCCATAATCCCCATAATGAGCAGCAAAACCCCAATCATGATATAAATCTCATTCATCCAAATCCTCCCTAGTTTATAATTTCTTAAATATAATGGTAGGGGATGCCTGGCTGAAAGTAAAAAAATAAGAATTTGCAAATCGCCTGAATCGAAGAAAACCCTATATTATGGTAAAATAAGAGTATAGCTATAAAGGAAAGGGTCGTGTTGCCATTTGGAAAAAAATGCTCAAAAGGGCGCACCTCTAACAGAAGCGCCTCTTATAACAACAAAACAGCAGAAAAACCTGCTCCATATAAACCACATTGTCATTTTAGGTGATTCAGTCGCTTATGGCTACGGCACAAAAGGCGGCATATCGAAATATTTAAAAGAGACATTCCATAAAAGCAAAGTAACCAACCTCGGCATCAACGGTCTGACAAGCAACGGCATGGTTGAACGTCTGCGTTTCGGCATTTGGGACAAAGTGCTCGAAACAGCCGATCTGGTGTTGATCAATATCGGCGGCAATGACTTGCTCCATGGATTCAGGGGGCAGGGAGCAAAAGGTCTTGTGCGCCAGTTTTCCATAATTAAGCGGACATTCCGCCAAAACTTGCTTGAAACATACCGCCATCTTCGTGAACTGAACACAAACATGATTATCGTGCAGAACAACTTGTACAATTCCATGAAAAAAGAAGTGCAATATTTTGGGTTTACGGAATTGCTCTTGCGGTTATGGAACTCGGCTATTGGAGAAAAAGGCGTCATCGTGTCAAAAACCGACTTGATGGGCAAAAATCCGGAAATTTGGCTGGATTCCATTCATCCGAATGATGAGGGCTATAAATTGATGCATGAACTGTTAATGAAAACCTTGTCCTCGACCGGATTTGTGTTTCATCCCGGAGAAGAGTCGATACAGTCCAACAAAACGGTTTCATTGGGCATCAGCGATCATTCTTGATCCGTTAATTGGTTTCAAATTCCAAAAGCCAGCCTGTATGAAAAATCATACAGGCTGGCTTTTTTATATTGCTATAGCGAAAAGACGGGCAAATTTGAAATAATAAACAATAATAGATTGACGCTTTAAAAACTTGCTTATACAATAATAAAAGGATTTTTTAATAAATTCATTCTTTTTATGTTGCAATTATGCAAGGGGGGCTTAATAAACCAAGCATGGGAAATTTTCAACGATATGAAAACGGTTACACATTTTAAGAATAGGGGTGCACAATGATTACTTTTTTTGTCTCGATTATCATTTTGGTAATAGCATATTTTACATATGGAAAGTTTATTGAAAAAATGTTCGACCCGGCTGAAACAAGAAAAACACCGGCATACGCCAATCAGGACGGCGTCGATTTTGTGCCGATGAACAAGCATAAAAATGCATTGATCCAATTGCTGAATATTGCTGGTACCGGTCCAATTTTTGGTCCAATCATGGGGGCATTGTATGGTCCGGTCGCTTTTCTATGGATTGTTATTGGGTCCATTTTCGCCGGCGCTGTCCATGACTATTTAACAGGTATGATTTCCATCCGCAACAAAGGCGCTCATATTCCGGAACTTGCCGGCAAATTTTTAGGGGCAGCTTCACGTCATATCGTCAACGTCTTTGCCTTATTGCTTTTATTATTGGTAGGTACCGTGTTTGTTACCACGCCGGCTTCGTTATTGGCTATTTTACTGGACGGAAAAGTGGCGTTGGGCATCATCATTGCGGTTATCTTTGCGTATTACTTCCTGTCCACAATTTTACCGATTGATAAAATCATCGGCAGAATGTATCCGTATTTTGGCGCGATTTTGCTGATTGGGACTCTCGGAGTCGGCATCGCACTCGTATTCTCGGATTACAAGATCCCGGAATTGAATTTGACGAATATGCATCCGGCTGATTTGCCGATCTTCCCGATGCTGTTCTTTACCATCACATGCGGAGCATTGTCCGGTTTCCATGCGACCCAGTCACCGATCATTTCCAGAACGGTGCAAAAAGAATCTCAGGGGCGTTATATCTTCTACGGCATGATGATTGCAGAAGCGATCATCGCGATGATTTGGGCTGCGGCTTCGATGAGTATTTTCGATGGCCAGACGCTGAGCGGCATCATCAATTCGGGTACACCGTCTGCAGTGGTCAACGAAGTGTCCATGACCTTATTGGGTGCAGTCGGCGGAACCATTGCGGTCCTTGGCGCCATCGTTTTGCCGATTACTTCGGGGGACACTGCATTCCGTGCAGCGCGGTCCATTATTGCCGACTATATCAAACTGGATCAACAAAAAGTCATGAAACGATTGATGATCGCTGTTCCGTTGTTTGCCATTTCGGTGCTCTTGACGCAAATTGATTTCAATCTGCTATGGAGATATTTCTCCTGGGCTAACCAGGCAACAGCCGCAATCGCTTTGTGGATTGGTACGATGTACTTGTACATCCAAGGCAAAAACTACTTGGTTTCCATGGCGCCGGCCATCTTCATTACGTACATGGTATTCGTCTACATCTTAAACCAGAAAATTGGATTCAATCTCGACTTGAACATTTCATTTATCATCGGTTTTGTTTTGACAATTATTATTGTCGCGATGTTCTATGCAAAAGCTAGAAAGAACCGGGAAGAAGATGTGGAAACTGCTATAGCAGTCGATTAAAGAAACAGGTAAAAGTTTTGAGTAGGTGAAAGCGGGCTCTTTGAGCCCGCTTTTTATATTGCTTTTTTAGATTGAAAATAGCTCTATTTCAGGGTGAAAAAGCGAGAAATGTTATTTTAATATCGAATTCCATTGAACTATTCAGACAATTATGTATAATTAACTCTATTGGCCGTACTGAAAAGACGAACTATTTAAAATTTTAATTCTTTTAAGTGCTGCAAAACGTTATACATTAAGGAGCGATTAATCATGACTAAACAGAACATCACCGTTGTCATCGAAGCTTTGAAAGCGGCGTTGACTGAAGAACAGGTCACGGTCAATGAAACCGTGAGAGAACTGCATGGCAGAGATGAATCGTATCATGCCCTGCAATTGCCTGACATCGTTGTTTTTCCTGAAAGAGCCGAACAAGTCAGCGCCATCATGAAAATCTCAAACCAATTCCAGGTTCCGGTTGTTCCGTTTGGCCTGGGGTCCAGTTTGGAAGGGCATGTCATCCCGACCGAAGGCGGAATCACGATTGACTTTTCATTGATGAACCAAGTGCTCGAAGTCATGGAGAATGATTTTCTGGTGAAAGTGCAGCCGGGAGTGACACGGCTCCAATTGAACAAGGAATTGAAAAAATACGGGTTGTTCTTCAGTGTGGACCCGGGGGCGGATGCCACAATCGGTGGGATGGTCGCAACAAACGCGAGCGGCACAACATCAGTCAAATACGGCGTCATGCGCGACCAAGTCCGTGACTTGGAAGTCGTGTTGGCGGACGGGATGGTGATCCACACCGGCAACTTGGCAGCCAAGTCCTCGTCCGGCCTTCATCTTAATGGGTTGTTTACCGGTTCAGAAGGGACGCTCGGATGTTTTACCGAAATTACGCTGCGCGTCTACGGAATCCCGGAACACGTTTCAGCAGCGCGGGCCTGTTTCCCGTCCGTCAATGATGCGGTGGAAGCGGTAGTCTCCATTCTTCAGGCGGGCATTCCGGTGGCGCGCGTGGAACTTGTTGATGAACCGTCAATCCGCCAGGCGAACCTGTACAGCGAAACCGATTACCAAGAAAAACCGACGCTGTTTTTGGAATTTCACGGCAACGAAGCCGGACTGAAGCAAGATGTGGAATTCATGAAAGAAATCGTGGATGGACACGGCTGCTCGGAAATCCAGTTTGAAACCGACACCGCGAGCCGCAATAAACTGTGGGAAGCGCGCCATAATCTGGCATACGCATTCATACACGGCTATCCCGGCAAGAAAATGATGGTAACGGATGTCTGCCTGCCGATTTCGGAACTGGCAGGGGCAGTGGCTCATGCACGTGAAGAGTTGGAAAGTTTAAACTTGATCGGCGGAATCGTCGGGCATGTCGGCGATGGCAATTTCCATGTGCTGCTGATGATGGATTTGAATAATCCGGAAGAAACTCAGAAAGCGGCCGATTTTAACGAACGTATCGTCCTATATGCACTTGAGCGCGGCGGCACTTGCACCGGTGAACACGGTGTTGGCATCGGCAAACAGAAATACCAGCGCCAGGAACATGGCGATGCCCTGCTGGTGATGGAAAAAATCAAGCAAGCGCTGGACCCGCTCAATCTCCTGAACCCGAATAAAAACGTTAAAGCAGCTGAGAAGGGAGTTCATCTATGAAATTTCTTGAATCGCTAAGTGCGTTTGCCGGCAAATATTTTGCTGTATGGGTTGTTGCCATTGCAGTCATCGCTTTTTTGATTCCGGAACCTTTCCTTGGTTTCGGCAGCTACATCACGATTTTGCTCGGCGTTGTCATGTTCGGCATGGGGCTGACGTTAAAGCCCGTCGATTTTAAAATCGTCCTGATGCGTCCTGTACCGGTCATTATCGGAGTCGCTGCACAATTTTTGATCATGCCGCTGGTCGCTTTTGCAATTGCCTATCTCCTGAAACTGCCACCGGAATTAGCTGCGGGTCTGGTGCTCCTTGGCTGCGTTCCGGGTGGGACAGCTTCCAACGTGATGGTGTATTTGGCAAAAGGGAATCTGGCGCTGTCGGTTGCGATGACGTCACTTTCGACTTTGCTGGCGCCTGTCATGACGCCGCTCCTTCTATTGCTTTTGGCCGGCCAATGGCTGCCGGTGGATCCGGTATCGATGTTCATGTCGATCATCCAAGTGATCATCGTTCCGATTGCATTGGGGCTGATTGTCCAAAAACTGCTGCCAAAAGCCGTCGAAAAAAGCGTCTCCATTGTCCCGTTGATTTCGGTACTGGCAATTTTAATCATTGTATCTGCCGTGACTGCAGCCAATGCGGCAAATGTCATTAGTGCCGGGTTTATCGTTTTCGCAGCAGTGTTCCTGCATAACGGATTTGGATTGCTGCTGGGTTATATGACGGCAAAAGCCATGGGCTTGAACGAAACCGACAGAAGAGCGATTTCACTGGAAGTCGGCATGCAGAACTCAGGCCTCGGTGTTGCCCTTGCAACTGCACACTTTAGCCCGCTCGCCGCACTGCCAAGTGTCTGGGGTGCGATTTGGCACAATATTTCCGGGCCGATTTTGGCCACGATTTGGTCGAAAAAACCGGCCGGAGAAGAAAACACTGCCGCTTCGCCAACTGGCAGTACGATGTCAGCCAGAGCGAAGCTTGGAAAAAACTGATGAAAGTAAAACCTGTCGGCCTGGAAGCGGCCGATAGGTTTTTTACTTTTTCATGATGGTTTCAATCAGTTCCTTGTTTCCAACTTTCTTTGTCGAAAATGAAATCGAATCTCCTTCCTGGAGCGATTCGAAATCACCGGTGGCATCTTCTGCTAATTCATATCTTTTATCTTTGCCGTCCACTTCAATCGTAAGAGCATCTTGTGAGCTGTTCGTGAAACCTTTGAAAACCCCTTCGCTTTGAGTCGTCAAGTCAATGCCAGAGGCAGGATCTGCGCGCTCGGTTTCCTGCACCATTTCATTTTCGGGCCGTTCAATACAAGCAGCAAGGCCTAATGCCAAGATAGATGCACTGCCCAACTTCAGCCATTTTTTCATTGCTTTACAGCCTCCTTAGCAAAATGGAACTGCATTTATTGCTGTCTAATAAAATGGAAACAATTATTCCTTTTCCACACTGTTCCATACTTCCGGAAGAAGTCCACTGATTTCATGGGCAAGAAGGGTATGAGTGGAGCGGGTCTCTGCCCATTTGTCGGCACAGGCACCGTGCAAAAACACCGCGTTCAAAACCGCATGCTTCCAATCGTCATGGAAGCAAAGCATGCCAAGCAGCATCCCGGTTAAAGTATCGCCGGTACCGCCTTTGGCAAGTGCGGCATTGCCGGTAGGGTTGATCCAAGTTTCCCCGTCCGGAAAAGCGATGACCGTTTTGTCTCCTTTTAAAACGATGGCAACGCCTAGCTCTTCCGCGAACTTGGCCGCATAGAAGCTTCGTTTCGGCATAAGCTCCTGCAGCTCCACTCCCGTAATTCGACTGAATTCTCCGGGATGAGGAGTTAAAATGACGGGCGCAGGACGCTCCGTATAATTTCGCTGTGATAATGCGCCGGCATCCAAAATTAAAGGGGAATGGCTGTCAAGGATGTTTTCGATGGCTTGTTCTGTCAGCCGGTCAGGCAGAACGCCGGGGCCAATCGCAACAGCCCGGTAAGAAGATAAATCCACCAGGCCGTCTGCGATTTTCTGTAGCCCGCTGCGGACATAGGTCGCTTCAGGCAAGGAAGACACCATCAGCGATACCACTTCCGGTTCGGTGGCGATTTCAAGCTTGCCGATTCCTGAACGCATCGCGCCAAGTCCGGATAAAATGGCCGCTCCAGGCATGTCGCGGCTGCCGGCCACCAGCAGGCCGGTTCCAAACGTGCCTTTATGGCTGGAACGGTCTCTTTTTGGAAGTGTTTCTTTTACGTGCTTGATTGTCCAAATTGAATCTGTTTGATCGGCATGCGCCATTCGGGATCAACTCCAGCCAAAGAATTTTTAATGAAAGTCGGAAAATGCTTTTCGCTATCTGCATACCCGCTTCCAGACCGAATCTAACGGTTTGGTTGATTTGCCTGTAGGGACAGGATTAATCTTGTGGTGGACAGGGAAATAGGAAAACAGTTGGCGAATTGAAAGGATGATGGAAATGGCACAAGCGCTGTTATGGGGAGCAGTGGCAGGAGGGGCGAACTTGCTCGGCGCATTGATTGTGATGGCGTTTAACTTGCCGCAAAAACTGATTGGCTACATTATGGCGCTTGGTACAGGAGCGTTGATCGGAGCGGTGGCATTCGAGCTGCTCGATGAAGCGATGGAAATCAGCGGGTTGACTCAAATTGCATTAGGCTTTCTCGGGGGAGCTCTTATTTTCACAATTTTGGACATTCTCGTAACCCGTAAAGGCGGAATGCACCGGAAGCGGTCCGGCCACGGAAGTGATGCGCCGAGCAGTTCAGAAGCAGGAGCCGGAATGGCGATTTTTATCGGAACCATCATGGATGCCATTCCTGAGACGGCGATGATTGGCCTTGGAATCGCACAAGGCGGGGGTGTCGGCTTTGCATTGGTCGCTGCTGTATTTATCAGCAATTTGCCGGAAGGCATATCCAGTACAACCGGCCTGCAAAAAGGCGGTTACCACAAAAAGAAGGTGCTGTGGATGTGGGTGTTTGTGCTGATTGCTTCAGCGCTTAGTTCTCTCGCCGGCTATACGTTCCTGGAAAATGCCACGGAAGACGTCCAGGCCATACTCAGTGCGTTTGCCGCAGGCGGCATCATCGCCATGGTGGCCTCGACCATGATGCCGGAAGCCCACGAAAAAGGCGGGCCGATCGCCGGCTTTATTACAGCGGCCGGCATCTTTATCACCTTGCTGTTGCAACAGATTTAACCATTAGCCTTTAAGGAAATTCCTTAAAGGCTTTTTGGATTCCAGTTGCCGCAGTATCTATATTTTGGTTAAAATGTTAGAATATTCACTATTATAACAATTGAACTTTTAAGGGGGATGTACATGTACAAACAGCTGAACGAACGGATTTTTATTATCGACGGGATGGACTTAGGGGTTGAAGAACGCACCGGCACGTATGTCATTGCGGAAGAAGAACTAACGCTGATTGACACCAGTGCCAGCCCGTCCGTGCCGTATATTAAGAAAGGGCTCGAAGAACTCGGATATCAACTCAGCCAGGTAAAATACATAATCGTCACGCATATCCACCTGGACCATGCGGGAGGAGCCGGGCTTTTGCTGAAAGATTGCCCGAATGCCAAAATTGTGGTCCATCCGAAAGGTGCACGCCATCTGGCAGAACCGGAGCGACTGATTGCCGGAGCAAAGCAAGTGTACGGCGAAAAATTTGATAAATTATTCGATCCGATTGTGCCGATTCCGGAAGAGCGGCTGCTCATAAAAGGCGAAGGCGGACAACTGAAAATCGGTCCATCCTGTACGCTGGAGTTTTGGGATACCCCCGGGCATGCCAAACATCACTTCGGCATAGTGGATCCTCAAAGCAACGGCATTTTTGCAGGCGATACGGTCGGCATCCGGTATGAACAGCTCGCTAAAGGCGGAATCGATTTCTTTTTGCCGTCCACTTCACCCAATCAGTTTGATCCGGAAGCGATGAAACAAGCCATTTCCCGGATGCAGTCCCAGCATTTCAGCGCCATCTACTACGGCCATTTTGGCATGACGGAAAAAACGGAAATGGCGCTTCGCCAAGTCTCGGAGTGGCTGGAAGTCTTTATGGCGGAAGCCAAAAAAACTTTTGCAGGAGGATTCGGGCCGGATGAACTCGTCGAGCGCCTGCAGCAGCGGATCCAAAAGCACCTTCAGGGGCTGGGCGTAAAAGATGATCATGAAGTGTACAAGATCATTCAACTTGATTTGGAAGTCAGCGCCATGGGAATGGCGGACTATTTTTTAAAACTGCAAAAGGCGGCCGCAACCCATGAAATCCGTTGAAGGTGCAGGATTCAAGTTCCTTTTTTCGGGTATTGAATAGAAAACTGATTCTCCAGGGAGGAAAAATACAGATGGCGAATGTCAACAGCGAAAAATTTTTCAAGGAAATGAACGTAGCGTTTGTAATCGGTGATTTGGAATTTATTGAAAGACATATAGCGGACGATGTCGTATGGAAAATGGAAGGTGAAGAAACGATTGAAGGAAAACAAAAGTTTCTCGATTATGTCGGCAATATGGACAGCGACCATGAGGTGAAAGTGACCATTGACCATGTCAGGACGGATGGACTGCAGGCAACGGTCACGGGAAAAATGACCATTGATGACAAAAAAGGCGGAATCCAATCTTATTCCTATCAAGACATTTATGAAATGGACCGGGAAGAAGGCGGGAAAATCGTCAGCTTAACTTCGACCACCCAGGAAGACAGTTGAATCGGCAAAAGAGAAGGCCGCCGTTTTCTTTTATTAGTAAATTGAGAAACTGCTTAAATCAATATATCATTGAATTATTTCTCCCGCATGGTGTTGATGGCGAACCAAGAGTTAATAACAGACGATAAGGCAAAGGAAATTTTTAATAATCAAAAGTGCTGGAAGCCAGCATGTTCTTTTTTCGCACGGTATTCTTTCCAAACATCCATATAAAAAAAGCCAAAGAAGCAATTGAACTTCTTTGACTTTTTTGAAACGAATGAATAGCGATGAATAAACCCAACCCTCCAATTAGAGAAAAGTAGTCGCTTTGATTGGCTATCAAATTAAGTATTCAGCCGAAACAACAGTCTGGATACTGATTAATTTTTATTCATTGTTTATTCATTTGACGTTTATCTATTATCCATAATATATTCATTTGTTATTCATATGCATATTCATTTACTTGCAAACAAAAAACCGCAGGAGCTCGATCGCTCTTGCGGTTTTTTTTACATATTCGCTTTTACATAGTCCGCCACTTCGGCTGATGTATCCATCGCTAAAATGTGGTCAATATGTGTTGCCATCTCGGCTTTCGACAATTTGCTGATCTGTGAGCGGGCTTTCAGGATGGAAGATGCGCTCATTGAGAACTCATCGAGCCCTAAGCCGAGTAGAATCGGAATCGCAATTTCGTCTCCTGCCATTTCGCCGCACATGCCGGTCCATTTGCCTTCGCGGTGGGAGGCGTCAATGACCATTTTCACCAGGCGCAAAATCGCCGGGTTGAACGGTTGGTACAAATACGATACGTTTTCGTTCATGCGGTCTGCGGCCATTGTGTACTGAATCAGATCGTTTGTGCCGATCGAGAAAAAGTCCACTTCTTTGGCGAATGTATCTGCCATAACTGCCGTAGAAGGAATTTCCACCATGATGCCGATTTCAATCGAATCGCTGACTTCAATGCCTTCTGCCTGCAGCTTCGCTTTTTCGTCTTCGATCAGCGCTTTTGCCTGGCGGAATTCATCCAGCGTCGCAATCATCGGGAACATGATTTTCAAATTGCCGTGGACGCTGGCGCGAAGCAATGCACGCAGTTGTGTCCGGAACATATCCGGCATTTCCAGGCATAAACGGATGGCCCGCAAGCCCAGGAAAGGATTTAATTCGTGCGGCAATTGCAGGTAGGACAACTCTTTATCGCCGCCGATGTCCAATGTGCGGACGACGGTCGGTTTGCCTTCCATTGCTTTTAGCACCGACGAGTACGCTTCGTACTGCTCATCTTCGGTCGGGAACTGGTCACGTCCCATGTACAGGAACTCTGTCCGGTACAAGCCGATCGCTTCTCCGCCGTTTTCAAGAACACCAGTCGTATCTTTCGGCGTACCGATATTGGCGCCAAGTTCCACGGTATGTCCGTCTGTTGTCACTGTCGGTTCGTTTTTCAGTTTTGCCCATTCCGCTTTTTGGCGGTCATACTGAGCCTTTTTTTCTTCATATTCGGCAACCGTTTCGCTGTCCGGATCCAGGATGATGTTGCCATCCAAGCCGTCAACAATAACAAGTGTGCCGTTTTCAATTGAAGACATTGCTTCTTTAGCGCCGACTACCGCTGGGATTTCAAGCGTACGGGCTAAAATTGCCGAATGGGAAGTGCGTCCGCCGATGTCGGTGATGAACGCTTTGACGTAGACCGGATTTAATTGAACCGTATCAGAAGGCGTCAAATCTTCCGCAATGATGATAACTTCTTCAGAAATCATGCTTGGGCTTTGGATGGTTACACCTAACAGGTGAGACAATACACGTTTGGTTACGTCGCGGATGTCCGCGGCGCGTTCTTTCATGTAATCATTGTCCATCGCTTCAAACATTTGAATAAACATATTTGCCGTTTCCTGCAACGCATATTCGGCATTTGTCTGTTCTGTTTCAATTTTTTCTTTGATGGGCCCGATGAGTTCCGGGTCGCTTAACACGAGAAGGTGAGCGCCGAAAATCGCCGCTTCCTTGTCGCTGATTTGCTTGGCGGTGCGTTCTTTAATGGCTTCGAGTTCAGATGTGGATTGGTTTAAGGCGGCTTCGAATCGGGCTACTTCCTGCGCTGTATCCGTTACAGTTGTCTTTTCAACATTCAGTTCCGGATTTTCAAGGCGAAACGCTTTTGCAATGGCGATCCCATTCGAAGCTGCAATTCCGGATAATGTTTTTTTCATTAGTTTGAAAGCCCTTCAGATGCCATAACCTGGCTGACTTGAGCCAATGCTTCTTCTTCGTCTTCTCCGTTTGCTGCCACCGTTACTGTTGATCCGGAAGCCACGCCAAGCGACATCACACCTAAAATCGATTTCAAGTTCACTTTTTTGCCTTTGTGCTCAAGCGTAATGTCGGATTTGAATTTCGCCAATGAACCTACCAATGCGGATGCTGGACGTGCGTGGATACCTGCTTCATCTGTGATTGTGAATTGTTTTTCTACCATGTAAAATTCCTCCTAATATGAATGATTGTCTTTGATCGTTTCAATCTCTATTATGAACGATTTTGATTGAAAATAAAATCAAATGACTGTTTTTGATTGCTTATGAATGATTATGATTGATTTTGGAAGCGATTTCAAGTATTATCTATTTAACCAACTAGCAAAGAAGGTGAATAGATGTTAACGAATGAACGCCATGACTTTATTTTAAAGCTGCTAGAAGAAAAACAGACGATCAAAATTCAGGACATCGTCGAATTGACGGCCGCTTCCGAGTCGACAATCCGGCGGGACTTGACGGAACTTGAAAACCGGCAAAAATTGGAACGCGTTTTCGGCGGTGCTGTCCTCCCGGGCCGCAACCTGGCTGAACCGAGTGTCGCCGACAAATCGGCGCAGAACCTTCAGGAAAAAATCAGCCTTGCCAAATTTGCATCCGGTTTTGTCCAGCAAGGCGACAGCGTATTTTTAGACGCCGGCACAACGACTTTTCAAATGATTCCTTTTCTGATGGAAAAAGATTTGGTAGTCGTCACGAATGGGCTGACACTTGTCGAAGCATTAAACGAACAAGGCATCACCACTTACTTGACTGGCGGGATGATCAAGCCGAGAACCGGTGCACTGGTCGGAGCTCAAACAATCCAATCCTTAAAAAATTACCGCTTTGACATCTGTTTCTTGGGCGTCAACGGGTTTCATCCTGATTATGGATACACAACGCCGGATCCGGAAGAAGCCGCCGTCAAAAAGATGGCCAGTTCCTTGGCCCGTAAAACTTATGTGCTGGCCGACCATTCCAAATCCAATAAAGTAAGCTTTGCGAAAATCATGGATTTGGAAGAGGCGACATTGGTCGTGGATGAATTGTCCGCTGATACATTCGAAATACTTGAAAAAAAGACAACTGTAAAGGTGGGAAAAGCATGATCTATACCTGCACCATTACACCATCTATAGACTACACCACCTATTTACCCAAATTCAAGACGGGAAAACTGAACCGGACCGCTGATGTGCATTATTATCCGGGCGGAAAAGGCATTAATGTTTCCCGCGTATTGAACCGGTTGGGCACACCAAGCAAGGCGCTGGGCTTTGCCGGCGGGTTTACAGGTAATTATATAGAAGAATTCCTTAATAATGAAGGCGTCTCGACAGATTTTATTGAAACTTCAGACATTACCCGGATCAATGTGAAGATCAAGTCCGAAGAAGAAACCGAATTGAACGGCCCGGGACCGGTGCTGCAGGAAGCGCAGTTGGACAAGCTTGCCCAAAAAGTGCGCTCCTTCGAAAAAGACGACTGGTTTGTGCTGGCCGGCAGTTTGCCGGCTTCCGTTCCGCAAACTTATTTTCTGGAACTTGCAGCGATTTGCCAAAGCAAAGGCGTCCGTTTTGTCCTGGATACTTCTGGCCCTGCTTTAAAAGAGTTGGTTGAAGCAAAGCCTTTTCTGATCAAGCCGAACGAGCATGAGCTGGGGGAATTATTCGGTGTTGAAATCAAGGATAAAAAACAAGCCGTCTCCTACGCTTCCAAATTGGTCCGAAACGGCATTGAAAACGTCGTCGTCTCTATGGGCGGAGAAGGAGCGTTATTGGTTACGGCAAACGAGACCGTTGTTGCGGAGGCGCCAAAAGGCCAAGTCGTCAATACGGTAGGATCCGGCGATTCGCTCGTTTCCGGTTTTATCGCTTCCTACGCCGCACAAGCGGACGCCGTGAAAGCGTTCCAATACGGAGTGGCGTGCGGAAGCGCCACTGCATTCCGCTCGGATTTATGCGAGAAACAAGATGCAGAAGCGCTGCTCAGCCAAGTTGTTTTACACCCCATTACTGAAGAGGATGTGACCACATGAGAATTACGCAATTATTGACCGAATCGACCATTATCCTGGATGTTGCAGCATCATCCAAAGCGGAAGTCATCGCTGAGCTGGTTGCGCAGCTGGACCGCGCCGGGAAACTGAACGATCCCGCCCAGTTTACGAAAGACATTTTAACGCGCGAGGAACAAAGCACCACAGGCATCGGGGAAGGCATCGCGATTCCGCATGCGAAATCCCGTGCCGTGAAAGAACCGGCCATCGCGTTTGGCCGCTCAGCCAAGGGCCTTGACTATGAATCGATGGACGGCCAGCCGGCCAATCTCTTTTTCATGATAGCGGCAACAGAAGGCGCAAATGATGCCCATCTTGAAGCCTTGTCGCGTTTGGCTACTTTCCTGATGGACGGGAATTTCCGCTCGCGCATTCTGGCTGCCACAACGAAACAAGAGGTTCTGCAGGCCGTGACGGATAAAGAAACGGAAGAAGACGGGCCGGTCGCACCGGAAGATGAACACACGGCGCCGGCCGGTTCAGGCAAGCGCATTCTGGCTGTTACGGCTTGTCCGACGGGCATTGCCCATACGTATATGGCAGCGGAAAAGCTCAATGAACGCGCAAAAGAACGCGGCATTGACATCAAAGTGGAAACGAACGGTTCAAGCGGCGTGAAAAACCGTTTGACGGATGCCGATATTGCCGCTGCGGATGCCATCATTGTCGCCGCAGACACGAAAGTGGAAATGGCGCGGTTTGCCGGCAAGCCGGTCATCCAGACCAAAGTCGGAAAAGCCATTTACGAGACGGACAATTTATTGGACCGTGCGATGACAGGCGACGCGCCGGTTTACCAGCACGACAAGTCCAAAGACGAAGCGGCGGATACGGAATCCAAAGGTCTTTTCTACAAGCATTTGATGAACGGCGTTTCCAATATGCTGCCGTTTGTTGTCGGCGGCGGGATCTTGATCGCCATCTCGTTTTTCTGGGGCATCAATGCTTCGAACCCGGACAGCCCCGAATACAATGAATTTGCAGCGATGCTCAACACCATTGGCGGCGGCAATGCGTTCTTCCTGATGGTTCCGGTACTTGCCGGCTTTATCGCGATGAGCATCGCGGAACGGCCCGGATTTGCACCGGGTATGATCGGCGGCTTGATTGCCATCACGGTTACGGGTGTAGAAGGGGCAAGTGGCGGTTCCGGCTTCCTCGGCGGCTTGATTGCCGGGTTCCTGGCCGGTTACGTCACGCTTCTCGTAAAACGCGTTTTCTCCGTCTTGCCGAATTCGCTTGAAGGTTTGAAACCGGTGCTGTTCTTCCCGGTATTCAGCATTGCCATCACCGGCATCATCATGATGCTCGTGAACCCGCAGCTGACAAAAGTCTATACCGCCATTTCAGCGTTCCTTGAAAGCCTTGGAGGCACGAACCTGGTGCTGGTCGGCCTTCTTCTCGGCGGCATGATGGCCATCGATATGGGCGGCCCGATCAACAAAGCGGCCTACACATTCGGCATTGCGATGCTGGATGCCCAAAACTTCAATTTCATGGCCACTGTAATGGCGGCCGGCATGGTACCGCCGCTTGGCATGGCCATTGCGACAACGATGTTCAAGAACAAATTCACGAAACCGGAACGCGAAGCCGGCAAGACCGCTTACGTTCTCGGTGCCTGCTTTATCACGGAAGGCGTCATCCCGTTTGCTGCTGCCGACCCGGCGCGCGTCATTCCGGCGTCAGTGGCCGGTGCAGCCTTTACCGGCGCGCTGGTCATGCTGTTTGACGTCAGCCTTCGCGCTCCGCACGGCGGAGTGTTCGTCATGGGCTTGGTGGACGGCGGCGTTATGAAGATCCTTCTGTACGCTGCAGCTATCATTGCCGGCGCAATCGTCACAGCTATTGTTGCAGGGCTTCTGAAAAAGAAAGTCGTTGCAGCCGCATAACTATTAAAGCCGTTCCCGGTTTCTGGGAACGGCTTTTTTGCGCTGAAATCCCGCATCAGCGGCGTTATGGAACAGTAAAAAAAATCCAAAAATTATTACGGATAAGGCTTATCCATCCATTAAAAGTGGTAAAATAATAATTAACAGGCAAACTGGCAGCTGCCGGGCATGGATGCACCAAGGAGGTTACATAATGAAAAGAAACGGCAAAGGATATTACGACATAGCCAAAGGCAATGTCCTGTCGGCGAAACCCGAAGAGGTCCGGCTGCTGACTGAATTGTTCGGGAGCCTGGTCGAAGAGGCTACCGTCGGCATGTATATATTGAACGGCAATGCCTTCACTTATTTCAATCAGGCCTTCTGCATTTTCACAGGCTATTCAAAAGAGGAAATCATCGGACATGAAAAAGCGCTGGAATTGATCGTTCATCCGGAGGACTTGCAGGTCGTGAGACGGCATATCCATGAGCGTCTCCACCATGGGGCTATAGAGGCCCGCTACCGTGTGCGGGTGATCCGAAAAGACGGTTCGCTTATCCACAGCGAAATCCATTCCAAGAAATCAAGCATCAACGGCGAAATTGTGATGGCAGGGGCTGTGATTGATGTTACCGAAGAAGTGACCGCCGCCCTTCGGCTAAAGGAAAACAACGAGCGGTTCCATTCGCTTTTTTACAGCAATCCGGATGCCATTTTTGCTTTTGATTCCACCGGCACTTTCACCGATGCCAATCCGAGCTGTGAAGTGTTGACCGGCTACACAATTCCGGAATTGCTCCAAATGTCCTTTGCCCCGTTAATCGTACCTGAATATTTGCCGAAAACCTTCAATTTTTTCCGGGAGGCGCTTCAAGGCCGCACCAATCAATACGAAATCGTTGTTTTCCATAAAAACGGCACCTATTTGAATCTGGAAGTTACCAATTTCCCCAAAAAGCAGGATGGCGAAATTGTCGGGGCTTACGGCATTGCCAAAGACATTACGGAAAAAGTGCGCTACAAGCAGCAAATGGAAAACCTGGCGTTTTACGACCCCTTGACCAAATTGCCCAACCGGCGATTGTTTGAAGACCGGGTCCAGCAAGCGATTGAATTCTCGAAAATCAGCTATGCCAAGCCGGCTGTACTGTTTCTGGATTTGGACCGGTTCAAGTTTATCAACGATTCGCTGGGGCATCATCTCGGCGATGAATTTTTGAAAACCGTCTCTTTGCGGCTGCAGGAAAATCTCCGGAAAGGCGATACCGTCGCACGGATTGCCGGGGATGAATTCGCTGTCTTGCTGCCGACGGTAGAGATGAGCGAGGCGGAGCGCATTGCTGCGCGGCTGGTCGCCATTTTGCGCGAACCGTTCGAAGTCGATGGCCATTCGGTCACCATTTCAGCGAGCATCGGCATCGCGTTTGCCGGCGAGCCGGCAGAGCGGGCGGCCGAATTGATCCATAAAGCGGATACGGCGATGTATTTCACCAAAAAACACGGCTCCAATGATTATACGGTTTATTCGGAAGAACTCGATTTTAAAACCATCTACAAAGTAGCCATTGAAAAAGATTTGAAAAACGCCATTGAGAAGAAAGAACTTTGCCTTCACTACCAGCCAATCGTCAATTTGAAAACGGGCAAACTGGCTGCCATGGAAGCGTTGATCCGCTGGGACAATCCGACACTTGGTTTCGTGCCGCCGGATAATTTCATTCCGATTTCAGAAGAAAGCGGCGAAATCGTACACATCGGCAAATGGGTGCTTGAAACCGCTTGCCGGCAACTCAAAAACTGGCAAGATGCCGGGCACCCGCCGTTTAAAGTATGCGTCAACATCTCGACGATCCAGTTAAAACACCCCAATTTTGTGGCGACCGTGCAGAATATATTGATGGCCACGGGACTTTCACCCAGGTGGCTTGAACTGGAAGTCACAGAAAGCATCTTGATGGAAAACACAGAAATCGTAAAAGAAAGTTTGCAGCGCTTGAAAGAACTCGGCGTCTCCATGTCGATCGATGATTTTGGCACAGGCTATACATCGCTCAGCTATCTTCGCCAATTCGCTTTTGACCGGGTGAAAATCGACCGCAGTTTTATCGGGGACATCGAAGAGGACCGGAACGGCAAAGCCATTACATCGTCCATCATCGCACTTGCGCATAAGCTGAATATTGGCGTCATCGCAGAAGGCATAGAAAATCAGGACCAACTTGGCTTTTTGGAACAAGAGCTATGCGATGAAGGGCAAGGCTATTATTTCAGTCCGCCAAGACCGGCTTCCGACCTCGATTTCCAGACTTGGCCAAAGCTCAAATGATTTTTAAAATCAGGTGTAAAATTAATAAAAAGGGGAAATTTATTAGTACGATTGGATGGGATTTTCCAATCTTATCCCCGAACCGTTGCTCGAAGCAGCCTGGTGCATTCTAAATAGATTGCTGTAGGGCTGCTTTTTGTGCTGCGAGGATTTTCTGACGTTGCCGGCAAACAAGGAGGTGGCAAGCTTTTATTCAAAAAAGAAGGCACAAAAAAAACGAAACCATAAAATGATTTCGTTTCATCTGTCAGTCATTCAAATCGGCTGATTTTTTGGGATTGCCTTGCCGCTTGGTGTAAAAAGCAAAAGCAAAAAAGAAAATCGCTGTATTAAAGAAAAAGACGATGTCGTTAAACATCCCTTCAAAAAGCAAAATGTTGATCAATGTCAAGGCATGCATAAAGCCGAGTATGATCAGTAATATGGTCGAAGTTTTCATGAAGCGGTCCTCCATCTTTTGTTGTAGCTTAAGTGTACCGTAAATACGGCAAAAATCAAAAGAGCGAAAGGAGCAACCATCATGTCGGTCGTAACCAATCAGCAATTTTTCACTAAAGTGAACCAGGCCTTTATAGACGGAGACATTGATTTTTTGGCTGACCATGTGACGGATGATGTGGCGTGGTCGATGTATGGCAACAAAATGATTGGACGCGAGGCCTTTTTAGACTGCGTCAAGGAAATGGGCATGGGCAATGAAACCAACGTGGCGTTGACGATTGAAAATCTGATTGCCAGCGGAAACGAAGTGGCGTTAAAAGGGAAAATGCACGCGAATACGGACACGGGACAAGAAAAAGTGTATACCTACTGTGATGTTTATGTCATGGACGGAGCCGGAAAAATCAAGGAACTGACGTCGTTCTATCTTGACATGAAAGAATGATTTCTAAACAAGACAGTTTGCTGAATTAGAGGGCAGAAAATGCGATATTTAAAAAAACTTTTGATGAGCTGCGTTAATACAACGGCTGACCGTTATCAATATACCCAGTGGGATGCTTCAAATGAGCCGGATGCCTGAAGGTCTGGCTCATTTTTTAGCTGCAGCCAAATTCCGTGTTTCTTTCAATCCCTTTCCTTTATTCCTTTCCATGTGAAGTGTAGAACTGCAGAAAAAGGGAAACAAGGGATTATGCAGGATTAAGAAAACGAAAGGCGGAATGCATGATGGCGCAATCATTAAAAGGAAAAATCGCATTCATCACAGGAGCGGGTAAAGGAATCGGCCGTTCAACGGCGCTCGCGTTGGCGAATGAAGGCGTTCATGTCGGGCTGATCGCCCGCACGGAAAACGATTTGAAGGGAGTAGCGGAAGAAGCGGAAGCACTCGGCGTAAAAGCAGCCTATGCGACAGCGGACGTCTCTTCAATGGAACAAGTGGAACATGCCGTGTCCCGGTTGACTGAGGCTCTCGGGAAGGCAGACATCCTCATCAACAATGCCGGAATGGGCAGTTTCGGGCCGTTTCTGGAAATCGATCCGGCCGACTGGAAAAAGACGCTTGATGTCAATTTGCTCGGCATGTATTATGTGACGCGTTCGGTGCTTCCGCAATTGATTGAGAAAAACGGCGGCGACGTCATCAATATTTCGTCAATGTCCGGACTCAAAGGGACAGCCGGGTCAAGTGCGTACAGCGCCTCGAAGTTCGGGGTGCTCGGCATGACGGAATCGTTGTCGCAGGAAGTGCGCAAACACAATATCCGGGTATTTGCTTTGACGCCAAGCCGGGTCATTACCGATTTCGGCGGCGGGGAAGCACCGGAAAACAGCAAAGAGAAGTTCATGCAGCCGGAAGACATCGCAGAATACATTGTGGCGCAGCTGAAACTGCATCCGCGAATCTTCATCCCGACGTCCAGCCAGTGGGCGACCAATCCTTTTTAATGAAAACCGATCTCCGGAGGCTTACCGCTTCCGGAGATTTTTTTGCCTCGTTTATGATACGCTAGTGCTATGGAACGCATTAGCATCAGTAAGGAGAGAGTCGAATGGTTAAATGGAAAGAAGAGCGGGTGATTCCGGAAAACATCGAAACGGTATGGCGTTTGTTCTCCGACAAAAATGTCAAACGGCTTCTGCCGAAAGTGGAAGAACACACCCTACTGGAAAATAACGACGACGAAGCGGGAGCCAAACACGGACAGAGCTATTACGAAGGCACGCAATTGCAATATTATGTTGTGGAGACCGTTGCTTATGAAGATTTGCCTGAGCGGAAACACCGGCATATTCGTTTTGTGATGAGCCAATTGTTCCAAGTGGATTACCGCTATACGCTACTGAAAATATCCGAAACGGAAACCCGCTTTATTTACGAAGGTTCCCAAAAAGGTTTGACGTTGACGGGCAAAGCGATGCTGCTTTCCGGCAACACAGCAAAACGCCAGGAAACGGTACGGGCGTTCATGGACCGGGTCGAGTCGGAAGCAGGCAAACTTGTATAAAAGATCCGGCAACTGCAAAAAAGCGGCTGCCGGTTTTTTTATTGAAAGAAACCTAAAGGAGGCCAGAACAGACTATGCGAATGTACATTATTGGTTCGGTGGGAAGCGGCAAAACGACGCTGGGCAAAAAAGCCGCTTTGGCATATAACATTCCCCGTTTTGAAACGGATAATTTTGTCTGGGAGCGGAAGCCTGGCGGTGACGTGCGGAACAGCGAAGAAAAACGCAATAAGCTTTTCCAGGAAGCGGTCGAACTTGAAGAGTGGGTGATTGAAGGAGTGCATATCGGCTGGACCGATCAGGGGCTGGAAAAAGCGGATTGGATTATTTTTTTGGATTTCCCTCCAAGAACCCGGACCTGGCGCATCATTAAACGCTATATAAAACAGACGCTAATGCTGGAAAAGGCGAATTACCGGCAGACGCTTCGCATCTTTTTCAAGATGTTCGGCTGGAACCGTTATTTTGAAGAAACCATGAGGCCGGAATTCCTGGAAAAGTTGCAGCATTGCCAGGCTAAAACAACGATTGTCAAAACGCAGGGAGAGCTTAAAGAACTAAAGGTAAACAATAAGTGGGAGATCAGAGGACCTTAGTGATCAGAGAAGGGAGCAAAAGAAAGGGGAAAAAGAATCCTTAAAATGAAATAAGTTGTATTCGCAGCATGCGTCCAGGGAAATCATCCTTTAGAAGCGGTCCTGCAAGAAAAATTATTAATAAAACGGGTTTTTCTCTAATATATGTAGAAAACTACATAAGGCTAACATCAAAAAATCAAAACCGCAATCAAAAAAAGGAGAACGCAATGGAAATGAAAGAGATGCTTCACTTTATCCAAACTGCAATGCCGCATTTGAACATCCAACAACTTGATGAAAAAAAGACGGGATGGGACAATGACGTTATTGTCGTCAACAACCAATTGGTGTTCAGGTTTCCCAAAATAGAAAAGGTAGCTGAACGTGTAGAAATTGAAACGCGTTTGCTTCATGACTTGCGGAAACAAACCGCTTTAAACCTTAAAGTGCCTCAACCCACACTTTTAAACGACGGCAAGCAGCAACTGATATGCAGCTGTTATGACTTGATTGAAGGGGATGCAGCGATCGGTTCAAGGGAAGTGCTATCGGAAGATAATGCACGGCTGCTTGGAGAGTTTTTAACTCAATTGCACGGCATGCCGGTGCCGGATTATTTGCCTATGCGGCATACCCAGCTGTTTTGGGAAAAACTCTACCGCGACATTGACCAATTAATTTTTCCGCATTTCTCTACAGAAGAGCGTCTGGACATTCAAAGCACATTTGCCGATTTTTTTGCTGCTTCCAGCGAAGCGAACACAAGAACCGTCATTCACGGTGATCTGACCGCTTCGAATTTGCTATTTGATGCGGAAAATAAGCGAATCAATGGTGTTATCGATTTTGCCGATGCCCAAATCGGTGATCCTGCTTTCGATTTTGCAGGAATCTACTGGGATTATGGGCCAACATTCACCCAAATGGTTCTTGAACATTACAACGGTTCAGCAGATAAAGAAAGCATCTGGCAGCTGGTAAAGAAATTTTACGGGCTGCAGCCTGTTTTCCACGAACTGCTCCGTACAGTGAAAAATAATGAAACGGTTCAATGGAACCACGCTTTGGATAAATTCAAGAAACTAAAATCCGGGAAATCGACGTGATCTCGAAACTTTCTTGCTGTTGGTCCGTATTAGTAGAAAGAAGGAAGGGATTCAAATGGTGCAATTTAAAGAGAAAGAAAGCTACGGAGAAGTGAATCCGTTCACAGCGATCTGGCTGAAAACAAGAAAAGCAGTCCGTTATGTGATTGAAGAAAAATCGATGGGGTTTGTTATCCTCTTAATGATTTTATCGGGCATCAGCAGTGCCCTTGTCGGCGCTTTTGATTCAGAAATGAACCAAATGATGCCGGTATGGGGAATCATTTTAAGTTCAGTCATTGCCGGGCCAATTTTTATCCTGATCATTTATGCAATTATGGCAGGCGTTTACTTGATTACAGGCAAGCTTTTTAAAGGGACAGGGACGTATATGGAACTTTTTAAAGCGGTAGGGGCTGCAGCCATCCCGCAGATCTGGCTGCTTCCGGTGTATTTGATCTGGATATTGGCTGCTCCAGCAACCTATTTTGCAGAACCGCTCGGAACGTCAGGGGGCGGGGGCGAGCTTGTCATCACCTTGGTTGGTTCCGTTCTCATCACCGTTGTGACAATCTGGAGCATTTTCATTAATGCCAAAGCGATCGGGGAAGCGCACCGGATTTCCAGTTGGAAAGGCTTTTTCACCATCATGATTCCGTCGATCGTTATCGGAATTATCATCGTTGCAATTGTAGTGCTGATCGCTATCCTATTCATAGGATTCTCCGTTTAAAAAGAAGACTTCGGTCTTCTTTTTTATTTTAGAAAAAACGGATAGGGTGATGTCCCGAAACAACTGTCCCTCACAGCAAAAATCATTGCCTAATTGCAATCCTTTTCGGGAATGGTATAATGAATGGAGATAAGCACATAAAAAAGACCATTGGGTGCTCGAACACCCAACGGCCAATAACAACGAGCATCGCTTCAAAGGCGATCGCATGTCAGTACCAAAGTAAACCGTACCTTATGCTGGGGAGCACAGGCGGTTTACTTTTTTTTCGAAAAAGTATATGACAACACAATGATTGAAACGATTAAGCCAGAAAAGCTAATCATCAATGTCAGTGCTTGAAAAACTGTCATTTGCATCACCTCCTTTCCCGTTCAGCAAAAACTGATTGGAAAGTGAGACATGCAACCGCCTATGAACATCCACTAATTGCTACCTTTCTAATTATACCATACACACGTTCCCGTATTGAGGATATTTATAAAAAGAACCTACCATGATTTCTAACCAAAAAGCCGGTAAGATTGAGGATTCCGCTCAATCTTAACGGCTTTTTTTATCGTAAGTATGATGGATTTTATAAGGAAGAGGTAGAGAGTATTAAGAATAAAAAACTTAAAAGCAAATCGGTTAAAAAGCGAAAAACGGCATTGAATGTGTGGAATGCGATTTTTCTTTTTTAGAGAGGCGTGTATATTTAAACCACCGAATACTCAGGAAGAAGCAAAGTAATGAGAGAATTATCGATCTTGACGGCTTAATAATCAATGAAGAAAGAAAAGTGTAATAAATGTAGGTATCTACATAAGGAATAACAACTAAAACCAAAACCGCCAACAAGAACGAAAAAAATGAGCTGAACACAGAAGGACTAAGGGCGCTTTAAGAAGAACCCTTTAAAAGAGAGAAGCGATAAATCTGTTGACAGAAGAAAGAAGGGAAATCGATGATCGAGGTTTATCAGAAAGAAAACGTTATTTGTGTGGAAGGGACGATTGAAAGTTTTGGCCGGAAAGTCTTTGTCTATTTGGTCGATGGCATGCTGGTGGACACCGGAGCGGAAAAACTACAAAAAGAACTGATCCGCTTTTACAAAGAACATCCAATGGACCTGGTCACACTTACACATAGCCATGAAGACCATACGGGAACAGCCGCGTGGATCCAGGAACATCTTAATATTCCAATTTATTTGCATCATAAAAGCATTCCTCTCTGCGAACAGCCGGGAAACTACCCGGAATACAGAAAGCAAACCTGGGGCGGCCGAAAAGCGTTCCGAGCCTTGCCGCTTCCGGAAACGATCCGTTCCCGGACTCAGGAATGGACTGTTATCGAGACGCCTGGCCATGCAGACGATCATGTGTCTTTTCTGAACGAAAAAACGGGACAGCTGTTTTCCGGGGATTTGTTTGTTGCCCCTAAAACCAAGGTCATCATGGACAGCGAATCGATTCCGCTCATCATGGCGTCGCTCCGCAAACTACTCAAGTATGATTTTGATTCGTTGTTTTGTAGTCATTCCGGTTATTTTGAAAACGGCCGGGAAATGATTGAGAAAAAGCTGCAAAATCTTGAAAAGCTCACATTGAAAGTTCAATCTATGAACAGGGAGGGCTTGTCGGTCGAAGAAATCAAGCAAAAAATTTTTCCGCTTGATTATCCGATTATCGGCTTTTCAGAAAACCAATGGGATTCCCGGCACGTTGTCACTTCTATAATAGAGGGTGAGCATCAGTAACACCAAAAGCTTAAGCTCTGTATGTTAAGCCGCGCTGATTCACGCGTTTCCGCTCGTTTTTGAAAACATTTATTGGAGGTAGATTCATTGACAAAAATAATGGAAAGCGACCGCTTGGTGCTGCGCGTCTTCTCAAAACAGGATGCAAGCGCTGCAGAACGCTTTTGGGGCGATTCGGAAGTAATGGCCGCATCCGGCGGGCCAACGCCGATAGATGCGCTTCCACGCGTCTTAGAGAGCTATAGACAATGCCACGTTGAAAACGGAATTTCCGTGTACGCGGTCATTGAAAAGGCGTCTGGAAAGGTGATCGGCGCAGCAGGCTTTAATGTCCAGGGTTCTCTTGAACAAGTGGAATTAATTTATCATTTTGCGAAAGACAGCTGGGGAAAAGGCTATGCCACCGAAGCCGCTCAAGTTTGTGTGGACCTGGCCAAGGAGCATCCTGGAGTACATATGATTACAGCTTCTGCTGCACCGGGGCATGAAAGCTCTATCCGTGTGCTCCGAAAAGCCGGCCTGCAGTATATAGAGATGCGCTGGTTTGACGACACCGGACAAGAAGAACCGTATTTTGAACTGGCAGTAAATGATTGACCGCCAAGATACCTGCCGACCTGTTTAAAGCGATACAGGACATATCGAACTCAGAACTAAATGGACCTTCCATAGGTCTTTTTTTATGGGAACCCGCAATTGTAAAAATTGCTCATTCCACAGAGTACATCGAAACGAATCGGACAATGTTTGCTATACTAGGTAAATGAACTTTTCTTTTTTATTATTGCGACTATTTCCTTCCTGAAAGGAGACTGCGAATGGTTTATGCAATTCTGCTCTTAGAGGTGCTGCTCATCACCGTTTTCATTTATTTTGTCAGCGGACGTTTGATGGGTGCACAAGTCAATTTCACAAAACGGGTGCTGTCGGTCGTGCTCGGTGTATCGTTGACGACATTTGTATATTGGTATTCCTATTTGCGCTATACCGATTATCTGTCCGAAAGTGTCCTGAATACCGCGACAGACGTCAGTACGATTGTTTGGGTCGGCAGCATCCTGTTGATTTCGATGCTCCTGTATTTGCTCTTTGAATTGTTCGATCCAATTGAACTGGGCGCCAAAGGAGAACGCATCACCGGCAGGAAATTTATCTTTAAGCGCCTGCAGCATCAATGGCGCCGGCAAAAACGGCTGCGCGAAGTGGTGGAAATTGCGCTTCGCAACGGGATTTCCAGAGCGTTGAAGTACGCCAGGCACCGGGAAAACGACCGGGAACTGGCAATCGCGTTCCGGGATACACTGGAACAAAGCGGCGGCATCTTCATCAAATTCGGCCAAGTGCTGTCCACGCGCACCGAACTGTTTCCGCCCGCCTTTGTCGAAGAATTGGGCACGCTGCAGCAACGGGTAAAGCCGCTTCCGAACAGCCAGGTCCAGGACATTTTGGAAACTTCGTTAGGCGGACGCTTCGAAGAAGTTTTTTCTTCTTTTGATATGGAGCCGCTCGCTGCTGCGTCCATCGGGCAAGTGCATAAAGCTGTTTTGAAAAAAGACAACCGCCACGTGGTGGTGAAATTGCTGCGGCCGGAGATCAAACGCATCATGCGCGATGATCTGAACATCCTGGTGGAATTTGCAGAATGGGTATCGAACCGCTCCGTGTGGGCTGAAAACCTCGGATTCCGTGAACTGGCCATCGGTTTTGCTGCAGGGCTTCGGGAAGAAATCAATTTCAACATCGAAATCCGCAACACGATCCAAATCACGAATGCCATGAAGAACAGCCCTTATAAAGTACGCATTCCGCATGTCTATACCGAGTACAGCAGCGACAAACTGATTGTGATGGAATATGTGGAAGGCAAAAGCATCGCTCAAGGCAGCGCCGTCTTCCATCAGTTTGGCAGCAATGAAAAAGATTTCGCCCGCACCGTACTGTTTTCGTTTTTTGAACAAATGCTGGATTCCGGCATCTTCCATGCGGATCCACATCCGGGCAACATCTTTATTGATGAACAGGACGGCAAACCGATTCTGCTCGATTTCGGGGCAGTGGGGAGACTTGCTTCTCCGCAGCAGGAAGGGCTCAGTTTGTTCATCATCGGGGTGCAGCAAGGCGATGCGAGCGTCATTTACGACTCGATTATGCTGTTAGTGGAAGACAATCAGCAAATCGACCGGCACCGCTTTGAACAGGCGATCGGGCAGATCCTGTTGAAGATCTCCTATGTCCACCGGATTCCGACAACCGAGCTGATCCATTCCTTGTTTGACCTGGTGCGCGATTTCGGGCTGTCGTTCTATCCGTCTGTCGGAACGGCGCTCCGCTCACTCATTACGCTCGACGGCACGCTGCATACCATCGACCCGACATTTGATATGTTTACAGAAGCCAAGGCTTTTGCCCAAAAATACAAGTCGGATTTCCTGAAAAAGCCGTTCAAAGAACCGAAAGCCGTGAAAGACCGGCTGGAAAGCGAGCTGGCTCTGGTGATTCCGGAACTGGTCCGGCTGCCGAAGCGATTGGACCGGCTGGTGGAACGGGTTGAAAGCGGCAAGATCATCCTGCATCACGATGTATTTTCCGACCGGCACAATGCCAACTTCATCACGCAGATGTTTTCACGCCTGGTGCTATTGATGACGGGCATCACATTCGGATTGATTTCATCCGCGTTGCTGGCCATTGCCCAGTTTATCAATACCGCCTATGCGGTTTACTTGAATACCGCAGCCTATACGGGCCTATTCCTGTGCGTCATCCTGCTTGTCCGTCTATCGGTGCAGGCCATACGGGATATGAAGCGCAGCAACGACAATTAGTTTAGTACTGAAGCCATCCAGTCTTATGAGCTGGATGGTTTTTATTTGAGGAAAATAAGTTGACTAAGTCAACTACTAACGTTATTCTATGCGTAATTAAAAATTCTGAAAACTAAAGGGGTGTTGAGTGTGGCAGACTTGGCAAAAATTGAAGAAATCCGCCGATTCAACCGGCATTATGCCAACATTCTCGGCAAAATTGACCAGGAAATCTATCATAAGCCGTATCCGTTAAGCGAAGCTCGCGTCCTTGCTGAGCTTTACGGGAAAACCGGCATCACGGCAACGGAAATCCGCGAGAAACTGGGCATTGACCGGGGCTATATGAGCCGCATCATCCAGAAATTCGAAGACGACAAGCTCATTGCCAAAAAACAAGCACCTTCCGACAAACGACAGCATTTGCTTCACTTGACCGGCTCCGGAGAAAAAGTTCATTTGGCCTTGGTGGACGAAGCCAATAAAGAAGTCGCAAAGATGATTGATTCGCTGACTCCACATCAATTGGACCAATTGACAAGTGCCATGCATACAGTGGAGAAATTGCTGACTCATGAAGAGCCGCAAGCGCTGAGCGTCCTTATCCGGCCGTTTCAGCCCGGGGAACTGGGGTATGTCTCTTATCTGCACGGCCGACTTTACAACAAAGCCTATGGCTTCAGTGAGCTTTTTGAATACTATGTCATGAAGGGATTATCAGAATTTCTAATGGACCGGCAAGGCGGTGAACTGTGGATTGCGGAAGTGGACGGGGAAATCGCGGGTTCGATTGCCATTGCGCGCGTAGATGGCCATACCGCTCAATTGAGATGGTTTGTGCTCGATGATCGGTTCCAGGGCCAAGGCATCGGCAAAAGCCTGATGAACACAGCCTTGGCGTTTTGCCAGGCGCAGAACTACCGCCATATTTTCTTATGGACCGTCCATATTCTTGAAGCTGCACGGCATCTGTATAGCAAATACGGATTTGAATGCACCGAGCAAAAACCGAATGCCGAATGGACCGATCAGGAATTGATTGAAGAACGTTGGGATTTGGAGCTGGTTCTTCATTAAAAGACGGCACTTTGCTAACCCCCAAGTGCCGCAAAGGATTTTTTCTCTTATCGTTTGGTGCGTCGCAATATCAACCTTACGGGAACCAGTAGGGTATAAAGGAATTTTTGGACGATCCAAGGCGGCTTAGTCACGCGGATGTCATCTTGATGCTGAAGCCCGAGGTGTGAAGTAATCAAAAGAGGCGGCATCCCGTTGTTGTCCAGCTTCCCCTCATTGGCTAAAGCAAAATATGATTTAAAAAACTGTTCGATTGTTAAAGCCGGCGTAAACCGTTGAATTGTGCGCGCTTCCAGTGGCCCTCGTTCCAGAAATAGTGGGGGACTCCAGGCGGGATGACGACTTTTTCTCCTGCTTTAACAATTTGGATCCGCCCATTGATTGAAAAATGCACGGTACCAGACAGCACTTCAGCTGAGCTTTCCTGTTTCGGATGAACGTGTTCCGGTTCTTTTTCAGTTGAAGGGGGATTGAACGATTCAATTTCCAGTAATTGTCCGTCCGTATCTTTTGCCGTTTGGCGGAAAATCATGCGCTGGCCTGATTGTTGATTGATAATGGTTTGTTGTGGCATCATTTCGCTAACCTCCTTGATTCACTAATTTGGCTATATAAAGATCAAAGAAAAGAGGAAAAGACAGGAGCGTGAATTTTATGGAATTCTCAAAGGATATTTGGATTACGATAGAACCGCCAGCATGTAATGAATCGGTTTACCAGTTATACGAGGAACTAAAATGGGATTCACTTGGCTTAACAGCAAATGAGCTGCAGAAAATGTGCGAGCAAAGCTGGTACGTGCTGTATGCTTACCAAGGCGATAAGTTGGTTGGAATGGGACGGATTATCTCAGATGGCGTGATTACCGGACTGATCTGCGGAGTCGGTGTTTTGCCAAGCTATCAAGGTATGGGCATCGGGCGCAAGCTGATAAGCGGACTGATTGAACAATGTGATAGGCACCGGGTCATTCCGCAGCTGATGTGTGATGAGAAATTGGAGTCTTATTATGAGACGTCAGGTTTTAAGAAATTTACGATCGGCATGGCAAGAGCACGTAAAGAAGGGTAATCGTTCCTTTTTACTTGTCCTGAAAATCAATAAAATTACATGGTAATTTTCTGTCATTTCAGATACAATAAGCTCATCAAACATTCCGCGAAATGAGTTCAAGATGGATTGTAAACAAGAAGAAAGATGAATAAAATCCGATTAATGCGTGAAAGAACGCTAGCCAAATTCAAATTGCTTAAAGAAAAAGCACTTTTCCTAGAATTCCTTATGATATAAGCTTTCGAAGCGGAGATCGTGAAGCTAAAGCGGAAGAAACATCAGACAAGTACGGTTCAGTCTAAAGCCGAACATCAGCATAAACTGGGACCCTATAAGCTTGCTGCGCTATATAGTGGGTCATTAAGAAATTGGAGAGGCTATCTGAACCTAGCAACTTTCCATATATCGCCGCGGCACCGAAAGTTCAATCGCGAAATGCTGGTCATTAACAGAAGGACATTAGGGAGGTTCTTTGTGATGAAGCTGAAAAGTCTTTGGAAAATGTTTTCACCAATCATTGATGTGGCACTGAGCATTGGCCTGGTCGGTTTTTCAATCTACGCGATTATTTACATGTACGTAATGGATGCTTATTCGTTCTGGTTAATGGTGACATTATGTTCCGCACTATACGGGAGCGTACGAGGGTTAGTAGGAAACCTATTTAAGCCCAACGAATAGAATGACTCTCCTTAGCTGATGAAAAAGCCGAAGGTAGTGATCTGCGTGTATGAATCGTTTTAAAGACTTCTCATAGACGCAACAAGAGGAGAGTGTAAGAAAACAACGGCCTAAATTCTTAAAAAATAATTAAGTTTACATAATATAAATTATCGGAAGTAGCGTTTCATTTAGTAAGTATACTTAAGACAGTGAGACGAAACCGATTTTTCGGCTGATTTTGAGCTATTTTCGACGTTTTTGTTTTTTTGCTGTTTTGGTACATTTTACTTCAATTTACTTATTCAACTCGATCGACACGTTGATTTTTGTTTGAGTTGTCTTACAGAAAAATTAAGTCGATTTCGTCTCATTGAAATCATTTGGTTGCTGTGAGATTTCTTTCTGTTAATGTTTCTGTGCCATTGAACCATCTTTAACTAGTAGTTGAACTAATCTCATACAAGTTCAGTTCTTCATCATTAGTATTGCTTGCTGTCTTTACATCACCAGCAAATTCCATCGGTGTCCATCCAAATCGCAAAATCCTGCTCCGTACATGCCATTTGTTTCTCCAGGCTCGCTAAATATCTTGCCGCCTGCCTGAATCACTTTCTCGCACATCTCCTGGACTTCTTCACGCGAATCTGCTGAAATCGACAGCAATACTTCCGTGCTTGCTGCTGTATCCGTCATCGGATTTCGTGCAAATCCTTCCAAAGTCGCTTCCGGAAATAGCATAATCATGGAATTATGTTCACCAACCACAACACCCGCCATCTGCTCACTATCCGAAAACCGCTCGTTTACCGTAAAATTCAAGCTCTGGAAAAACTCCTTTGATCTGTTCAAATCTTTTACCGGCAAATTGATCCAAAAATCCGTTGCCATTCCGCTCATCCTTTCTGTCATTTAAATTTTTCGTTTGTGGACGCTGGGTGTATCGCCATTATAGTGCTGATTTATGTGTTTTACTACCGTATCCGGTTTATTTATTTAAATTTTCAGATATCAACACTTCTGCTGCTTAAAGTGATTCAGTTATAAGTTGGATTCTATTAATTCTTGCTGTCGAATAGAACAAAACTTCTATTTTCCCCGCTTTTTACAATATTTTATATTAATTCTTGCTATAATGGATGTATTATCCTTTTTAGAAACGAGTGCTTGCCATGGACCCGAACCACTTTCAGCTTCCCTTTATTTTTCATTCCGCCGACATGATCCACTGTACGAGCGACAGACGGCATATCAAGCCGCTCCACGTCCATCCGGAATCGTGTGAAATCATTCTCGTGCTGGAAGGCCAAAGCCGCTTTTCCATCAACCAGAAAACCTACACCGCCACTGCCGGTTCACTGGTTCTTTGCAATGCCGGCGACTGGCATGCAGAAGCTTCCGTTAAAGGCCAAGCCTACAGTTGCCTGTCCCTTAACTGCTCCGGCCATTTGGTGAAGCAGCTTGAAATGAACCAAGTACGAGCGCATCATGCGGCTCCGGTGCAACAGCCGGCGGAGTTTGAACGGTTAAAAACCCTTGTTCTGCAGCTGATCGAAGAAAACAGCAGCTCCTATGCCAATAAGCAGCAGACGGTTGCTCTTTTCCTGGAATTGTTCTTTGAAGTGTTGGAACGCTCCCTGAATGAGCCACTCCGGACAGCAACCGACCACAGGCAGCTTATCAGGATGGCCAAACGGTTTATCGAAGAAAACGCACACCGGGCATTAACGCTGGAACTGTTCTCTACAGAAATTGGCTTGAGCAAATACTACCTTGCCCATGTATTTAAAGAACAGACCGGCATGAGCCCGATTCAGTACGCCATTCAATGCCGCATCCAGTTGGCGCGTTATTTGCTGCAGCATACAGATGCCTCCATCAGGCAAATTGCTCAACGTACCGGCTACAAAAGCGAAACACACTTCCAGCAGGCGTTCAAAAAAGCAACTGGACAGACGCCAGGCAAGTACCGCACGGCTACCAAAGAAACACATAACCATACATAGGAAACACATGAAAACAAGCTGCTTTCACTTTACCGAAGGCAGCTTGTTTTTATTTACTCTTTCTGTTCATCAAAAAATTTGTAGGCTTCTTTTTCCTGATAGGTTTTAAAGATCAGCCCTTCTGTATCGAACACCAGAATGACAGGAAATTTCTCAATGTCTAGTTCTTTTTTATAATCCACTACCCAATACTCAGGATAAGGAAATTGAGCGGCATTCAGTTCGACATCGTCACTTAACCTATCGAACATTTTTTCCACGTCCAACCCGCCGGTATTGCCTTCTTCATACATCACTACAAGATTGTAATGGCCTTTTATATGGGTGAGAAAGCGTTCGTATTTTTCCTCATATGTCATTTCCAGTATGGTGATTTCATCAACCTCGACGGGCAAATCTTCTTCCGTCGGCGGCAATACTTTAACTATTTGGCCGTGCTTGAAATCAGCCAGTTCCGCCGGAGCTCCGTTTTCGAATTGTAAAACGGTTTTGTCCGTAATCACCGCATGGAAACCACGGCCTTCATCCGTACCCATTCCGCCTGGAGAATTTCTTTTAAGCCATTCGGCGTGATTCACATAAAATGATTTGCCGTCCGGAAGAAAATCAGCGACCGTACCAATCAGTTCCTCATCGTTATATCGCGGCGTCTATTTTGTTTCCACATCTTCTGTTTGAACATCTTCGTCTCCTGTTCTCCCACAAGCTGTCAGCAAGAAAAGAGCAATACAGAACAGCAGTCCAATCTTCATCTTTAATCCCAAGGCACCCATTCCCTTTTGGGATAATTTTTACTACCTAAGATTAGTTTACGACACTTTCCGATAAAAATGCTCTTTTCTCCAGAATTTTACACTTTTTACACAATAAAAAGAAATAGCCCATTTTAGATGGCCATTTCTTTTAGTAAATAGGTACAATTCATGAAGCCTCTATCTAATTGCCGAAGCGGGTTTGGTCTTTCGTTTCTTCCATGACGCTTTTCCAAACTTCCCGTAAATTCTGGATTTCCTGCTTGCCGTTGCCTGAGAATGATGACCCGTGCATGACGGCCAGCGTTCTTGGTTCAAGCTCGCCCAAATTCTGCAGAATTCTATCGGTTTTTCGGTTATAAGGCACATAACCGGCGAGTGGGCCTTCTTCAAATGCCAATAATGTTTCGCGTGCCCGCTCCGCCAGACTTTCCTTCGACAAAGGTGCTGTGTCGCCATTCTGGTGAAACAAATCAGAAGTTAATAAGGTCCGGTCATTTTCTTCAAAAAACAGTCCTGCATCCCAACCATGAGGCACATGCGGTGTGCTGATATAACGCAATTTCTTTTGCCCGATATTCAGCACTTCTCCGTTTTGCAGCAAATGCGCCGGTCTGTCGGCAAAGTCATTGATGTTGACCATGCCGCTGACAAAACCGGAAACTGCTTCTGAATGCGGAGCAATTTTCAGCCATTGATTCAACGCACCGCATTCATCGGACTCGAAATGGCTGAACCCGATCCACCGCAGTTTGGCCGGATTCATGATTTTGGCTACCGCTTCCTGCATTTCCGGGAAGAACATTCGAAAACCGGTCGCAAACAATAAAGGTTCCTCGTCTTGAATCAAAAAATGGTTAAATTGCATGCCAAAGTCCGGTACATAAATGGAAATACGAAAGACATCCGGTGCGATTTCATCAATCCTTGCCACTTTAGGTCATCACCTTTCAAAAGTATGTAGGACGGGCTACAGGAGACACTTTTATTATAATAAGTTCCTTTGATTTATCATACTATTCTGTTTTTAAAACACAATTTCGGTTGTGGCCCATCGTAACGGCTACTACATCCTATTTGTGATGTATGGTCCCTTCAGCATGCGATTACTTTCTTGCGGTTCATCCTTTCCATTTACCGCATAAAAAAAGACAGAAGCCTTTTCGCTCCTGTCCTACACTTACTCTTTATCGCCCAATCCGAGGCCATCCGCCGCTTTTTTGACGGCTTGTTTCAACAGCTCATCCGCTGCCGCGACATGATCCGAATCCCATTGTACGCCTTGCGGCAAATCGAACTGGAAATGTTCTGCATAAGGCGCCGAACGGTCCATCAGGAAAGCGGCAATTTCTTCTTTAGCGAAATCACGGGCTGCCTGCGGCGTCCTGATGCCCGTGACGATTTCGTGCATCAAATTCAGCGCCAGGATATTGGCGCCTTCGTTGTCGCAGTTGGCCGTCACTTCCCCCTTGGTCCGGGCAACGATGAGGCTGCCGTCAAACAGACCAATGTCTCCTACTTTTTCAGCCGGTACGTGGTAATTGATGGTCTGTTCGAGGACATCGGTATGCGGCACCGGGAAATCGTGCGGCGCTTCTTCCCGGTAGGCGATCGTCCGTTTCCAGGGGCCATTATTGTACCAGAACAGGCGGCTCGGTGTGATCTCATTGGGTGCGCCGTAATAATCGATGATTTTTTGTGCCGCCGCTTTGGCAGCTTTTGGCCAGCGGGCGAGCACCTTGTCGACGAGTTCCAGGCCGATCAAATCAGAAGAACCGTTCGTTCCTTCGTTCTTCGTCGCATGGAGTGCGCCGTTTGCAGCGGTGGCAATCGCTGCGAGCTTCAACTTTTCAGCTGCGTTCATTTGGCTCGCTGCCGTTTTTGGCTGTTCTTGCTGTTCCATTTCATCATCCCCTTATCGGTTAAAATGGTACTGCATCAGCGGAAATCCGCTGTCCTTACTTGTTGCTGCGCTTATTGAACTTATAGACTACAAATACCATGATGAGCGGGACGCCGACCATTAAGGCAAAAATCGCAACAGCGGCGATCATTTGAAAACTGGATGTGTCGTTCACGAGTGCATTCTCCTTTATGTGTAGACGGCTTGTCTCTTTTCTTCGATTCTACACCATTTCCGTCGCTTAGCGGGGGCATTTCCGCTTCCTTTCGCAAATTGCCAAAAGTTTATGACTCAAGAAGACACATTTCCCATGCAGCAAAATAGAAAAACCAGAAGTCTTAAGCTTCTGGTTTTTCCTACAGGATCGCTTTACAAGCCGTTTCGGTTCATTTCACCCGGATGACGATCTTGCCTTTAGCGTGGTGCGTTTCACTCAATGCATGGGCGTCTTGCAGCCCTTGTTCACTCAGTTCAAACACTTCGCCAATGACCGGCTTTAGTTGGCCCTTCTCATACAGCTCGGCCAGTTGCTGCAATTGGTCGCCTTGCGGTTCAAGCCAGTAGGAGCTTGCTTCTACACCGTATTTTGCGGCGTCTTCTTCGGACGGCATCCCGGCGATGGACACCAAGTGCCCGCCTTTTTTTAAGACCTGGTAGCTTTTCTCGAGCACATCGCCGCCGAGTGCGTCCAGGACGATATCGTAATCGCTCACGACGTCTTCAAATTGTTCCGTTTTATAGTCAATCACGAGATCCGCCCCGAGTGATTTGACAAATTCCTCGTTTTGCTTGCTGGCGGTCGTTGCCACGTAGGCGCCGAAGCTTTTGGCGATCTGGATGGCGAAGTTTCCGACACCGCCTGCACCCGCATGGACCAGGACGCGGTCGCCTTCCTTGATTTTTGCCACATCGACAAGTGCCTGCCAGGCCGTCAACCCGGCGAGCGGAATCGCAGCCGCTTCTTCAAACGTCATGTTCTCCGGCATGCGGGCGAGCAAATTCTCTTCCACCGGCACGAATTCTGCATAGGTGCCTTGACGGGTCGTCGCAGGGCGGGCGAATACCCGCTCACCGACCTTGAAATCCCGTACCGCTTCACCGACTTCGGCAATGACGCCTGCTGCGTCCCAGCCGAGAATGATCGGAAATTCGAACGGCAGCCGCTCTTTCAAATAGCCCTCACGCAGTTTCCAGTCGATCTGGTTGATGGACGTCGCGTACACTTCCAGCAGCACCTGATCCTGTGAAATCGCCGGACGCTCGATCTCTTTTTCCTTTAATTGTTCTTTTCCACCGTATTCTTCAATAACAATTGCCTTCATGAATGACTTGCCCCTTCCTTGAATTCAGTTTTTCTGCATACATTCTCTTTGTTTCCCGTTACTCGAGAAAAATGAAACATTTCGCCTTTCTCCCTAAAAAAACACTCCCCGAACCCGATGCCGGGTCCGAAGAGTGTTGGTGGTTTTAATTCACTTTTTTCGCGCTGTTCCAGTACATTTCGCGCAAGCGGAACTTCTGCAGTTTGCCGGTAGCGGTTTTCGGCAAGGCTTCTACAAAGTCAATCGATTTTGGCGCTTTGAAATGCGCCATCTTCTCGCGCGTGTAGGAAATGATGTCTTGTTCCGTGACTTGTGCACCCGGCTGAAGGACGATGATTGCTTTTGGCACTTCGCCCCATTTCTCATCCGGCACCGCAATGACGGCCACTTCCATGACGTCCGGATGCTTATAAAGCACGCCTTCGATTTCGGTCGAGGAAATGTTCTCCCCGCCGGAGATGATCATATCTTTGATGCGGTCCTGGATTTCGATGTAGCCGTCCGGATAAGTTACAGCAAGGTCGCCTGTGTAGAACCAGCCGTCGCGGATCGCTTCCGCCGTTTTTTCCGGGTCTTTGTAATAGCCGCTCATGACGACATTGCCGCGGGTGACGATTTCCCCAAGTTCTTTGCCGTCCCAGGCGACTTCGCGTCCATCTTCCTGGTTGACGACTTTCGTTTCGCCGTTAAAGGCGAGTTCGATGCCTTGGCGTGCTTTAATGGTCGCTTGCTCTTCCGGCGATTTCGCCTCAAATTCCTTTTTCCATTCGTTGTACAGGATGAACGGAGAGGTTTCCGTCAGCCCGTACACGTGGATCATGTTGAGTCCGAGGATTGCCTGCGCTTTGCCGATGAGTGCTGCAGCAGGCGGCGCACCGGCCGTCGCCATGCGCGGGTTGGTCCTAATCTTGATGTCTTTCGCTTTCGGTTCATTGACGAGCATGTTGACGACCGTCGGCGCACCGCAGAGAATGGAAATCTTGTGCTGTTCGAATAAATCCAAAATGAGCGGCGGATCGACTTTTCGCAGGCAGACGTGCGTCGCCCCCGCTGCTGTGATCGCCCAGATGCCGCCCCAGCCATTCGCATGGAACATCGGCAAGGTGTGCAGGTAAACGTCGTCGTGCACGACATTCAAGTGATGCAGGAAGTTCGCCGCGTTGAGGTAATTGCTGCGGTGCGTCAGCATGACGCCTTTTGGATTGGACGTGGTGCCGCTAGTGTAATTCAAGGTCAGCATTTGGTTTTCATCGATGTCGATTTCCGGCAGCTGGATCTCTTCCGGTATATCACCGATAAAGTCTTCGTAAGTCACGCCGTTAATGGCCGACTCGCATCCCGCAACTTCGACGACAATGAACTTTTCAATCGGCAGCTGGTCCTGGATGCCTTCGATGAGTTTTCCGAACTCCGCATCGACAATGAGCATTTTCGCATCGCTGTGGTTGATGATGTATTCCAGGTCTTTGGCCGTCAGGCGGTAGTTGAGCGGCACCATGACCGCGCCGAGCTGACAGATGCCGTAAAAGCATTCCAGCATATAATGGGTATTCGGGAGCATGACTGCCACATGGTCGCCCGGCTCGATTCCTGCGTTATGTAAAGCGATGGACAACTGATCGGTGCGCTTGCCGAATTCCTTGTATGTAAAGCGTTTCTCTTCATCGATCACCGCAATTTTTTCCGGGTAGTATTTGATGGCGCGGCGTTTCCAGTCTAATGGCGTTAAAGCAGCAAACATGGCAATTCCCCTTCCAACTCTGTTTTTTACTAACATGTGTTATAACACAGTATAAGTAGAGCGGGAATGTGTGTCAAATGAGTTTTTGGAATTGAGTGAATTATTCGCATAAAAAGCAGGTGGATTTCCTGAGAAGCAGCTTATTTCCTGGAATTTTGTTCTTTGCGGCTGGGTGCATTAACCGGATTTCAGACTCCTTGTGAGCGTGTTGTATATTAGCTGGACAAAAGCATTTCTTTTTATGCCGCTAAACAGAACAGTTCATTTGGAACAAGGCATTAATTCCGTTACATCACTCTGAAAAAGCTCGGATTTAATCTTTTATGTGTCGAAAGTTTGTATGTAAGTTCAGACGTGTAATAATTTCGGAAATAGTCGCATTTTCCTGAAACTTTTCTCCTGAAAAAAACGTATGTATAGAAGATGACAATAGACATAAATGTAAAATCATGTATTTTTTAAGAAAGGAGTAATAATATGAGCTTGCCTTATCAAGAATACGGGAATTTGCGGGCACCGTTGGTGATTTTTGTGCACGGCGGCGGGGTTGGCGGTTGGATGTGGGACAGGCAAATCCGCCATTTCAGAAACTACCACGTCGTGGTGCCGGAATTGAACTGTGCGGAAAACGCCGCTGCTTTTTCAATTGCCGGAAGTGCGGGGCGGCTGATTGCGTTGATTGAAGAAAAGCGGCAAAACAAACCGGTCATCGCCATCGGATTTTCGCTCGGGGCGCAAGTGCTCTTGAGTGCAATCGGCCAGAAACCGGATTTGGTGGATTACGCTATGCTCAACAGTGCCCTGGTAAAACCCCTGCCATTTAAAAACACCATTGCCAGATCGTCTGCCTTGTTCCAGCCCCTGGTTCAAAATAAAACGTTCTCTAAACTCCAGGCGAAATCGCTTTACATAGGAGACAGCTACTTTGAAGCCTACTACCGCGACAGTTGCCGCATGAAAAAGCGGGAACTGTTCCGTATGTTAAAAGAGAATATGTCGTTTGTCCTGCCGGAGAACTTCAAATACGCCCAGGCGGACATTCTGGTAACCGTCGGCGAAAAAGAACGCGGTGTCATGAAATCCTCATTGACGGAAATTCTAAAAAGCAATCCAAATTGCCGGGGGATCGTCTTTCCCGATGTCGGCCATGGCATTTCACTGGCAAAGCCCGAGCTGTTCAACCGCGTCATTGAACGGTGGCTCGCGGATCGCGTGTTCCCCGAGCAAGTAATTGTCTTAAACGACTGAAGCAAACCTCAGGAGGGTTTCTTCTCCTTGTTCGCCCGTGCGGCGGATATCCACCGATATAGCAAGTCGGAACCGAATGCTGCCCCCATACCGGTCCAAAGAACGGCGGATTTTGAAACAAGTTCGCGTTCATACAGGACACCATATGCCAAGTCTGCGGTTAACAGCAGCACCATGGCATAGAACCCGGTAACGGCCGCTTTGGTCCAGCTTGCTATTTCTTTTTCGTTCATGTTCTTAAAAAAGATCGACATGTGCTCGCCTCTTCTCTCATTTTTCTTCCTCATGCATCACAAGCCTAACGATTTGGTTAATGGCAGCAGGCGTTTCATCCGGCTGCTTGATGGAAATTAAAATATCCGCTTCACTTTCTGAAGGGGCAACTCCGTTTGTCTGTTGCTTGTTCAGCACTTCTTGAAAAGAAACGGCGGTCCGCAGGATTTCAGTGGAGCGGCGGCTTGCAGCTACTCGTTCTTGCAGAATCGAATCCGCTATGTCGAAATGTACAAGGATGCTCGTGAAACCTTTGTTGTGAAATTCTGCAAGAAGCTGTGTGCGGCTTTTGATGCTGAGGTTCGAATTGCTTAAAATGATGTGGCGATCTGTTTCGTTCGCTGCATAATCGACAATTGTACGGGTCAGGGCGTATTTAATCAGATTCGGCCCCTCTTTTGGCAACAAACGTGCGTAATGCGTCTGGAGAAACTCCGCATGAGCGTCCTGATCAACCATTACGGAATGCACCAATTTCTTTTCCAATTCATTAGCGAACGTGGTTTTTCCGCTATGGGTTTTACCGACAGTCATTATGACGAATCTATTCATTCTTCGAAACTCCAATCATAAAATGTGAATTCTGTATGGCTGTTAAGTTTAAGTTGAACCCTCTGCTGCTGTTTATGACACCGTTTGTTTCGTAAAATCCCGGAATTTGTTGCTCCTCGGAATACGGGTTGTGATTGCGTTTTTACTCCCAAACTTCATTTAACTTATCCGAATAAAAACGAATGGCGTTTTTGTACTTGACGATCTCTTCATCATGAGTCGTCTCGATTAAGCATTCAAGCAATAATTGCATAGCAGTTTCATGCTCTTCGAGATTGAATAAAGTCATAGCATAAAATGTTTGAATCGCTTTGTTCTCCGGAAAAAGCTTTATTCCTTTTAAAAAGACCTCTTTTGATTTGTGATAGGCGCCAAGTGTCCGGTACGTGCTTCCAAGCCCTAGCAATGCGCCTTCCAACTCATTGCCGGCTAACCCCATCCCGATTGCCCGTTCGTAATAAGCAACAGCCTCTGCTTCTTTACCTAATAGATCCAGACTCCAAGCACATTGATAATGGATCAGAGAAAAATCAGGGTACTCTTCTGCCAATTGCATCAAAATCTCTTTGGATTCTTCGAACTTTCCAGCACCCCGTAATTGAATCGCTTTATTTAATGCTGCGTCCATCTTCCCACTCCTCGCTTAGGTATTAGTGGTGTATTTTCCTGCCAGAAGCCGTTACGTCAGGAAACCCCTCATCCGAATTACTTTTTCGTCAAGCTCTGGCCCGATTTCTTCCATTCCGGCCTTTCGATAAAACGAAAGAGCCGCCAAATTCGACGGAGAAACACGAAGATGGTATTCCTTCACTCCGTTTTTCGCGAAAAAGCCCATGGCATATTCATGCAATTTTCTTCCTAAACCGCAGCCTCTTTTATCCGGAATCAAATAATACAAATTTACATATCCAATAATTCGACCTTCATATTCGGTAAGCGTTAGTTCCAGTTGGCCGATTGGCCGTTCGTCTTCCATAACCAGTATAAACCCGTCAGGAAATTGAATGGATTTTGCCGCGACCCATTTGAGGTAATCTTCTTCATCTCCGAATTTTTCGATTGAACCAAAACTTACGGCAAAGGAATCTTTTCGAAATTGTATTAAAGTTTCGCGCTGTGTTTCTAAGTCAATTCGTATGAAGTTCATTAATTTCATTCCCTTCTAAAGAAGCAGCGAATGGATTAATCACTCGGTAACCCCGTCCTTCAAAAAGCTTTTTCAAGCTCCACAGATGATCACGGCCGATTAAAAGCAAAACTCGTTCCTTAGGAGTGTCAATCACATCAACCACATGTTTAAAAATCATGAGTTCCCGCCAATTCCATTTTCGGAGAAATTCAGCTCCGATCAATTCTTCGTTCTCTTCGACCGAGATAAATGAAAGGTAAATCCTTTCTAAAGCGGATAGCTGCGATGGATTATTCAACCCTTTAAAAATGTCATAGAGTGAGCCCTTTTCATCCATTTGAGCCTCTTTTTCCGCAAAATCAGTGAGTTTTTTCTGAATGGCCGGATAATGTGAAGAAATTGCACTATACAACTTTTCCATGTCTTCAGGTGTCAAGTCGCCTTCATAATCGATGGCTTGTACGTTTTTCAACTTCAGTTTTTTTGCTACTCGAAATCCTATTTGTTCAATTTCATTCTGACCATAGCTTTTCTCGGTTTCTAAAAAGTGCTTCGTTAAATCCTTTTGTAAATGTTGTGGCCATTCAACAGCAATCTTAGAAGGTTTAAATTCAGATAGATATCCAGCTAGTTTTTCAATTTCAAATTCACGCTCTTTGATAAGTTCTCCTTGTTGTTCAAAATGAAATGTACCGACTAAAATAATTTCAGGTTTCACAGACACTGCGGTTTTTCCCCCATTTCTTTGTACTGGCACTGTTATTCAGTTATTTTAAGTTCTCGTTTTTGTTGCTTGCTGTTTTTTTTTGATTTTAATAACACTTATGTAATGATGTATTTAAGGAAATAAAAACCCAAAAACTTCTTAAAAGCCGACAACTAAAACGCTTCCCTTCTCTTTCTTGATCGTACTGAAATACTCGCTCAATTAATAGCCATAATTTCCATTTATTAGATTTTCAGTTAGTGTTAGGATATAGCTATAGCAATTACTTTTCTATCGTGCGTTCCACTAGGAGGAATTGATTTGATTAAATTCATGGATGATCTTGTTGGTGCTGTTATTGATAATTTGAAATTAATCGGCTATTTCCTTGCCGGCGGTTTAGTCGTCAGTGCCGTTCTTTATGCAATCGCCGGTGCGCTAAATCTCTTTACAACGCTATTTTATTGAACAACGATTTTTTCTATTGGCTATCCGTTCATATTCAGCACCACCCAATTCAACACGTTCAAGTAATCCAGGCTCGACAATCGGATGTCCTGACACCCGATTGCATCCAAAGCCGAACGTTCCTATCCCCTCTTTTATTAAAGAAAATAAAGATCCCGCTTCCTATGAAAACGCTTAGGGCGGGATTTTTTCCATTGTCTTACACTCTTGAAACTTATTGCATCGGCACCATAAGCCGCACGGTTGTACCACGGCCGACTTCGCTCGTCACTTTGATCGATCCGCCGTGCAGCCCGACCAATTGCTTCGTGATTGCCATTCCAAGGCCGGAGCCGTTGCCGGAATCCAGGGTGTTCGAACCGCGGTAATAGCGATCAAACAATTTGTTGAGCGTCTTTGCATCCATGCCGGTTCCGTCGTCTTCGATCCGGACGATGAATAAATGCTGCTCGATCGTTGACAAAGCAACCGTGATTGTCGTTCCCGGGGGATTGTACTTCACGGCATTGGCGATTAAATTGTCGACGATGCGCTGGAACCATTTCGGGTCGATATCAGCGGCAATAGCTTGTGCAGCCGGCTGAAAATCAAATTCAAAATCGGCGTTCGCCGGTTCATTAATGAATTGAATGATGGTGCGCCGCATGAATTCGTTCAGTTCCACCGGTTCTTTTGAGAGCGGCAAGGCATTGTTTTTTAATCGGAACGTCAACGTCAAGTCTTCCAGCAGTTCCATCATATAGCCTGATTTTTCGTGGATTATGCCGGCAAACTCTTTTGCTTCGGTTTTGGACCATTCGTAATTTTCCGCTTCCAGCAATTGCGCATAGCCGGAAATGGAAGACAACGGCGTCTTCAGGTCATGCGACAGTCCGCTGATCCAGTCTTCACGCGTCTGGTTGAGTTCGCGGCGCTGTAGTTTGTGCTGCTTTAAGGTATCGGTCAATTGCTCTAGCGTCCCGATTAAATCCTTGTACAGCCGGTATTTCCGCTTCAGCTTGCCTTTTTTGGTGTAAAGGGCCGGCTGGCCGCTTGCATCCTGCGGCGCTTCGTATTGGCGGCTGCCGAGGTTTTGAATCCACTGCATCATGACCAAAAGCGGCATCCCGAACTTCCGGGCATACCAAAACGTTCCGAGGACTAATGGCAAAAGCAGCAGCAGAAAAACGTAAATGAGTTTGCGGTCGGCAAAACTGTCCTCCAAAAAAGAGGAAGGCATTTCGGCTACCCCGATATAGAGTGCGGTCTGGGTGGCTTCGTCCACCGATACAGACAGCATCGGCCATTCCACAGCCAGCCGGTCAATCCCGTCAATGGAAGCCGTAAACTTGGGCGCCTCTTCCCCGAAGCTGTCCACCACTACTCCGTTTGCATCCACAAGCTGGACCCAGGCGTTTTCCGCCTGCAGCTTCTTTTCCATGTCCGCGGTCAACCTGAGTTGCTTTTGGCCCCAATCCACACCGGGTTCCAAAGCGGCCGTTAAGCCCGCGGCTTTGTTTTCTTTTTCGAACAATAAATACAGCGGATCCTCATCAAAGTATTCCAGTTTCCAATAAGCGCGTTCTTTGCCTGCCGTATCTGTCTCGAGCAGCCAAGCGGCCACCTCATTTGCCTGCATGCGGGAAGGAGCTTGTTCCGGCGCACCGAATGCATCCAGCACTTCCCCTTCGGCATCCACAACCATAAGCCAGCCATTTTGCCGTTTGGCCATTTCTTTTAATTGCGGCTCGATGGACACGTTTTTTCCGTTAACCGATATTTTTCCGGTAAAATAGGAACTTTCGGCTTTGGCAAGATCCTGGCGGGCATCTTGTTCAGTCAGCGAAAATCCGATGATGGCCCAGATGGTCAGGATGGTCACAAAGAAAACTGCCGACAACAAAAGAAGCTGGATAAAAAATTGCAGCATAAAGCGCTTGTGCAGATTCATTGGCCACCTGCCGGCACAAATTTATAGCCCAGACCCCGCACCGTCACAATCAGTTTCGGGCTGCTGGGGTCTTGTTCAATTTTCTCGCGCAGTTTCCGGATATGGACCATCACCGTATTGTCCTCGCCCAGAAATTCTTCCCCCCAGACGTTTTCGTACAATTGGCTTTTGCTGAAGAGCCGGTTGGGATGGCGGCAGAAAAACAGCAGCAATTGGTATACTTGCGCCGGCAGATCTACTGGCTTGCCGTCAAGCTTCACTTCGGCAGACTGCGTGTTGATATATAAAAGGCCGACATTGTAAACCGTCTGTTGGGCCTGGACAGGGGTTCTGCCGCTCCGCCGCCGCAGGTGGGCTTTCACGCGCGCCGCCACTTCCAGTGGATTGAACGGCTTGGTGATGTAATCATCCGCTCCGACTGCAAATCCCGACAGCTTGTCCAAATCCGACGACCGGGCAGTCAAGAAAAAGATGGACGCGTCCGTCGTTTCCCGGATCAACGGGCAGATATCAAAACCGCTGCGCTCCGGCAGCATGACATCGAGCAGGATCAAATCATATGCCGTTTGCTTAGTGAGCGCCAGCGCTTCTTCGGCAGATCCCGCCGTATCAATCGAACGAAAACCTTCTTTTGTTAAAATCGTTGTCAGCATATGTAAAATGGCGGGTTCATCATCTACAATTAATAAGTGCGGTTCATGCATCGTAAAAATCCTTTCTGTACCGTTTCATGTAAATAATCATATCATTCCAAAAAGGAAAAAAGCGGAATTAAGGAAAAATTAAGGAACAGGTTTCATTCACTTAAGCTAAGGCATTTATACTGAAGTCAGCTTCAGAAATCCACGCAAGTTATGAAACGGAGGAAAGTCGATGTTCGCCATTGGCAAAAAAGAGTTTTCAATTTTATTCAAAAGCATCCTATCGCTGCTCATCATCGCCCTGTTGCTCGTTACATCTTATTATTCTGCGAAGTTTTCCGATTTATTGACGGTCGGCGCAGGGCTGACGGCGAGTGAAGCGGAAGATGTCCATACCGCAGGCCTTCTATTTCTATTGGTAGGCTTCGGCCAATTGTTCGTGATTGGCTTGTCGCACGACACCATCAACCGGGAGCTACACGAACGCACGATGCGTTTTTTGGTCACCCGGACTTCCAGAATTTCGATTGTGCTTGGAAAATATTTAGGCATCTGGCTGTTTTGGTTCGTGTGCATTTCGATTTCCTTTCTCATCATCAGTTTGTTTTCTTTAAAAATCGATTTGTTCATCTTTTCGCAAACCATCTCGCTGGTGACGTTCCAAATTGCGTTGGCCGTCCTTTTGTCAGTCCTGATTCCAAAGCCATCCTACACCATGTTTCTCGGCGTCGTACTCGGAATCGCCTTGCCGATTCTTGGCGTATGGGTCGCCTTCACCAATAACCTTTGGGTTTCCTGGTTAAAGTTTGTCAGCCCTTATTATTACCTGATCAACGATGATTATTCATTTTTAGTCATTTTCGGGTTGGCGGGACTGGTTCTGGCGGCTGCACTCGCATTGTTCAATAGGAGGGAATGTTAATGAACGTCATTGAAACGAAAAACCTTAAAAAATCATACGGGGCCATTCCAGTTATCCACGGCATCGATTTAGCCGTCGAACGAGGGGATATATTCGGTTTTCTCGGCCGCAACGGCGCGGGTAAATCAACATTCATCAATATGCTGACGGGCATCATTCGTCCGACAAGCGGCAGCTTTTCATTGCTCGGCGTAGAAGGGCCAAACCAACGGCTGAAAAAACACATCGGCGTCATGCCGGATTACTCCAGCTTTTATAACTCAATGAATGCCATCAAGCATTTGAAATTTCTTTCCTCCCTTTCGGGTATGCCGGTTTCCACCGCGCAGTGCAAAGCGGTGCTGAAAATGGTCGGACTGGAACAGGACCTTACCAAAAAAGTCGGGAAGTACTCGTTCGGCATGAAGAAAAAACTCGGCATCGCTCAAGCCATCATCCACGACCCGGAACTGATTTTTTTGGACGAGCCGACTTCCGGCATGGATGCGGAATCCGCTCTCCAGATCCATCAGCTTATCCGGGATTTACAGGCAAGCGGCAAAACCGTTTTTATGACCTCGCATAATTTATTTGAAGTCGAGAAGCTTTGCTCGACCATTGCCATCATGAAAGAAGGCGCGATTGTCAAAAAAGGCAGCATGGAAGAATTGCGCTCGTATTACCGCTCCACCTTGGAAGTGAAATTCAAGCACTCGGCCATTCCGGAAAGCGAAGCCGAAAACCTGTATGAATGGCTCGAAACAGCCGGCAGCGATTTGAAAACGACGGCGTCCTCGAGCAGTTTGACTATCGGCAGTGAACGGAAAATCGCTGAAATCATCCGGGCGTTCACCAAATGCCAAGTGGACGTTTTCCGCGTAGAAGTCAACGAACCGTCACTGGAAGAAATGTTCCTCGAAGAATAACGAATAACCCCTGAAACGCTTATTCAAAAAGCGTTTCAGGGGTTATTCTCTGTCATTCATCCGATTCCATTCATGAATTTTTATTCATTTATACAAAATGACTAGTCATTATTCCGCTGGCGTCTTCGTTAAATCACCAGAACCATTTTCTTTGTCTGCAGCACATGTCCGAATAAGTCATCTTCGTATTCATCGACCACGGCAAAGCCTTTTGCCTCGTAAAACGTTTCTCCGCTGGTATTTCCTTTTTCCACTTCTACGTATAGTTCCTTCACACTGTCCAACGCTTCCAGCACGCCTTCCAGCAGCTGCGTACCAACTCCGTTGCCTTTCGCGTCCGGCAGTAAATAGATGGCACTGAGGTCAGCTTCGTTTTCTTTTTGGAAAGCGGCGGCATAGCCAATAACGTCCGAATCGTTTTCAGCGACGAGAAAAAGGCTGTGGTCGATTCGTTTTGCCATCATTTCATCGGAGTAGGCCTGCTCCAGGAATTGGTCCTGGATTGCTTCAGGGATCAATTCCTTATAGGTATCGTGCCAGCTTTCTTTTGCCACGTGCTGGATGGCCTGGATATCTTTTTTTTGCGCTTTTCTAATGACGGCTTTCAAATGCTCCACTCCCTTAAAATAATTGACACTTTTGTATCCGCTCATTCACTCGCTTCTATCTGCCCGTTACACCCATTTCTTTTCTTTTGGCAGCAGTCTTCTTTTCACAAGGCTTTTCCATGAATAATAGCGGTACAAGGCGCCGACCGCCTGCCGCTTAATCAAGGTCCCGATCAGTCTCTTTTCGAAATTGCCTGACTGAAAATAGCTGGCCCGTTTATGCAGCCATTCATTGTGGATGATTTCGCCCATCTGTTTTTTTGCCAGATCCGGCGTCAGCGTACTGCTTGGATGGAATAAGTTCCAGAAACAAGTCATGACCCGGGACGTATAAAAATTTTCAAACAGCACTTTGTTTTTGCCGGCATACGCATTGTTTTGCTGCAGAAATTCCTTTACCGCTCCCTGCATCAATTGCATATTGCTGTAAAGGTCTGCGCGGAACTGGCTCGTGATGGACGCGGCGTTGGAATCGATGTAGTAATAGAAGGCATCCGGAATGAGGCTGATGTTTCGGCATTTGTCGATATAACGCAGATTAAACAGCAAATCCTCTCCCCAGTTGACGTCCAAATCAAAACTCAGCCCGGAGTCCTTCAAGAGCTTCGCATCATAGAGCTTGTTCCAATTAAAATGGATGTAGTAGTACTGATACAATTCACCGAAATGGGTCAGGAATTGTTCTTTCGTAAAACCGCCCATTAACGGAATGCGGTGGACTTCTGATTGAATGATATGGTCATTGCGCGTTACGATTTTTTGATAGCCGCAGATGGCCAAGGCGCTGCCGTCCTCCATCGCCTGCACCAGCCGGCGCGTCATATGCTGATCGATAAAATCATCCGAGTCCGCAAATTGGATATACGAGCCGCTTGCTTCTGCAATTCCACGGTTTCGTGCGGCGGATGGCCCGGCATTTGGCTGATGGATCACTTTTACGCGGTTGTCCTGTTTCGCGCACTCGTCACAGATCTTTCCGCTGTCATCAGTTGATCCATCATCTACAAGAATGAGTTCGATATGAGGATGGGTTTGGTGGAGGATACTGTTGATGCTTTTCTCCAAATACTTTTCAGCATTGTAAACAGGAACGATGAAGCTCACTTTTTTCGGGTCATTCATTGGAATCCTCCTGACTTTTTTCTGTAGGCTAATACTTAGGAATCCGAACATAATTTCATTTTAACAGAATTAACTGAAAAATAGCCATGGAATTTTTCCCCTCTGCCGCCCTTCCATGGCCTTTGTTCTTGTCACAGTCGAAGAGATGGAAGTTGGAATCGTTCGGATTACAGCTTATACTTAAAAGCAACGATCATTCACTGGAAAGAGGTTGGCTTATGACAACAATCATTTTTGATTTTGACGGCACGTTAGCCGATTCCATGCCGCTTTTTATGCAGGCTTGGAATACGTACGCCGGACAGTTCAATTACTTGCCGGTCAGCGAAAAAGATTTGGCGGCATCCCGCAATTTAACCATTCAGCAACGTGCAAAAAAGTACGGCTTTCCGATGCACAAAATCCCTGTCATTCTGCCAAAGGTTTACCAGTATTTCAAAACCCATATGAACGAAGTCGCCCTGTTTGACGGCATCAAGGAAATGCTGGACGCTTTAGCCCATAACGGTTACCGCATTGTCATCATTTCATCCAATGCCAAAGAAAACATTGAATTGTTTTTGAAGCAGGAAAGCATCGAGTCGGTGTCGCAAGTGCTGACGTCTAGCCGTATTTTCGGCAAGGACACGGTCATCCGGAAATACATGAAGCAGCAGAATGTTTCAGCCGAGCAATTGTTGTATGTCGGAGATGAAGTGCGGGACATCGTGGCCTGCAACAAAGTAGACGTGCCGTTTGCATGGGTCAGCTGGGGGCTCGACGGTTTTGAGCTGATTGAAAAAGAACGTCCGAAATTTGTTGTGCACACGCCGCAGGAACTGCTGGAAACATTGATTGCGGAATAAGCTTTGAGAACATCAAAAAGAGCAATCGCCGAAAAAAGGCGATTGCTCTTTTGTGTTTTAACGATGCATTTCTTCTTTTTGTTTAGGCAAGGAATAATATGCGATCAAGCCAATCAATGAAGTGGCGAATAAAATTGCGCCCATTGGGACGGCCGTGGTTTCGTCAATGCCGACTAACGGCGATACAGCGGCGCCTACCAATAGCGGCAGCATGCCGATGACCGCGCTGGCGCTGCCTGCCCGGTGGCCTTGTTCGCGCATCGCGAGCGTGAACGAACTGGTCAAGATCATGCCGATCGTGATCATGTAGATGAAGATCGGAATGACAATCGTTGCAAGCGGCCCTTGCAAGATGGTGGCCATAAGCAATACGAATGTCGCGGCACCGGCCGCAGTTACCGCAATTTGCAGCAGGCGCTTTTCCGGGACAATGCCGCCGAACCGCCCGATCAAATAGCTGCCCAAAATGATGGCAATGCCGTTGATGCCAAAAAGAATACTGAACACTTGCGGCGACACGCCGTAAATTCCCTGGTACACAAACGGCGTTCCTGCCACATAGGCAAAACTGCCGCCGTGGACAAATCCGGCGATCAGCGTATAGCCCGTATAGGAGCGGTCTTTTAACAGGCCTAACATCGTCCGGACGGACTCGCCGATGGAACTCGGAATCCGTTTGTCAGCCGGCAAGGTCTCCGGCAGTTTCAAACCGATGGTCACTACAATCAGGATGCCAAGAAACCCCAGGAAATAAAAGATGGTCTGCCAGTTGGCAAACGGCAAGGCAAGAATTGCACCGCCGGCAAGCGGTGCTGCGAGCGGTGCAACCGAATTGATGACCATCAACAGCGAATAAAATTTTGTGAGTTCTTTGCCGCTGAAGACATCCCGCACCACTGCACGCGACAAGACGACGCCGGCAGAAGCCGTGAAGCCTTGTAGAAAGCGGGCCACGACAAGCATCTCAATCGACGGAGCGAGTGCGCAAAGAATCGACGACAGCACAAACAGGGAAATGGCGATGAGCAGCGGCTTTCTTCTGCCTTGTGCGTCGCTGATCGGACCGACCACAATCTGGCCCACTGCAAGGCCGATCAGGCAGGTCGTCAAGCTCAGCTGCACAAGAGACGCCGAAGCGTTTAAATCGCCTGCGATGCCGGGGAAGCTCGGCAAGTACATGTCAATATTCAGAGGCGCTAAAATGCCAAGCATGGCGAGGAGAAACGCCAGCCCGAGCCGTGCTTTTCCAGTAGGATTATGCAACATGGAGATCAAAACCTTTCAACACGAATTCTCTCTTTATTTTCCTCGTTTAGCGTAACATGCTTTTTAACGGAGGAACCGCCGGATTTTGATGTAAGCGCTCTATAAACGAAAAAATATGGAATGGACGTGATGAGCAATCTTTCCGGAAAAGAAAAAAGCAAAGCCGCTCAATAAAACTTGAGCGGCTTTGCGGCTTTATTCCAATTCTTCTTCTTTGCCCTTCTTGTTTTTGAAGATTACAGCGAGGCCAATGGCCAAATAGATCAGCTCCTGCATGTCCCAGGAACCGCTGATAACATTCAGTATGAGCCAAGTGGTGAACATTCCGAGCATACCCCAAAGCAGCGGTTTCATCCGATTTCTCCTCTCAACTGTTCCATCAGGCGTATGCTGCGGCCATGGCTTCCAGCTCCTCAAATACATCTTCGAATGCCGGCTCATCGGCAGCGGCAAAGAGATAATGGCGCCCTTCTTCCCGTTTCAGCAGCTGTTTGAAATAGCTTAGAGCAGCCTGATTATGGCCAAGCAGCATCTCGCAGCGCGCCAGTTCATAGTATGCCGGCAAATAATCGTCTTCGTCTTCGATCAACGACAGCAGCGTTTCCTTTGCAAGCGCGACTTCCTCCACTTCGATATAGGCAAGGCTTAAGTTCAACCGGATCCATTCATGGTCTCTCAGCTGCTCCGGCAAGCGGTCTTTGAACGCCAGCACTTCTCCCGGGCGACGTTCGGCCAGTAAATGCAGCAGACGGGTATAGCCTTCTGCATGAAAAGGCTCCAACCGGATCACTTCTTCAAACTGTTCCCGTGCTTTTTTGGTTTCATCAATTACTGCCAAGGCTTCCCCCCGCAACAGTAGGACGCGGGTATCGGAAGGCTGTTGTTCGTGGAGCTTCCGCGCTGCGACTGCAGCTGACCGGGCAAGCTTATACGACTCTTTTTCATCCGCAAGCTGAAGCGTCGCTTGTATCAATAACAGCGCCGCCTCGTAGTTTCCGGTGCGTTCCACAAACGGCTTCAGCTCATCAACCGCTTCTTTGGCCATATCTCGAGCTAAATAGAGCGAGGCCAACTGCATGACCGGCATTTCGTTGTCCGGGAGGCGCTTGGAAGCTTCTTCATACAGCGAAATGACTTGAGAGATGGTGCGCAACGACCGCGTATTATGCCGGAATTTGTTCAGCATCCCTTTCGGCTCTTCCTGCTCGATTTCCTCGAACCAAAGCGCAAGAAACTGCGCACAATGTGCTTTGGCGATGGCCAGTTCCTCTCCAGAAAGCAGCCGCTTCAACCGTTTTTCGATTTCCGCTGACTTGCCGATTTTAGTGAGCATCGAGACGTATTTTTCATACAGCCCGACAATCTCCGGATGTTCAGCAATCATTTCTTCCAACAGGACCGCTGCACGTTTAAAGTCGCCTTGGCGCTCGCAGAACTCGACGTGGTCAAAATAGGAAGCATGCGCGCCGTTCGTTGCTTTTGCTTGAATAAACAATGCGTCTGCTTCTTTTAAGTGCCCTTCTTTTTCAGCGCAATGCGCTTTTGCTGAAAGCAGCCATTCTTCCGGCACTTTTTCGGAAATTTTCTCTAACGTTCCAGCGATCCGTTGAACCGCTTTTTCGGAATCCGCCAGTGCAAACAATTCCTCAAAATCCAGTTCCTGCGGATCGTGCTCCAATACATGCAGCGCTTCGGTAAATGCGCGCTCCGGATTGCCGCTCGCCGCATATGCCCGCATCATCGCTGTATGGGCGGCGCTAAAGCTCGGATCCAACTCAATGCAGCGGCGATAATTCAAGATGGCCTGTTCATTTTTCTCCCGCTTTTCTTCCAGGAGGCCGAGGCGGTAGTATGCCGGAGCATGGTTGGCAAGGTCGAGCGCCTGCTTGTACAGCTTACGTGCATAGCGGTGGTTTTCGGCTTCTTCGTGCAGTTCGCCTTCCAGGCACAGCAGAATTTCATCGGGCTGCGTTTCGCGCAGGGTTTGAATGTGTTCCAGCACCCGCGTCCGGTGCAGCGGCATTTCAGCTCCGAATTCAGCGTATTTGACGGCCAAGTCATGAAAGCCGTCCCGTTCTCTGTCGGAGAGCCCTTCTTCAAGCAGGCTGAGCGCCTTTGCTTTGCCGGAATCATCTGCCCATTCTTCCCACAGCAGGGAAGCGATCCGGATGAAGAAGCCGGCATCGCCTTCTTTGGCATAACCCTTAATCCAGTTGTGCGCTTCCAGATAGCGTTCCTGTTTGATCAACACATGGGCGACATGCGATACCGCAAACAAATCTTTTGTATCCAGTTCCAATGCTTTCCGGTACTCCGCTTCCGCTTTTGGATACGCCTTCTGTTCCATGGCTACATGGCCGAGATACAGATGCAAGACGTCATGCGTGCCAGAATGGGCAATCCCTTCTTCAAGGACCGCTTTTGCTTCCGTCCAGTTTTCCGCTTCCATATGGATTTCAGCCATCCGCAAATATGGAAAAGGCTCGCTGGACTCCAATCTGATTGACCGCCGGAATGCATCAAGCGCCTCGCCGTCTCGTCCTAACTGCTGCAGGCAGCAGCCCATCTGGTAAATGAAGAATTCGTCTTTCGGCTCGCTTTCGGCCAGTTTCTGGAAGCGTTCTAACGCCTTTTCATGTGCACCGGATTCAGACTGGATCAAGGCATGGTTGATTTGGACGGAAACGCTGCTTGGCAGCTGAGCAAGCGCGATGCTGGACCATTTAAACGCCTGGTAGACCTTGCCCATTTCCGTATAACAGCGGGCAAGGCGGCTATAGGCGTCCGGCTGGACGGGATCCATTTCAATGGAGCGTTTCAGTAAGGGAACGGCTTTGTCAAAAGCGTCCTGTTTCATCAAAATGGCGCCTTTTAAATACTGCGCATATGGACTAGTTTTCGTCTCGACATGCGTCAGGCATTGCAAAGCTTCCGGCAATTGGTCGCTCACAAAATGCATGTGGGCAGCCAATAAAGCCACTTCGGCATCTTCTACGCCGAATTCCGTATAAAGCCGCTCCAGCCACTGGGGATGCAGGGCTTTTGCACGGTCTGTAAAAAGCGACGACAAGCCAATGACGGCTGCGTAGCGCTCCTCAATATGGGCAGTCAAGAATGCCAGGAATGCATCGCTTTCTTCCACTTCTCCTTCTTCATCCTCCAAAAACTCATACAACTCTGTGAAGAATCCGTGCTCGCTTTCATTCAGTGAGCTTAGGAGGTGTTTCTGGGCTTCTTTTACAAAAACCATGCTAAGCGCATCGGACATCCGGTATGTTTTTTGGACGTCTTCATACGCCAATAAATACGGCGCCAAATCGTTCGGATCCTGGATGATGAGCCCTTGCAGCCGGTCGTCATAGCCGACGACCACTTGGACATGCGCGCTGTTTTCGATCATCATGCTGAGGAGAATCGGCACACCCGCATCGATAAATTGCTTGTAGAGCGCGACGTTCCCTTTGAAATACCGGGCATGGAGTCCAAGCGATTCCATGTATTTCATCGTCGTCCGAAGCTTCGTGCCGGTCACATCAAAGACATGCGAAGCGATTTCGTCCTGTCCGATGTTTTTGCCGTACACTTCCAGCATGAGCGACAATGAAGCCGGCACACAATAGTTCATCTTCTGGACTTTCGGCGTTGTTTTCAGCAGGACCTGTTTCTCATCCCGGCGAATCTCTGCTTTTCCGTAGATGCTGTCTTTTAACAGTTCGCGGTGCTCGCCAACCCAAGACTCCAGATCATCCCATTGCTCAAGCCGGTACAAACACACCGCTTTCAAATAAGCAAAATGGTCCCGGTGAACATGGAAAGGATTTTTTTCATTAAACGCATCCATCACACGCAGCGCATCCGCATAGCGCTCCAGATGGAAAAGGCGGCTCACTTGTTCCGTCTCATAGGCCCAGCTGTCCGCTTCCAAGGCAGCGCCTTCTTCAAGCACGGCCAACGATTCGGCTTGCCGGCCGAGCATCGACAAGACATCTGCATAAAACAGCCGGGCAAAGCTGTCCCGGTCATTCGACTCCTCGTTCATCACCGTTTTCAGCACCTGTTCGGCTTTGTCCCATTCCCCGCTGTGCATATAGTAATAGCCGGTCAAATCCGGCCATACGGAACCGCGCACTTGTGCAATTTTGTCCAATTGCTCTTTCGCTTCCGGCAGCCGGTTTAACTGGCAAAAGACACGGACCAGCAACTGGTGGGCGGATGCGAGTTCCTCCGCTTTATAAGTGGAAGCGGCTGCGCCTTGCAGCCGGCCGAGCATCTTTTCTTCCGCTTCCAGGCTTCTCCCGGTTTCAAGCAGCCGGCCGCAATGCCAGGCAAAGGGGCGCAGCGTCCCGAAACGTTTGTAAGCATGGGTTGCCAACAGATTGCTGTAATTATATAAATCCGCTTCATCGGCAAGCCGCATCAGCCGGTAGTATTCCTCTTCCGTTTCAATTTCCCCGAGCCACTCGCGAAGCCGTTTGATGGAACGTCCGGCCCATAACCCGCGAATGGCTTGAATCATTTGATTGGCAGTTTGAATTTCATGTGCTTTCAAGTCGATGACCATTCTTTTTCTCTCCCTTATCCCCCTGCTTAATGTGCAGTTGATTAATTATATGTTGGAAAATTATAGGGTGCAATAGATTTTTCTGAATTATTATCAGGAGAAATATTTCACCACTGCTCTTTTGTTTTTCCATCAATTGCAGGGGAGTCTAAAGCAAAAAAACTCCTGGCGAAAACCGCCAAGAGTGAAGTATCTTCTATGAAGCAATTGAATGCGATCCATCTGAATGAATCATGGAACAAGCCGGTTGTTAATGGCCAATTCGAATGTCGCCGTTATCCATAATTTGAATCGGCTGAAAACTACTCAAAAATTCCAGCCCTACATGGCCATTCGCATTCAATTCCGTTGAGCCTTTAATATATGCTTTTTCGTCTGTAATCAAGCGATAGAAAAAACAACTTCCTTCATCAGTCCCTGAGGACTCTTCAAAGACGAATTTTTCTCCGTAGGTCTTCTCAAAATAATCAATCGCTTCTTCATGGTTTTGAAATCGCGGCAATTCAGTTTCTTCCTTTTGGCTGATCCGTTTGATATCCATCGTATTCCCACTCCTTCTATTTTTCGATTGGAAAGCTTGTCATTTTTGTCCTTTAAAAAGGTTAGCATACTTCATCTCCATCAGCGAAAAATCTCTTGTTCACTATAAATTCACCGTATAAAAATGCCTAACCCTTTTCAGGTTAGGCATTTATTTATTACTTGTCCTGGTTCGCTTCTTCCGTGTCCCGGACGTTCTTTTGTACAGTGACTACGGCGAACAAGCTCAAGACGAACGAGATGCCGTAAAAGCCTTTTTCGCTTAAAATGATGCTTCCTGCGTTAAACAGCCCGATGGCCATAAGTGAAATTGCTGCAATCAAGGCAAACCAGCTGATGCCGTAATACAGGTTCGTAACCCGGATTCCTTCGTCGCGGTCTCTAACGGCTTTTTGGAGCGAAACGGCGGAATAGAGCCCGAGGATCAATAAAGCAATATAATAGCCTTTTTCATTCAGTTCCATCGCCGCATTGTACAATCCGATTAAATAACTCGCTACCCCAATCAGCAAAGCGCCCCAAGCCGCCCCTTTAAACGCAGCGGTCGGTTCGCCGAGCCTGCGTTTCTCTCTCGGTTTTTCCGAAAACAACTCTTCGTTTTTGTCACCCAACATATAACTAGCCCCTCTCGTTTGTAACATGTAATGATCTATATGCAGGACGATTCGGAAAAACTTTCACGCCCGTTAAATACTTCAGCTATTCAATGCCTCCTGATTAATCCGTATGTATCAGAGTATAACCACACTTTTTCCATTATCAGATATATTTTATCACACTCTGCTTATCCTCTTCACTATTGTTTCGGGAAAGCTTAAAAAGTAAACATGGCCTTCCTTCCAAGCGGAAAATTTTCATTTTTTTCATTTGAACTATTGGGACATGGTGGACTTGTCCTTGCTTCAAGCTTTTCAGTACAAGGTTTCCCGGTAGCTTTTCTCCAAGATTTTACCCACGGCTTCTTCGTCGGTATTCGGCAACTTCGCGTGGGCTGCCAGGATTTTCGCGCCTTTTGGAAGTTCCTCTTTGTCTCCCCAGCTCTCAGGCTCCCACAGTCCCGAACGCCGGAACGCCTTGGCACAATGAATAAAGCATTCCTCTACATCCACGCCGATTCCAAGAAGCGGCCTTTTGCCATGTGCCGCCATTTTCTCCAGCAATTCTTCGTGCTGGATGACGCTGGCTTTTCCGTTCACCCGCAAAGTCTCGCCGAGTCCCGGAATCAGGAACAACAACCCGACATTCGGATTCGCTAAAATGTTTCGCATGGAATCCATCCGTTTATTTCCAGGACGTTCGGGAATGATCAATTGTTTTTCATTCAGCACATAGACAAACCCGGCATCGTCTCCGCGCGGCGAGACGTCGCATCTACCGGAGGCGTCCGCTGTAGAAATCGTGAGAAAAGGAGATTTGGCGATAAAGTCCATACAATGTTCATCCAAATAGGAAATGACTTTATTGTTCACCAGTTGGCTCGGCTGGCCGGTGATTTCCCGCAGTTCTTCTACGGTCTTAACAGTGTTTAGGAATGTTGGAGTGATATTCACTGATGTTCATCCTCTCATGTTTAGTTGCACAGACCCTACCCGACATGTTCATGCAGCCGAATTTTATCCGGTCTTCTTTCATGAACGTTCGGGAAGGGTTCTAAAACGTACAAAAGAAATCCGAAAAATTTTCAGGTAAGACTAAGATGGGCTGTTCCTTACTTACTACCGAGTTGTTCTGCCAAACCGATTAAAAGCCCTTCGGCACCGCGAATGTAGCAGAGCCGGTAGGCGTCCTCATACTGGATAATTTCGCCAACGAGCTGCGCGCCGTGCTTCAAGAGCCGGGCTACCATTTCGTCAATGTCTTCAACGGTGAACATGACACGCAAATAGCCGAGGGCATTTACAGGAGCGGTCCGGTGGTCTGAAATCATCGGCGGGGTAAGAAAACGCGACAGTTCAAGCCGGCTGTGGCCATCCGGGGTAACCATCATCGCAATTTCGACACGCTGAGAACCCAATCCGGTTACGCGTCCTGCCCATTCTCCTTCAATAATGGATCGTCCTTCAAGCTTCAAGCCAATTTCTTCAAAGAATGAGATTGCGCCATCCAGCGATTCTACCACGATGCCAACATTATCCATTCGGAGCAAGTTGTTTTTCTCCATAGTTTTACCTCCTTGTGCATGTGAAATCTCTGTTTGCTTGTCTTGCTAAAGCATTCTGGATAAAAGTTGCAAAATCACACTCACTTAAACTCTTCCGGACTCCAGGCAGCGATCTCATTTTCTGGAACGGCTACTATCAACCAGTCACCGTCCCCATACCCAAATTGATCTCCAACTTGCCAGCATTCGTAATCCTCATCTTGGCCGTTTATATATAAGACCTTCCCGGACTCAAACGAAAGATACAAATGCGGGGAATCTTCCCCCAGCCAGACATCATCCACTCTTTCTCTCCGATGTTTCAGCAGCAATTGAAAGGAATCTTCCTCATTCAGCTCTTTCAATTTTTCTGTGGAAATTGACATCAATCGATTCTGATCAGAGATAACTGCTATTTTTCTTACCTCAATGTTCAACCACAACGTATCTGGATCTTGCTCAGAATAATGGGCAAAGCAGGCACGTACTGCTCCGGGACCAGCGCCAAATTGCAAACCGTCCAATTGGCTTCCAATAAGAAGCCTTTTCAAAGCTCTTTCTGCAAAGTCTTTATTAATTTTCTTCATGAATTCTACACCTTTTTCCGATAGCGAACTTCGAACAATCGTCCGCATATTTTGCTTTTAAGGAGATTTGAAGGAGATTCCCTTTACAAGTCGCCATTTGGATCAAGCCAATTATTTTCCAATAAACGATTGTATTCATCCCAGAATTCTTGATATGTTTCACGGTCATAATCGTCTGTAATCCGCTTGTCTTTTGAGGCATCAAAGAACTTCTTCACTTGTAAAGCGAACTGAACAATTTGCTTTTTATATTCGTTTTTACCCAGAGCTGCATGTAGCCCCGGGTAATAAACACTTCCTGTTTCAGGATTGCTTGTCGCGACTTTCACAAAATCCGATAATAGGACTTGATCCCCCGTATGTTTAACTGTCCAATGGATGGAAATCGGGCAGCCCATCATCAAAATCGCTCCGCATCCATGAAGTATTAACCCTTCCTCATCAGCGGGATGGCACACATAATCGTTATCAATGGTCCGCAATAAAGCTAAAGCGGATTCGCTGATTCCCCATTCCTCTTCTATTCCGGATTGGGTAATGATAGTTCCGTTAACGCTGAGGTGGATTTCTCCGTGGGAACATAAATCTTCTTCCTCCTTCTCATAAAGCCATTCTTGGTTTTCGATATTAAATACAAATTTTTTGCTTGGATCCATTCCATTTCACCATTTTCTTTATGACTTGAAGCTTGATTTTCCCATTATTGCTTAGCATCATTAGTGCATTTTCCTTGTTAAATTGAAATCATTTCCTGAATAGAAACCAGTCACAATTGAATTCCGTTTACGCCAGGAAGTTTTTATCGCTTTTAGGAATCAAAACAAATTTGGAAACAGCCATCAACAAAAGAAATAACATAGCGATGAGGCTGGCTGCATTGCCCATGCTTTGCATTCGGGGAAAAATCCCCCAAAAAACAAAAGCATTCAACAAGACAAAAACCATGAAACCGGCAAATGTAAAGCTGTATAAATAGTTGCCGTAAAGCAATCTTTTGCCGGCTTCAGTGTATGGCACGACCGTTCGTTTTAGCAAAGCAGAATAACGGAGTTGTTTTATCAACCCATATACAAATGAGCCAATAAAAACAAAAAGCACTATAGAACTAAACCAGATCATCAAATCATCCCTTTCTCCATACGGTATAACTGCAGTGATTTATAACCGTTTATGTAAATTGGAAAGCAATCCATCTTCATTTAATACAGTCGAATAACTGCATGCATTTCACCTGAAACCATTAGTATTCCAGATGGTCTTGAAGAATTAATTTGAAATTCGGCTTAAATTGAATCTCTAGGGTTTGAAAGGTTTCATCGCTTCCCAAGGTCAGCAAAATACTTGAGGATTTTTTAGAATCCGCCTTGATTTCAAGCGAATCCACCCTTTTCAAATCAAGGCGGGAAATCAGCCTGTTTGTCGATTTCTGGTTCACTTGTATTTTAACTTCTCCATATGCGGGCTCTAGGATTACCAGGAAAGCTTCTTCCTCATTCGAAAACCGATATGTGGCTTGGTTATAGTAAAAAGGCAGATTCTTTGTTTGGGTATCACGCAAGACCGGTTCGCATTCGAACAATGCCAGTAAATCGTATTCATCGGGTAAACTCTTCACAATCGCAAAATACCTCCCACTCTAATTTCAGTGTCAAACTTTATTATGCTATTTAAAATTTTTAACCAGAAACCTGTGTATTGAACTTTATCTTCAGGCTTGTAACTTCATAAATTGCTAAAGCTTTATTGTAAATAATATTAACATGTGAAGTTACAGAAAGATTAAACATTCAATAAATTTAATCAGGAAATAAAACTTCAGACAACTAGTATCTCCTACACCTATTTTTTTGGAAATGACAAGTTAAAAAACCGGAATTCCTAAAATTATCTAAATAAAGCCCATATCCTTTCAATAAATAGTTGCAAACTTATTTACATATGTATATATTGTATATATAGAGTATATACACTATTGGTTTTTGGTTAAAATTGAATTGAAACTGGTTTCAAGCGACAAGATCGATAAGTGCAGGAAGAAAGAAGATGGAGAGTATGCAAATCATTATTTCCAACAGTTCGAAAAGCCCTATTTACGAACAAATTGTACATCAGGTGAAATCACTCATCCTGTCCGGCGAATTACAGGAAGGAGAAGCCATCCCTTCCATGCGCAAACTGGCAAAAGATCTGCAGATCAGCGTTATTACCACAAAGCGTGCATATGAGGAATTGGAGAAGTCGGGATTTATTTACTCAATCGTCGGCAAAGGTTCTTTTGTAGCAGAACAAAACCTGGAGGTTGTACGGGAGAAAAAACTGAAGGTCATCGAAGAACAGCTCGGCGCAGTGATTGCAAACAGCAATGAAATCGGATTGGAACTGGAAGAACTACAGGATTTGATGAAGATTTTATACGAGGGGTGAAACGATGGAATACGCAGTGGAAATGAATAATATCACAAAACGGTTCAAAGGTTTTTCTATAGAAGGGATGAATCTACAAGTGAAACAAGGTTTTGTCACCGGATTTATCGGAAAGAATGGGACGGGCAAATCAACGACGATCAAAATGATGATGAACCTCCTGCGACCGGATGCTGGTGAAGTAAAAGTTTTCGGCATGGATTACAAAACTCATGAAAAGGAAATCAAAGAACGCATCGGCTTCGTCTACGACGGCAATGTATTTTTTGAAGGACTGAATCTGAAAGACATCAAACGTATCGTCGGGCCTGCATATGAGCGGTGGGATGATGAATTATTCCATCATTATATTGAAAAGTTCGAACTGCCGATGAACAAGGCAGTGAAGACTTTTTCAAAAGGCATGCAGATGAAGGCGTCACTTGCCATCGCTCTGTCGCATCATGCGGAACTGATAATTATGGATGAACCAACAGCAGGACTGGATCCGGTATTCAGAAGGGAGTTGCTGGATCTGCTTCAGGAATTGCTGATTGATGGCAGCCGGACGATTTTCTTCTCGACGCATATCACGAGCGACCTCAATCGCATCGCAGACTATATCGCCTTTTTGCAGGACGGCGAATTGATATTCAATCAATCCATCCATGAAGTGGCAGAAAACTATGCGCTCGTTAAAGGTGGACTGAATCTGTTGGATCGGGATACAGAAAAGGCTTTTGTCCAAGTACACCGCGCCCCAACAGGATTCGAGGCATTGACAGACGACCCGCCTGCAGTAAAAACAATCTTTGGTGACACCGTGGTCATCGAACCGGCTTCTTTAGAAGACATTATGTATTATGCGAAAGGGGACATACGAGGTGCTTAATCTGATCAGGCGCGATGCCATTTTGCAAAAAAAACAGTTATTCATTTTCCTGCCGTTCATTCTGTTTTTTGTGGTGCTGGGGATGAACCCGATTTTCATCTTCCTTGTCGCCAGTATTTTCATCCCCTTCAATGCTTATGCCTATGATGAAAAAGCGGAAACGAATATTCTTTTGAATTCACTCCCCTATACCCGCAAGGAAATCATCACAGCGCGCTATCTTGGCGCGGTCATATATATGGTGCTTTCCATCGGGCTCGCTAGTTTGGTGATGTTCATCTTCAACAAGCCTTTTGCGCTAACAGATATTGCTATCGGCACTGGGTTATTCCTCCTGTTTGCTGCGTTGACATTTCCATTGTTTCAGGTTTTCAAACCAGGCTCTATCACTACTGTCATTTTAATCAGCTTTGTTTTGTTGACGTGGTTGATGCAATGGATCCTATCAAATGCAGCGGAACATATTCCATCGATAACCGATTTTATCGCAAGCGTGTCTGCGCCTGCTTTATACGGTGTTCCTGCTTTCATAATCCTAGTAATCTACGCAGCATCCTGGACTGTTTCAACTGTTATTTACGAACGAAAAGCATTTTGACTGGAAAGATTAACAGAGAATTGCAAGTTTCTTAACTGACAGCCCTGCCTTTAGCTAAAAGGAAAATGCTATACTATAGCAAACGAAAGAGGAAGACGGATGCCATTCGGCGTCCTTCTTCCTCTTTCGTTTTTTTGATTGAAATTACAGCGCCTACCGAAAACTTGGTGATATGTACGCATTTTACAATTCCGACTCTAAAACTACCTAAAGTCGTCTTTTGAAATTATCATTTTTTCTTGCAAGAGCCATTTCGATTCGTCTTCTGACCAATTCATTAGAACCAATTGCTTCCACCGCTGAAATACGCACGAGTTCATCGTCATCTTTCAATCGATTGACCACGGCGTTTAAAACAGCGTCTCGCGTATAACCCCACAGTGCTTCGAGTGTTTTAAACCGAATTTCTTCATCCGGATTGTCGGTCAGGGGAAGCAGGATGTTTTTGATTTTTTCGCTGATCGGTAATGTTCCAAGAGCTTCGATGGCCATCCACATAACGTAAGGATCTTCATCTTTTAGAAAGGCGGCAATGTTCTCAATGGCATCCGGACCAGCCTGCTCGAGAAATCCCTGGATAATCATTATTCTTTGCTCTGATTTCATGATGGAATATTTCACCTCCGCCACTGATCGCCTACAAATTTTTGGACAATGAAACTAACATTCTTTTCATAATCTACATGTAACTGTGTTCAAGTGTTTGTATCGTATGCTTTCCAAATTAAAAAGACAAGAAAATTCTATTATGAATTTTCTTGTCTTTCGTTAAGACTTCGTATGCAGACCATTTCTCTCTAAGTTGCAGCACCCACTGCCTTCGCAGCAATTAGCCGCCTAATGAGTGGGGTTTCGGCACTTCGTTTCCACCTCCAGCTGACAGTGTGAAGGAACGATAAAGCTAGCGGAGTGATGCCGGAGCAAGGATTTCACAACCACATGAAGAGATCATTCTGTAATTCCAAAGCTTCCTTCTTAAAATTTTACTGGAAGAGAGGCCAGACTTTGAGCGGCAAGCTTAAATTTCCAGTGAACATCCTCCCGTGGGACGTTGAGCTGCAAGTTCGGCATGCGCTTTAGCAGTGTGGTGAATGCAATATTCCCTTCCACTCGTGCCAGAGGTGCACCTAAACACATATGGACACCTTGCCCAAAAGCAAGATGGCGTTTAATACCACGAGTAATATCCAGCTCTTCTGCATTTTCAAACTGTCGCTCGTCACGGTTGGCTGATTTCAATAATGGGAAAACCATGTCTCCTTTTTTTATCTCCTGCCCGCTAAGTTCGAGATCCTTAAGGGCATACCGTGGCCCAGCGGTTGTTGAAGGGCCATGAAAACGCAACAATTCTTCTACTGCAGACGGTACCAGGCTAAGGTCTGCCTTAAGTATTTCTAATTGCTCCGGATGATCCAACAAGAGTAAAGTACCCGTAGAAATTAAGGTTGAAGTGGTCTCGTGTCCTGCAAAAATCAGCAGCTGAACAAGCGAGATCAACTCCGCTTCATCCAGCCGATCTCCCTGCTCTTCAATTGAGATTAATTGGCTGATCAAATCATCAGAGGGCTGCTTTCGTTTGTCTTCTGTAAGCTGCTTGATATAGTTGCCGAAGTCTTTTAGGTTTTCAGCAGTTTTTGGATCAACTGTCCCTACACCAAGACCGTTAGCAATTCCCTCCGACCACTTATGGATTAATGAATGATCCGATTTAGGGACCCCGATCATATCGGAAATAACGTTAATCGGTAAAAGGTTGGCGTAATCCTTTACCAAATCCATTTCTCCCCGGTCCTGTACCTGATCTAGCAATTCATCTGCTAATTCTTGGACACGGGGACGCAAACCTTCCATGTATCTCGGTGTGAACGCTTTAGATACGAGTGCGCGCAGCCGTCTATGGTCCGGCTGGTCAATTGCGTTTAAGGAGTTAGTTAAAAACATATTCGAACCAGCCGAGTCTGAACTTCCTGTTAAAGATTCCTTGATGGTACTATTTCGATCAATCGACTTCGGATCTACACAAAAGTGGTCTTGATCTTTGAGAACTTTCAGCGCTTCTTCCATATGTGTAACCACCCATGCGCGGTTATTCGTTTCTCCCATAGGAAATGGCAACTGTACAACTGATCCAATTTGTCTTAACTGCTCAAATATCGGAAATGGATTATCTCCACTCTTTCCGCTTAGCACGCCCACTAGCGCTTGCTCTGCTTCAACCTGACTTGAATAGTTCATAAATAATCCGTCCTTTCTCAAATTAGATCGAGGAATTAGCTGTATGAATTACTCAAAGGCAATGGCTTATGATGGATAATTTGGTACTTTGACCGATTTAGTAAGACACTCCTCAGCAGTTCCTATATTTGTGCCTATATTTCTTAAGGAAGTGTAAACATTCCTAAATTGTTAACTTAAGACCCAAACGCAATTTCGTTATCCTCAAATTCGATGCTGCCTGATTCAGCAGCTCCACACACGATGTATGTGCCCTGATTCACCTATGTATATTCTCCATTAATGTCTTCTCCTAAAAGCTGACACAAATAACTTAAGCCTCTATCCTTTTACCGGTCATTTGGTAAAAAATTTACATACTTTACTAGGAACGATTTAAATTCACAAAAGTTTCTTGAGCCGAGTATGAATATGGATAACTGTTTTTAAAAGCCAATATTAACTTACAAAAAGGAAGAGATAATGATCAAATAAAAGCATCTTCTCTTTCTTCTTCCTTCAATTGCATTCTATTTTCTGCTGCTACTAATAATCCCCATATATAAACCGAAACATCCAATAAGATGTGTCCAAATTCTTTCCTTCATAATAAAAACAAGTCTTCCGCAATTTTCCTAGTGCCCTAGCAATAATTCGAAAAATCTATTTAGAGAAATCCAACTCCTTCTTTCCCTCCTCTTATTTCCTATTTCTAGAAAAATATTGATTTTTCTAGAAATAACCAACATGATAAAGAGAGTATGTAGTTGGAAAATCCTATTAAGAAAACGAATACATATTCAAGACAGAAGTTCAAAGTTTTCCAATAAAGCAATTTCACAATTACGGAATTTATAAATTCAGCTGAAATAACCGGTGCTTTCTACCAGCCGGATCTGAATCATCACATTTCGGTCGATTTCTAAGAAAGTGCGGGTGTCTCCAGTTTATGAAGTTATTCCTGAACCTCTTTGTCTTTTATTCCAAGCAATTATTGAAAAGCCCTTTTTACATGGGAACCCTGATCTTTATGGTCGGGATGCTGCTGACCCGCATTGTACTCGGTATCCTGGAACCGTTCGATTACATGCGCTACGGCAGTTTTGTCGGCGAAATGATGATGATTGTACAAGCCGTCCTGTTACTGCTGTTTGTCTACTTTTACAGGGCCTTCTCCAACGAATTTCGTTTTGGAGCGTGCAACCTGTTCATGGGGACGTTCCGTATCACCTTACTGAAAATCGGCGCATTGTTTAGCATCCATGCCTTGTTCACGGCCGGCTGCATCGGGCTGCAGTTCGTCTTGATCTCCCTCTATTTCCGGTTATCCGGCATTCCGTATTCTTCTTTCTACACGCAGACGGCATCTTACATGACCGTCTACTGGTACTTGCCGTTTCTGCTCGCTTTTGGCATCGGAATCCTGACCGCGCTGCTGTTCGGAAAACACAAATTGGGGCTGGTCTTCATGATTGTCGTCTGGTTGGTGATTGGTCCCATGAATACAACTTTGTTTCATCAGTATTTTCATCAAATCCCGTTCTCTGATCCGAGAAGCTTACTGTATATCGGTCCGTTGAGCAGTGAATCGCCTTTTATTGACTTGCTGGGATATAATGTGTCGCTTTCCGTCTATGCAAAGATCATTTTTTGGATTCTGGCGGTTGTGCTTCTCATGGCGTTGATATTGATGAAAACCACCCGCACCTCCTGGGAAAAATTCACACTAACGCTCTTGTGCGTTTCGCTAGTCTCGATCAATACGCTTCTTTTCCCGTATATTTTTACCGGCGGCAAACTTGCGTTCAGCTTTGCGGATTTGGAAGCGGAAGCTCAGTATTACAAAGATATTCCCGACGAGATGGAGCCGGTTTTTCTGCAGTATGAAGTGGAGGATTACACCATTCAGCTGGATGCCCGAGGGCCGGTAACAGCTCAAACAACGGTGGCCCTCTCGGATATCCGCACAACGACCCTTGGATTCGTCCTTTATCATGGATTCGAAGTCACCCAGGTAACGGACCAGCAGGGACAGACGCTGCCGTATACAAATCAAGGCGATTTTGTCTTCGTGGAACGGGACGGGGAGCGCTTGACGGACCAACTGACGTTTTCCTATACCCTGAACGATTCGGCGCTGGTGCCGGTTTCGGAAGACTACCTGTTCCTTCCGAATGCGTTCAGCTGGATTCCAACCAAAACAGACCATCCGCCGTTTGTCTTCGACACCATTTACGATGAAGGTGTTGACCTGCATTCCGTTCAGACAGACCAAGTCATTTCCTACACGCTGGCGGTGGAAGGCGATTTGCCGCTTTACACCAATTTGTCGGCAGACGGGAAAAACCGGTACAGCGGCGAAGTGGCCGGCGGCGTTTCCGTTCTCGGGGGCATGCTGACGGAGGCAGAATTGGGCGAACAAACCGTCCTCCATCCCAACTCCTGGTCCGACATTTCCGCCGATTGGAAGATGTTCGAACCGTCTTTAGCTCGCGTCCACCAGGAATTGCTTGAAATGTTCCACTTAGATGCTGGGGAGTTGCCAAACCAAATCGCTTTGCTGGCGCTCCGGCAGGAATGGAACACGGGTTACTTGAGCAGTGATCATTTGCTTTACTTTAGCGGTTCGAATATCAACGTCAGTTCCACAACCCATGAAATTCCCGGCATTTATCTGAATGCACTGCTGTGGAACCATGATAAACGGCTAGGGATGTCACCCGAACAAATCTTAGTTTTCAATGAACTGCTTACGCTTCATCTGCAAAATGAAACAGGGCTTGTGTTGGATGCAGATTTTACACCTCCAGTCGTTCCTTCTTTCACAGTGATGGAGAAGCACGATGAAGAAATCCAAAAGGTGATTGCCCGAATCTATGCAGACTTCTATTCGATGGAAAAAAACGAGCAAACCGAATTTTTGGTTCTGTGGTACAAAGAGATGGAGCAAGTGTCCGGCAGTTGGATCGACACCGCACAGCTCCTGCAAGAATTCAAGGGAGGAAAAAGATGATAAAGATCAATGGCGTATCGAAGCGGATAAAAAAACACCACATTCTGTCGGATGTTTCGTTGCAGCTGGAAGGCATCTACGGCTTGATTGGTCCGAATGGCGCCGGAAAAACGACGTTGATGAAAATCCTGTCGAGCCTGATCTCCATGAATGCCGGACAGGTGGAAATGAAGGGAGAAAATTACCGGAAAGGCAAGTACGTCAAACAGAACACATTGATTGGCTATTTGCCGCAGGACTTCATGGTCTACCCCAATATCGGCTTGGAAGAAGCGTTAGACCATATTGCGATGCTGCAAGGGATGATGAACAAACAAGAACGGCAAGTGAAAGTCCGGCAAGTAATCCAACAAGTAAACCTGCAGGGCCACGAGAACAAAAAGATGATTGAGCTTTCCGGCGGCATGCGGAAACGGGTGGGGATTGCCCAGCTACTGATGGGAGACCCTTCGATTCTGCTATTCGATGAACCGACGGCTGGGCTGGATATCGAAGAACGGATTCGGTTTCGGAACCTTCTCCGCAATCTCGGAACGGAACGGACAGTCGTCATTTCCTCGCACATCGTGGAAGATATCGAATTTCTATGCACGAAAATCGGCGTGTTGAAAGAAGGCCGCGTGTTATTCGAAGGATCGCCGGCAGAACTGAAAGCCCGCGCCAAAGGGCAGGTATGGGAATACCAAGTTGCGCCGAGCGACTTGGACGCCATCATGAACCAAAAAGAAGTGGTGCAAATCACAGAAGAAAGCAACGGGATGTGCCTTCGGGTCTATTCAACGAAAAGCGAAAGCGATGCAATATCCGTCGAACCCCGATTGGTGGATGGCTATCTGGCTGTCGTCAAAGGCATGAACCGATGAAAGACTTCATCGGAACTATCTACCAATCTTTCCTCTTTGACCGGAAAACGATGGGTTTGACATTCTTCGTCCCAATTCTCGTGTTTATCACCGCCTTGCTTTTCATCCTCTTTTTTCCACGGGAAGAAGCAGGAATCTATAACAATGTGATTATTATCCAAGGCGTATTCATTCCATTTTCATGTTGGTGGCTCATGTACCGCCTAAGCGAACTATACGAAGAAGGTGCACAGGAAACCTTGGCTCCTTATTACGCCAAGCGATTCCCTGTGGACTTTATCCGTTATTATGTCGTGAATGCCATCGGCGTCCTGATTCTAAGTGTCGCTCTCATCTTGAAGTATGGAATCGGGGAACTGCCTTTAATCAACTTTTTCCATTTCTTTTTGCTGCTGTTGTTTTATCAGTTTTTAGGCACTTCTCTGATCGTCTGGATCAAGAATATCGAGATTGCACTCACAGTGGGCCTGATTTTCACGGTTCTGGAAGTGGTGACCTTGGGCGAATACATGCCGTGGCCGCACATCTTCCTCTTCCAGCCGCCGGTATGGGATCCTTTTCTGTCTGCTAAATTCGCTATTTTGTCCGTAACAATTGGTATCCTGGCGTTGTTCACCGTCGTTTTCCTGAAAAGAACGGATAGAAAACCTGCATAATGGAGTCGAAGTAAAAAAATAAAGGAACGCAAAAAGCAGATGGATCCTCTTCAAAAGTTCAGTTCCTCTGCTTTTCTTATCTTATCTTATTAAATTTCATCTTCGTATAAGTGAAGATATGTAAACCTAATTCATTTTAAATGAGATCTTACAAAGCCTGTGAAGCCATGTTTAATATAATTATGGTTACCCAGTCAGTTTTTTTCTGCTAAGCCATGTCACTGCTCGTTAAGAAAATACATAAATGCCCTTCCGCCAACAATTGGAAAGGCATTTTCTACATTATTCGGTTTTATTCCAGTCCTTTAATGTGAAGATAATATAGAGAATAATCGACAGGCTGTAAATAAACACAAACCATGATAATACTATTTCATGTATAATCCCCGTAATGGAGTAGATAAGTGCAAGGATTGCCAGCACTAAAACAAAAATATTTTTTTGTTTTTCAGTTACCTTCATAACGCTTGGGTGTTTATGTTTTTCATAAGCAACCTACCTCCAATCATATAGTGTTTTTGGAATTACCTCCTAAGCAGCGATCATTTCCCTGCAAATACGAAGCTGGTTACTAACGGTTAAAATATTTCCAACTCTGGATTTATACAAGCTTTTTTCCTTCCATAACGCTTGATGGGTAAACCCAACTCCTATTGAAATGCGAGTTTTCAACCCCTATGGTATAGCCACTTGAATGTATCCTATTTTCGTTTGAAATCAGTTTCGATGGATTTTCTAACACAGCGAATGGAATTGGGTGATTGAATGACTTACTTATCTTACGTACTTTAACCTAACTCAGATATATTCTACTCCATTGCCGGAAACGACAAAATGTGGACTACCTTTCCGACGATTGAAAAGTCGCCAGAATTCCCGATCTCGCTTCCATTCGATGAGTCCGGGAACACTTCCAGTACGTAACTTTCCGACATCAGAATTTTTAGCCCTCTAAAGGAATCCACTTCCACATCCGTGATGACCGATTTTTCAATGTTAACTTCCAAAAAAGCCGTTATTCGTTCGTCAAAGCGATTCGTACTCGGTTATTTATGGAATAATGAATCCCCATTCCCAGAATTTCGATCCTTGCGCGATGACGAACTTTTCAAGCCAGTCCTCGAAGTTCATGCCAATATACATATTATCCTCGAAGTTATAACCGGTATCCATCACGTAGAGATAGCCATTGCCCACCACTTTGTCTGTCACAATCAAATAACAGCCATCATATCCATAGGCGATTGGAAACCAATTATCCGGATAGTCATAACCCGGAATGGCTCTGTATTCCAATATCTCATCAATGGTAAAAAGTTCAAATCCGCTACCATATTGGGGATGGCTAAAAATAAGTCCGCCATTGTGCAGCCGCAGAAACTCTTTGTAGTCTTCGGGTACAGTAAATGGCAATTTCTGCAGTTCACTTTCTGTTGCCGGGGGATTAAAATTCATTTTCACTTTTGTAACATATCCATCTTCTTGTTGAACTTCCAGAAGGCCTTTTGAATCCAGGCGCTTCTTTAAAGCTTCTAGAGTAATGTTTATTTTAGACACCATCTTTTCCCCCTTCGATTTAGTGCTTTTTCCTAGTAATTTCATTTTCTCTTAAACTTTTATAAAAGATAATATATTTATTTTGAATGTAACTTAACTGCACTTAAGTTACATTCAACTCCCACTTCCCTTTGATTCGATCCACTGCACATCACTTAAATTAAGTCGAATTCTTCCGAGTTCAAGAACACTTGAATAAGGCGATTAAATAAAGCGCGCTGCGCCGGATTCTGCCAATCTTCTTCTACATCCGCCATCAGCCATATCACTTCATCCAGGAAAACGTGGTCCAGTGCTTTCGGCCAATTCATTTTCTCCTCATGCGATAAGTTTACGGATTCCCCGTATCCCGCTAGAAACAAATGCCATTGCTGTTCGGTAAACGGTCGGTCTGGAGCAGAGGCCAGTTCATTATGAAACAGCAGCAGGACGAGTGCCAGATCAAATATTCGCGGAACCCATCCAGCATTATCCGGATCAATCAAATAAGGCTGTGGGGTATAAATAAGATTATTCGCTTTGAAATCGTGCGGTGTTGCGACGGAAAACAATCCGGCTTGCTTCAATTCCTCTTGTTGACGAACCGCTTGCAGAAGCTGGATTTCTAATTCTGGTTTAATAGTTAATCCGTAAGGAGCTGCATTTTGCACAATATGCTGGAAGCTCTCTTTAACTTCATTTTCAGTGAAATCAAATACATCGTATATATCCAATTCATATTTATTATCAGTTGGAGATAATGCGTGAATTCGCCCAAGCAACCTTCCTGCTTCTTTGATCTCCCACTCCTTTCCCGTATAAGGCACTCCTTGAACAAAAGGATAAACGACGTAGGTTTCTTCACCGAAAGTCCTTGGATTTTCTGCTTGAATCTTTGACGGAATTACCACATCTACACCTTGTTCGTTTAATGTTTTTGTATATCTCATGAGGCGATTTGCTTTCTCGATTGGGTGCTGCGTTTTTTTGACTATAAAGTCGCCTTCAGGTCGTATCATCCGGTAAACTGGCGAAAACGGATAGATGCTAACTGGTTCATCTTCTGTTTCAAAACCAAAATTCTTTACGATTTCTTTAGCTTTCATTTAATTCTCCTACTTTCTGTTTAATTTCCTTTATACGGACTGCATTCATCCTCTATCTAATCCCAATATGTATATAGCTATATTACCAATAATCAGAAAATTTCAAAGCGCTTTATAATTAATTTATATGTAATTTAAAGACCGTTCGTAAACATGTCAAAACGCATTCCGAACGTTCGCCAAACTTCACCTGCTTTTCCGGACACCTCACTTGCAAGTCAAAATAAAAAAAACGAGGAATATTTCCATTAGAAATACGCCTCGTTTCTCATCGTTTATTAAGTGAATTCACTTTCTACCAAGCAGGAGGAAGTTTTTATGCCACTCCTTACCCGCCGATATACGACATGCCAATCTTTTTGCGCGATTTCGCTGTCTGTTCCGTCCGTTCATCCGAATACCGGTCACTCCGGCGTTCCCATACACGGCTGATTGCTTCCAGCAGTTCCGGATCCTCCAAGCCGCTCCGAAGAAGTTCGCGGATATCGAACCCTTCGGTGGCAAACAGGCACGTATAGAATTTGCCGTCAGATGACAGGCGGGCGCGTGTGCACGATGAACAGAAGGATTCCGAAACAGAAGTGATAAAGCCGACTTGCGAGTCGCCGCCTTTATAGCGGTAGCGTTTCGCCACTTCTCCGAAATAATCCTGATCGACGGGTTCCAGTTCATAGGCAGACAGGAGCTTTTCCAAAATCTCTTTTTTGGTGACGACTTTTTCAAAGCTCCATCCATTGTCGGTGCCGACATCCATGAATTCGATATAGCGCAGCGTAATGCCTTTTTCCTTGAAGTAGGCAGCCATTGGCAGAATCTCCGCTTCGTTGACGCCTTTTTGTACCACCATATTGACTTTGATTTCAAAACCCAGCTCTTTGGCAAAGTCGATATTTTGGAGGATCGGTGAAGAGCCGACACCACGGCCGTTCAGCTTTCCGAACAGATCCGGTTCGAGTGCATCCAGACTGATATTCAGCCGTCGGAGCCCCGCATCAAACAGCGCCGGTCCGTGCTGTTTCAGCAATAACCCGTTCGTCGTCAGCCCTACGTCTTCCACACCTTCAACCGAGAAGATTTTCTTCACCAGCTCCGGGAGGCCGCGGCGCAGCAAAGGTTCTCCTCCGGTCAACCGGATTTTCTTGACGCCCATCAACACGAAGATTCGGGTCAGCCGGTGAATTTCTTCAAAGGACAGCAATTCCTGTTTCGGCAAGAATGCATAATCGTCGCCGAACACTTCTTTTGGCATGCAGTATGAACAGCGGAAATTGCAGCGGTCGGTGACAGAAATCCGCAAATCGCGTATCGGACGTCCCAGCTGGTCTTTTAGTGCTTGCCTTTCCATGCTAACGCCCTCCCTTTCTAGTTGATGCGGGTATTTATATTTTGGAATACGGCAGGGTCTTTATGGATTAGCGAAGACACTGCCCATTCCGTATGGATCGTTTCCAAAAAAGCGAATACGCTCAAATTGCCGAATTCAATAAATTTCCTTAATTCCTGGCTCGAATTGCCATTCCATACACTGAACAGGGGAATTTTTTCTGCTGCTGTCTGAACCGCCGTGACGTCAGCCCGTGATGACAGCTGCATCAACGCCTGTGTTTCATTCGGTCCGATGAAAGGCATATCACATGGAAGCACGAGATACCGTTCAGCCGGCCGCTCTTCCATTGCCGAACAAATGCCTGCGAGCGGACCTTTTCCAGCCACTTCCGGCAAATCAGCTATGACGTCCAGTCCGGCCGGAAAACGGCCGATCAATTCTGGGCGTGTCACGATGACAACCTGATCACAAGCCGCGGCGAGCGCTTGGTAAACCCGTTCATAAAAGAGGCGGCCATCTATTTCAGCAAACGCTTTTGGCGATCCGAAGCGGCTGGACAGTCCGCCGGCAAGCAGAATTCCGACCGTCCGGCTCATCCGCCGCTGACCGGCGGAATCAATGCGACGACATCGCCTTCTGACAGGACGTCATCCGGCAAAGCATATTCTTCATTCACCGCGACTTGGACTGAGTTCTCATCCATACCGGGATATTTGCCGGCAAGCTCTTTTCGCAGCTGATCCACGGTCTGCCCGGCAAACTGCAGCGTCTCTTGAGCCTTTCCGGTCAGTTCTTTGATTCCAGCGAAATAATGAATGGTAATCATATCATTTCTCCTTCCGGTTTTTTCTTCTGGTCGCCGATCCATTCCTCGCCGTCATTCCAGATTTCCTTTTTCCAGATTGGCACGATTTCCTTGATGCGTTCAATTGCGTATTCATTCGCTTCATAAGCCGCTTTCCGGTGCGGCGAGGATACCGCAATTACGACCGCAATGTCGCTGATTTGAAGTTCGCCGATGCGGTGCGCGATCGCCACCTGGGTCCCTTCCCATCTTTCTTCGATTTCCCGGCCGATCTGCGCCAATTTTTTCTCTGCCATCGGCACGTAGGCTTCGTACGCCAAATACAAGGTTTTTACGCCTTTGGTCCATTCCCGGACGTGTCCGGTGAAAAGCGTTACGGCGCCGGCTTCCGGACGCAGCACGTAATCGGCGTAAAGTTGCGGGTTGATCGGTTCGGTCACTATACTATATGCTTTCATCGTTTTCACCTTCCATCCACTCGATAAAAAAACGGGCGATTGCTTCTATATTATCCGCTTCCAGCGTTGCGGTAGTTTCCAATTTCACGCCTGTATGCACAATGACCAGCTGGATATTCGACAGGGTTTCAAGTTCCCGCCAATCTTCCGGGCTTCGGACCAGCACAATTTTCGGATAAGGAGCTGCCTTAAAACCTTCAATTAAAATCAAATCCGGATTGGCCAATAGAGAGAACCGGATGAATTTTTCCAGATCCGCTTCGGGTTCCTCGAGATGCATCTGGACCAATCCATCGCCGTAAACGAGCGAACTGGCTGCGCCGCTTGCGAGAAACTGCGTACTGTCGGTTTCCTGCGGCGGCAGCTCAGGTCTGCCGCCGTGTCCGTGATGTTTTATTGCCGAGACTTTCATCCCTGAAGTACGGGTTAGTTCAATCAACCGCTTCATGAGCGTCGTTTTGCCGCTGTTTTTAAAGCCGACAACTTGCAGAATCCTTACAGCTTCCATGCAGCGCTGCCTTCCTCGACGCCAAGCAGCAGGACGTCCACTGTGTCTCCGCTTGTAAAGCCCCTCGTGCCGCCCGGCAACACAATCAGCGCATTGCCTTTTGCAATGGATGCCACAGCGTTCGATTTGTTGAAGCCGGCGGGTTTGATGGTGTGGCCATCATATACTGCCCGGATAAAGCGTGTAAATGGATTCGCTTGCGGAACGTCTTCCGCTAAAACGGCGGTTGTCTGCGGCAAATACAATTTTTGTGCTCCCATCATTTTTAACAGGGCCGGCCGAACGAACAATTCAAAACCGGTAAAACAGGCGGATGGGTTGCCGGATAAGCCGAATAAAAATTTGCCATCCGCTACCGCAACAGTCGTTACGCTTCCGGGGCGCATGGCGACTTTATTGAACAGGACATTCGCCCCGAGGCGCTCGTAGATGGCCGGCAGAAAGTCAAAGTCGCCGACCGATACGCCGCCGGTGGTGATCAGGCAGTCCGTTTCTTCAGCGGCCCTTTTTACAATGTCAAAACTCTCGTCCAGATTGTCGACCGACAAGCCGTAAGTTTTGCAGGGGATTCCCATGCGTGCCAGTTGTGCAGCGATCATCGGACCGTTGCTGTTGCGGATTTTTCCGGGTACGAGCGGCTCGGATACATCCAGCAGTTCGGTACCGGTAGAAAGAATGCCGACGACCGGGTGCTTGGCTACACGGACCGTTGCGTAGCCGAATGTTGCCAGCAAGGCGACGGTACCGGGATGGATCAAATTTCCGCTTTCAATGACCGTTTCGCCTTGCTCGACGTCTTCGCCTTGGAGCGACACGTTTTCCAGCGGTTCAAACGGTTTGCGGATGGTAAAAAATCCGTCCGATTCCACCGTCTGCTCAAACATGACGACGGCATCAGCATTTTCAGGAAGCGGCGCACCGGTCATGATCCGCACTGCTTGATTGCCGGATAAGGTTTTTTCCGACACCGCTCCGGCGCCGATATGGTCGACGATATCGAAACAGATTCGGTTGTCGCCGGAAGCGCCGGCTGAATGTTTGGAGATGATCGCAAATCCGTCATACGGCGAGCGGTCAAAAGGCGGTACGGGGTGTCCCGCGACAATCGGTTCTGCAAGTATGCGGTTGTAACTTTGTTCGAGCGGCACTGTTTCCGTCTCCAACAGATGCGCTTGGTCAATCACTTTTTGTACAGCTTCTGAAACCGGAATCGGTTTTCGGTGTTCCACCATCTATATCTACTCCTCGATTTTTCCTGATATACTTAACTTTAAGAACCGGAAAGGATGATAAACATGTCTGAACTGACACACTTTAACGAACAAGGACGGGCCAAAATGGTCGACGTTTCCGGAAAAAACGATACGGTGCGGACGGCACGCGCCAAAACGGCTGTCCTTCTGAACGAAGTCATCTACCAGCAAATCAAAGACGGCACCAATAAAAAAGGCGACGTGTTTGCGGTGGCCCAAGTGGCCGGCATCATGGCGGCGAAAAACACCGCCCAAATCATCCCGATGTGCCATCCGCTCGCACTGAGCGGCGTCGATATTGAATTCGAATGGAATGTCGATGAAGCGAACGCCCATTACGAAGTGCTGCTTTACGCAACGGTCAAAACGAAAGGCCCGACCGGCGTGGAAATGGAAGCGTTGACTGCCGCTTCTGCCGCTGCGCTCACCATTTACGATATGTGCAAAGCAGCCGGCAAGGAAATGGTCATCGGACCGACGATGCTGCTTGAGAAAACCGGCGGCAAGTCGGGCGATTACGAACGCGCCTGACGGTGTTTGTTCAGTTCAAAAGTGATATGGGCGAGTTCCGGCAACACCAGCCGCTCCATTGCAAGCTTCACTGCACCGCGTGAACCCGGCAGGACAAAAATGGCTTTATCTGAAGCCACGCCTGCCGATGCGCGGCTTAAAAGTGCTCTCGTGCCGATGTCTTCCCTAAAACTCAAGAAACGGAATAATTCGCCGAAACCCGGAATTTCTTTTTCGAATAAGGGTTCAATCGCTTCAATCGATACATCGCGCTTGGCAATGCCCGTGCCGCCAGTTGAAACAATAGCGTCAAGATCCTTTTCTTCCAGCCACTCTGCCACCGCTCGTTTGATTTCCGCTTGGTCATCTTTCACAATCCGGTAGCCGGCCACTTCGATGCCGGCCGCTTCTGCCAAGGTTTTCATCAATGCTCCGCCTGTATCGGTTTCCGGTGTGCGGGTATCGCTGACCGTCAAGACGGCAATGCGGATGTTCTTTTCCAGATCAAATGATTCCGACATTCAAATTCTCCTTTTTGCTTCAGCCAAACAACTGATGATAAAATTTCCGGCCTTCGGCAACATTCCGGATGCCGTGGATCAGCAAGCGGCCGTCTTTAAACAGGACGGCCCTTTTGCCGTGCACATTCAGTTCCACGAAATACGGCGTGCTGTTAACGGAGCCGCCCATTTGCCGGCCGATATTTTCAGCGGCATTCATCGAAATGGGACGGTCTGGATCCGGCAGTACCTGCACGGCGTCCCGGCCGCATAAAACGGCATACGACCCTTGCCCTCTTGCCTCCAGTGCCGGAAAGACCGGTTCTTCTCCGCAAGTTGCGCACTCGGGATTCTTTATGCGTGAAACGCCTAAATCGTGCTGCATATTGTCCCATAAATCAAAGTAATGGACTTTTTTTCGCATAGCCTCGCGGTTTCCACTTAGCCATTTCAAAGCTTCTGTACATTGAAGAGCGGCTGTCACTTGGACTGCCGGCGGGATGATGCCGACCGTGTCACAGGTTTGATTGACTGCCGGCAATACCGGCAGCAGACAACGGAAACAAGGGGTTTCTTTCGGGATAAAAGGAAAAACGACGCCCGAGCTGCCTACACAAGCCCCGTATATCCAGGGGACCCCGAATTTGACGGAGGCGTCATTGATCAGAAGCCGCGTTTCAAAATTGTCAGTCGCATCCATGATCAACCTGCAGCTGGCGGCCAGCTTTTCCATTAACGGTGCGTCCGCATGCGCCAAATACGTGGTCAAGCGGAGGTCGGTTCGGATCGCTTTCAGCCTTTTTTCAGCAGCAACCACTTTCGGTGTCAGCTGCTCCGCATCTTCTTCGGTGAAAAGCTGTTGGCGCTGCAAATTGGACAGTTCCACATAATCCCGGTCTACGAGGTGGATTTCCCCGACGCCTGCTCTTGCCAGTGTTTCTGCAATGGCGGACCCTAAAGCACCGCAGCCGATGATGGCTACTGAAGATTCACCCAAATTTCCTTGTCCGGACGATCCAATCGGTTTAAACAGGACTTGCCGGGAATAGCGTTCTTCCACAGTCAGCCACCTCTTTTCTGCATTCAAATTTGTTCATTATTCCGCAGTTCTTCTTTTAAAAAACTGTTGCTGATCACGCCTTATTCTAATCTTAATAAAAAGCGGCATTAAAAGAAAGGAAAGCAGCGAATCAAATCATAATATTCAATCAGTTAACAAAGCTTCATAAATATAAAAAAACAAGCATCTCTCTTAAATAAGGGATGCTTGTTTCAATTCTTGTTCACTCATCACGCCTTTTTCGATCCGGACGATGCGATTGGCGAGTTCTTCTGCATCGGCAATGCGGTGAGTCACCAGGATCACCGGAATCTTCCAAAGTTCGTGGATGCGCAGAAGTTCGTCATGGCAGCGGCTGCGCGTCGCGTCATCGAGCGCGGAAAAAGGCTCATCCAAGAGCAGGATGTCCGGTTTTGCGGCAAGCGCACGCGCCAATGCCACCCGCTGTTTTTCGCCGCCTGATATTTGATGCGGATATTTCGACAGCAGTTTCTGGATTCCTAAAAGCCGGGTCAATTCATTCACATGGGACAAATCAGCGTTCCTGCCCAAACTGAAAAGAATGTTTTTCTCTATCGTAAAATGCGGAAACAAGGCATAATCCTGAAACAGATAACCGACTTTCCGCTTTTGGATCTTTAGCGGTTTTTGGCCTTTTCGGTAAAAATGCTGCCCGTTCAAAGAAATCTCTCCATTATCCGGCTGGACAATGCCGGCAATGCAGTTCAGCAACGTGGTTTTTCCGGAGCCTGATGAACCGATCAACGCCAGTATTTCCTGATTCATCCCAAAGTCCGCGTTCAGTTCAAACTGTTCGAGCTGCTTGCTGATGTTCACTGTCAACATGGCTACTACTCCCTTCCGAGCCGGACTTCATTCTTTTTGCGCCAATAATTCAACCACGACATCACGGCCAGTCCCAGTGCTGAAATCGTCAGCACCCAGAAAGCGGCTTTTTCCATTTGCCCCGCTTCATAAGCAAAATAAATGGCGAGCGGCACTGTTTCGGTCTGTCCCGGAATATAGCCGGCAATCATCAACGTTGCCCCGAACTCCCCAATTCCCCTGGCAAAAGACAAAATCAGCCCGGCAAAAATGCCCGGCCAGGCAAGCGGAAAGGTGATGGTCCGGAAAATCCGCCATTCAGATGTCCCCATCGTCCGTGCGACATTTTCCCAGCGCGGATCCACTTTTTCAAACGCGGCAAGTGTGCTTTGGTACATCAACGGCAATGACACGACAAAAGACGCAATAACCGCCCCTGCCCAAGTGAACACAATGCGAATGCCGAACCACTCTTCCAACAGACTGCCGAGCGGTCCGTTTATCCCGAACATATAAATCAGGCCGAAACCGATGACCGTGGGAGGCAAAACGAGCGGCAAAAGAATGAGCGCTTCCACAAAACTTCTTCCAAAGAAATTTCGTCTGGCCATAAAACGGGCAAGCAAAAGACTGACCATAAATACAAAAAAAGTGGAAATGGAAGCCACTTTTAACGATAGCCAAAAAGGCGATAAATCATCAGGCATCCGGCTGCGCTCCTTCAACTGGCACAAAGCCGTATTCCTCCAACAATTTTTGCCCTTCTTCACTCGTTAAGAAAGCCAAAAAAGCTTCCGCGGCTTCTATGTTTTTTGCTTCACTTGTGATAGCTGCAGGGTAAACAATTTCCAGTTTGCCCTGCGGCAAATCGATTGCTGTTTGGAGGTTTGGTGAACGTGCGGCATCGGATGAATAGACGATGCCCATTTCCGCATTGCCGCTTTCAATATAACTCAGTACTTGGCGTGCATCTTTTGCCAAAATCAACTTGCCCGCCAAAGCATCCCATATCCCCATACTGCTAAGCGCTTCTTTGGTATAAAAACCAATCGGTACGCTTTCCGGTTCTCCAACCGCCACTATGCCGCTTGAATCCTTCAGCAGCTGTTCCGGATCGGTTTTCTCTAATCGATCAACGGACGCCAACACCAGCCGGTTTTCCGCAAAATTTCGGATGGTCTGTTCTTGCACCAAACCGCCCTGTTGCAGGATATCCATGTCATTGGCACTCGCCGATAAAAATAGATCTACTGGCGCGCCTTGCTCGATCTGGTTCCGAAGCTTGCTGGAGGATCCAAAATTAAAGGCCACATCCACTTCGGGATGAGTCTTGTTAAACTCTTTTTCAGCAGAAAGCATCACTTCTGTCAAACTGGATGCCGACGAAATGAGCAGTTCCCCGTCGCTGTCGGCTGAGGTCCCGCCGCAAGCTGACAACAGCGAAACGGCCGCCAATAAGGGTATTATTTTTCTCATCTACCATTCATCACCCTTCCTTCGGATAAACCGGGATTCATCTCGCAATTCGCGACAATGAAAACAGATAAATTTTCTAAATGGAGCGGCTTTGGATTGCCTTTCATTCTATTGAAAGAAATCACTTTACCTGATTGAAAATAAGGATACCGCTTCTCTCGGAGTGCCGTCAACAAACGCCCGGGAATATCCAGGTATCTGAACAAACACTGTTTGCTGTAATTTAAATCGTGGTAGAAATCTATCCAGAATGTAATGATGTTCCTTTTTATACAAAATCAAGCCTGGACGAATGGTTAATCGATTCGTCCAGGCTTGATTTATGATTTTAAAAATAGTATTTTTTCTACCCAACCATGTTGTCGCTGCCGAAGAAGTTCCTGAACATCTGGATGGTTGTATCCCGGTTCATGGCTGCTATGGAAGTCGTCAACGGAATGCCTTTCGGGCAAGATACTACACAGTTTTGCGCCATCCCGCATTGCTGGATTCCGCCTGGGGCCATCAGCAAATTCAACCGCTCATCTTTGTTCATGGCGCCTGTCGGATGAGCATTCATCAACCGCACTTGGGAAATTGGAGCCGCACCGATAAATTCAGATTTATCGTTTACATTTGGGCACACTTCCAAACAAACACCGCAGGTCATGCACTTTGACAATTCATACGTCCATTGGCGCTTGCGTTCAGGCATGCGAGGCCCTTCACCAAGGTCATGAGTTCCGTCAATCGGAATCCAAGCCTTCAATCTCTTGAGCGTATCAAACATGGTGCTGCGGTCGACAATCAAGTCGCGGACGACCCGGAATTTCTTCATCGGCTGAAGGCGGATCGGCTGCTCCAATTGGTCAACAAGTGCTGTACATGACTGGCGCGCTTTGCCATTGATGACCATCGAACATGCACCGCAAACTTCCTCCAGGCAGTTCATATCCCAAACCACGGGCGCCGTTTTTTCACCTTCTGCATTCACCGGATTTCTGCGTATTTCCATCAAAGCTGAAATGACATTCATATTCGTGCGGTACGGCACTTCGAACTTTTGCCAGTATGACTTTTCGTTGGTGCTGTTCCTGCGTTCAATTTCAAAAACAACGGTTTTTGACGCTTCCTTCATTTTCATTCATCTCCTTTTGGAATCTAATTGCAGAAATCACAAAACCATGAATAAGATGAATAGCTTTTCAGGAGAACGTACCCATAATGAATAATCATTTATTTATATTCAAAACTAGAAATTGAATAAGAATCCTTCAATATTCATTCATTTTATATCGAATGAATTTCAATAACCAAGATCACAGTAGCATCGTATCGCTTTGCACAAAAAATGTTTAGGACAGTGGTGATTAAAAACGAATAAATCGGTGAAATTCTATTCACTTTTATTCACTAATCATTCATTTGCCGTTATCCTCGCCACCAGCTTTCCTGAATACTGATTTGCGAGCGCTTCGTGCGCTGATCGGACTTCTTCAAGTTAAAACTCTTTTGCTATGTGTACTGTTAGCCCCTCTGACTCAATATAATGACTTAACCGGGCGATGATTTCTCCGTCCGGCTCTCCGTTATAGGCACTGACTTTCAAATCTGCAGCAGTATTGACGTCCAGCTGGACGCCATTCGGATAAGCAATACGCCCTCCGCTCCGCACAAGTTCCAGAAGGTCCTGCACCAGTTTGCCGCCTGCCGTGAAGAAGGCGGCATCCACCATCTCCGGTGCAAGTGACTTAATGTGCTGCATAGCATTTTCACTGTGGCCATCCACCACTTTTTCAATTCCCAATTGCTGGACCAAGGTTACGCCATCATCGCCTGAGGCAACCGCAATTACCTCTGCTCCCATCAATTTGGCAAGCTGCACCGCCATGTGGCCGACTCCGCCGCTGGCACCCATGATCAAAATTGTTTCGCCCCTTTGAAGCCTCAAGACATCTTCCAGGCCTCTAAGCGCTGTTAAGCCAACCCCTAAGATAGCACTTGCTTCTTTCATCCCAAGCAGCTTCGGGATCAGGGAAACATACTCTGCACCCACAGCCGCGTATTCAGCGTAGGTCCCTCCATTTGCATTCAGAAAAGAAGCCGTATAAACCGAGTCACCCGTCTTGAATTGATCAACATCTTTTCCAGTAGCTTCTACGGTTCCAGCACCTTCTGAACCGAGGATATACGGAAATGACGGTTCCAGCCCAAGCATTTCTGCATAGCCCCCTTCCCGTTCATACACATCCCAAGTGCTGACCGCTGAATACTTGAGTTTGATCAGCACTTCATTCGCTGCGATTTCAGGTACGGGAACCTGTTCAATCCTAAATTCTTCAGGCCCGCCAAAACGGTGCAAAACTGCGGCTTTCATCTGTTTCCCCATGAATACACCCCTGTCCGGTTTTATTTACTTACTGTTAAGGTAGCAGGAGATGGCAATAAGTACAATATTAGTTTTCAAAATATTTAAAAAGAGGCAGCTGTAATTTCAGCTGCCTCGAACACTTCATAAATTTGATGTGGCGATGTTAAAGAATATTCTTAAATCCGCCCAAAACGCAACTAAAGATAATCAAAAATTTTTATGTCTATTCCATCAATCGTGCCAAGTTCTTCTTCCAGATCCCATAACTGTATTTGGGTTGTTTCATCGTTTTCAATGAACGGCTGCAGCGCTTCGATTTCTGCGTAAAAAACCGGATTGTATTTGACAGAACCCGTCCGTTCATTCTTTAATTTCAACAGTCCCCTGAATTTCAACTGGTCCACCACTTGCCCGGTTTCTTCATATAGTTCCCTGCTTGCGCATTCCCGGGGCGTCTCATTTCCTTCCCGGCTTCCGGCTGGCAATTCCCATTGCTTGCGCCATTTGTTGAAGCACATCAAGTATTTCCCTTTGCATTTTATAACCGCAAACGATCCCGCAAGCGGCTGATACTCGCCCATTTCCTGTTCTTGGGCAGCTACAAAGCCAAGAAATTCAAAACCATGATTCTGAGTAACGTTCATTGAAATTCACCGCCTGATTTTTACTCGTTGAGCTCTTCTTCATAAGGATTAGCCTAAAAATCATTATCAAAATCAGACCGGCCTTCTAATCCAAAGTCCGATTTCAAGGCATTAGATCACATTTTCTTTAATTTGCAGACGACGAATAACCTGATCGATTTGTTCACCTGCATCCAACGATTCTTGATACCCTGGGCTTAGCTGCCGCGTAGAGTAACTCTTAAGCGACTTTCGGTCTCGCTGGCTTTTCTAGTTATTTTACTTCTTTCCGCTTCGTTTCAGGACTCATTTTTTTGCACGCAAACAAGAGGATCCAGCATATGAAAGCAATGCTTAGAAATGTAGCAACGTGGAGCCAGGGTGAGACGGTTGTGCCAAACGCCACTTCACTTTGAAGCGTTTCAGCGTTTTCCCATGCTTCCACCATATTCGGCCGGTAAAGAGCTGTTTTGACATAGCCGACCGCCATTTTCGTCAAAAAATAAATTAAGTGGATTGTGGTCGAGGCAAGTAAAGCTTGTAAAACTATCTTCATTTCTACACCTCTTTTACAACTTCAATTAGTTACCATTATTTTCACTTTCACCTAAATTTTAGTATATCAGTATTTTCATCTATAACCACAAGGTTTTTAAAATTTTCTAATACCTTCTCTTCAAACAGCGAAGCTGTTTTTATCTCCAGAAAAGGCAAACAAAAAGCCAAGCACTAATGAAAGTGCTTGGCTGTCAAACTGAATTATTAAAGATAAGCTCCATCCTCAGAGTTTTATCCAGCATACTTGGGATGCTTCAGCATGAGTGGCTATATCCTGTTATATGATTGGAAAATGCCTGAAAAAATCCCCCTAGAGTGTCAGATTAGAAAAGTTATTCACCCGTAATTTTTTCTGTGTGGCTTTCAGTCTTCGCTTCGCTGTGTCCAGGACCAAAATAACTTAAAATGACAACTCCAATCAAAATTAGAAGGATTCCGGACACACTCGCAAAGTTGATTTTTTCTTTCCAGATCAAAACGGAGATCACGGTTGTCGCGACCATTCCAAGTCCGGACCAAATGGCGTAAGCGGCATTGAGTGGAATGGATTTTAACGCCAAAGATAAGAAGAAAAACGAAAACACGAACGCAATCAGCATGCTGATTGTCGGCAGGATTTTTGTAAATCCATCCGATGCTTTTAACAGCGATGAGCCGAACAACTCACCGATGATGGCAAGCAATAAATAAACATATGACATAAACTTCAACCTCCGGACTTTTAAAAGATATATGTATAAAACGGGCTTTATGGTGTCCTTTACCCGTTGTCCGGAGTTTATATTAACTGTTTCGCAAAAAACATGAAAAGACCGAAAGCTCTTTTATTGAGCTTTCGATCTTATGAATTATGCCTCTTTAGAGATATTCTTTTTCAAACGTGCGTGTGCTGCGTACCGTATCAATCGGGCGCACCATTTTTTCAATTTGTTCGCGTTTTGGCTCCAGGAATGGAGGCAGCGACAGTTTTTCTCCTACCGTTTCATAAGGCTCATCTCCCATGAACCCGGGGCCGTCTGTCGCCCATTCAAATAAGATGCCATTTGCTACACGTGCATAAAGCGATTCAAAGAAAAAGCGGTCTACGTAGCCGGAAGTGCCAAAGCCGAAACCTTCCATGCGGTCGATCCATTCTTTTAAGACGGCTGTGTCCGCTACTCGGAATGCTGCGTGGTGGACAGTGCCAAAGCCTTGGCGGCCGGCCGGCAGGATGACGTTATGTTCGACAATCACTTGTGCACCGTTTCCGCCTTCTCCCACTTCAAAAAGGTGAAGCGAGCCTTCTTTTGCTGTTTCGCGCATCAGCATCGCCTTTTCCAGCACTTCTTTAAAGTAGTCGAATTCCGCAATCCGGACGTGGATCGGGCCAAGTCCGGTAATGGCAAACTCCAATGGCACCGGACCATTTTGCCACGGGGTACCGGATGCAACGCCTTCGTTGTGTTCATCGGAAACGAGCATGTATTGCTGATCGTCAAAATCGACAAACGACAATGTTTTCTTGCCGAACAACTCCTGGATGCCTTTATGTTTCACCTCGTATTTATCAAAGCGCTTGACCCAGTATGCCAGTGCCTCGTCCGTCGGCACACGGAATGCCGTTTTGTAGATTTCATTCGTACCGTGCACGCCCTTTGGAATGCCCGGGAAATCAAAGAATGTCATATCTGTTCCAGCGGATCCTTTGTCATCCGCAAAAAATAGATGGTAGGTCTGAATATCGTCCTGGTTGACCGTTTTTTTCACTAAACGCATCCCCAAAACATAAGTGAAAAATTCGTAGTTCTTTTCTGCGCTGCTAGTAATAGCGGTTACGTGGTGGATTCCTTTAATTTCGTTCATGTTATTCTCTCCCTTTAATCCTTTTTTATTATCTCGAATTCGAGATATATAATTAAAAAAATAGTGAAGCGCTTAAATGTTCCATTTATCTTTAATTCGAGATAATCATAACATTTCTTTTTTCCAGCGTCAACTATGTCTTTTCTTTCTCTTTATGATTTAATTATCGTTTTGATCCTGCTACCTCCTATCATCCAACCCAAAAATATTGGGCAGTATCCAGGCGAGTCTTGATTCATTGATTCTTACCTTATAACTTCCATAAGCGCAGGAATCTTGTTTAACATGTCTGTTTCACCGCTTTTTTTCGTTTTTCAGCCTGTCAACTTCGGATTCAAGAAAATCTAAGCGCTTGTGGATCCGGTACAAAATCGGCAAATAAGCCAGTACGACTATAATCATCCATCCCATTTAACCACCCCTTCCAAACAACCGGTGTCAAAACCGTTCTGCTCCTCACTTTAACAACGGGATAATTTCCTTGCCATTCTTGTCGAACAGATAAATTTCCAGAAGGTTCGTTCCGTTAAGGCGAGCAGGCAATTTTTTGTAAATAATAAATTGTTTGCCTTCAGGAACCACTGAAGAAAAATCGGAATCTTGTTTGCTTAATTTTGCGGTCACGTGCTTTATCTCGGACTTCGGATTTTTCCCAATGAAGACGCCGTACATTCCTTTATCCGTTTTGATGTCATGATAGGACACCATATTTGTGCCCCATCCGGAAACGTTGATTTTATAGTTGCCGTTCCAGCCTTTTATCAAATGGGCATATCCGATATTTTCATCTGGTGTTTCGAATAAAACGATTTTAGAATTTGTGTTCTCCAGCTGGGCGGTGTCCTTGATCTTTAATCGGAATTCGGTGCTATTCCCTCTGGATTGCCACTTTATTAATGCTGATTCAATGTCCGCTTCGTTATTTTCTATTGTATATTGATTGAAATAATTTGCTGCAAGTCCTATAGGTATCAAAAGAAGCAACAACAATAACCAAAACCATTTTTTGCTCATCCAACGCTACGCCCCTTCTATTCAAAAGTCTCCTATTTCTGCTGTCTATCCGTTTCCAATAACTTACTCTTATTATACTGGAAAATGTGGAATAAGTTTCAAAATATTCGGTTTCTCACTTTTAAATCTTTATAAAAGAGATATGATAAAACAACAGAATCCCTGTGTTGCGATAGCAAATGGCTACCGGGATAAAAGAAATCCCATGGAGCCGATTGCCTGATTTGTTATAAGAAAATTGCCTGCAGCCTAAGCCGGAAAAGCGGCTGCCTAATCGAAAAAGCCGGCTGATTGTTGAAATCAGCCGGCTTCTTATTCTGCATTTTTTATTTGTCTGCACGCATTACAACTTATGATTCTGGATCCGCTCGATCAATTCTTCTAACCACTGCTCGGTTTGTTTCGACTTGCTTATGGAATAGTCGGAGATAAAGTCAACCAATCCTTGTTTTGAGCCGTCGACATTCAGTTGGTTTGCAGAATCTCTGATGAGCTCCCATTTCTCTTTATGTTTTTGCAGCTTCTCTTCCAAGGTATTGACGATCCGTTCACAGTCCACATGTTTCAGGTTAACAAGGCCGACCATCATTTCGTTGATCTCTGTTGTGTTTTCGAACAGCTTGTATATTTTTTCAGGCAGTTCCTTCCGGCCTTTTTCAGTGATGGCGAATACTTGTTTATCCGGGCGGTGTTCTTCTTTGACGATTTCCACGACCTCGATTAATCCTTTTTTCGCCAGCGAATCAAAATGGTAATAAAGCTTGCTTTCCGTAAGCCCTGTGAACTCATCAAATGGTATCGGTTCTGAAAGCTGCCGTTTCAATTCATACGGATAATTATTTCCTTCAATCAATTTGCTCAAAATGTATATTTGGATGGACATAAGGTTTGCTCCTTCAGCGGGACTTAAGCCCATTGTAGCAGTTTTAGACCGTGATTTCAGCCGAAGCCGGCACAGTGTCTGCCTTTGCTTCTGCCTCTGCAACTGGAACCGGTTTGTGGAACAAGGCCACAATCAGGATGTTGATGATTAAAGCTGCACCGCCAATTGTTGCCATCATTACTTGGAACGGCTCAGCACTCACACTGCCGTATAAGTTTGCCATGTAGGCCTGGACCGAATAATACATCGGCGAAATGTAACTCATCCATTCATATGGCAAATACATCATGTCCCGCGGCATGGTCGCACCATTCGCCAATGTTTGGATCAAAAGAATCGGCAAGTTCAAAACCATGCCGCCTTCACCCAAAAGGAAAATCGTGATTGCCGTGAAGTTAAAGCAGACCATATAATTCAAAACTTGCTGGGCGGCAAGGCCTGCGAACATTTCTGCTCCGTGGCTGCTCACCAAGTAGGCGACACTGACACCGATTACTGAGGACACCACAGCGATTAACAAGGCAGTTAATTGAACATACAGGAACAGGCGCGTCTTGCTCGCTTTGCCGCGGCTTTCCCGGAATGCGGAGACCAATTGCATCGCGCCGATCATCGCTCCTGTATAGCCGGCCATCGTCAAGAACATCGGCAGCATATTATTGTGCATGCCTGCAGGAACTTCGTTGATGGTGACCATATTTCCTACATAAGCCGTTTCAATTATTTCCGCCATCTCTGTGGCTTGCGCTTCCGGGATGTTCAAGTTCATCAAAACCCCTTGTGCAGTTTGAGTCGATAATTGGTTGCTTAATTGTATGTTAATCTGATTGACAATTGACGTCATGGTAGATGAAACGACTGTGGAGCTGGCCCCGTTCGTTGTAAAATCAATGCTGGAAGAAGTTTCTCCGTTTTGCATATCAGCCGAAAAAGATTCAGGAATATGGATAACCAATGCCAGCATGTTTTTTTCCAATTGTTCGGTTGCCTGCTTATTGGTCAAACCTGTTTCGATTTCTTTGAAGGGCAGTTTTTCCGTCAGCTGTTCTGAAATCATTGTACCGTACTGGCCGCTGTCATCGTTGACCATAGCAATCGGCATTTGATCGATATTATTTGGGATAGCCGAATAACCGGGGATAAAGATGCCAAGCATGGCGACCGCATAAAAGATTCCCATGAAAATGGACGCAATGGCTCCTTTTGTTTTTAAAAACTGTGTAAACTTCATCATCGTTTTCCTTCTTTCAACATCGAATTTTATTTTAATTAAAGTACTTTAATTAAAGTACTTTTTATTGACCACTTTTGGAATTCTACGCTTATCCTTTTAAAAAATCAATCCTTCATTAAGGGGCTGGCGTTAATTTTCCTTAAATTGTGACAAAAATAAAAAAGCTCAGACATAATTTTATGCCTGAGCTTTTGTTCTTTAGGTAGCTGACATCAACTTGCTTTAATCCCGATAGCCGTCTGCTTCCCTATTCTTTATTCCGATACAAATACATCGTGAACGGCGCAAAGATGGCAGTCAGGATCACCGAAACAATCAGCACCCAAATGATTTGTTCGGCCGTTACCGTTCCATGCATAAACCCGCGGACGGCCGTGGCAAGGATGGAAATCGGATTTACATTTACAAAACCTTGCAGCCAGGATGGCAACGTGGACGGGTCCACAAAGACATTGCTGATAAAGGTCAATGGCATCATGACCAGAAAGCTGAGCATCATCAATGATTTTTCGGAGCGAACAATCAATCCGAAAGCTGTCCAAATCCATGAAAAACTGAATGAGAAAATGAGAATTAATACAAGAGCACCAAGTACACCGATCAATCCGCCTTCCGGCCGGAATCCAAGAAGCAAACCAAGGCCAATCATGATAATAGAAGCGATGGAATAGCGGATGACATCAACCAGCAATGCCCCGATCAACGCAGCAGGCAGCCAGATCGGCAAAGTGCGGAAGCGGTCAAAAATGCCTTTACGGATATCGTTGTTCAGATCAATGCCGGTGTACATCGTAATCTGCGACACGGTCATGACCAGAATCCCCGGCAGCAGGAATTGAAGGTATTCAGCGGTTGAACCCGCAATGGCGCCGCCGAATAAATACGTGAACATAAGCAGGAAAACAACGGGAAATAACGTCACATCAAACATCTGCTCCGGCACATGTTTAATGCGCAATAATGCACGAGTGGCGAAAGCTCCAATGGTCGATAATACGGTAGGGCGAGCAGGGCGTTTGCTTGAAGCTATGGTTTCAGACAAGGGAAACTCTACTGTTCTTGAAGCATCTTGTTCGATGTAATCCGTCATGATGTCTCCTCCTCAGCATCCGCTTCTCCTTCAGCACTATGCCCGGTCAAGGAAAGAAAGACTTCATCAAGACTGGGTCTACCGAATGAAAAGTCACTGATGGCTATTCCTTCTCTTGCCAGTTCACTTACGGCTTCAGCGACAAGGGCCGGGTCATTGATTTGTGCAGTCACTGATGCAGCATCCCCGGAATGGTGGACGCTTGTTGACATCTTTTCTTGGAGCAGCTTCACTGCCCTTATACGGTCCTCCGGATGGATGAGCTGTATATTCAATGTGCCGCTGCCCACGGCGGCTTTCAGTTCACTGCTTGTCCCTTCAGCAATGATTTTCCCTTTATTGATAACGGCAATCCGGTCAGCCAACTGATCCGCTTCTTCTAAGTATTGAGTAGTCAGCAGCACCGTCGTCCCTAAACCGACAAGCATGCGGACAATATCCCAAACCTGGTTGCGGCTTCTCGGATCCAGGCCGCTGGTCGGTTCGTCCAGAAACAGCAAATCCGGCGTTACAACGATACTCGCAGCAATATCAATGCGGCGGCGCATTCCTCCTGAATATTTTTTCACTTGGCGTTTGGCGGCTTCTTCCAACCCAAAAGCTTTCAATAATTCACTTGCCCGCGCTTTTGCTTCCCGACGGCTATAGCCCATCAGTTTCGCCATCATGGTGAGGTTTTCCATCCCCGTCAAATCTTCATCAATCGATGCGTACTGTCCAGTCAAGCTGATGCGGCTTCTGATTTCATCATTTTCCTTGCCGAGGTCATGGCCAAGAACATGGGCGACTCCAGCATCTGGCTTTAATAATGTGGCCAGCATGCGGATGGTCGTTGTTTTTCCCGCACCATTCGGCCCCAAAAATCCGTAAACCATTCCTTTAGGAATGGCTAAATCCACTCCATCAACGGCGCGCTGCTTTCCGTAAATTTTCACAAGACCTTTTGCTTCAATGGCCAGGAAGTCTGGTCTGGGCAACTGCTTTGCAGATTCCAACATTCTCACCTTCTCCATTTGTTTGGTCTATTGGCGCAGCAATATGTAAATTGAAAATCCCTAAACGGAACATATGTTCTTAATATTCTGAATTCCCTTATTTTTTTATTATAAACCTCAAAAAAAGAGGATTTCCATCTTTTTTTAGAGGAAATCCTCATCTTCAATAGGCATATCCAGAGCTTAAAAAATCATCAATCAATATTTAATGAAACTCAGGCTGCTCCTGCTTGACGTATAAGCTTTTTGATTGGGCTAAAGCCGTCACTTGCTGAATTAATTCTTCGACAGCCATTGCACTTGATTCCACATTTCCGCGAGAGCGGACATTTACTTTCCCGCTGTCTTTTTCATTATCCCCGACGACCAGGATGAAAGGGATTTTCTTCATTTGGGCATCCCTCATTTTATAGCCGAGCTTTTCATTGCGCCCATCCAGGTTCACCCGGATGCCTGCTTTCTTTAAAGCCATCCGGACTTCTTCTGCATATTCCATATGGTGCTCGTTTGAAACAGCAATGACCTGGACTTGGACAGGCGCCAGCCAGACAGGGAATGCGCCGCCGAAATGCTCGATCAGAATCCCGAGAAAACGGTCAATCGATCCGAATACAGCACGGTGAATGACAACCGGCCGCACTTTCTGGTTGCCGGCATCGATGTAAGATAGATCAAACTTCTCCGGCATTTGGTAATCCAATTGGACTGTCGCACATTGATGGCTCCGGTTCAACGCATCTTTAATATGGATATCAATCTTAGGTCCATAAAAAGCACCGTCGCCTTCATTGATGCGGTAGTCATAGCCCAGTTTGTCCAAGACGTTTGTCAAAGCTCCTTCCGCTTCCTCCCAAAGTTTTTCATCTCCCATGTACTTCTCCGGCCGAGTGGACAATTCGATGGCATACTCGAAACCGAAAGCCGAATAAACTTCATTGATCAATTTCAAGGCGGCTGTAATTTCTTGCTCAATCTGATCCGGCCTTACGAAAAGGTGTGCATCGTCCTGGCAGAATGCCCGGACGCGAAGCATGCCGTTCAAAGCCCCGCTGAACTCATGGCGGTGGACCTGGCCGAACTCCGACAGCCGGATGGGAAGTTCCCGGTAGGAATGGAGCTTATCCTTGAATATCAGCATATGGCCAGGGCAGTTCATCGGCTTCAGTGCGAACGCCTGGTCATCGACTTCGGAGAAATACATGTTTTCTTTGTAATGTTCCCAGTGCCCTGAATTTTCCCAAAGCCGCCGGTTCATCATGATGGGAGTCCGGACCTCCTGGTAATCGTAAAATTGCTGCAGCCCGCGCAAAAATTGTTCCAGCTCATTGCGAACCACATGGCCGTTCGGCAAATAGAACGGCATGCCCGGCGCTTCTTCTGAAAACATGAACAGCTCCAATTCGTTCCCGAGTTTGCGGTGATTCCGTTTCTGCGCTTCTTCAAGCCCATGGAAATACGCGTCCAATTCGCTTTGTTCGGCAAAAGCCACACCATATACCCGCTGCAGCATTTGGTTGCTGCTGTCGCCGCGCCAGTAGGCACCGGAAACATGAGTAAGTTTAAAAGCTTTCAAAAAATGAGTGGACGGAACATGCGGCCCGCGGCATAAATCAGCAAACTCGCCTTGCCGGTACACAGTTATGGCTTCTTCTTGCGGAATATCCGCCAGCAATTCCAATTTCAATGGATCTTCTCTGAATATCTCTTCTGCTTCCTCCCGTGGCACTTCTTGCCGTTCAATCTTCACGTTTTCCGAAACAATCCTTTTCATCTCTTTTTCGATCTTTTCCAAGTCCAGTTCCGACAGCGAATGCGGCAAGTCGAAATCGTAGTAGAAGCCGTTGTCGATCACCGGTCCCACACCAAAATTCACTTTTCCGTAAAGCCTTTTGACAGCCTGGGCCATAATATGGGCCGCCGAATGCCGCATAATTTCAACGCCTTCGGGTGAATGCAAGTCTACAAAGTTAATTTCCGCGTCACTTTCAACCGTTCTTTGAAGATCCATAGCTGAACCGTTTACGATCGCTGCGACCGATTTCTTTTTCAGACTGGAACTGATGGATTCCGCAACTTCCTTCAGCGATATCCCTTGTTCGAAACTCTTTTGTCCACCGTTTGGAAACTTGACCTTCACGTCTTTTCTGCTCATCCTGAACACCCCTTTTTTAGAATAAAAAAACACACGCATCCCTAAATAGGGACGAGTGTGTTTTAAACCCGTGGTTCCACCCAGCTTCCCGCCAACTTCCACTAACAAAAGACGGCGGCTCTGTTTCAGCTTTATCGCAGCTTCTGCGGTATCCGCTACTGGTGGTTCACGGGTACTGCTCTAAGGGGGTGACTTTCTCTGCAGCGTTAGGAAGCTTTCAGCTCTGCTTTCCTTCTCTGTAAACCGTTAAGAGAAATCCGTGTCCTTGTCATGGCATTCTTTATTCAATGGCATAAAAAAACACACGCATCCCGATAAAGGGACGAGTGTGTTTTGGACCCGTGGTTCCACCCAGCTTCCCATCAGCGTTTGCATGCAACTGCTAATGGCTCTGTTTCGGCTTTATCGCAGCTTCTGCGGCACAGGCTACTGTTCATTTCACCTGTACGGCTCAGAGGCGGTAAAGTGATCCATTCAAGTTAGAAAGCTTTCAGCTTTGCTTTCCTCTCTGTCAACTGTCCGGAAAATTCATGTCCTCGTCATCGCACTTAAAATATCTTTTACTTAATATAATCGGCGCTCCATTTTTTGTCAAATAGAATTTTAATAATCAAGAAATGCTCTAAACATCATCACTTATAACAATAAACAGCACAGTGGAAATACAGGTTTAAAATGAGCGTATATTTTTTTAAAACTTTAGCATTGAACAAGAATACAAAAATCTAAAAAAAGTAGCTTCGATAATAAATGAAGATAAAAACGACTGCATACAATGTATAGGCACTAGAAGCAAAAATTGGGGCTTTGCCGAATTTTGCATGCCGTTCAGGTTCAACTTCCATATACGGCTGGCTATTAAAATAATCAGTTAAAAAATTGTTTGGCGCAGTTGCAAGAATGCCAAGAACGCCGACCGGCAATGCTAAATCAATAAAACTAAGATGAAAATATGAAGACGATATGAAGTTTACCAATGCCAGTATGGTAATTGTTGTTATAAAATAAAGTAATTTGACCAATGTCTTTCCTCCTACTTATGATAAAAAATATTACCAGTTTATAGAAAGGAAAACAATAGTGGATTGAAAATAAGCCCCAAACCTTCTGTACTTCAAAACTCAATATAGAATGGCTATTCCTTTTCATTTAAACAATGTTCAATTCTTTTGCTGAAATTTTTCCAGGTAACTTACCGGCTGCGCTTATTCTCTGACTTGCCATTGGCTTCTCACTTCCTTTTGTTTGATGCACCGCTTCCTGTTTGCCCTTTAAGCACAAACATGCGCACCAGTTTGCTTGCCAACTCAGTCGTGCACCTGGATTTCAATCACTTTTTTCGTATAGGGCAGATATTTTGCTTCACATGAAAAACTGCCTTCTTCGATTTCGGGAAAATCATTGGTCCCTGTTTGGAGAGCAAGCCCGCCGACAGTGAACTCTACCCATGAATTTTTCCCGCCGTCATAATGTGTCCAGATGCATTCTCCTTTCGCCGTTTCGGCATTTCCAGACAACAGATGAATAAAGTCCAAAGAACTGAGCACAAAAAAATACAAACTGATCATTAAAACCAAAGCTGAACCGGCCAGAACAGATTTCGTTTTCGGCTGGCTTTTTTTGTTCTTCCAGAAGTAAACGAACACCGACAAACTTCCGAGAACCAGCACTGATTGAAATAAAAAGCCGAGGCTAAAAACAATCATCACTTCACTCCGTCCCATCACTCAAATCGACTGTGATTTTCTCATAGAATCGGCGCTACCAACTGGGCCACCTGCAGCCTGAAACGCTTGAAAAGCGAAAGCTGCTCAAAATATTCAGAAGTGAGTTCTTGAGAAAGCTTGCTGTCGTTTAAAAATAGACGGACCATATCCTCTGCCGTTTCTTCATCGTATACGAAGACATTGGCTTCGTAATTCAATGTAAAACTGCGTACATCCATATTGGCCGAGCCAATCGAAGCCACTTTCCCATCCACTACCACGGTTTTGGCGTGAAGAAATCCATTATTATAAGCGTATATTTTCACGCCGGATCTCGCCAATTCTCTGGCAAACGACAAACTGGCGCTGTACACAAATATATGGTCCGGTTTATCCGGTATCATAATCCGGACGTCAATTCCGCTGAGCGCTGCCGTTAAAAGCGCATCCAATACGCCTAAATCCGGAATTAGATAAGGCGTCTGGATATAAACCGATTTGCGCGCCTGAGAAATCATTCGCAAATAGCCGTTTTTGATTTGATCGATTTCTTCATCCGGACCGCTGACGACCACTTGCATCCCCGCACCTTTCTCATTTTTTAATGGCGGGAAATAATGTTTTTCTTGTTTAAGCGGATATTTCTTGGAAGTTTCATTCCAGTCTTTTATAAACCAGTGTTGGAGGGAGTGTACGGCATCCCCTTCAATGCGGAGATGCGTATCACGCCAGTACCCAAACTTTTCGACTTCGCCCAAATACTCATCGCCCACATTAAACCCGCCGTTATAACCGACTTTCCCATCGATGACCGCTATCTTTCTATGGTTCCGGTAATTGACGCGCGGATTTCCAAAAGGCAATTTGGAGGGGAGTGAAGCGGCTGTTCTGCCGCCGGCCCGTTCAAATGCATTGAAAAAATTTCTGGGCAGCGACTTTGAACCGATGTCGTCATACAGCACCAACACTTGAATGCCTTCCTCCGCTTTCTTCGTCAGAAGTTTGAGCAGACGATTTCCAATATCATCATTGTTGATAATATAGTATTCCAGATGTACATGGATTTTTGCCGCTTCAATGTCGTTGAATAAGGCCTCAAACTTCCGCTTGCCGTCATTAAAAATCTGAAGGCGGTTGTTTTGTGAAAACGGAGTGGTTTCGCTCCTTAAATTCATCCGCACTAGGTGCTGCCAGTCCTCCGCTACAACAGACGAATAAACGAAAGAACCTGCATCAACTTCTGCCAGCTGCTGTTCTGTCAGGTCTTGAAGATTCGAAATTGAAGCATCCGATTCATGGCGTTTTTTGTTTTTTCTATAGGGCTGTCCAAATAACAGATACAGCAACATTCCCAAAAAAGGAAGGAACAGCAAAACCATAACCCAAGCCCATTTGGAAGACGGTTTTTTACGTTCAATAAAAAGAACAAAAAACGCCAGCACAATATTCGCGATCAAAAACAATGTGCTGATTGTATACCACCAATCAATAGAATTCCACCATTCGGAAGCAATAACGATTACCTCCTTTCTTTAGCATCTCTTTTCCTTACCCTAAAAAGCGTGCGCTAGTCTCATCGTAATATGACTCCTGAGAAGCTCCCTTTCAGCACTTCTTTTCCATGCTGGTTGGTACAGGAAAAAGGGGCAGTAATGCGGGCACGTTTTTCCTGTTGTTCAAAATGGCTGATGGTTACTTCACAGCGAATCGTATCTCCGGTAAATACGGGCCGCAAAAACTCAAAGTCCATATGGCGGGCGAGTACATTGTGGTCCCCGCCTACTTTTGTCGGCAAGGTCGCTGTCAGCAGCCCCTGCACAACCAACCTCCCTTGTTCATCCGGCTCAAGGTGATGAATCCCTTCGTCTCCGGAAATCCGTGAAAACAATTCGACATCTTTTTTCGAAAAATTGCGTTCAAATGTGATGGTTTCACCTGCAGCAATAACCACATCTTTTCCTCCTCTATTTTCAAGTGGATGGACCGGATGCATCCTATAGCTCTTTCATTTTCAGTCCATGTTCGCTCCGGTGCTGTTCCCAAAATCCGTTCCCTTCCTGCTTCCAATTGAAGCGAGTGTCTCCATCCTTCCCCTTCTTAAAAAAGCTTAGGATCCGGCAATTACCTTGGGCACCGAGTAGAAGGTTTTTTTAGAATGCATGTCAATCTTTCACCGGTTGGTTTTGTTCAGCGAAATAATGGTCCACTGCGTAATTAAAGGATTCGATGAAAAAGGCAGTGGCCTTTTTGCTCAGTTCTGCGTTCGGATTGATGATATCAAATCCGTGGTAGCCGCCTTTGAATAATTCAAATTTAACCGGCACGCCTGCCTGCTCCAAATTCTTTACATATTCGACTGTTTCATCTTTGAACGGTTCGATATCGCCGACAAATGTTATGGCCGGCGGCAGCTTGCTGTAATCTGTTGCTCGAGCAGCCGCAGCATAAACCGGCACTTCTCTGCCGAACAACTCTCCCAGATACAGCTTCCATGCCCACCGGTTTGTGTTTAAATTCCAGATGGGTGCATTATTGTCTTTTGCTGACTCTGTCGCCATGCGGTCATCGAGCATCGGATAAAGCGGCATCTGAAAAGCGATATTCACTTCCCCTCGGTCTCTCGCCAAGAGAGTCAAAGCGGCAGTCAACCCCGCTCCTGCACTTTCGCCGCCCGCAATCAGCTGATCGTCCCGAATGCCCAATTCTTCTGCATGGTCTTTCATCCACAGGAGCGTGTCGTAACAGTCATCCAAAGCCGCCGGATAAGGCGCTTCAATCGACAACCGGTAATCCGGTGCAATGACGACACAGTTGCGGGCTTGGATCAGCCTTTTGTAAGTCGCCGAAAAAAGCTCCGGAATCCCCTGTGAATATCCGCCGCCATGCAGCCATAGAACCCCAGGAGCACTTTGGACTGGATCGAGCGATTTGTAAATGCAGATGCGGAGTTTGGTTCCGTCTTTTCGCGCCATCCATTGTTCCGAGAAATGCAGGCCATCGACTTTTTGCCCCTTGCGGTTTTCCGTCTGCTTTTTGATGGTATGCATGAATTTAATGTATTTTTCTTCACTGGATTTCTTTAATAATAGATTGTATAAAAATCCCCGTAGCCTTAATTGCTTATCAATCATTTTGTAAGTGACTTTCACTGGTTTCCCACCTTATTTTCAGGCTATTCCTTCGCACTTTGTTGCTTAAAGCTTTTATTTGAATGAGAACTTTCCGTTTTTTATAAACCTTTAAGATCCCTTTGCACAGCTTTGACGATTTCATCGGACATCAGTTCCAGAAACCACTCCCCCCACTCCGCTTTTGCTTGCCGCGGGTCGCCGATAATGCCCACTTTAGAAAGTCCGACAATGCCGTGTTCAAATAACTTCTCCAAGACTTCTTCGTTCATCTTCCCAATAAAGCCGGGCGTCGCTTTTTCCATATCTACCTGATCTGGAGCGATGTGCAGCATGACCGATGTTTCCATTGCGCCTCCGTGCCCGCAGCTGCCTTCTGCCAAGTTATACTGTCGTTCAAATTGCGCCATGAGCCCCATCAATTCCATCAAGGTCAATGCACTGCTGAATTGCATATCCGGATGCAGCTCTTTCAGGCTTTGCACAATCTTTTCGTTTTCATTGAAATTCCCGCCATGCGACGAGAAAATAACGACTTTTTGAAAACCGTGTTTTCTGTAACTGGCAACATAGTCTTCAACAAGCCCCCGGTAAACTTCTGGACGCAGCGTCAGGCTGCCTGCCATCGGGATGTGGTGTTCAGATAGGCCAGGCCGGATAACCGGGGCCATTAAAGCATTCCCTAGTTTTTCAGCAACTAAAAGTCCAGTTGCTTCACCAATCAGCGTATCCGTCAGTTCGGATAAATGATAGCCGTGCTGTTCGACCGAAGCAGTACAGATGATGACGGTGTCTATTCCCCCATCTATTTTTTCTTTTATAACCGGCCAGTTCATACGCTCAAGCAAAAAATCATTTCTAGACAAAGCAATCCCTCCAGTAGTCAATTTAGTCTTTTTTAAGTTTTCGCTATGTACAGCCAAAATCCCTTTCTTGCGTTTGTTTTGCTTAAGTTTGCACTCCACTGCATCCGAAAATTAAAAGAAAGGATTCTGCCAGAAAATGCCGAATATCCTATTGAAGAATTGAAATGGAGGGAAGCAGAATGAACAACACTGCGTTGCTAGTTATAGACGCCCAAAATGAGATGTTCGCTGAAGAGAACCCGGTTTACAAAAAAGATGCCCTGCTTGAAAACCTGAAGAAATTAATTGAAGGGGCCCGGTCTGCAAATGTCCCCGTCATCTTTGTCCAGCACAATGACAGCGCTTTGGTTGCCGGAAACCACGATTGGCAAATCCATGAATCTGTTCAGCCGCTCACCGGAGAAGCCGTCATACAAAAAACGACGCCGGACTCGTTTCACCAGACGGAGCTTCAAAACACCTTAAAAGCGAAAAACATCCAAAAACTCATCCTCGCCGGCAACCAAACCGAGTATTGCATCGATACGACTTGCCGCCGCGCCTACAGTCTGGGCTACAACGTGACACTGGCCAAAGACGGGCACGGGACATGGGATTCTGAGCTCTTGACTGCAAAACAAATTATCGATCATCACAACGATGTACTGAGTTCCTTCGCAGAACTTAAAGAGGCAAAAGAGATCTAGTTTTCCTGATGAACCGGACCTGTTTCAGGTTTTAAGAAAGATGAATGTAAGTTTTCCCTTGATTCCATTAACAAAAAGGAGGTTTTTTAATGACGACAAATTTTGAAGTGTTACACGGAGCGGAGCCTTTTCAAATTGAAGGCGGGCGGACAGGCATCCTTGTTTCTCACGGTTTTACCGGTACGGTGCAGAGCATGCGTCCGATTGGAGAGGCCTTTGCTGGCCAAGGTTATACGGTTACGGTGCCGCGCCTGAAGGGGCACGGGACCCATCATGAGGAAATGGAAGGAACCACTTACCACGACTGGATCTCATCCATTGAGGAAGCGTTCGGCTGGCTGAGCGAACGCTGCGATTCGATTTTCATGGCCGGCTTATCCATGGGCGGTACATTGGCGCTCCATATGGCACAAAAACACCCGGAAATCAAAGCCATATCGCTGATAAATGCCGCAGTGGATGTTCCTTCAATGGCGGCGGTACATGACATGGAAGATGTCCGCTTCATGGATGCCATCGGTTCGGACATCAAAAAAGAAGGAATTACGGAGCTCGCATATGAAAAAACACCAGTGGCTTCCGTCAAGCAATTGCTTGTGTTCATGGATGAAGTCCGCAAAGATTTGCCGAAAGTCACATGCCCGGCTTTAATTTTTGTGTCACCCGAAGACCATGTCGTGCCTGCCGAAAACTCGCAAATGATTTTCAGCAGAATTTCATCCACCGAAAAAAGAATCATTGAAATGCCCGACAGTTACCACGTAGCCACTCTGGACAACGATCAGCAGCGCATCATCGAAGAAACGATGGCTTTCTTCAGGAAATACGAATAGTTTTTTGATGACAAATCAAAACGGAACGGCGGTCTTTCCCGCCGTTCCGTTTTTGTCTGCCACATCATTTTAAGGCTCTTGAAATCCAAAAACAGTTACCAGTGCTACCAAGACATAAAAGGCAAAAATAAGCGAGTTCAGCAAAACCAAATAAAACCTGACATTCCCTTTAACGCCCAGCCACCCCAGTACGATGCCGGCTGCTCCCAGCATCATGGGGAAATAAAAGTTTACAGACAGAAGCAAATCAAGCCAGTCCACTCCGCCTGGAGAATATGGAAAGGCGAGCGGCAGAATCATCAGCAGAAAGCAAAATCCGGATCCGATCGAACACACTTTTCCAGCAAAATATCCCCTCTCTTCCCTTCGCCACTCGTAAAACCATCTATACTTATAGGCGTCTCTCAAGCAAATGAAGTTCCCCGCCTTGCAGTTTTTTGCGATCCAGTTTGTCGACAGATGTATAGGGAAGTTCATCCACAAAAACGATTTCCCGCGGCACTTGAAAATCGGCCAGTTGCGTGCGAAGCCATCCAGTCAGCTCTTTTTCATCCAGTGTCCCGCCCGGAGTACACTGCACAAATGCTTTTAGGCTTTGCCCGCGATAAGCGTCTTTAATTCCTATTACCGCAATATCAGCGATGAACGGGTGGGCAGCGGCTGCCGCTTCGACATCCAGAGGGTGGATGTTATTGCCGGCACAAACAATTACATCATCGGTTCTTCCGCAGAAAAAATAATAGCCCTGACTGTCCCGGTACCCGGTGTCCCCTGTATCAATCCAGCGTGCTCCCCGGTTTTTCATCGACCAGCTGTTCAAGATGACAAACTTCCCGGCCACTCCATTTTCCGTTTCTTTTCCGTCCGCCATTACCTTCAGCTTTTCACCGCGGAGCAGCCGTCCGAGCGTATCCGGGTTAGAGGCGAGATCTTCCGGTGTAGCAATCATATTCAGCCCCGCTTCTGACGTACCGTATAAATTGTACAAGACATTCCCGAGTCGTTGTTTTACTTCCTCAACCAAAATCGGATTCAGTTTTGCGCCGCCGGAGGCGATGCACTTGAGCGAACGCAAATCTTCTGCATTGTGCTGGAGCAGTTTATGGACTATCAACGGAACCACCGTGGCGACTTCAACGCGATGTTCACGGATCAAGCTGCAGGCTGCAGCAACTTCAAAACGGTCCTGTATCACCACTTTCTTTCCAAGCGCAAACAGAGCCAGTAAAATGGCGATGCCATAGCCGTGATAAAGCGGAGTCGCAATAAAGGCCGTTTGATAGCGGGATAGCCGCAAACGGTCCAAAAGCGCACAAAACGGCTGCACAAATGTGAAAATCGACGGCTGGTGAACCACTTGCTTCGGCTTCCCGGTCGTACCGCCGGTCAATAAAACAATCTGGCTGCCGGAAACCGCTTTTAAGCCCATCTTTCCATACCGTTTCAGGCGTACAAGCGAGCTGACTGCCGGCTTGTATTCATGGTAGCTTAGCAGCTTTTCCCGAGCGTAGTTGGAGCTTTCGATCAGGCCCGTAAACTCTTCATCGTAAATCAAAAAGTCGAAGTTCTGCTCTTCCACCATCCGGTTAAATTGACTTACGGTCATTGAACTGTTAAGGAGAAAAAGCTTCGCCCCCAAACGGGATGCCGCAAATAAGGCTTGTACCAGCGATGCGTGGTTGCGGCAGAAAAAAGCGACTTTTTGGCCGGCTTCGAAATTGTATTGTTCTTTCAACTGAACCGAGAGATTTTCGCACCGTTCGTTGAGTTGAGCATACGTGAGCGTTTCCCGGCTGTCGACAAGCGCTATTTTGCCGCTCCCTGACTTAATGGTTAAGGAAAATAAAAGCATCAAATTGATACCGTCTTGCCGAGCGGCCTGTGCAAAACGGAAAAGCTTTGCAGGCGACAGGAGCTGAAGCTGGATCAACACTTTCAATAAGCTACTCGCCATCTGTTCCCACCTCCTTTTTCCTTACCAATCGCGAAACAACCACTTCCAGCGGCGTTCTAAAAAATAGTGAAGCCAATTGCCCTAACCCCAGCCACCAGGGTTTGTAGACTTTTCTTTTTCGGCAGATGGCATTGCCGATGAGGTCCGCTACATGCACCGGCGACATCGCCGGCTTTCCAAGATAGGCTGCAGTTGGCGCAATCATCGGGGTTTTCACCAACGGAAGATAAATGGTGGAAATGGAAATCCCGGAAGCGTTCAATTCGGGTGCAGCTGAGCGCAGCCATGTATCAAACGCGCCTTTGGATGCCTGATAAGCAGCCCAGTACGGGACCGGATGAAGCAGCGCGTTAATGGTTGAAACATTGACAATATGGCCATTCTTTTTTGCAAGCAGCGGTATGGCAGACAACAGCAATTGCACCGGTGCAAAATAATTGATCGCCATGGTACGGGTGAAATCATGGTAGCGTCCGAGCGATTTTAAAATCGGCCGGTTGATCGAAAGACCGGCATTGTTGATGACGATATCCAATCCATTTGGAAGCCCATGAAGAAAAGCCAGCAAACTTCCCATGTCTTTTTCATTCCGCAAATCTGCCGGGAAGATGCTGACGGAGGCATTTCCTTTTTCGATTTCCGCCCCGATGCGCTGCAATTCTTCCTGTCTTCTCGCCACTAAAATCAAATGCACGCGTGCTTTTCCAAATAACAAAGCCAGCTCCTTGCCGATTCCGGAGCTCGCCCCTGTGATCAAAACGGTTTTTCCGTCCAATTCCTTTATTAGATTCGTTAAATTGAAGCGGCGCGGCATAAAAAGAAACTTTTCCAGCAGCGTATAGTTGTACATGAATCAGCCTCCTAACTATTTAAATGGCGAAACATCGTTTTCTGCGGCTGCAGACATTTATCTGCTATTCTCATCCTTTATCTGCGTTTCTACAGTTTTATCTGCGTTCCTGCAATTTTTTCTGCGATTCTCGCCATTTATCTGCGTTCGCGCCTTAAACCTTAATCTTTAGCTTTTATTCATCCACAATTTGATTATAAAAAAACAGGAGCCACTCATAGAGCATCTCCTGTTGCAAATTTCTTTATCGCAAGCGATCAATAATTTTCAGCTTCCACCATTTTAAGGAATTCCGCTTCTGTAGAAGCACCTATGTAATCCATGGGCGACATCCCATCAGGATCGGCAAGACTCGGGTCAGCCCCTTCTTCTACGAGTAATTTCGCTGTTTCATAGTCACTGTACATAACTGCAGTGCCAAGCGCTGTGGAATAATTGTCGGAGGAATTCGGATCGGCGCCAGCTTCAATTAAGGAAGCGGCGACAACCATATCTCCTGCATAGACGGCATACATCAGCGCATCAGCACCGGCAGAATCTTTTTCATGGATGTCGGCACCCTCGGCAATCAATCTTTCGACTTCAGTCTGGTCGCCTAAGGAAGCAGCCGTCATTAATGGCGTTTCTTCTTCTATCGCAAAGGGATCAGCATATAGATTATCTTCCAGCATGTCCGGCATCAATTGGGAAAAAGCCATTGCTCCGCCAGTAAAGAGTGCGATAGTCAAAATGTATACACCGATTAAACCACCGAAAATCAAAGCTGCCCCTAAAGCGATTTTGCCGTGGTTTTGGGTATAGACAGGTACTCCGCTTTTATCGAATTGTTCAAGAGCCTGAATGCGCTTAGGCAATCGCGGATGCGACGACAGCACTTCACTGAGCCATACAAAACTGTTTGATTCAGTTGCAATCTGCTCTCTGTAAGCATCTTCATTTACTTCGGTGTACATTTTCTTGCCGACGCCGAGCAAAGTCAGTGCCCGTTTGGATGCCCCAACGTTTTGGATGGCATAGGCCGCATGGCGGTCGCACGTATATTCACAAGAGCGGCTATAGGCCTGGCTTAAAAATGGGATAAAACCGGCCGGCATGATTAAAATATTTTTCCAGAAATGGCGCCGTTTCACATGTGCCAACTCATGGGCAATGATAAAATTCAGCTCGTCCATTCCTTGTTCACGCGCCAGCTCAAATACTTCCGAATACAGTACCACCATATTCCGTCCGAAAAAGCGGGTGGCAAATGCGTTTAAAGCGCCTTCCGACTGAATGACAAAAACATCCGGCACCGCTTTAAGGCCCATTTCCTTGGACAATGCCTGTACACTTTCATAGACATCCGGAAATTGGCGTTCGTGGATTCGGATACCGTTTCCGCGGATCGAACCGAGCATCAAGGCATTGGAAAACAGTAAAAGTGCGAATACGCTTAAAGCAATAGCAATACCGATGATTGATACGATAGCCAATACATAAATCAACAGACTGAAAATCAAACTGATAATAAAATAAATGGTTTCTCTATCCGATTGGATTTTTGATTTATCCATTATTTCCTCCCCTTAAATATGAAATATCTTACATATATTAGCACATAATGCCTAACAGAAGTGTGAATTTTTTTGAGATTTCATTTTATTAATTTCAAAATAAAAAAGGCATCTCCGAATTGATTCGAAGATGCCTTTTGTGTACCTGCAATTAGAAAAAGATCAACAGCAAGGTTCCTGCTAAGAAGCAGTAATACGTAAAATAAATCAATTTTCCGTGTTTCATGATGCCCATAAACCAACGCATCGCGAAATAGGACATAAATAGCGTCGCGATAAAAGCAGCCGTATATGGAATCGCCAAATCTGCTTTGTTCGGCTCTCCCAGAAAATCTGAAAATCCGAGAACCACGCCGCCTAAGCTGACGGGGATGTAAAGCATGAACGAAAATCGCAAAGCTGTATCCTGCTTTAAGCCGACCGCTATCGACGTAATAATCGTTGCGCCGGACCGGCTGATCCCTGGCGTTAAGGCAACTGCCTGTCCTAATCCGACAAGGATTGCATCTTTAGCCGTCATTGTTGACTCGTCTTTCTTCCCTTTCATGTTGCGTATTAAGAACAACGCAATTCCTGTCACAAACAACATGAGGGCAATGGTGGTCATGCTGACACTTTCAGCTATGACATCACTCAACAGAACACCCAGGACACCCGCTGGAATTGTGCCAATGACGATATAGCAGACAAAAAGGAAATCGCTTTTGTATGTTTGTTCTCTTGTTCTTATGTATTGGATTGAATTGACTGCGAGACGCGCAATATCATTCCGGTAAATGAACATGATGGCCAATAGCGATGCTGTGTTTGTCAGTATGGCGAAAGTGAAGCCTTGTTCGCCGAGCCCGAGTATTTCACTCGCAATCATAACGTGACCGCTTGATGATACCGGAATCGGTTCCGTGAACCCTTGGACGATTCCGATAATCACCATTTTAATTATAAGTATTAGATCTAATTCTCCCATAAGTCCTCCTTGTATTATCCGCTCTATATAACAACGTTCCATATCAGCATTTGTTTCCTCTTTTACAGAAAACGAAATGTTCAAACTTGTTTCCGGCCTAAAGAATGGCGGAATCATGTCACGATATTAAAAAACATTTAAAAACCAAGTCAATAGTATAACGTATTACTGTATGGTTTTCGATGCTTTGTGATAAAATTTTTTTAACTTGAAGAAGGAGGCGTGCACATTGGGAAGGATTTAATGAAAATCGGTGAAATAGCAAAGTTGAGCGGCGTATCGACTCGGACAATTGATTACTATACGAATTGCGGCCTCCTTGCTGCAGAACGTACGAAAACCAATTACCGGATGTACCCGGCGTCTGCCTTGCAGACAATCGAACGGATTCAGTTGTTGAAAAAGCAGCGGATGTCGATTTCAGAAATCAAAGATGTTCTCGAAACAAACGAAAACCCCCAAACCGAATTGCTGGTGGAAGAAGTTTATGAAGAATTTGAATGCCTGCAAGAAAAAATCACAAAGTTGGAAGAGCAACTGAAAGATGCGCCAAGCCATGTGAAGTTCCAAATCAGCAAAGCACTGGAAAGCAAGATGGTTGCCATCGCTTCCCTCCTTGCACTGCTGTAACTATTATCGGAGGTGAATCCCTCTTTAGAGGGAAAATTAGTGGACATAATTACATTGTTGAATTTAGGGTTATTGGTTATTTTAATTGCGTTAACCGCTTTTTTCGTAGGGTCGGAATTTGCGGTCGTAAAAATCCGGATGTCCCGGCTTGATCAATTGATTGCAGAAGGCAATAAAAAAGCAATAACGGCGAAAAAAGTGGCAGGCGACCTGGACTATTACCTGTCCGCCTGCCAGCTCGGAATCACCGTAACGGCACTTGGACTAGGTGCACTCGGAAAACCGACGGTCGAGCGATTGATGTATCCGATTTTCGAGTATTTTGCGGTTTCCGATGCAGTCGCATCTGCCGCTTCCTACGCCATCGCTTTCATGCTTGTCACTTATCTGCATGTTGTCATTGGCGAGATGGCACCGAAGACGCTGGCCATCGAGTTTGCAGAAAAAATGTCTCTATTGCTTGCACCGCCCCTTTATTGGTTCGGTAAAATCATGAAACCATTTATCTGGGCATTGAACGGAGCGGCGCGTGTGCTGCTTAGAACATTCGGCGTCCAGCCGGCCGGACATGACCAAGCTTATTCCGAAGACGAACTGAAAATCGTCATGGCACAGAGCTATGAAGGCGGCGAACTCAATGAAACCGAATTGTCTTATATGGAGAACGTCTTCACATTTGACGAACGGGCCGCTAAAGACATCATGGTCCCCCGTACGGAATTGGTGACACTTGATAAAGATATGCCGCTTGAAGAAATTGTGGAGACACTGGATGAAAATAACTATACACGTTACCCGGTGACGGAAGAAGGCGACAAGGACCGCATTATCGGTTTTGTCAGCGCCAAAAAGATGCTTCCCCATATTGTTGCCGGACGCCCTTGGCAGCTTGAGGAGTTTGTGCGTGAATTGCCGACAGTCTTTGAACAAACCGGCTTGCAGGATGCCTTGCTGAAAATGCAGCAAGCCCGTGTCCATATTGCGATTGTTGCAGATGAATACGGCGGTACGGCCGGCATGATCACGCTTGAAGATATCCTGGAAGAAATCGTCGGGGAAATCCGCGATGAATTTGATGCGGATGAACAGCCGGAAATCAGCAAAGTCGCCGACCATCAATATTTGATCAATGGCCGCATGCTTTTAAGAGATCTCGAAGAACGCTTCGGCATAGATTTTGAGGAAAGCGATGACATCGATACGATCGGTGGCTGGATCCACTACAAAACAGTCGGAGAAGTGCAGACCGGCGAAACATTGACAGAAGAAACCGGTTTATGGACGGTAACGGAAATGGACAATCAGCAAATCAAGCAAGTCATGTTTCATCAAAACCGCAAATAAACCGAAACCCCTTATCATTCGCTTAACTACTTAATGGAGGTGAATCCCCCATTTCGGGGGAACCGTATTGGACGGACAAATAACAATTAACTTAATACTGGTCGCTTTAATGATCCTAGCGACCGCATTCTTCGTCGGTGCCGAATTCGCAATTTTGAAGGTGCGCATGTCGCGGATCGACCAACTAATATCAGAAGGCAATAAAAAAGCAGCACGCGCGAAAGAAGTCGCAAATAACCTGGATTATTATTTGTCTGCCTGCCAACTCGGCATTACTGTTACAGCCCTAATACTGGGTGCTTTAGGAGAACCAACGGTCGAAAAAATGCTGCACCCGGTTTTTGAATATTTTGCAGTACCGGACGCATTGGCCACTGCCCTTTCTTATGCCATTGCTTTGGGGATTGTGACATTCCTGCACGTCGTCATCGGCGAATTGGCACCCAAAACATTGGCAATCCAATACGCGGAGCGTATGACTCTGCTGCTTGCTCCGCCGCTTTACTGGTTCGGGAGAATCACAAGCCCTTTTATCTGGGTACTAAACGGGTCGGCCCGTCTATTCTTGAAACTTTTTGGAGTGGAACCCGCTGGACATGAAGAAGCCCATTCAGAAGAAGAGCTGAAATTGATCATGGCGGAAAGCTACAAGAGCGGTGAAATCAATCAAACCGAATTGACCTACTTGAAGAATATTTTTGATTTTGATGAGCGGATTGTCAAACACATCATGGTTCCCAAAAACCAAATGATTACAGTTGATAAAAGCTTGGATCAATCCCAATTCTTTTCTGTCATTGATGCCCATGAATTTACCCGCTACCCAGTAACCGAAGGAAATGACATTAACAATGTGGCAGGTTTTATCAATACAAAAGAGTTGTTGACCAGCATAGCAGCCGGCAGGGCCCAAAAAGCGGAATCCTTCCTGCATGCAATGCCGCGATTCACAGAAAACACGCCTATCCAAAAAGTGCTGTCTTACATGCAGAAAAATCGGATTCACATGGCGGTTGTTACGGATCAAGCAGGCAAAACCGCAGGGCTCGTAACAATGGAAGATATTTTAGAAGAAATCGTCGGTGAAATCAGCGATGAATCTTTCGAAGCCGGAACGGTTTAATGTTTAGTTCGATTGAAAATTTAATAAGGTAATCCAAACAATCCTTTCCTTTTAAACGGAAGGGGTTGTTTTCATTCGCTAAGCTTCTCGTTCAATTAAAAAGTTTATTGACAATCCGAAATTATATCTATAATATCAATAATTGATAATGATTATCATTGTCAAAAAGGAGATGTCATGATGAAGAAAATTTTATTGCCCTTCCTGCTTTTATTGGTCCTAATCTTAGGTGCCTGCAGCGAAAAAGAAAACGAAAGCCAATCAGCCGAAGCTGAAAAAGACACTGAAACCATTACATATGAGTCTGAAACCGGACCTGTCGAAGTTCCAAAAGATCCACAGCGCATCATCGCTTTGACAAACGGCCCAAACGTGCTTGCACTTGAAGGGAATATTGTGGGAATCGATGAGTGGACGAATGCCAACCCCCTGTTTGAAGACAAACTGAAAGACGCAGAGATTGTCACTGAAGACAACCTTGAAAAAGTTCTTGAATTGGAGCCGGATTTGATCATTGCCGGGTCTCATATGAAAAACATCGATAAGTTGAGCGAAATTGCACCGACTGTCGTGTACACTTGGGGCAAACTGGATTACTTGGAACAGCAAGTTGAAATCGGCAAATTGCTGAACAAAGAAAAAGAAGCGACGGACTGGGTAGCGGACTTCCAGGAACGCACAGCCGCTGCCGGTGAAAAGATCCGTGCAAAAATCGGTGAAGACGCAACAGTTTCGGTCATCGAAAGCGGAAACAAAGAGTTTTATGTGTTCGGCGACAACTACGCACGCGGAACGGAAATCCTGTACCAGGGCATGGGCTTGAAAATGCCTGCTAAAGTAGAAGAACTGGCACTTGAATCCGGCGTTTATACGTTCTCTTCTGAAGTGCTTCCTGACTTTGCCGGAGACTATGTAATCTTCAGCAAAAACCCGGATGTAGACAACTCGTTTACGGAAACCGAACTTTGGAAAAACATCCCCGCTGTGAAAAATGGCCAAGTGTTTGAAATCAATACAAAAGCTTCTACTTACAGCGACCCGATTACATTGGAGACACTGTTAATGTACTACGAAGAATCATTTCTTGGTAATTAATATCGAATAAACAGAGCCCTGAATCGGTGCCACTTTTAAAAAGTGAATCGATTCGGGGTTTTCTTATTCCGCTAATTCCTGAATTCCCCCTCCTCCTTCTCAAGCTTTTAATATGTGATATTATAACGAAGGCAGGTACATACAAAGGGGCTTTTCACATGATTCAATTCCATGAAAATGATATTCAAAAACAACTGCTTCAGTCGAAAAAATACCTAAATTTAAAAATGAAAATGATCTTGTTAATTGGATTGTTGATTTTTGCTATTGTAAGCGTAATGGGTGTCTTTCTGAACTACTTTGTAGAAGATACGCTGAAAAGCCAGCTGGGTGAGCAGGCCTTAAGTGTGGCTGACACCGTCGCCCTCAATCCTGTTATTGCGGAAGCTTTTAAAGAAGAAGATCCGGCCGCAATTATTCAGCCGCTTATCTCCCCCATCCAGCAGTCGATCGATGCTGAATTTATCGTAGTGGGAAATGCCGAGGAAATTCGTTACTCCCACCCCAATCCCAAACAGATTGGCAAAAAGATGGTCGGTGAAGACAATGACCTCGCGCTGCTTTACGGGGAATCCTATGTCTCGGAATCGACCGGTTCGCTCGGCAGATCTCTGCGTGCCAAAGTTCCCGTGTATTCCGGAAATGAAATTATCGGTGTAGTGTCGGTCGGTTTTTTGGCTGATGATATTCAGACCCTCATAAGCAATTACAAGCAGGAATTATGGCTGATGCTTTTGGTTATCGGTTTAGTTGGGTTCGCAGCGGCCATAGGAATTGCAACTTATATTAAACGCTCTTTGCACGGACTTGAACCTGAAGAAATTTCGCATTTATTGTTTCAGAAAGAAACAATTTTGCAGTCGACGCATGAAGGCATCATTGCGGTAAATGCAAAAGGGCAAATCACTTTGCTTAACCAGATGGCGCAGCGCCTATTATTTGATGGCGATGTTTCGGTGAACAAACTTATCGGCGAACCGATCGGCCGCGTGCTTCCGGATTCGGATCTCCCTCATATTCTGGAAACCTCTGAGAGCCGATACGATAAAGAACGTCTCTTTGGCAAGCATACGGTTTATGTGAACTCTGGGCCTATCTATAATGAAGACAAAATAGTCGGTGCCGTCTCGACATTCCGCAGCAAAACCGAAATCGATCAATTGACGAAAGAATTGACCCAAGTAAAGCAGTATGCGAATGCACTGCGTGCCCAAACACATGAATTTTCAAATAAGCTTTACACCATTTCTGGCCTTGTTCATTTGAATAAAAAAGAAGATGTCTTGGATTTCATTCAAATGGAACAAGATGTGCAGCAAGATGCAATCCGCCAGTTGATTGAAAAAGTGTCGGATCCGCTGGTCAGCGGCATCCTGCTCGGTAAAATTCATCAAGCCAGTGAACAGCATATCCAAATGGCTATTGATCCGGAAAGCCGTTTGAAAACTTCTTTGACGGAAACGCAAAGGCAGGCATTATTGTCGGCAATCGGCAATCTGGTGGACAATGCTTTTGAAGCGGTAAAGCTCAAACCCGACGGCACACGGAAAATTTCGCTTTTTTTCACGGATATGGGAGATGACATCCTGTTTGAAATCGATGATTCAGGCGATGGGATTCCGGACGCAAACATCGTACATCTTTTTGAAACTGGATTCACCTCAAAGAACGGCAAGGATCGCGGATACGGATTAAGCACTGCCAGCCGGCTTGTCAGCCGCGCCGGCGGCGAATTGCTTTTGGAAGAAAGCGAACTGGGCGGAGCTTGCTTCGTTGTTTCGTTGCCTAAAAAGGAGATCACAATATGAACCAGGAACTTCACGTATTGATAATAGAAGACGATTTCAGAGTTGCGGATATTAACCGGCAACTTGTTGAACAAGTGGATGGATTCCAAGTGGATGCAATTGCTAAAACCGGAGATGAAGCAATGGACTTCCTTCAACATTCGAGCGAGCTTCCGGATTTAATCTTGCTTGATGTATTTATCCCGGACCGGTCAGGGCTCGATCTTTTTTGGGAAATCCGCAGCGCCTATCGCGGAATCGGCATCATTATGCTGTCAGCAGCAAAAGATACGGAAATAATTGAAGAAACTTTGCGCGGCGGGATTTCGGATTATTTGATCAAGCCTGTTGACTTTAAGCGTTTTGAACAAAGCCTCCATCGTTTTCGTGAACAAAAGGCGCTGCTGAATTCAAATAAAGAAATGGAACAATCGGAGATCGACCGGCTGTTCGGCAATCTCCCTCCCACTTTTTCCGGTATGGAATATGAAGCAGCATTGCCTAAAGGCATTGATCATTTAACGTTAAAAGGCGTCATGGAAAGATTGAGCGCTTCTGCCGCTGATGGGGTGAATGCCATGGAAGTCGGCAAAGCAGTCGGCGTCAGCCGTTCTACAGCGCGCCGCTACCTGGAACACCTGGTTTCGGCAGGAGAAGCAAAAGCGCAGCTGAATTACGGTGAAATTGGACGGCCGGAAAGAAGGTACATCCCGTGGACAAAATGAACAAAACTCCCAAAACGTTCATTAGTTCCCTTACTTAAATAATCTTATTTTTCAAATCCCTCTGTGCTAAGTTTATTTCTATAACTTAGAGCAGAGGGATTTTCATTTGAGGCATATTTTGTATGCGTTTTCATCTGCTCAGCTCTTATCTTTTACATACTGGGAGGAACGTTCATGTTAAGTATCATCGGATTATTAACCATCGCCATTATAGTCGGCCTATTAATCAGCAATAAAATGACGCCGATTGTCGCACTTGTACTGGTACCGATTGTGGCCGCATTTGTCGCAGGCTTCGGCTTTGCCGAAATCGGTGAATTCTTCAACAGCGGCATTGAGTCTGTCATGAGTGTTGTCATCATGTTCATTTTCGCCATCCTGTTTTTCGGCATTATGCAAGACGTCGGCTTATTCGACCCTTTGATCAATAAAATGATCGCCGTCTCTCGAGGAAATGTCATCGCTGTTGCAGTTGGTACAGTTTTGATCGCAGCCGTCGCCCAGCTGGATGGATCAGGAGCTTCCACTTTCCTGATTACGATTCCCGCTCTCTTGCCGCTTTATAAACGGCTGAAAATGAACCCTTATCTGCTTCTGTTGCTAGTGGGTACATCAGCCAGTATCATGAATATGCTGCCATGGGCCGGGCCGCTTGGACGGACTGCTGCGGTACTTGGAATGGACGTTACAGAGTTATGGCGACCGTTGATCAAAGTCCAAGTCATCGGGCTTGTGCTGCTTGTCGGACTTGCTATTTTGCTGGCAATCCGGGAAAAGCGCTTGATTGCTAAACGCGGAGACTTCAATAAAGAACTGTATGAAGAAGCAAATCCTCCGGTTGCCGGGGCAAACGACGAAGCCACTTTAAAGCAAGCTGCCTTGCGCCGCCCTAAATTGCTTTGGGTGAATACGCTTCTAGCTTTGATCATTATTGGCATCTTGGTCTGGGGCATCGTGCCCGCCGGCTTTGCCTTTATGATCGGTGTCAGCATTGCATTACCTTTAAACTATCCGAATATGAAAGACCAGATGGAACGAATCAAAGACCATGCGCCCAATGCGCTGTTGATGGCAGCCATTATCCTGGCTGCAGGATCTTTCCTCGGCATTCTGAACGGCACGCTGATGCTCGACTCGCTCGCAAAAGACCTTGTCACCATTCTTCCGGCGTTCGTTATTCCATATATCCATTTAGTTATTGGATTTTTCGGGGTGCCGTTTGATTTGCTGCTTAGTACAGATGCCTACTACTTCGCGCTCTTGCCAATCGTTGAGCAAGTGGCTTCAACCGCCGGCGTTTCTTCGCTGTCTACAGCCTATGCCATGATTATCGGAAACATTATTGGTACATTTGTCAGCCCGTTCTCGCCGGCATTATGGCTGGCACTCGGTTTAGCCGGGCTCGAAATGGGCCGCCATATCCGTTACTCCCTGCTCATCATGTGGGCATTCAGCATTGTATTATTGCTTATCTCAGTCCTGATTGGCGTCATTTAAAAAGCCAGCCTTCAACAGGCTGGCAGAAAAAGCAGTTGCTTTCCTTTTCCCACAGCCCGCTTGGCTGTGGGTTATTTATTGGAAACGATTAAAAATAAAAGGGACCATTTGAAACCTTTAGCCGCTCCTTCAGTTTCCATTCCTTTTTAAAGCGTTTGTATTTCCACGCTTGATACAGTAAAAATCCGGTTACGCATCCTGCCGGACCGGAATATGTAACCGGCCCTCCAATCAAAATGACGCTTGAAATATATCCAGCGGACATTACTGCTACAAAAAGCACTATTTCCCATTTCTCCTGTTTCAAAAAACTCTTTCTCATTCTGTTTTCCTTCCTGAGTACATCCATTTAGCTTATAGTTTTCCCGTCATCTCCATTCAACATATAACCATAGTGTATAGAAGCATTGAGGGAATTGACAACAGTACAGTACGTATCCCGCGATAATTTGATAGCCCGGACCACCTTGTCTTCCGGAAGTTCGCCGTCAATATGATAGGTGATCGTGATTTCAGTAAAGCGTCTCGGATGATTTTCAGCGCGTGTGCCATCGATTTCAATATGGAAACCATCAATCGTAAAACGCATTTTCTCCAGAATCATGACAATGTCCATTCCGGTACAAACAGCCGCCGCATTCAAAAGCACTTCTGTCGGACGCGGCCCTTTGTTGGCGCCGCCGTTTTCTTCACCGGCATCCAATAACACATCATGCCCAGACTCCGTTTTCCCGCTAAACGCCATTCCGCCGTCCCAATTCAATCTCGCTTTCATCCACATCGCTCCCTTTCTGGTTATGTTGTTATCATTCTTCTTGATGATTAGTTACCTCTCTCTATTTTCTATACCCAATTCTTTGAATAATACATAAAAAAGCTAACACATTAAAAAAAGCACGATAGGAATGGCCCTAATCGTGCTTTCATGTTATAAAGCGGCATTCACCGTTTTGCGGTAATAACCGATTGTCAGGAATGCAAACACTGCATAGATCAGTGTGTAAATTCCCATTGCAAGGGTTGCCGGCACCAGAATGTCCGACTGGAAGAAGAAAGATGCGGCTTTCATCGCAAAGATGGAATGCAGCAATCCGATGGCAAGCGGCAAACCAAAGACAAACGCCTGCTTGCGGATAATGCCTTTCATGATTTCCTTGCCTGTAAACCCAAGCTGGCGCAGGGTTGCATAGCTTTTCTTTTCCTGTTCGGCTTCAGTCATTTGCTTGAAATACAAAATGCTGCCTGTCGAAATCAAGAACACCAGACCCAAGAAGCCGGCGATAAAGATTATCAAGCCATTGTCCTGCACCGCTTCTTTATAAGAAGAATAATAATCCACATGCGGCCCGTCTGAAGCATATTTGGGTTGCTGGAAAAGGGCTGAAGCAGTTTCTTGGTCTTTCTCATTTAAGATATGGAAGCCATCGATAAATTCAATTTTTGAGTCTTCCATTCCGGAGAATTTGTTTTTCATTGACTGATAGGTCTCTTCATTGACCACGAGCTGGCCATAAAATATGGACCAGTTGATGACATTGCGTTCGCCCATCTTTGTTATCTCGACGGTTGTGAGATCTTCGTCTTGGATCTCAATTTGAATCGGCAACTCTACAGAATCCGCAAACAGGGAAATGGAAGATGCATCGTGGTAACTGGCTGAGCCGTCTTTAGGAGCCATGACCTCGATTCCTGCTGCTTGCAGCTGCTTTTCGCTGATGATTGCCGTCGGTCTTTCAAACCTTTGTCCTAGGAACACACCTTGTTCAAACATGGTCGGTACTATCAGCAGTTCGACTTTGCCGTGCTGATAGGCCACTCCCTTTTGATCCATCTCGCCCATAATCTCATTTGCTTGTGCCTCGTCGTTCTCAAACATAAAATCAAACGGCATCCGGATTTGAGTTTCCCGCTCGGTTTCATAATACATTGCGTATGAAAAAGCGACCATTGTCAACGTCATCGCCGACAGAATCGTAATGATCGTCAGTGAATTGGCATTTCCTTTTAAACGATGCATGAGCGGTGCTAAAGATAAACTGTTCAATAAACCGAGATGGCCTTCTTTGCGGCTTCGAATTTTAAACAAAAGCCAGCTGATGGTAACACGGAACAATAGATAAGTCCCTGCAATAACCGTGGCCAATACGATCAGGATGTTATAGAAAAACAGCTCGTTCAGCATGCGCCCCGAAAACCAGTAGCCGAAACCGACCAGCAGCAAACCGAATGCGCCAAACACAGCTGACACACCTGTCTTCGGTTTTTTAGGGTGTTCACTTGCTTTGTCCGAGTTAAACAAAGACAGCAACGTGTTGCGGAAAACCGTAAAAATCATTTGAATCGTCGTCAATGCGAAGATGCCGATAAAAACGATGATTGTCTGCGTCACAGCTGCCATAGAGAAACTTACTTCAATAAACGTGTCATAGCCGATCAGCTTCATCAATAGCAGCAGAAATACCCGTGAAACGAGTAAACCCACTGTGATTCCGATAAGTAAAGCGCCGATTCCAAGAAGGATGTTTTCGACAATCAGCAACCGGGCCACCACCCGTTTCGTCAAGCCGATCAACTGATAGAGCCCGATTTCGCGGCTTCTTCTTTTCAAGAAAATCGAATTGGCGTAAACCACGAAAATGCCGGCGATAAATAATAGCAGAACTCCGGCTGCCTGGAATGCTGTGCCCATATTCGTTCCGCTCAACTCCAGAATGGCCGAATCGTATTGAAGGGTGGCAAACACGAAATACAAGACGACGCTTAAAATCAGCGCAAAAAAGTACAAGTAATAATGCTTGATGTTTTTGCGCATGCTGCGGATGACCAGATCAAAGAGCGTCAACGCTGTCACCCCCGAGCACAGCCTGGACATTCATAATCTCCTGGAAGAAGTCTTGTCTCGATTTGCTGCCTTTATAAAGCTCGGAATAGATATTTCCATCTTTCAAAAAGACAACCCGGCTGCAATAACTCGAAGCGAGCGGGTCATGGGTGACCATCATAATCGTGACTTCGCGTTTTTGGTTGACGTCTGCCAATGTGCCGAGCAGCGAGGACGCCGATTTGGAGTCGAGCGCACCGGTTGGTTCGTCGGCGAATACCATCGACGGTTTATTGATCAGTGCACGCGCAGCGGAAGTCCGCTGCTTTTGGCCGCCGGAAATTTCATGTGGGTATTTGTTTGCCAGATCCGTAATGCCTAAAATGGACGCAATCGCCTGGAATTCCGCTTCTGCTTCATTTTTCTTCATTTTGCCGAGGGATACCGGCAGCAAAATATTTTCTTTTACAGTTAAAGTATCAAGCAAATTATAATCCTGGAAGATGAATCCAAGCTGATCGCGGCGGAATGCGGATAATTTAGCATCTTTCATGCGTGAAATATCTGCCCCGCCGATTAAGATCGTGCCTTCAGTTGCGCGGTCGATTGTGGCCAATACATTCAACAGCGTGGTCTTGCCCGCTCCCGATGCCCCCATGATTCCGACGAACTCCCCTTCTTGGACACGCAAATCTATGCCTTTCAATACTTGCTGGACATTGCCTCGTGATCCGAAAGATTTCCGGACATTTTGTGCATGCAGCACGGGTTTTTTCGTTGTTTGGCTGGTTTCATTTTTTGCGGTTTTTAACATAGTCATACAATTGCCTCCCTGTTTACTTATATCCTTATCTTACTGCCTTGCTTCTTGCAGGTCGTTTGATTTACATGACAAACAGGGAGCTGTAGGTGACAATGTTGTCACTTACGGATTCGTTCAAATTCATTTTCCAGCGGAAAGGCCATCTCAAGCTTTGTCCCCTGATTTTGTGCAGAGAATGCCGATAAGGCGATGCCCATTTTTTCAGCAACTGTCTTCGCCAAATACAGCCCCAGTCCTGTTGCCGCATTTTGAATACGGCCAGTGCCTCCAGTAAAGCCTTTATCGAAAATGCGCGGCATTTCATGGTCCGGTATGCCGGGTCCTTCGTCTTTCACTGACAAAATGGTTCGGCCGTTGTTTTCTAAACGCGCTTCCACTGTGATTGTCCCGCCCTCCGGACTGTACTTCACTGCATTCGTCAATAATTGCCGAAAAACAAAGCGGCCCCATTTCGTATCTGTTACGACGATCCTGTCCAATCCGTCCAATTCCAAGGCAATGTTCTTTTCCCTGCACCAGGACATCAATTCCCGGACTTCTGCCGTGACCAGGCTTTTTAACGGAACCGATTCGAGCACATAATCCTGTTCGAGCGATGGCAATCGCGATATGTATAATTGCTGGTCCACCAATAAGAAAACGCGCAGCCATTCTGCATCGATTCGGCGCATCACAGGTATATCCTGATTGGCATCAATCAACAGCTTCATCGCTGTAAGCGGTGCTTTCACTTCATGGACCCATGCAGCCGTATATTCTCCTTGCACGACTGTGCGGCTCCGGACGTCACCCAGTCGTTTTGCAAAAGCCATTCCGGCATCTTTCAAAAGCTCGTTCACCACTTCGTCCCGTGCAAACTCACTTTCAGGCAAAGCTTCATGCCAATCGGAATCGGTCTCGCCTGCCAGTTTTTCCAATTGCCGCATATAAACCGTTTCTTTTTGGTAACGCCAGAATACAAAGATGGAAAAAGCAATCAGGATTAACACATTGAGATATGCCAAAGATGAAATCTTCACCACAATACCCGGATCCAGCAAAAGCAGAAGGTCTGCTGCCAAAAGCGAAAACAGGAAAAAAAAGAGCCAGCTTTTCATATCCTTTAAATAAGTGAAAAACAAAAAAACCCTCCGTTCTACAAAGTAACTGCCAAATAGCCCAGCCCTTTTTTCGTCATGATGGCATTTTCCAGGCCCAGTTCAGCCAGTTTCTGGCGAAGCCTAGTGACATTAACCGTCAATGTATTGTCATTGACGAAACGTTCATCATCCCAGAGCTTGCGGATCAACTCATCCCGAGAAACGATTTTGTCTTTTGACTCAACCAAAACGGTCAAAATGAAAAACTCATTTTTCGTCAATTCCGCTTCGCTGTCTCCCATACGGATCATGCCGCGTTTCAAATCGATCACCGCTCCGTTCCATTCAATCACATCCGTTGGCGCTTCTTCACCATATGAATACACGCGGCGCAAAGTCGCCTGTATTTTCGCCATTAAAACATCCGAATTAAAAGGCTTCTGGACGTAATCATCCGCTCCCATCTGCATCGCCATCACCATATCCATCGGATGGTCGCGGGAAGACAGGAAGATAATCGGAACTTTGGAAACGGCCCGGATTTCCCGGCACCAGTAAAATCCGTCATAAATCGGCAACTGGATATCCATAATTACCAGATGCGGCTGCTCTTTCAAAAAAGCGCTGAGCACTTCCTGGAAATTCGCCGGAGCCATTACTTGCATGCCCCACTTTTCCAGCCCTTCTTTCAGTGACTGAAATATGGCCGCATCGTCTTCTACGATGAAAATCTTCATTTCCATAATCGGACACTTCCTTTCTTCTTTCCATTCTACTGGAAGTACAAATGAACAAGCAATTTGTAGAATCATCCTTCACATTCTATAAAAGTGGCTGTTTTATTACAGACAATTGTAAACTCTAAATGCTTCTATAATTTATTAAACACCAAATAATTAAAAAGAGTGTTTATTTGCTATAATAATTAATTGTAGAGAAGAAGCAGTTAGATGCTGTAGTCAGCATTAACGATTAAATTAAGCAGGGAGAAAAAGAAATGATTATGGAAAACACAATGGAAATCAGTCCCGCCAAATTGATGTGGAAAATGACGCGTCCGCATACATTGACGGCGACATTTGCGCCCGTCATTCTAGGAACAGTAGCAGCGCTATATGTTACGGAAATTGATTGGCCCCTATTTATTGCGATGATGGTGGCATGCCTGGCATTGCAGATCGCCACGAATTTGTTCAACGAATACTACGATTTTAAACGCGGCTTGGATACAGCGGATTCGGTCGGCATCGGCGGCGGAATTGTCCGCCACGGATTAAAGCCGAAAAATGTGCTAAGCGTGGCCGTCTCCTTATATGTTTTTGCTGCATTTATCGGATTGTATATCTGCATGAACAGCAGCTGGTGGCTTGTGGCCATCGGGTTTATCGGCATGGCTATCGGATTTTTGTATACAGGCGGCCCGCTTCCGATCGCCTATACACCATTTGGTGAATTGTTTTCCGGCCTTGCGATGGGAACCGGTTTTATCTTGATTGCGTTTTTCATCCAGACCGGCTTTATCACGATGGAGAGTTTGTTGATTTCCATCCCGGTCGGCATTTTGGTCGGGGCCATCAACATGTCGAACAATATCCGGGATATTGTTGAAGATACGAAAGGCGGCAGAAAAACGCTTCCGATTCTTTTGGGCAGAGACAAGGCTGTTATTGGGTTGGCCATCGCCTTTGCCGTGGCTTACCTTTGGATTGTTGCCATTGTCGTGATGGGCTATATCAGCCCTTGGGCATTAGTCGTCTTCCTGAGCTTGAAAAAACCGGTTTCAGCTATTCAAGGCTTCCGCAAAGGCGCAACAGAACCTCAATTCATGAAATTGGCTATGAAATCAACCGCTATGACCAATACCATTTTCGGTTTCCTGTTGTCGGCAGGCTTATTGATCAGTTATTTGTTTTAATCATAATGGAACCTCGAACCGTTGAAGAAAACATTCGGCTGTTCGGGGTTTTCTTATTTAGTCTCATATATTGAAATCAGCTGAATGGCAACGCTGGATACCAAACCGGCCGTCTTCCTTTTAACCGTATTTCTGGTGTTTTCCTTCGATTTATTTTGAATTCCATCTGAATCAGCGCAACTATAAGTGCAGAACTTAAGGATTTCGTATATTATAGTTACATGAAACCAAGCAACTCTAGCTAAATAAGGAGCAGGACACCATGCCGAACGAGCAACTGACATTAAAAAATGACAAACTTCACGATTTTTTATGTGAACGAAATAAAGAAATGACAGATGAATGGTATCAAACACTCGATAAAAGCGCTGGCGGAGTATATGCATCTTCAAATCCAGAAGTTATTGAAAAGCTGAAACAGCAAAACCAGGAGTTTCATGAGCTAATGTGTGCCATGTTTACACGTGACGATATGGAGTGCGTAAAAGATTTTGAAGGATGGATTGAAAAGGTCGCAAAAGACGAAGGGCATTTGGCTACACCGCTTGAAGCCGTTTTAAAAGAATTTTTCAGAACCCAGCAGCAATATTTGCAGCATATCGAAGATTTTGCAGCAATGCAGGAAAATCGCATTTCCCCGGCACAAGTCAATGAATGGAACAAGGCCATCGTAAACACGATTAATAAAATCATCTTGGAATTTACGGTTCAAAACACCAAAGCAGCAGAAACGAGATTGAATGCACAGCAGGAAATGATTGTTGAAATGAGCGCACCGGTCATCCTATTGACAAAAGAGATTGGCTTGCTTCCACTGGTCGGCGAAATCAATACGTACCGTGCCCAAATTATGTTTGAAAAAGTATTGCAGCAATGCCATAACAATTCAACCGAACGTCTATTCATTGATTTATCAGGCGTTCCGATCATTGATACAATGGTAGCCCACCAAATTTTCCAGCTGATTGAAGGATTAAAGATTATTGGTGTAAAAACGGCGATTGCCGGAATCAGCCCGGTCATTGCCCAAACTGCCATCCAATTAGGCATCAATTTTGGCGAAATCGAAGTTTACAGCAAAATAGCCCATGCAATGAAATTCCATAAACTGCATGTATCTGAAAAATAAATACAAGTAAAAACGGAAGCCCTAAGATAGACATCTATCTTGGGGCTTCCGTTTTTTGTTTTTCTCGTTGTTATTTCATATACCGGTATTCCCGCAGGCTGTTTAAAATGGAAATTTCCTGGATCAGTTGTTCGCCGATGTTGGTTTCCCGGACTTTCTTTCTTTCCAGCTCTTCATCCACCAAACGCTTGACGGATAATACATCGGTTTCATTGCTCAATACTTCGTCTTTGGAATTGAACAGCTGATGGGCCACAAGCTGCATGCCGTAAGAATTGTACAATAGCGTATAGCCGGCAATGCCCGTAGTCGACTGGTAGGCTTTGGAGAAGCCGCCGTCGATGACGATCATCTTGCCATTCGCTTTGATCGGATTTTCCCCGTCAATTTCCTTGACCGGCGTATGGCCATTGATGATGCGGCCCTGATCCGGGTTCAAGTCGAATTCTTCCAGCATTTTCCGGCATACGTCCTCATCTTCACGCAAATAATAGTAAGGGTTTTTCCGTTCTTTGTGCGTCTCTTTTTCTTTGATGAAATAACGTTCAAACGTGGTCATTTCCCGTTTGCCGAACAGCGATGAATACTCGCCTGTCCACAGATACCATACCATATCGGTCGCGAAATCATCGGTTTCCTCCGGATGCGCGAACGCATAGCGCAAGTAATGCTCAAAAATATCCAAGAGCTCCCGCCCTGCATAATTTTTGCCTTCAATCTCCATGCCTTCCATATTGCCGTTCTCATCCAGCGGAATACAGCCGTGGATCAATAAATTGCCGTTGTACTTCAAGTAAAGGCTGCCTTTTTTCATGATAAAATTCATGTGGCGCGCGAGTTTTTCGGAGTGCTGGACTGCCACTATTAATTTGTCCATCACTTGCTGTTCTTCTTCCAGCAATTCATCCGGCTGATCCGGATTGACCGTACGAAAACATGTATTTTCCAGATTATACGTTATGCCGTGCAACGTGGCAGTGTCCGCTTCATAATCCACTTTCTCAAGCAGCAAGCGGTCTTCCATCGCAAAACACGGGCGCCGTTTGATGATCGGGCTTTCCAGCTTGAATTGAATAATGGAAATGGCCTGATGGATTTTGGTGATCTGCAGCTGTTCCTGTTCGGTCAATTGTTCACCGGAAATTCGTTTCGGCCGAAAAGCAGGATTGTCGTCATAATATTTCTCCGCCAGGTTTAAAAGCGGACGCAAATTGATCCCGTAGACGTCTTCAATGATGTCCAAATTGTTGTACCGTGCACAGATCCGGATGATATTCGCCAGACAGACTTTCGAGCCGGCAAATGCCCCGAGCCAAAGGACGTCGTGGTTTCCCCATTGGATATCGACCGAATGATAATCGATCAGCGTATCCACAATTTTATGCGGATCCGGTCCCCGGTCGTAAATATCGCCCACCACATGCAAATGATCCACGACCAAACGCTGCGTCGTGTAGGCTAGCCCAATAATCAGCTTATCCGCTTGGCCCAATGAAATGATCTGCTCCAGCATTTTCCCGTAATAGTCTTTTTTATTCGTGAATTCATCAGTTTTATACAACAGTTCTTCAATGATGAAGACAAACTGCTTCGGCAAGGCTTTGCGTATTTTGGAACGGGTGTATTTAGAAGAAGCATAGGAGATCAGCTTCAGCAGCCGTTCAATGACTTCTATGTACCACTCATGCAATTCCTTTTTGGTGCTGAAATGACTCTTGATCATTTGCAGCTTCTCTTCAGGGTAATAAACCAAGGTTGCAAATTCGTTCAGTTCTTTTTCCTGCAGTTCATCTTTGAAAAGGTCACGGATTTTCACTTTCACATTTCCGGAGCCGTTGCGCAGTACGTGCTGAAATGCCTGATACTCACCGTGCAAGTCACTGACAAAATGCTCGGTTCCTTTCGGGAGATCCAGGATGGATTCCAGCTTGATGATTTCAGTGGCCACTTTTTCCTCACTGTCATACTTTTGCGCCAGTAAATCCAAATATTTGATATTTTTCATGTTGAACTCCCTCCGTTCTTAAAAGTTAGTTGCCAAATAATTAAGGTTTATACTTTCATTATAGAAGAAAACGCCGGAAGTTATCACATTATCTGAAAAGCTTTTATTAATATGGCAGCGTACTTGGCAAAATTTCGCCCGTCATCGTATTCACCAGCAAGGTGATTTCTTCCGATCCGGACTTTCCGGTAAACAAATGAGCCGATGTTGCGGTAAAGGGATTCCAGGAATCGTTTTCAAGCGGTACGAGAATCGATTCCAGTTCTTCTAGATCATAGCTGTTGTGAATCTTCTGTTCGGCTTCGTCATACGTTAATGCCGGGAGCGAGAAGTAAACGGCAGGAACCAGGAGGATCAGCAACACTATATAAGGTAGGATACGCTTTTCCGTCAGTAAATATTTAAAGAAAATGACGTGGAGTACCAACAACATCATGATTACGTTTAACGGCATCACATTTCGGTAAACTGTCTGGTCTACATACATCATTACAAAAAAGAGCAGCAGCGAAATGATGATTTCTGTCAGATAGTACTTCATTTGTTTTCCTCCCTCCTTTTTAACTGCCCTGTTTCGGGTGTCGTAAAGATACTTAGCAAAACTCCCAGCCCTATAAATAGAAAGCTGAAGAACGCTGAAAGACGAAAAATCTCGTGATGGGAAAAGCCCAAAACATGGATTAACCCTCCGAAGCAGAGAAAAATCCCGAAAAAGAAACTAGCATCACTCATTCTTTTAGCTATCTCCACTGTTTCGTCCCTCCCTTGGTTTTATATGTATTAGAGAACCCAAAAAGCATATCCAATAATGGAGGCAATCAGGATGCCGGACTGTCCCCAGATCATCTTGTTGCTCACCCCTGCTTTTCGTTCCAAATAATAAACGTAGTTCACCACGACAATAATTCCGATCAAGATTATCATTACCCGTGCAGAACTATCTTCCACTTGGATCAAACTTATACCTCCCAGCGCAACCAAAATCATGCCGAACGTGGCAAAAATCATGTAGATGATGGAAACGCCGGAATCTTTCTCAGACATTATAACTCCCCCTTAAGTTTCAACAGTTTCACATGCTGCTTAATTATTGCCAGGCTATTTAATGCCAGTTTTATCTTCTGCTTATAAGCCATTCCTATTTCCCTTCTTGCTTAGTATACGACAGAACTGCTATGGTGTTTCACTTTTTCCAAAATTAGGATTTCGATATTTAATATTTTAATAATTGCCGCGGCTTGATGATATTGCTTTATCTTTTGACCTTTGGAAGCAAACATGCGATAGTAGACTAACGACCGTTAGGAAGGTGAAAAAATGAAACAAGTGATTTTGCAAACGGCTCTTGTCCAGTTTGCCAATGAAGGATACGAAGGCGCTTCGCTTGGCAAGATTGCAGACGCCGTAGGCATTAAAAAACCTTCGATTTATGCCCACTACGCTGGCAAGGATGAATTGTTCTTGTCTGCCTTAACATACGCTTTGGAAATGGAAAGAAGCCATTTGGCGAGTTATTTTAGGAGAATGAAAAATGAGCCGCTCGAAGGTTTGCTCCGTGGTTATTTTGAATGGTTTATCGAGGACTTAGAAGACAATGATTATATGAAGTTCATCCTCCGGACGATGTATTTTCCGCCTGCCCGGCTTGAGAAAGAGATCGGCGAGTTGATCAACCCCCTCTTCGACAAAATGCACCGGCACTTTACCCGCGTCATTAGAGAACGTGAACGCCATGAAAACATCCTTTACTCCGATGATTTCTCCAGCTGTGCTTTGGCATTTATCACCGTCATTGAAGGGACCATCACAGAATTGGTGTACAGCGGCGAAGCTGCATACTTGAAGCGGTATGAAGCGGTGTGGCCGATTTTTTGGCGCGGCCTGGTCCGCGCATAAAGCTTCGTTTTTAGTCATTGAAAAAATGTAAAAGAGGTTTATTTATGAAGAATTACAAATTGGTTTTATCTATTTTGCTGTTGAATTTATTTATCGCATTTTTAGGAATCGGCTTGGTCATCCCGGTGACTCCGACCATCATGAACGAATTGAATATTTCGGGGACGGTTGTAGGCTATATGGTGTCCGCTTTTGCGCTGGCGCAGCTGGTCGTTTCCCCGCTTGCCGGGCGCGCCGTCGACAAGTACGGCCGGAAGCCATTGATTGTACTGGGCTTGTTGGTTTTCAGCATATCCGAATTGTTATTCGGCCTCGGGCAATCGGTTGAAGTGCTGTTTGTGTCCCGCCTGCTTGGCGGCGTCAGTGCGGCCTTTATCATGCCGGCAGTTACCGCGTATATTGCGGACATTACAACGCTCAAGACACGGCCGAAAGCGCTCGGCTATATGTCGGCTGCCATTTCAACCGGCTTTATCATCGGACCGGGCATCGGCGGTTTCCTGGCAGAAATCGGCACACGCCTTCCCTTTTTCTTTGCGGCAGGCTTCGGGCTGTTTGCGATGTTCCTCTCGCTCTTGCTGCTGAAAGAACCTGAACGCCAGATACAGGAAGAGAACTTATACGGTGAACAGAAAACGGGATTTGGCCGTATTTTCTCACCCCTATATTTTATTGCCTTTATGGTCATCCTGATTTCCTCATTCGGACTCGCATCTTTCGAGTCGCTGTTCGCTTTGTTTGTAGACCATAAATTCGGCTTTACGCCGCAGGATATCGCCGTCGTCATTTCACTCGGTGCGATTGTCGGAGTCATCGTGCAAGTCGGCTTTTTCGACCGCTTTACGCGCTGGTGGGGAGAAATCCGTTTGATCCGCTACAGTTTGATCGTCTCTACTTCCCTTGTCCTGATTTTGACTTATGTGACAAGCTATTGGGCGATTTTGCTCGTCACTATGGTGGTCTTTGTCGGTTTTGACTTGATGCGCCCGGCAGTTACGACGTATCTGTCCCGTATTGCTGGAAATGAACAGGGATTTGTAGGCGGTATGAACTCGATGTTCACAAGCATCGGGAACATTATCGGCCCGATTATCGGAGGCATTCTTTTCGATATCGATTTAAACTATCCATTCTATTTTGCGACGGTTACCCTTGCCATCGGCATTGCCTTGACCTTGGCCTGGAAAACGCCGAAACAAGTGCCCCATGAAGCAGCGAATTAATTTCGCTGCTTTTTTATATGAAATGAATCTTCGCAATATAAAGAAAGTAACTTGAATACTTTTTTAGAAATTGTCGATATGTTTTAACCAACTTAAGCAGCTATTTCATGTATACTTAGTTGTTGGATATAGAAAGCAAGAGTATGAACGAAGTCTTACTGAACTGCATGAAATTGATTTTACAAAAAAAGAATTTCAGGATGTAAACAATCGTCTGGGTTACAGTGGTCCTCGTGTATATGAAAGAGGCTAGAATATAAATGACAAAACAATCTCAAAAAGCGTTATGGGCTCAAGTTGTAAAAACCGGAATCATCAAGTCGAATTTAATTCCAATGGTGGCCGGATTGATGCTCGCTTTGTACACCTATCAATACAGCTTTACTGAGAACATCGCGAACATCCTACTGGCGTTTACAGGAACTGCGGCTATTATTGCAGCTTCGGGAGCTTTCAACAATATTTACGACCGCGACATTGATGTCTTGATGGCCCGTACTAAAGTACGCCCTACGGTGACCGGATCCATTTCAATTAAACGGGTAGCGTCAGCTGCTGTTCTGCTGTTGCTTATCGGGCTTGCCTTATTGTATTTTGCATCTCCCTTGGCGTCGTTCCTAGGATTTTTAGGAGTCTTTTTTTACGTCATACCTTATACGATGTGGACCAAGCGCCACACGATCTGGAATACAGAAGTAGGCAGCATTTCCGGTGCCATTCCGCCTTTAATCGGCTGGGCTGCCGTGGCTCCTGACATCTGGCACCCTGCATGCTGGGCATTATTTTTGATCATGGTGATCTGGCAAATGCCTCATTTTTATGCCATCGCCATCCGCAAAAAAGAAGATTATGCGGCGGCAAGCATTCCGATGCTTCCCGTCGTCAAAAGCGCAAAACGCACTTACATCCAAAGCAATATCTACTTGGTTCTGCTCGTGCTCTCCAGCTTTTTGTTCCTGCCTTTAAGCCTTGGCTTGACTTTGATGTCCCTGATCTTAGGATTGATTTGGCTGGGACTGAGTTTGTTTGGCTCACGCAGCATGAAGATAGAAGTTTGGGCAAATAAAATGTTCTTATTTTCCCTGGTCCATATGATGATGATTTTCTCTACGGTGATTATTTATTCTTCGATTGGGCTTCTGCTGAACGCATTGTAATACTTTGCACATAAACATAAGAAACCCCTCACAAAATTAATTGTGAGGGGTTTTTTATGCTGATTTCTCGGCAGTTTTTGTTTTCGTAAACAGTGTAATGATAAATGCAGCGATTGCGAGAATCATCATAAAGTAATACGCATCACTTGTACCCGAAGCCGTTGCCATTTCCAGAATATCTGCAGCCTGGAAATCCGGCATTTCAAGGGTCAGTTCTGACGCATAATTCGATGTCTGCGTACTGAATACTGTAATGACAATAGCCGTTCCGATAGATCCGGCAATTTGGCGGACTGTATTATTGACTGCCGTACCATGCGTAATCAACTCTTTCGGCAATGCGTTCAGCCCTGCAGTATTCAGCGGCATGGTGATGAAGCTCAAGCCGATTCTTAAGAACACCGTCCGGATCATCAAGAATAAATATGTGGTATCACTGGATAAATCCGTGATGACCCACATCGACGGAATGATGAACAACAAGCCGATGATGAACAGCGGCTTCGCTCCAAAGCGGTCAAATAGCCGGCCGGTAACAGGGGACAGAAACGCATTAATGATTGCTCCCGGCAATAACAGGAGACCAGCATCAAATGCTGTAAAGCCGCGACCGTCCTGCAGATAGATCGGCAGCAGCGTCATGTCCGCATACATCATCATCGTCACCAGAATATTGATCAGTGATGTCATTGTGAAAGTGCGGTTTTTGAATACAGCAAGGTTCAGCAATGGATCTGCCGATTTGATTTGCCGCAAACAAAACAGCACGATAATCGCTGCTCCGGCAATGGCAGACGCCAGAACAATGGCATCGTTCCAGCCGTCGCGTCCCGCTGTGCTGACGCCGTAAAGCACGAGGCCGAAACCGAAAGTCGATAAAATAACGCTTGTTACATCAATTTTCGCTTTTTGCGGTTCCGTGACATTGATCAAATACTTCAACGCCAGTAATATAATGACCACGACAAACGGGATCAATCCGATAAACAGCCAGCGCCAGGAGACATATTCAATGATAAAGCCGGCAAGTGTCGGGGCAATGGCTGGTGCGAAAATAATCGCTAAACCGATCAGCCCCATCGCACTTCCCCGTTTTTCCACCGGAAAGATAAACATGACCACACTCATCATGAGCGGCATGATGATTCCCGCACCCACCGCTTGGATCATGCGGCCAGCCAGTAGAACCGAGAAACTCGGCGCAACAGCACAAAGAATCGAACCTGCCAGCAAAAACAACATGGAGGCGATGAACAGTTGGCGAGTCGAAAAACGTTTCATTAAATACGCCGTAACGGGAATCAAGACGCCGTTCACGAGCATAAATCCAGTCGACAGCCATTGCACAGTAGAGGCTTCCACAGAGAATATGTCCATAAAGCTGCTTAAAGCGACGTTTAGCAAGGTCTGGTTAAGCGTTGATAAAAAACAGCCTAAAATCATAACTGTCAATAAAACTTTTTTGTTAATAGTTGATGCCATATAAAATCCCTTTCTTCATTGCTTTTACAACACAATGTCAATAAAATATATAATAGCAATTCGTTTTAATCCTGCCTATAAACAATGCCGGACAATCCGTCAACTAAACAACAAACCGCCTAATACTGTCGCAGAAATGCCAGATTATAGACAAAGGAGCGTAATATAATGGCACACAAAAAACCGGACCCGCGGGCTCTCCGTTCCAAACGGGTATTGAAAGAGGCCGTCATCTCGATTCTCAATGAAAATCCTGATGTGACATCGTTAACTGTCCAAAAAATAGCCGACAAAGCCGAGTTGAACCGGGCAACTTTTTATCTTCATTTCCAGGACATCAATGATTTGCTGCGTTATATAGCACAGGATATCTTCAACGATTTGTCGCAGACTTTAACCCCATTGCTGGAAGTGAAAGAGCTGAAAAACGAAGAACGCCTTTTGGCATTCCTCGACTATTTCTACCAGCACCGGAAATTGTTCGCCGTGCTGTTTGAAGGGCCCCGTTTTAAAGTGAAGATGCATGAAGTGATTAAAGAGTTTATCCAGCAGCGGAGAAATACGAGAGGAATCGAGAAGTCAGATGATCTTGTGTCCTTGGACCTCCTTGCCGCTTCGCTGATGGGGGTTATTTTGTGGTGGATCAAGGACGGAACTTATTACAGTTCCGAATACATTGCCCACCAAATCAACTTGATGTATCAAAAGAAGCCTTAATCCGATTGGCAAGACATTGCCGACATAATAAGTTCCACAACAAAAAAGCATTAATTCCAACCGGAATTAATGCTTTTTTTTGATCTATTTAAACAGTTGAGCAAATAAACGAGGAATGATCAGCAATACGTCCGTAAATGAAAAAGCGATTTCGGCTTTGTCGAATTTATCCAACCCCTTGGATTGTGAGCGGCCCGAATCATTGTCTGGTGTCATTAAACTCACGGTATCTCCTTGAACCGGCTCTGTGCCATCGGCGAAACGGATGCAAATCGATTTGCACGTGTTCAAGTCAGGCGAATCCATCACTTGAAAATGAATATGCGGCTCTGAAGAGTTCCCTGAATTTCCGCATAATCCAATAAATTGGCCTTGTTGTACTAATTCGCCTTCTTTAGGTTGTATGGAGTTTTGTTTGAAATGAGCCAATAAGCTATATTCGTTGTTTAGGTGCTTGATGACTACATAGTTGCCTGCCGGCTGAGTTTCATCCATTTCACCTGGTACATTATCTTTTAGATGGTTAATCACTTTTACAATTTGGCCGTTCGCTGGTGCTACAACTTCCTGATTGAATGCATAATAATTTTCATTGCGCATCGGATTGTCTTTGTAACTCTGATAATTTTTCATCATGATTAAATCGTATGCGTATCTTTGAGATTCATATAAATAATGATAATTTAAAAATTCATCCTTGCCGCCCCAGAAAACAAACCATTCCTCCTGAATTGGCATCGTATATAAGTTTTGTGTGTACCGCTGATCGCTTTTTGGGAAAGTCAAATACGGTTTGATCAGCAACCTGTGGATTTGATGGACAGAATCAAAAACCACGCAAACGGCTTTCTCTTGGCGGCTATCCAGCCAAACATACTGTGTTTGAAATCCAATCATTGAAGTGCTGTTTATAGCATAATGCTCTACTCCAGCATTGAAGTCTCTGACAAGTTCAGTGAATTGCTGAAGTGAAATCATTTCTTTAAACTCTTTTACACATTGTGCATAAATAGTTTCCGGCTTTCCGTTTAAAAAGGTTTCACCAAAACTTTCCGGTGTTACAAGATCATTTGATAAGCTGCACATAGTTTCCTCCTGTTTTGAAGAGTAAGGATTTCCCCTGTTGCTGCTAATTGCAAGGCCTATACCGGTTTGAACGAGAATAAATCCATTATATTAATTTTAGCATAAACTTCCTTTGTCAAAGAGCAACAAAAAGAAGAAGCCTTAAAATGAGCCTCTTCTTTATTATGCATCTATTTATTTGGCTGCCGTTATAGGCACTCTCGTGTATTGTTTCCCTGTATGCGCCTGCAGAAGATGATCTCCTTTTTCGAACAAGGCATCCCGCAAAGAACTGCCCTGATATTCTTTTTGGACAAGGCCGCGCTCTTGCAGAATCGGCACGACCAGTTCGATAAAATCGGAAAAAGTCCCCGGCGTAATCGCATAGGCGATGTTGAAGCCATCGACGCCTGCTTCATTTACCCATCGTTCCAATGTATCTGCTACTTGTTCCGGGGAACCGACCGTAAATGGCCCCAGTCCGCCGATGCCAACGTATTCCTTGATGTCGTTGACGGTCGGTTTTCTGCCCGGCAGTATTTTGGTGAAGTTCTCCAATGCGGACTGGATGGCATCGTTTTCGATATATTCCAGTGGCTGCTCTGGAGCATAGCCGGACAAATCCACACCCGTCCAACCTCCGAATAATGCCAGCGCCCCTTCATGGCTGATGTGTTTCTTATAATCTTCATATTTGGCAATGGCTTCTTCTTCCGTCTTGCCGACAATCGGTGTCATCAAGGAAAGAATTTTCACGTCCTCTTGATTACGTCCGGCATTTGCAACTTCAGTACGGATTTTTGTGACCGTTTGTTTGGCAATACCGATATTCGGCGGGCCGATGAAGACACATTCCGCGTGTTTCCCGGCAAACGCCACGCCTTTTTTGGATGCGCCTGCCTGATACAATACCGGCGTCCGTTGTTTCGACGGTTCCGACAAATGGGCACCCGGCACTTTATAGTACGTTCCTTCATGATTGATATCGTGCACTTTACCGGGATCGGCGTAGATGCCATTCGCTTTGTCCACAATGACCGCACCATCTTCCCAGCTGCCTTCCCATAACTTATAGCAAACTTCCAAATACTCATCGGCAATGTCGTAGCGTTCGTCGTGCTTGATCTGGTCTTCTTTGCCGATATTCAACGCAGCGCTTTTTAAATAAGAAGTAACAATATTCCAACCGACCCGGCCTTTCGTCAAATGATCGAGCGTCGAAATCCGGCGGGCAAAGGTGTAAGGATGCTCATGGGTGACGGATGCAGTGACCCCGAAGCCCAAATGTTTGGTCACTGCTGACATGAGGGGCACGACAAGCAAAGGATCATTGACCGGCGACTGGGCTCCCTGCCGGACTGCGGCGTCTCTTGAACCGTTGTAGACATCATATGTACCAAGTACATCAGCGATGAAAATGGCGTCAAACTTGCCTCTTTCCAGTAGTTTTGCAAGTTCGATCCAGTATTCGCTGTCTTTGTATTGATGCGACTGGTCTTCCGGATGCGTCCAGAGCCCCGGCGACTGGTGGCCGGCGCAGTTCATGTCAAAAGCGTTCAAATAAATTCGTTTGCGTGTCATAATTTCCCTCTCCTTTGGTTGCGTTGTTTTGACAAAAATAAATAACCTTCTTTTCCCGGAAAGAGAAAAGAAGGTTAAGTATAGCTACCGTCCCGCTCTTATCTCCCAAGAATGAAATCCTTGCTGGAAGTAGCACCTTTCTGACAAATGTCAGAGGTTGCTGAAGCGTCAACGGGCCAGTCCCTCGGCTTCTCTGGATAAGATGTATGAAGTTAAAATAATCATAATATTAAAACAACTAAGAGTCAACAACTAATTTTATAATTCTTATTTGTTTACTCGGGAAAAAGAATTGTCTTTCCCTTTGTTTCTTTTTCCGCTCTTCTATCTTAAAACATGCCTTATGTTTAAGAAGGGGGTCAAAGAGGGAAAAAGACAGTCATGACTCTAAATAGAAAGCAGGTTGGTAATATGGTAAGAATTGCAGTAGAACATCCATTTACAGACATTCAAAAAGCTTTACAGAAAAAAGGGTATCAGGCCGATATGGTCAATCAGAAAACAGACGCAATCCGCTACGATGTAATTGTCGTGCGGAACTCAGACAGCTACGATTACCTGAGCTTTGAAGGTTCTTTAGTAGAAGTCAGCGGCAGTTCGGTTAAAGAAATTGTGGCTGAAGTGGAAGAGCGCCTTCAACGGGCAGGAAAAATCAGCGGCCAGCCGAACGCGGCAAAAGGCAAATCCGGCGGCGGTTTCTTCGCGGGTCTTTTAAGCGGAGCAGCAATTGGATCTACCCTTGCCCTTCTAATGGCACCAAAAAGCGGCAAGGAATTGCAAGTAACGGTAAAAGATAAATTGGCCAGCAGCAATTCTTCAAGCGATGGCAGCGGAAAAATCGCCCAAGTTAAAGAAAAAGCGACTGAACTCGCGACACAGGCGAAAGAAAAAGCGACAGACGCAACAAATCAAGTAAAAGATAAAGTATCAAGCTCTAAAGAAGGCGATAGCAGTAACGCATCTAAGAGCACGACCGATTCAACCGATTCTTCCATGCTTCACTAAGCAGTTTCGGTTTTGAAAATGAATAGTATAGAGGAAACAGCGAAACCACCGATTAGGTGGCTTCGCTGTTTTTTATTTTTCATAATCGTTACGGCTTGTATTTCTCCACTCCACCGTTGCCAATTCGTGCAACAGGATATTTCCTTTTACGCCCTTTCTTTTCGGCAGCATCTTCCCGCCATTTGTTATAGTCCTCCTTATCTTTTATGCTCATTCGTAGTAAGATGAACATAACATTTTTTAATCAGAATATTAAAAACACTTTAGCGCTGATGTCTATTTACGCGAACTTAAAACCATCATAAACGAGGAGGTGCTGTATGCGAAACTGGAGAACGCATATTGAACTGATTGCCGCCGTGGTGTCCGGAGTTTTAATTGTCATCGCTTATCTGCTGGAGACTTCGGGGGTTGCCAGCTTGTCGGCCGTTACCTATCTGCTTGCCTTTGGCATCGGCGGTTATGCCAAAGCAAAGTACGGGTTGAAAAAAACCTTGGAAGACCGAAAACCCAATGTCGAGCTATTGATGGTACTGGCTGCTATCGGAGCTTCTCTCATCGGCTATTGGACAGAAGGTGCCATCCTGATTTTCATTTTTTCGCTCAGCGGCGCCTTGGAAACTTATACCGTCAACAAAAGCCGGCATGAGTTGTCCGCTTTGATGAAAATCCAACCGGAAGAAGCGTGGCTGTTGAAAGGGGAAGAAACAGTCCGCGTCGGCATTTCAACGCTGAAACCAGGCGACAAGCTCGTTGTGAAGCCGGGCGAACGGATACCGGCTGATGGCAAGTTAGTAAAGGGGCATACCGTAGTCGATGAATCGACCATAAGCGGTGAGTCGATTCCTGTATCCAAAGATCCGCCTGATTATTTATTCGCATCGACGGTCAACTTGAGCGGCGCCATCACGATGGAAATGACCAAGCCGAATTCTGACACGCTGGTCCAAAAGATTATCGATCTCGTACAATCCGCCCAAAGTGAAAAACCGCCTTCCCAGCAATTTATCGAACGTTTTGAAGGAAACTATGTCAACGTTGTGCTCGCGGTCTTTGCGCTGATGCTCTTCCTTCCCCACTACCTATTCAACTGGGACTGGAACACCACTTTTTACCGGGCGATTCTCCTGCTTGTTGTGGCTTCTCCCTGCGCGCTTGTGGCATCCATCATGCCTGCGACTTTGGCAGCCATATCGAATGGTGCTAAAAGCGGCATCATTTTTAAAGGCGGCGTCCATTTGGAAAATCTGAGTTCTGTCCGGGCCATCGCTTTTGACAAGACTGGGACTCTAACACGCGGCCGGCCGCAAGTTACGGATTTCGTTCTGCGCGAAGGACTCATTCCTAAGGAATTGATGGAGAAAATTGCAGGAATTGAAAAGCAATCCAACCACCCGCTGGCTAAAGCCATTACGGAATACATCACGGCCCAAAAGATTGAACCGCTGGCCAATCTCCAAATTACGGACGTACCCGGCAACGGATTGAAATCGATCATTCAAGGGGAAGAAATTAAAATCGGCAAACCGGCATTTGCCGGAGAGGATGAAGCCGAAGCTTTTCATGGGGGCTTATTAACCCGATTGGCGAATGAAGGCAAAACCGTCACGTTTGTCCGGGACAGCCAAGGCATAGCGGCAGCAATTGCCTTAAAAGACACCATCCGGGACAACACGAAAAGCACCATTCACGAATTGCAGGAAGCCGGCATTTTTTGCATTATGCTGACGGGCGACAACGAGAAAACAGCTAAAGCCATTGCGGAAGAAAGCGGCGTGGATGCCTATGTCGGCGGCTGTATGCCGGGCGACAAAGTGAAAGAACTGAAGAAACTGATCACCGACTACGAATTCGTGGCCATGACCGGCGATGGCATTAACGACGCGCCTGCACTGGCAACCGCTACGACCGGCATTGCGATGGGCGAAGGCACCGATGTGGCACTGGAAACAGCCGATGTCATCTTGATGAAAAACGATTTATCACGGATCGCTTACTCCATCCGCTTGGCCCGGAAAATGGAGAAAATCGTCAAACAGAATATGTACTTTTCAGTGGGAGTTATTATTGTTCTTGTATTCCTCAATTTTATGCAGTCGATTACCATTCCTTATGGCGTCATCGGCCATGAAGGCAGCACGATTCTGGTGATTTTGAATGGGCTGCGCATGTTGAACAGAGATATATGAAATTCATCATATCTAAATAAAAAAATCGAGCCGCTTTGATTAAAGCGGCTCGTTGGATTGATAAGGATAGGTGAGTTTTTCTTATCTAGTTCTTCAAAAGGATCACATTTCTACAGCCTTGCGGTTAAAGTGGGACAGCAGGAGTTCCCGGTCTTCGGGGTATTCAAGGTCCAGATGCAACAGATCTTTATCTGTTTTCCAGGCAATTTCTTCGATGGCATCGTCCGGATCGTGATACGCTATCTGCCCTTTCACTAATTTGCATTGAAAATATGAGGTGGTGACGTCGTAATCTTTAATGACGGCTTTCTTCGTATGTATGGAGCCAATCGTTTGTACTGTAAAGCCGGTTTCTTCCCATACTTCCCGTATGCAAGCCTGTTCAGGCGACTCTCCTTCTTCAATTCCGCCAGACGGGATGCTCCATTTGCCGGATTCCTTCGCTTTTATCATTAACAGCTTATGTTTCGGCATTATCAACGCCGCTGCACCATTCCAGCTTTTTCTTTGACCGTCCATTGCGTTTCCTCCTCCGAATCCTCATTTGCTTTCATTTAAGAATGCTTCTCCGCCTTGTTCGAGCTCTTCTTTTTCTTATCCATCGCCATTAATAGGACGGTACAAAGGATGGCCGCACTTAAAGTTAAGATAAAACCTTTCGTCATTAGTTCATAAATTAGGACTGCAGTAAATAAGATAATAAGTGCGGTACGATAAAATTGATAATTTTTCATGTGTTTTATCCTTTCTGCAGAAATTTCCGCAGCGCATGGATGTCTTCTTTATTTTTTGCAATGATGACCACCTCATCGCTGTTCACGTCAAGCATGTAGTGGTCATTATAGAAGGCGATCAAAGAGGGCTGCTTCCCTATTATTATTCCTTTTACATATTGAAAAACCTCTACTGAAGAAACTGACTTTACCGTGGCGTAATGCAAAACTGCTTCGGTTTCTTGCCTGTCTAAGTATTCCTCTTTCCAATTGCGGATAACAAATGACTGGTGCAAGGCCTGCTTCTCAAAGAAGCGGGGCTTTTTAAAGCCGTATGGCATATATGATTTAAGGAAGGTCAAATCAATTCGTGAATCCTCTTCAAACAAGAAAGTAATGATTCTCTGCATAAAACCCGCACATTCTTTTAACTCCTGATGCAGGATAACCATTCGGCGCTCTTCTTGCGCTTGAAAATAAGGGCTTTGCTCCGCGGAAAACAAGATGCCAAACTGTTCTTCTATCCTCTTCAATGCATTCTCCCTTCCTGCTTATCAAGAAACACCATTTTTTAGATTCTAAAAAAATACGATATGATAAAACTTGCAATTATTCCCATTATGAAAATCAAAAATATTTTCAGCTTGTTTCTTATTAAAATCACACTTTCTATTCGGAAGATTTAGGCGCTACTCCTTTTTCTTGCTCAGCCTTTATTCTTTCTCTGGCTTATAAAAACCCAGGCATAGTAGATGACTAACGTGAACAATAAGAGCAGTGTAGGTATGATTTGCAGTTCGACAGGAAGAAAAATGGTTAAAAGAATTGCCAAGACACTTATTGGCAAAATCACCGAAAACCAGATCCGCACCCGCTTGTTCTTAAAACTCATCTCGAACCTTTCCATTTCAGCCTCCCTCCTTCAAAGCCTAGCTTGCATCTGCATTGGATGCCTCTCGCTTAAGTATTATCAGCGGTTTTTTGGATATATTTGTAGATGTTCATGATTCCAATGACGATCAAGACAGCCATGCCGATTCCAAAAAATACAGACTTTGCCGTTTGGCCTATGAATTTCATACTGGAAATCGAAACCGAGCCTAACACAAAAAAATAAATGATTGAAAGTTCCAGGCGTTGCTTCATGAGTTCCTCCTTTTTACTAAAAACGACTAGTTAAGCTCCATTCGGCAATTGCGTTGTACTTCGTACTGAATCTACTTCTTTTTAATGGATATTCGTACTATTTTAGATTACCAATAATTCCTTTTATTTCCTACCCGTAGTTAAAGGAAAAACCGCCGAAGAAAAACAAAGTCTGTTTCTCTTCGGCGGTTTATTGGCAATGTCCACTTTTCGCAGCCATACACTTTTCAGTTGCATTTTACTTCATTGACCAAACGCCTTAATGACTTTGAATGGTCCCATCTTGATTACACAAAAACTTCCCGGTTTAATAGCGTCCGGTTTCGCGGATGTTCAGGAAGTATAGAAGACACCAATTTCTTCACAATGGGCTGCTCGGAAGAAAAGATTTCGTCCTTGTCTTGAACCATTTCGACCACTCTTCCCTTATCCATTACTGCAAGTGCATCAGAAACCGAATATGCTGCTCTGATGTCGTGTGTAATAAACAAATACGAAAGGCCATACTTAGCTTTTAACTCGTTCAATAAAGTTAAGATATTTGCCTGGGTGACTATATCCAGACTGCTGACAGGTTCATCCAAAACGAGCATCTTCGGCTTTAGGGCAATTGCTCTCGCAATATTGATCCGCTGCAGCTGTCCGCCGCTGAATTGCATCGGAAATTTTTTCATGTCTTCCGCATGCAATCCGACAACTTCCAATAATTGCGCCACATTCCTTTTCAGTTCCGAAGGAGAAAGTCTCTCATAGTTTTCCAGTGGCTCACTGATAATCTTTTCCGCCGTCATTCTCGGATTCACCGATGAAAAACTGTCCTGGAAAACGACTTGCAGGTCCCTGCGAAAATGCCTTCGGGCAGCAGCCTCCATTGTATAGAGATCTTTGCCTTCGAATAGGATTGTTCCTTTTGTCGGTTTTTCAACACCCAAAATCACTTTCCCTAATGTACTTTTGCCGGCTCCGCTTGTTCCGAGAAGCCCCAGGCACATGCCTTCTCCGATAGAAAGGGATATATCGGAAAGGGCAGGCGCCGCTTTTTCTTTACGGCGAAACGAACGGAACGAGCCATATGTATGCGTCACACCTGCCACTTCTAGTAAATTCATCGTGTCCCTCATCTCACTTTATCGGCCAATTAGTTTATATGACCAGCTTTTCACGTTCGTATTCCATCGGCAACACAGGTCTGGCCTGCAGCAATTTTTTCGTGTAGGGATGCTGCGGCTGATCGAACAATTGGAAGACATCCGCTTTTTCCACAATCCGCCCTTTTTGCATCACTGCCACTTCGTCAGCCAGAGCTGAAATAACACCTAAATCGTGCGATATCAGCAAGATCGAAGTGCCGCATTCTTTTCGAAGCCGGTCCAGTTCTGAAAGAACCTGCATTTGGCTTGTTACGTCAAGTGCGGTTGTCGGTTCATCCGCAATCAGCACAGATGGACGCAGGCACATCGAAATCGCGATCATGACCCGCTGCAGCATTCCGCCGCTCAGCTGAAAAGGGTACATCCGCATTAATTGATCGGGTTCCTGCAAATCCATTGCGGCCATAGACGAAACCGCCAATTCAATCGCCTGTTTTTTTGTAAGAGGTGTATGCGTGCGGATCGTTTCTACAAATTGGCTGCCGATTGTATAAACGGGCGTAAAAGCATTCATGGGATTTTGCATAATATAGCCGATTTCTTTCCCGAGAACGTTGCGCATTTCTTTAGGCTTCAGCCCATTCAGTTCACGGCCATTGAGCTGGATGCTGCCGCCTATCCGGGTGGTTTTTGGATTTAACAGTTGTAGCAGCGCCATACACGTAATGGTCTTGCCGCTCCCGCTTTCTCCTACAAGTCCCAGAACTTTTCCGGGTTTTAAACTCAAATGCAGGTCATGAACGAGGGGCAGCCTTCCTTGAGTTGAGTTTACTGAGATATTTACATCCTTCGCCTGCAGTACGTAATGCTGGTTGTCCATCCAATCATCCCTCTCCACTACCATTTTTTAATGCCGTATTTCTCTGATAAAGATTCACCAACTACATTAAAAGAAATCACAACGAGCAGTATCATGATCCCTGGGTAGAGCATCAATTCAGGCTGGCTGCGGATGAAGTTTTTGCCTTCCAGAATCATGGCACCCCATTCGGGAGTCGGAGGTTGGACGCCGAGCCCGAGAAATGACAGTGCCGACAGGTCCATGATTGCCCATCCCATTTCAAGCGTGCCCATAACCAGAACCGGAGGCAGCACATTTGGAATCATGTGGCGCCTGATTATTTTTCCTGTAGAAGATCCGCTGAAGCGGGCAGCCAGTATAAAATTCTGTTCTTTCAAACCGACGATCATATTGCGGATCATTCTTGCGTAATATACCCATTGAACCATCATCAGCGCCATCACCACCTGCCACAGCCCGGGGCCAAGCAGTCCGACGATGCCAAGAACAAGCACAAGATTCGGAAACGCCATAACGCCTTCGCAAAATCTCATCAATACAGCATCAATTACGCCGCCTTTGTATCCGGCAATTGTGCCAATCACCAAACCGAAACCTAAAGCAGCCACAAAAATTAAAGAAGCAAAGCCTAACGAGACGCGCGCGCCATATAAAAGTCGAGACAGGTTGCAGCGCCCTAAATGATCCGTTCCCAAAGGGTAGTCCAAAGAAGGTGGCGACAGTTTAAATGCCAGGTTCACTTGGATGGGATCATTCGGCGCAATCCAAGGAGCTAAAATAGCGATCAGGAAGAATGCGGCCAGTGTGACAGAGCCAATGAGGATGGCCGCCTGGCTCTTTTTTGCGATTCGTATGCTGGAAATCAAAACTGAGCCCTTCCCTTCATTGCAATGCGTGGATCCATATACATTTGCACAATATCCACAATCAAGTTGCATATGACAAATAAGCAGACAGCCAACATCACGTAGCATTGAATAACAGGAATGTCCCGGTTAAATATGGCTTCTACAAAGTACCGGCCAAAACCCGGCCATGAAAAAACTTGTTCGATGATAATCGTACCGGTCAAAAGTTTTCCAAGGTTCATGCCAAGTCCCGTCATCATAGGAGCGATTGCAATCTTTAAGACGTGCTTGCCCATAATGGCTTTTTCTTTGATTCCCCGCGTCCGCGCATATAAGACGTATTGCTGATCCAGCTCTTCCAGCACACTGGCCCGGAGCAAGCGGGTGTAGACGGCAATCAATGCCAGGGACAAAGTGAGACTGGGCAGGATAAAATGCTGCCACGTCCCTTTCCCTTCCACCGGAAACAAATCCAGTTTGACGGAAAAGAGAAAAATCAATAGGTACCCCAGCCAGAACTGAGGGATGGAAGCACCTAAAAAAGAAAGCAGCCTGCTAAAATGATCGATCGCCCCGTTTTTGTATACCGCTGACAAAAAGCCGAGCGGTATGCTGATGGCAATGGCCAACAGTATACTGCTGAGGGCGAGCTGGATGGTTGCTGGCATTCTTGCTGCAATCTCCTGCCAAACAGGAGTATTCGTTACAAACGAATTGCCAAAATCCAGTAGGACAATTCCTTTGACCGTTCGGACATACTGCATCCATAACGGCTGGTCCAAACCGAATTCATGCCTTTTTTCTGCCAGAATTTCATCCGTTGGATGAATATGAGCAGCGGAAAGATACGCTTCTGCAGGATCAACCGGCGAAAGGCGGATGAGTAAGAACATCAGAAAAATGGCAAAGAGAACGATGGGGATGACAGCAAGGAGCCGTTTTGTAATATAGGTTGCCATGACTTGTCCTCCCCGCAGTTACTTGCTGGATTTCATTTCGTTGAAAGGGTGTTCATCCCGGTTTGCCGGGAAGATAAATTCTTCCACATCGTTTTGATAAATGACCGACTTTTTAATATAGGAGATGGGCACAAAAACAGATTGTTCCTGTAAGGTTCCAAGAATCGAACTGTATAATTGCTGGCGCTTCGCTTCATCCGTAGACCCCAACGTTTCTTTTATTTGCTGGTCCAAATCCGATTTCATCGGCAAGTTCGAATGGGCTTCTGCAATGCCCCATCCTTTTTCTGCTACAACATTGATGAACGAATGCGGATCGTAAGGTGCACCGTAGTTGTACCAGAAATCGACATCAAAATCTCCGGCTTTCCGGCGTTCGATTTGAGTGGTCAATTCAAGCCCGCTAATATTCAGCTTAATGCCGAGTGCTGACCATTCGGCCTGCAATGTTTCAGCCATCGCTTTTTGAATAGGATCGGTCTTGTCGTAGATTAATTCCAATTCGAGAGGCTGGCCGTCCTTTTCACGGACTGCTTTTCCGGCAGGCAGCTTCCAGCCTGCTTCTTCCAGGTATTCCGCAGCTTTTTCCACATCGTAGTCAAATGGTTCTACTTCAAGATCCGTATACGGGAAATTTGTCGATAGGATATTGTCCGCTTTTTCTTCCAAACCCAATGTGACGCCTTCGACCATCGCCTGTTTGTTGAAACCGTGCTGAAGAGCTTTCCGCACCCGCAAATCGGCCAATTTTTCATTTGTTGTATTTAACAGCAAGCTTCTTGTTCCGACTGGTTCGGAAAGAGCGGTTTGGTATTCACCGGATTCTTTCAACTGATTAAAGGAATCCATGCTGATGACGCCTTCGCCGTAAATCAAATCCATATCGCCTTTTTCAAATGCCAGAACCCGGGTTTCAGCATCGGGGATAATTTTGATTTTCACTTCTTCAAGCTCTGGGCTTTCTCCCCAATAATCGGGATTGCGGGTGAACACCGCATACTCGTCTTTTTTATAATCCTTCAGCATCCATGGTCCTGTACCGACAGGCTCGGTGATGCCTTTAGATGTGTCGCCGTCTTCCGGAAATCCAGCTTCGCCCAGGAATCGCACCGGACGAACAACAGCCAGATCCTGAAGTGCCGGATAGTACGGCTCTTTTAGCACCATCTTAAAAGTCTGATCGTCAACGGCTTCGGTTCCTTCCAACACATTGATCACGCCAAGCCAACTGTGGGAACTTGAATTTTTCATAATTGCATCGAAGTTCTTTTTGACTACAGCTGCTGTAAGCTCCGAGCCGTCTGTAAACTTAACGTTTTCACGAATCTTAAAAGTGTATTCTAACCCGTCATCGGAAATCGTCCAGGATTCTGCCAGATGCGGCTGAATTTCTCCGCCTTCATTATAGCTGACCAGCGGTTCATAAATCATTGATTGGGCCAATAGCTGCGATGGGTTGTAGACATGGGGATTCATCGTGCCGATATCCCTTGGCCAGGAGATTGTGATGGAATTGTCTGCTGAAGCTCCACTAGCAGATTCGGCTTTATTGTCCGAACAGCCTCCTAGTATAATCGCTATCGCTAAGCTTATTGCCGCTGCTAAAAATTTTCCAGACTTATTCATGATTATGTAATTCCCCTCTTCTCATTGATAATGATTATCAATATCATTATTGTTACTATAGTTTTCTAAGCTTTCGTTGTCAATACATTTCCTGAGAGCCTGAACTATAAAATAATAAAAGCTTTTATATAATTAGGAAAATCAAGGGTATTTGGCCTATGTAAATTTTAATCTGCCTGTATTCAAATTTCGCGTTAATAACTATGTCTTTCAATTACTATTTTATATATAACAATATTATTGAAAGCCCTTTCTTCGTTAATCGATAAAGCTTAGAACCAAATATTTTTTTAGAAATCCTCCTATACCATCCATTTAAATGGTATGATCATGGTCAATAAGTTGGATGTTCAGTTGGTTCGCAGCGTTTCTATTTTCCAAAGAGAAATGGAGAGGATAGCTTGAAGAAATTGTTTAGGTGGGCAATTGTTGTATTTATATCGGCTGCTCTTTACGTGATTATATTTAAAGATTCCGCATTAATTTCCAACAGTCAATTAAATGAAGAGCAGCTGATTTGTGCCGAAAACGCTTTAACCTCATATGAGACTGTAACAAATTCGGAAGGAACCCAATTTGTGATTAGACAGACGACAATTTTAGAGATCGATGAATCTGATGTGCCGGTTCCACAAACAGAAGAAGAGTTGATCCAATTAGCCCGAGACATGTATAAACAAGCAGATGAGGGCGACGAAATCATCTATGCAGGCGAATCATCGGCCGACTATGAACAATCAGGCCAAGTGGTTTATCCTTCTGGATTTGTCGAAGAAGAAACACAGTGCAAACCGTAATCTAATATAAAAAGGAGACAGCCATGTGCTGTCTCCTTTTCAATAACCCTCTGTCCAATTACAAAATATCCGCCCAAATTTTAATCGCTGTTCCAAGGATCAAGAGTGCCAATATCCACTGCAAATACTTTGTGTTCATTTTCTGGCCGATTTTTGCGCCAAGCGGTGCAGCCAAAATACTCGCTACAATCATGACCGCTGCGGGTCCATAAAGAATCTGATCCGTCACGATCTTTCCGACCGTCGAACCGATCGACGAAATAAACGTAATGGCGAGTGAAGTCGCAATGGTCATGCGGGTCGGAATCTTCAAGACCACGAGCATAATTGGCACCAAGATAAAGGCCCCCGCTGCCCCGACAATGCCCGCTGCTATTCCGACGATAAACGCTAATCCTGCAGCCAGCCATCTATTGAACGTGACCTCATCAAGCGGGATATCGTCGACTCCTTTTTTCGGCATGAACATCATGATGACGGCAATGGTCGCAAGAATCGCATAGACGATGTTGATCGCCTGTTCTGACAGTAAGGTAGAACCGTAGCCGCCGATAAAACTCCCCAGCAGAATCGCGCCGCCCATATAGGCGATAAGTGTTTTATTGATATAGCCGCTGCCGCGGTATGCCCAAACACCGGCTATCGTCGCGAAAAACACTTGGATGGCACTGATGCCGGACACTTCATGGGCGCTGAATGCCGTGTACCCCAACATCACCGGTATGTAGAGAAGCATCGGATATTTGATGATGGAACCGCCGATGCCCACCATGCCTGAGATGAAGGATCCAATAAACCCAATCAAGAAAATCACGATGATAAAATCGATAGTCATTGCACTTCCACCTTTCGAAAAGAAAAAGGGCATCGAATTGATGCCCTCCAACTCTTAGCCTTTCTTGATCCAGAATTTAAGGACATTGCCTTCTTCTTGAATTTCAAGTAATTCATGGCCGCCGGATTTCGCCCAAGCAGTCAAATCCGCTCTTGCCCCTTTATCGGTGGCCAAAATTTCGAGCACCTGGCCAGATTCCATGTCTTTCATTTCTTTTCTTGTTTTGACGATCGGCATTGGGCAAGCCAAGCCTTTTGCATCTAATACTTTATCTGCGTTCATCGTATTCTCTCCTTTGAGTTTCTGTTTTTTTAGTTGAATTTTTGATTAAGAATTAACGGACTGCACAGCGGTTCGGTCCGATTTCCATTTCGCGCTGAACTTCTTCGTCAGGCGTGATTTTACCCATGTTTGTACTGCGGATATCCTGATAAGCGTTCGGCTGAGGCGGCAGGTTTTTCGTTACCATGTCGCGGAACTCCTGCTCATCTTCGATATTCAATCCGTGGTTTTCTTTGAACAAATCACTCAATTTTTTCGCGACGCTTCCGTCTTCGTTCAACTCCTCCATAATCATGAAGTGAGCCGGCAAGACGATCAATTCATCAGCGAGTTCCGCATAGCGGCTGTAAAGCGATTCACGAAGGTCGCCCACCCAGTCTTCTGCAAGACCTGCAAGGTCCGGGCGTCCGATGGAATCGATGAACAAAATGTCGCCGGTCATTAGGTATTGATCGTCTACGATGAACGATGTCGAACCGATGGTATGCCCCGGCGAGTATAAGGCTTCGATTTTCGCGTCGCCAATAGCGACTTCCAGTCCATTCACCAATTCCGCATAATCGAATACCAGTTCTTCAGCGTCAGCCGGCGGCAAGTAGTACGTTGCGCCAGTCGCTTCAGCGATTGTGCGACCTCCGGAAATGTGGTCAGCATGCAAATGTGTATCGAAGACATGTTTGATCGTCGCACCTTTTTCCTGCGCGAAATCCAGGAACATATCGGTCATGCGGATGGCATCGATAATCGCAGCTTCGCCGCCGGAGATGGCCATGTACGATAAACAGCCTTTTCCGATGCGGACGAATTGGTACAATTCGCCGCCGTTTTTCAAATCGCCGATTTTTACAGGCTCCAGGTGTTCACTCCACGCCTTCATGCCGCCTTCGAGATACGCTACGTCGACACCTTCTTCATCCAGCATTTCTGCGACCATGACAGAAGATCCTTCTTTCGCACAAACGACCAGAATGTCTCTGTCTTTCGGAAGTTCTGAAACCACTTTTTCGACGCCGTCCAATAAATCAAAATAAGGGATGTTCAAATACTGGAAATTACCGCCTTCGATTTTCCATTCGGCGAATGCGTCGCCATTGCGTACATCAAGAATGAACAATGGTTCGTTGTCGATTACTTTTCTTGCTACTTGCTTTACTGTCATTGATTTCACTGCCATCACAATACCCCCGGGTGTATTTTTGTAGTTAAATTTTTTTGTTAAAACCTTTGCCTTATCTCTGCGGCTTTTGCAATTTCAAAAAATGTTACCGCTTTGACGACCTCACTGCCGTTAATGAATGCTTTTTTTCAGGTCCCATGACACATCCATCGTCATTTGGCAGCCGATGAGTTTTTCATCCAGCTCGTGTGCCATTTCGGTCATTTCCGTTATGGCAGGTGAAGTCATCCCCTTGAAGCGTTCTGCCGTAGTTTGTAAATTTTTTAATTATGCGTTGTCCTGTTTAATGTCGCCGTCCCACATAGACATGCCTTCACTGACGTTTTTCACTCGAGTAAAGCCTTTTTCCGCCAGTTGCTTCGCTGCAAAATCGCTGCGATTGCCTGTGCGGCAAATAACGTAGACTTCTTTTTCTGCGTCCAGTTCGCCAGCCCGCTCTTCCAGTTCCCCAAGCGGAATTGAGACTGCGCCTTGTAGATGGCCGAATGCGAATTCTGCCGGTTCCCGGACGTCCAAGACGATGACGTCATCACGCCCAAGCTGTTCCTTCAATTCGCTATTCGTTGCCGTATACGGAAATTTCATTTCTTTCTTTTCTTCGGATGAGTCTGCTTTGCGCAAATAATGCTTCAGTACTTTACCTTCTTCGGAAGAACCAAGATATTGGTTTCCGCTGCTTTTTGCCCAGGCTTTCATATCGGCGAGCGAGCCCTTATCTGTCGCCTGTACTTCAATTACTTGCCCAGGCTCCAAGTCTTTCATCGCCTTTTTCGTGCGCACGATTGGCATCGGGCAGGCAAGCCCTTTTGCATCAAGAATTTGGTCTGTTTTAATCATGTAAGTTCCTCCAATTACCCGCAGGGGCATATTCGTCTTTTAAAAATTATTCGGTCGGACCATTCCAGTCGAGCATTCCGCCATCCATGTTGATGACTTTATAGCCGCGGCTTTGGAGATAATCCGTTGCCTTTCCGCTGCGATTTCCAGATCGGCATACCATGATGTGTTCTTGCGATTTGTCGATATCCTGGAGGCGGAACTCAATAAGCCCTAAAGGAATATGAACTGCGCCCGGAATTTTTCCTGCCATAACTTCCTCTGTTTCACGTACATCAATAATGGAGACATCTTTGTTGTTTTTCATATATTCCTGTACTTCTTGTGTAGTCATTCGGTTCATCGTTTTTCCTCCTTGAATTTACGGACGGTAATTGTTCATGCCGCCACTTACATTAATAATTTGCTTAAACCCATTTTTCTTTAATAAACCCGCTGCTCTGCTGCTTCGCATTCCACTTTGGCACATCAGGTAAATATCTTTATCTGCGTTCAGTTCATCCAAGCGATTTGGCAATTCGTTGAGCGGAATATTTTTGAATTCCTTGATATGGCCTGCTTTGAACTCTGCAGGTGTTCTGACATCAACGAATTGTTTGCCGAATTTCTTAAGTTCGGGCTTTAGTTCATCTGCAGAAATGGTTTTCACGCCTTTTGCTGGTACCATGGCGCGGTAACCGATAAAGACAATAATAGCACCAATTAAAATCACTAACCAGATATCCATACTATCCCTCTTTTCATTAAATAAATAAATTCACATTTCCGTCCTCTGCATCTGCAAGATAAGCGGCTACTCCAGCGTACGTTACATCATCAAGCAATTCTTCCTCCTTCAGCCCGAGGAGATCCATCGTCATCGTACATGCCACTAAATTAATATCCTGTTCCTGCGCCATTTCAATGAGCTGAGGCATGGTCATGGCATTGTGCTTGCCGATCACTTGCTTGATCATTTTTGGCCCCATGCCGCCCATATTCATATTGGACAATCCCATCTTGTCTGCGCCCCGCGGCATCATTCTGGCAAATTGACGTTCAAGAAAACCTTTCTTTACGACTGGCGGGTTGTCTTTTCGAAGAGCGTTCAATCCCCAAAATGTATGGAAGATGGTCACTTTGTGGTCATAGGCCGCCGCCCCGTTTGCGATGATATAAGCTGCCATCGCTTTGTCGTAATCTCCGCTGAATAAAATAATATTTGTTGATTTTGTTTGTTCCACTGTCTTGTTTCCTCCATTCAATTTACCCCTAGGGGTATATATAATGCTAAATAAAAAATAGGATTTCAATTACCCTTAATACCCTATGGGGTATATTATCATCCAAGAAGAAATTCGTCAACACTTGTTTGACGAATTTTCTCAGCGGCTTTTGACCAGAAGGCTGACTGCATCTTTTACAAGCTTGTCGGTGCTTTCTCCTTTTTCAAGGCTTTCACGGACACATTGTTCCAAGTTTTCGCTGACGATGACACCGATTGCGCGATCTACTGCGCTTCGGACTGCAGACAACTGAGTAACTACATCGCGGCAATCGTCGTTTTCTTCAACCATGCGCAGGACGCCTTTCAGCTGGCCTTCAATCCGTTTGAGCCGGTTTTGGACTTGTTTATCGTATTCCATCGGTTTGGCCCTCCTTTAAAAATTTAAGAAGCTTTCGATACCCTCATCATATACCCCTTTGGGTATATTTTCAACTATATTGCTTTTCTATTTAGAAGCGGGACAATCCCACCGTTTCGATAAAATGCACTCAGAATTTGGAATTGTCCCATACACTTTAAATGTTCGCTGGTATTCTGCTTTTTTTCTTAGATGGATTTATCAATGCAGCCGATTAATCGTTCTTCAATATCCAAAGCGATTTGCTTGATCGACTCATTTTGCACCATTTCGATTAAAGCGCTTGGTTTTGGCATGCCGATTTTCGTCGTTCCCTCTTCTTCATACACTACAATCTTGCATGGCAGGAAATATCCGACCATCAAGTCTTCCGACAGCACCCGGTTCGCTTCCTGAGGATTGCAGACTTCGAGAATGGTAAACGGAGTATCAAAATCTGTGCCTTTTTCCTGAAGTTTTGTTGTCAGATCAAAATTCCAAAGAATCCCGAACTTTTCTGCCTGCAAGTTTTCTGCGAGTGCTTGGACTGCTTCGTCTCTGCCTTTAGTCGTTTCTACTGTGTAGTTGAACATATTAAAAACTCCTCTCTCTTTTATAAGTCTATTCCTACGTATTGTTTCCCTCTTGCCAGCCATTCAATCATCTAGCCGTATAAAATCAATTTCTATTTAGTGGCGACTGTAAAAAATAAGAACGCAATTCCTGCCAGGAACGCTAACCGCTGCGCTGGTCATAGCGAATTCCAAAATGTCTTCATGAAAATCTCCTCCGCCAATTAAACCCCCAGGGGTATTTCTTATGACTAGAATAACTTGAAAGTAATTAAAGAGCAACTGATGTGCTTCTGTTTTCAGTTTTACTCCCCGGACTTTTTACTGCGCATCTGTTTTCTCCATTATCTGCTCAATCTTAAAATAAGAGGAAAGAGAAGTCTTTCTTCCCCCCTCATGCCATTTACGATAATCCTCAAAAACCAAACGGACATCGTTTTGACAACGCTCTTCTACCAAAAACTTAATGGCAAGAAAACTTCTCCAGTAGTCAAACATGATGCTGGATATCCCTCCCTTATATGAAGCGCTTCCGAATTCATCGAGCGATCTTAACCCGTATTCTTCGTTAAATACTTCAACCAGTTCTGTCTCTACTGCAGTTATGGCATTAAATTCGCTATCACTTAACAATAATTTTTTTGGCAAGTACTCGCACATTCCTTCTTCAAACCAGATACTGTCAACCCGTTCCTCGTCAAATTCGTCTATAAACAAGTCGGAGTGGTGCGTTAGTTCGTGGGCCAATATAGTAAATAAAAGATTCTCAGAAAAGTTTTCATAAAAATGCTGAATATGCGGCAGATCTTTTCCATCCAATTGTTCAACCATCAGTTTTCTCCATGCTGTTAAATCCGGAGTTATGTAAATCGTGTCTTCATTCGTGAATGCCGGAATCGGTATTTTGGAAAAAACGGAAGTTGCGAGTTCAGCCGAAGTCCATACAATCGCTTTCGGTGCTTCTGTTAAGGCGAAATTTTCTTCTAGTATTACTTGATAATCATCTAATCGATTTCTGAAGCGTTGAATAAGACTTTCATGCTTCTTATATTCTTCTATCGATTCAAAGGCAAAAATATGTTTCATCACAATAAAACCCTTTCTAAAAAAGCTGTTTTTCTTAAAGAATTCATTTTATCTTTTAACCATCGTCATAAATTCAACATCAGCTGTCCGAAACTTCTTGTCAGGAACAAACCCAAGTTTTTTATACAAGTGAATTGCCCTTTTATTAAATAGCGCAACGGTCAGGCGGATAGGTACGCTTTCATTGTTCTCTTCAATACAATTAATGATGTATGAAGTAAAGGCTGTCCCATACCCTTTCCCGGTAAACTTCGGATTCATCCCAAACCCCATATCGGCAAGAACTTCCTCATATACATCTAGAAGCTCACCGGCCGGAACTCGGGCACTATGCCCGGTGCAGAAAAATCCTGCGAGCTCTCCCGAACTTGCCTGCAAGGCAAAGTATGTTCCATTGAGCCGTTCGGCCATTTCTTCTTCAGTTGTTTCCGTGTTGTAAAAATTGTACGGCGGATCATATTGCCAACTTAAAATTTCTTCAGCCGCCTTACGGTCCATCGGTTTTAACAGTAACTCCATAAGAAAATCTCCTTTGTAAATGCATACACTCAAGCCGTTATCGAACCGCTTTTCTATTCAACTATATCCAATTTCTTCTTTTCCTGCCATTTATTTTCCGAATATTTAGCGTATAATGAAGCTAACCAAAATTCAGGACTCCTCCCTTTCCCCCGGGAGCTGTCCGCCAGCCGAAAGGAATATTCGACATGACCCGTAGTCCAATTTAAATAACCCCATTCATTCAAAACGATTACGAATTGAATTTATGGGGGAATACAATGATGAAACTGAATCGAAATTTCAATTTGCTGCTGACCGGGCAGTCGCTTGCCAATATTGGCGACGTCTTGTACATTGTCAGCGTGATTTACTTAATATTTGAATTGACCGGATCGGCCACGGCTGCCGCTTTCGTACCGTTTACCATTACCGCATCGATGTTTCTGTCGAACACGTTGACGCCATTGCTGATGCAGCGCTTTAATTTGAAATGGCTGCTAACTGGCTCGCAGCTCGGCAAAACCGCCTTGCTGATTTTGCTGGCATCTTTGTTGCCGCAACTCTCTCTTTCCAACTATTACGTACTATTTCCAGTCATCAGTATAGTTGCCTTGCTGGACGGCTGTGCCAACCCTGTGACTCAAACGCTCCTCCCGCATTACGTGAAGAGTGAACAGCTGTTAAAAGCGAATGGCATCACCGAAACAATTACCCAGTCGATCCAAACCGCCATGTGGTTTGTCGGCAGTTCGCTGTTGATTTGGCTCTCAGCAAACGATCTAGTTTGGCTGACAGCGGCTTTGTTTTTCTTTTCGAGCCTGCTTTTATGCGGGTTGGAGTCCGTTAATATCACGCCTTCCAAGGGGCAAAGCAAATGGCAGCAAATCACCCAAGGCTGGCAGACCGTTTCCGCTTCACCTGTACTAAAACGGATTGCCTGGATGGACATACTGGAAACCATTGCCGGCACCGTTTGGATCGCTGCGATTCTTTATGTTTTTGTCAGCGATGCTTTGTCGGCCGGCGAACAATGGTGGGGCTTCATCAACGGCTCTTTCTTTCTTGGATTGATCGCGGGCAGCCTGTTCTGTCTGCACTTTTCGGACCAGATCGAACAAAAGCTCAGCCAGTTCATTTTCATGGGTGCTGTCTCAAGCAGCCTGGCTACGGTTTTCTTCGGTCTTAACAGTTTGCCGCTGCTGGCATTGCTGTTGTCTTTTTTGGTCGGTGTGTTCGGACAGATCAAAAACATTCCGCAGCAAACCGTGGTACAGACAAGTGTACCGAAAACCCAATTGCCGATGGTGTTCACAACGCTCGGCGCAATCGGCACAGGAACCTTCGGTGTCGCTTCCCTCATGATGGGTGTTTTGGCAGATTTATTTGGCATTCGCGGAGTCTTTATCTTGTCGGGTATCTTATTGACTGCGGTCAGTTTGATCGCTTATAAAGGCAGAGTTCTTTTATGGCGGACTGTGCAGGAATAATAGAGGTATATAAAAAGAGACAGCCGTTTTTCAATCGGCTGTCTCCTTTATTTCGTATAAATAGTAAAGGCTTCCTGTCACGAAAACTTCCCTTTTCCAAAGCCTTTAGCTTCACTGTATCCCCCGGATTTAACAGCAATTATTCCAAACACCGATAATGCCCCTGCCATTCCGAATAAGACAGCAAACAGCCTAAAACCAATGGTCGGCGAATCAAATAAGGCATAGCAAGCCAGAAAAGAGATGCTCGCTACGAGCAATAAAATCGCATTTCGTACAGTTCTTCTTCCTCTAAATAACCAGAAAGTCAGCTGAAATATAACAAAAAAGAACGATATTGCCATCGCTAGTGGGAAAAGGGGCTCAAACTTAGCGGCATAGACAAAATGATCAAGAACCCACAGATTGTCTGCATTCGTGAAGCCTTCATTTGCCCAATTCGAAAACACGGCGGTATACCGCCATTCCCGTGGTTCGTCGCGCAATTGCCCTCCTTCGTACCAGCTGATGAGCGCCGCCAGTATGAATACAACAACCGCGCCAATTAGCAGGACAATTTTTTTAAATGCCATATTTCACTCTCCTTTCTACTTACTAATTCCTACGAAATGAAGTGTAAAAAGTTCCATTTATGGCAATTCTTTTGAAAGTAAATGAGGGTTATGCTTTTCACTTGTGTTTGCATTTCAGAAAGCACTAGCTCCCTTCAATGACAAATGTGTAGGACACTTCCCCATCTTTCCAAGCGGCGAGCGCTTCATAAATATAGCGGCCTACCCTAATCGGCATTGGGAATTGAGGATCCTAACTTTCCGGATAGTTTTAGAAGTGAAAAAGCCCCGAAAGAACAAATCGTTCTCTCAGAGCTCTGATTTCATTTATGCGTAAGAATGCAGACCGGCGATGACCAAATTTACGAAAATTTGATTGAAAATGATCGTCCCGAAACCGATGATGGCGAGCCAGGCTGTTTTCTCGCCTGTCCATTCTTTGCCGAGCCGCAAATGAAGAAATGCGGCATAAAATAGGAACGTGATCAATGCCCACACTTCTTTCGGGTCCCAGCCCCAGAAGCGGCTCCAGGCAATCTGCGCCCAAATCATGGCAAAGAACAGGCCGCCGAGTGCAAACAGCGGAAAGCCGATGACCACTGATCGGTATGAAATTTCATCCATCAACGTGGAGCTGACCTTATTGGTAAACGGCTGCAGCAATTGTGCGATTTTTTTGCGTGCAATCAAGCGGATCAGTAAATAGATGACGGAACCTGCCAGGAAAGACCACAAGACCGAATTGGATTTTGCTGCTTCGATGCTGTTTGGAATTCCAAGGAGACCGGCGTAATGGTCTGCCGGTTCGTAATTTCCAGATACTTCTTTAACGGGCACGGATCCAGCGGGCACCACGATGGCAGGCATCGCATAATCGTGCACCTGGATTTCCCCTTGCTGGTTCTCAAACTGGTAGCTGGCACTGTAATCGGTGAGCCGGAACGCTGAAGTCACCAGGATAAATCCGACCACAACGACCAGAAAATACAGCACAAGTTCCAAAAAGAACGAACGTTTTCCCTTTTGGGCAGTGTCTACATTCTTCAGCAAGTAAATCAGCCCGGTCACAAATGACACTGATAGCACTGCACTGGCAGTGGCCACCGTAATGACGTGGATCGTGAGCCAGTGGCTTTGCAATGCCGGAATTAGCGGCGCAACTTCATTGGCAAACATACTGGCATAAGCGATGATCAAAATGGCTACCGGCAGCAAAAACAGTCCTACCACCGGCTGGCGGTACAGGTAGTAAAACACCAAAAAGCTGCCGATCAGCATGATGCCAAAGAACGTCAGAAACTCATTGAGATTGCTGACCGGTGCATGGCCGGAAGCCACCCATCGCAAAATGAAATAATTCAATTGAGCCAAAAAGCCGATAACCGTCAATGCCAAAGCGATTTTGACAGCCGCTTGCTTCCGGGATTTCACGGCGATGCCGAACGGGACAATCGCGATCAAGAAAACAATAAATGAAAAGAACAACGACGAACTGCTTAACGAAATCATGGATTCTGTGGACATAGTTACTCTCCTTTAACATACAATAAATGGATAAATGCATTCTGTTTCATCATAGCATTAATGATGTCATTTAATGTAAGTCAATTGTGTGACGGGCTTTCACGAACGATTTTGTGAATTTGCCTTTTAGTCTTTATATTTTTTCGCCAAAATGTCCTTGCAGGTTATTTCGCTGGAATTTTGACATATCGTATACATTTGTATACAATATGGATAGTTAGGCAATGGATTTATGAGGAGGCATGAGCAATGAAAGAACCGGAAGGCACAAAACCAACCGGCTTTGAAGACTCAAACCGGGAAGAATTCCGGCGCGGCAGAGGCGGACACCGGCGCAAGGAACGCGGAGGCGCCAAAACGTTCAGGCGCGGCAGGGCCCTGGAATTTTTGGCCCGTATGAACACTCGCCGGGATACGTTAAAACAGCAGCTGGAAACGCCGGAATTGCAGACAATCCATCCGGTTCTGGTCGGCGAACTGAAAGCGGTGGATATGGTGATTGCTGAATTTACGCAGCTGTTTGAAATCCATGAAGACGAAATCCATGGAAGTTCTTCCCCGCCACAAAATAATAACGACGAAACTGCCGATAGCGAGTAAATTCAAGAAATAGCAACGAATATTATTGATTGTAAGGCCACAATTCTAAAATGAATGGAGATTAAAATATGTTTATCCAATCCCGTAAAATGACCATCACCGAAGGAAATTCCCACCTGGTGCTTGAGCGCTTCAGCAAACCCGGAATCCTTGAGCAACAAGAAGGGTTTATTGACATGAAAGTATTACAGAAAAAAGTGAGACGCGGCGAAGAAGAAGTGCTGATTCTGGTGACATGGGAATCCGAAGCCCATTGGAAGCAATGGGAAAAAAGCGATGTCCATATCGCAGGCCACAAAGCGAACCTGAACAAACCCAAACCGGCGCATATCCTTAATGTGGAAGTGGCCAAATACGACGTGAAGGCTGTTAAAACAGCGGTTCAAGAAAACTAAGCTCCATTCGAATTCAAAATGGCGCAGGCTCTACCAACATCTTGAAAGATCAGGAGGTTTAGTAATGAAAGAGCAAATGTGGAATGATGTAGATGATTATTTTACAGATAAGCTTCACAACACAGATCCGGTCATGAAAGCCGTGCAGCAAAATAATGCCGATTCCGGATTGCCGGGAATCGATGTTTCAGCGAACCATGGCAAGTTCCTGAGTCTGATGGTGAAAATGACGAATGCCAAAAACGTGTTGGAAATCGGAACGCTCGGTGGCTACAGCAGTATTTGGATGGGGCGCGGCTTGCCGGAAAACGGGCGCATCGTGACACTTGAATACAAAAACGTCCATGCCAAAGTGGCACGCGAAAACATTGAACGCGCGGGATTGTCCGATAAGATCGAAGTCATCGAAGGAGCAGCCCTTGAGACATTGCCGACTTTGAAATCCAAGGGATGGACTTCTTTCGACTTAATTTTCATCGATGCGGACAAACCGAGCTATCCTGAATACTTCAAATGGGCGCTGGAACTCTCCCGTCCTGGCACCGTCATCATTGCCGATAATGTGGTCCGAGGCGGGCGCGTGCTCGATCCGGAAGATCCGACCGGAAAAGCGGTTCGGAATTTTATGGACTTGATGGCAGATGAGAATTTGATCGACGGTACGGCCCTTCAAACGGTCGGCGCGAAAGGTTACGACGGCTTTGCTATCGGCATTGTGAAGTAAGAAGCCCATATCATACAAAAAGACATTCCGGAAGTGGTCCATCCACTTTCCAAGAATGTCTTTTTCACTGCAACTTAAGCAACTTTAGAGGCACTTTTGCTTCGATTTGCCCAAAGCATGATGGGAATTAAAATCAGCGACAACACTCCTCCGCCCAAAGACAAGACAGTATAGCTCCACCCAGCCACTACCATGCCCGACAATACCCCTCCAGAAGCTCCCGACAAAGCGATAAAGACATCTACATTTCCCTGGATCTTCGCACGGTTTGCCGGAACCGTTGAATCAACCACTTTCGTTGTTCCGCTTATCAGCCCAATGTTCCAGCCAATGCCCAGCAAAGCCAGTGCCAGGATTAGGGAAATCAGAGATTCTCCCGGTGCTAAAGCTGCTAAAGCGCCTGCTGCTGCAAGGATACTGCCGGCTGCCACCGACATGGCATTGGCGCCGAATTTATCGACCAGAATGCCTGTAAACAACGAAGGCAGATACATCGCTCCGATATGGATGCCGATCACCAGTCCGATATCTCCAAGATCATGGCCGTAATGCCCCATATGTATCGGGGTCATCGTCATAATCGCAATCATGATCATCTGTGTCAGCACCATGATAGCTGCACCGGCCGCTATCCCTTTCTTGCTGTAGGTTTGAAGTGCATCCTCGGGAACATCTTCTTGTTGATGCTCTTCGCGGTAAGCCTCTATTGCTTTAGCAATCAAAAGCGGATCCGGGCGAAGCCACAGGAAAATCACGAGCCCTGCCACCAGAAACGCTGTCCCTGATAACAGAAACGGTCCGGAAAGTGCGGGAATTCCGATTGATAAAGCAAACTCGCCCATTACGCCGACCAAATTCGGACCGGCAAATGCCCCGAATGCAGCGGACACCATGATAATGCTGACCGCTTTAGCCCGCTGGTTCTTGGCTGCCAAATCCGTTCCGGCATAGCGCGTTTGCAGGTTGGTTGCGGTACCCGCCCCGTAGACCAGCATCGCGACGACTAAAAGCGGGAGATTGTTTACAATCGCGGCAATAACCACTCCCAGCCCACCGAATCCCCCAAGCATAAAACCGGTGGTCAAGCCGATGCGCCGGCCGTAGCGCTGCGACAGCCGGCCGACTAGTATAGCCGTACCGGCGGAGCCGAGCGTAAACAAGGCAATCGGCATCCCAGCATAGGCTGCCGTTCCAAGGATTTGCTGAGCCAACAGAGCCCCTACCGTTATCCCTGCCGCCAATCCCGCCCCGCCAAAAATCTGGGAAAGACTGGCGATAAAAATGACCCGCCGGTATAAGTTCTTCAGTTTTTCCGGTGAATCTATATAGGGTTGGATGGATTGAGCGGTTTTTAGGTTCATTTATTCTCCACCTTCTTTGGCTAACATGCTTTAATAGCTCCTCCATCACATAAAGACTTTGTTCTTCTTTGGGATTATATGCGCATTCTTATTGTTCTTCCATCAGACAGCCGCTTGACTCTTTCCTTTGCAGTGAACATAATCACTCAAAATTTAGGTCGAAAGACATCTTATTAGGATTTATTTTTTCATTATGCTAAACTAAAGTTCTAATAGTATTGGATTCTTCCAGACTTTTCTTAGTCACTTTCCAAAACAGGAAAGGAGACTCCCTATATGAATTACAATAGCTTAAAGATTTTTCTGGAAACAATGTGCGAATACAATACGGTGAAGATCAAACAGGTCTTTACGACGGAAGACGAACAGAGTTTATCTGTTCGCTGTCTGCCCAATACACAGACTTTTGAAATTTCCAATGCCGTTACACAAGAAGTTATTCAATACGATTCGATTGAAAATACAACTGAGTACATCATTTCGTTTTTAGCTTCCTATGAGAAGAGCAAAAACTCCTGATGGTTCAGGGGTTTTTTGGTTAAGAAGCGCAAAATTGGGTAATAATCTATAACTCGTCCTTTTAATGCTTAACCCCTTGGAACAAACTACGTCACAAAAGGAAAGAGCGCGATTGCCATGAAGTTGGAACACATCAAGAATCTTCTGCAGATCTCATGCAATTTCAATACTTCAACCATCAGCCATTCCTTTTCGATTGGCGTAGATGACACGTTGACAGTAAAGTGCCTGAAAGACACGTTCATTCTCGAAGTGACTTCCAGTGAAAACCAGCTTATCGAATATTACACGACTGTCGATGAAGCGGCCGAAGCCCTGCACAAAAGAATTCATGCCAGTAATTTGAACTGACCTCCTTGGAAAAGGAGGTTTTTTTATGTAGCAACCTCAACCAGTTTATGCAGGCCATGATCCATTTCCAATCTTTTTAAAAATTCATCGGACAGAAACATTGGCAAATTCGACATCATAGATAACTTTCCAGCTCCTCTTGTTGCTTTAAATGATGCCGGGCATGCATTTCAACCAGGACATACCATTCTTTCGCATTCAACCAGCCGAATCCGCCATGTTCTACTTTGAAATTCGGATTAATCGCTTCTGATTTCAGTTCCCATTGCATTAACCTTAGTATGACCTCTTCGATTCTGTTCATCAGTTCTTCCTGGCTGGCTGAATTATTTGGCGGAGCATTCATTTCATCGGGCAATCTGATTTTTATAGCCGGAAATCCACCCATTTGAAATAATTTCTCACCAGCAGGCGTTTTGCCGTATGTTTGTTCATCCATTCGTCCGGCACATGCTTCCATACTGTCTAAATACTCATGGCTGACCACAATTAAATGGTCATACATTTGTCCAATGGACCAGACGCCTTTTTCCGGAATATGCCTCAATTGCTCCAAAGAATAATTGGAAAGATCATTTCTGTAGGCAATAAACAGTTCGTAGCCCTTCATCTATTACTTCCTCCCGTCATCCTTGATTCTATAATCTGCAATCGGCTTTTCCAGCATTTCAACCAGGGTGTTATGGATGCTTTTGTTCGTGACTCCTGCAGATGTAAGCAGAAATTTCATCACTCAAACCCCTTTGTTGTATCAGGATGAATTTCAAAAATTCCAGGATTCCAATTAGATTACGGTTTTAATATCTCCCATTCATGAAATACTTTCTGAATAGCTTAAAATTCTAGGTGCTTAAGGTTAATCCCTTCTTTATCAGAGGATCCGGCTGGTTTTTTGGGATGAATTTTTCATTCCATCATTATTTCAAACTTATTCAAGTTTTCCAAATAAAATACTTCCGATTCTTTAGCCAAAATGGTCCCTCCTTTAAACAGCAAGGCTTAGAATACCAGATAAGTTTTGGCTGGTGTTTAAGTGGAGGGTTGAGAAATCGAGATTGATGGTTTTACCTGGCTTATATTAGACTTTCTTTGTACGAATAAAATAACTAAACAGCTACTATTTCTATGTTTATCTATCTGATACTTCTGATAAGTTATTGTTAAAAGGTTTATAAACCTTTTCAGAATGCAGCCTATCACAAAACGGTGCCTCCCCAAAGTTATAACAAATCAACTTTTGGAAGGCACCGTTTCTCTAGCAGGCTATCAAGCCGGCCTAATTCTGAAGTTTTAATGTCATCGCATTGATTGCCACAATGACAGTCGACACGGACATCAGGATTGCGCCAGCTGCAGGAGCTAACGTAATTCCAATGGAAGCTAGGACTCCGGCAGCTACGGGAATCGCAATAAAATTATAACCGGCTCCCCAAACGAGGTTTTGTTTCATTTTACCGGTTGTTTTATTGGCCAATTCGATAAACGATCCGATATCTCCTGGATCTGACTGCGTCAAAATCACATCAGCGGAATCGATGGCGACTTGAGTGCCGGCTCCGACTGCGACACCAACGTCTGCCATCGCAAGGGATGGTGCATCGTTGACGCCATCGCCGACCATGATCACGGTTTGCCCTTTGTTTTTCAGAGATTCGACCAAATCGTATTTATCCTGCGGCGATTGATTGGCTTTGTATTCAATGCCCAGTTCCTCCGCCACGCCCTGCGCGGCCGTTTCATTGTCGCCAGTAGCCATAATCGGTTGAATACCGTTCTGTTTCAATGCCTGTATCAGCGTTTTACTCGTTTCCTTTAATTCATCACCTAATGCAACCGTACCAATCGGTTTCCCGTCTTCAACCAGTATGCTTAATGTGGCTCCTTTTGGAACATCCACCGCAACAGCTTTTGCAAGCGCCTTTTGGCTGATCACTTGGTAGTTGCGTCCATTGGCGTTCCCTTCCACACCGGCACCGGGCACAATACCTATCTTATCGAAGCGGACAGGTTGAATCCCTTGTATCTCAGCGTAATGGACGATCGATTGGGCGATGGGATGGCTCGATCCGCTTTCAATCCCCGCCATAAGGGCTGTGATTTCAGCTTCTGTATATTGGCCATCCAGCGTTTCCATGTTCAATACTTTGAATTCCCCGGTAGTCAACGTACCGGTTTTATCCAGGATCATCACATCGGCTTTATTTGCCAATTCCAGTGCTTCACGGTCTTTCACTAACAATCCGCGGCTTGCACCGAGGCTGGTGCTCCGTGCAATCACTAACGGAATGGCAAGGCCGAGAGCATGCGGACAAGCGATAACCAGCGTTGTGACTGTAAAGAGAATGGCGGTTTGGATATCCGCTATATACAGCCAGACCCCAAATGCTATTACGGCTGCCGCAATGGCGATATAGAATAGCCAGCCGGCTACTTTTTGGGCCAGGTTTTCAGCTCTCGAAGGTTGATTTTGAGCCTGGCCGATCAAGGTTTGGACTTGAGAAATGAACGACCGTTCACCCGTTTCCTGCACCTCAAGATATAAGATGCCTTCACCGTTCGTGGAACCGCCGATCACCTTATCTCCAACCTCTTTTTCAACAGGTTTCGACTCTCCTGTCAGCAATGCTTCATTGATGCGGGAGGCTCCTCGCTTGATGATGCCGTCAGCAGGAATGTTTTCGCCAGCCTGCACCCGTACAAGGTCTCCGGCTTTCAACTCGGTGACTGGGCGTGTCTCAATCGAATCGTCTTCCAAAACCACATGTGCATCTTTCGGCACCAATTCAGCAAGAGATTTTTGTGCGTCCCCTGCTTCACCGACAGCTTTCATTTCAATCCAGTGGCCGAGGAGCATGATCAAGAGCAAAGAAGCGAATTCAAAAAAGAAATCCATAATGTGGGCGCCGGTCGCATAGCGGGCCAACACTGCATAAATACTATACAGATATGAGACGGATAACCCTAAAGAGATAAGGGCCATCATGCCCGGAGTTTTCTGCTTGAATTCGCCTATCGCACCTTGAAAGAAGGGTTTCCCCCCGTAAAGCAATAAAATGGTTGCCAACACAGCGGCCAAAATATCCGAGTACGCAAAAGTGAATTGGAAAGGCAGCCGAACGTCCATCATCGGCGACAAAACCAGGATGATCATCCCTAAGGGTAGTGACTTCAGAAATATTTCTTTGAAGTTCCCGTGATGTTGATGGTGGTCATGTTCACCGTGATTATGATGCTCGGCAGATTCACTGTGGCCATGAATCCCTTCTTCCACTTGCACTTCGTGATGGACATGCCCGACGTGTTTAGAATGATCCATCGTAACGTGATTCTCATGTTCCTGCTGCGAATCAAGATGGTTGCTTTCAAACTTCGTCATATCTAACGCCTCCTCTAAATACAGCCTAGGGGTATATTTTTCTTAAAAATAAAAAGTACTGTTCAGCACTCTTAAACGACACTGTATCCTTTTTCTTCGATTATTTCCTTATTCCTCCTAAGGTTTACTTCCTCATAGTCAATATATCTATTGGACGTATACTACTTATTCTCCCCCCTCTTCTATTTGGCCACTATGGCATTTATTCCTCTGCAAGAATTTGTGCCAATTCAGGCGTACGGACAAATATGAGCGACAGGAAAGCGGTCCCGATTTTTCATAACCCCGATATCGCTCAGCATCGGTTCGCCGCATCCGACCGCACAGCCCGTATAAGCCGCCTTTAACGTTACGGGGACTGGCTTTCCGGCAATGCGGCGATTCAACTCTTTTGCCACCGGCATTCCTTCCGCTTCTTCCCCTTCACAGAAATTGCAGGTCCTTAAACTTTTGACATAATTGCCGCCCGGATAACAGGCAAGTCCGACCTTTGTAAATTCTTCGATGACTTCTTCCTGTTTATCTGCGGAAACTTCAACGTAAAGCTGCTGGAAAGTCGTTAGCTCCAGCTCCTCATCCTCTTCCATATATTTTGAAATAGCCATCAGCTGTTTGGCGTTAAGTTTGGCACCGAATCCGATGCCGCCATTAACGGCAAATTTCATTTTCCCCTGTTTTTCCATCTGCATTTCCCTCTCTTCCATGATTTATTTCTGCAAATTTTCAAAGCAGCAATAATTTCAAACTGTCTTATACACGCACAGGGTATATACAAGTGCAAAAAATTGCACCGCCATGATTTTGACGATCTCCGCTGCGGAACTTCCCTTTACTTTCAGGTAATCCAGCAACTTCTCAAAAACAATATACTATACCCCCCTAAAGTATGTAAAGGGATTAAGAATTTTTCTGAAAAAATTGCTGCCTTTTTGGATTTTCAACTGGATGGACTGCTTTTAATTTGGTGAAAAGACAGACGACAAGGCAATGAAACAGAATTTAGGTAGATCTACCCCCGTCATACAGCTACTCGATGATAACGTTAAACCATTACCAGAAATTATTTTAAATGCAAAAAAGGGCGACAACTGCTTTGCAGGATGCCCTTCACTGAATATGGATCAATTTCATTGCTGACGCCTTTTTCTTTAGAAAAGTGATGGAACTAAGAAAAAGTATGTTCCGATTATTGTAATTCACTTTGCTCTACTTGTTCATAAACTTGAGTTAAAGAAACGCTGGATTCCTTTGCTGCGGATCCATCGGTTGTAAATTTAAGCTCCATATTAAATTTCTTTCCTGGCTATTTATTTGAAGTATGAAACTGACAGGTTTTAATATGATCATCTATAATACCGATGGCCTGTAGAAAGGAATAAGTGGTAACCGGTCCTACAAACTTAAAGCCTCTCTTCTTAAGTTCTTTACTGATCTGGAGGGATAAAGGAGATTGCGCAGGCATCTGCGCATCTGTCTCCCAACTATTTACAATCGGTTTATGATCGACAAAACGCCATAAGAAATCTGCAAAACTCCCGTATTCGTTTTGAATCTTCAATACTGCCTCCGCGTTGGTGCGAATCGATTGAAGCTTTGAAAAATGCTTGATGACTTGATAATTCTCTTTTATCGCTTCTAAATCTGTACCACTCAATCCAGCGCAGAACCCGATGTCAAAATGATGAAAAGCAGTTTGATAAGCTTTGCGCTTTGCTAAAACAATACTCCAAGACAAACCGGCTTGTGCACCTTCCAAGGTTAACATTTCGAAAATATACCGGTCGTCCCTACTGGGTCTGCACCATTCCTCATCATGATACGCTTGCATGAGTTCACTGCTTTGCGGCCATAGACATCCGCCCATAGTTCGGTTCACCTCTTTCATCTTGTTGAACTTATTTTCCCATTCTTAAAAGGACAACTGGATGCCCTATTAAGAATGGGAATTTCCAGCGGTATAAATCAAGCTTCGTAATAACGGCGAAATGAAAACCAGTGAATCATACGTTGTCGATTAACGAACGCCGTTGTTTAATTTCTTTTATAGAAAGGTACAAGGTATAATTGCCGTAATCCAGAATCGCATTCAAGAAAAGGTTTAACTGCTCTTGGGAAGCCACTTTTATTTTTAGGTGATAGCAGCCTTCTCCCGACACGCGGTGCGCTTCAATCACCTCTTGCCGCTCATCTAAAAAATTGATGAACTGCTCGTGATTGGTTGTTTTCATGTAAATGATGGCAAATGCCGTATACGAAAACCCTAACTTCAAATCGTCGACTATCAAAGAGTAGGCTTGAATGACGCCGTTGTCTTCCAGTTTCTTGATGCGATTCCCTACTGCCTGTCCCGTCATGTGGATTTGTTCGCCTAAGTCTTTCCATTGGATACGGGAATTTTCCGACAGCAAGCGGAGTATCTGAAAATCAATATTGTTTAGTTCCATAGTTGATTCCTTTCATGATGAAATGATATGACGCAAAAACGCTTCATCAGCCTATCGCTAATTATGTGGAAGCTGTATATCATGAACGTGTAGGAAAAATTATAAATGAGGTGGAAAAATGAGTACAGCTTTGATTATTGTCGATATTCAAAAAGACTATTTTCCAAATGGCAAGATGGAATTAAGCAATCCTGAAAGTGCAGCTGCCAATGCAGCGAAAATTCTTGATTGGTTCAGAAAAAATCAGAAAGAAAACATTTTCCATGTTCAGCACGTAGCAAGCGACCCTGCAATGGGCTTCTTTCTTCCTGATACAGAAGGCGCTGAAATACATGAAGCGGTTCATCCTATCGAACACGAAAGCATCATCACTAAACATTTCGCGAACAGCTTTCTACAAACAAATTTGGAAAGCCAATTAAAAGAAAAAGGGATAACCAAACTCGTAGTTGTGGGGATGATGACACATATGTGCATCGATGCAACCGTGCGTGCTGCTGCAGATTTGGGCTATGAAACAACATTGATCGAAGATGCCTGTGCGACTCGCGAGTTGACTTACCGGGACAAAGTCGTGTCCGCAGAACAGGTCCATTATGCGTTTGTCGGTGCACTTCAAGGCATGTACGCTGAAGTAACATCAACCGAGGATTATTTGCAACAGAAAGCGGTAATCCTATAAACAGGTTGAATTCAATATAAATGGAAACTTGTTTTTCTACAAGTTTCCATTTTTCATTTCCCTTATTCTTTTACATCTAAGAGATAGAATGAGGAGAAGTATAATTTTTCTTTGTCCTAAACTTTTCAGGGACAACTAATTATTACTTCGCTTGTTAACTTCGATCGCAATGAACTCGGGCAAATAGTTGGGCGTACATCCTTTTGATACCATTTCATCTTTGTATAGACCTGTTTTCTTCCCGATTCCCATACAGCGTGCACGATATTTTTCATCATAAACGCCGATCCAGCCTGCAGTTAAATTCATAGCCCATTGAACTTCCGGGTCTTCCTGCGCAAGATTCGCTTCTATTTCAGCCAGCAAGTCTGCGGTGTTGTCAGGCGGCGTTTGCCCAGTCCATCTCAATCGGCCCTGGTAATACCAGAAAGCCCGCCTTTGGAGAGCAGAAGGGCTATTCTTCCAGGACTCCATCAAGGCAATGTTTTTCTGATCTTTCATAAGCTGATTAGCCATTAACCAATCCATCAAGTTATTTCGCTCTTCAAAAGTGTGCGTCAGCATATCTTGATCAAGCTGATTTAGAACATCTTGTGAAAGGAGTTTTTTGTCCATGATTAAGATGGCTAATAATCTGGGCAGAAATTCTTCGCTTGCCCAAAGTTCCATAGCGAGTTCGTGGTCTTTTTTAATGCCCTTCGCAATTTTTCGCAAGTCGCCAAGCTTCGTTTTGCTATTGATTTGAAGTAGAATGTCTTCTGCTTTTGAAGAGCGTTTTCTTTCTGTTTCTCTTTTGTTAACCATTATCGACAGCTCCTTTAGTAAAACACTGTTTCAAACTATGTCCTTGACGGAATCTGCAAAGCTCCGGATTGTATTTCAAGCTTTATTGCACTTTAAAGTTTGCCTTTCCCCGTATTGTAGCATATTACGTATATCGTTTTTCTCTTGCGATAATCGAAGAAAAACACCCCTCTATAATGCGAAGGTATCCCCTAAAAGTTAGCGGTGAAAAACGAAGGCGAAACGCGCCGGCAGCGTGGCATAGGACTTCTACTGAGATACAAATAAAGCAGAGAAAAAATTCTCTGCTTTATTTGTATCTCAATTTTTTTTGATAATTGTAAATAGCCATTTGTTGAAGCCAAGCACTAAGAGGAAAAGGCCATTTACAAATGTTACTAACGCCAGGATTGCTCCACCATATCCGGCTCCTTCCCCCGTCCCTCCAGAACTCCAGTCATAAAAATAAAGAAATAACCCTCTCATTGTAAAGTTTACTAAAGGAGCAAGCCCTATCAAAATAAGGCCTGAGACCATCAGACTTAGTTGTTCTTTTTTAGACAAGTTGAAAAAAAGAACATTAAGGGAGATCAAAACTATTAGGAAGCATGCCAAAATTAAATTTGCCATAATGCAACTCCTTATTGGTTATAGTGTAATTCCGATTTAGCTATTGTTATTTAATTTAGACGGGATGGTGGAACATTAAAATTGATAAAAAAGACAAATCATTGCATAAACTCTCTCTATTTTTATGCAACAACAAGAAATTATTTTTTATTAATCTTCTCTAAAAGGACAGGAGCTATATTCAACAAGATCGAGATGATAGTCAAAACCCATAACGCTGTTGCCATGATAGGCACTACATCCAATAAGGCCCCCCAGTCTTCTGCCTGGACCCAAGAAGACACCATACTGTAATCTGCAACAAGCGTCAGCGCTGTAAACGATAGGCCCATTGCCATTGCCAATTTGTAATCTTTACCTGCTGCATACAGATAAAGATTTAAACAAGTGGCTGCTATTGCAATAAGTCCGAATATGAACCACATAATTTAGCCTCCATTCTATTGTTAGTTATGAAAAAGATTTATTAATAGATTAAAAGGTTTAATCAAACCTTTCTTTTGGATCAAATTTATAAAAGTGAAAATTTGTCTCTCCTTTAATAACGCTATAAATTTACACAAGTTTCCAAAGAAAACCTGGATAAAAGGATTCTTCTATAAAAGCGGACTTTAACCAATTAAAAAGACAGGAAATTCACGAAGAATTTCCTGTCTTTTTATAGTCCCTTAATATGTTGTGTTCATTCATTTAATTTTACTGCATTCATGGAGATATCATTGCTGTTCAAATTACTTCTCATGCACTTCAACATATAACGTGCCGATGGCTTTATCATTGAAAACGGCTGTTAGCTTCCACATCCCCTTTTCAGGCAATTCCATCGACGTGGGTATGTGGTGGTCCGCTCCGTTATTCGGGCTAGGGCGCGAATCCATTTCCGGAACCACTACAATTTCCTCAATGCTGTTCTCATGCACGCCCACTACTTTGAACGTACCAGTCAACTCTGCTTGGCTTCCCCAAAAATGCCACATGTACTTTTGTGTCTTATTTTCATAGAAACGAGACGCTTCACTGCCATCGTAAATAAAACCCGTCCTTCCCTCTACACCAATCATGGTATAAGGTCCTGATTCAAACAAAGGGCTTTCCTGCCATTTGGATTTATCGGTTTTTTTCAGCATCAGGTTTTCCTGTTGGCCTTCCCACTCGATTGTTCCTGAGAGTACCTCCTCATCCGCATAAAGGATACAGGTTTTGCACGTTCCAAAATCAACATTGGCGTAACTGCCGTCTTCGTTCAATGTAAGAGAACCTCTAAACGATTCTTGATCCTTTTTATAGAAAAACTGATATGAGGCTTCTTTCGGCTTCGATGCTTCCCCTATATATTCGACGGTTAAAAACGCTGACCGAACGCCTTCATCCAGAACATTTTGGCTATAGGTTACTTTCCAGTTCTCGCTTTCATCCGCGAAATTTTTAACAGGCACTGTCCCTTGTCCTAAAAATGAGGTCTGCAGCTCTTCTCCTGTTTCGTTAAGGGCAGCAACGAGAAAGGACACGACAAACGCTAAAAGAACGGTAAAAATAGCGGCAACTTTTAAAGTCCTGAATCTTCTTCCAATTAACTTTCCCGGTCTGTTCTCTTCATTTATTCTCAATAGGATTTTCTCTTTCAAAGCTTCATTGAAATGGGGGCTTTCTCCGATAAACTTATCCATATCCCGCTTAAATCTGTTCATCTAGCAGCCCCTCCCATTCTCTTGAATCCACCTTGTCCTTCAACAGATCCTTCGCTCTTCTCAACCGCGTTTTTATGGTATTTTCCGAACAACCCAACAAGTGGCTGATTTCCTTTGTGGTGAATTCCTGGTAATAGTAGAGCAGGACAGCTTCCCGGTATTTGATTGGCAATTCCAATACCTTAGCCATTAGAACAGTTTGCGCCGATTGTTGATCAAATGATTCTTCAGGTGTTTGGCTTTGGGAAACCAAATGGCCTATGGACTCTGTTAAAAAGGAGCGTTTGTTTTTCCAACTCCTGAGGTGATCGTGGCATTTGTTGATGGCTATTTTAGAAAGGTAGGTTTTAAGGGAGGAACGTGCTTCAAATTGACTCGATTTCTGGTAATAAGCGAGAAAGACTTCCTGCACGATGTCTTCAGCGACAGCCCAGTCTTTTACATATAAAAAAGCTAAACGGATCAAGTATTCTCCGTACAGATTCATAACTTGCTTCAGTTGTTCTTCATTTAACCTTTTTTCTGCAAAGTCCCTCGACACAGAACGCACCGCCCTTTCCTGAACACCCCATAGACGCAGGATTTCCAAAAATAGTTTCATTATTTAATTGAAAGAAATATTTTGATTAACATTTTTTTGAAAGCTAAAAGAGGAAGAGTGGAATTCGGTGTCCCTCTCTTCCTCCGTTTCAAGACCTGATAGAGTAGTCTTTCGAATGCATCAATCTATTTCGTAAATTCACTTTCCCTTGTAATTCTTCGAATTTAACTACAATGTAACTTTCAGTTTGATCGCTCACCTACTAAATAATTTCTTTTATTTTTGAAGAACTCTATAACAAGAATATTTATGAACGTGTTCATTGGAATGAAAAATAGCAATGTCCCTATACCTAGCGAATCAAACAAGCCCACTGTCTGTTTATGAAAAGTTTGAATATCCAGTTTGTAAAGATAGGCTGAAGCTAGCGAAAGAATAAGTGCATTTACACTAAAGGCCAACAAAATCTTTGTCCATCTGTTTGCTTTTGTTTTTACCATCACATAACTTATTAGAGAAGAGATAAGCAATGAAAATAGGATGATTCCTAAAAATATGGGCTGCAACTTTATCCCTCCAAACTCGTTTTTGTTGAATCATAAACGTTACATAAATCGATTTTTATATTCCCAAATGGTAAAGAAAGAGGTTCTCTTCTTCTAATCTTTCAATCATAGAAAGCAATCTTTCTAGTACTTCAAGAACGTCATTCCTGTTGAAAATTAAACGTTCATATTCACCAACTATATTTTTTCGGGAAGAAACCACAAACTCTCCTGTCAGCTCCAGTTTTTCAGGAGAGTTTGTAAACAAAGTGTGCCAAGCGGCCAAAACATTTTTCATAACAGCTGCCGATGTTTGATCAAAAAGAGTGATGCCGTGATAATTTATTCCTTTTTCTTCTTTTGTCATCGATCTGGCTGGATTCTTACTTGGAATCCAGCTCAACGAATCCATTATGTATTGAATCAAGTCGTCTGGAACAGCGATGAAGTCGATAGTATCAGCGCTTTTTTCTCCACTCATTATCCGTTCAAAATAATTCACTGAAGCAGGTACTAAGCAAAATTCGTGTTCTAAGCTCATCTTTCTGTCCTCTCCTCTAACAAGTTATATTTTTAATGGACTGAATCAGGCTAACCAACAGGTTATGCTGGGACGAATACGCCCAATTCTCTTTAACGCCATCCATTAATATCCACTCGCTGGATTTTCTGAAGCTGCTATTTTCTCTATTAATTCATCAAGGGTTCCGAAACATTTTTCGACTTCTGGCAAATGATAAAATGTGCATGTTGCTTCTGCAATATTGATGGACCCGTCTTCTGAATAGAGAAAAATCTTCTTATTCTGCCCCAATGCAATTCCCAATTCGACGTGAGTACCTTTTCCTCCAGGCAATAAGATCACAACAAAATCCGAATCGCTGACTGCTTGGATTTCATGCTGTCCGATTTCCATTAAGTCTTTTAATGTGATCGTCTGCTTTTCTTTCGCTTGTGCATTCTTCGTCCAATCATAAGTTTGAAGATATCCCTTATCTAACAATTTATTTGTTAGGTAATGAACTGCATCCATGTTTTTAAAGCTGGATGCCACATAAAACTTTTCCATACTTTCCATTCTCCTTCAGCTATAAGGACTGTTATTTCACTTTAACATGCGGAATTCATTAATGGAGTCTTTTTCCAATCAAAAAAGAAGAAGCTCTTTTCTAAACTTCTTCTCTTCAAGTATCGCCAAGATATGTAAACTGATTGGATTTTTTCTAAAGAATTATTATTTGTAATCAGCCGCTATATCTTACTCGATTTTAACTTCCATTTTTCTTTATGTTCTTCACAATTCCTTCTCTTATACCGTTTAAAATAGACTTTTGAATGTGTCATCTTTTTGAGCAAGCTCAATTTCACAACGTTTTCTGTTCAAGTCAATGTAATCAGGCAAAAGAAAGTAAAATAGTGAGGATTAATTTACCTTCAGTTTCACGCTATTTACTTCAAATAAAAAAATTACCGAAACAAGGTCTTTCCCCTACAGCTTCTTAAAATAGATTAGATTGAGTCCTTAGCAAGTACTATATAGTTGTTTTCTTTACTTTTATAAAAGAAGTTGTGAAAACAACAATAGCTAGTATAAAGAAAAAAACACCTAAAAACATAGGTATGTATGTAAATCCATTCATCATGCTTTCAGATGTTGTCCAAAATCCAGCACCCGAAGGTCTCGAAACAATTATAGCAATTGATTCTCCGTTGACGCCTACTATTAAAGCTAAAACCCCTAAACAAAAGAAAACTGCAAATAATTTAAATGAATCTAAAAAACTGTTTTTCACATAAATCTCCCCATTCTTATTTGTCCTTAAGGAATTTGGAATGTCACTCAACTGCCCCTATGTTACATCCAGGTTTAATAAAGAGACGTTCTCTTTTTTCGAACGTGATTTTGAATTAAGTTATTTTAAGCAAGATGATCAATTCTGAACGCAATGTAAACGAGCACCGTTGCCGCAATAGCCTTCCAAATCCCCCCAAAAAAAGAATCCGATGGCTGCACCAAAAGCGATATATGTGACTAACGCTTTTCGCATTCCAGTAAGCTCCTCTATTACTAAATATTAGTATAACTGAAAAAGAGTATGAGGTTACTTTATTTTTCGAATGCCCTTATATATTGGGAAGTTGAATGTAATTTGTTTGCTAATAAGTTACATTCCAAACTGAAAGAAAAACGTTTTTACAGGGTTTATTAAATAGTCTAAATTTCGATAGTAGCCTGCCAGCTGCTGTATGGAGATTTGACAACGATCAACGAATCGCTTTGCCATTTCAGTTCCCCTAAAAACCTGGAGTAGGCATTTGGTTCTCCTATCTCTTCCACCAGAAGTTTGTTTACAATTCGCATCCCTCTTGCATCATAAACTTCACAATACAATTGAAACCCTTCGACGCGATGCACACCTTTTAATAACGCTACTCTTTTCCGGCTAGGACTCTTTTTTGGAGTTTTTCCTGCTAAAAACACGGCTTCGTAATTTTGATTCGGAATTTGATTAAGTGAACGGTCCACTAGTTCCAAAATGACATCCTTTGATAAAGGGGAATATTCCAGTAAAACAGGCACTACATATAAATGAATCAGGCGCTTAAATTCCTTGAATTTCGCTTCAGTGGATTCCAAGCAAAGAAATTCCAGAAAATTATAAGGCACCTTCACTTCAATCTCCATAATTTCTGGCCGTTTGCTTAGAGAATAGGGACGTCGTTCATTTCCTAAACAAAAAATGTTGATCAACTCATGCCCCTCTATGGTCAGTCCCAGTTCTGTAGCCTTCCTAGAAAAAATCAATTCAAAAATATTCATTTCGTGCTTTCGTTTTTTGTCTTCCTGGGTACGATTTTTTCTCCAGTCATTAAAATGAACGTCTAACATGATTTTCTCCTTTCATAATTACTAGGGTTTTAGTCTTTTACGACAAGAAAATCAAATCTCCTTGATGTTTCGATTTCAGGAACTTTGATGTCGCTTTTCCCTATTTTGAATGCAACTTATTTAGCAATGAGTTACATTCAGATCAATGAATTTAATTTATTTTAGGTCTCTTTAAAATATATCTGGGTGGAGATCCATAGACTTGTTCCGCTTCAAAATAGGCTATTTCACCGGAAACACCCGAAATGATGGAAGGAAAACCATAGCCGACAGCATGTTCCAAGGCTTCTCGAAGGGGCAATTCTTTTCCATCTATCTTTCCGCTGTAAGACAGGGAATAGCACGTCTTTTCAGCTCCGTTTTTTATTAGCAGCTCATAAATATCATCTGGATCCGAGTTAGGGGGTGGAATTTCAATCATGTATTTCCCCTTCAACATTCTCTGATATTCATGACAGAGCCGATTCAAAGCATGATCTCTTTTCTTTGGTGTAAACAATTCGTGGAGTACTCTTTCTTGAACATTTTTTTCGAAGAAGGATTTCACAATCAGTTCTTCCATTTCCTTATTCATTTGCTTTCCTCATAGAACCACCCTTGTTCCCTAATTAGATATACAGACATTCTATTTTCTCCCTCTATTTAATTTTCGTAATTACACATTTTCTTTAACTATACTAAGTAAAAGTATGGAAAACTAGGAATTATTGGAAAATAAAACAGTTCGTAAAAGTATACTTAGACGAATAAAAAAGGAAGAGACTTTCTACGAAGCCTCTTCCTTACCATCATCCAGTTACATGGCCATTGGGAACAACTTGCAAAGGAAAAAGTGGTGGATAGATTAAAAAGAGTAAAGAAAACCGGTTAGTGTTAACTTTCGCTTCATTTTTTTGAAAGCTAAACAATCAACCAATACCGTTATTCATTTAAGCTGGAGTTGTTTCAGTATGTGTGGATCTTTAATTGTTTTGTCATTAGCCAGTAACAGAATTTTAGCTAGAATTTCAGCCGTTTTCGGATCTTCATCCAAAAATGGCAGGAACAGTCTGCCTCTGTGCTGGCTATGGACAGGAATAATATAAATTGAACCAGTCGCCAGTTTCTGTACCGATCCGCTGCCTAAATGGACTCCGTACTCTCCCAGTGTACCTTCTACATAAGCAAAATTCTTTTCAATTCTGACATTGTCCGTTTTGGTCAGCCTCAACGATTCACGAATGATTGCTTTTCTCATGTCAATCGTCGTTAAGCTTGCCTGAGGATCGACGCCGCCGACATGCGCGATGCTGACCGCCAGATCCACATCCCGCATGGTTTCCGAGAAAAGAATGGGCGGAATGCTTATCAATTTCAATGGTTTATGTGTTCTGCGGTGGAAGAAAGCCACCTGTTCAAGGGCAGGACTTTCGATATCAGCCGGTGAAAACCAATCAGCCATTGCGTCCACAGTCGCGATGATATTTTCCTGGTGATATACTTTCTGCAGACCTGTTTCGTAATGAACCGTCCAGGAGCGGCCTCTGAACAGTGCGATGGCTTTGGCGGGCTGAAGCTGATGGCCTGCATAGCGCAAAGATCGATACCCGTCCTGTTTTTCATCTTCATTAAGAAGATAAAGTTCACGGAATACTTGTTTGAACGGCTGAACGATCTTTTTATCATACAAGTTCCGCTGGTAAGCCCCCCATACGCCGTATTCTTGGAGATTCACACAATGGGCTATAGTTGCTTCATCAGTCTCATTTATAGTAGATACGTTTCCATCCTCTTGAATAAGTCCAGTTTCAGTAAGAAAACCAAAGCGTTCTTCTATTTGAAATACTAGCTTTTTAACCAGAGGCGCTACGGTCGGATTTTGCAGCATCTGTTGTAATTCGTTTAATCTGAATGGACTTTGCGAAATCATGGATTTTTCCAGTTCAGTACGGTTTCGAATGAATTGTTCTTTTAATTCACTGTTGATCTCTTTCAGTTTTTTCACATACTCATTCTTTTTGAGTTTGGCCGGTAAAGATGCAAGTTCTTTTTCTTCTTTGAAGATTCGAAGGCGGCTTTTTCCGTTCTCATCTATTGCGATATGAATCCGGTATCCTTCCACTTCTGCCGGAATGGTGTATGGCTGAATGGCGTCCGCTTTTCTGGCTTCCAAGGACCAGCGCATTCTCGTCACGTCTCCATAGCCCCCTGTTTCAGCTAAGTTCATCAAAGCAATTTCCACCACTTTTGCTTCGCTGGCGCGTCTTTGCGACCCGAAACTCTTGCTTTCCGTTAAGAACTGCTGGATAAAGCCATAGCGTTCCAAAATAATCTCTTCGGAATTTCCGGTGACCGGCATTAAACTGAATGACAATAAATGCTCTTTGTTTCGTTTTGTCCGTATGCTTTTTTTCAGCTCTTCAGAATCCAAATTCCCCATCGCTGCATCTGCAAACAATTGAGCTCTTCTGTGAAACGCACCTGTCGAAATATATTTCGCACAGTCATATAGTTTATTAAAACGCTCCCTTCCCAGTTCGTCGTAGGCTTCTTTGAACCATCCAATATCAAAAGCGCCGTCATTAAACTGTTCCGGTGATAATTTGGAATAATGAGCTATAACAGTTTCTTTTTCAGCAGAAAGGCTTTCGCCTGTATGTGCATGAAAATACCAAATCGCTTTTTTCAGTCCATCCCATCCAAGAAGCTCAGAAATAAGATCAGTCCATTGAGGGGCGTACATGGCCGCTTCCAGCAGGCGGATATCTGTTACCGGAAACTCTTTGAACAGAAGCGCAAGCCGTTCTGCGGTGTCATCCTTATGCGGATGGCAATTTCTAAGAAGATGGCTTAATACGTCCTTTTTCGCATATTCACTAAAGAATGAGTAAAAATATCCCCTGGCAAATGTTTCACCGTCCAGTGCTTTCAGGATGGAAACAAAGTACTTGATCCCTTCAAAATGATCGATTTCCACTACCAATTTGGAATAGGCTGTCTGAAGGTCGCCTCTTTTCAACTCGGTTTCCAGCAGACGTGCGACCAGTTCTTCTTTTAGCGGCGCGAGCGCTTTGAAGTTGGCAGCTGTACTTGGATGTGTCAGGTTATAAAGGTGATGGCGAAACTCTCCTCCCTTGCGCTCCACCAGTTCTTTGAAGCACTCATTTTTGTCGAGCAACCCCAGCGAATAAGCTCTGTCGATTTCTTCTGTGCCGAATTGGTATTTTCTGAAGTTCTTTGCGGTATAAAGCTGATACTTCATCATAAAATAACGGCTGAATCTTTCATCATCCATTACCTCATCTGAAAGCCATTCCAACCAGGGATGAGCCAAATATTCGTACAATCCTCGCTGCTCTTTGCGCAATTCTTCAGGAATCGCTGTGATAAAGGTGTTTAAAATCCGGCTGGTCACATCAAAGAATACCTGTTTATCCCGGTCTTCAAAAAACGCGGTGAGTATTTCAGCCAGCTGTGGTTTATAACGCATTTTTTCAAGTACGGCATAATAGTCGGCTATGGCTGACAGCGGGTAGAGCGATTCAAACAACTCTTTTCTCCATTTGCTGGAAGGTGTTGAGCTGGTTGCTTCTATTTGACGAAGTTTTAAATAATAGCCATAGGCTTTATGCAGTAAAAAAATCGTTTGCATTTGAAAGAGTTCCGAAGGCGTCACGTTCATTTCCTCAAAAAAGTTAATCCACACCTGCGTTAAAGGAAGGGTGTAGATTCCTTTTTTCTGATTTTCTTCTTCAAACTGATTATCCCGGTTGATTTCCGCTCCGATTAGATAAACTTCGGTCGAACCATACCACTCCAATTCGTAGGACTCATTCCGGTGCTCATGGATCAGTTGGTCCAGTCCGGATAATATCTCTTTGAAACGACTTTGTTGAATCGTGATGAAAGAATGCAGTAGGAGAGGCTCAATTTCCTGCTGATCCCTAAACAGTTGGAATTTTTGATCTGGATCATACAACCCTAAACCTGCCTGAACGGCAGCTTTTTCTTGAATGTTCAACTTATCCAGCAAAATTTGCTCTTTGGCAGTCGGTTGATCGATAGACAGATGCATCCCTTGGAAAAAGGAATAGCGTTCAGATTTTTTGTTTTTTAGAACTGTTAGAATCTCCAGTGCACCAAGTCGCTGCAATTCATTTTTGCATGAAACAAGGCGTTTCAGAGAACCCTTTAACAAGGGTTCATCCAATTTCAGCAATAGCTTTATCACAGCTTGGCGGACCGTTCCCGTTTTTAACTTCAAAAGCGCTTCCACCCGCATCACATCACCGGCATCCAGCGTCATTTGATCAATTTTTTTCAAAGCAAGCTCCCGGTTGTGGCTGCTGCGGTCCGATAAGCTTGATAATATAAAGTCTTTTAAAACAGGATCCTCAAAATTCCGAATGAAATTTTCCAGTATATTGCCCTTCGTATCCATACCTAGAAGCGCTCTGTGCTCAAGCAGTGTCTTAAGCTTTTGCGGGTCATGGTCATACGAAATCAAATACAACATTTTCTTTGCGACCGAATCGCTGGAATAAAGAATTTCAGCACCATTAAACAGGGTGGAAGCAATGACTCGTTCTTTATGCGGGGCGGCTTGAAACATTTCCATTAATAATGCAAATTGACGGTTTCTCTCAGCATCATCTCCGAGCTCCGATATATATTCCACATCATCTCTGCTCTTTTTGCCATTAGCATGTGCTTTATAAATGGCAGCATAATCAAAGGTATCGGGATAGTTAGCGATGATCATCGCTTCTATTTCCATCGTTGATACCCCTAAATTTGCTGCTGTAATAGCATACTTGACAGAAAGGTTTTCGCTTTCCATGAGCAAATGCAACGCCGCAACTTTTTGATAAGCCGCTCCGCTTCTCATGACTTTTTCTACAGCATTTTCCAGGTGCTGTTCATTGTGCACAGCCGTGGCCCATATACTGATATATAATTTATCCGCGTTTTCGCTAGTAAGCCATTCTGTCCTGCATGAATTGTCAGTTAGTGCTTCATGCATATAACGGATGATCTGTTTTAGAACCCTTTTATTCTCTACGTTGAGTTCTATCCCCGTCCATACACTCATGGCTCTCGCTACTGAACTGTACCGAATCAGATCATTTTCAATGATTACTTGCATTAAGTGGATGGTGGCATCAAGACACCCTTCATCCATCGTTTCAACAATGCTCTGCCTTAGCCCTTCTTGCAATTTAGCAGCCATTAATAGCTGTCCGAGCATAGCGTACATTTCGTTATTGTGGCTCATCACCATTCCCTTGATCATTTCTCTGGATACAAGGGCAATATTGTTGTCGCCAAATACAGCTTGTTGAATATTTCCCAACACTTCTTCGTTGCCCTTGTCGATTTCGTAAGCGATTATATCGCTTCCTATACTGTACTCAGTTTGAACCATTTTACCGGCCAGCAAATCAGTGGCATTCAATTTTGAAGAGGCAAATGCATGAAGTTCAAGGCATTTAAATAGAATTGTATCCAAATAAGCTGACTTTTCTACTGTTCGAAATGGTCTTCTATAATAACCGGATGTATAAGCATATTCTGTAGCATGTTGGATAATGTATGCGAAAACATCTGAATAATAAGAAGACAGGAGCTGCTGTGTCAAAAACTTCAGTTTGGTCAGCTTCTCCTCAAAACTTGGAGCATGCTGTTCCAGCTCTCTTTTCAAACGGCGTATATGGAGATTATAATGATAATCCTCCAACACAGCGGCTCTGGCCAGTTTTTTTCCGAGCGCTTTATCAACTTCCGGCAAGCCATCGACCTTTTTAGTGAGTTCTTCTAAATATTGATGATCAACTTTTCGGCTCATCCCGTTTCCCCCTTTGGCTCACCATAGTCTTCCTGCCAGCATAGTCAACCGCATAAAAACCAGAGTGTCGTTTTCGTTAAGTGTAATCGTTTCTTTGTATTCCATTACTTCACTATCATTGATAAACACACGATATAGCCCGTCTCTAAAGGCGGATTCTGCTTCTTGGAATGCCTTTTCTATGTCCATTTCCTGCTTGCCATACGTATACTGAAATCCAACTTTTCCTGTTGCCAGCTGGTTTTCAGTGTCTTTTGCTGTCAAAAAGCTTATTATATTCCCTTGTTCATGAGAAGCAAGAGCGGCTTTCACGTTCTGTATGACGAGTTCTTCCACAAGCTCCTGTAGTGTAGAAATTGTTTCCGGCAAAGTCATAGGCCGCTGATTTAGATATTTTTTTGTAGAACTTGCACTTTTTACAGTAACGAATATTTTCATGCCAGCTCGCCTCCTTGCATTTTTAATTTTGCAGTACACGGATACATCTTTGAAAAATATCCTTTTCAATCTTCATATTGATATTTAAATTCACGTATTAAATAGAATCGAATTAATAACGGAAGTATAAAAAAATTTTATAGACCTGTATACAGAAAATAAATTCAACTAGGTATACGAACTGGTAGTTAACGACAAGAATGCCAAAGTAAAAAACATCTACTGGAACTACGGTGAAGAGACTGCAGATATTAGCTGGCAAGACAACGATACCGTCATCATCAATGGAAATTCATTGGATGTACCTAGAGAAAAATTTGATTTTAGAAATCAGTAAGAAAGCTATTGAAATAAAAGGTTTGAATGTAACTTACTTCACAATAAGTTACATTCAGAACTCAGAAAAATTACTAACTGACATGATTATTTAAATATTTGGTCTATTTTATTTCTGTCGTAACCCAATATCCAGTCGTTGTATTTGTTGTAGATGCCTTTAATAGTTTCAGATGAGCTGGCTACTAGATCACAACCTCTATCATCGTAAACATGAAAGACGGTTTTATTTTTGATGTTGATAAAGAACACATCATGATGGATGCTCGGTTTAATTCCCATGTCGTTATTACATATAGCTTTCAGCAATGGGATGTATTTGATATCGGATGTTTTACATTTGAGAATAAAACGGTGCGTTTTATATTTGCCGTCTTCATCATCTTCTGGATAAACGTATGGAAGAGTCACATGCTTCAACTGCTTTAAAATGGATTTCTCCTGTACGTACCGAGAGAAGATTTGCAGCTTGCGGTTAAACGTTGCACCATCTCCATAATCGTTTACATTTGCTACCATAAAAATTTCATCGTCCTGTGGATGTAAGGATTCAAACAGATTAATCGCTCTGTGGTAGACCCCCTGAAGGTAAGGACTATTTTCTTTATTATTCTCCCGATCATAATTCACTCCTAATTCAAAGCGAATACCGATTTCCCAGTTATAAAACAATGGAACTTTCAATTCTAAGTTGGAGAAATTCTCATTCATAAAATCAGCAAGGTTCATTTCGTACCTCTTTTCTTTTTTATAATTTCATATCCTGCTGAATGTAACTTAACTGCACTTAAGTTACATTCAACTTTCCTATTCTACTAAATTACGGTTTATGAGTATTTAATCAGTTGATGTTCGAAATAAAGATAAGTGGAGAAATAATCAGTCCAGCCAAAAGAATCCAAGTAAGTACCCAGTTATCCCCCCACGAAGTAAGTAAATAAACTAAACAAAAAAATGCAATGATTAGCAGGCTATACTTTTCTAAAAATTTTACATAAGACTTGAACAAATTAACCAACTCCCCGTCAAAATAGTTTTATAAACAGTTTCTATATGTACATGCAAGTCAAATTCTTCTTTTATATATCACACCAAAATAATCCAATATTTCCTGACTTTATTATGATGGTGGATTGGAGTCAAAAAAACGTTCATAAAAGTACATTTCTACGAACAAAAAAGAGAAGAAACTTCAAGTAAAGTTCCTTCTCTGATAAGGAAGCTATGGACTTCACAACTCCGGCGCATAAATCTTGTATAACAGTAATTTGAATAAATGATTTTTTTGGCAAGTTCAATCTCGCTTAGTTTTTTGGTCAACTCAATGTAATTAAAAAGTTGAATATAACGTAATTTAAATTAAGTTACATTCGAATCAAATAGAAAATCTAATACCTTTGTATGTAATTCCTGTTGTCTTTCAATTTCGTTTAGCTGCTCTTTTACTTTTTGAAGGGATCTTAGTAAGGCTTCAGCAGGTACTTTTCCATCCATGGATTCCAGGAGTTGATAAGCCATGGCCTGCACTTCAAAATTCCCCGTTACAAACTGCTGGACGATGGACTCTAAATGCTCCGTACAATCAAAAGGTTCCAAAGCATATAACAAAGTCCCTCTGCTTCTAAGTGTCTTCGGATCGTTAATCAAGTCAATCTGGGGAGAAATCGCTTTTTCATTTCCAATATCCCGCAAAGCAATAGCCAGTGCATTTCTTATACCTAGATTTTCGGTTAAGGTAATGTGCTTTATCAATAGGGGAACTGCCTCGTCATGTTGATCAGAGGAAATTTCAGTTATTAATCTTTCTACTTCTTCCACATCGTTTTTCTCAAGTGCGTTTTCGAGCAGATTGATGTTCATCCTTCTCTCCTCCCTCTCTTTCTAAAAGTGTCTCTAAGCCAATCTGAATGTAACTTAATTCATATTAAGTCACATTCAAAATCTTTTTAAGATGTTTAGTACGGTGCTGACATGCTTATGACAAAAAGAAGGATTGCGATAATAAAATAAAAGAGTGGTTTGTCTCGTTTAGCCACCTTTTTTTCAATGAGCAAATAAAGTATAAATGCTACCCAGATACTACAAAATGCCGCAATATATATTTCCATTGAGTACCTTCCTTCTCCTAAGTATTTGTACATCTGAAAGTAACTTATCTGCACTTAAGTTACTTTCAACTCCTAGCCTTTGTTCCAAAATCTTCATTCGGTTTTTCTGTTGCGAGTTTAAATTTTATCTCTTAGTTATCCGATCGAAACTCATACATTAAATATACCTAGAACTTAAACCAAAAGATAGATAATACTGGAAATAGAACTGCTTATAAAAGCACGTTGATCCAAACGAAAAGAAGGAAAAAGCACTATCTGCTTTTTCCCTTTCGATAAAGTCTTGAGATGTAAACTCTACACCTCCTTATATTCCGCTATTTTCTTTAATTCAATTGCCCGGTTTATGATAAATCGTCTCATATATTTTTCTAAAAATAATTTGTCCGCTATTTTCCCGAAAAGGCCGAGAGGAGAACGATAAACAAATCTGTCTTTCATAATGGTTCCGCTGTCTTTTTTGAGAAATTCATGCGTGTGGGTAAAGGAATGGAATGCCCCTTTCACCATCTCATCTGTAAATCGATAAGGTTTCTCCATTTCGATAATTCTAGCAGTGAGCTTTTGTTTCACACCAAAATGAATAGCTTCCCACGTTACGCAGTCTCCTTCTTCCATTAAACCTGTTGTTACTCCTGCAATCGCTCGTTCTTTTGTCTTAGCAGTAGTTTCGGTATGGATATCAACATTTCTGGCAAGATCGAAACAAATTCTGATTGGAGCATGGATATAAATTTCATGCGTAATAATTGGCATAAGTGAAATTCCTCCCAGCTATCTTCTTCATCTTTAAAGTCTCTCGACTCAAATTTTTCGGATTAAATTTTTAGATCCCGTGATTTTTGATCTATTGTCTATATTGACTACTATATTAGCATTCATTACTACTCAACAAAATAATCTACAATATTTAGTCCCGGCCATAAAATGTTCGTAAAAGTCCAGTTATCCAAACAAAAAAGAGAAAAGCTTATTAGCTTTTCCTCTTCCAATAAGTCATGATATGTAATCTAACTCGAAAAAAAGAGAAAATAAGCTTGAATAGCCCATTCTCTCCCTGCCTATTTATAAAGATTCCGATCAATTTTTGGTATGTAAACTGAAATTCGATTTATACTCATTAAGATTCTGAAGTTTTTATGAGGATAGAATTAATTATTTTATCCTAGATCTTCCACATATTCTAAAAAGGAATCTTGGAGTTCTCCTTCTGTATCTTTCGAATTAAGATATAATTTTGGTTCAATCGAATCATCAGCTTGAGTTACATGTCCATCAATGATTCCCAATACATTAGATATGGTATCAACCATGGTTTGTTCTATTATTTTCATTAAAATGTCTCTATGTTCGTCTGCTAGACTATTGTAAAACTCGATAGCTTTTATCCAATACTCTTCCGTATACGAATCTATTTCTGTGTCTTCAAAATCCTCTCTGTATAAATCCAGATTTTCTTGAACAATTGATTCATAAAGCGATTTGGCAAACTTCTCGTTCATGTTAAGTCCTCATTTCTTTTTCTTCTAAGTGAAAATAGTTAAATAAAATGTGAGATAAAGCTGTTCAACTTCTCTTTATCGAACTACCAATAAGTACTGATATGTATACTTAAACCCATACTTTTTCGTTAATTACCCCCAACGCGTTCGGTCCATAATCTTTGAACACTTAGTAATTCCTGGTCATTAAATTCCATTCTATAAACATCCGGTTTAGAAGTGCTGTGCAAGAAATTTAAATCATATTTGTTATCATAAAAGCCCATCATTAAAGTCATAACAGCCCCATGAGAAGCGATTACAATTTTATTCTCTCTATAAATAGTTAGCAATTCTTTTAAAACTTTTATAGCCCTTCCTTGGCAATCAGCATTTGACTCTCCTCCTTCTAAAGCATAATTTGGATTTGAAAACGATTTTTCCAATAGGGGAAGCAATTCCTTATCAGATATTCGCTGGTCTTCCGCGGAAAATATTCTTTCTTTTAAGCCTTCAAACACTAAAACTTCTTTCCCTATTTGTTGAGCTAATTCTTCAACAGTTAAAATGGAACGTGTGTAGGGACTTGAAGTGACAACATCAATTTCTTCCTTCCTCAGTAGAGCAGTTAACCTTAGAGCATCTATTCTCCCTTTTTCTGTTAATCCTCTTGTTCTTTCATTTCCCTCCTTTGGAGAATCACCGTGTCTTACCATATAAATAAATGTACTCAAAATTAAATCCCTCCATACTTTTATTCTAAATTTCAAGACAATCTACTTTTATCCACTATACTAATCAAAATTTGGAAAATCTAGGAGACATTAAAAATAATGACGTTCGTAAAAGTACACTTTTACGAACGTCTTAAAATTACCTGAAATCCGCCTAAAAACCGTTCGCAAAAGTCTCATACTACTTTACGAACGTTTCACTATCTCTTCATACCTATATGCAAGGAGAGTCAGATAGAGCGAAACTTTTAATGACGTTCACAACTTGTTGGCCTTTAAAATCAAAAACTGCGGCTTTTTCATCAAACGTGCGTAACTCTCTGGCGCCATTTCTTTCATTTTCATAGTGGGCTTTGGTTCAATCACCTTTTCGATGGAAAAGCAGCGAAGCGTGTTATTGAGAATATCGCTGAGCGGCCGGCGGTAAAAGAGGACTTCGTACGTTTCGCCTGCTTTCGTCCAGTGGTCGGTAAGCAATTCGGTGTTGAAGTATTGAGCTTTCGAAAAGAGTTCGATATCGGTCATCGGATGATGGACCGAAAAGAGCAATTGGCCACTTGGCTTTAAAATACGCTTGAACTCTTGAAGTGTTTTGTCCCAGTCTTTTAAATAATGAAGCGTCAATGAACTGATAATCAAGTCAAATGACTGATCTGCAAAGGGCAAGTCGAGTGCCAAATCCAGACAAAAAACCTCTGCCTTTCTCTTTGTCCTCTTCTTGGCCGCCTTGACCATCTCCGGACTGAAATCCACCGCCGTCACTTTCGCTCCAGCAACCAGAAACTGCTCGCTATACCAGCCTGCTGCACATCCTGCATCCAGAACAGTTAATCCACTCATGTCTGGCGGCAATTGAGCCATCATGGCCGGCCGCTCGTATTCGCTATTATATAGGCTTGCCTCGTCTGCCTGGTTGGCATAGTAATCGGCCAATCGATTGTATACTTCAGTCACTTGGTCTTTCAATGGACTCTCTCCTGGCTTTTACAGTTGTATATAACGCTATTCTTTTACTACCATAGCCTTATCTCCTGCTAGATTCAATAAAATTTTCTGAAAACGCTTGTACCCTCTTTTCATTTATATTATGATTAAATCAAATAAATTTGATTAATAGAAAGCAGGGATTTGCATGCCTTCAAGAATTGAACCGATTGCTTCTTCTCCGGACCTCGACCTCTACGCGCAGAAGTTTAAGGCGCTGGCAGATCCAAAACGGTTGGAACTGCTCAACCTGATTTGCCGGAGAGGTTCCGTCTGCGTGTGCGATTTGGTCGACGAAATGGCGATTCCGCAATCGAAACTTTCCTACCACTTGAAGATTTTATTGAATGCGGAGCTTTTGCACAAGGAGAACCGCGGCACGTGGAGTTATTATTCGTTAAACAGCAACGAAATGGACCGGCTGCTGTCCAATGAAATCTGCCGCGTCCTCAGCCCATCTTGTTAAACGGGATGGCTTTTCTTCAAATCAATAAATCAAAATAATTTGATGAAGGGGTGTTCTGCATGAAAATCACACAATTACCGGTCGCAATTATCGGCGGTGGCCCGGTCGGCTTAGCCGCTGCGGCCCAGTTGGTGAGACGCGGCCAATCGTTTGTCCTGTTTGAATCCGGCGCCCAGCTCGGTATGAACTTTTTGGATTACGGCCATGTCCGCCTGTTTTCAACGTGGCAGTACAATATCGATGAAGCGGCAAAAGAACTGCTTGAACAGCACCATACTCCGCTTCCGGATCCACAAGAATTGCCGTATGGCCGGGAGATTGCCGAACAATACCTGCAGCCGCTCGGGAATCTCCCGGACATAAAGCCGTTTATCCATTTGGACAGTCGAGTGGTGCACATCAGCCGGCAAGGGCTCGATAAAGTGAAGTCAATAGGCCGCGAGGAACGGCCGTTTGAACTTTTGGTGCAGCAGGACGATAAAACCCGTGCATTCCAGGCAAGAGCCGTGATCGATGCCACCGGTACTTGGCAGCAACCGAATCCGCTCGCCTCAGGCGGCCTGGAAACTGGAGACAACCCAAAAGTGCACTACAATATCCCCGATATTCTCGGCGCCGACCGCAGCAAATTCGAAAACAAACGCGTGGCCATTGTCGGCAGCGGGCATTCCGCCTTGAATTCGATTCTTGACTTGGCCGAACTCCAAAAGACTGCGCCGAACACAGTCATTTCCTGGATTACACGCCGGACAACCCCTGACAGTGCGCTCGGCGGTGGAAGCAATGACCAGCTGCCGGCTCGCGGAGCACTTGGGAGCCGTGTCGGGAATGTCTTAAAAGAAGGAAAAATGGCGACCCATACTTCTACTTCCATTGTGTCAATGCAAGTAAATGCGGATTTCAGTTTGACGCTGATGGCTCAGCAAAACGGCGATGGAATTGAACTTGGTCCGTTTGATGAAATCATTGCGAATACCGGTTCGAAACCGGATTTCTCTTTCCTGCGTGAAATCCGCTATAGTTTTGATCCCGCGCTTGAAAGCGTGCCGGCTCTCGCGCCGTTGATTGACCCGAACGTCCATAGCTGCGGCACGGTCCGGCCGCACGGAGAACAGGAACTGCGCCAGCCCGAAAAGGATTTTTACATCATCGGTGTGAAAAGCTATGGCCGCGCCCCGACATTCCTGATGGCGACCGGCTATGAACAAGCCCGGTCTGTGGTTGCGCACCTTTGCGGAGACACAGAAGCTGCGAAGCGGGTGGAGTTGAACCTGCCGGAAACCGGCGTCTGTTCGAGCCGTCCGGTTCCCTTTAAGATATTGACTCCAGCCGGGTCAGGGTCGTCCTGCTGCAGTTAATCCAGAACCCAACCGAATGACAGGCTGCCCAGAAACCTTTGGCAGCTTTTAGGTATATCGCTCATGGAAGCGATTTGGAGGCCGAGCGGCGAGGTGCTCCAAAGAAGCAGAAAGGCAGGCTGTCCTGTGCGACAGCCTGCCTTTCTCAATTATCATTCACTTTGTCCGTCCCGATATTCCAGCAAATCACCCGACTGGCAGTCGAGCGCTTTGCAGATGGCTTCCAGTGTAGACAGGCGCACCGCTTTGGCTTTGCCGTTTTTCAAGATGGACAAATTCGCCATCGTAATGCCGACACGCTCTGAGAGTTCCGTAACGCTCATTTTTCTTTTTGCGAGCATCACATCAATATTGATGATCATTGCCATTGCTTTCACCCCGTATCAGACGATTAAATCGTTTTCCGCTTTGATGCGGATGGCATCCTGCAGCAGTTTTTGGAGAACAGCCGCAAAGACGGCAATCACCAGTGAAGCAAAAATCACAAACAGTCCCATCAGGACGCCCGGTGCATCGTCCGCTTTTGTTAATAAGTAAAAAAACGGCAGCTCGAGCACGAACAGTGCGCTGATGATCATCGCACAGTGTTTAATGCGTTTTAGCGACTTTACCGCCAACTCAGAGAACGCCTGGTTGCGGTCAATATAGCCAAGCAGTTTCAGCGTCTGGTACAACGCGATGAAAAATGGAATCATCGCGGCGTACATGCCGATCAGCAGCGGGTACTGCAATTTTTCCAGCTCTGGAGTCGCCCAATAAGGCGAATTTGGATCAAAGCGCGTCAATCCATAAAGGCAGCCGCCCAGAACCGGCAGCCCCAACAACAGAATGACAATTTTTAAAAAGAGCGTCGAACCGTGTTTCATTATAAGCACCTCGCTTCATTCTTGTTGCTTTGATTTTATCAGCTTATTTATCGTTTTGAAATAAAATAATATTGATTTTTACTATAATATTGTTGATAAATAGAAAAAAACGCGTTCAATCCAAATAAAAAACGCTCTTCCACTTGGAAGAACGTTTTGTCAGCAGTTTTATTTGTTGGATGACGAAAAAGATTAGCCCAGTGAAAATATCAGCACCGGCACCACGATGAACAAGGTGATGGTCAGCCAGACGCTTGTTTGCGGATCCATGTGCTTGTCCAAAAACTCAAATCGTCCTTCAAGAGCCCGGTTGGCTACGCGCACCGCCATCCAAATCAACAGGAAAACGGCAAAAGCCAACCAGCGATTGGAATCCAATAAGGGGTCTAGAAAACGGAAATAGACGCCAAAAGCTAACAGCATGACCAACAAGCTGACAAAAGTAGATCTTTTCATCTCTTTTCCCCCTCTTAGCAATAGTTATATCCAGCTCCACCAGCTGCAGATTTCAATACTCCATTTGTTGATTTTGGTTATTTCCACCAGTATACCAGAAGTTAACAATCTCATATAGATTACATAATAATTATATTTTATTCATAAGTGAATGCTTATGAAAGTAAAAAAGCGCCTCCTGGCAAGGAGGCGCTTCTGCTTTGCTATTCTTTTTTCTCTAATCGATAGACGGTTACCGGCGTGCCATCGGTTCCTTCATCAAGGACAAATGACCCGTTCGAGTAACGGTCAACCGGTTTCAAGTTGTTGACGGCAAGCGTCAAACGCACGCCTTTTGCTGTTTCAATCAGAATTTCTTCGCCTCTTCCTGAAGTACCGACAACGGCCACTACACGGTGAGGGTTGGCTTTCAGTTCACGCAGCATCACGACGCCGCGCTTCGCCCGTCCGCCTGTTTCAAATTCCTGCAGTTTCATCTTTTTCGCCGCTCCGCGGTTTGTTACCAGAATCAGTTCCTGCTTTTCTTCTGCATCCAGCATAATCGCAGACACCGCGAAATCGTTATCTTTCAAATTCACGCCTTTGACACCCGCTGTCCGGAGTCCGGTGATCGGCACTTCGTCTAACGGGAAACGTACGCCGTACGCTTGGTTCGTGGCGATGAACAGTTCGGTTTCATCGGTTACGAGCCCGGCAAAAATCATTGAATCGCCTTTTTTCAGGTTCATCGTCTTGATTGTGCGGGAATAGCGCTGGACGTGGTAGTCCTTAAGCGCAGAACGTTTGACCATGCCCTGCTTTGAAACGGTCAGGATGCTGGCATCTGCATCGAAGTTTTCAAACGGGTAAACCGACAAGATCGATTCGTTCGGCTCCAGCTGGACGATGCTCGACAAATGCTGGCCAAGGTCTTTCCATTTGATGTCCGGCAATTCGTTGACGGGCTGGTAGACAAAATTCCCGTTTGAAGTAAATAGCAGAATGGTGTTCTGCGTATTCAAGTTGCCTTCGTACAACAGATGGTCGGTGTCTTTCATCGCAAAGCCCTGGCCGTTTGAGGCGGCATGCGAACGCGGGCTGGTGCGTTTCACATAGCCTTCTTTGGTCACGGTCACGATGACGTCTTCGCTCGGGATCATCACTTCACGGGTGATCGTAATTTCCTGGATTTTCTCTTCGATGACAGAACGGCGCGGCTCCGCAAACTGTTTACGGACAGCCGACAATTCTTTTTTGATGACGTTTTTCAGCTTTGTGGCACTGGTTAAAATACCCGTCAGTTCATCGATTGTTTTCTTCAAAGAAGCTGCTTCATTCTGCAGTTCAGTAATGTCGGTATTGGTCAAGCGGTATAGCTGAAGGGAAACAATCGCTTCCGCTTGGGCTTCAGAAAACTCAAACGAAGAAATTAAATTGTTTTTGGCATCCCGCTTGTCTTTCGATGCCCGGATTGTCTTGATCACTTTATCGAGAATCGACAAGGCTTTCATTAAACCGTCGACGATATGCATGCGGTCTTTCGCTTTTTGCAAATCGTATTCCGAACGCTTCGTCACGATTTCCTTGCGGTGGTCGATATAGGCGTCAAGCATCGACTGCAAAGTCATCATCGTCGGACGGCGTTTGTAGATGGCGACCATATTGAAGTTGTAGCTCACTTGAAGGTCAGTGTTTTTGTACAGGTAGTTCAAAATGCCATTTGCATCGACGTCTTTTTTCAATTCGATGACAATGCGCAGGCCGGTTCTGTCCGACTCGTCACGCACTTCCGAGATGCCTTCCAGTTTGCGGTCAAAGCGGTGATCATCAATTTTCTTGATCATATTCGCTTTGTTCACTTCAAACGGAATTTCGGTAATGACAATTTGTTCTTTTCCGCCTTTTAACGGCTCCACATCCGCTTTGGAACGGACGACAATTTTGCCGCGTCCGGTTTCATACGCTTTTTTGATCCCGTCGACGCCTTGGATGATGCCGCCGGTCGGGAAATCAGGTCCATGGATCACGGTCATCAATTCATCCACCGTCGCGTTCGGTTTGTCCATGCGCATCAGCACTGCATCAAGCACTTCGTGCAGCGCATGCGGCGGGATGTCCGTTGCATAACCGGCAGAAATACCGGTCGATCCGTTCACCAACAGGTTCGGGAAGCTCGCCGGGAGTACCGTCGGCTCCATATCGGAATCATCAAAGTTCGGGATGAATTCCACGGTGCGTTTGTCGATATCGCGCAGCAATTCTCCAGCAATCGCAGAAAGCCGTGCTTCGGTGTAACGCATCGCTGCCGGCGAATCGCCGTCCATCGAACCGTTGTTGCCGTGCATTTCAACGAGCATATGGCGGATTTTCCAATCCTGGCTCAGCCGCACCATCGCTTCGTACACCGAAGTGTCTCCGTGCGGGTGGTAGTTGCCGATGACGTTCCCGACCGTTTTGGCCGATTTCCGGAACGCTTTGTCGTTGGTGTTGCCTTCTTTATACATCGCATACAAAATCCGGCGCTGAACGGGTTTAAGCCCGTCCCGCGCATCCGGCAATGCCCGGTCCTGGATGATGTACTTACTGTAACGCCCAAACCGATCGCCGATGACTTCTTCTAAGGGCAGATCTTGAAAACGTTCGGTTTGTGTCATACAACTTCCTCCTCAGCATGAATCAAATCATTTTCTAAAATATTGGCATCTTCTTCCATTCCGAAGTCGACGTTGTTTTCAATCCACTTGCGGCGCGGTTCTACTTTATCGCCCATGAGTGTCGTAATTCTTCTTTCAGCACGTGCGCCGTCTTCGATCGTCACACGGATCAAAGTCCGGGTTTCGGGATTCATCGTCGTTTCCCATAACTGGTCGGCGTTCATCTCGCCGAGCCCTTTATAGCGCTGCAGCATATAGCCTTTGCCGACTTTTTTCGTCGATGCTTCCAGGTCCGCTTCCGTCCATGCGTAATCCACGACTTCTTTTTTGCCGACGCCTTTGGATACTTTGTAGAGCGGCGGCAAGGCAATAAACACTTTCCCTGCTTCGATCAATGGCTTCATGTAGCGGTAGAAGAACGTCAAGAGCAGCACCTGGATGTGCGCCCCGTCCGTATCGGCATCGGTCATGATGATGATTTTGTTATAGGCGATGTCCTCAATTGAGAAATCGCTCGATACCCCGCCGCCAATGGCATGGATGATCGTCGAAATTTCTTCGTTTTTCATAATTTCTTCCAATTTCGCTTTTTCGGTATTGACGACTTTCCCCCGCAGCGGCAAAATTGCCTGGAATGTGCGGTCCCGGCCTTGTTTGGCAGAACCGCCGGCAGAGTCGCCCTCTACCAGGTACAATTCGTTTTTGGATGCATTGCGTGACTGGGCCGGCGTCAATTTGCCGGACAGCAGCACATCCGACTTTTTGCGTTTTTTGCCGTTCCGGGCATCTTCCCGTGCTTTTCGGGCAGCCAGGCGCGCTTGTGAAGCACGGATGGCTTTTCGGACAAGCGACGCACTGAGGTCGGCGTTTTCTTCCAAAAAGTACATCAGTTTCTGGGAAACGACCGCATCCACAGTGCTTCTCGCTTCGCTTGTGCCGAGCTTGCTTTTCGTCTGGCCTTCAAATTGCAAAAGGCCTTCCGGTATCCGGACCGACACGATGGCCGCAAGCCCTTCGCGGATATCTGAGCCTTCGAGGTTTTTGTCTTTGTCTTTCAGCAAATTGATTTTTCGTGCGTAATCGTTGAAGACGCGCGTCATCGCGGCTTTTGCGCCGGTTTCGTGCGTTCCGCCGTCACGCGTGCGGACGTTGTTGACGAACGACAGGATCGTTTCGGAATAGCCGTCGTTAAACTGGAACGCAAACTCCACTTCCATGTCGTCCTGTTCGCCTTCGATATAGGCAACCGGATGCAAGACGTCTTTTTCCTCGTTCAAATAAGCGGCAAACGCTTCAATGCCCGTTTCGAAGAAGAAAGTTTCTTCGGTTTCGGTGCGTTTGTCAATCAGTTCGATTTTCAGGCCTTTCAGCAGGAACGCCGATTCGCGCAGGCGTTCGCTGAGCGTTTCGTAATTGTATTTAGTAGCCGAGAAAATCGATTCGTCCGGCAGGAAATGGATGGTGGTGCCGGTTTCTTTCGTCGATCCGATTTCTTCAAGCGTCGTGACGGCTTTGCCGCCGTTTTCAAAGCGCTGGCGGTATTTTTTGCCGTCCCGGTAAATCGTCACTTCCAGGAATTTTGACAACGCGTTAACAACGGACGCCCCGACTCCGTGGAGGCCTCCGCTCGTTTTATAGCCGCCTTGGCCGAATTTCCCGCCGGCGTGTAGCACGGTCAGGATGACTTCAGGCGTCGGTTTTCCGCTGCGGTGCATGCCAGTCGGCATTCCGCGGCCGTAGTCCCGGACGCTGATGCTGTTGTCTTCGTGGATGGTGACGGTAATTCTTTTTCCGAATCCGGCAAGTGCTTCATCGACGGAGTTATCAACAATTTCATAGACCAAATGGTGAAGCCCTCTGGTGTCGGTCGAACCAATATACATACCCGGGCGTTTTCTAACGGCATCTAGGCCTTCGAGTACTTGAATCGCTTCTTCGTTGTATGCCGTATTTTTAGTTTTTGCCATTAAGTTCCCTCCAACAAACATCTGTTCGTACTTTCTTCTCTTTTAATCGTATCGATAACGCGGCCATCTGTCAATTATCATAGAAAAAAGAGCGCAGGGCGCCCTTCTGCCTAAATCGGATTTGCTGCCGCTTGGCGAACCTGCGGAAGTGCAATTTCCCTTCCACCGGCCGCCGTTTTTCCTTACTTCAGGATGGCGTGTTCAACTTTGATGCAGCGATCCATGATCACGGTATAGCCGGCATCCGCCAATTCATTGAAAACGTCTTCATCTACAACATTCAGCTGCGTCCAAAATACAGGACAATCAATCCCGACAAACTCTTTTGCGAGCTCCGGCAGAAATTCACTGCGTCTGAACACATTGACGATATCGACCGGATGTGGAATGTCAGCTAGCGTCGCATAACTTTTCTCCCCCAGCACTTCGTCAGCAACGGGGTTCACCGGAATGATGCGGTAACCCGCTTTTTGCATCGCTTCAGATACCATATAAGAAGTCCGGTTCGGATTCGGGCTTAGGCCCACGACTGCGATGGTTTTTGCAGTATCGAGGATTTTCTTGATTTCTTCACGGCTTGGATTGTTCATGAGAATCACCTGTCCTTTTATTCTATCATACCTTATTTTAGGGAGGCAGGTGAACAATCAGAGACATATTGTTCAAAGAACTCGCTTCGTGTTAAACTAAAAACGTAAAGTGAAACGGCATTCTGTGGGCTATCCAGCCCAACCGGCAGCCGCTCACTTGGGTTTTAATGGCCGCTTTTTGGCTGTTGATGCAGGATAAATAGTATGGTTCAAAGGAGTTCAAAATGGATACATTGCTTCCAGTACTTTTAGCTTATTTGCTCGGCTCAATTCCTTCCGCTTTGTGGATCGGAAAAATCTTTTACAACACAGACATCCGGACAAAAGGAAGCGGCAACCTCGGCGCGACCAACACTTTCCGGACCCTAGGGGCTAAAGCGGGAATCGTCGTGACCGTACTGGATATTTTAAAAGGGACAGCGGCCACATTGATTCCGCTTTATATCGACACCAATATCCATCCGCTGATCTTCGGTGTCATCGCTGTCGTTGGCCATATGTTCCCGGTTTTTGCAAAATTCAAAGGCGGCAAAGCCGTAGCGACTTCCGGCGGAATCCTGCTGGGGTATCAATGGCCGCTTTTCCTGGTAGCGGTAGCGGTTCTGTTGATCACCTTAAAAATCACCAAAATGGTTTCGCTTTCTTCCATCATTTTGGCGGTTGTAGCGGTTATTTACACCACCATCTATGCGATCAATACAGGCGACTACTTGTTCCTGGCAGTCATCATCGTCCTGGCAACGTTCATCATTTACCGCCACCGGGCGAATATTGGCCGAATCAAGGCCGGTACAGAACCGAAAATCAAATGGTAAGGTCTACGAAAGGGTGTGCATGGAGTGAATATCAACATCAGTGAAGATGCATTCAACTGGTTTCATGAAGAAATGGAAGTTGCCGCAGGAGAAGCGGTCCGGTTTTATGTCCGCTACGGCGGTTCGAGCAAACTTCAACCCGGCTTTTCCCTCGGGGTGACAAAAGATGTCCCTTCAGAAGCCGCAGTGGTGCTTGAACACGACGGCGTCACTTATTATGTGGAACAAACCGATGTCTGGTATTTTGACGGGCACGATCTGCACGTTACTGTAAACGATGAATTGAAGGAATTGGATTATTCCTACGAAAAAGAAAGTGCCTAACTGAAAAAGATGGACCCGCACTGCTTCGGCAGTGTTTTTTTATCGGCATTATTACCGAAAGAAATCTCTCGCGGAAAGAAGGAATCAGATATGCGGTTTCGCCAGAAAGAATTCAACGAGTTGTTAAAGCAGGAAATCCACCGCAAAGAAATGCAACTTACGCGCTATGTGGAAAGCTGGCTTCCGCGCTACCAAGGCTTGTTTCTGCAGGAATACAAAGTGCTGGATGCCGGAATTACCAAAGAAGGCATGGACCCCTTCGAGCCAGGCTACAGCTCTGCACTCGTGGTCAGCATTTGTGATGATCATGGGGAACTCATCGATTTGCATAATATCCCCATTTGGACATGCGAAAGGCTATTTTTGGGCTTGCCTGTTAACCAAAACCTCCCCGGCAGCCGGCTGGTCGGAGACTTGCTGGATGAAAGTTTACAGGACATCCAAGAAGAGCTGCAAGCGTACATCGAAGATTTCATAGATTTGTAGTCTGGTTTTCTCCATAAAAAAACTGCGGACAGCTTGTGCGCTGCCCGCAGTTTTAAACGTGTTTAACCCGTGTTACAAATTGAAGCGCCGCAAATGCTCCGCTTGGCCTTCCGCCGTCAATATGCGGCGCTGATGCTCTCCGAACAAATCAAAATGCGGGTACTTGCCCCGCAGATCCATCCACTCACGCTTCAATCCGTATTGCATTCCCCACTGTTCCAGCTTATCCAAGTCGCTGCAGCCTACTTTCGTGACCGTTGAACACCCAGGGAAACGGTCGTCTATCCAGTAATGCGTTAAAAATGCGATATGGCCTGCCTCGACATTCTGTTTCCAGCGATTCAGTTCGTCTCGCTTAACTCCGAACGCCATCAGTTGCCTGCTTTTTGATTTCTTCGTATTTCTCGTGCCATTCCGGATAGATTTTCTTCAGTGACACCGGGCGGAACGAATCTTTTTTAACCACCACGTGCTCAGAAGTTGCGGTTGCGGCAATTGTTCCGTCTTCGTGCAGGATCTCGTAGCCGTATGTGGTGCGCAGGCGCCCGTGGTCTTCCACCCATGTGCGGACCGTCGCTTTTTGGCCGTAGCGGAGAGCCGCTTTGTACTGGATTGAAATATCGGTCACCGGTGACAGATAGCCTTCACTTTCCATCCCGGCATAAGTAAAGCCCAGGTCTTCAATCAATTGCGTCCGGCCGATTTCCAGCCAGATAATATAGTTCGCGTGGTAGACCACGCCCATTTGGTCGGTTTCCGCGTAGCGGATTTCAATTTCTTTGTCGCTTATGTGCATGTTCTCTTTCACCTCTATGTAAGTATACAGAAAATCATCCGATAAATAAAAAATAAGGCTGCCCAAGGGCAGCCTTATTTGAGTGTAAGGAATTGACTTGCTCAGATTCACACGTCCTGATTCAGGGGACGTCTGATCTTTATTACTTTTTACGCTTCAACAAGCTTTCTTCTCAGTACCATTTGCAGGATACCACCATGGCGGTAGTAGTCTACTTCTACTTCAGAGTCGAAGCGCACAAGTGCGTCGAATTCTGTTACAGTGCCGTCTTCAGCAGTTGCTGTTACTTTCAGGACGTCGCGTGGTTTCACGTCGTCAGTCAAGTTGACAGAAATGCTTTCGCGTCCAGTCAAACCAAGTGAGTCAGCGTTTTGTCCGTTTACGAATTGCAACGGAAGAACACCCATCATCACAAGGTTTGAACGGTGAATACGCTCATAGCTTTCAGCGATGACTGTTTTGATGCCTAGAAGGAATGTACCTTTGGCAGCCCAGTCACGTGAAGAGCCCATGCCGTAGTCTTTGCCGGCAAGAACAACAAGTCCTGTACCGCGTTCTTGGTATTTCATCGCTGCATCGTAGATTGGCAGGATTTCACCAGTTGGCCAGTAGGTTGTGAAACCGCCTGTTGTGCCTGGTGCCACTTGGTTACGGATACGGATGTTTGCGAACGTTCCGCGCATCATAACTTCATGGTTACCGCGGCGAGAACCGTAAGAGTTGAAGTTACGAGGTTCTACGCCTTTTTCACGCAAGTATTTCCCTGCTGGAGTATCTTTGCCGATTGCACCAGCTGGCGAAATGTGGTCAGTTGTAATTGAATCCGCGAATTTAGCAACTACGCGCAAGTTATCCAGGGACTGGATCGCTTTTGGCTCAACAGAAAGTCCTTGGAAGAACGGCGGGTTCTGGATATACGTCGACTCTTCATCGAACGCATATAGAGAATCGTCATTAGTTTCAATGGCATTCCAAGTTTGGTTTTCGTCAAACACGCGTGCGTATTCTTTGCGGAACAATTCAGGTGTAACTGTGCTCTTCACGACTTCGTTGACTTCTTCCGTAGTCGGCCAGATGTCGCTCAAGAACACATCGTTGCCTTCTTTGTCTTGTCCGATTGGGTCGTTTTGAAGATCGATATCAACAGTTCCAGCTAGTGCGTAAGCAACAACCAACGGCGGTGAAGCCAAGTAGTTCGCTTTTACAAGCGGGTGGATACGTCCTTCAAAGTTACGGTTACCGGAAAGTACAGAAGTTACCAACAAGTCGCTGTCTAAAATCGCATCTTCGATTTCAGGAAGCATTGGGCCTGAGTTACCGATACATGTTGTACAGCCGTAACCTACCAAGTTGAAGCGGATTTGCTCCAAGTACTCAAGCAGGCCGCTTTGCTGCAAGTAGCCAGTAACAACTTTTGAACCTGGTGCCAAAGAAGTTTTTACGTAAGCCGGTGGCATTAGGCCTTTTTCAGCTGCTTTTTTCGCAACAAGACCAGCGCCTAGCATTACGTATGGGTTTGAAGTGTTTGTACATGAAGTGATCGCCGCAATGCCGATTGCGCCAGTCTTCATAACCGCTGATGAACCGTCTTTGAAGTTCACAGTTGCTGTTTTGTTGATTTCTTCTTCGCTTAATGCGAAACCGTGCGGGCCTTCAGGAGCCGTTACCGCTTTGTTGAACTCTGTCTTCATTTGAGACAAAGGAATCAAATCCTGCGGACGTTTAGGGCCTGACAAGTTTGGTTCGATTGTCGAAAGATCAAGTTCGATTGTATCTGTGTAAACAGGATCTTTGTCTGCATCGAAGAACATGTCGTTTGCTTGCAAGTAAGCTTTTACAACTTCAATGTGGCTGTCTTCACGGCCAGTCAGGCGAAGGTAATCAAGCGCTTCTTCGTCAACCGGGAAGAATCCGCAAGTAGCGCCGTATTCAGGAGCCATGTTGGCAATTGTTGAACGGTCAGCAAGCGGCAATGTCGTAACACCAGCGCCGTAGAACTCAACAAATTTCCCAACTACGCCTTTTTGGCGGAGCACTTGAGTGATTTTAAGTGCCAAGTCAGTAGCTGTTGCACCGTTTGGCAATGCATTTGTCAATTTAACGCCGATAACTTCCGGAATCGGGAAGAATGAAGGTTGTCCCAGCATGCCCGCTTCCGCTTCGATACCGCCGACGCCCCATCCAAGTACACCAAGTCCGTTGATCATCGTTGTATGAGAATCCGTACCAACCAGTGTATCCGGGTAAGCTTCAAATGTTCCATCTTCGTTTGCGATCGCATGGACAACGCTTGCCAAGTACTCAAGGTTAACTTGGTGAACAATACCGGTTTCCGGTGGAACAGCACGGTAGTTGTCGTATGCTTTTTGAGCCCAGTTTAGGAACTGGTAGCGCTCTGCGTTGCGTTCAAATTCCAGTTTCGTGTTGATTTTCAACGATTCGTTTGAACCGTAGCTGTCTACTTGGACAGAGTGGTCAACAACGAGATCAACCGGTACATCCGGGTTGATTTTGTTCGGGTCTCCACCAAGTTCAGACATAGCTGAACGAAGTGCTGCCAAGTCAACGACAACCGGTACACCCGTGAAATCCTGAAGGATTACGCGTGACGGCTTGAATGGTACTTCCGCATCTTTGTTGGCATTTTTGCCCCATTTTGCTAATTCTTCTACATGCTCGTCTTTGATGACATATCCGTCATGCTGACGCAATACGGATTCCAAAAGTACTTTGATTGAGTAAGGAAGGCGTGATACTTTCGCGATTCCTGCTTCTTCTAAAGCAGCTAAACGATAGTAGTTATACGTTTTGCCATTTAGCTCAAAAGAAGTACGGCTGTTGTGCAAACTGCTTTTTGCCATGATCATGTTCCTCCTTTAAATCTTTGAAAAGGCCGGGTAAGAGTCTTTTCTCCTCCTCCATCATATCGAAAAGAGAAGCATAAGTAAATTACATTAAATTTATACATTGTAATAAGTTTTATGAATTACCCAGTCTTTTCTGATTTGAGTTTGTCCAGAGTCTTTTCCAACTGCTTTAAATGCCGTTTCTCATGAAGTCCGACAAATGGAAACCATTGGATCAACGGGACTTTGCCGAAGACCGGATGGGGCAGCGACTTGTTCTCCAGCTCTTCAATGGTGGTCCCATCGTATACTTGATGCAAGAACGCTGTTGAATCTTCCAGCCGTTTTTTCATATCGGCCAGGGAAATAAATTCTTCGGACGGCACGACGTGTTTCGGTGCGTCCACTTTTATCATGCGGCTGACGGTCAGCTGGATCGGTTTCTTGAGCGCTTTCTCGCTTTTTTCGCTCCCCAATTGACGGGCGACATTTTTGGCCACTACCCCTTCCATCAATTGAAGATGGTCCAGGATTTGCATTGGCGACCATTCATCAGCGGAAGGTTTCGTGTTCAGGACTTCGTCCGGCCACCCTTCCACCGCTTGCAAAACTGCCTTCCTGATTTTTGCGTTCTCTTCTTTAAACATGGCAATCCCCCATCTGTGATATGGACTTCTATAGTAGGCATACCCTTATCGGATTTAAATAAAGCTTTCTTTTCGTGTAATTTTTCCTGTTCCTGGCGCATTTAGCCCAAAAAGGCGAAAAACCTGATAAAACCGCTGTTTCACAGGCTTTCACTAAGGGAAAATACGTTCTATTTTTCCGGATTAGTGGTATAATTAAGGATAATTATGGAGGAGGGGTGCTGCTTTATGCCTTATGGTTATGAAAAGTATCGGTTAGAAAATGGCATTAGTCCGAATACGGTTGTCCATGAAGTGCAATTGATCCGCTCGCTGTTCGCTTATTTGCGAAAAACATATAAGAAACAAGTGGAACCCCATGAAATTCGTCCAATTGATATTCAAAAGTTTCTGCAGGAAGAATACGCGACCGGCATCAAGGACAGCACCTTGAACCGGAAACTGATTTATATTCGGCAATGGTTTGATTATATGTGGAGAATCGGCCGGATTCCGGTGGATTTTATGCCGAAATTCAAATTCAATCAAAAACTGGATTTGCGGCCATCCGACATCCACGTCAATTACGAAGTGCTTTTGGAAAAGAAGGCGTCGGTACTCGATTCCGACCAATTATCGCTGACGGCAAAAATTCTTTTTCTCCTCTATATGCGCGGGCTTCGCCTGCGTGACATGGCAGCCATCGAAGTGGAAGACTTTGTTGACCGCGGCGATGTGCTCGAGCTGACGGTTGAAAAGAAAGACGGTTATGTAGTTCATATCGAATTTACGGAAAAGGAAATCCCCGTGATGCTGGACGGCATTGAACGGGCGGTTTTCCGCAATACGCCTTACCTCTTGTCGTCCAAAGTGAAAGACGAATACACCATGTTCAAAATGGGATCGCTGTCCGATTATACCGAATCGCTGTCTGCGTTTCTTGGCACACCGATTCGTTCCGGGGACATCCGTTTTGCTTATGTCCATCATTTATACGCGGTTGAACACAAAAATCTGGAGGAAATCCAGGAAATCATGGGTGTCTCGCTCGACTCGGCTTCCCGTATGCTGAAGGATTCCCTGACCCGCTTGAAACGGGATTAACTCATCCCATTAAAATAACCTGCTCCCCGTTTATATGCGGGAGCAGGTTATTTTAATGGCTGTTTCACATGAACACCTCAAAATCGATGGCAAAATTGATAATGAGCAAAGTATGGAGAACCACAAACCAGAAAGCCTGGCGGTTCAGTTTCTCAGTGTTTTCATATACCATATTCTCATCTCCTTTTAAGGAGTATACAGAAAATTCTTTTTATTGGCAAGAATGAATATTGCTTTTTTAAAAAGCTCATTTGTGATTAGATTAAGAGGATAAAAGATTAGGAGGCAAACAGATGAAAAAAGCGTTATTGGTAGTGGATTATACAGTCGATTTCGTGGCAGACGACGGAGCTTTGACTTGCGGCGAGCCTGGCCAGGCCATTGAAGAAAAGATTTGCTCGTTGACAGAGGAATTTGTGCATGCCGGGGAGTATGTCGTCTTCCCTGTTGATCTCCATGAGGTCAACAACGACTTCCATCCCGAATCGAAACTCTTCCCTCCCCATAATATCAGGGGCACAGCCGGCAGAAATTTATACGGCCGCTTGGCGGAAGTATATGAACAGCATAAAGACGAAATTGTCTGGATGGATAAAACACGCTATAGTGCGTTTGCGGGAACCAATCTGGAAATCCTGCTGCGCGAAAGAGGAATCGAAGAAGTTCACATTGTGGGCGTCTGCACCGACATTTGCGTATTGCATACAGCGGTCGAAGCTTATAACAAAGGATTCAATATCGTCATCCACCAGGACGCGGTTGCAAGCTTTAATCCGGTCGGCCACGACTGGGCGCTCGGCCATTTTCAAAACACGCTTGGCGCTGAAGTGCGCTGAAAAAGAAGCAGGTAACCGGACTGCTTTTATAGACTTCATTGAGGGTTTTCCCTGCACGAAACCTCCTTTCTTACTGCTACGGAGGAAACGAAAAAAACAGCCTTTCAAAAAAAATTTTCAACTCTATGTTTCAAAAGTCATGATTAAGGTTATATCTAGAGTGTAGCACTTATTCATTACTTAAAAAGGAGTTGGACAGAATGAGTTTCTTATTATTTTTGATTATGGGCGGTATCATTGGTTGGCTAGCAGGTCTAATCCTTGGTAAAGACATCCCGGGCGGCATTATTGGTAACATTATCGCAGGTATCGTTGGTGCTTGGCTAGGTAGCTTGCTACTAGGCGATTGGGGTCCAGAAATTTGGGGCGTTTATCTAATCCCTGCATTGATTGGTGCTTTGGTATTAGTATTTGTCTTAAGCCTAATTCTTGGATCTATGCGTAAAGGCAGAACAAGAAGAACTTAATAAGCCAATAAAAAAAGAGATCCCGTTGAGGGGTCTCTTTTTTATCGACCTGGAAACTGCTCTTCGTATAGATGATAATAATGCATAACATCGTCTACGTATTGATCGCTGTGATTATACTGAAAAACGGCTTGCTCCAGTTTCCCATCAGCTGCCCCGTTCTTCGACAAATAATTAGCTGCACTGTAAAGGGCATCCGCTAGATTATACGGATCGGCTATTCCGTCTCCATCTCCATCAAGCCCATACCCGCCATATTTTGCAATAACGGCCGGATCGGTCTTTTCCTTTTCAGGAATTTCCCCCTGGCCTTTTCCAGAGCAAGTCGGATGGGTCCACCCGACAAATGTGCACGGCATGAATTGGAGATGCCCTTCTGCCCCAACCGGTGAAAGCAAAGGATCCATCGTCGAAAACTTTGTTTCAATGCGGTGATGTGCAGCAAGCAAAGTCCATGGGATGCCGAATGCATCCGCAGCTTCCTGATAAAGCGGAATATTTTCCTCAGGCAATTCGATTTCAAACAGTTGTTGTGGCGCATCTTTTAATGTATTCGCGACTGACATTGGATTAAACATATAAAAAACCACAACGAATAGTGTGGTCAGCACAATAACAGCTGGAAACAGGACAATTAAAAACCACAATTTCAAACGGACACTCCGTTTGAGTTTTCTCTTTTTCTTCATTTCTTCCCACACCTAAACGTCCATTTTCCCCAGTTTACCATAGTTTTTCATACTTATCTGCCTCCTTTTCCCGTTCAAGAGGGGCGAATTCGGTTTTTCCTTATAGAAAACAGTATGGAAGCATTCAATTTCTCGATATACTGGAGGTTAAGGAGGTGTTTATATGTGGGAAGATTTTAAGAAATTCGCATTAAAAGGAAATGTACTCGACTTGGCGATTGCAGTCGTTATCGGGGCTGCTTTCGGGAAAATTGTTTCCTCATTGGTTGAAGACATCATTATGCCGGCAGTCGGAATCCTGCTGGGCGGTTTCAGCGTAGAAGATTGGACTTATACATTTCAAGGGGCAGAATTGCGGTACGGGCTGTTTGCACAATCCGTCATCGACTTTTTCATTATTGCTTTCTCGATTTTCTTAGTGATTCGCATTTTTACGAAACTGAAACGCAAAAAAGATGTGCCTGCTGAAGTGGAGCCTGAAGTTCTCGATAAAAAAGAAGAACTGCTGGTCGAAATCCGCGATTTATTGGCAAAAGAAAAAACCGGTCTATGACCGGTTTTTACAGGCTGTCGAGAAACTCTCTCGACAGCCTGTTTTTTTGTTTATTTTACTACTTTTCCGATGTACACTAAAAGAAAATGAAGGAGCGAGGTCTCATGATTGGTCCCGTCAAAAACCATCGTCATGAA
>NZ_JABWTK010000066.1 GCF_020071995.1 Planococcus chinensis | reverse complement strand
CCACACCTCATCCCCGCACTTTTCAACGTGCGTGGGTTCGGGCCTCCAGTAAGTGTTACCTTACCTTCACCCTGGACATGGGTAGATCACCTGGTTTCGGGTCTACAACTGCATACTCATTCGCCCTGTTCAGACTCGCTTTCGCTGCGGCTCCGGCTTCTCACCTTAACCTTGCATGCAATCGTAACTCGCCGGTTCATTCTACAAAAGGCACGCCATCACCCATAAACGGGCTTTGACTAGTTGTAGGCACAC
>NZ_JABWTK010000065.1 GCF_020071995.1 Planococcus chinensis | reverse complement strand
TTAAAGAGTGCGTAATAGCTCACTGGTCGAGTGACACTGCGCCGAAAATGTACCGGGGCTAAACGGATTACCGAAGCTGTGGATGGACATCTCAGATGTCCGTGGTAGGAGAGCGTTCTAAGGGCGTTGAAGCGGGACCGGAAGGATCCGTGGAGCGCTTAGAAGTGAGAATGCCGGTATGAGTAACGAAAGACGGGTGAGAATCCCGTCCACCGAATGCCTAAGGTTTCCTGAGGAAGGCTCGTCCGCTCAGGG
>NZ_JABWTK010000064.1 GCF_020071995.1 Planococcus chinensis | reverse complement strand
CCCATTGCGCAAGCAAGTAAGATCCCTCAAAGACGATGAGGTAGATAGGTTCGGGGTGGAAGCGCGGCGACGCGTGCAGCTGACGAATACTAATCGATCGAGGACTTAACCAACACCGTTGTTTTCATATGTCGCATATCCAGTTTTGAAGGCGCAAGCCGCAAGTTTTTTTCAAAAAAAAGCTTGCAATACCAGGTAGACTTGGTATAATAAAACTTGTCTTTCAAAAACAATCCAGTCCAGTGATGATGGCAAA
>NZ_JABWTK010000063.1 GCF_020071995.1 Planococcus chinensis | reverse complement strand
TTTGCCATCATCACTGGACTGGATTGTTTTTGAAAGACAAGTTTTATTATACCAAGTCTACCTGGTATTGCAAGCTTTTTTTTGAAAAAAACTTGCGGCTTGCGCCTTCAAAACTGGATATGCGACAGGTGAAAACAACGGTGTTGGTTAAGTCCTCGATCGATTAGTATTCGTCAGCTGCACGCGTCGCCGCGCTTCCACCCCGAACCTATCTACCTCATCGTCTTTGAGGGATCTTACTTGCTTGCGCAATGGG
>NZ_JABWTK010000062.1 GCF_020071995.1 Planococcus chinensis | reverse complement strand
AGACAACCAGGATGTTGGCTTAGAAGCAGCCATCATTTAAAGAGTGCGTAATAGCTCACTGGTCGAGTGACACTGCGCCGAAAATGTACCGGGGCTAAACGGATTACCGAAGCTGTGGATGGACATCGTAGATGTCCGTGGTAGGAGAGCGTTCTAAGGGCGTCGAAGCGGGACCGGAAGGATCCGTGGAGCGCTTAGAAGTGAGAATGCCGGTATGAGTAACGAAAGACGGGTGAGAATCCCGTCCACCGAATGC
>NZ_JABWTK010000061.1 GCF_020071995.1 Planococcus chinensis | reverse complement strand
CCACCGTGCGCCCTTTCTAACTTAACCATTAGAAAGTCGACCGAAAAAATCGGTCTCATCACTCGTGTTGCTTGTTTCGTTGTTTCAATGTCGTCATATCCAGTTTTCAAAGAACAAGTTCGTTTTCACGCAAAAAAAAAAGAAAACGATTGGTGGAGCCTAGCGGGATCGAACCGCTGACCTCCTGCGTGCAAGGCAGGCGCTCTCCCAGCTGAGCTAAGGCCCCAAGAAGTTATGGTGGGCCTAAATGGACTCGAACC
>NZ_JABWTK010000060.1 GCF_020071995.1 Planococcus chinensis | reverse complement strand
CCTTAACGAGAGTTCACTCGCTCACCTTAGAATTCTCTTCTCGCCTACCTGTGTCGGTTTGCGGTACGGGCACCTCCCGCCTCGCTAGAGGCTTTTCTTGGCAGTGTGAAATCAGGGACTCCAGGGCGCAATGCCCCTTGCCGTCACAGTTCAATGTTTGCGGAAACGGGATTTGCCTCGTTTCCCACCTTGCTGCTTGGACGCGCTCAACCAACGGCGCGCTCGCCTTATCCTTCTGCGTCCCCCCATTGCTCAAACGG
>NZ_JABWTK010000059.1 GCF_020071995.1 Planococcus chinensis | reverse complement strand
CCGTTTGAGCAATGGGGGGACGCAGAAGGATAAGGCGAGCGCGCCGTTGGTTGAGCGCGTCCAAGCAGCAAGGTGGGAAACGAGGCAAATCCCGTTTCCGCAAACATTGAACTGTGACGGCAAGGGGAGTTACTCCCTGGAGTCCCTGATTTCACACTGCCAAGAAAAGCCTCTAGCGAGGCGGGAGGTGCCCGTACCGCAAACCGACACAGGTAGGCGAGAAGAGAATTCTAAGGTGAGCGAGTGAACTCTCGTTAAGGA
>NZ_JABWTK010000058.1 GCF_020071995.1 Planococcus chinensis | reverse complement strand
TCTGGCGTTTGCCTGATCAGTAGTTGTGCTCGGATCGCTTTGCGACGATCCTCGCATAAATTCGTTTTCGCGCCAAGGCGCTCAAACAATTTATGTTGACGTTTTGCTGTTCAGTTTTCAAGGTTCAATTGAATAAATAATGGTGGAGCCTAGCGGGATCGAACCGCTGACCTCCTGCGTGCAAGGCAGGCGCTCTCCCAGCTGAGCTAAGGCCCCATTGAATGGTCGGGAAGACAGGATTCGAACCTGCGACCCCTTGGTCCCAAA
>NZ_JABWTK010000057.1 GCF_020071995.1 Planococcus chinensis | reverse complement strand
CACCTCCCCGCCGTTTGAGCAATGGGGGGACGCAGAAGGATAAGGCGAGCGCGCCGTTGGTTGAGCGCGTCCAAGCAGCAAGGTGGGAAACGAGGCAAATCCCGTTTCCGCAAACATTGAACTGTGATGGCAAGGGGCATTATGCCCTGGAGTCCCTGATTTCACACTGCCAAGAAAAGCCTCTAGCGAGGCGGGAGGTGCCCGTACCGCAAACCGACACAGGTAGGCGAGAAGAGAATTCTAAGGTGAGCGAGTGAACTCTCGTTAAGG
>NZ_JABWTK010000005.1 GCF_020071995.1 Planococcus chinensis | reverse complement strand
GCAGCGCAGAATATCAAAAAAATGACCCTCCTGCTTAACAGGAGGGTCTAAAAACTCGATGTTCAATTGATTTTTCATTCAAAAACAAAGAGCTTGATGGTCAAAACCTTAGTTTCTCAACAAGCTGTAAAGGAGGCATCCCTTAGGGTGCCTCCTTTTACTAACCTTCTAAACTCAATAAATCAATTCCTTGCACTGCAAAAATCTCCATCATTTCGGGGTAGGAATAGGCAAGGCAGACTAAAAAATCCTGGATTGAAAAAACGAGCTTGCCTTCCCGGTAAAAATCGAAGTTCCAAAGCGGATACAAATAGTGATCTTCTCTCGGAACCATATGATGCCAAAACAATTCTCTGGACTCCGCATTCAAAGGTCCGCGATAAACCGTGCTGTCTTTCATGCCATCCCATGGAAAAACTTGAATCCCTTCCAACTTTTCAAACTCCGGTTTGCCCGTCAGCAAAGGATTTTCCGCATCCCATTCTCCATCCGGGTACATGATTTGAAAACTGTCGCAGACCGACAGTGCGATGCCGAAAAGCTTTGGCCATTCGGGCTCGGCTTCTATATTTTGGATAACGATATATGTTTCCAAAAAATCTCTCCTCTTGTATGGTTCAATTGTTTTCCTGCGGAACCGTTCTCCCGATCACTTGCCCTAAAAGTTCGATTCCTTTTACAATCTGTTCTTCTTCCGCATAACTGAACGACAACCGGAGGAATTCACGGCCTTCCTCCTGGTTCAGGAAAAAGTATCTGCCGGGCACATATGCCACACCAGCCGCGAGTGCTTCTGGCAGCATTTGGACTGTATCCACTCCCGGTACTTGGACCCAAACAAAGTATCCGCCGCCCGGTGTATACCAGGAAACCGACTTCGGCAAGAATTTTTCCAATGCCGCAACCATTACACTGCTTTTTCGCTGATAAGCATCCTGAAGCTCTTGAAGATGGCCGTCAAAATCCAGTCCTTCTAGATATGAAGCCATGGTTGCCTGGGCGAAGGGATGGTGCAAATCTTTTTTGAACCAGTCCATAGCCGTGATTAATTCCTCCGCTCCTGCCACCCAGCCGATCCGCATGCCCGGCGCGACAACTTTCGATAAGGAACCGACATAAAGCACACGGTTGCCCGGATCCATCGCTTTCAACAAACGCGCTTGTTCCCCGAATGCCAGTTCACCATAGGCATCGTCTTCTAAAACCAGAAAATCGTAGCGTTCTGCCAATTCCAGCACCTTTTTTCTCCGTTCCAGCGTCATTGTCGTCCCCGTAGGATTTTGGAATGTCGGGATGGTGTAAAGCAAGCGCGGCAAAGTTTCCCCTTTCGCTTCTTTGTCTGCCAGCATTTCTTCAAAGCGGTCGGTATCGAGCCCGTTTGCGTCAATCGGCACATCCATGAAATGCTCGGTATAATTTCCGAACACCTCCAACGCCTCCATATAGGTTGGCGCCTCAATTGCTACAACGGCTTCATCATCAAGCAAAATCCGGGAGATCAAGTCAATGGCCTGGCAAGCTCCGGATGTGACCAAAAGTTCTTCCTCGGAAAGAACGACTTCTCGTTTTTGCATGCGCTGCTGGATAAATTTTTTTAACTCCGGAATTCTCGGGCTGCCGATATAGTGGAGCGGCAAATCCTGTTCTTCATCAATCAAGCGCGCAACTGCCTCTTTTATTTCTATGGAAGGCACCAAGACCGGTTGCGGATAACCTGAATTCAGGCGAATGCATCCCGTTGGTACGACAGTCATCCATTGTCCCGGCGGATCATTTTGGAAGGCCCGTTTTATATCTTTGGAAAAAGGAAAATTATGTTTCATATGTATGAGCTCCTTTCGGATTTAAAGTAGTTATCTCTATTCTACATGAAAATTGTTAAAGCATTCTGGAAACTTCACCGATAAAAAAAGATCAACAGATTTGGTCCAACAGGCGAATTGAACTTCTTTTCTTCATATCTATACTGAGCTTGAACTGTTTAAAAAAACAAACACTTTATCCTACTAAAGAATACCTTGATATTAGTAAATAAATTTAAATTATTTATTCTAAATTATATAAATTATCTGACCTTTATAGTATAATTATCGTGCAAGTTCAATATTTTTTGTCGCGAGCCGTATAAAAAGGGGGGCCATATTTCTCTCAAAAAATACTTTAAAATGCTGATTGCAAGTTTAATCTCTGTCCATTTAATGTAGAGGCTAACAAAAAAATCAAATTTTAAATAAGGGAGAATCAGACATGAAAAAGTTTGCTATGATTTTATTGACTTTTATGTTGATATTCGGCTTTTCTTCCATGACGTTCGCAGGCAGCGATAATCATAAGGGAGACAACAACACCACTGAAAAAGTGACTTTCCATAAAGGCGTCACGACCATCGTAAAGACGACAAAAGAAGTGACCCATGACAAAGTGGTGAAAGTAGAAAAAGACACCGATTACAAAACCGTTAAGAAATCCAAAAAGGACACTTACCAAGAATCTAAAGTAGAAAAGAAACGTGAAAAACATCCGAAGCATGATTGGTATAGAGACGTATTCATTAAAACTACTTTTGATATAACCAAAACGACTTCTTGGGATCAAGTAACAGCCATCCACACCATTAAAAAATTCACGACTCCGGTTAAAATTACCAAAACAACAGTTACAACGATTAAGCATAGAGGCAAACCAGGAAGCAACGGCAAAATCATCAGCAAAGACACTGAGAAGTTTGTCGATAAAGATTTCGGAAAAACCACAAAAGAAGTGACGAAGGAAAAAGAAACATTCAAGAAAAACGAAAAAACCTATTTTGACAAAAAGGTTGTTAAAGTAGAGAAAAACCATGGAAAATGGGAGAAAAACGGGAAAGACAAAGGCAAAAAACACCACTAATTATTAAGAACAGGCTCCAGCCAATATGGAGCCTGTTCTTTTTAGTTTCCCTAAACAATTTTACTTCTTTGCTTTTTTGAGTAAGCCTGCTAAAACAATTACTCCAATCGCTACTCTATAAACCCCTCCCCACCTGATAGGAATGCTTTTTGATCCAAAAGGCAGCGCCTCTTTGGTGCCGTAAGTAAATTCAGCGAGTTCATCCAAAGTCGGGGTCGGGGTATTCCCTGTCCGGATCAACTCAAAAAATTCGTCGGTTAAATGCCGCACTTCATCCGGGACGCTTTCCAAATGGCCCATCACATTTTCAAATGTGGCGCCTTTTGCCATTTGGCCAAGAGCCAGAACAAACAGCGGTTCCGGAATCCATTCGATGATGCGTAGTGTGGGAGGAGTTATGGGTACTCCGGCATTCTGGAGTGCATGGAAAGCTTCAGGCAGCGCACGCTTCAAAAGCACATGGGCATCCCGGGTTGCAGCAAAATGCTCCAAGTCTGTCTTGCATGCATAAACAGCCGGAGCAAGCGTCGGAATTAGCAGAGCGACATGCGTCTTCAGCCAATCATCCATATCCTTTCGGATTTCTGCACGGTAGCCGCGCATGGAACTTAAAATGTCCGCTACTTCATAAGTTCGCGGAAGAATGCTTCCATCCACTTCACCAATCGGTAGGACCGTTGGTTTCTTTTCTTCCACCGGCATCATATACATAATATGGCCTTTCTTATATCCGCCTGGAAGCGGAAAACCCACCATTACCCGTTCTTTGCCGAGAGCTTCAACAAACCGCTGCTGTCCGGCAGCATTGTTCATCATGAATAAATAAGTTGGAACCTTTTTATTCGCGGCCAGTGAAGGCAATACATCCGCCACCAAATTTTTGCGGATTGGCACGATGACCAGATCGTATATATCTTCTTCAGCAAAACGTTCCACCACCGGAAGCCTTGTCACTGTCTGTTCCCCCGTTTTCGTATTCTCCGTAACAATGCCGTAAGTCTTTAACTCCTGTTGCCGCTCCCCGTGATCAAGCAAGAATACAGAGTGCCCCGCTTCTGAAAGGCGTTCGGCAAATAGGCTGCCGAACGGCCCTACCCCATAAATTAAAATCTTTTTCACGATTTTTCCTCCTTTTTGTGTTATAGCAATAAAGTTCTTTGCTAAATGGAGAGGTCAATCAGCTGCAAGTTTCTTCCACGAAACAAAACAGGACTATGTATTTTGATATTTCCCTGTTCTTATCCAACTATTATCCCGAAAAAATAAAATAAATTTATTTTTTATAATTTTCGGATAATTGTAGTAAATTTTTGATTTATGTTGTACAATATCCGCAAGGACAAGAAATTTTTATTAAATAGACATTTATAGAAATTTCTTGAAACCATTTCATATCCTAAGTGAGAAGGAGGTCATACTCTCTAAAAGTACATAAATAGGCAAGTTTATAACTCTACGCCCCTACAGACTAGAGAATAAACAAAATCTAATTATGAAACGGAGAGAACAACATGAAGAAATATCTTTCAATCTTGATGGCATTATTTTTAGTGTTCGGCTTCTCAGCAACTGGAGCATTGGCACATGGGGACGACGGACATGATAAAGACAAAGACGGTTACCATGAAAAGCACAAAAGAGATCATGATAATAAGTATGATAAACGTGATAAAAAAGATGACTATAAATACAAACACAAAAAACATGATAAAAAGAAACACAAAAAGTATCATAAAAAATATCACAAAAAACACAAACACGATCGCGGCGATGACAAATGCAAAGATAAAAAACATTACAAACACGGCAAACATTTCTACAAGCACCACAAAAAGCATCACAATCATAAACACTGACAGCTAAAATAAGAACACCAGATCAAGCTCCTTTTTAAAGGAGCTTGATCTTTTACACTTACCTTAAAATTTTCAAGCCACTCCCAAAGTCTTTAACCTTTGTACACCCGTTGAAGTTCATTCAAATCCAGCTTTTTCATTTGCATAAATGAGTTGGTGACACGCTCCACTTTTTCGGTGTCCGGATCCACCAGCATCTCATTCAACGCAACCGGTGCCACTTGCCACGAAACCCCGAATTTGTCTTTCAGCCAGCCGCAAACCTGCGCACTCTCGTCTCCGCCTTCGGTCAGTTTATCCCAGTAGTAATCAATTTCTTCTTGGGATTCGCAGTTGATGATGAACGATACAGCTTCCGAAAATTTAAACTCAGGACCGCCGTTCAACGCCATAAACGCCTGCCCTCCGATTTGAAATTCGATACTCATGATTGAACCAGGTTCCTTGTGATGAATTTCCTGCCCCGCCTTCACATAACGGGTGATCCGGCCGATGCTTGAATCCTTAAAAACTGAGGCATAGAAATTTACCGCCTCTTCTGCCTGCATATTAAACCATAAGCACGTGGTGAATTTTTGCATGATCTCTGCCACGCTGTTCTCCTTCTTTCCTAATAGCGTTAAATGCAAGGAGTGGCTATGTAAAATTATTAGAATTATCAGATTAATATCAACTTCATCTTACAACATCCGTTTAGGGAAATAAATCATTTTTTTATTTGTTCTGATTTGGTTCTCATGATAAGTTGAAAAGGATTCGCACTCTATAGCAGGAGCTGATTTTGTGGAAAAACATCTACTGGCAGGAAAAACCGCCATCATTACAGGTGCCAACAGCGGCATCGGCCTGGAAGCGGCAAAAGACTTGGCCGGCAAAGGGGCACGGATTGTGATGGCTGTCCGCAATCTGCAAAAAGGAAATGCAGCACGGCAAGAAATAATCGGCCGCCATCCACAGGCACAAGTGGAACTGATGCAACTGGATCTTACCGACCTGACCAACATCCGTTTTTTTACTGAGTGCTTCCGGAGCGAAAACGATTCACTCGACTTGCTCATCAACAATGCCGGTGTGATGATGCCTCCCTACACTAAAACCAAGGACGGTTTTGAACTTCAATTCGGCGGCAACCATCTGGGGCATTTCGCATTGACCGGCCTCTTGCTGCCTTTGCTGATTCAAACGTCTTTTTCGCGCGTGGTCACCATTGCTTCCCTCGCCCATAACCGCGGCAAAATCGACTTTGGCAATTTAGACGGTTCTAAAGGCTATAAAGCGAAGAAATTTTACAACCAAAGCAAACTCGCCAATCTGATGTTTGCACTCGAATTGGATAAAAAACTGAAACAGTATGGCCACCAAACCATCAGCGTGGCTTGCCACCCCGGCATTTCCGCCACCAATATTTTTAAACTCGGAAAACGGGATGCCCCAAAGTTTTTGAGAAACGCCGCTAATTTCTATTTGCAGCCGCCGGAAATGGGCGCACTTGCGACAGTTTATGCGGCAACTAATCCTGCCTTGAGCGGCGGCGAATACATAGGCCCGGACGGCAAAGGTTACCGAAAAGGCTATCCGACGCTTGAAACGCCGCACCACGTCGCACTGGATGCAGCAGTCGCCCACAAGCTTTGGGAAGTTTCTGAAGAACTGACGGGCGTAAAGTTTGATTTTAACAAACACAAATAAAAGTTCCTTTTTTACACAAAACCGGCAGCTCCGAGGATTGGGCTGCCGGTTTTCATCTATTGTCTGAAATGTGGACAGCCTTCTATTCTTTATTCTCTATCCTGAGTCCATTCGATGTCTTTTATTGCCAATCCGCTATATGATATTCGTAAATAGAGATGGCTTCCCTATCCTGCAATTGACTTTCCCCCAGCCGCTAGATTCCCGAGTAAAGGATGAGTCCGATGAAACCATTTTCCAAAGTGTTTTTGATTACCGCCCTAATTTTTCTATTGGCCGCTTGTTCAAGTAATCCTGAAAACGCTGCCACTTCTGCCCAGCCTTTAAATAAAGGCGAACCGGCACCTGCTTTTGACTTGGTCGATCTGGAAGGCAATCCGCACGAGTTGTCCCAGTATGCCGGAAAAAAAGTTTATGTGAAGTTCTGGGCTTCCTGGTGCTCCATCTGCCTCGCCGGCATGGAAGAGTTGAATACGCTGGCTGGGGAAGATCCCGACTTTGAAGTGCTGACCATTGTGTCGCCTAGTTCAAATGCCGAAAAAGACAGTGCGTCTTTCGCCAAATGGTTCAGCGGACTGGACAACGCATCGAACATTACCGTTTTGCTGGATGAAGGCGGTGCTGTCTTCGATGAATACGGAGTCCTCGCCTATCCGACATCCACTTATATCGGTTCTGACGGAATCATGGTAAAAAGCGCTCCCGGCCATTTCAGCAACGAACAAATTTATGAGACCTTCGAAAGCATCCAATAATGAAAGGCGGTTACTCAACCATGAAACTTAAACACGCCTGTCTCCTGCTATTGATTGTGCTGCTGGCCGGCTGCTCCGTACCGAACTTCAGCAATGCGGGCGAGACCACTGCTGCCGGTTCCGAATCACGGTTCCCCGATAATCCGAATGAGGGCTTAACTTTTGACGAAGAAAACTTGAAGGATATTTGGCTTGCGGGCGGCTGCTTCTGGGGTGTCGAAGCTTATATGGCGCGGGTGTTCGGCGTTTATGACGTCACTTCCGGCTACGCCAACGGCAATACCGAAAACCCCAGTTATGAAGACGTAACACGCAGAAACACAGGACACGCGGAAACAGTCCACGTCCGCTATGATCCCGAGCGGATCGATCTTGAAAAACTGCTGTCCCATTATTTTATGATCATTGATCCGACGCTGTTGAACCAGCAAGGCAATGACCGCGGCGAACAATACCGCACCGGTGTTTACTTCAAAGACGAAGCCGACCGCGCCATCATTGAAGCAGTAATGGCAAACGAAGCGCCGAAATACGACGATCCTCTTGTAACAGAAGTGGAGCCGTTGAAACATTATTATTTAGCAGAGGAATACCATCAGGATTACCTGGAGAAAAACCCGAACGGCTATTGCCACGTCGAATTTGATTCACTCGAAGATCAGGAAGTCCCGGCCTTGATCGACCCAGCGCTTTACCCGAAGCCGAGCGACGAGGAACTGAAAACGACACTGACTGATGCCCAGTACCAAGTGACGCAGAAAAACGACACCGAAACTGCCTACTCCAACGAATACTGGGACAACTACGAGCCTGGCATTTACGTGGATGTTGCAACCGGTGAGCCGCTCTTCTCGTCCCGCGACAAATACGATTCCAAATGCGGCTGGCCGAGCTTCACCCAGCCGATTGAACCGGATGTCGTAACCGAACATAAAGACACCAGCTACAATATGGTGCGCATTGAAGTCCGGAGCCGTTCCGGCGACAGCCATTTGGGGCATGTTTTCAATGACGGTCCAAAAGACAGAGGCGGCTTGCGCTACTGCATCAATAGCGCATCCATTCTGTTCATTCCGGAAGCGGAAATGGAAGCTGAAGGTTATGGGTATTTGAAAGGGCTGCTGTAGCAGCAGAATAAAAAATGAACACATTAAGGCGTAAAAAACCGGTGTGCAGCTATCTTTCAGCTGCACACCGGTTTTGTGCTTCCCGATAAATAATGGGAATATGAGGCGTCACCTTATTCGATTGGAATGCGGTAGCCTTTATCTTTTCTTGCCTGCTCACTGGATTTCGGCACTTGAAGCATTAATACCCCTTTTTCAAATGAACCGGCAATTTGCTTTTCATCAATTTCACCAATATAGAAACTGCGTTTGAAGGCGCCATAAGAACGTTCTTTTCGTACGTAGCGTCCTTCAGTATCATTGGACTCCCAATTCTGTTCCCGTTCACCACGGATTTCCAAATAGCCGTCTTTGTACTCCACTTCAACTTCATCTTTGGAGAACCCAGGAAGGTCGACCATAAATTCATACTGGCCTGCCTTCTCTTTTATATCAACTTGAGGATAGGTGTTTTCCCCAAAAAACTTATTAAAGAAGTCAGATTCCAATCCGCTTCCAAAGAGGCTTGGGAACAAATCGGTTTGTTTTCTTGGAAACAAAGTGCTCATTGCAATCTTCTCCTTTATTAAAGTATTTTTTGGCCGATGCCAGCTTTTCAAAAGTCACAAGATCCAAATCACTTTTTTCATAAGCAACCGGTTCCTATGGCCACCCTTTTAACACTTGGGCTTGCCATGAAATGACTTTCAAGGCCCACACGGTGATCCTTCCCCTTTCTTCATAATTAATCTTTCTACTTAAAATTATATTCAAAACTGTTTTGCCGTCAACTGATAAACTTCCCCTTAATCTATTGATATTACTGTTTTTTCAAGTCTCAAAATCATTCTTTCATAAGGAATCGATTCTAAAAATCAGCCATTCTTCTCAAGGAAAATCTCTGCAATTTACTGCCTTCTTTTCAGTCCATATTAATCTATCATCAATAGTAAAGCAGGTTTAAAAAAACATCAGGTTTGTCTAAGCTTGATTTAAAGAATCATAAGGGCCTTCCTTTTACATGGTTATATTAAAAAGCAAAGGCTAGTATAAAAAATAGAACCATTAATTTATTAAATTTTCTAAAAACTATAGCATTTTTTTGCCATTTGATTTATGATGGCTTAAAGAGACATCATATTTTTACTTTTATAAACAAATTTAAACTATATGATGTCATCCGTTTATTTAACCGAGAAGGAGGTCATATTCGCTCAAATTACATAAAGATGAAAGTCTCAGTCTCAGTAGCGCCTTCGGCTAGAGAAAAGACCAAAATCTTATTATGGAATGGAGAGAACGAATGTGAAAAAGTATTTGATGATTTTGATGGCGTTTTTCTTAATCTTCGGTGCTTCATCTACCGCTTTAGCATCTGGTGACCATGATGACGATTCTAAAAACGGCTATCATGACAAGCGGGACAAGAATGATAAAAGAGATAAGTATGATAAACGGGACAAAAATGACAAGAGAGATAAATATGATAAACGGGATAAACGGGACAAGAGAGATAAATACGATAAACGGGATAAACGAAACAAACACGATAAGAAAGACAAATACGATAAAGATCACAAAGGCTTCTTCAAAGTTGGTAAATACTATCTAAAAGACGGTAAGTACTATGTTAAACATGGCGACCATTTCCACAAAGTTGGTAAATACTTCTACAAACATGGAAAATTCTATTTCTATCCTGACAAAAAAGACCATCATAAAGATGGCCATCACTGATGCAATTTAACATGAAAGGACCAAGCTTCCTCACTCAGAAGCTTGGTCCTTTTTATTGGAGTGACTGCACGATGAAGCTACCGGCCCGATGTTTCAACAGCCATAGCCTCCGTGAAATTCAGTTCTTTAAAAAGTCCGGATCGAGAAACGCCGGGTTCGGGTATTTGTAAAATCCTTCTCCTGTCGATCTTCCAAGTTTCCCTTGGTCGATGTATTCGGTCTTCAGCAAATTCGCAAGCTTTTCGAATTCCGGATTGCCGGTAGCTGCTGCTTTTGCCTGAACAATATTATGGGCTGTATTGATGCCGACCACGTCCAAAATAGCAAACGGACCGAGCGGTGCACCGGTTGCAATCTGCCATGTTTTATCAATCGTTTGGATGTCCGCTACCCCTTTTACCAGCAGCAATTCTGCCGCGTCCAGGAAAGGTACAAGCAAAGAGTTCAGAATATAGCCTGGCTGTTCCTTATGAAGCGGCAGTGCCACCATCCCAATCGCTTTCGCAAACTCGATCAAATCATTGAATACTTTTTCATCCGTTCCAGGATGCTTCATGATTTCTGCTGTGTTATTGATCCAGATTGTATTCGCAAAGTGGAGAGCAAGGAACTTTTCCGGACGCCCTGTCGCTTCTGCAAACTGGCTTGGCAAGAGAGTTGAGGAGTTTGTGGCAAAAACCGTTTTTTCAGGAGCCGCTTTTCCCAGTTCCTCGTAGAAAGCGATCTTGATATCGACTACTTCCGGAATCGCTTCAATGACAAGATCTGCGTCTGCTACCGCTTGTGCCAAGTTCGAATTGAATGTCAGACGGTCAAAAGCCGCGTTAACTTCTGCATCCGTTGCGCCTAAATCAGTTTTGTAATTGGCTTTCAGCTTGGTCATTCTATTCTTTGCTTTTTCAAGTGCTTCATCGTTGATATCGTAAACCGTCACCTCAAATCCTTTAAATGCTGTCTGATAGGCAATCTGGCTTCCCAGTACACCGCTTCCGGCAACTGTAATTTTTCGATAATCCATAAATGGCAAGTCTCCTTTTTGAGTGTGTTTTCTATTCTCTTCCCTCGTTCATTTCTTTTAATCACCATATGGGATAAATGCATGGATTACCGAAACCAAGATAGGGGTACAGTGGTTTAGAAAAATGATTTTATCAAATAAGGAGCGGATTGTTTGGAAGAGAACCGATTAACGGAAAAGACGGCCATCGTTACAGGAGCGAACAGTGGACTCGGCCTTGAAACCGCAAAAGTTTTTGCCGCACAAGGTGTACAAATAACTCTTGCTGTTCGGGACATGGATAAAGGGCAAACCGCCCTGGAAGACATTAAAAAAGAAGCACCCGGCGCTTCCATTGAAGTCATGAAACTCGATTTATCTGATCTTGGCAGTGTACGGGACTTTGCTGAACAAGTTAAAGGCAAAATGGGCTCGTTGGATTTATTGATCAATAACGCAGGGGTCATGGTTCCTCCATTCACTAAGACAAAAGACGGGATTGAACTGCAGTTTGCCAGCAACCACCTTGGGCACTTTGCATTGACCGGCCGTTTATTGCCCCTCCTTTTAAAAGCTCCGGCGTCTCGGATAGTGACACTCAGCAGCCTGGCTCATCGCGGTGCAGCCATCGACTTTGATAACCTGGACGGCTCGAAAGGCTATAAAGGGATGAAGTTTTACGGGCAAAGCAAACTTGCCAATTTGATGTTTGCACAGGAACTCGACAAGAGATTGAAGCAACACGGCTTATCGACAATTAGCATTGCCTGCCATCCGGGCATTTCTGCGACCAATTTGTTCAAGTTCGGCAAACGGGAAGCTCCGCGGATTTTCAAAGGGTTGATGAACCGCTATTTTCAACCTGCAGCGATGGGCGCACTTCCCACTATCTACGCAGCAACTGAGCCCGGCTTAAAGGGCGGCGAATACATCGGTCCCGACGGCAAAGGCCAGCGCCGGGGTTACCCAGCTATCGAAACCCCTCACCCGGCAGCCCATAATGAAGAAGTAAGCAAAAGGCTTTGGGAAGTCTCAGAAAAACTGACTGGTGTCAGTTTTGATTTCACCTCTTGATTATCTAATCGCTGCTTTTTGTGAAGTTTGAAGGAAGAAAGCTTCTAGCCTAAATGGCAAATTCGAATGTTTTCTTTCAGAATATTGTGTTGACGATTAAATGCGATGATGGTAAAGTTTTCAACATAGTTTAATAGCAATTTGTTCTTATCATGAGAGGTGGAGGGATTGGCCCTACGAAACCTCGGCAGCGGGCTCGCAACAAGAGCACTGTGCCAAATCCAACAAGCTTTTTAGCTTGAGAGATAAGAAGAGCCGGAACATCAATGTGATTTCACATGCCTGCCTCTTCTTATAGAAGAGGCTTTTTGTTTGCCTTCATGATAAAACAGTTCTATTAACTTAAAACCAAGTAAATCGATAGAAAAGGATGGTGCAGATTTATGAAAAACACGAAACAGCTTTTATTGTTACTGGCAGTTTTGGCAGCCGGTTTCTTGCTGGCAGCATGCAGCAGCGAAGAATCATCAAATGAGGCGTCAGCTTCATCGGAAGGCAAAGAACAAAATTCGTGGGAACGCATTGAAGAATCCGGCAAAATCGTTGTAGGAACAGAAGGACTTTATTATCCGATTACATACCATGATGAAACAACGAAAGAATTGACGGGCTACGATGTGGAGGTTGCCAGTGCTCTTGGTGAAAAGCTCGGACTCGAAGTCGAGTTTAAAGAAATGGAATTTGACGGCTTGCTTCCTGCGCTTCGCAATGGCCAGATTGATATTGCAGCCAACGATTTCGCCATTACAGACGAACGCAAAGAAAAATTTGATTTCACGATTCCAGTGAAACATTCCTACGGCTCTGCCATCGTCCGTGAAAGCGACAATTCCGGCATTGAATCGGTAGAAGATCTGAAAGGCAAAAAAGTCGGTGGTTCGGCGACAAGCAATTATTCGAAATTTGCCCAGGAACAAGGAGCTGAAGTGATCGTTTACACCGGCTCTGATACGGTCCTTCCGGAAATCGTCAATGGCCGCGTGGATGCGACGCTAAATGATTATCTGGTATTGATGCGTTCGCTTGAGCAGTACGACAAGCCTGGCTTGAAACTGGCTGAAGGCGTTAAATTCTCATTCAGCAGCAGCGCCATCGTTATGCCGAAAGACAGCCCGGAACTGAAAGAAAAACTCGATGCTGCACTTGAAGAATTGCTGGCTGACGGAACCCTTAAAGAGATCTCCAATAAATTCCTGGGTGCCGATGTTACCCAGCCGCTTGAAAAAGAATAAAATCTTTTGGGGGAATCCTGGGGTTCCCCTCTTATTACATAATGAGTAAAGGAGTCTTCCAATGGCCGACTTTAAATGGGAATATCTTTTTAATGTAGAAATTGCACTGGACTCCCTTCCCTTTATTTTAGAAGGAGCCTGGCAAACCATCTTGATTGCACTGGTCAGCATGTTTTTTGCACTGATCATGGGGCTGTTCGTTGCCCTTGCCCGCATGAACCGCTTTATCGGGCTGTCACTGCCTGCCCGTTTATTTATTTCCTTTATGCGGGGCACCCCGCTGTTAGTCATCTTGTTTATCCTGTATTTCGGCTTTCCGATGGTCGGCATTGAAATGGAACCGCTCACTGCAGCCATTATCGGCATCAGCGTCCATTTTTCTGCCTATACCGCAGAAATTATCCGTTCCGCCATTTCTTCTGTATCGAAGGGCCAGTGGGAAGCTGCAGAAACTCTTCGTATGAGTTATTGGCAAACGATGACCCGCATCATTTTGCCGCAGGCGACGCGCATCGCCTTGCCGCCGTTATCGAGCACATTTATGGATATCATCAAAGGGACTTCCCTCGCGATGGTCATCACCGTTTCTGAAATGTTCTACCGCGCCAAAGTGGTGGTCGGGCAAACGTATGAAAGCTTGACTCTGTATATTCTGGTTGCGCTCATTTACTGGGCCATCTGCGCTTTGGTGACACTGTTGCAGGATTATCTCGAGAAGAAAGCAAACCGCTATGTCGCAGCCTGATAGGAGGTCTTTTATATGATCAAAGTTGAAAATTTAAGCAAGCAATTTAAAGACGTGGAAGTACTGAAATCGATATCCTTAGAGATTGAAAAGGGCGAAGTCGTCAGCATCATCGGGCCGTCGGGTTCCGGCAAAACAACTTTGCTCCGCTGTTTGAATCTGCTCGAAACCCCTTCACATGGATCACTCCAGATCAATGATGTCCATGTCGTGTTCACCGGAAGAACGCCAAGCAAAAAGCAAAAAATCGATATCCGCCAATTCTCGGGCATGGTGTTTCAGCATTTTCACTTGTTCCCCCATAAGACGGTAATTGAAAATATCATCGAAGCGCCTCTTGTCGTGCAGAAAAGGAACAAGCCGGAATTGTTGAGTGAAGCGGAAGGATTGCTGCAGAAAGTCGGACTGCTCGACCATAAAAACCAGTACCCGGAACAATTGTCAGGCGGCCAGAAACAACGGGCCGCCATCGCCCGCATTCTTGCCTTAAAACCGGATCTCCTGTTGTTTGATGAACCGACTTCTGCGCTTGATCCGGAACTGGTCGGAGAAGTATTGACCGTCATTAAAGAATTGGCTTTGGAAGGACAAACAATGGTTATCGTGACGCATGAAATGGATTTTGCCCGCGAAGTATCGGACCGCGTCATCTTTATCGCAGATGGCCATATTGTCGAACAAGGAAAGCCGGAAGACATTTTCACGGCTCCGACTGAAGAACGGACGCAGAAATTTCTGCAGAAGGTCTTGTTGAGAAGAGCATAGTCCCAGAAAAAAAGTATGCGGCATCCATTTTGGCTGCCGCATACTTTTTAATATTTGTCTCCGGTATTTTCAATATGTTTCTTTTCCCCGGTCTTGTGGTCAGTAATGACTTTATCGCCTTTTGGAACATCTTCTCTGCCTTCATCCGGTGCATTTTGAAAAGGCCCGTCGACGCCGATTTCATGGCTGTCGTCTTTGCCAAAGGCGTCTTTTGCTTTCTTCGTGATTTTATCCATTGTTGAATCGCTATTTGCTTGGTGATCAGAACCTGGTTTCATATTGTTTACCTCCTTTTAAATGAAGATTTTACAATAAACATGCTGCCTTTATTTTGTTATACCCTTCTTCCATAGAAAAAAACGGCTGCACAAACGATGTTGTGCAGCCGTTCTGTCTAATTAATCATTTAAACCGTCCAGATAAAGAAGTGGGCGATTGTCACAAAAACGAGACTCAGTATAGCCTGCACCAAAATCAAAGGCCATACCCATTTGAACCATTTGATAATTGGAATCCCTGCCATGGCAAGCGCCGCGAACAACAGGCCGCTTGTCGGAGAGAACATATTGGTGATGCCGTCTCCCATCTGGAATGCCAGAACCGCGGTTTGCCGGCTGACACCGATCAAATCCGAAAGCGGAACCATGATCGGCATGCTCAGTGCCGCCTGGCCGCTTCCTGACGATACAGCAATATTCAAAAGCGCCTGGGTGATGAACATGGCACCTGCACTTAAGCCTGCCGGAATGGAAGAAATCAGCCCAGAAATGCCGTAGAGAATCGTATCGATGATAAAGCTTTCCTGAAGAATCACGACCGCCGCATAAGCCAGACCGACAATCAACGCACCGGTTGCCATTTCCTCGCAGCCTTTGACAAAGGATTTCGTGATTCGATTGAATCCCATCCCATAAACCAAGCCCATTACGATCGCCATGATGATGAACAGAGCTGAAATCTCACCGATATACCACTTGTACTCGATAACCGAATAAGCTAGGACAATTAAAGTGAGCCCCAAAATACCGAGAACCGCTACTTGCCTTTTCGTGATTTTTTCCATATTCATGCCGCTTCGGTCAATGCCGCGTGCCTGGTCTTCTTCGTAAACGATGCTTTTCTTCGGATCTTTTTTCACTTTGCGTGCATACAGCATCACAAAAATAATTGCGGCAGCCATATACACCAGCCAAAAGCCGATTCGCGGCAGCATTCCTGAAAACAGCGGAAGCTCAGCCAAACCTTGTGCTACGCCGACTGTAAAAGGATTCATGAAAGCAGCCGTAAATCCTGCCGAAACACCGATTAACACCATTGCAAGTCCCACCATTGAATCATAGCCGAGCACGATCGCAAGCGGCACCATGATCATGACAAATGGAAATGCTTCTTCAAACATGCCGATTGACGCTCCGGCTACTCCGAAGAATAGCATGACAATGGGAATCATCAGCATTTCTTTTCCTTTTGTCTTCGCAGAAAGACTGGCAAATGCCCCTTCGATTGCTTTTGTATCCCGGAAGACATGAAAGGCCCCGCCTACGATAAAGATGAAGAAAATAATCGGTGCACTTTGCACCATCCCTTTATGTATCGCCTGAAAAACACTCAAGAACCCAGCTGGATTCGAATCGATTTGCGTATAAGAGCCGTCCACTACAACCGTCTGCCCGGCATCGTTTGTGATGCGTTCATATTCTCCTGCTGGTACAAAATAAGTTAAGAGCGCCATAAACAAAATCACGATAAACAAAATATTGAACGGATGCATTGCTTCCCGCTTTTTCTTCTTTTTCGAACTGATTTCCGTAACTGTAGCCATTTCCTCATCCCTTTTGTTTTGCATTAGCTGCAATAGAATCTGGTTTTTTATTAAACTCATGTTAAAGGTTACTATGAATAAAAAAGTCAGTCAATAAATTTTTATTTGTTTTGTTGTATAAAAATAAATATAAAGACTCCGAATAAAATGGCATTTTACTTATAAATACTTCATTTTCTCGTTTTACAGGTATCCAATATTATGCAGAGACTTGTAAATTTCACTTTTAATGCCCCTTTCCCGGCAGCCGGCTAAGCGTTTTATTCCGTCTGATTAGGGAATGCTTTACAGAGATGTACGTAAAGTAAATTGGAGGAATTTCATTGACGACAACAGTTGACGCCTTATTGACGAAAGAAGATTTTCAAACCCGCAGCGATTTGCCTGAATGGCTGCTGAATGAATACCAGACGTTCCATAACACAGTAACCGATAAAACGTTCCCCTGCTATTTTGGGATGAGCGGCGAATTGAAAGGCGAGCTCCGTTACGCCTATGTCACCCAGGATGACTGGCGCAATCTGCCGGAAGCGGTGTCGGCATTCCTTCAGCTGTTCAAGGATCCGAAACATAAACGCCACGGCCTGTTTGTTTTTGTTGAGCCTTTTGAAACGGAAGGTTCTCTTGAAGAGTACCGGAAACAATTTTGGGATCTTTTGCAATACATGCACGATACCGACAAAACCGAATGGCCGGAAGACGCGCCGAAAGATCCGGACCATTACCTATGGGACTTCACCTTCGACGGCGAACCGATTTTCGTGTTCGGCAATGCCCCGGCATACAAGCAGCGCAAAACGCGCCATCTTGGCAACGCGATGGTGCTCGGGTTCCAGCCGCGCCGAATTTTCGAAGGTTTGAAAGGAACAGAAAAAGGCGGCATCATGTCACGCGACAAAGTCCGTTCCCGTGTGGAAGCCTGGGACCACTTGCCGACTCATCCGGACATCAGCCATTTCGGCGATCCGACGCATAATGAATGGAAGCAGTTTTTCATCGGCGACGACAGTGAACCAATCAAAGGCAAATGCCCTTTTAACCATAAAGATATGGCGAAATGAATAATAAGGAGCTGCAGGAAAACCGAAAGGTGCCTGCAGCTCCTTTTGCGTCTCTCTTTCAAGCTTCTTTCCCCCTCGCAAATCCGTTGCTTTTCTTCATTGCTTTAAATACAACAGCTTTTATAATTAATAATTCCCCCGATTTTCATTGCACACTATATTACTTGCACACGCCCCCTTACTCTTGTCGCTTATTATTTTATTTTCAATAACTTTAAGCTCTATGGCAATTTCCTGTCATAAATGGCAGGAAAGAAAAGCAATTCACTAAGGAAAACCAAATTGAAAAAGCCGCACTCTAAAGAGTACGGCTTTTGTCGTGTAGTTATTTCTTCATTTCCTTCACCGGAATCCAGATCTCACTATAGACTTTCTGCGGATTTGAAAAGTCGCCGTTAAAAGAGATTTCGGGTCCGTCTACCAACTCGTAATGGGAAGAAGGCAGCCATTCCGAAAAGATTTTCGCCCATGTTTGTTGCAGCGTTTCTGGAAATGGCCCTTCTGAACTGAAAACAGCCCAGCTTCCTGCCGGCACTTCCACCACGTCAAAACCTCCAAAATCTTTATCTTCCGTGGTGATGGATCCGATTAAATGGTCCAATTCCCCTTTTTCCGCGTAACGTCCTTCATCAAAATTGAACGATGCGTTGACGACAGTTTTCACTTCCGTGTTGCGCAGTTGCTGGAGCTGCTCCCGCTGTTCTGGTGTAATGGATTGCACCATTTTCATAATTTCCGGATTTTCGCCTTCAAAAACGATCGGCACCCGTTTTTTGAGTCCCACTAATTTAAACGGCTCTTTTTCCACAATGCGGTATTCCATGTCGATTCCTCCCTGTACAGTTAATTGGAAAGTCAGCCGAGGAAACACTTTGAACGAATCGCTGTTTTTTACTTCTGACGGATTCATGAAGGCCCAGTCCCGAAACGCCCGGCTAAAACCGTCTGCTGAATCGTAGCCGTATTTGACTGCGACATCCAATACCCGTTCACCGCCCTGCTGCAGATCAATTGCCGCTTGGGATAATCGCCGGCCGCGAATATATGAGCTCAGGCTCATGCCGGATAAATACGAAAACAATTTGCGGAAATGGTATTCCGAAACGCCCGCGATGGCCGCCACTTCATCAAAATCAATGTCCCCGTCCAACTGTTCTTCGATATAGCGCAAAGCTTCGTTCATATCTTTTAGCATATCCATTTGCTGACCTCCTTTCACTTTCCAGTATATGAGGAATTATATGCGTTCATCCGATATGCACGGGTTGGAAAAAGTCGGATTTTTTATTTCACTTTTGCCAAGGGAAGGAATCAGCGAATAAAGATTTCGGCACCGCGACTCTTACAGTCACTAAGTCGTTGACGATTTGGCTAAATTTCAAATCACAGACTGCGCTCAACAGTCGGTATCCGTCATTAAACGGCAAACCAAGCCAGTCCGCCAATCGCTTCGCCGTCTGGTACAGAACTGTATCGATCGCTTCTTCATACGATTTCGCAGATGCAAGGAAGTAGAGAAAATCACCATCTTCCACCATCGGGTTCTCAAGTTTGATGGATGCTTTTGTGAAGCGCAGACTGATAGCACCGCTTGTTTCAACACCGGTGCCGCTCAGTTCCCCGTCTCCCATTGCCGCATGCAGATCTCCGAACGCCGCAAGCGCACCGTCTGCAAAAACAGGCAGATAAAGTTTATTGCCCGCTTTGATGTCTTTCGTATCAAGATTGCCGCCGTGTGTTCCTGGCAGGGCGGTCGAGATTTCCCCTTCCGCCGGTGCGACGCCGGCCACGCCGATCATCGATCTTACCGGCAGCTTGAGCGATTCCGCAAATTCTATCTGGCCATTCCGGATTGGCAAAATTTTCGTCGTCGAATCCGTAACATGCTCTCCTAATGGCCCGAGACCGGGCGCTGCCATCATGATGCCGAAGTCACCGGTTTCGATTGACAGCACCTCGACGCACAAAGTATCCCCTTGTTGGATGCCGTTAATGTAAATGGGACCGGTTGCCGGATTCAGCCGGCTTCTGTCAAAATCCCCGCGGAGCGTTGAGCTGTCTTGCACCTGTCCGTCGTAGCAATCCATTGTTTCCACCGCCACTGCTTCACCCAGTTCTGCAAAGTATGCCGGTTCGTGATTTTTGGAAAACGCCGTAATTCTATGTTCTGTCGAAAATCGCTTCATTTGTCCCCATCCTTTTTCCCTTTTAACAACCATTATAGCGGAAGTGAGCGATGCTCGGAATGGCTCAAAATCAGAAGCGTTCCAGTACCAGCTCCATGTTTGCTACGGTCGCTGCCTTGCTTCCTTCTGCCGCTGCAATAATCAGCGACGAAGGGCCGCCGGAAACGTTTTCCCCGGCTGCATAAACGCCGGGCACAGAAGTCCGCCCAAAAGGATCCATTGCCAAGGCTCCGTTGCTGTCGAGTTCACAGCCCAGTTGTTTCGCAAAAGGATTTGGCCGGTAGTAGGAAGGCACGACTAAGCCGCCTGTCCGCTCCAGTTCTTCTCCGCCCTCAAACAACAATTTCTTCATATAGCCGTCTTGTCCTTCCAAACCAGCTATTTTTCCGATTTTAACATGAATATTTTTCCGCTCAAACTCTTTCAGCGTTTCGGCTGTGAAACTGTGCCCATTGCTTGCAATGACAAGATCTTCCGACCAGTTGTAAACAAGCTTTCCTAAATGCAAAGCATGCGCTTCTATTTCAGCAATAACCACGAGCGGCTGGTCTCTCATTTCCCAACCGTCACAATAAGGGCAGCTGTAAAGGCTTTTGCCGTAATAATCACGGATGCCTGGAATATCCGGAAATGTCTCCTGGACGCCTGTAGCCAGGATTACTTTTTCCGCATTAAATTCTTCGCCGGCGGCTGAAATTGTAAAAGAACCATTTTCCAGCCGCTCAATGGCGGTTACCGTTTTGGAAAAATGCTCGACGGAAGGATAAGGCTTCAGCTGATCCAACGCAATGGTTCGGAATTCTTCCGGCTTGATGCCATCCCTTGTCAGAAATCCGTGGGATTCCTGCGTTACCCGGTTCCGGTTGGTATTGTCATCAAACACTGCCACTTTTCTCCGCGATCTTCCGAGCACCAACGCTGCACTCAGTCCCGCTGCTCCCCCGCCTATAATGGCACAATCCACTGTTTTCATTTCGACTCATCTCCTTTGTTTTTAAAAGACTTTAAAGACTCTTTAAATCCTTAATTGACTTAAAAAGAAACAGCGGTTTATTTTGCCGCTGTTATTTCTTTGGCCAAATCGGCTATTTTTACGTTTCTCAGTTCTTCTTCCATTTTCTCTTCCGCCGAAACCATTACTTGTTGAATCAGGCAGTTCGGTCCGTGATCAACATCGCAGTCGAACAGCGAAGCTTTACCTTCAATGGCGTGGATGATATCAAGAAATGAAATGCTTTCCCAGTTTGCTTTCAGCGAGTAGCCTCCATTGGCGCCTGAAGCGGATTGCACCATGCCTTCTTTCACCAGCTTCGTCAGGATTTTAGACAAGTAAGTCGGTGAAAGTTTCTGTTGCTGCGCCAATTGCTGCACGCCCATCGGTTTGTCCGGTGTAGCTGCTGCCAGATGGAGCATGGTATGAAGGGCGTAATTTGTGGCTTTAGAATATTTCATATAGCTGTCCGTCTCCTTTCAAAGACTTTATGGGTCTATAATAGCTCCTAAGTCTGCATTTGTCAATCGGATTGGATTTATGAATCAGGATTAGCAATTTACATAGAAGGGAAAACATACGAATAATGCAGAAAGGATGAACGGCATGAAAAACAAATTGGCAGCCGGCCTTCTCGGCATTTTCCTCGGTGACTTTGGTGCTCATAAATTCTATCTTGGCAAACCGAAAACCGGACTTTTGTATTTAGCCTTCTGTTGGACAGCCATCCCTGCGATTCTTGGATTCATCGAAGGTGTTTCTTATTTATTGTCGTCAGAAGAAAATTTCCAGGCGAAACACGGCAGAAAATATTAACCTCATCACCTGCGGGAACTGGACAAGTTGCTGCAGGTTTTTATTATGCCGACATCTCGCATGAATTCATTTACTGAATTCCTTCACTTTCTGAAACCTTCCATCTTTTGGAACGTATTTGTAATAGAAGCATTTACAGCAGATTGCAGGTATGAAGGAGAGGGCCAGCCATGGGGAAGTTATTATTAAGTCTAGCCGTACTGTTCATAGTCATTTTTCTGGTCAAGGTTTTATTGCGGAAAATCTTCCATATCGAAAAACGGAAAAAAGAGTTCTTTTCTTATAATCATGTCAATAGCCTGCATCGGAAAGTTGATTGGGTTATTCGGATTGGTTCTATGATTGTTTATCTCATTTTCTTTTACAAGCTAATCTATGAAGATTATTCCCTCAATCTAATGCTAGGCATTATGCTTATTCTTTTTGTTCTGCAGATGGCCGTTCAGGCATTTTTCGAATGGCGCTATTCCGAACATCCAAAGGAAGCCATTTTGACGGCAAGTGAAATGGCCATTTTAGCTCTAGCTATCGGAGCAGTCATCTGGTTTGATCTGATGAAATTCTTAATAGATGCACCCGTTTCCTAAACAAAGCCCCTGCTGAGATCCATGGATCTCAACAGGGGCTTTTGCTGCTTTATGAACCGTAATTTTCTTCACTTTCTTCTTGCAGCTGTTTTACTTTAGCTTCGAGCTTTTCGTGCATGTCTTTACGGATGGTGTCTTTTCTTTCCTGTTCCTGCCTGAAGTATTGGGTCACGGTTTCGTGCCGTGTCTCGATCAACTCTTTGTATTTGTCAGCCGCTTCCTCGTCTTTGAATTTCCCAAGGTTTATCAATTTGTTGGACATGCTGTACATATTATTCAAGGAAGCCAGCGATTTGCCGTAAATGTCGTTGTTGTATTTCAGAAGGTCGCTGTAGATATTATTGCTTTGGTGCAAAATATCATAATAGCGGTCATTGCCCCAAGCCAGCCATTCCCAGTACAGGCGGCTGTATTCCTGCTTCAGGTATTCATTCAGTTCACTTTCTGAGTAAACGGATTTGTACTGGCCTTTGCCGGCTTTCGCCACTTCTTCAAGCTGCTTCTGCCCTTCGTTGTCCACATCAAATCCGATGATGTTCACTTCCGCTTCAATGCCGGACCCGCTGAGAGATGCTGCAGCTGCCACCGGATCGCCGCCGCAAGTTTCAATGCCATCGCTGACAACATAAATCACGTTGCGGATATTGTCGCCTTTCTGTTCCTGCAAATCCTGTTCGGCTGCTTCGATAGCTCCTGCTAAAGGCGTCCACCCGGCCGGTGCAAACGCTTCAAGCGCTGCGGTGAATTTAGATTCGTCGTAAGCACTCAAGTCATATACCACTTCATTTGAGCTGCAGGACATTTCCTTATCGGCATTGGTTCCCTCGCCTTTATGGCCGTAGATGCGCAGCATGACGTTTGAGCCTTCCGGCAGGTCCGCTGCGTATTTCTGGATGGCCTGTTTGGCCAGCTTCATCTTTTGGCCGCCCGATACTTCCCCGGCCATACTGCCGCTTGCATCCAAAAGTACAGCGACATTGACCGTTTCCTGTTCCGGCAGATCGATTTCGTCTTCCGGTGTGGCGGAATCAATCGTGATCACCGGATCGATTGCTTCGAATTTCGCTGCCGGCTCCTCAAGGTCCGGTGCGATCAATGAAACAATCAGGGAATAGGCTTCTTCCCCGGTCATTCCATCGGGAGCTGCTTCCAGTTCTTTCTGGATTTCCTCCATCTGATTTCTTGCATCGTATTTCCCTTTTTCTTTCACAATTTCTTCCACATTATGTACGGCTGCTTCCGGCATGGCCGGTTCAGCTGACGCTTCTTTTTCGGCTTCTTCCTCAACTTGCTGCGCTTCTTTTGCCGGCTGGTTGTCCACCGCACCCGGTTCTTCATCACTGGAACAGCCGGCCAGCATGGCAGCTAACAGCAGATTTCCAACCAGGAGCATTTTAAAATTCGTCATCGGCACCGTTCTCCATTTCTTCTTGTGTTTGCTTTCTTCTTTATTGTACGGGTTAAAGCTGACAGAAGTTTCGTTTTTGTGCTTATTCTTCAGCGGCCGGATAAACGACCGTGCCGTCACTCCTCAATTCTGCGGGCGCACCCCACATGCCAAGCTCGTGGTCCACAAGTTCGATTGCCCCGTCTTTGCCATCAATGATGTGCTTGACTGAATGCCCGTTTGCGACAAGCCAGTTTGAAATCAACAGCCGGTGGCAGCGCGACGGATGCCGCTCCGAACAGCAATACGCGACTTTCTTTTCAGCTGCCCTTTTCAGCAGTTCCTCAATGCCTTGCTGGAATTCTTCCGTCAGCGTGTAATCCGCGTAATTCTGGAATGAGCGGTTGCGCCAGCCGGCGTTCACTTCCCCTTCCACGTCTTTCGATTTTCGGCGCCTGCCACCGAGTTTCCCGAAATGTTCATACGTGATTCCTTCCGCTTCCAGCCAGACAGGAAACACATCTTTTGAAAACTGGGGCCACTTGCGGCTGCCAGGATATGCCCGCACATCCGCCAACAATTCAATGCCCGTTTCTTTTAGCATGCGATCAAAAAATTCTTTTGAATGGCTGGAATGCCCAATCGTATAAATAATCATAAACAGCCCCTCCTTGCTGTTCTATTCCTGCAGAAGGCTGAACTTAAACGGGAAAGCCATGTTCTTCTCTGTGCTAATAAAAGAAGAACTTCGATAGAGATTGCAATAACGTTGATAGAACCTGGAAAGACAGCGATAGAGAATAAAATAAAAGCGTTAGCAGGCGTCTAAAACTGCAATAAAAAAATCCTCTTGCCAACAGGCAAGAGGATTCATAGAAGGAGCGGGTAAAACACTAAATTGGCTATCAGCCAGCATTTGCAAATGGTTGGTCATCGGTCACAGGTAAAGGTGTCATGGGTGATGGGTCATTGGTTTAGCCATCTGCCATTCAATCATTTGTACCGGAGTACAACGCAAGTGCTCCTCCTATGCCTTGAAGCGGAGTCTCACCGCTTCAAGGATCAGAAATACTTCTCGCTGTCAAAATCCAGCTCAACTGCATAGTTTTTTGAGTTGATGGCGTTCGAAAGGCGGTTCGCCTGGCGTTCCAGTTCAAGGGCCTTCAGCCGGTATTCTTCCGGCTCAAACATGGCCAGCCGGACAAGCGGCGTCCCTTCCCCAAATGAATAGGTCAGCTCTTCTTTGGAAGCAGCTCCGAAGTCTTTGAACTTCCGTGCTTTGGCACGCAGCTGCGTCGCCAGTTCGATGGCTTCCACAATTGTTAAAGCCTCGCCGTTAAAGTCGATTTCATTTTCGATATTTGCCCGGTACATCAATTTGTCCAATAGGCGGAAGTCGCTGCGAATCTCGTCGATTTCCTCTTCCACCATCGATAAAGTACGGGGTTGTTTCGGCACTTTCGCCCCTTTTTCAATTTCAACATAGGACACGCGGTACATTTCTTCTTCCAATTCTTGAATTCGTTTCGCTAACACACTTTTCAATTTTACTGCTTCCGCAAGTGAAAGGTTCGACATGGCTGAGTCTCCTTAACAATCGAATAGGTTAATTAACCTTAGTTTACCAATAAATCAAAATACTTACTATTGTAATTTTCAATCATTCTTCTGTTATTCCATTATTTCCACGTAGCCTTCCGAGCCGTTGATGCGAATCCGTTGTCCGTCTTTTATTGTTTTCGTGGCATTTTCGACTCCGACGACAGCCGGCAATCCGTATTCACGGGCAATTACTGCGCCGTGCGTCATGAGCCCGCCGACTTCCGTCACCAGGCCAGCCGCTGAGACAAACAATGGCGTCCAGCTCGGATCGGTAAAGGCAGTGACCAGAATGTCTCCGGATTCAAGACGGGCCTGTTCCATCTTAAAGACCACTCTTGCCCGCCCCTCAACCGTTCCGGCGGAAACTCCGATCCCTGCAAGCGCCCCTTCTGGAAGCCGGTCGGTTTGATAACTGCCAAAAATCTCTTCGCCTTCAGAAGTCATCAGACGCGGCGGCGTCAATTTGTCATAATGCCGGTATGCTGTTTTCCGCTCTTCAAGAACTTGCCAGTTCAGCGCTTTTCCATTCACCGCTTCCCGGAACTCTTCGAACGTCAAGTAATAGACATCCTCCGGCTCTTGGATCGCTCCCTTTTGCTGGAGGAGAACCGCTTCTTTCTTCAAGGCCTGCTTGTAAAGAAATAAATGTTTGACGAGTGCGAATTTCGGATATTCCCGGTACCCGAGAAAATTCTGGAGCAGGCTGATCATATGTCTGGTTTTTTTCGCTTTCCGTTTGCCGCCGGGCTGCTGTGCCAGCCGCTGCAGCAGCTCTTCCGTTTTTTGGGCGGCGCGCCGTTTTCCTTCTTCAACCATTGCTTGCCGTGCATTCGGAGGGAAATTCTTGATGTTGCTCAAAATGGGCGGCATGAGAATGGTCGGGTCTTCGCTCCAACGTGTCTTGGCAATATCGATTTCACCGGCACAGCGCATTCCGTATTTACTGAGGTAATCCCGGATCACTCGGCTGGCTTCCGGTCCGCCCTCCAGTTTTTCGAGATCTTTGAAAAAAGCATTTCGATCCGGGTGTTCAAAATAAGCGAGCACTTCCGGATAAGCGCGCACCGCATCCGCTACATCCAATAGTTCACGCCCCATCTCCGATGTGACATTGTTGTTGATCGATTGGCTTAAAACGTCGGCCGCATTTTTTTCGCCAAGCCAGTTCTCCATATTTTTATTGAGCCAGTGTGTGGCATAGGCACCGATCAGAATCGCCGCTATGCCACGCTGGTCGTAAGCACTCTTTCTCAATTCTTTCTGATCTTCTAAAATCAAGGCGAACAATTCATCTCCTGAAACCTCTTCAATCCGCCACTCGAGTTCCCTGATATAAGCCTCGCTCCGGTTGATCAATTGGCCGGCTAAACGGCGATCGTTGTCCCGGTACACTTTCGCCAGGACAGCTGGAAATGTCCATGGAAGGTAATCGTTCCCCAGTTTGAATACACGTTTGCCTTTTGTCAATTTCGGTTTTCTTTCCAAAAAGTTGAGAAGTGCCTGTTTCATCAACGGATCGTTGCTGCCGAGTGACGATACCGCAATTTTGCGTCCGCTGAACGAAGCGAGATCATGCGTCAAATCAACAAATAAGCGGCCACCCGCATGGATCAGTTCATAATCGGGCATGTACCCGAAAAAGGAAATGCCGAGCGGTTTGATCGGATCGGTCATCATTTGCTGATGGCCTACTGAAAAAAAGATCCGGTAATGGTCGTCGCGTTTTTCGGGCAAAGGATACAAAGTGGTGATTGGGCGGCTTTGCACGATATAAATGGCACCATCCGCCAAGCACCATTCTGTGTCCTGGGGCTTCCCGAACCGGCTCTCAACCTGCCGGCCCAGTTTCTCGAGGGCCACAATCTGTTCATCTTCGATCGCCTGTTTTTTCTGTACGGCCGGTGAAACTTCTCTTTTCTCAGTGGCTCCATCGGGTCGTGGGTAAAAAGCGACTTTTTTGGATGCGATTGTTTTTTGGACAATCCGGCCTTCCCGGACTTTGTAATTGTCTGCAGACACAATCCCGGAAACAAGCGCTTCTCCCAGGCCAAAACTGGCATCAATCGATGTTACTCGGCGGTTTGACGTCACCGGATCTGCCGTAAACAAAATTCCGGATGCTTGTGGAAACACCATTCGCTGAACAACGACCGACAAATGCACTTTTCGGTGGTCGAAGCCGTTCTGTATCCGGTACACCACAGCCCGTTCGGTAAACAAAGATGCCCAGCATTTGCTGACATGCCGCAGAATCTCACGTTTTCCACGGATGTTCAAAAACGAATCCTGCTGCCCGGCAAACGAAGCTGCGGGCAAATCTTCAGCGGTTGCACTTGAGCGGACAGCGAAAGCAGTCCCTTCTCCCAGCTCTTCTATAGCAGAAATGATTTCCTGCTCTATTTCTAGCGGTATAGCCAAACTTTCAACGAGGCTCCGCAAATGCGCACTCACCTCTCTAATTTTTTCCTTATCATCCCTTGTCAGCAGCGACAATTTACCGAGCAGCTCTTCCGCTTCTGTATGGCCAGCCAGCATTTTCTTGAAGGCGTCTGTCGTTACACAAAATCCGGCAGGCACCTGGATTCCCGGCATTTTTGCCAGCTGCCCTAAATTCAGCCCTTTTCCTCCGACCTGCAATAAATCACTGTGGCCAATCTTCTGAAAATCCTTTACATAGGTTTGCAAAATGTCCACTCCTTTGCAAGATGATGTCAACTATTGCACTGCCGTTCATTTTAGGCTTTCAAGGAATTTTTTCTGCTATTCTTCTTTCATTAGTTCGTAGATTTTACGTGCGGTGTTGACGTTGCGGACGGTCATGCGCTTATAAAGAGCTGACCCGGCGAGCTTCATCATGCCGCTCCTTGTCACCAGTTGCCTGTCGACTGCCCATAGAAGTGCACCGGGCACATAGAACAACTGGTCAATATCCGGTTTTGTTCCCACTTCTTCCAATAGGGATTCCCGGTCGATTTCTTCCCATAGAAAGAGCACATCGCTTTTCATCTCATCTCCATTCGTCCAGTGCAGCGGAATGGCTTTCGCAATTTTTTCGTATTGCTCCAAACTGTAGACAAGCACCCGGATTTTTAAATTGAAATTTTCAAGAATCGCCCTTTCCAAAATTTCCGCAATTTCTTTTGATGCAGGCTGATTGCTGCTGAAAATGACATTGCCCGAATTGATATAGGTTTTGACGTTTTCCATCCCCGCTTTTTCAAAAACCATTTTAAGCTCTTTCATATTGATTTTGTTGTTGCCCCCGACATTTATCCCCCGAAGCAGTGCCACATGGCGCATGAAAACTCCCCTTTCTTCCATCGAATTCCACCTGTCTTATTTACTTTTACTTTAGTCTGTATTTTAAAAATAACAAGTGCTTATTTCAAATTGAAAAAGGAAAAAATGCAGTACTAGGTCATTGCAAATTGAATAATCTAAAAGAACCGGAAAATTAAACAAACCAATTAAAAGACAATCTCTCTTGAATAAATTTAAAATTTAACTGAAAATCTGAGCTCCCAAATTTGGAATTTTGATTTTCGAGGACTATGATATAAAAAGCTTATACAGTTTATTGAAGAAAATGGATGGAGGATTTTTATGAAAAACAAAGGGCAAAGCAATATTAAAGTGGTCATTGGCGGTTTGCTGCTTGCAATTCTGGTCGCTTCAATGGACAACACCATTGTCACGACTGCGTTGCCATCAATTGTCGGGGAGCTTGGCGGCGTCGATAAATTCGTCTGGATCACTTCCGCTTATCTAGTTGCACAGATGGCGGGCATGCCGATTTTCGGCAAATTGTCCGATATGTACGGACGCAAAAACTTCTTCATTTTTGGGTTAGTGGTCTTTATGATCGGCTCTGTTTTATGTGGAACGGCTGATACAATCAATGAATTGATTATTTACCGTGCGATTCAAGGCATCGGCGGCGGCGCTTTGATGCCGATTGCCTTTACCATTATGTTTGATGTGGTGCCGCTGAAACAGCGCGGCAAAATGAGCGGCATGTTTGGTGCCGTTTTCGGGATTTCAAGCGTGTTCGGTCCGTTGCTTGGAGCCTATATCACCGAATACATCGGCTGGACTTGGGTATTCTACATTAATATCCCACTAGGTTTGATTGCCTTTGCAATGGTCGCTTTCTTCTATAAAGAATCGGTTGAACACGCAAAGCAGCGGATCGACTGGATTGGTGCTTTCACGCTCGTCGGCGCTGTCGTATGTTTGATGTTCGCAGTTGAACTTGGCGGCAAAGAGTTCGCCTGGGCATCGCCTCAAAGCTTCAGCTTGTTCGGCGGTTTTGCCATCCTGGCCATCGCTTTTGTGATTGCGGAGCGCCGTGCAGAAGAACCGGTGATTGACTTCAGCATGTTCAAAGAGCGTTTGTTTGCAACAAGCGGACTGATTTCCATTTTCAGCGGGGCTGCTTTCATTACGGCTTCAGTATACATTCCGTTCTATATTCAAGGCGTACAAGGAGGAAATGCGACCAACTCCGGCCTTGTGCTATTGCCGATGATGGTCGGTTCTGTTGTCAGTGCTTCCATCGGCGGGGCTTTGATGGCGAAGTTCGCCTACCGCTCTTTCCTTATTCCGACGCTTGCATTATTGACTGTCGGCATGGTGCTGCTCGCTACATTATCGATTGATACATCTCGCTTCCTGGTTGTCGCGTTTATGATTCTTGCCGGCCTGGGCATTGGTGCCTCGTTCTCGGTGCTGCCATCTGCTGCCATTCATCCGTTCTCTGTGCGAAAGCGCGGTGCAGCCACATCTACCGTAAGTTTCCTTCGTACGTTCGGGATGACAATCGGGATTACGGTTTTTGGCATCATCCAAAGCCATGCATTCACCCGCAACCTGGCAGACAGCTTCGGAGAAGGCGCATCCACTTTCTCGGGTGATTCACGTGCGCTCTTATCTCCGGAAGCCCGTTCAAACATTCCGGCAGAAATTGCCGACACGTTGACGGGAGCTCTTTCTTCTTCGATTGCCAGCACGTTCCTATGGGCGATTGTTCCAGCGGCACTTGCGCTGATCGTTGCCTTTATGATGAGTAAAGAAAAACTGGGAGACCAGATTAAACAAAGCTGATTCACCTTGTGGCCTTCGCTGATTGCGGAGGCCTTTTTTATATGCCACCCGCTGCTCCGTTCCAGTTTCAGCGCTGCAATTCTTTATCAGAAGTGCATGAGTGTTCGTTTCTTTTTGAATAGTCCGCGTTTGGCCATTCCAGGCAGATTGTTTTAATTCAAGATATTTGAGGAATACAATTAAAGGGCAGGTTGTTATTTACTAAATGGAGGTTGATTTTTGATGAGCAAAACAGCAATTATCACAGGAGGCGGAAGCGGCTTAGGCCAAGCAACAGCCGTCCGCTTAGCAAAAGAAGGCGTCAACATCGCAGTCGTTGACGTCAGTGAAAAAGGCGGAAACGAAACCGTAGAAATGGTGAAAGAACTTGGGCCGGATGCCATTTTCATCAAAGCGGACGTTTCAAAAGCCGATGAAGTGAAAAAATATGTAGACGCTACTGTCGAACATTTTGGCAGCATCGACTATTTCTTCAACAACGCAGGGATTTCCGGCAGCGGAAAATACTTCCTTGATACAGACATCCAGGAAATTGAACAGATTGTCGGCATCAATTTGATGGGCGCTTTGTACGGCGTGCGCTACGTTGCTGAAGTAATGCTGAAAAACGGTGGCGGCTCCATCGTCAATACGGCATCAAGCGCCGGCGTCATCGGGCAGGATTCCGTTGTCACGTATTCTGCGACCAAACACGGCATTGTCGGTTTGACTAAGAGCATGGTTGCTGAATACGCCAAAGATGGGCTTCGCGTCAATGCGATTGCGCCAGGGCCAACTGAAACACCAATGGTCAAAGCGTTCTACGAAGCGAATCCGGAAATGAAAGCCAACGCGACAAGCGGCATCCCGCAAAAACGCTTGGGCACTGCCGACGAAGTGGCTGAGCTTGTCACGTTCCTATTAACTTCTAAAGCGGAATACATCAACGGCGAAGTGATCCGTATCGACGGCGGTTTCACAAACACCAAATAAATTGAACAGCTGGCAAACCCCTTTTAAGGGGTTTGCTTTTTATGTCAAAGGAGCTGAATTCTGTTGCACTTGGAACCCATCCCCGATCATATGGAAAAAGGCTTAAAAGTCCTGTTTGTCGGTTTTAACCCAAGCATCCGCTCTTCCGAAACAGGGTTCCACTATGCCAACCCGACCAACCGGTTTTGGAAAATCCTTTACGAAGCCGGACTGACGTCCCGAAAATATGCTCCAAATGAAAACAATGAACTGCTTGAACTTGGATACGGTTTGACGAATATTGTTGACCGCCCAACAAAAGAAGCGGCTGAGATTTCCAAAGCGGAGTATGCGGAAGGTGCTGCTATTTTGCAGCGGAAAATCAAAATGTACCAGCCAAAAGCCGTCTGTTTTGTCGGCAAAGGCGTATACCAGGAATACAGCAAAAAACGCTCCATCCAATGGGGCGTCCAGGATAATCCGGTCGTGCCAGGCACCATCGAATATGTTTGCCCTTCATCAAGCGGCCTGGTGCGCATGAAGCTGGAGGACATTGTCGAGATATATAAAGGGTTGAAAAACTTTATTTAAAAACGCCGCTTTCCTTTTCGGAAGCGGCGTTTTGCCTTTATTTTTTATAGCCCATGTCTTTCATGATTTTTTCATAAGCCGGCTGCATAATGGTGCTTTCGAGTTCATCCAACAGCCGCTTGAGTTCTATTGCAAATACATCGTACTCGTCTTTCGCAAGCACCAGTTTCAGCAAAGTCACCATGGAACAAACCGTCCCATTGCTCAAACTTCCTTTCGGCATCCCTATGCTTTGTTCCACGCCGCCAAGTTCCACAGGATGCGGCAAACGATAGCGGTACAGCACTTCTTCGTGCGCCGATTTGTTGCGGTATGGAAAAGCGACTTTCAAGATGGCGTCGATTTCCTTCGCTTTCAACTGGATGCCGCTGTACTCTTCGCCGTACTCTTCCGCAAAGTCACGGGCAATGCGTTCCCGCAATTCTTCGTCGATCACTGTATAAAAGTTGGTGATTTGGCCGAGCGACAGAAAATTGGCGAGCACCCACAGCGGCACGTTCCGATGTTTGTCGAAAAAGTCCCGGATGGCGGGATACCTCACCCGGTCGCGTTTTTTATGGCTTTTGATCAAATTGGCAAGCGTTGAAATGATGCGGTCCCTTTCGTGAAAATGCTGGGGATCGAGGCTGTAATGCACCGGTTCCAAAAAGCTGTCCTGCTCCTGGAATTTCTCAGAGAAGCGGTACGCAATCTTTGATTTCATATTCTTTTCGAACTTCAGCAGTTCATTCAGCAGCAGCATCCGCAGCTCCCGGTCAAAGCGATACAGCGCATATATATGGCTGAACTCCGTCCCTTCGGTATACTGCTCAACTTGATACGGATTCAGGCGCTCATCCTTCTCGAGAAACGGCTCTTTATAGCCATCGATCAGCGCATAGTAATTCTCACGCGACAAAATGCGTTTCGCAGCCGCTTCGTCTACTACAAGCAGCCCGCGTTCTTGCAGTATGGCAATCTGTTCATCATGGGTGGCAAAAAACTTCACAATCCTCATCCTCTGCAAAATGCTTCTTTCTTTCTACTCTAAGCGAATTCCCGGGATTAATAAACCTTTTCTCCATACGAAAAGGCCAGCCCATTGCGGCTGGCCGGCTGGCCTTCATTCTGCTTCTATTCAGCTGTCGCTGCCGTAATGGCGTTCGAATTCGACCGTATCGTTCAATTCATCGTCATCGCCCATGGTTTCTTTGGTCGTCAACTTTTTAGCAAATTTTTTCACGGTTTTTAGCGTTGTACCCGATTCCCAATACTCCGCTGTTTCCGGCGTCACTTTGATCAACACCACATTCGGGTCATCGTACGTCGTTTCGAGCAATTTGCCGAATACCGGATTCCAGTACTCTTTTTTCTTTTCCATGTCTTCGCTGAATTCAGCTGTTCCGCTGATGGATACGTATGATTTTCCTGAGTAGGCAAGGTTCACATTAGGATTAGCCAGGAGTTCCTGGTATTTCGATGTATCTTTCATCGTCATAAACCAAAGATCCCCATCAAATTCTGTTTCCTGCGTCTGCATCGGGCGCGACACCGCTTTGCCATTCGAAAAGGTCGTGAACATCGCCACTTCGATATCCTTGATCAGCTCTTTGACTTTTTCGATTGCTTCTTGGTTGGATGTTGTATGGTTTGCCATCGTAATCTCCTCCTAAAGAAAAGTTCCCATATGCTTAGTTTCTTATACATTCAATATACTTTCCCGATTAGTTGACCCCCTAAACTTTCCCCTCTTATGTGTCTACTGAGAAATTAAAGGAAATTAAAAATAAAAGAGACACATAATGGACACTTACGAAAAAGCCATTCATTTTGTTAAGGTTGAAAACAGATTGAACAGAGCATCAATTTAATTAAGCATGGCTGCAAAAAACAGCTTATTCAAAATGTATAGCTAGTTTAATGACATGCCAAAGTTCAAGAAACGCTTTTGGAAAGGAGAAAAACATGCATCAAGAAAAAAGATTGCCCCGCAACGGCAAAGAGGGTCTGTTATACGGCGCCACCATCTCGACCTTAACTGTTTTATTTATGACTTCATTCAGCACCATTTACTTTGCCGGAGAGTTTAATGGAGAGATTGCTTTTGCCATTTTAAAAATGCTGCCAATCATGTGGATTATTGTTATGGTCATTGAACCTGCTATTTTCGGCCGTATTGCCGAAGCTTTAACCGCTAAATTCACCAAGCCGACGGACAGCTTCAATTCAAAAATCCTATTCCGTATTCTCTTTACTGTTCTCGGAATGTCCGCTGCAATGACTTTGATCGGTGATATGGTCGGCAATGGTTTCCATCCGGAACTCTTTAGCAACTGGCTGCAGTACTGGCCGCGCAACTTCATCATCGTGCTTGCTGCAGAAAGTCTGGTCATCCAGCCGATTGCACGCTTTGTTATGGTGAAACTGCATGACGCACAGGATCGAAAAGCAGCAGCGGCAATAACACCGCAAGTATAGAACTAACGAAAAGCTCCGAGATAATAAAGAAAGACGCAGAAAAACCCGGAAACCGATTGGCGGTTTCCGGATTTTTTGTTTTATGTGCGTTTGATGGAATTTGTGTGCGTTCAGGAAGTTCTGTGTACTTTGACGGAATTTGTATGCGTTCAGCATATTCCGGAAACTTTTTTGTCTCCAACAAAATTCCCATCCCCTATTTTTGATTGCTTTTCACAAGCGAAAAGCGAAACTGCCAACAAGAAGACGGCTTCTTAAACTTTTCATTTAAGTTCACAACAATTTATTTTCCTAAAAAAATATATGTGTTCAGACACTCCTTCACTTCAGAACCGCATCTAATTCTCTCTCCTGCAGCACGCCCGCCTTCAAGCACACGGCAACCGCATCTCCCGTATGAAACCGTTGAGCATTAGCCGGTTCATGAACCGTCCACATTGCTCCATCCACTTCTACTGTATAATGGATTTCGTACCCTTGGTACTGGACGAAAGAGACACGTCCCTGGAGTCCTGATTTCCCCGACGTTGATAGTTGCAGTTGTTCCGGCCGCACCGGGTAGATGCCGTCCGCTTTAAAACTGCGGGCCACTCCAAGGTCCGGCCAGATGCTTTTCGCGTCGCCGGCTGGTACAAAGCCGCCCTTTTGCCACTGCCCTTCAACGAGATTGCATTTGCCGACAAATGTCGCCACGAACGGCGTTTCCGGGCGTGTATAAATCACTTCCGGCGGAGCAACTTGTTCAATCCGCCCGGCGTTCATTACCACGATCTTATCTGCAATCGCCAGCGCTTCACCTTGGTCATGCGTCACGAAAACAATGGATGCACCCGTTTCCTTATGCAGCTTTTGAATTTCTTTCCGCATCTCCATCCGCAATTCGACATCCAGCGCGCTGAACGGTTCATCCATCAAAAGCAGATTCGGCAGCGGGGCAATCGCCCGAGCCAGTGCCACCCGCTGTTTCTGGCCGCCGGAAAGTTCCGATGGAAAGCGTTTCGCAAATGCTTCCAGCCCGACTAGCTCCAGCACTTCCTGGATTCGTAACCCGACTCCAGCCTTGCCTTCTTTTTCCCTGTTCGGATGGTGTTGGAGCGGAAACTTGACATGGTCGGCGACGGTCATATGCGGCCACAAGGCAAACGACTGGAACACCATGCCGATATTGCGTTTTTCCGGAGGCACAACTTTTTTCGCCGTAGCCATCTGCGTACCGTCCATGGCGATGCTGCCTTCTGTCGGTCCCATAAAGCCTGCGAGCAGTTTTAAAAGCGTCGTCTTGCCACAGCCAGAAGGACCCAGCACCGCAATGAATTCTCCTTTTTTTATTTTTAGATCCACGGAATAGAGCGCTGTAAAATTTCCATATTTTTTTGAAACGCCTTCCATATTAATCATTTTGTTTTCAGCACCTTTCTGTCCCATAGCTTGCCGAGCCCCATAAACAAAGTGCCTCCGAACAGAATGCCCAGCACAAGAACCGTTGAGAACGTAGTTGAATACGTCGAGTAGCCTGCCTGCTCATAGCTGAAAATGACGACGCCCACCGTTTCAGAACCGGAAGACCAGAGCAGGCTCGATACGGTAAGTTCCGTCAACGCCATCAGAAACACCAGCAAGGCACCGCTGAGTATGCCGGGAAACAATAATGGCAATAAAATCTTGCACCACTTTGTCCAGCCTTTTGCGCCGGCTGTTCTCGCCGCTTCTTCCATCGACGGATCGATTTGCAGGAATGCCGTGTGGCTGCCGCGGATCTGCAGCACGAGAAACCGGGTGGTGTAGGCGATAAAAAGAATCAGTACGGTCCCGTAAATTCCCGGATTCCAGCCAGGCACCGGTTCCATCCACATGAAAATCATGCAAAGTGCGAATACGGTTCCAGGCAGCGCATACGGAATTGTGATGAACAATTCCGCTGTTTTTGTGCTCCAATCCGGGTATTTAAACCGGAGATAGGCGAGCATTGTGCCCAGAATCAAGCAAATGGCCATTGTAACCAGCGCGAGCTTAAGGCTGTTCGCTAATGCAGCCGCCGGTTTTGCATCAATTAAAAATACATGCTCATAGTTTTTCAAAGACAAATTCTCCAATGTAAACGGCACGCCGTATGCAGAAATCAGCGACAATGCAGCCATTGCCATCAGCGGCATCACGCTCGTTACCAGCAAAAACGCCCAGAGCGAAACTTCCAGCACTCTTCTTTTGGCAGGCTTCAGGAAAATGCGCGGCTCCGAATCACTGCGCGCTGTCTCCGTGACGCGGCTCCGACGAAGCAAAAACCATTGAAGCAATGTGCCCAGCAGTGCAATAATCCCAAGCAGAACGGATAACACGGCCGCACGAGAGAATGCTTCTGGACCAAAGCCCACTACCTGCTCATAAATATAAGTGCTTAATACCCGGATATTCGACGGCGTTCCTAAAAATGCCGGAATGCCGAAATTGTCGAGATTTGATAAAAAGGCAATCAACCCGCCGCCCGCTATTCCAGGGAGTGCCAACGGCATCACCACTTTTCGGAATGCCTGCTTTTTCGACAAGCCGGACGTCGCTGCCGCTTCTTCCAAGTCACGCGGAATCTTTCGGAAGACATGGACTGTAAACAGATAGACGAGTGGATAATGCGACAAGCCGAGAAGTAGGACGATGCCGCCGATGCTGTACAAATTCGGTACTTCCAAATTTCCTGGAAGCCTCGATAATAAAGCTGCCACTGGTCCCGATCCACTAAAAAACTGCGTCCATGCGAGCGTTGTAATATAGGAAGGAATGATAAAGGGCAGAAAAATGAACAGCTGCATCGCCTGTTTCCCCCTCACCTCGACATATGCCATAATCCAGGAGAACGCAACGCCCAGCACAAGGGCCAACAGTGTAGAGCCCAATACGATGATCAGCGTGTTTTGGACAGTCACCCAAGTTGCTGTTTCCTGCAGTACCTGTTGGTAATATTGCAATGTCAGTCCGCTCTTATCAAAAAAACTGAGCCAGATAAGCCGGAGCACCGGCAGCAGAAAAAGCAGGAATACCGCAAGCAGGCCGATGCCTTTATAGAAGTTTTTGTTTTGAAAAAAGAGCGAGAAAGAAGGCGTCCCCTTTTTCCTCTCTCCAATTGCCTGCTGTTTAGCCATCATGTTGTTAACTCCTTACTCCAGGAAAATCGGTCATTGACCGAAGATTTTCCCGAATGTCGCTTTGTCATCATCGCGCGTTTGGAGCAATCCCACCGAATCAGCTTCCAATACCTTTATTTCGTCCAATGATTTTAAGCCTTCCGGCGCTTCAACGCCTTCTCGGATTGGGGTATACCCCTGTTCCGACGCCAATTCCTGGCCTTCTTCCGACAAGACAAAATCAACAAAAGCCTGGGCCGCTTCTTCGTTATCAGTATTCGCCAGGATACCTATCGGCTCGGTAATGACCGGTACGCCTTCTTTCGGATATACCAGTTCCACCGGAGATCCGTCGCTCTTCGCCTGCGCGGCTAAGTAATCAACGATTATACCGTACTGCTGTTCGCCCATCGCAACACCTTCCAGTACAGCGCCGTTTCCTTGCGTAATAGTGATGTTATTGGCGCGCATGTTTTCATAAAATTCCCAACCCATGCCGTCCTGCTTCGTAATAACACCCAGGTTGTACGCAGCTGCTCCGGAATACAGCGGACTTGGCATCACCGCTTTACCTTTTGCCGCTTCTTCCTCCAATACATTCCAGCTGTCCGGCAACTCTTTCACTTCGTTCGTATTGACGATCAGACCGGTCGCCATCACTTTTGTTCCGGTATAAGCGCCGTCGGGATCCACATATGCTTTATCAATTGCTTTTGCTTCCGGCGACTTGTACGGAAGCAGAAGTTCTTCTTTTTTGAAGTTCTCGAATGTCACGGAATCCGCTACTAGCAAGACATCAGCCTGTATATTCCCTGCCTGGTCTTCCGCCTGTATTTTCGATACCACTTCTTCTGTGCCTGAACGGAAAATGCTGACTTCCACTTCCGGGTTCTTTTCCGTGAACGCGTCAACCAATGCCTGTGCATCCGCATCGGGCTGAGACGTATAGAAATCAAGTGGACCGGATAGGCCTGCACCGCTGCCCGTACTTTCCGCTTCGGCGTTATTCGCCGCTTCTTCTCCGCTGCACGCAACGAGCATTGCCGTCATCGCCAATATTCCTGCACCCGTAGCCCATTTCTTCATGTCGTTTCCCCCTCTGATTTTCTCGTTTGTTATTCATTAAGTGTACGGGTCCAATGTGAAGGAATTGTTGAGAGAGTGTTAAAAAATGTGAGGATTGCGTAAAGAGAGGAAATGAAGAGGAAATTGAAGAACGTCGATAGAAAGTCTTAAAACATCGATAAGACTTCAAATAACTGCGATAGAACCGGTTGGAACCAGTGATAAGAAATACTTGGCCACCCTTGTCTTCATTGAATCAACTTCAGATTATCGGGGAAAAAGTAGCTCCCCAAATAAAAACCAGCTGAAGAAAAAACTTTTCTTCAGCTGGTTCTTATGAACTGTATCTTTACTTTTACAATGCTGGATAATGGCAGGCTGCGAAATGGTCCGGCTCCACTTCACGCAGAGGCGGCGCTTCCAAACGGCAGCGTTCTGTAGCAGCTGGGCAGCGTGTATGAAAACGGCAGCCGGATGGCGGCTTTGAAGTGGAAGGAATCTCTCCTGGGACGTATGCCTGTTTCCCCCGTTTCCCTGACGTTGAATCGATTGCCGGTATCGAGGCGATAAGGCCTTTCGTGTAATGATGCGCCGGTCGCAGGAACAAGGTTTCGCTTTCAGCAATTTCAACGAGCTGCCCTAAATACATCACACCGATCCGGTCGGAAATATGGCGGACAATATTCAAGCCGTGTCCGATAAACAAATAAGTAAGCCCAAGTTCCTGCTGCAGGTCTTTCATCAAATTAATAATTTGTGCCTGAACCGACACATCAAGCGCCGATACCGCTTCATCCGCCAAAACGAATTTCGGATTCAAAGCGATTGCACGTGCGATGGCAATGCGCTGGCGCTGACCGCCCGAAAATTCATGCGGATACCGGTCATAGGCATTGCCGTTCAATCCGACAGCTGTCAGCAATTCCTTCGCTTTTTGGCGGTTTGCGTTCGGGTTGGAAGGCTGATGGACTTTTAATGGTTCCTCGATAATATCGCCGACCTTCCAGCGTGGATTGACGGAACCATATGGATCTTGGTAAATCATCTGCATGTGCCGGCGCTGCTCCCGCAGTTCTTTCGTGCTGAGCACAGAAAGGTCGGTTCCATCAAACACCACTTTTCCGCTCGTCGCTTTTTCCAGCTGCAGCAACACACGGCCGAGTGTCGATTTGCCGCTGCCTGATTCTCCGACGAGTCCGAACGTTTCCCCTTTTTTGATGGAGAACGAGACATCTTCAACTGCGCGCGTATAGCTTTGCGCTTTAAAGAATCCCCCCTTTTGGCCAATCGGATAAAACTTGCTGAGCCCTCTCACTACAATCAAATCTTCAGCAACTTCCGTTTTCTCTTCTTTAGCAGCTGGCAATATGGCTGTGGCATTCTGAATCCATTCCTTGCGCTCCACCAATTCCTCCGCATGCCAGCATGCCGTTTCGCGGCCGTTAACAACACGGAGCTGAGGTTTTTCGCTTTGGCATTTATCTGTAGCAAACGGGCAGCGCGGATGAAACGAACAGCCGCTTGGCAAATCGGATAATGGCGGAATCGTGCCTTTAATGGAAAACAGTTTTTGGCTGCGGTCGCTGTCCAATTTTGTCACCGATTGCAGCAATCCTTTTGTATAGGGATGATGCGGTACAGAGAACAATTGCCCCTTCGTTGCCTGCTCGACGATTTCCCCTGTGTACATGACAACAATACGGTCCGCCACTTCTGCAGCAATTCCCATATCGTGTGTAATCAGCAAAATCGACATGCCGAACTCTTCTTTCAGTTCTTCCAACAATTGCAGAATCTGCGCCTGGATTGTGACATCGAGCGCGGTCGTCGGTTCGTCTGCAATCAGCAGGTCCGGTTCGCAGGCAAGCGCCATCGCAATCATCGCACGCTGCAGCATGCCTCCAGACAGTTCATTGGGGTATTGCTTGAAACGCAAGAACGCATCGGAAATGCCGACGCGCTCCAATAAATACAAGGCCCGGGCTTTTGCTTGGACTTTATTGGTTGGCTTATGCGCCTGGATTGCTTCGATAATTTGCTGGCCGATTGTGAAAACCGGATCAAAAGCTGCCATTGGCTCCTGGAAAATCATGGCCACTTTGTCGCCGCGCACCGTTCGCAATTCTTTTTGCGACAAACCGGTCAATTCCGTTCCGTCCAGCGAAACCCGGCCGGCTGCAATTTTTCCATTTTCGTACTCAATCAAGCGCATGATTGACTTGGACAAGACCGTTTTCCCGCTGCCCGATTCGCCCACTACACATACCGTCTCACCTTTTTTTATTAGCAGGGAGACATTTTTTAGCGCAGTGAGGCGATTCTCTTTCCCTTCAAAATCCACTTGCAGATTTTGCACTTCTAATAATTGTGTCATCGCTGCTCACCTATCTCCCCTTGCTCAATTTCGGATTGGTTTCTTCCTGCAGTTTGTCGCCGACAATATTAATGGCCAGCACAAAAGCTGTGATGGCAAGACCCGGAAAAGTCGCCATCCACCAGCCAGCCGTCAAGTAATTGCGGCCTTGCGACAAAAGAGCGCCCCAATCCGGCACTTCTTTAATCACTCCCAGGCCAAGAAAACTGAGGCCCGCACCTGTCAAGATGGCTGATCCCAAGCCGATTGTCGCCATGACCAAGATCGGCGGCCAGGCATTCGGCAGGATATGCCACAGCAAAATGCGTACATTTGACGTCCCGATAGATCGGGAAGCAGCGATATACGGGCGTTTTTTGATGGAAATCATCTGCCCTCTCATCACGCGTGCGTAGCCGGGAATGGACGAAATGGCGATTGCCAGTACAATATTTTTCAAACTGGGCCCGAGAGCTGCTGCTATGGCGAGGGCGAGCAGAATTCCTGGAATCGTCATGAGGATTTCTACAATGCGCATGAATATCGCATCGATGATTCCACCGGCATATCCGGCAATGGCGCCGAGGGCTCCACCAATCAAACCGCCCACCAATACTGCTGCCACGCCGATGATCAAGGAATCCCGGCTGCCATGGACCACCAGGCTGAACACATCACGGCCAAAATAATCTGTTCCGAACAGATGAGCTGCACTCGGTGCCGCCAAAATCTGATCGGTGAACATTTTCGTCGGTGGATACGGCGCTATCCAAGCCGGAAACAGCGCACACAGGATGATAAACAACAAAACAAAACCGGCGGAAAAAACCGATAAATTGGAAGCCGACAATTTGCCTTTCAGCTGGAATGCTTTTAATCTCGGCAGTCTGGCAGCTGGACTTTCACTAACATTTTTCATGAATGCCTCTCCCCTTTCTTACCTCGTTCCAGCTGAACGGCGGATCCTTGGATCGGCCACGGAATACGACAGATCCACTAATAGATTAACCAGGACGTAAACGATAGCACTGAAAAAGATGACGCCCTGGATGACAGGCATATCTTTCGACATGATGGCATCGGCAATGATGCGGCCAATTCCCTGGCGCGAGAAAACCGTTTCAATGACCACAGTCCCCGCCAGCAGCTCTCCGATATGGAGGCCGATGACAGTAATCGCCGGAATCAGGGCATTGCGGAGTGCATGCCGATACATGACCAAGCGTTCAGATAAGCCTTTTGCCCGAAGCATCAAAATAAACTGTTCATCGAGGACTTCCACCATGCTCGAACGGACCATCCGGATAATGAAACCGGCACCGACAAAGCCGAGCGCAAGTGCCGGCAGCACCAAAGTCGCCAGTCCATCCGAGCCCATAATCGGCAGCCAGTTCAGTTGGACAGAGAAGACCAAAAGCAGCAGGATCCCCGACCAGAAAGTCGGCATCGAAATGCCGAACAGGCCGATGATGCGAACTACTGAATCCAGCCAGCGATTGCGGTATATGGCTGATAATACGCCAAACCCTACGCCAATGATGATGGAGAATAGGATGCTTGCCAAAGACAAGGCTAAGGTTGCCGGCAAATGCATGAGAATTTTATCAAGCACCGGCTCGCTGGTGATCCGCGACTGCCCAAAATCTCCTTGAATCATCTGGCTGAAATAATCGGCAAATTGGCTGTAGAATGGGCGGTCAAGGCCTAATTCCACCCGCATATTTTCAATTGCTTCCGGTGTTGCTGTTGAAGGATCTACCATAGATAACACCGGATCACCGGGCATCATATAGATGATGAAAAATACGAGTACCAATGAACCGATTATCGAAAGCACTGCATTGACCAACCGCCCCAGCACTTTATTGTACAAGCCCATTTCTTCTGCCTCCTTCGTTACTGGCTGATATTGGCATCATTGAATAACGGATATCCCAGCGTATCAAAGACGATGCCGTCAACTTTATTTGAAGCAGCAACTGTGTACGGGAATACATAAACCGGAATGATCATCGCCTGATCAATGATGATGTGCTGTGCTTCTTTGTAGATTTCCTCGCGCTTCACAGGATCGGCTTCTACTGTCCCCTGCTCAAGCAATTCATCCAGACGCTCATCGTAGCCTCCTACAAGTGATTCAAGCACCCTTGTTTTTTCAGGCGTGTGATAAATATTGCGAAGTGCGTTCGGATCCGAGTTCACCATACTGTTGCCGTAAAGATCGTATTCGCTATTTTCATAAATGACCGTTCTGTAATCCGGCGTAATATTGACTTCCACTGCAATGCCCACTTCTTTCAACTGCTGTTGGACGATGACTGCAATGTCATTTCGTTTCTCACGGTTCGGGGAAGCATCCACATAATTCAACGTCAATTTCTCGCCATCTTTTTCACGGACGCCATCTGCCCCGATTGCGTAACCCGCTTCGTCCAGTAATTTATTGGCTGCGGCTATATCGGTTTCCCAGCTGTTTTCCAGCGACTTGTCATATCCTAGTATTCCAGGGCTGAGCGGAGACCAAGCTCTTTCGTAAGTGCCCATATATAAGGTTTTTACAATGGCATCCACATCAACTGCCTGCAAGACCGCTCTTCGGACATTGACATCGTTCCATGGCTCTTCCCGCTGATTAAAGAACAAGGTATAAGGCAAACCAAGAGTATTAACTTTCAATAAATGGTTTTCTGGATCATTTTCCAATGCGACGATATTTTGCGGTGGCACGGTTTCCGCTGCCAGCACTTGCCCGCTTTGGACGCTGCCGATGCGCGTCGCTTCTTCCGGAATGATTTTGAACGTCAACGTATCCAAGTAAGGTGCTCCCTGGTTTTCTACATAAGCTGGTGCCCAGTTATACTCTTCATTTTTTTCAACGGCAATTTCTGTGTTTTCAGTCCAGCTGACAAATTTGAATGGGCCGGTGCCGACCGGGTTTTTGCCGAATTGCTCGCCGTCTTTTTCAGCAGCTGTCGGAGACACGATGCCGAGCATCGCCTGGCTCAAATTGCTTAAGAACGAAGCGGAAGGCGTACTTAGATTTAATTTAACGGTAAATTCATCTACGACTTCAGCCGATTCATAGGGTGCCAAGAGCGCCACGGAGTTCAAGGCTTTCGTTTCGGGGTTGATGATGCGGTCAAAGTTGTATTTAACAGCTTCTGCGTTGAACGGCGTGCCGTCATGGAATGTCACGTCTTCCCGCAGCTTAAACGTATAGCTCTTGCCGTCTTCCGACACTTCCCATTCCGTTGCCAGCCATGGCTGGATTTCATTGTTTTCATCCTGTACGACCAGGCTGTCATAAATCGTACGGAATGCGCGAACCGATACAGCCAAACTGCTGCGGTGCGGGTCTAATGTATCCGGTGAGGTCGCCAGTGCATAAGTCAAATTGCCGCCAGTTGCCGGTTCTTTTGTTCCAGCGTTTGCCGTCTGGCTATCTGATGCCCCAGATTGCGAGCAGCCTGCAACAATCAGCAGCAAACTGATTAGCAGCAAAAATATTTTCGTGTTTTTCAGTGTCTTCATCCTTCACCAACCCCTGTCTGTTTTCTTAAGATTTAATCAGAGCGCCCGCTTGTTCCAACGCCTCTTCCAAATTTTCAATTCCCAGTTCCACAACAGCTTTGTACACATTGTCTTTTCCGATTTCCACCACCGGCACATAACGGACGCCGTATTTGATTTCCAAAATATCGCGGCGGTCGTCATTTTCAGTCACGTCCACCGTTTTGTAAGATAAGCGATTCGCTTCCAAGTATTCTTTCACTTCTGCACAGTAATGGCAGCCTTGTTTCGACCAGACAATGATTGATGGGGATTGAGCCATTTTCATTTCCTCCTCTTATTGGGTAATTGTTTGTTTTTCTTTGCTGTAGCGGTTTTCTTTAAACGGCAAGCCCAGATTGCCCCGCAGAGTATCGTGCCCATAACTCCGGCTATAATACCCCCGTTCTTCTAAGATGGGCAGCACGTTTTGAAGGAAAGCATCAAAATCCCTTCCGAGTACATGATGGCCAACGATAAAGCCATCTGCGCCTCCTTCTTCGACCCATTGGATCAATTGGTTGGCAATCTGTTCGTATGTACCGAAAAATGAACCTTTGCGCGTAGCTTCTTCCATCGCCACTTGGCGAAGTGTTAAACCATGTTCCCGTGCTCTTTTCTTTATGTGGTCTGTTGTCGACTGGAAACTGTTTTTGCCGACATCTCCGATTTCCGGAAACGGTTCATCCAGCGGAAACTGGCTGAAATCAAAATGGTCAAAGTAACGGCCCAGGTAATTCAAAGCTTCTTCAATCGTTACCAGGTTTTGGATCTCTTCGTATTTTGCTTCTGCTTCCTCAAGCGTCGCCCCGACTATCGGGCTCAAGGCTGGATAAACAAATAGCTCGTCCCGGTTGCGGCCGATTGCTTCGGCTTTATCTTTGACATCATTGTAATAAGCCCGGGCCTGCTCCAGGCTATTGGCATGTGTAAAGATTGCTTCTGCATGCTTCGCTGCAAAACTTTTGCCCGATTCCGAAGCGCCTGCCTGGAAGATGACCGGCTGCCCCTGTTCCGAACGGCTGATATTCAATGGCCCTGCCACAGAAAAATGCTTGCCTTTATGGTTCAATGCGTGCATTTTCTCATGGTCGAAAAATTGGCCCGTTTCACGGTTCCGCACAAAAGCGTCGTCTTCCCAGGAATCCCATAAGCCCTTTGTGACTTCCAAGTATTCATCCGCAATTTCATAGCGCAGCGCATGCTCGGGATGCTCGCCTTTATTGTAATTAGTCGCGGAACCTTCTAAAGGAGATGTCACGACGTTCCACCCAGCACGGCCGCCACTGATTTTATCGAGGGAAGCAAATTGCCTTGCCACCGTAAAGGGTTCGCTGTAAGAAGTCGACAAAGTTCCTACAAGGCCGATATGCGTTGTCACCGAAGCCAAAGCGGAAAGAATCGTAATCGGTTCAAAACGGTTTAGAAAATGCGGGATCGACTTTTCGTTGATGAACAGTCCATCTGCCACAAAAACAAAATCGATGCCGGCGCGCTCCGCTTTTTGCGCTGCCTCTGTATAATGCTGCAGATTAACACTGGCATCTGCAGGAACAGAAGGATCTTTCCAGGCATTCATATGCCCTCCTGCACCGTGAAGCATCACGCCAAATTTGATTTGTTTTTTGTTAGACATAGGTATCTTCCTCCTTTGTGTTTTGTGCATGGAGCGGACTGAGCAATTCGAATGACCGCAGCCGCCCTTCTTCGGTTTCAATCGGCGTATGAAGGATAAATTCCGCTATTCCGAGCCGCTGGTGGAAATCATCAAATATCCTGTGGATTGTCTCCGGCGTCCCTTTAATAACATTGGCATCCTGGACGGACGTCGTATACGGTTCACCCGCCTGGCGGCCAAACTCCTCCGCGCTTTCAGCACTGACGAGCGTTACGGTCCGGCCGCTTTCCAAATGCACTTTATAAATCTTTTTATCACCTGCAAGGCGGTTAGCTTCTTCTTCCGTCGGGGCTGCCACCACAGCAGCAGCGACCAGGACACGGCCGCTTCCGTTTTTGTTCCGGTAAGCTTCTGCCGCTTTTTCCAAGACGGCAGCATCACTGTTGATGAACAAGGCGTAAACAAAACTCCAGCCAAGGCGGGCAGCAAGTTCCGCACTTTCAGGACTTGCCCCCAACAGAAAGTTTTCTGTATTCTCAGGCGGAAGGGGCGTCGCTTGAATCCCCGACAACTGATGATTATCCGCCAAGGAATCTTCAAGCAGCTCATCCAGCAAAACGAGGCGCTCTTCAAAAGTAATTTCTTGATTTGCAGATCCGTAATTCAAGGCTTTTGTTGATAACGGCAACCCACCCGGCGCTTTGCCGATGCCTAGGTCTACACGTCCGGGAGCAAGACTAGCCAGCAAATTGAAGTTCTCCGCCACTTTATACGGGCTGTAATGCTGCAGCATGACGCCTCCAGAACCTACGCGGATCGTTTCGGTTTTAGCCAATACGTGTGACATCAATATTTCCGGTGAAGATCCCGCCACCGTCTCACTGTTATGATGTTCAGAAACCCAAAAACGCCCATATCCCCACTGTTCCGCCTTTTGCGCCAGTTCTACTGTTCTTCTGAGCGCATAGGCACCCGTTTTCCCTTCGAACATTGGACTTTGATCCAAAATACCAAGCTGATAAACCATTCCTTTTCCTCCAATCACTTATTAATCCTATTAACTTAATAGGTTTAAACAATAAAAAAAATGCAAGAGCGCTTCAATAAAGAAGAGCCTTTGCATCAGTAAATAAGTTAAGGGTATCTTCTTATCTATCAAGTATAAAAACTTGCTGGAATTAGCACCTTTGCCGCTGAATAGCTGCAGGTTGCTGAGGTTTCATCGGACCAGTTCCTCGACCTCTCTTGATAAGAAAAACAGTATGAAGTTGTCTAAATATTCGATAGAGATAACAATAACAGCTCATTTTTGATAACGCAATAAGTATTTTAAAAATAATTCAGTCTTTTTTAAATATACTTATTGAAATTGGTAGAAGTAAGGTGTTTGAATTCCAAGCCCCAAGCGGCCAAAACAAGGTAAAATAAGAACATTCATAATTTGCCTTGTAGAACTAATAATAGTTAAAATAAAACGCGCTCCTCAAATTTTGAATTTAAAGAGCGAGTTAAAAATACATAATTTTCAATCTAACTTTAATAGAGTTATTGCAATCTCAGACATTTTTGGTGAGGGATGGAGCTTCAGAACTTACTTCCAGTAAAAGCTCATTCACTGGTTCCAACATGTTTTTAGATACAAGATCTTGAAACTTTTCCGGCACACTTTCAAAAGTTTCATCCGGTACCAATTCCGTATCAAAGACTGCAGCTATTTCTACGATAGCTTCTTTTAACGGCAGTGCATCTGTGATTGAAATTGGTTTTTCGTTCACGATTTCATTTGTATAGATTGAGACGATTCCGGTTCTCTCCAGCTTGTTCCACGTATGATTCCGTTGAACCAAATAGGCAATCGATCCATACATGAAAAAGTAGGCATCCAAAACCCGGTATGTGACGAGTTCAACAACTGAAAACAACGTGATTCTGGCATAATCGCTTTTTGAGTATTTGTGTCCGTATCTTCTTGAAATTACATAAGCTCCTACTCGCTGCACAATTTGCAAAGCGGCTGTAGCTGCCAGCAATAAGAGAGTCAGCCCCAGCATTCCGCCCGTGACAATCGAGTATGCCAGAAGAAAAGTAGTGAAAATCCCAACAACCCCAGGCAGTATCGAGTCGATGAAAACAAAGAAAACAAGTTTAAAGCCTAATTTCTTCACTCTGTCCTTGCGGTAAATTTTCAAAGAATCGATAAAGCCTTTTTGCCATCTGATTCTCTGCTTCGATAGGCTCTTGTAGTCAGCAGGCACTTCTGTGTAGCACTCAGCTTTCGGTATGAAGACCAGCTTGCCTTTTGTATAAGTGTTTTTAATCAGCTGCTGCATATTAAGGGTGATTTCCATGTCCTCGCCAATTGTCTTTTTATATCCTCCCGCTTCGTATAAGGCAAAAGCTCTAAATGCACCAAAAGCTCCGGAAACTACAGACACCAGACCGAATTTTGATTGCACGAATCTTTTGATGTAAAACGACAGCATATAATCAGACAATTGGTATCTCACAAGCCCTTTCCCTTTAAACGACGGCTTTGAATCCTTGTACATTTGGCCAACATGCACCATCCCGCCGCCAGCAATGACGTTAGGATCTTGCATGGCTTCGTTTATATGCGTCAAAGCATTTTTCTGCAGGATACTGTCCGCATCTAAAGTGATAATAATGTCTCCGCTAGCATAATCAGCTCCGGCATTTAACGCATCTGCTTTGCCGCCATTTACTTTATCAAGCACTTTAACATTTGGGTAAGCAGATGACACAAAAGTTCGAATGACCGGGTTGTACGCCAATATATCTCGTGGGGTTAGCTTTTCCTCTTTCAAATTCAATAAATCCACCAATAGCTTCATGGAATTATCATCTGATCCATCGTTGATAATAATCATTTCGAAATTTTCGTAAGCTAAATTTTTAAATCCTGAAAAACAGCTTTTCAATACTTTTGCTTCGTTATATGCCGGCACTAAAATCGACATTTTATTCTCGCGCAGATCATGTCTGACATCGGTATCTTCCCGCGTAATTCTAAAAGCCAAAACTAAGTATGCTAATTGAAAACTAAAAAATACCGCCCATAATAATAAGGCCGCCAGTAAAATTATATCCATTTCCCCGTCCCCTTAGCTATTCTATTTTTTGTAATAACGAATCCAATCGACCATCATTTGCACAGGAAATTCTGTGGTTTCATCAGGCTCCCCAACCCAATCTCCGCCTACAGCGGTGTTGATGAATAAATACATGTCTTCATTCGGTACATAAGTTGTGCTGGTATAGATAGAAGTGCCGTCAACAAAGAAGGTTATTTTCTTCGAATCCCATTCAATTCCGTACGTATGGTAATCAGTGGTCAGATTAGGCAATTCCGAAAGCTTGTAATCTTTCCCGTAAACGCCATTTACTTCGTAATGGATGGTGTTCCATATTTGCCCCGGCTGCTGGCCAAGTACTTCTACCATGTCAATTTCCGGAAAGTCTTTCCCTTCGTTGTTCCAGAGCCAAATCGCAGGCAAAAGCCCTCTTCCCGAAGGAAGCTTCGCCCTTACTTCAATTTTTCCGTATTTGAATACGGCCTTTCCTTTTGTCGTAATCGCTCCTGATGTATAAGGGAATCCTTGAGAAGTTTCTTTTTTCGTATTTATTATTAAATTGCTTTCACTGACTTCTATGTTTTCTGGTTTGTAGTGCTGGCTTCTATTGCCATATCCATAAGGGTCATCCAGCACATTCCAACGTGCCGAATCCAATGGTCCTGCATCAAATTCTTCGTTCCAAACGATTTTCCAAGGAATCGAATCATAGTCTTGCAGTACTCCGTTGTTCTCTGAGGGTTGAGAATCTGATGATGGCACCGGCGGTAAATAATCCATATTTGTTCCTCCTCCTGCTAAACAAAATAGCGCCATTGACGCGCAAATCGTCCCACTTAAAACGTTCATCCAACCACCCTATCCTGCATAATGAAAGAAATTGTCACCCTTTCTAAAACAGTTCTTAGGAACTACCATTTCCACAAAAAATAACTGCACTTGCTACAATATAGTTCTAAGGTTAAAAAAAGGTTAAATATTCCTGTCGTTTAATTATTTTTATAACAAAATTAGTTCATCTTTCTTTCCACTTGAAGAGATTCGACTATCATCTCCTCATGCCAAAACGGGATGAAAGTATGAATAGGAGGAAATTTACTCAAAGAGAGAATCCTTTAGTGAGGCGAAGAAACAGGAGATTTGACACACAAAAAAAAGCGCTCAGACAATTGCTTGTCTAAGCGCTTTTTCAATTATTTCTTTTATTATTTGATTAACTTAATCCGTGATCGAGCATGGCATCCGCCACTTTCTTGAAGCCGGCAATATTGGCGCCGACGATTAAGTTTCCTGGAGAACCGTATTTCCCGGCAGTTTCCATGCAGTTTTTATAAATGGTTTTCATGACTTGATGCAGTTTCGCATCGACTTCTTCCGCTGTCCAGGAATAGCGCATGCTGTTCTGCGACATTTCCATTGCCGATACGGCAACGCCGCCTGCATTGGCCGCTTTCGCTGGTGCAAAGAGTATTTTGTTATGCGTCAATACACGCACCGCTTCATCGTCGCAAGGCATATTGGCGCCTTCTCCAAGCGCTTTAAGGCCATTGTCCACGAGCACTTCGGCACTTTCGCGGCCGATTTCATTCTGTGTGGCGCACGGCAAGGCAATGTCGCATGGAATCGTCCAGATTTCGGATTTGTCATTTCCAAACCGGGCATTGGGGTGATGCTCCAAGTAATTGTAGATTCTTTTTCTTTCCACTTCTTTCAATTGCTTAACGGTTTCAACATCAATGCCATCCGGGTCATAGATATAGCCTTCTGAGTCGCTGCAGGCAATCACTTTGGCGCCGAATTCGATTGCTTTTTCCATCGCGTAAATCGAGACATTCCCCGAACCCGAAACGATGACGGTGCTGCCGGCAAACGACAGCCCCTGCTCTTTCAGCATTTCTTCGACAAAATAAACGGTGCCGTAGCCCGTTGCTTCTTTGCGGATCAAGCTGCCGCCGTTGTCCGGGTTCTTGCCGGTAAAGACGCCTGCTTCAAAAGCATTGCGAATCCGCTTATACTGGCCGAACAAATACCCGATCTCCCTCTTGCCGACGCCAATGTCACCTGCCGGAACATCAATATCCGGACCGATGTGGCGGCTGAGTTCCGTCATGAAGCTTTGGCAAAAGCGCATAATTTCCCGGTCGGACTTTCCTTTCGGATCAAAATCCGATCCGCCTTTGCCTCCGCCGATTGGCAAACCAGTCAAGGCGTTCTTAAAAATCTGCTCAAAGCCGAGGAATTTGACAACGCTGCCGGTCAGCGACGGGTGAAAACGAAGGCCGCCTTTAAATGGACCAAGTGTGCTGTTGAACTGTACGCGGTAGCCGCGGTTTACATGTACATTGCCGTTGTCGTCTTCCCAAGTCACCCGAAACGTAATGAAACGTTCCGGTTCTGAAATACGCTCCAAGATGCCTTCTTCCACATATTCAGGATGCTGTTCGAAAACGGGCTGCAGGGAATCAAAAACTTCCCATGTCGCCTGCAAAAATTCAGACTCCCCCGGGTTGCGGTCTTTGATTTTCCGGTGAGTAGCTTTTATATATTCAAGGGCTGATTGCTGCAAAACTCCACTTTTTTGTTCTTTGACTTGCATGTGCATACATTCCTTTCTTTAAACATCCTTGTTCACAATTGTATAAATATTCATTTACCCAATTGTTTATTAATCATTATACAAATTGCTTTATGCTTTATCAAATAAATATTTCATTATTAAATTTTCCTTCTATATGAAATTTCATACTTGGTTATATCAGCTTCATTTTCTTGGCAGATATAAATAATGATCCTTTCATCAGTCATACGCTGACGAAAGGATCCGGATAGTCATATAGAAGGCCAACCAGCCTGGCAAGGCAAAGGAGATGTATTATTCATCTTTTATAAATATATTTTAAAATATCTGTCTTTATCAATAGTAGCAGAGTTCATGGACACTTTCTAAGAAATTTTATTATTCCGATTAAAAATAGGTCTAATGAATACGAGTGGATTCTATCTTTATCTAGTGAAATAATTCATTCAAAAGCCTGGTATTAAGGAATTTATGAACTATACGGCGATGAAAATTACCTGCCATATTTTGTACAAAAATTATTTTCCACTTAAGTTTTTGGTTCTTATTACTTAAGGCGGGTTTTGAAATAAAGGCTAGTTGAAGAAAAAAGCGAAAAAAGCAGTTTTACACCCTTCAGACTATTGTATAATTATAAGTTTTAAATGTATACTGTATACATCTTATTTTAAAGAAACGTAAGGAGGATTTATATATGACCATGCTCCAACAAAACAAGAAAGCTGTTTCTCCAGCTGCAACATGGAAATTTCTCATTCCTTCCCTGATTGGAGCATTGCTGTTTTTATGTCCGATTTCTTATAACGGAGAAGTGACAATCGGCGTCGGCATTCTTGCCTCTTTCCTGTTGTCCACTTTCAGCAACGTGATTCCTGCATTCATTCTATTCCTTCTCGGCTTTTCAGCCATTGCCAGCCTGGCAGCGACTGCCATAAAACCTGAGTTTGTAAAGAACTCGCCTTTTCTGCGTGCAACGTTTATCAACGGCCCATTCGGCCTCGCGGTACGCATCATTGCTTTCGCATTTGGCATCATGGCATATTTTGAAATCGGCCCTGAAGCGATCGCTTCCCGCAATACAGGCGGCGTCGTCCTTTATGATTTGGCGCCTGTCCTATTGACTTGGTTCTTATTCGCCGGCATTCTGTTGCCTTTGCTCGTTGAATTCGGGCTTATGGAATTTGTCGGCGTTTTGGTCAATAAATTCATGCGTCCCGTATTCACTTTGCCTGGCCGTTCCTCGATTGATGCGATGGCATCGTGGATGGGAGCGGCGCCAGTCGGTGTCCTGGTCACCATGAAGCAATACGACGAAGGCTATTACACCGAACGTGAAGCATCCGTTATTGCGACGACTTTCTCGATTGCATCGGTCGCCTTCAGTTTAGTTGTCGCCAATGTGGTCGGCATCGGCCATTTGTTTTTGCCGTTCTACTTGGCCGTTTCCGTTGCTTGTCTGGTCGCGGCCGTCATCATGCCGCGCATTCCGCCGCTGTCCCGCAAAAAGGATGTCTATTATGCGCCGGTTGGCAAACAAGTGGACGATGTTATTCCGGAAAACGTGTCTCTTGTCAAATGGGGATTTGCAGAAGCCCGCCGCAAAGCGGACAGCGCTGCAAGCCCTTCAAAGCTCGCCAAAATCGGTGTAGAAACCGTTTTGGACATCTGGCTGGCATTAATCCCATTGGTAATGGCACTTGGAACAGTAGCATTGGTCGTAGCGGAATACACACCGCTGTTCAAAATCGTCTCTTATCCGTTGATTCCTGTACTGACGTTGCTGGGCCTTCCCGAAGCAGCTGAAGCGGCCCCGACTTTCCTTGTCGGTTTTGCGGATATGTTCCTGCCAGCGGTTCTCGGCAGCGGCATTGAAAGCGAATTGACCCGTTTTGTTCTGGCGGGTGTCTCTTTGACACAGATCATCTATATGTCTGAAATCGGACTGTTGATCCTGCGTTCAAATATTCCGGTCAAGTTCTGGGAACTGGCCGTCATCTTCATTTTGCGCACAGTGATCACCTTGCCGATCCTGGTCTTGTTCGGCCATTTGTTTGTATAAAAGCGAAGACCATCCCTATGAACTTCTGTTTTGGGGATGGTTTTTAATTGCTTTTTCCTCTCTTGTTTTTGTGCATAGATTTTCCCTCGGCAACATGTCAGTAAGAAGGCCGACAACTAAAAACAGCAGGCATCGCTTTGATAGATGCCTGCTGTTTTTATAGTTGCCTAGAAGTTTAATATTAATAGCTTAAGCTTGTTCTCCTTTTAAAGCTCCGCGCGCCATTTCCATATATTCCTCAATGCCTGATTTCAGTGCAAATTCAGCGATGTCAATCGGATACGTGGCTGCCAGTTCAAGAATGTGTTCTTTCATCTTCGGCCAAGTGCGGCCGCCAGCCTCTCCGTATGCATCCACCAGCCGCTTCATTTCCTCTTCGCCATGAGCGCGCAAATGGCCGACAAAGTCAGTGGAAACGTCCGCCACTTTGCCTTCTGTCCAGTCGATGAATCCCGTGACGTTTTCTTGCCCGTCAATCAGGATATGGCCGGCATGCAAATCGCCATGGATGAACCCTGTATGGTCCGGCCACATAGAATCGTCTTCGATCCATTTATGCCAGCGTGCCCAAAGAGCATCACTGACTTCAAACTGTTCGCTCACCGCTTCCATTCGTTCCAGCATCCGGCTCCTCACTTCATCAATCGTTTGAATGGCCAATCCTCCCGCTTCCACTTTCTCAAATGGAATCGAATGAAGAGCCGCCATGCCTTTTGCCAAGCTGGCCACATAACTCTCAGACAGCTGTTCGGGATTGATCACCCAATCATAGCGCTGCTCTTCTTTGTTGATGGTACCGGCTGGAACACCCGGAAGTGCCCGGTAAGCAATCATTTCGTCAGTGATGACTTCCCATTTCGGCGCCGCCACAACAAGATTCGGCTCCACGACGTCCAAAATCGCTTTTTCTTTGTGGATTTCACTTTGCACGTCCGCTCTTCGCGGTATGCGCAGCACCCAACGCATGCCTGACGGATCTTCGTAAAGCACCACCAAAAAATCCAGCCCTGAATCATTCAGTCTCCACTTCCGCCCTTCCAGTTCAAAGCCGTGCTTTTTCGCCAGCTCGATGATTTCTTTTTGTTCCAATTCCATCCCGCCCTTTCAGCAATCTCTCTGTTAACCATTCGGTTTCCAGACTAAATTTCCTCCATCTTAAATAATCCCTCGGTTCTTTCGGTTCAGGCTGTAGCCTGCATGCAAATCATTTAGTTAACGGACCACTTTCATTGCCCCATAGCCTTCGGATACTTCCACAAGCTGCGAGTTCAGCCAATTGCAGCGATTTTCGAATTTAGCACTATAAAGCCAATCTGCTTCCAGCCAAATTAAAAAAGCCGCATGTAGATGCGGCTTTTGCCGTACTGTTCATTTTGCCCAGTGGTGGAAGATGAAATAGGTCATGATCAGCACGACTGCAATGGCTGCAAGCACGAGCATAGGCACCAGACCAAATGTTGGATCCATCTCAAATCCTCCTCCTTCTACCCTCATCATAAACCCAATTACCTAAATTGAAAATACTTATTTTGATTATTCTGATAATATTTTCGCAAATGAAATACCCCTCCGAGTTTCAGCTTCGAAGGGGTGTTAATACCGGTCTCACATCATTTGGGATGTGCCAGGCACTTTCTTGAAATTGTCGTCTTTGCGGAAGTTGCCCATGACTTCCATCGTTTCGCTGATGCTGACAAAAGCATTTGGATCAATTTCCTTGATAAGCGGACGGACATACGCGAGCTCGTAGCGAGAAATGACCGAGTAAAGGACCTTCACTTTGTTCCCCGAATATGCGCCTTCCCCGTCCGTCACCGTGATGCCGCGGTAAAGATGTTCAAGCAATTGCTTTTTGACGGCATCGCCTTTGCTGGTCACTACCATCAGGCTCAACTTGATGTGGCGGGTGTGGATGCGGTCAACCACAAGCCCAGTAATATAAATTGAAGCCATTGTGTACATCGCAAGTTCCCATGTGAAAATAAAGCCTGATACGAAGACCACTAAACTGTTTAGACCAAACACTAAGAAACCAAGTGGAATATCGCGCTTCATTGTCAAAAGGAGACCGATTACGTCAAAGCCGCCTGTTGAACCGTAAAAGCGGATGATGAATCCGACCCCGACTCCAACCAGGACCCCGCCGAATACCGATGACAACAAAGCATCTTCTGTCACTTTCATAACCGGGATATAGAGCATCGAAATTGAAGTCACTGCTACCGAGAAAATGCTGTTCAAAATGAATACTTTCCCAAGCTTCATCCAGCCCAACACCAAAACCGGTATGTTCAATAGAATGAGCCAAATCCCGGCATTGACCGGCAGCATCAAACTAAAAATCATCGCAATCCCCGTGATTCCGCCTGATAAAATTTCATGCGGCAATAAAAACATATTGAATGCTACTCCAAGCAAAAGCGATCCCAGAAAAATGATCGCCGTGCTGTAAACTTTGTCCATACTTATTCTTCTCCGTTCTTAATTGAAATTGCTGGCGGCACAGCGCCAAAAATCCGTTCATGACTTTCTCCGAGTTTGTGAAATTCGGACACAATGTATCAAATTATAGGGCATTTACTGACTGCTGCGCAAGTTTAACTCACTAGGTAAAAAGGACTTTTTTATAGCATTGCCTATTTTTCCCGAATAGCCTTTGGGTTTGAAAAATCAAAGGCTGTTCGCCTTTATTCATTAATCTAAAAGACAGAATAATCTTTTTATTATCACCCTTGCGTTTCTTATGTATAATCATAAAGTGTAATCATTACGATTTAAGAAAAGGAGTGTTAACATGAAAAATTCATTAATCAAAGGTGCTGGAATTCTGGCCCTTACTACGCTGTTCGCAGCCGGATGCCAATCTGCAGATCCATCCGAGGCTGAACAAGAAACGACTGCTTCAAGCACCGCACAGGCAGAAACAAAAGAAACGGAAAGCAATCATGACCATGACCACGGGCATGACCACGAACACAGCCATGCCCATGATGAAGAATCACAAAAAATCTACGACGGCTTTTTTGAAGACAGCCAAGTAGAGGACCGTCCCCTCTCCGACTGGGCAGGCGATTGGCAATCCGTCTATCCTCTTCTTGAAAACGGCGAACTCGATGAAGTGTTCGAAGACAAAGCGCTGCATTCAGATGACATGACAGCTGAAGAATATAAAACGTATTACACCCAAGGCTACAAGACAGACGTGGAGCGAGTCGTAATCGCCGAAGACCAAGTGAGCTTTTTCCAAAACGGCAAAGAACTATCCGGCACTTATACATACGACGGCTATGAAACCCTTACATACGAAGCCGGCAACCGGGGCGTCCGCTTTGTCTTTAAATTGGCAGAAGGCAGCGAGGGCATGCCGCAGTTTATCCAATTCAGTGACCACGGCATCTCACCAACCGATGCGGACCATTATCATTTGTATTGGGGCGACGACCGGAATGCCTTGCTTGATGAAGTGGTGAACTGGCCGACTTATTACCCGTCCGATATGGATGGCCATACGATTGCCCATGAAATGATGGCGCATTAAAGCGGATATAAAAAAGCCGATGGAAAGCAGCTGCTCTGCTGCCCATCGGCTTAAATCCGTATTCAGCTGCTATTCCGCTAGTATTACGACGCTGTCGAGACTGGCGATATTCTCTTTTTCCAACAAGGAATAAAAACTGCCGGCAAGCGACCTGATGCGCGGCGGAGCTGTTGAAAAAGCCTGTTGGACTGACCGGGCATAATCCGCTTCCCAAGAACCGTCCTGCAAATAAGAGGCCGCGACCGTTGCGGTTTCGGCCACGTTCCAGCCTGCTTCTTCCAGCAAATGCTGCAATTGATGCGAATCAAATAAATGCTGGATATTGCCATCATTTTCAACAAACTCGCTGTACAACGCTAAAATAGCCGCCGCTGTAAAATGGCTGCGCTGGGACAACTGTGTGAAATTCACATCCCATTCCGCGACACATATTCGCTTGGCCATCCGGCGCAGCTTTTTGAAGATCATCAGCAGCTGATCCGGATCCCGGAAATACCAGGAACAATGCGACAAGACCGCAACATCGAACCGGCCTTCCGGCAAATCCAGCAAATCGGTTTCCAGCCGGAACTCCACTCTGGACCCAAGCGGGGATGCTGCAATAGAAGACGTCGCTTCACCGAGCGTGATGGGTGCACCGTAATCCGGCGGCGCAATATCAACCGCCAGCACCCGGCCGCTTTCACCAACTCCGTTTGCCAGTGCAACCGTTGTGTCTCCTTGGCCGCAGCCGACTTCAATGACTGACATCCCGTCTTGAATGCCGAATGCTTTCACCAAATTCATGCGATGCTTCAGCTGAGTCCGCTGAATTGTGTCATCGCCCAGTATTTTCATTGCTGCCAGTAACTGTTCCAATAGAATTCCTCTTTTCCGGTGTTTGAGAATTTGTTTCCCATTGGTTTTATTCTCGAGCGCCGGAGAAATTTCCTTTTATTTGCCTAGGCTAATTTCTGGCCGCAATTCGGACAGAATTTCGCGCCTTCGTTTTTCTGGCCGCAGTTCGGGCAGAAGTTCGGTCCTTGGACGTTGTCGCCTCCAGCAGTTTGTCCGCCTCCGGATTTCGATTCTTTCATGGTATCCATCATGTCTTTGGCGATATTCATCCCGACCATCATGCCGGCCATGTCCGCTGCAGAGCCGGAACCGGAAGAATTGCCTTTGGCAATGGCATCTGCCACTGAAATCTGCTGATATTTCGACACATTGCCCACCATGCCATGGGATGCGTTTTTGTTGATCATGTCCTGGATTTCTTTCGGATAGTTGAAGCTCATGACCTGGAAACCGGTGATTTTCATGCCATCATCCATCAGTTCCATATTGAGATCATCCGAGATGCCCTTGCCGATTTCGTGGGCATTTGCCTGCAGATTGAACATGTCTTTGCCTTCTTTGGTAATCCACTTCATGAGCAGCTGATCGAGTATCGCCGTAATCCGGATTTTCACGTCGTCGACGAGATAGCTGTCGCGGATCCCCGCAATTTTATCAATCAATGCCGTAAAATCATTTACTTTAAACTGGAAAGTGCCGTTTGCGCGGATCGGCATGCCGCCCGGCAATTGAGGCGCAGGAATATTGATAGGGTTTTGCGTCCCCCACCGGACCGTGAATTCTTTTGTGTTAACGAACAGCACTTCAACGCGCATGCCGCTGTTAAAGCCAAAACGGAATCCTTTTAAGGTCGACAGGAACGGCACGATTTCCGATTCGATATCGTAATCGCCGTCGTCTTCAAAAATCCCTTCGATTTTGCCGTTATTGATGAAAATGGCGTCTTGTCCGGGCCGGATAATCAGCCGGCTGCCTTTTTTGATTTCATCGTTGTGCCATTTCCAGAAGATCATGTCTTCCCTGAATTCATCCCATTCCACTACGTCTGAGAATTGATTGCCGAAAAGCCCCATATTGTTCATTCCTTCCTTTATTCGATTCGCTTTTAGAAGTTGCGTCCGCCTCCGCTGTACGAACTTCCGCCGCCGGTCATGCCACCGCCGCCAAATCCGCCTCCGCCTCCGCCATTGCTTTTAGGCACTCTGCGCCTTGACACGGTTTTGTTGCGAAATTGGTCGCGCCGGCTCCTGACCTGGGTGTTTTGGCTGTCCACATAGGTTCGGGATGTTGTTGTCACCCGGCCGCCTGCATTGAAAATCATCGAACCGACCACTACACCGCCAAGAAGCAAAGCAACCGCTGCCTGGAACCAGGTCTGCAGAAAAATGTTTTCCGGATTGACGCCTGGCCGGTATTCCATGTACCGGCTCGATGTGGTGACTGTTTCATGGAACGCCCCGCCGTATTCCCCGGCGCTCATATACGGCATGATCCGGTCGAGCACCATATTGACCCGCTGGTTGTCGAGCGAAGTTTCGGCAGTGCCGAAACCGGCAAGATATACTTCCCGGCTGCCGATGTCAATCGTCAGCAGCACCGCATTTTCCTGGTTATTTTCCACTTTCCATGTATCAAAAAAATCGCCCATATATGTAGTAATAGGCTGTCCATCCGTTGTGGGTGTTGTTAAGAACAAAAAGTCTGCGTCGTGTTTTTGGCTGTGTTCCGCCGCAAGGGCTTCGAGTTCCTGGATTTCTCCTTCACTCAGCAATCCGGCATTATCGTATACATGCTGATCGGTCTCTGCAAATACGGCCGCTCCACTCCACAGGGAGATAAAAAGCACCACGAAAAACATGGACAGTGCTTTGCTCATTCGTCTGCTCACCAAAGAACACCTCCTATCACATACGCAATGCCTTTCAACACCGCGAACGTGCCGGCGGCAATGCCGGCGAACCAGGCGAAGACCTTGCCTCCGCTGATCGGCGGTTTGCCGACCACTTTCCCGGTCTGGCCATTCATCGCAAAGGTGTGTTCCTTGTTTTCAAAATCATAATAAACCATCCACACAGGGAATAACGTATAGTAAGCCTTTTGTTTATTCGCCTGAATCTGCTTGTTTGTATAGCTGACAGTGGAGTAGCCTGAAATGGTGCCGCTGATGTAGGAATCGATATACGGAACAATTTTGGATTCGACCCGCGAAAACAGGGCATCGTCGTCGTAATCGTATTTTTCTGCCAGGTAGCCGGCGAGATACGGCATCCTGAAATCCTTCAGCTCCTGGTAATCGTACGGCTCGAGCTTATCCATCAACTCATCGTCCATTTTTTCCGATGCATCAGCCGGCACTTTCAAATAACTGAGGTCGATGCCGCGGTAGACGTCATAAAAATCCGTCTCCGTATAAATGGTGTCGCCCCGCTGGTATTGATGCACGCGTGTGCCGATGGCTGCCACTTCAGCCTTGCCGTCAATATCATACAGCCAAAACGGCACATACATGCCCGTCATTTTCTTAATGCGGTCGCCGTTCATAAAGCCACGCGGCGTCAGCCGGCCGTTTCTTGTCCATTTCCGGAAAGCGGCCACCGCTTCTTCCTTGCTGATCTTGAACGGGATGACTTTTGCCGGGGCAAATTCTCCCGTCAGCCGCTCCGACAGCACGACTGGTGCATCGCAGAAACTGCAATGCGTCGCTGTCGTCTCGGCCGCGGTCACAATCACCGCACCGCAGTTTTCACAATGATATTCTTTTGCTTCAGCTTCCTCCGGTGAAACTGTCTGTTCGATGTTCTCTTCCGGAAACGTTTCAATGCGGTCTTGCCGCCCGCAATTCGGGCAGGAAAGCGTTCCTGATTCTGCATCGAACGCCATGTCAGATCCGCAGTTCGGACATTTATATTGAACAACCAATCCGGCTTCCTCCCCTCTTTCTGCGGGAAACATCGTTTCTCACGGCAGCCATTATTCGCCTTTGTTCATCTGGGATTTCAACGCTTCCAGCTCATCATCCACATTGATTCCAGCTTTCAATGATTCCAGTTCGTCGTCCACTTTCTTATCCGTTTCGTATTTTGCCGCCAAATCTTTGATGTCCGTGCCTGACCCTTTATTAAGTTCCTGCATCGACATGGCCTGGTCCAGTTCCTGGTTGATCCGCTGCTCCATTTTATCGAACGCAGAAATCCGTTCGCCCGTGCTGTTCATCGAAGACGTCATCTCGTTCATGCGGTTCTGCGCTTTTGCCATAGATGCTTTCCCTTTGAGTTCTGTGCGGCGCGATTCCAGTTCCGAAATATCCGACTGCAATTTGTCATGCATCTGGCGCATTTGTGCCGTATTTGTCGCTGCCATTTCGACAGCTGTCTGCATCGTTTTTTCCCGTTCCGTCAGTTCCGCTTTGCGCTGAAGGAATTTCCGCGCATCGTCTTCATTTTGTGCTTCAAGCGCCTTCACTGCATAGCGCTGCATGTCTTCAATTTCCTTTTGCAGCTCTGCCAATTCGCGGCGTTCCCGCTTTTCGGCCGCCATGATCGCTGCCGTTTCCGACTTCACTTTTCCAAGGTCGCTGTTGAGGTCTCTCAAATACTGGTCGATCATCTTCTCCGGATCCTCTGCCTGATCCAATAACGCGTTCATATTGCTCGCCATAATGTCTCTAAACCGTTTTAAAATTTCCATCATCATTCTCCTTTTGGTGTGGTTTTGTCGGACTGCTTTGCAGTTCCTCTTAAGGAAGAGATTACCCTTAATTGGCATGGCGTAATCATGGGGAAACTCCGGGTAGTACGGGGCATGCGGCAGATTAGAAAACACAGATAGGAAACGTAGAAACATCGATAGAAATTGCTGAAACATCGATAGAAATGGAAAAAACACCGATAAGGAACAAAATAACAAAGGTATGAAATTGGATAAGCGCTGATAAGAGGCGAATACAGGGAGCTCGGATGCGGGAAGGAAGTGAAAACAGGGAGTTATTCATGGAACTCAAATTTCAGGCTTTCAAATGAAGGGGGAAGGAAAAAAACGCCGAAAGAGGATGCCGTGTTTACCAGTTATTGTTAAGATAAATGAAAGGAGTGAACGCAATGAACAAGAATCTTATTTTATTTTTTCTAGGAATTCTTGCAGTTTTTCTCATAGCGGCATTTGGACAATTGAAAGAGAATGCGCTTTGGGGGCTTCTGCTGTTTCCATTATTCTTCATCGGTGAGCCTTGGTATAAATCGTTGAAAAGAAGAAAACCTGCATCACCGCAGAAATAAAATCTCAATTAATATACAAGCTTGCATTACATAAAATAAAAAAACCATCTTAAAGTCATTGAACATATAAGCTGAAAAAACCTCTCAAGAATCATCTTGAGAGGTTTTCCAATTCATTTAAGCTTTCAACGCTTCATACTGCCGAACCACTTCTTGAGTAATGTCGCTGTCCGCGTCCAAGCCGCTGATTTCGTTAAGCACAGACGCCGGTCCGTTCTCCTGGATCATCGCTTGGATTTTCACTGCATCTTCGTCTTCCGGGTTGTCGAACGCCAGTGCCGCGGCAATTGCTTTAGCGAGATAGGTGTATGGCAAGCCGGCTTTTTGTGCTTGTGTTGCTGGGCGCACTAAGCGGTCATCCGGGCCGAGCTTGCGGATTGGTGCCCGCCCTACCCGTGTGACGCCGTCGTTCAAATAAGAGTTCTTGAAGCGCTCGATGTTTTTATTGATATACGCCAAATGCTCGTCTTCATCGAGGCCGTATTCTTTTACCAGGTAAGCGCCGGTTTCCTTCAAGGTTTCCCGCACTTGGTCTTCGATCTTGCTATCGGCCAAGGTCTGGTCAATCGTCTGTTTGCCGGCCAAATAGCCAAGGTAGGCAATCACGGCGTGCCCTGTATTCACGGTGAAAAGCTTGCGCTCGATAAACGGAGCAAGGTCTTCGACAATCGTCATGCCTTCAACCGGCGGAATCGTTTCACTCGTCTCCACGACCCATTCGTAGTATGGCTCGACCAGCACATCAAGGGAACTGCTGTCCTGGATTGGCACAATCCGGTCGACTACCGAGTTGAAGAAAAAGACTTTGCCGTCCAGCTTGTTTTTCGTTTCTTCCTCCAGGTTGTCGAAGATATGTTTCTTCAAAATATCCGTTGCACCAATCTGGTTTTCACAGGCGATGACATACAGCTTTTCGTCGGTCGTCTGCAGGCGTTCCGTAATGGCTTTTGCAATTAACGGCGCAATCCGCGGCAAGATGTTCGGGCCGATCGCGGTCGTCAAATACGTCGCTTGCCCAATCGCCTCGATAACCCCTGCTTCGTTTTTCATATTGTTGACGCCTGATACATGTTCAATCGTGATGCTTTCCGGCTCGGCTTGTGCCAAGTTGACTTGGTAGGTTTTCTCTTCGTTTAATTTATCGATGATCTGGTCAGCCACATCCACAAATATCACGCGGTAATCGGATTTGGAAAACAATGCCCCGATAAATCCTCTGCCAATATTTCCTGCTCCAAAATGAACGGCTTGTTTCAACGTCATCATTCCTTTATCAAGTTATTTTGTAGGTACTCAAAAAACACATCTTCCAGTTTGTTGCGGATCATATTCTCGTTCGAGGAAGAAAAAATCATCATCGCGGCATCGCTTTCGATCAGCGTCGAACTGATGAGGCTAAGGATTTCCTGTTCCCTGGCGGCCATATCCAGCGGAGCAAGCATAAGCAACAGATTGCGCATCGCTACCGGTTCGCCGTCCATCCCCTTCACGGTACACGGCGTATCTAGATGCACCACTTGGAACAACAGCTCTTTCACCGTTTCATCGCGGCAATGGAACAGGGCCATCGTGGTGTCGGGAATGCCAAGCCCGCCTTTTGCTTCACGGGCTGTGAGTTCACGCATCGCCGCTTCAGCATCCCCTATCAGCCCGTCCTTTTTAGCTTGCATGAGCACATCCATCAACACCTGATTATGCCCGGCCGCTCCTTGTTCACGGAACACTTTAAAGTTCGCCAGTATGGCTTCCATGCTTGTCTGGACATCTTTTATTTCCCGCAGGAGATTTTGGACGTTTGGCCGGTTTTTCTTAAGCAACGGTTCTTCGGGATTGGCCTCACCTAAATATTGTTTTTTGCGGGTGATTTTCTCGATGTTTTGCTGCAGATAGCTTTCGATGGAAGCGATGTCCTTGTCGCTGAGCAGCGGGCTCACCATGATGTAATCGACGTCGGTGACCGGCAAGCGAATCGTGGAAATCACCAAATCGTAGTCCTGGAAATGGGCTGATTGGAAATCATTGATGGACAGGATCTCCACCGAATTGATTTCAGCCAATTCTTTCTGGATGCGGCTCGCAAGCATTTTCGATGTGCCGATGCCGGTCGGGCAAACGACTACCGCATCAATCTGTACTTTTTCTTCATTCATTAATAATGCCGAACCGAAATGCAGCACGATATAGGCGATTTCATTTGCCGGAAATGCAAGATCCTTGAATTCATTTTCCAGTCCTTGTTTGACGGCCATGAACAACACCGGGTATTTGCGCTTGATTTCTTCCGTCAACGGATTGAACGATTCCAGGTTTTGCTTCAGACGGAAAATGGACGGTCCCATATGCGCGAGCAAGCCCTGGTAAAGCGAAAAGTCGTCGGTCAGGTCAACATGGAGCTGAGCCGATACATCGCCGATCAGGTTTTGGATCAGCTTGCCGAGCAGCACGCTGTCGTAATACACCATGTCCGCCGCCTGTACTTTGGAGCCTTTTAAAATCACCGCGAGAAACTGAATGTCCTCCGCAGTCAACCCGATGCCCAGTTTGTCGTTCAATTCAGCGCCAACCGCTGCGATCACTTGCTGCTCCGTGCCGAATTCGCTCGCTGCAGCATGCCCCAATAAATAATGCTGGTGGGTCCGCTGAAGCGTCAAACAGATGTGGACAACGAGCCCGATATAATCACTGTCTGCCAATCGGGTTTGCTCTTTGTTGATCTTATGGTTCACCAATTGATCCACAAGCGCCAAGTACTGCGGTGAAAAATAACCGAGTATTTTCTCTTCCAGGTTTTTCCCTTGTTGGAGGAAATACAAACTTTCAATCAGTTCCTCGTAAAAGTACACAAGGAAGTAGCTGGCCAGCGCATGCCGTTTATGGCCTTCTTCGCCTTCTATTTCCACGCCGACGCCTTTTCTTCGGGTCAGCCGAACCGAGAATTTATGCAGCCAGTCGGTCAAGTCATCCAAATAGGACGTCAAAGTTGCGGTGCTGATGCCCAGTTGACCTGCGAGCACCTGCATTTTAAAAGAAGGGCCTTCGTGCAGCAGCGTAATCAGCAGACTCAGTTTGCGCTCTTCCGGTGTTTCATCGGTCGGGTTGACGCTGATCAAGCTTTGCACGAGCCGGTAAATCTGTTCGTTATTGCCGTCAATAAACAAGCCTTCGCTCGCCGTGCGCTTTACGGCCAAGTCGAATTGCTGCAGCAGCTTTTCAACAGACTTCAAATCCCGCTGGATCGTTCGGGCACTGACATTCAAATAGGTCGATAAGGAATGCACGGTATGCTTTCCGGAAGTTCGGACAATCAATTCGATGATGGATTTTTCCCTAAACGTGATAAACATCCCACTCACTCATTTCACTTGTAAGTTTTCCTTTTTCAAGAGCGAGAAATGCAAAATAGAACAAAAAGGCAGGAATTCCCCTACCTTTAAGTTCCGATTGTTTAGTTGCTGTTGATGATTTCGAGTATTTCTTTAGCGGATTTCGCTTCTGCCAGCTGGTCCACATTGTCCTGCTCCGCGCAGATTACTGCGATGCCGGACAGGATGTCCAAATGTGTGCCGTCTTTGCCAGCGATGCCGAAAATCAGTTTTGCACTTTCTCCATTAAAGTCTACTCCATTTGGAACTTGAACAACAGTAAAGCCTGATTTGATGACCGATTTTTTCGCTTCTTCGGTGCCGTGCGGAATGGCCACGTTGTTGCCCATGTAGGTCGTCGTGATTTCTTCGCGCTTCATCATTTCATCGACATAGGATTCTTCCACGTAGCCGGCATTGACAAGCGCTTCTCCGGCAAAGCGGATCGCTTCTTCTTTGCTGCGGAAATCCTGCCCGATGAAAATATTCTCTTCGAGTAGAAGCTGGTCGTTTGCAGCCGGCTCGGTTTGATCGGCTACCGGCGCTTCACTTTCTTCCACCAGTTCCGCTTGTTCGCCGGTCTCGCCGTTTTTCAGGCTGTCGATCAAGCGGTCGTATTCCGGACTGGATAAGAAATTATCCACTGAAATATGGTAAGCATTCGGCACTTTGCTTTGTGCACGCGGCGTTAATTCTTCTTGCGTAATGACGATTTCGGAATCGGCAGGAATCGTGCTGATGGCCGTGTTCGTTACTTTGATATCAAGCCCTGCTTCTTTCACTTTCTTGCGCAGAAGCGATGCACCCATGGCGCTAGAGCCCATTCCGGCGTCGCAGGCAAAGACAATTTTATCGACATTGCTTGGCAATACGCCTGCCGTAGTTGCAGTCGTACCCGTTAAGTTTCCGGCAACAGAACTTTTCTTGCCTTTCATTTGTTCCATTTTCTTTGTCGCTTCGTTGATGTCTTCATCTGTCTGCTTGCTGGATTTCAAAATCACAGCAGAAATTAGGAAGGACACCGTTGTCGCTACAAGCACCGCTGCAAAGTTGGCTACATACGCCATGCCTTCAGGCGGCGTAACTGCCGCAATTGCCAGGATGCTTCCCGGTGATGCCGGAGCAACCAAGCCCCCGCCCATCAAAACAAGGGTGAATACACCACTCATACCGCCCGCAATAACAGACAGCAGCAACATCGGCTTCATTAAAACATACGGGAAATAAATTTCGTGGATCCCGCCGAAGAAATGGATGATAGCCGCACCCGGTGCGGATTGTTTTGCCATGCCTTTGCCGAACAGCATGAACGCAAGCAGAACACCAAGACCCGGCCCAGGGTTTGCTTCAAGTAAGAACAGAATGGATTTTCCGGCTTGCTGGACTTGTTCCAAGCCAATCGGCGATAGCACGCCGTGGTTGATGGCATTATTCAAGAACAGGATTTTCGCCGGTTCAATTAAAATACTCGTCAGCGGCAATAAGCCTGCTTCCAGTAGCCAGTCAACACCTGATACTAAGACTTCCGTGAACGCTTTTACAGCCGGCCCGACTCCCAGGAATGCCAGGATGGCCAAGACGCCGCCGATGATTCCAGCAGAGAAGTTATTGACCAGCATTTCAAAACCGGTGCGGATTTTGCCTTCGATCAATCCATCAAATTTCTTGATGACGAACGCTCCGAGCGGCCCCATGATCATGGCCCCTAAGAACATTGGTGTATCCGGTGCTCCGATAATGACCCCCATCGTGGCGATCGTCCCGACGACGCCGCCCCGCTGATCATAAATCAGCCGGCCTCCTGTATATCCGATCAAGAGCGGCAGCATGTATGTAACCATCGGCCCGACCATTTTGCCGAGTTCTTCGTTCGGGAAAAAGCCGGTTGGGATGAACAATGCCGTAATTAATCCCCAAGCGATAAACGCGCCGATGTTCGGCAGCACCATCGAACTTAAGAAGTTGCCAAATTTCTGTACGGAAACTTTCATTGCTGATTGATTCATGTTTTCCATCCTTTCTGCTAAGCGCAGTTTCTGTTTTCTTCTTATTCTTATCATAGAGGACAAATGGAAGCGCATTCAATGAGAAGGAAAGTTAACTTTGTCGCAGGTGGTTGGACAAGGGTGTGGTTAGTGTTTTATATAGAAGAAACTCAGTTGAGGTGGGAATTGCGAAACTTCGATAGAAAGCATGATAACATCGATAGAAACGTTCAAAACATCGATAGGAATCGCTGAAACGTCGATAAGGGAAGAAAAAACTCTGATAGAAAGCCGTTGAAACAGCGATAAAGAATCATTCATGTAATCTGGTCTTAAGTGAATATAGAAGCAAAAAAAGAAAAAGCCCGGTGCGTTCACCGGACTCTTTCGCATCAACCCATATTAAACGTTTCCATCCGTTTCTCTTTCAGGTGGATTATCAGCAGCTTTCTTTGAATACTCTTTAGCAGCTTCCATTTCGTCTTCGCCTTTGACTTCTTCGTAGTCAGTTGCGTCATTGTCTTTGTCAAAAGCTTGTTTTGTTTTATTGACCATTTTATCGATTCCGGATTCGGTAGCGCCTAGTTGTTTTTCGGGCATGCGCCCTGCTGTACCTTTTCTAGCCAATGTAATTCGCCTCCTGTTTAAAATGAATTAATTATTGTTTACCCGCCGGCGCGGATGCTAATCCCATTTGCTAATATCTTCACAATTCGGCAGTTAATATTCCGATTACTTTTTCTCTTTACTACACCCTTTCTCACAGAAAAAATGTGAATCTTTTTCATTTCGGATGCAGGAATATTCTGGATAAACAGCGAATCTTTTTAGGGCTATACCACAAAGGAAACGGGAGGAATAGACATGCCGATAAATCCGAAAATCAAATTCTTTTTAGAACAAATGAATACCATGCCTGTATCGTTTGAAAAGATTACCCCGGAGGTCATGCGCAGCTCAGAAAACTCTGCATTAATGGCCATGCAGAAAGAGCCGGTCGAAAAAGTGGAAGACCGGACAATCTCGCTAACGGGGCGCGATATTCCGATTCGCATTTATACTCCGACAGGCAACGCCCCTTTTCCGGCACTTGTCTTTTATCACGGAGGCGGCTGGGTGCTTGGCAGCATCGAAAGCCACGACGCTATTTGCCGTGAACTCGCCAATTTGGCATCGTGTGTCGTTGTGTCCGTTGAATACCGCCTGGCTCCTGAACATAAATTTCCGGCGGCGGTGGAAGATGCCTATGAATCGCTCGAGTGGATTGTCGCCCATGCAGCTGAACTTGAAATCGATCCGGATCGGATTGCCGTCGGCGGAGACAGCGCAGGCGGAAATTTGGCAACTGTCACGTGTTTGATTGCCAAAGAACGCAGCGGTCCGCGTCTGGTCCATCAGCTCCTGCTGTATCCGTCAACGGGTTCGGCAGCCGGCACTCCGTCGATGGACGAAAACGGCAAAGGCTATTTGCTGACGAGTGATATGATGGGCTGGTTCCAAATGCATTATTTGAGTAGCCCGGACGACCGGCACCATCCGTACTTGTCGCCGATCTTGTCCGATGAGCTGGAAGGCATGCCGCCGGCTACCATCCTTACCGCCCAATACGATCCGCTCCGGGACATTGGAGCAGCTTATGCCGAAAAGCTGCAAGACCACGGCGTGGAAGTGTATTACAAAAACTACGAAGACCTCATTCACGGCTTTGCGAACTTCTCAAGCTTTGTTCCGGAAGCGCGGGCTGCCGTCGCTGAAGGAGCCCAGGAACTGAAAAAAGCTTTTTCCTGATCAAGTAAAAAACAAGCCGGAACTTCCCTCACAGGAAAGTCCGGCTTGTTTGATTTTATATTAAAGGAGTGGCTGCTTTGAAAACTTGTAAGAACCTGCAGCAACTGCAGCGATGCCCGCCAGCACCATGACAACAACCAAATACGCATTTTCTAAAGAGTAATTTATGAGCAATACGGGCACTGTGATTGCAAAAAGAACGGTATAACAGCGCTTCGCCCAACGAAAACGCAGGCGGAAGCCGATCAGCGCAAGTGCACCGGCGGCGATGAACAACATCCACATGGTAGCGATGCTTCCTGTGTCAATGCAGATCAGGATGCCAAGCAGCACCAGGCCCACTGAGCTTAACACCACATCCGGATAACGCCGGAAGAACGGAACAAGCAACAACCCGATCAACAAATTGCAGATGGCGGTTGGCAGATTTTGCAGAAAAAAGATGGAGCTGATGTCCATCAATGTAAAAGCGGTGACTAAAATTACTCCTGCACCGCCCGGCTTCAACTGCTTCCAAACAAACAAAAACAAGCCGAACCAGCCGACTGTCAATAAACCAAAAATCCATTCTGCCCCGTACCAAAGTTCGGATACCCGATACAGCAGAAAGCCGCCCAAAATAGCCGCCGCATACAAAACAAATGCTTTCATGCACCCATCTTCTTTCTCCAAAAGTCCGTACTGACTACTATCCGATTACTTCGATTTTCACACCTTGTGCGATAATTTCCACTTCAACCATGGGACTGTCGAACAGCACATGAAGTTCAAAACGGTCTTCGTTCAAATAAATCTCGTTATACAGCCACCACGCGCCGGCAAAGTTTTCCGGAATCTCCGCTTTGGTGACGCCGGTGAAAGTCAACTGGATGTCCGTAAAGTAATGGAACCCCTTGCTGCAATCGAGCTTGATGATCAAAGTTTCTTCAGCTTCTTTATCAACCGAAATCACTGTGGCATCGTGAAGGCTTTGCTCCATCAACTGGATGGCGCCTACCGGCAATTGATCTTTAATCGATTGGTAATGCTTGCTGTAATCTTCGTTGATTGTTTCAAGCCGCGCTTCGTGCTCCTGTTCCCATTGCTTCGCCATTTCACGCAACTCCTGCGGCGGAAAGCCATGGCTAATGGTGCCGTCATATATATAAGGATGGAAAGACTCCGGCAGGAATTTCAATAAGTCCTCTCGCATGTCTTCCAAATTTCGTCGGTAGTTTTCTTCGTAATCAATGCCTTCTTCTCTATAGGAAACAAGCTCTTCTTCCCATTCCTCTAACGATTCATGGTAAGCCAGATAACCTGACACCTGCATCTCGTCGTACCATTCTTTTGTAAAATACCTCATTGTGTTCCTCCTGTTTGTTCAATCAAGCAGTTTTTTCTCTATACAATAGTGTACCCCCTTCGGTACTTCGGTGGATAGTACAATTTTTAAATATGTGTTGATTATCTCATGTCACACACCCGTAGCAGCATTAAAATCTGTAATTTCTGTAAATAAAGCCGGCGATTTCTTCCAAAAAGCTATGTAAAATACTCGTCAGAAAAACAAATTGCCCATCCCCCTCCAAGAAACAGTATGCTACACTAAAGCTAAGTAAATAGTCATGCAGGGAAAAGGTGCTGATTCGTCAGCGTAACAGGGAATCCGGTGAAAATCCGGAGCTGTTTCCGCAACTGTAAGTGCGTATGAAACAAGGAATGCCACTGATCGATGAATGTCGATTGGGAAGGCCTTTGGAGTAAAATGATGCACAAGCCAGGAGACCTACCTTTTTCTGAACGTATTTTTGCTCTTCGGAAGATAAGGGGATTTACGGCAACTTTTTCTATTGGCAGCATTTTGCGGTCTGATAATAGTCTTTGTGCCACCCTTTCATTAGGGTGGCTTTTTTGTATTCTGCTGAAAGCGATACGTCTGCTGATATTTACACAACCCAAATCTTGGAGGTGAAATTGTGAAAAAAGATATCCGTTATGTCTGTTATCCGTTCATGCGGGAAAGTGCTCCAACCGTGGATTTTGAAATCCGGACCGATTCACTGACGACCCGGATCGGCGAAGCCATTGCCTTAACCGAAGACGTACCCATGGTCTATAAGGACCTGCGATACCTGCAGCCGATGGCGTACCATTTGAATGGTTCCGTCCGCGGAAAACTGGCGGTGTCGGAAGAAGACCTAGCGTTTTTGAGCGAAATGTACGATAAATACGTCGCTGAAGTGAAAGAAGAAATCAGCCATTTCGTCCTGCCGCAAGGAACACACGCCGCCACCGTCCTGCACGTATGCCGCAGCGAAGCGAAAAAGTCTGTGCGCGCCCTGCACAAGGTGAGCTTAGAGCGCGACGTACCGGAGCATCTGATGGACTATTGCGGCCTGCTTGCCAACTTATTGTTCGCGATGGCCGTATACGTCAACAAACAGCACGGCATAGCGGAAATTCCGTTCATCAGCAAATCCTATCCAACCAAACCTTCAAAGAAAAAGGAGACAACATCGTGAAAACCAAATCCATACTTTTATTCCTGACCATTCTTTTCGCTTCCCTGCTTGGCGCCTGCCAATCCCAAGAAACAGCAGACAAGACAGAAGCCGACAAAGCACCGGCTGAAGAAAAAGCAAGTGAGGCCTATACAGTCAAAGACGACCGCGGCCAGGAACTCACATTTGAACAAGCGCCGGAAACCATCGTTTCCCTCATTCCAAGCAACACCGAAATCGTCTATGCCCTTGGCGAAGGCGACAAACTGTTCGGCGCAACCGAATACGATAACTACCCGGAAGAAGCGAAGAAAGTCGAACGCGTCAGCGACTCGGTCGCTTTCAATGCCGAACGCATTTTGGAAATGAAGCCTGATGTCGTTCTTGCTTATTCTACGGGCGAAGTGGCACCTGAACTTGCCCAGTTGGAAGATGCCGATATTCCCGTGTTTGTCATCCAGTCTGCTACTTCATTTGATGAAGTATACGGAGACATCGAACAAATCGCTTCGGTTCTTGCTGCTGAAGAAAAAGGCGAAAAATTAATCAAAGATATTCAAACCCAGATCCAGGATGTGCAGGATAAGTTAGCGACAGTGGAAGAGAAAAAAGACGTGTATATGGAAATCAGCCCTTCTCCTGAAATTTACACAACCGGAAAATCGACGTTCCAGCAAGAAATCCTGAACCACGCTCAAGTGGAAAACGTCTTCGAGGATCTGGAAGGCTGGCCGAACATTTCCGAGGAAGAAGTCATCACACGCGACCCGGAAGTGATTCTGACAACCGTTTCTTATGTGGAAGATGCCATCGGCGACATCAAAGCCCGTGAAAGCTGGTCTACCGTCGAAGCCATTGAAGACGGCGATGTGTATTTCGTGGATTCAGACATTACTTCACGCCCCGGGCCGCGTATTGGCGAAGCCGTACAATTGGTTGCAGAAACCGTTTATCCGGAACTGATGGAACAATAAAATCTAGAAAACGTAGTGATGAAAGGCAAAATCCAAACCGCCAGACGGCAGTTCGGATTTTGCTTTTTATATGAAATTTCTTCCAATACCATACCAATTGGGCAACTGCAACAATATCAGCTTGCCAGGCTAAAACTTTTGATTCGCTCCACTCACAATGTTACGCTTTTTTTCGAATAGCATTAAAGGAGGAATTTTTCATGACACCAAACACGTACAAAGAAATCCATTTAATCAACCGACCGGAAGGAACGCCAACAAATGAAGATTTTGCATTTGTCGACAAAGAAGTCTCTCCCCTTGAAACCGATGAACTGTTATTAAAAACACTTTATCTGTCCGTTGACCCATATATGCGCGGCCGCATGAAAGACGTAAAATCGTACATCGCTCCTTATCAACTGAACGAAGCCATTACAGGAGGCATTTTGGCTGAAGTCATCGACTCGAAGTCCGACCGCTTCCAAAAAGGTGATATCGTGACTGGCACACTTGCTTGGGCTGAGTACAATATCGCAAAAGCCAGCGCGGTCCAAAAAGTGGATCCATCTTTAGCACCGATCACCACTCGCCTTGGTATCCTAGGTTTGACCGGCTTGACCGCTTACTTCGGACTGTTGGATATCGGCCAGCCGCAAAAAGGTGAAACTGTTGTGGTTTCTGGCGCAGCTGGAGCAGTCGGTTCTGTTGTCGGGCAGATTGCTAAACTGAAAGGTGCACGGGCAGTCGGCATCGCTGGATCTGATGAGAAAGTGGAGTACTTGATCAACGAACTTGGCTTCGATGCAGCCGTCAACTATAAAAAAGACAGCTTCAAAGAAGACTTGCAGAAAGCTTTGCCGGACGGCGTAGACGTTTACTTCGACAATGTCGGAGGACCGGTCTCTGATGCCGTCATTTGGGAACTCAACAACAAAGCACGCGTCGTGTTGTGCGGCACCATCTCTTCTTACAACACACCGGGCGAAGACATCGGCCCGCGCATCCAGTGGAAATTCATCACAACCAGCTCGATGATGAAAGGCTTCACTCTTGGTGATTACGCGCACGACTTTAAAACCGGTGCTGTGGATCTTGCCAAATGGCTGCAAGAAGGCAAACTGAAATATGAGGAAACCATCATCGAAGGTTTCGAGAAAACACCGGAAGCATTCTTCGGTTTGTTCGAAGGCAGCAACCTCGGCAAGCAGCTTGTAAAAGTCGCCGACCCGGAAATTGCGAAATTGTAATCAAACTAAATAAGTGATAAAAAAAGGCTGCATTTGAAAAAGTGCAGCCTTCTTAGACTGTAGACAAAGTGTACATGAAATGAATCGAAATGCATAAAACCAACCGGACCGGCCACTTCGCTTTCCGTGGGCTCAGCTTCAGCCTCCTCGCCGCTTTGCGTCTGCGGGGTCTTCAGCTTTCGCTGTCCCACAGGAGTCTCCGTGGCCGGACCGGTTGGCTGCGTCTCTCTTTGATTCGATTGTGAACGTGAATCGGGTTGTAGCCTAAATAGATATTCCAAAGAGGAAAAACGGCACCTCTGGATAGCCTTCCGGCGCGAGCCCGCGGAAAGCGTCCACTTGGAGTGAAATGAATAAAGGCTTCACTTGTTTCTCAACAGCCTGAGGAAGCTGCACTTGAAAAAGTCCAGTTTCCTTTCTCTACATCAAAAAAGAGGTGTCCCAGCAAACCGTCAAATCCGGTTTTCGGGACACCTCTATTTCGTTTATTCGCCTTCAACAACCGGCGGGTCTACCTGGTAGTTGTAGTCCGCTGGATCGATTGGTTCGAAGCCAGGCGGCGTGTAGAATCTCAACAAGTCGCCGTTGACCACGCGGTCGGACAACTGCAATTCATACGTGCCGTGTTCCTGCAGGTTCTCTGCAATTTCCAGTTGTTTTTCATCTTCAATCGGCAAGCCCGTTTCCGGGTTGTAGAACTGTTCACCGACTGAGTAAATTTCCGGACTCGCAAAGTCGCCATTGCGGAATGTTACCAGTTCTTCGTGTTCGGATGACAATAGGTCCGTACCGAACTGGACATTGTTTTGTGTACTAATGCCAAGCAGGTGCATCACCGTTGGCAGAAGGTCAATTTGGCCGCCGTACGTATGGTTGATGCCGCCTTCCATACCTGGTACATGGATGAACAACGGAACCCGCTGCAGCTTGGTGTTTTCAACCGGTGTGATTTCTTTTCCAAGCAATTGGCTCATGGCCGCATTGTGGTTGTCGGAAATTCCGTAATGGTCGCCGTACATGACAACCATCGTGTTGTCCGCTAAACCGGATTCTTCCAGCTGTGTGAAGAACTGCTCGATCGCTTCGTCTGCGTAGCGAGCCGTCTGGAAGTAGTTATCAACACTCGTATCCCCCGTTGCCGCTTTTTCGATCGTTGTCAATGCAGGATCGATTTTATAAGGGAAATGGTGGGCGACTGTGATAAATTTCGAATAGAACGGTTCCGGCAATGACTCTAAAAGAGGCGCCGACTGTTCGAAGAACGGCTTATCCATCACGCCGTACTCAGCCATGTCTTGGTCGGTCAAATTCGTATACGACTCGATATCAAAGAAATGGTCATAGCCGAATGATTTGTAGATTTCAGAACGGTTCCAGAACGTGCCGTTATTGCCGTGGAAGACAGCCGACGTATAGCCTTTGTCTTTCAACAAAGCAGGCGCTGCCTGGTAAGTGTTCTGGCCTTTCGTGATAAACGCTGAACCTTTCGGCAGACCGAACAACGAGTTTTCAAGCATGAACTCAGCATCCGAAGTCTTGCCTTGTGCTGTTTGGTGGAAGAAGTTATCGAAATACATCGTGTTTTCTTCGCCGATCAATGAGTTCAAGAACGGCGTCACTTCTTCCCCATTCAATTCATAATCCATCAGGAAGGTCTGGAACGATTCCAGATGCAAGTAAACGACGTTCATCCCTTCAGCTGCACCGAAATACGCTTCGTTCGGGCTCGCATAATTGGATTTCGTGTAGTTGACCACTTCTGTGCCGTCATCGCTATCAGCGAGTACGCGCTGGGAAGAAGATTTCAATGTTTCCACCGTGTCATAAAGGGCATAATTGTACATTCCCAAATATTTTACGATGTAGTTGCGGTCAAAACCGCGCGTCAATAATTCCGGACGGTCGCTTTCCGCTAAGCCTAAATTCAAGAACGAGATTGCCAATGCCATTGTAATGGCTGGAATGACGGCTTTCGTTTTGAAGTTTTTCGTTTCTTTTGGAACACGCTTTGAAAAGACAAGATAAATCAGCAGCGCCACATCCACAAAGAACAAAAGGTCTGTTGGCTGGATTAGGGTAACGATGCTGCCGCCCAAATCGCCAAAGTTCTGCGTTTGGAACAAAGTCGGCAAGGTCAGGAAATCGCTAAAGAATCGGTAATACACCGCATTCGCATATAAGAATATGGACATGACAATGTAAATGAATAGAAGCGATATGTATTTCCGTTTCCCTTTAAAGAGCAGCGACAAGCTTAATAATAGCAGCGCGGACCCGAGCGGGTTGATGAACAGCAGGAATTCCTGCAATACGCCGTCGACATCCAGTTTAAATTGAGTTTTTTGGGTCAAGTAGGTCTTCATCCACATCATGACTACTGCCAGCAGAAAAAGAGGCACAAACTTGTTAGTTATTTTTTTATTGGTTAATTTCATATTTTCCATAATACACCTTCTCATTATTGGTCTTCACAGGAATCTTTCGGACAGGGCATTAAAAAAACTTGAAGCCAGATACCTCAAGTGAGAGATTCTTACAAAGAATGACAAATTCTATTTTACTAAACAAACTACAAGAATGATAGTTTAAAGTCCCTAATTTCTTCAAAATGCGTAGAAGGGCTTACCCGCTTCTTCTCATTTAAAACTCTTATCCATGACAAATGCGCGACATCCTTCATAGGTGATAAAAGCTTTCTTAACTTCATAGGACGCACAAGCCGCCTAAATAGTTTCCAGTTTTCTTAATTTATTCATATAAACGAAAAAAGCTTCCACAGGAAAAACATCCCATAGAAATTCTTTTCGGAGTGTCCGCTTTGTTTGAGCATCATTCAAGGCAGTTTAAAGCGCCCGCTCTTTCCAATCTTCCAGCACCGCTTTTTCTTTTTCCGGATCGAGCCCTGCTTTCCGTTCCGCAACGGTGCGCGTCGCTTCCCAGGCAAGTGTGTCACGGACCGTTTCGCTTAGCGGACGGAATGCCAGTCCCGCCTGCAGCGCTTTCCGGATGTCGACTGCGAGAAACCCCGCCATGTTTTCCTCATCCGGAATCCACAGCGGCATATCCGACCAGCCCGCTACGCCGTGCCCCAACAAAAAGTGTTCATCCACCCAGACCAGCTCGGCATCGCTTCCGGCCGCCGACTTGCAGCCTTCCAAAAACTGTTCCATCGTCAGCTTCTCTTTCGGCCCTGTCGCGTTAAACGTTCCGGTTTTTTGCTCTTCCACCAGTTTCACAATCCACTTCGCCAAATCGCGGACATCAATAAACTGCACTTCCTTGTCTCTTCGCCCAGGCGCGAGCACTTCCCCGCCTTTTTTCATGCGGTTAACCCAATAATTAAAGCGGTCCGTGAAATCGTAGGGACCGACAATAAGCCCTGGACGGACAATCAGACTTCGACCCTGAAACGCAAGCTCCGCCTCCTGTTCGCATAACACCTTCAGCTCTCCGTAATGGGCGCCAATCGCTTGTGCCGCGTCCATCCCCTTCAGTTCTTCCACTTTTTCCGGTTCCAGCTTCCCGACGGCGTGGTTTTCATCAATTCCAGGTTCTTCGAGTTCGGCATAGACAGAAGCGCTGGAGATGAAGGTATAATGGTCCGCTGCATCACGAAGCAATTCCGCCGAATCTTTGACCTGCCATGGCAAATAACCGCTTGTATCAATTACCGCGTCCCACGTCCGCCCTTTTAGCGCCTCTAATTGGCCGTCCCGGTCTCCGATCAATTTCTCTGCTTCCGGGAACAGTTCCGGATCTGACTTTCCCCGGTTGAACAAGGTAACTTCATGCCCTCTCTGAAGAGCCGTTTCAGCCAAGAAACGCCCTAAAAACCGGGTGCCTCCGAGAATTAAAATCTTCATCGTATTTCCCCTTTCTTCGTTTGAACAGTTTTATACGGCACCTAGAATCCACACCTTCATCCGCGATATTTCATTTGCTGATTGCCTATAGTATTCTGCAGCGGAGGCAGACAATCCTTTTTACAGTAGAAAGGGGGAAATTTCAGTTTCTTCTATATAAAAGTGGTTGCTTAACAGATGAATTTCCGGATTTCCAGCCAAAGCAAGCGGCTTTTCTTATATACTAAAAGCATGAAGAAGAAGGAGGAGGAATTAGAGTGACAAAGACCGATCGTACGAATAAAACCCTGGCATCGGAACAGCGCGAAGAATTGCTCAATACCCTGAAAGAACGTTTCGAAAAACACATCGACCGCCACGAATTTTTGGACTGGCCTAAAATCCAGAAGAAACTGGAGGCAACTCCGGACAAACTGTGGTCGCTCCATGAAATGGAACGGACAGGCGGCGAGCCGGATGTCGTCGAGTATGACGAAACGAACGATGAATATGTGTTCTATGATTGTTCCAAAGAAAGCCCGACCGGACGGAGAAGCGTTTGCTTTGACCCGGAAGCGCTCGAATCCCGAAAGAAAAACAAACCTGAAAACAGCGCAGTCGGCATGGCAGCGGACATGGGCATTGAGTTGCTGACAGAAGAACAATACCGGAACTTCCAGAAACTCGGTGACTTCGATCTGAAAACATCAAGCTGGGTTCAGACACCTCCTGAAATACGCGACCGCGGTGGGGCCTTGTTCTGCGACTCCCGCTACGGGCAAGTCTTCCTGTACCACAACGGCGCAGATTCCTATTATGCGGCCAGAGGATTTCGTGGTTCATTGAGAGTCTAAAAAAAAGAGCTTCCAGGAGGATGTACATCTCCCTGGAAGCTCTTTTCGACTCTATAAACCCATGGCCTCATTCGAATAACTGAACGTTTGGTTCCCGCTTGAGCACATGGACCAGAATGGCGTGCAGCTGGCCGCGATGATGGAAAAAATGTGCCTGCGTATCCAGAAGCCACTCGTATCTGGAATGGGTAGCACCAAAAAAGGAAGTGGTGACTTGAAGCAAATCTTTTTCTTCCATTTCCGCTATGCTTTTTTTAGAAAAGCGTAGTTTTCAGTCAAAGTAGAACCAATGGACTCCAAATTCATTTGTGGCGCTGCTTCCTCGTAATACTGGTCCAATTCTTCCTCTGACGCTCCCAAACCGATCAGGAAATCAGCCTTGCCTATAACGGACATACGCGCCAACAATTCTCCAATCGACCATTTCTCCGCATTCGGTTTGACCAGCAAATCTTCCTCACTTAAGGTATTCATCAATTGAACGACAGATTCAACCGCCAGATCCATTTGCTGAATGATGCCTTTACAATATGGGTTCATTCTATGTCCCCTTTCTTATAAAACCATGTACTTTGTTTTGAAGTGGCAGCTTAATTGAATGCCGCTTCCCGTTCTTCCATCGCTTTGCGCCACTTCACGACTTCGCGTTCTTCGATTTGCTTGGCAAGCGTTTCGTCCCAGCTGCCTTTGAACGTATTCCAGACGCGGGCATAAAAAATGTCCTGCTTCTGGTCGTACAACTGGAATTCCAGGCACGGAACGAACACCGTCTTCTGCTCGATGCAGGCAGTGATGTCCGTGGCGATGATCTGGAAATTGTCTTCTGCCGGATATACCATTTCCTTCGCCAACAGCTTTTGCATGCGGTCTTTTTTCAGGGTGCCCCGTACTCCGTCGTAGCGGTAACGCGGCATTCTTTCTTCCGCTTCCGGATGCATGTGGTCCGACGGAAGCAAATATTCATCGTGCACAGCGCTGAAGGAAATCACGGTCGCTTCGCCTTCCATCTCTTCATCGAAAATGCCTTTTTCCAGGTAATCAAAGCCTTTCGCTGTCAGCCCATAACCGCTTTTTTGGAGTTCAATCAACCCCGCCCGCTGCATCTTCTCCATCAAGTCACGGACAAACAGCTCCTCTACCATGAGCATATCCGCGAGCGTTGCGGCTCGGCGGATCTCCGATTCCTGAAACGCAAACAGCAGCATCTTCATCAAGATATCCATTTTTAAACGCTTTACGCGGTCAAAACTCACATCGTACAGCACAACCGGCAGTTTCCAAACCCGTTCGTCGGTGATCGACACATCAGAGGCAGCAAGCAGGCTCGACCGCAATTCACTTTTCAGTTTTTCCATACGTTCAACCCCTGCTTCCCTGCACCAGCTTCAAGCCGTTTTTCCGTTTTACGGTTTCGAGTACATGCCGGTACATTTGTTTCGTTTCGTTCTTTTTCGCACGCTGCGTAAACATAGACGAACTGCCGACCAGCACCAGCAATTGCTTGGCGCGCGACAATGCTACGTTCAGGCGGCGGTAGTCTTTTGCAAAGCCGATGTCGCCGTGGCTGTTCCCGTTGTTGCGCACCATACTGAGCAGGATGACTTCCATTTCGCTTCCCTGGAAGCGGTCGACGGTTCCCGTCCGGATCGTCAAATGCGGCAAGCGCAGTTCCTGGTCGATCATGCGCTGCAGGCGTTTGACCTGCTCGCCGTAGAACGAAATGACGCCGACGCTTTTCAGTTCATCTGCGGCAATACGCCCGGCTGCTTTCGCTTCTGCCACAGCATTGTTCATTTCCACCAGCAGCGCGCTGATTTCACGCAGTTCGGCTGGATTATACAAACTTTTCCCGCCGCTCATGCGTTCTTCAAAATACGCCGGTTCGTTCGGCACATCGAGCCACATCAAGTGGTTGCTGCGTTTCACGGTGTTCGATTCCAGTAAATGATCGCGTTCCCGGTCAGAATCGAGGAGCCCGCATTGCAATTGCTTGTTCTCGCCTTTGTAGAACGGCGTGATCGTTTCCATAATGTCCGCATGCATCCGGTACTGGATAGCAAGCATCGTCTTGTTTGCTTCCGGCAGGTTTTTATACAGGCGCTCAAACAAGGACTCTTCCAACAGTTTCTCAAGTTCCCGCTTTTCTTCAAAGCCGCTGTTTTCCTTGATCATTTCCTCAAGCGTTTCTTCTAGCGTGTCGTTTCCGAGCAGTGGCGGCAATTGGTGATGGTCGCCGACAAGGATGATTTTCTTGCCTTTTAGCATCGGTAGCAGCAGCTCCGGCGGCGTCGCTTTCGACACTTCGTCGATGATGACGACGTCAAACTCGGGATAGTTGTCGATGAAATCTTTGCGCGCCGAAGCGACACACGTCGTCCCGATCACGTTGGCGTGCTTGATATACAATTTGCGGATTTCGTCCAAGTCGTGATCGTTTGCGTCTTTCAATAAATCGAGCCATTTCTTCTGGATTGTCTGCATCAAAGGAAGGTTTTTCTTTTCCTGCTTGAGCGATTCCAGATCAAATGACAGGCTCGCGATCTTTTTCGCCGTTTCTTCGTATTCTTTTTCGGGATGAGTTGTGAGAATTTCCAGCAAGGCAGCCCGTTCTTGTTCTTTCACCAAGAGACTTTCTTGTACCGTTTCCATTTCCGACTGGATTTCTGCCGTTCTGGCTTTTTGTTTTTCCAAAACAGTCGTTCCCGCTGCACGTTCTGTTTCAAGTTGGGCGATCTGTTTCTCTGCCTGTTCATAAGCTGCTCGGTCTTCTCGGAGAGCGGCCTGTTCAGCTTTTCGTTCACGGATAGCCCCTTCAATATCGGAAGGAATGTCGATAGCAATGGCGATTTCTTCACATTGCTGTTCCAGCGCTTCAAGCTCTTGCTGCTTCCGTTCCAGGTCCGCCTGCCATTTCCGGTCGAGCTCCAAATAATGCGCCTGTTGTTTAACAAGCTCGTCGCACACCGCTTTTTTCACGCCTTGGAACGCCCGCTTCGAGTCTTCGATATACGCTTCCGCCGACTTCAACTTCGCGCCTCTTCTCCATAAACTGTTTTGCCGTTTGTACAAACCGGTGAGCGCTTTTTCCAATACGCCCGGCTCATCCCGCCGCGTACTTTTCAGCACGGTTCTCAAGCGCTCCAAAAAGAAATCCATGTCGCTAGACGTAAACGATTCGGGTCTCGCCAAAGCTTGTTCTTTCAGTTCAGCCACCTGCACATGGGCACTTGTCAGCAAAGGCTCTACATAAGAAATGGCTGCCGCAAACTGCTCGTTGTAGACGCGCAGCTTTTCAAATTCGTTGATTTTTTCACGGATCACTTCGAGTTTATTGATGCCAAATGTGATGGCCGGCGTTTCTTCGATCTTTTGCTCGGCCATCACCTGCATCAAGCCGTCCACTTTTTTCACACGTTCCGTATTTACCACCAAGGCCTTCTTCTCATCGATCACTGTGGTCACTTGCTCGCGCTTGTCTAAAATAGCGGCGATGTCCCGCTTTTTAACAGCCAATTCTTCTTCGAGTTTTCGCAATAGCAAGGCATGTTGGAGCTGCTCGATCCCGTGTGAAATCCGCTTTTGCTCCTCTTGGAACCACTGCAGGTTCTTGCTTTCCACCAAAGCTTGATGGCTGAGGATGGATTCTTCTAGCTTCTGCAGTTTTTGTTCGGTTTCCAGCTGCTCCTGCACGGCTTTTTGCTTCGCGAGCTCAAACGCCGCCAGTTTGTCCTGTTCTTCAGCCAACAGCTTTTCAAGTACGCGGTGTTTGCCTTGCGCGGCTTTTTTCGTTTCCACCGCTTGCGCCAGGCTTTCAAAAACCGGCTGCAAGCCTTCGTAAGCCTGTTCAGTAGCTGTGAGTTCCCGTTCCAGTTCCGGCTCGCGGTTTTTGCGCATTTCGTACTGGGCAGTGATTTCTTTTAAGGTATTGTCTTTCCAATACTGGCCGACGTTTTCTTCGATAAACTTTTTGCCTTCTTCTTCGATGCTTTCGGTCCGGCCGACGCGCAGGATGCGGATGTCTTTATTCGCCAACAAGCGACCGAGCGCATTATCCACTGCCAAGTTTGATTGCGAGGCAACGAGCGTCTTCAATCCTTTTCTGGCATTCTGCAGGCAGATCTCCGCAATGACGGTCGTCTTTCCGGTTCCGGGAGGCCCTTGGATGACGTACAAATCTTCCGCTGCAACCGCACCGGTGACTGCCCGCTGCTGGAACTCATTCAGCCGGTTGTGGAACGGCAGCTTTCCAATCGGGTTGACCGGCTTCACCGGCGGTTTTTCTTCAAACAGCAGCCGGTCGAGGTTCGGGTTCACCGCATGGCCTTTTTCCAGATTCGTAAAACCTTGGCGCAGCCGTCTAATTTGGCTGAGCGCTGCGAAATTGCTGAAGACGACTTCTTTTTTCGGCAGTGAATGTTCTTTGTCGCGCAGCTGTTTGACGACATAGTTTTGAAGTTCGATTTCGACGATCCGGTTTGATGCCTTAAGAACCGTTCCAACGTCGCCGTCGATGCCGGCCAAACGCACACTTAAATTCTTCAGCCCTTTCCACTCCGCGTCTTTCATTTGGCAGCCGGTCAAGGTGATGCGGCTGAAATCGTGGCTGAACGCCAGTTTCGAATAGCCCGTTTTGATATCGGGAATGTCCATGCCGCGCTCCTGGATTTTCAAATAGCCTTCCCAGCTCGAAATCCGCTTTTTCACGTATTCGGATTTTTCCTTCGCCGGCGTCATGCGGTTGATCAAATTGAGGAGCGCTACCGGAGCCGGATCACGGGAGTTGTCAAAACGGATCGACTCTTCGCGCTGCCAGTTCGTCCCGAGCGCACCGTATGCTTTTCGGAGCGTCACATTCGTCACGAGCATCTGATGGTTCGCCACGACGCAGTGGAAGACGACGAGCCCATCAAGCTCTTTCTCCGTCAATCGGCTGTTCTCCGCTTTCCCGAAAATCAGCGCAACCGAAAGAGAGGCATCCGGATTAGAGGGATACCTCTCGATAAAGACGTTAAATGCGCCGTCTGCCTGGAAAACCGAGCGTTCGCTGATGCCGAACCCTCTCATCTTTTCCGTTGCAGTCTTTGTCATTCTTAGGGAAGTTCTGTATGTATCTGCTTTTGCTAATACCATTTCATCTCACCTGTTCTGTAAAACTATAGAAATCTCGCATCGAGTATTTCTGCCTGATCTTTTGTCATTTAAACATCATATCATCTATTTTGGGCAAGTGGCTTTTAGAACTTTGAACAAATGGAAAAAGCCTGTTGGAAATGCGTAAATTCCACATTTTTCTTAAGAAATCCTTCATATTTCCCCTCACTAATTCTTCATGTTTTCCCTTTATGCTTAAAGCCATCCCACTGACTGGAGGAATAAACATGAACACGATCTTAAGCGCAGCCAATGTTACGAAAACTTACGGCAAAAAAGGGGCCAGCACGTACACCGCTATCCGCAATCTGTCTTTTTCCATGAAAGAAGGTGAATTCATCGGCATCATGGGGCCATCCGGTTCCGGCAAAACTACGCTTTTGAACATGATTGCGACACTCGATCCGGCAACTGAAGGCGACATCACCATTAACGGCGTCTCGCTGTCTGCGATGGATGAAAACGGGTTGTCTGATTTCCGTTCCCGGCAGCTCGGCTTCATTTATCAGGATTTTAATTTATTGGAAACGATGAACACCTTTGAAAACATTGCGCTGCCGCTTTCGCTCCAGCACATAGCTGTATCGAAAATCCAGGCAACCGTCCGGCAAGTGGCGGGGCTGCTTGGCATCCATGACATATTGGAGAAATACCCTGCGGAGCTGTCAGGCGGCCAGAAACAGCGGACCGCTATTGCCCGTGCGCTTGTCCACAATCCGGCTCTCCTTCTTGCCGACGAACCGACCGGTGCCCTGGATTCGAAAAACGCTGCGGCATTATTGAATACGTTAACCGAGTTGAACCGTGACCAGAACGCCTCCATTTTGATGGTGACCCATGATCCGCTCAGCGCAAGCCACTGCAGCCGCCTGTTGTTCATCAAAGACGGGGCCATCGCACAGGAGCTCCATTCCACCGGCACACGCGAACAATTCTACCGGGACATCCTGGAAGTGCTTGGCGGCATGGACCGTGAGCTTGTGGCAGGTGGCCGCAGATGATCTGGAAATTGGCACTGAACGGCTTGCAGCGCAACCGCCGGGATTATTTGATTTTGTTTACGGGAATGATTATTTCCGTTGCCGTGTTTTACATGTTTTTGACGATGGCCTTGAACAAGGAATTCATCACCCAGAACTCCGTCATCAACCATATTCAATTGGTATTCGCAGTTGGCGCAGCTTTGTTGTCCATCATTACCTTCTTCTATTTGTTTTACACCAACTCATTCCTGCTGTCGCTCCGGAAAAAGGAATTCGGCCTGTATGAGCTGATTGGCGCTAAAAAGCATCAGCTGAAGCGTGTCTTTCTGATTGAAACCTTGACCCTTACGGCTTTTGCGCTGGCAGCCGGCTTCGTTCTCGGCATTGCCTTTTCCCGGATGGTTTCAGTGCTTTTGATGAATCAATTAAACGTCGAATTCACCGAATTCAAAGCCGTCTACTTGTCGGCTGTTTTCTGGACCGTTGCATATTTCCTGCTTGCGTCTCTTGTCGCTTCTGCTATTAACAGTGCCAAGCTGGCGAAAGCTTCCATTATCAACTTGCTGCAGGCAGCTGTGCAAAATGATTTTATTCCTGAAAAGCCAAAGAAGGCGGCTTGGCTGCCCATCCTTCTGGGCTTCGCCTTTCTTTCCATCGGCTATGCGTCACTCTTCTTTATGGAAATCCTGCGGTTTGTGGGGCTGTTCGCAGCACCTGTCATGACGACGCTTGGCACCTACCTGCTGTTCTGCTCGCTTTTGCCTGTCATCATCCGCAAATGGAAAAGCAGAAACCGGGCTAATTTAAAAGGCATCAATGCCTTTACCTTGTCCCAGCTCAGTTTCCGGCTCAATGACCTAAAATGGGTGCTTGCGACAATTGCCATGCTAATCGCTTTGTCAGCCGGCGCCATTGCCGGCGGCTTTGCATTCAAAAACAATGCCGTCACATTCATCGATGAAGAGCGTTTGTACGATGCCACACTTTATAATCCCGGCACTGCCGAAGAAGAGATTTTGAAAAGCCTTCCTTTGGCCGAAGAGCTCAGCTACCATTTCAAAATGAACGACCAATTCATCTATTATGCGGAAGAAGAGCTTCTTGCAGCCCCACCGCTCATTGTGGACTGGATCGACTATCAACAAAAGCGTCCGACTCCGCTTCCTGAAAAGCTGGAAATCGATGAGGCCGGCTACTCGATTCTCCCAGATGAATGGATGACCGCGCTTGAAACAATCAATCCCGCTTTCGCCACTACCCGGACGGCGAGAATCGTCCCGCTTGAAACCTTTGAAAAAACAGGCGGCGAAGAAATCTCCATCGTCCTTGCCCGGACCGATAAATTCCAAAATTACGTCCCAGAATGGCAAGAGCTCGACCGCCTGCAGCTTTCTGCATTTGAACAATTGCCGGTCGGCTTTGACCCGGCGGTCGATGAACTGCCCAGCAAGTATGCCCAGTTTAAACGTCAATACGCTTTTGCCAGCGGCACTTTCTTTATGGGCTTTTTCTTAGGACTTGCCTTTCTCACGATGCTTGCGAGCATTCTGATGTTCAAAATCCTGTCCGGTGCAGGCAACGATATCCGGCGCTACGACAGCCTCCGGAAACTCGGTGTGTGCCAAGAGCGATTGTCCGCTTCTTTATCCAAAGAAATCTTGATCGTCTTTTTGTTCCCGGCTGTTTTAGGTCTGCTGCACGTACTAGTCGGCATGAGAATTTTCACATTTGTCATGAATGACCCGTATTACCGTCTGTGGGTATCCTTGCTGATTTTTCTAGCTATTTACGGCGGCTACTATTTCTTCACTGTCTATCTATACCGGAAACTTGTTTTGCCGAAGGCATAAAACTTCCGGATGAGTTTAGCATTAAAAGCCGTATCTTTAGAGATGCGGCAGACTGTAGACAAAGTTTAAATGAAATAAATACACATGTATTAATTCAACGGGACCGGTTGAGGCGTCTCTCTTTGATTAGAAAGTGAACGATGGGTCGATCGAACCAACTATCTAGTCAAAAAAGAAAAGCGACACCTTTGGATAGCTTCACGTTTAGGATTCGAAGTGGAAGCCGGCGACTCCAGCGGGATAGCGAAGTGCCGAAATCCACTCGGAACGAAAGTTCCGAGTTAGTTCGGCGCGAGCCCGCGGAACGCGTTCGGCTGTAACGGAGAATCCGCCGTTTCCGCTCGTTTGTAAAGATGGCATTCCCAACTCTTTCTGTGTTCACATTTTAACTTTTTCTCAACAACGTCAATTTAGATACAGAAAACAACGAGCTTCTTGGACTCCACGGAGCGTTTGTTGCGGAGGCTCGTTCGATTCCCTATGATGGATATATGCAGGAGGAGAAAAGAATGGATACTCGTAAAGTTGGAGAATTAATTTATCGGCTGCGGAAGGAAAAAGGCCTTACGCAAAAGCAATTGGCCGATCAGCTGAACCTTTCAGACCGGACGATTTCAAAATGGGAACGCGGCCATGGCTGCCCCGATATTGCGCTATTGCCAAGTTTGTCTGCCGTATTCGGCGTTAACATCGAAAATATTTTAGGCGGCGAATTGCCGCTGAATGATTTTGTAGGAGGAAATATGAAAAAATCGAATTATTTTGTTTGCCCAGCGTGCCACAATATTGCCCTTGCCACTGGGGATGTCTCCCTTTCATGCTGCGGAAGAAAGCTGGAACGCTTGGAGGCAAAAAAAGCGACAGCCGAAGAAAAGCTTTCCCTTACTGAAAGCGATCAAGAATGGTTCATCACAAGCGACCATCCCATGACCAAAGACCATTACATCTCGTTTCTCGCTTTTGCCACAGGCGACCAGATCCAGCTGATCAAGCAATTCCCGGAATGGGCGCTTCAAACCCGCATCCCGAAACGCAAGCATGGCAAATTGCTATGGTATGACACGAAATTCGGCTTGTATTATCAGCTTGTATAAACAAAGCAGCTCCATCCCCCAAGCCGGATGGAGCTGCTTTCTTTTTTCAATATAGCTAGTAGCCATTGTTCTGCTCCTTAAACCTTGGTTTGCTTAAAAACTTTTGCCAATGCAAGGCACTTGTCCTGTTAAAAAATCGCTGATTGAGGCGAACCTCGATAGAAAGTTTAAAAACGCCGATAAGAACTTCAAAAACAGCGATAGAAATCAAAGAAACACCGATTAAAACTTAAAAAACTTCGATAGAAACTCCCAAAAACACCGATAAAGGATTTGTACGCAGGACGCAGCTATCTCTCTGAACAAAAACAGCCTCTTCGGCAATTGCCGAAGAGGCTGTTTTACAATTATTCTTCTTTACACGCCTTCGGTCAATTGGTTTTCACGGTCAACCCGCTCTTGCTTGATTTTCAGCTCGTTCATTTCGTCTTCTGTTAATAATTGTACTTTAAATCCGATAAGCGCCATGATGATGCCGATGATCGGCACCGCGTAATTCAATACCGCATAAGGCGCGTACGCAAACGGATGAACCGCAAGTGTCGCGAGGATAAAGACGCCGCATGTATTCCACGGAACAAACGGCGACGTCACTGTACCGCCGTCTTCCAGCGCACGCGACAAGTTTTTCGAGTGCAGCCCTTTGTCTTGATACGCTTTGGCATACATCCGGCCCGGCAACAGAATCGATATGTATTGTTCCGAAGCTGTCGCATTTGTAAAGAACGCCGACAGAATCGTCGCGGCAATCAAACTGCCTGCCGATTTCGCCACTTTCAGGATTTGCGTCACAATGGCTTTCAGCATGCCGGTATGTTCCAGAATCCCGCCGAAGACCATCGCAAAAATGGTCAAGGAAACCGTGAACATCATCGACTCGATGCCACCACGGTTGAACAGGTCATCGACCATCGCATTGCCGGAAGTAATGGCAAATCCATCGTGAAGCGTGTTGACCGCATCGCCGATGTTTCCGCCTTGCACCAAAATCTGGCACATAAACCCAAGAAAGACGCCCACAATCAATGCCGGAAGCGCCGGCACTTTCATCATGACCATGACGACAATCGCCAGCGGCACAAGCAAGAGCCACGGTGAAATGACAAAGCTGCTGTTGAGCGATGCCAGAATGCTTTGGATGTTCGCCTGATCGATTTCCCCTCCGCCGAACTGGCGGCCAAGGATAAAATAGACGATCAGTGCCAGAATCAATCCTGGAACAGTCGTGTAGGTCATATGCTTAATATGATCGAACAAATTGGTTCCGGTAATGCCGGCCGCCATATTCGTGGTGTCCGACAGCGGCGACATCTTGTCGCCGAAATACGCACCGGAAATGACAGCACCTGCCACCATCGCAGCCGGGATGCCCATACTCATGCCGATTCCCATGCCTGCAACTCCGATTGTCCCCATCGTCGACCAGGAGCTACCGATGGCAAGCGACACAATGCCGCAAATGATGCAGATCGTCACCAGGAACAACGAAGGGGTAATGATTTGCAGACCGTAGTAGATCATTGTCGCAATGATGCCTCCACCGATCCAGGAAGCAATAATCATTCCTACGACAATGATGATCAAGACGGCCGGAAGCGCCAGGCGGATGCCTTTATAAGCCCCTTCTTCGATGTCCTGCCATTTGTATCCGAGGCGCCAGGCAATAAATGCCGCGACTACACTTCCTACTGCCAACGACACATGCGGGCTGCCTTCAAATACAATGACCGTGATAGCCATAACCGCAATCATGATGATCAAAGGAACAATGGCCAATAGAAATGGTGTTTCAATCTCATCTTGTCTGTTCTTCATTCTCCATAACCCCTACTCTATACAGTTTTAATACATATTACAGCAAAATTCAAAATAATCTAGTGGCTTTTATCACATAGCAGCATCCCGGTTTCCTAAGGGAGTAGCGGTAAAATAACGAAAATTGATTCATTTATTTTTACTGATATTTATGCATAGCCGATTCGTTATGATTTGTGGTGGATTTAGTGCATAAACTTTGACGCTCTTCTTCCTGAACGGGTAAAGTTAAAGGAAATGAGGCTTAGGAGGAATTCAAATGAACGACATTCCATTAATCGTAACAACTGAGTGGCTCGCTGAACGGCTGAATGACCCAAAATTGCGCGTTGTTGATGCAACCGTTTTCATGAAATTTCCGGAAGGCGGCGGACCGCCCAATATCGAGTCGGGCCGGACGTCATATGAAGAAGGGCATATCCCTAGAGCGGTCTACGCCGACCTGGTGGGAGAGTTATCAGACGCAGACTCCGACCTGCCTTTTATGGTGCCATCCCGCAAAGAGTTTGTTTCAAAACTGACGGCGCTTGGAATCGGCGACGATACATACACGGTAATTTACGACCAAAATGCGCTTGTCGGTGAATCGATTGCCGCTTCCTACTGGGCATCGCGCCTTGCCTGGCAAATGCGCTATGAAGGGTTCGAACAAGTTGCCATTCTCGAAGGCGGCTTGCAGAAATGGCAGGCGGAAGGCCGGGAATTGTCGACGGAAGAAGCCGCTTATCCGCACGCCAATTACACAGGAAAGCGCCATACGGATATGCTGGCATCGAAAGAAGATGTCCAAAAAGCGATCGATGATGAACAAACCATTCTCATCAACAGCTTAGCGCCGGAAGAATTCCATAGCGGCCATATTCCGAACAGCCAGAATATTTTTTTCGGGCTGCATGCCGATGAAGAGTCGAAAGCGCTGCATAACGACGAGCAGCTGCGCGCATTATTTGAAGAAACCGGCGCACTCGATCCCAATAAGAAAGTCATCACTTATTGCGGAGGCGGCATCGCCGCTACGTGGAATGCATTGATTTTGAATAAACTCGGACAGCACAACGTCGCCGTCTACGACGGCTCGATGAACGAATGGACGAGCGATCCGGCTTGCCCTCTGGTGAAAAGCGAAAAATAAGCATAAAAAAAGCGCACTCTTTTAAACAGAGTGCGCTTTTTTTATGCTCTTCGATAGACGATTTGAAAGTCGTGTTTCCAGTCTACGCCGTCCTCTGATTGTTCCCATTTGCTATCAATGATGTTTCCCGTTTCATCTACATTTCCAGTAAAACGCTGAAAAAAGTCAAATGGCGAAAAATCGGCTTCATCCCGCCACAATCTCCATAGCCGGTTCTCCAAGCCCATTTGGTACAAGCGCGTCACGCCGCGCGTATCAAAATAATGCAGCAAATACTGCCCATTATCCGGATTGCAGTCGTACACAATTGTATTGTCCGGAAACTCCGCTTTGTCGATATGCGTGCGCTGGATAACATACTTCTCGTTCAGCCAATCAAAGCTGGTATGGCCAGAAATCGGATTTGGCTCAAGATGCGGATGAATCACTTCCATGTTCCAATGGCCGATGAAAAATTCCAAGCGTTTCAGCATGTCCTCCCGAGCAGGTGATGTCATGACAAACACTCTCCCCATCCTTATAAGCTGGATAATTGCCGTGGCCATTGCGTCTTGCTGTTACCGCTTCACCAGTGAATCGCGCTTCACAATCTTTTGGCTCACTTGCTGGCCGCTGAGCGTCACCATCGGCATGCCGCCGCCCGGGTTCACGGTGCCGCCGACAAAATACAGATTGTCGTACAGTTCGCTTTCTTTCTTGTTCTTGAATCCGCCGTTGCCTTTTTTATCGGACACGGTGCCGTAAATCGCACCGCGGTCAGATCCGTACGTCCGTTCAATATCATGCGGCGTCCAGACGTCGCGCGTCACGATATGGTCCCGCAATCCGTGCAAGCCCATGCGTTCCAGCTTTTCATAGACGCGTGCTTCAAACTTCAAGTAATCGTCCGGGGTAAACGGATTGTCCTGGATATACGGAATATGCGGCAGGATTTTCAAGTTTTCATGCCCCGGCGGCGCCTGGGTCGGATCGGTTTTATTCGTATTGACGAGATAAATGGTCGGATCGTCCGGCAGCTCATGCTTCACGAACACTTTTTCCATTTGTTCCTCCAGGTTTTCCGGGAAGAAGAAGTTGTGGTGGTTCAAGAACGGATAGGTTTTGTTTACGCCAAGATGCAGCACCAGGCCGGAGCTTGCCGGTTCGAATTTCTTCTCCAGATTCTGCACATACTTCGGTTTGGCATCGACCATTTTTTTATAGAACGGAATCACTTCCATATTGGAAACGTAATAATCCGCCTTTTTGATCGAACCGTCTTCGAGTTCAATCGCCGTGATCTGCCGCTTGTTATCTGTATGCGCACGCACTACCGCCTGACCGGTATAGATCCGGACGCCTTCTTCTTTAGCCAAACGCGTCAGGCCTTCGCCCAATTTGTGCATGCCACCCGGCACGTACCAACAGCCCTGTGCGTGCTGCATGTAGATCATCATATTGAGAACAGCCGGCGCCTGGTAAGGAGACGAACCGACGTATTTGACGAAATAAGAAAGCATATCGCGCAGATGCGGGTTCGAGATCCGTTTGGACACAGCCTCATAAACCGTAGAAGTCAAATCAAACCCGGTCAAAGTGGCAATGATGCCGTTCTGTGCGACAGCTTCCTGTGCGGTATCAAAACCTTCGCCGAGATAACTGTCTTCCGTCGTCTCGTATATTTTCTTGGCGTATTTTAAGAAAGCGTAATACTCTTTCATATCTTTGCGGCTAAGCGACGGATTCGCACGCTCCATCAAGCGGAGGTCGTGGAACAAATCCAGCACGGTGCCGTCCGGAAAGAACGAACGCCATTCGCGATTGAGCCGTTTGATCGGCACATAATCCTCCATGCGCTTGCCGCTGCCGCGAAACAATTTGTCGAAAATATGCGGCATCGTCAAAATGGACGGGCCGAGGTCAAAGCCGAAACCGTCCTGTTCCAGGCGGTTCAATTTTCCGCCGATATGGTCGTTCTTTTCATATAAAGAAACGCTGTATCCGTTTTGCGCAAGAGAAATAGCTGCCGATAAGCCGCCAAGTCCCCCTCCAATCACGATTACGGATTTTTTCACATTCGCCATACTTCTGCCGACCTTCTTCCCCCAATAATTTTCACTTTACCGAATCCGTCAAAATTCGGATCATTTCCTGTTTGGTTACGAAATTCCGCTTTTTAAAACAATCGTAGTTGTTTTGGCGGACACTTGTTAAAATCTCACGATAGACTTGTGCAGAAACAACAATCGGGATTTGGCTATCGGGATCAAAATTTGAAATGCATTCAATAAATTCATCGTATAAAGTTTCGGCCCGCTGTGCCATCAGCTCCCAAACCTGGATAAAGCTATCGTTGATTTCCGAATGGGCCAATTGCTCTTTCTGATAGCCCACCTGTTTAAGTTCTTCTGCAGGAAGATAGATTCGCCCTTTGTCGCGGAAATCCTCCCCAACGTCCCTCAAAATATTTGTCAATTGCATCGCAACGCCCAAATTGACGGCTGCATCGGTGCAGTCCACCTTAGATTGTGAAGCGATAATCGGCAGCAGCATCCGGCCGACCGAACCTGCTACGTAATAACTGTAGGTCTCGACGTCCTCCAATGTCTGAGGCGCTGTAAACGAGAGGTCCATCCGCTGGCCTTTGATCTGGTCATAAAATGGTTCCAAGTCCATGTCATACGTATCAAACACGACACGCAGCGCCCGCCATAGCGGATGGTCAATGTACTCACCATGGGCAAAACGGTCAAGTTCTGAGCTTAACCGTTCCAACTCACGCAATTGGGCTGCATTCCCAGATGTTTCATCCACACTATCGTCCGCTGTCCGGCAAAAGGCGTAAATGGCGTAAACCGCCTGGGCTTTTTCCTCAGGAAGTTTGGAAAAAGCGTAATAAAAACTTTTCGAGTGGCGTCTAATGACATTTTCGCAGTAATCAAAGTCGTCTTGGACTTGCATTTGAGCAGTCATGGAAAGCTCCCCCTTTCAACGGGTGTGGATTCGGATTCTCTGAAATCAGGCAATTCGCATGGAAAACGGAATGAACGGTCCTTGGCCTTAGAGGTATGTATCATTTAGAAGGCGCTGCTGAAGAAGTAACAATGTACGAGACTCATCGTAATATTACCCCTTATTCCCTCCTATAAAAATTATGAAACATTTTATGTATAATCTTTGTATAACTTTTATACTTGCAGTTTATTAAGTTAAAAAGACGTTTGTATTAGCTCTATACATAGAAAAAACCTCAAAGTCCGGGCACTTTCCAAGTGCCTGACATTCAAGGTTTTGTATGCATTCAGCTAAGCTCAGCTTTTATTTTTGTGTTTTCTCTTTTATCTTATTCGCGACATCGTCTTTCAATACCATGGCTTTGTCTTTGTAGGTTGCTGCTTTTTCTTTGTACTCGTCTTTATTTTCTTCCCAATGGGTTTTGCCTTTTTCAACCGTCTTGTCTTTCAATGCGTTCAGTTTTTCCAGAAATGCCATGTGAACCATCCTTCCGCTCCACCGCCGCCAAAATGGGGAGCTAAACTGTGCTAAGCATAGCCCACTTCTGATGCATTGTCCAAAGTCTGCTCTTTTTGCGGTTTCCATTTGAAGCCAAGCAAAAAACCACACCCGCGGCGGGTGTGGTTTTCCTGCTAAATCACCTTTTTGTGTCCCAAGAGTTGATTTTATTCGTTCGCCGCCAAGGCACGGTCGATTAAATCCTTTCCAATCTGGTTTTCGTATTTCTCGTAAACCGGCTGCGCCGCCTCGCGGAATTCATCGCGCTGTTCAGCAGTCAAATCATTGACCTGCATGCCCTCCGCTTTCAATTGATCCAGGAATTCAGTATCTTGCTGCTGGGCAAGTTTCCGCTGTTCATCTTTGAATTCGTCAGATGCTTCCATGACCAGTTCCTGGAGATCTTCCGGCAAACTATTGTAAAAATCATTGTTCGCCAAGAGAATGGCTGCTGCATACACATGGCCGGTCAAAGTCAGATAATCCTGCACTTCGTAGAATTTATTGGTGTAGTACAGAGAAATCGGACAGTCCATGGCATCATATGTCCCTTGCTGCAAAGCTGTATACAATTCGCCGAAGGCAAACGGCGAAGCATTTGCGCCAAACGCCTTGAACGTATCCGTATGGAGCGGATTTTCCAATGTCCGCAGCTTCATCCCTTCCATGTCTTCCGGAGATTCAATCGGCCCTTCGTTATTCGACACATGGCGGAATCCGTTTTCGCCGAATGCCAGCCCTTTTAAATCGTTTTCTTCCAAGCTATCCAATAGCTCCTCGCCTAAATCCCCGTCGAGCGCGCTGTAAGCCGCATCATAATCATTGAATAAAAACGGCAAATCGAAAACCAGGAACTTCTCATTGAATGAAGCGAGCGGCGCTACTGCAGGAATGGTCATTTCCAAATTTCCCAACTGTACCGCTTCAATTGCTTCACGGTCCGAGCCATAAAGCTGGCCATTCGGATACAGCTCGACCTTCAGCCGTCCATCCGATTCCTTTTCGAGCTTTTCTTTGAACTTCAGCGATTGGACATGGGCGGAATGTTCTTCGGGCACCAAGTAAGCCACGCGGATGGTGTAGCTTTCTTCTCCTTCTCCATCCGTTGTTGACGTGCCTTCATCACTTGGTCTTCCGCAAGCTGCGAGTATCAGTAAAAGCAGCAGAAACAGCGCAAATCTGATTGTCTTTTTCATTAGTACCTCCTGTTTGATTTTTTTAACTCTTATACCCTTCCCGAAACTGAATTAACCTGCAGATGGAAGGCTAAACAAATACACCTGCAATTCCAGCATAGGAATTGCAGGTGTTTCATTAGTAGGCTATTCATCGTCCAGATCTTCGGCATTCAATTTGCTTCAGGATTAAAATGCCGGGCGGGAAGCTGTAAGCGGAATGTCCTCGTAAGCTTCCGGATCCAATTGCTCAACGGAACCGTCAGCTACGCCTTCGATGATGCCAGAAAGGCCGCGTTCAACTGATTTGACCAATTGCCCTTTTTCTTTTTGTCCCAAACTTTGCGTCTGTCCTCGGACTTCAAAGAGAACCGTTCCGCTGCCATTCAAGGCATACGTGCCAAGCGCTGTTCCGGGAAGGTCGAGCCCTTGCGAATAAAGCGAAATGTTCGTGAACTTTGAGTTGCCGAAGGACTGCAGTTCGTTATACGCCAGCAAGTTCAATTGGCGCGAGAAATCATAGTTGTATCCGTCCGCAAACTCTGCGTATTTCGCTCCCTCAGGAGTAGATGGGTCCGGCACAAATTGAGCCGACAAGGAAAGCGTGACAGGGTCCGCAGTGCCGTCTACGTAGTAAAGGCCCTGGTGGTGCAAGTCGATAAAGACGTCCACGTTGCCAAATTCAGCCTGCAGGGATTTATAGACATCACGTGAAGTTTGCGATTCCGGAGTGATGAACCAGCCCGGCTGATTTGAAGCACCCGGGAAGTCCTGCGCTTCCGGCACGTAGTCAAGATCCGGGTTGAAGTCACGGTTTACATCAAATCCAGGATTTGCACCGTAATCGTAGCTTTGGCTGATGCCGCGGTCCAGGTAGTTCCATGAAGGCTTAGCGCCTGCCAATTGTGGATAGCTTTCCACAACTTCGCTCCATGTCAGGCTATTGCGGCGCTTATCCGCTTCCGAAGCATCCGGATTCATCATCGGCATGAACACGATCGTCACTTCTTCCCGGATTTGCTGGGATTGTTTTGAGTTGTTCGATAAGGTTTTCAAGAGGTTAAGAATCGCTACAGTGCCCGTTTTCTCATTCCCGTGAATTTCACTTTGAACAAGAAGGACCTTGTCTCCATTGCCTACCCGCGCGGTATAAATATCCCGCCCTTCATGGGATTGCCCGGCTACATCCACTTGGACGACGCCTTTACTGGAGGCCGCGATTTGCTTCAAGCTTTTTTGCAGTTCCTGATAATCGATAAATCCGGAAATGCTGTTGTCATGGTGATGCTCCGTCGTTTTTGCGGCGGGTTCAGCCGCATAAACCGGCATCGCCAACGCTGTACATAAACTCAAAACTCCTACCGTACTCGCCCATCTTCTCTTCAAAAACATCCACTCCCCATAAGTTTGATTAGTTTTACCAAAAATAGCTTAGCAATAAAAGAAATAATAGTAAATATATTTAGAATTTTCAGTTCTTAAGTAATGTTAGAGGACGTAAGAGCTAAAAAATTTTATACCAAAAGATACAGGGATCCCCATATACTTCGGCCTACTAAGTAATTTCAGCCCATAAAAGCCGGCTTTCCAAAGAAAGCCGGCCTGCTATTCACCAAGTATATTAAGATTAACATATTCACCAAAAGTGGATCGTCCATCCCTTAAATAAGAACTCAATTCCCGATCCGAAGCGCCCGGTCTTTATTCTGCAGCACGCTCAGAATGCTCAAGGCAGCGAGCAGGCTCGTCTTCGGATTGCTCGGCATCGGATTGTTTTCAACTTGCAGCTGCATCCGGCCAAATTCCCCTTCCGCTTCGATGGTGTGGGAATTCTGTTCGATGTCCGGATCGACGATGATACGCACTTTTGTTTTCTCGACGCCGATCCCGGCAATCGCGAGCACCAGGGCGACGTTAATGTTCTTCGGGAATTTCCCGACAGCTTCAAACGCCGAACCGTCGAAGATTACGCGCGCTTCGTCCGCTTCGATGCCGAGTGATGCAGGAGACTTCCGTGTCGTGATCTGGACCCGGTCCAAGCCGCCGGCCGCTTTTGCCGACTGCAAGACGTCCAGTCCGCCAATCGCTCCCGACGGCAAGAAAATTTGTGTGCCACTGGACTCCGCCAAAGCCGTCAGTTCTTCCAGAAAAGCGGTATTTTTAAAGACCCCAATGCTGCTGACAACGAGGTCTTTCTTGCTTGCGACTACATCTTTCACATAGATGCCGGCCGCTTCCACCGTCGCTGCTTCCACCACAATATCGAGCGGCAAGTCTAAAAAGCTTTTCAGATTGGTGTAAAAATCGGCTTCAAATTCTTCGCTAAGACGCTGCCCCACTTCCTGGTTGCGCCCAAAAATGGCTGCGACTCTTCCGTTAGCCAGTTGCTTGCGGTTTATCTGTTCCAGTAAATACGATGCAATATTGCCTGTCCCGATGATTCCGATGTTCATAATCGCCCTCCTGACATACTCATTCTAAGAAAACTTTTTATCCAATCTGCCAACTGACGGTCGCGATAAAGATAAACAGAGCCAAGGCCGTAACAGCAAAGTAGACGATCGACATCTGGTATTTTCGCGACTTCTTCAAATATTTCCATTCCAAGAATACCTGGCCTGCATTCACAGCCAGAAAAATGAAAAAAATCCAGGAGAATAATTGTTCAGGCGGCTTTTCGGAAAATAGAATCAGCAAGATAACCACCGACACCATCACTGTCCCGCTCCAGCGTTCAAATCGCCTTACCAGTATCCCGGCTTGTTCTTCCCGGTCAATGGCAAATCGCTTTTTCAAAAAAAACCTAAGCATACCTATGCCAAGAATCACCAAAAACCAGATGATGAAAATATTCACATTCCGCACCTCCTATCCCATTTCCTTTCATACGAATCAATTGGATAAAAGTTCCATCAAATCATGGATAATGTCTCCAGCGTACATTTTATGTTTCAGTACGCGGCCGATACATCTCTACCGGACTTGCCATAAACCACGTATAGTGATCTTCGGCTTCCGGGTCTTTCATGGTTTTCCAAGCAACTGCAAAAGGCAGTATGAAAGATTCATTAGCAGGAATACCTAAGAGAGTTGCGCTGAGGCCATCTTCCAGGTAATCGATTTTCTCCATAGTTACCTGATGGACTGCAGCCAGCCATTCCCGGTCTACAGTGCCGATGCTCCATTTCAACTTGTCATGGTACCAGCTTTTCAACTCCAAATGCTCGCCAGTCTCGATATCGCTTCCCATAATTTCAAATGCCGTATGGAACCGGCAGCTGAAAGTGAGTTTGGCTACTCGTTCAGGAGACACGGTAATTTCAATTAATAGCCGCCCGTCTACTGGGAAGCGCGAATCCGGCTTTTTTTCTATACAACGTATATCCGCTTCTATCTCTTCTCCCTTCGCACTCTTCACTTCTACTAGGAGCTCTCCGAAAGCCGTCTTCAATTCAACTGCCCCCTTTCGGTTATTTTTCTTGAATTATTCAAAAGGTGTATGACCTTTACTTTCGTCTTGAATACACAGAGTTCCTTTAATTTAATTTCAGTCCAAGAACGAATAAATCTATATCACTTTTACGATATATAGTCCCTTTGAGCTGACCGCTAACTCCATACATCCCAAATTGGAAATTCCATTCAGGTTTATTCCGTGCTGAACCCGAAAAAAGCCACACCTCGACTGCTGAGGTGTGGCGTGGCTCCGGTTATAAAATTCTATAGCCAGCAATGCTGTCAGCGGATTTCTTCTATCAAATGAAAAACGGAATAAACAAACTAGCCAACAGCAAGATCAACGCGCCGCCGAGACGGGAAGAAATTTGCGCAAAAGGCATCAATTCCATTCTTCTTGCAGCAGACAGAACGGCTACATCACCCGTTCCACCCATATTCGCCATGCAAAGACCGGCGGTGATAGCAGCTTCGATTGGATAAAAGCCCATAAATTTTCCGATGATTCCAGAACCAATCACTGCTCCAATTACGACTGCCAGAACAATGACGACATATTCGACACTTAACGCATTCAGGACCGCTTCCAAGTCCGTATACGCGACTCCAATACCGATCAAGAGCGCATTGGTCCAATTTCGCGCTACGAATTCATACCACTGGCTCGCGCCTTCAATGATAATTTCCGGCATTACATTGGCTACTTTTAGAACTGCGACCAATATAATCATGATGGCATAAGGGTGCAATGGTATAAAATCACCTAAAATATTGCCTAAAATATAAAACGATACAGCTGCCAGAACCCCAATTCCCATCTTAGACAAATCATACCGGGTTGTTTCTTTTTTCTCATAATGGAAATTTCTAATCAATTGCCCATTACCGGTCAAATTCGGATACTTATTGCCAATCATGTTTAAAACACTGGCAATAATAATTGCAAATACGTTGCCGAGCGCTAAAGCCGGAACAAGAATCGACAAGTAATACCCCGGGTCATTGCCAAGCATTTCAGAATAGACTTGGGACATCGGCACAGCACCTGCCCCCATTCCGCCGCCCATAATCGGCATCGCAATGACAAGCACAGCTTCCTGTACACTAAACCCAAGAATCATTCCCACCAAAGCTGCCAAGAGTACCGCACCAGCAACGGCAGCAAGCAGCGGCAACGCATAGCGGACTCCTGCTTTTACTAAAATTTTCGACTCCATACCCAAAATACTGCCGGTAATCAAAGCGGCAATATAGAAATTCAAGAAATCGCTGTCTTTCATAAACTCTGAAATGAGCGTGCTCGTGCTTTCCGGCATCAGCCCACTATAAACCAGATATGCCGCTCCAAAAATTGCAACGATGGCACCGCCCCCTAAAAAAGTACGGACAATCGGCGTATGATTGCCGAGCCAGCCAAGTAATTCTCCAAGCACCATCATGATCAACAAGCCGCCAATCATACCGGCAGGCAGATTTTCTGTATACATCGCGTAAATTGCAACAGCGGCAAAAATAACAAACCAGAGAATCGGTATATTAAAAATCGAAAACCTTCCTCTGTTCTTTTTCTCAGGCACATCTGTTGGTGCTTGTTGGTTCGTTTTTTCCACTTTTGACCACCCCGTCTTATGTCTCTTTCCGCTTTCAATTTCGTAAGCGCTTTCAGTTATTATCCTTTATGTTAGCCAAACTTTCAGACAGCTTATACTTTATAAAACTATTGAACTTATTGTAATTAAAAAAAGCAGCCGCAATGGCTGCTTTTCATAAATAGGAATCAAGTTGTTGTGAGCCTTCCTTATTGAGGCGATATTGATAAATGGGTCTGCCAACTCCGTAAATCAAGTCTTCTTCTAAATAATCAATTTCAGATAAAAACTTCAAATATTTCCGCACGGACACCCTGGAGATATTGACTGCTTTCGCAAGTTCGTCCGTTGAAAAAGTCTTCATCTCATTTAACCGGATCACTTCATTGATGGTATGGAGTGTGTTTTTTGTCAGCCCTTTTGGCAAAGCCGGCAAATTTGCCGGCACCGCTCCAACCGTATTCTTTCTATGAAGCAAATGATCGAGTTCCTGTTGGGTAATCTGTTTTTTATCACGAAGCTTATAATAATTGGTTTGATACTGCGTCAACGCTTCTTGAAAGCGGCTGAATTCAAACGGTTTTATCAAATAATCAACTGCCCCCAGCCTCAAAGCCCGCTGGATTTGTGTGATTTCAGAAGCCGCCGTTATCAAAATCACGTCGAGTTCCTGCTTCTGCCCACGCATCCATCTTAGAAAATCGATTCCGTTCAGTCCCGGCATATGTATATCGAGTAAAACCAAATCGATTTCTTTAGTTGCCAGCAGGTCTATCGCTTGATTGGCACTCGCTGCCATACCACTGATGTGGAAACCATTCACCTGCTCCACGTATTGACGGTTCAACTGGGCTACCATCGGATCGTCTTCCACAATCATTACTTTAATCATCGCTGCCACCTCCTGCTTCGTAAGGAATAATGATTACAAACGTCGTCCCTTTATCTAATTCAGAAAAGACTTCAATAGACCCTTCAAACTTCTCTACACTATTTTTCACCAAGTAAAGCCCGTATCCCCGGCGTTCTCCTTCTTTAGATGAAACACCTTTTGTAAAAATGGCTTCCTGCATCTCTTCCGGAATGCCGGTCCCCATATCTGCTACCGTCATCGTCAGCAATTCATCAATATACGAGAACGTTACACGGATGTTTTTTTGCGCTTTGCCCATGACATTTTCAATGGCGTTATCAATTATATTTCCGGCAATCGTAATCAGTTCATGTGTCACAGCTGAATCTGCCGGCTGTGGGATTTCGGTTTCACAGCTGACCGCTAAATCGACGTGGGCTTCTCTTGCATAGCTGATTTTCCCGATGATAAAGCCCGCAAAGACCGGATCCATGACATGGCGCGTAATACTTCCGACTTCATGCACTTGGTGATCGGCCAACTTCGCGATAAAGTTTTCGACCTGATTGTATTCCTTCAATTTGATCATGCCAAGCAGCACGTGGAGCTGGTTCATAAACTCATGGGATTGTGCCCGCAAAGTTTCTGCATACATCTCTACACCGGTCAGTTCTTCCGCCAGCTGATTCATTTCTGTCTTGTCCCGGAATGTTGCAATTGCTCCGATCACTTCGTCATTCACAACGAGCGGCACGCGGTTTGAAATGATGGAAACTCCATTGAGATTCTGCTCCTCATCCAAAACCGGTTTTCCTTTATCTAATATGTGGTCCAGCATAAACCCTGGCAAAACTTCATTGATAGCCATGCCAGTCGGCTCTTTTTCCAAAAGACCCGCTTTTTGCAAAATTCGCCTGGCTGATTTATTGACCAGTACGACTTTGGAATCCTTATCAATGGCGATAATCCCTTCATGGGCAGAATGCAGCATCTGATTCCGTTCCTCATGGATGCGGGCAATCGCATACGGTTCTAACCCGAACAAACTCCTCTTGATGTAACGTGCCAGCCAGAAAGCCCCAATGGTCCCAAACAGCAGGCCAATACTTGAACCGATGAGAATTTGCCATTGATTTTGCTGGATTGACGCTTCCACTTCCTCCAGCGAAATTCCTACCGCTACCGCACCAATCTGATTTTGCTGGCCATCAAAAATTGGGGTGAACGACCGGATGGATTCTCCGAGCGTCCCTTCCGATCTAGAGGTATACTCCTCGCCTTGGAGCACCCGCTTTTCATCGCCGCCGACAAAAGGATTTCCGATCCTTTCGGAATTCGGATGCGATTTCCGTATGCCTTCCATGTTCATCACAACAACAAAGAGAACATCTGTAGCTTGCTGGATGTTCAGCGTATACTCCTGGATTCTTTCTTCCATTGCTTCATTCTGCAATCCGTTTTGGACTACTTGCGAATGAGCTACCACCCTTGAAACGTTGACCGCTTTTCCTTCTAACTGTTCCTCTATATTATCGCTTGTGGCATTTGAAACCAGAAGACTCGTCACCAGCAAAGACACTAACACAACCAAACAGACAAAAAATATAATAATGGTGCTTAATTTAAAACGCGAAGAAACCGTAACTGCTCACCTCGTTCTGCATTTGCAGTGCTATCTTTTAAAAGGATGTTCTTACTATAATCTAAAACGGCCGTTTAGGAAAACGAGGATTTCACTCGCAGAAGACCCTTATTCATTTTACTACCGATTGAAAACAAGAAAAAGCAGCGGCCGGTTTTAAGGCTGCTGCTTTGAAAGACACAAAAACCACACCCGCTCATGTAACAATAGCGGGTGCGGTTTCTTCTGAATCATGAACTTCTTGCTATTTAATTGACGCCTCTGCTTAAAAACACAAGACGCTCGACTTCCGTAAACCCATTTTTCTTGTAAAATACTTCAGCCGGTATCCCCCGGTCGGTGAGCAGCGAAAGATGGGTGATTGAACGCGCCTCCAGTTCTTCCAGCAGCCGGTCCATCAGGGCCTTGCCGATTCCTTTGTTCTGCAAATTGCTATTTACACACATTTCATGGACAAAGAATTCATCGCCGCTCCACCAGACGCGGTGGACGCCGAAAAGAAAACCGATTACCTCTTCGCCTTCTTGAGCCACTAACCCTAGAAAGCCAGGCGTATGGTAAAAATCAAGAAGATACTGTTTTGCTTTTTCCGGTTCCCACTCGTCGTTCCAAGGCTCTCTATTGAAGACTTCGATAAACACATCCGTGCACCGTAACAGGTCGCTTTCTTCGACATAGTTGATTTCCATAAACAAGCTCCTCTTTTAGGAATTCTTTACTCCACCCGAAACCCGACAGCAATCGCCTGCAAAATCCCGATCAGTTCTCTCGACACTTCTCTTGGCGACTTCTGGTAGCCGTTTTTCGCCCAGTCCAAGATGAGTCCAGCCGTGCCATGGGCCATGTACAGCTTAAACGCCGGGGAATTGATGTCATGGTCGCCTACAGGAGTAAAAGTGAACTGCTCATCAAACAGTTCAAAAATCGCGCGAGGCAAATCCTGGTACAAGCCCGGGATGGTGTCCTCTTTCAAATAAAGATTGAAGAAAGAGCGATTGTCATAGATGAACGTCACCAGCGCGAACGAATCCTCGTTCATGGACTCGGTGGCCACTTCTTTTCCGGGAATGTAGCGGTCTTTGCTGGTCTGTTTGATTTGCCGGAACATCTCACTTCTCAATTCTTCTGTAATGTCCGGTTTATCCAAATAGTAGAGGTAAAACGTCGCCCGGTTATACTGGGCACGCTGCACAATATCCGTCACCGATACATGGTTGAATCCTTTTTCATTGATCAGTTCGGTGAACGCCTGTTTGAAATGATGCTTTGTCCGTTCCACCTGCGGTGATAGGTTTTCTTTCTTATCTGCCATATATTTTTTCCTCCAGAATCGACACTTCACGCCAAACTGTCGAATTACTCAACATTTTCGATTTTTTTACTGATTGAACCCTTTTCTGCAAAGGCTTACACTGAGTGTGAAACATAAATCCAGTTTAGCATACCCATAAAAAAGGAGAGATATTGCATGATTAATTACACAGACAAAGTGGTTGTCATCACAGGAGGCGGCTCCGGACTCGGACGCGCCGCTGCCCTTTCCATCGCCAAACAAGGCGGCAAACTTGTGCTCGTCGACATGAGCACGAAAGGCCTGGAAGAAAGCCGGAACGAAATTTTGGCGGCAGCTCCGGAAGCTCAAGTGGAAATCGTTGAAGCGAACGTAACCAATGAAGAAGAAGTGAAAAACTACGTTCAATTCACGATGGACAAGTTTGGCAAGATCGACGGCTTCTTCAACAACGCGGGCATCGAAGGCAAACAGAACCTGACGGAAGACTATGCTTCGGATGAGTTTGAAAAAGTGGTCAGCGTCAACTTGAACGGCGTCTTCTACGGCATGCGGCACGTATTGAAAGTGATGAAAGAACAAGGCTACGGCTCGATCGTCAACACTGCATCGGTCGGCGGCATCCGCGGCGTCGGCAACCAGTCCGGCTACGCAGCAAGCAAACACGGCGTTGTCGGCTTAACCCGCAACTCAGGCATCGAATACGGCCAGTTCGGCGTCAGCATCAACGCCATCGCACCCGGCGCCATCATGACGCCAATGGTTGAAGGTTCGTTGAAACAAATGGCAGGCGACGATTGGGAAGCAGCCGGCAAAGAATTTGTCAGTGTCAACCCTATGAAGCGCTTCGGCAAGCCGGAAGAAGTCGGCAACCTGGTGGCATTCCTGCTATCGGACGCAGCGAAGTTCATCAACGCTTCTGTTATTCCGATTGACGGCGGCCAGTCTTACAAATACTAAAAACACCAAAGGCACACTCATTTTCACTTGAGTGTGCCTTCTTTTATGCGCTTTATTCAACGGAATGCTGTTCTGCCGCTTTTTGCGGGACGCTATTTCTGCAGATCAAATTGAAGGCCGTGCAGCAGAAACGGCGTCGCCGTTTTGAGGAATTCCTCTGGCGCCACTGTTCCGTTCCGCTTCCATTCAAGCGATGCGCCGTAAAGCCCCCAGCTCAGCATGACCGCCGTGGTTTTGAGCGTCTCTTCTTTTTCCGGTCCGTATTGCGCTTTCAGCATTTTATTGAAAACCACTTCGAGCTGGTCCCGGATGATTTGGGCAATCGTATCTTCGTAGCCCCGGTGGCAGCGGTTAGACAGCGACTGCTGAAAATCGGTGACAGCTTTGAACAAGTGGTTGAACACGTCTTCGTCCAATTTCTTGTGTTCGTATTCCGCTGAATTCAAATTGATCAGCAGCACTTCCGACAAGGCTTTTTCCAGCAAATCGTAGATGTCTTCAAAATGATAATAGAACGTTGCCCGGTTGATCATGGCTTCCGTTGTGATGTCTTTGACCGTGATGTCCCGAAACTCCTTGCTTTCCGACAGCTTGATGAACGAATCCATGATCAGCTTCCGGGTGCGGACAACCCGGGGATCCGTTTTCACTTGCACCATGTTCGCCACTCCTTTTCCGACAATATCTCCGGAGTGTCGGATAAGCGACACATCCCGGAAACTATTGGTGTTGTTGCTTTTCATTATGGCTTAGAATTTGGGTGTAAAGCAAACAAGCTAGCTTATAAATCCACAGAAAAGAGGAAAACGACATGACAAACAAACCGAATTTTGTATGCGACCTGGAAACAGGCGTTTGCGGTCCCGCTGACGAAGAGGAAATGGGGCTGATTGATTTCAGCCAGCCGAAAAAGACAATTACGCTTTATTACGTGACAGACCCGATCTGTTCGCATTGCTGGGCCATCGAACCGGTGCTCCGCCGCTTCACGGAACAGTACGGCCACTATTTCAAGTTCCAGACCGTGATGGGCGGCTTGCTGGAAAAATGGCATGACGGCCCGATCGACCCGGCGAACGGCATCTACAAACCCGCAGACGTGGCACCGCACTGGCGCGAAGTCGGCGAACATTCCCGGATGCCGATTGACGGATCTCTGATGGTCGACAATCCGGTCCAGTCGTCTTATCCCCCGTCCCGTGTCTTTAAAGTGATCCAGGAACAATTTACAGACGCCAAAGCGAATGAATACCTGCGCCGTGCGAGAGAAGCCCTGTTCGCATTCAACCGGAACATCTCAGAAGATGCGGTCCTGATCGAAATCGTCAATGGCATGGGGCTCGATGGCCAGGCAATCATCCAACGGGCACATGAACCCGCCGGCCACCAGCTGCTGTCGGAAGACTTCAGCTTGGCAAGAAGTTTAGGTGCCAGAGGGTTTCCGACGATCATCCTGGTCAACGAAGACAACAAAGGCGTCAAACTGGTCGGCGGCCGGCCGTACGACGCGTATGTCGACGGCTTGCAGAAAGTCCTGGGCGAGGAAAAGCTGCACGCCAAGCAGCCGAAGGCGTTATCCGCTTTGCTGAAACAAGAAGGGCTGCTTTTCGCCAAAGAAATTGAAGTGATGTATGAAGTTGACCCAAGTGCTCTCCCGGCTTTTATTGCAAAAGAATTGCCATCGGGACAATTTGAACAAAAAGAAATTCTCGGGGAGTTTTATTTCACCCCGATTACAAAATAAGGAGGAAACAACATGGCATACCTGCTGCAAGTAGACTTCCAAATGGACGGCCCTTTTGGAGAAGAAATGGCGGAAGCATTCGCCGAACTCGCAAAAAGCATCACCGAAGAACCCGGATTCAAATGGAAAATCTGGACAGAAAACCCCGAAGCCGGTGAAGCCGGCGGCATCTACCTGTTTGAAACGAAAGAAAACGCTGAAACGTACATCGACATGCACGCGAAGCGGCTTGGCGGATTTGGCATCAACACAGTCAACGCCAAAATCTTTGCGATCAATTCGGCGTTGACAGACATCACAAAAGGTCCGATAAGCTGAGCGGTCTCAATCCCCTAGATGTGAAAATGAAATCATGCAAAAAGGTTCCGGCCATCAAACCGGAACCTTTTTGTTATACTCTTGAATTATTTCCGACTCCCCGGCAATGCGGCTTTCGCAGAAACGAGCTCCTTCTCGACCAGCTCTTCCCAGAACGCAGCCGGAATTTTCGCTTCCAGTGCCTGCAGGTCTTCCTTGATGCGGTCCGGCCGAGTCGATCCGGTCACGACCGCTTTGACTGCCGGATGCGCAGTCGAAAATTGCAGCGCGGCATCTTTCAAATTCACGCCGTGGTTTTTCGCCACGTCGTGAAAACGGGCGACGCGTTCTTTAATCTCCGGTGTGATTTCCTTGTAGTCGAAATAGTCCCCGGCAAACAAGGCACCTGAGTTGAAGGCTCCACCGATGATGAGTCCGCCGTCATTTTTCTGCGCCAGCGGCATCATGCGCTCCAACGCCCGTTCGTGCTGAAGCAGCGTGTATTGAGTAGCAGACAAACTCAAATCCGGATGCGCTTCTTCCAGCTCCAGCGCCACTTCGATCGGTGTCGTTGTATTGACGCCAAGGCCCCATGCTTTAATGACCCCTTCGTCACGGAGGCGGTCCAGCACGTTAAAAGCGCCTTTTCGGGCTTCGTCAAATTTCGTAATCCATTCATCGCCCAAGAAATCCGGCGAAAGGTCATGTACAAACACCATATCCAAGCGGTCGGTTTTCAAGCGCTTCAGGCTGTCTTCAATCGATTGAAGCGTGCCGCTTTCGGTATAATCCGTCCGAATTTTGTTCTTGCGGCCATATTCAAACAATCCTTCTTTTTCCTCTTCTTCATCCAGAATGATGCGGCCGACTTTCGAACTCAGCAAATAGTCGTCGCGCTTATAGGAAGATAAAATCTCCCCGAGCCGCATTTCGGCGAGGCCTGCCCCGTAAAACGGCGCCGTATCAAAATACCGGATGCCTTCGTTCCAGGCCGATTGGATTGTTTCCATCGCTTCGTCTTCCGGTACTTCTCTGAACATATTGCCAAGCGGCGCAGTCCCGAGACCGAGTTTATTTTTAATCGTTACATCATTTTTCATCATTGGACACCTCTTTTGGAAAGTTGTTTTTAAATAAAAACACATACAAGTATCTACCCGCTGTCAATTTGAATAAACGGCCATTAGCAAGTCGAAGAGTTGGATTAGTTACTGAAAATCAAAGATAAATACCTCTCTTTTCAGTTTTGTATAAGATGTTCGTCCTATTGTCCTTCGTTTAACAATCGAGGCAAAGGGAACACTTAGAGAAACACTAATTTTAGGAGGAAATACTTTGCAAAACCACCAACTGTATGTGAACGGCAAGTACATCGAGTCCACAGGAACGGAATGGATCGACATCCTCAACCCGGCAACCGAAGAAGTGATTTCCAGAATTCCGAAAGGAACAAAAGAAGACGTCGACAAGGCGGTAGAAGCTGCTGACCAGGCACAAAAGGCGTGGGAACTGACGCCGAATATCGAACGCGGAAAAATCGTCCGGAAGCTCGGCGATGAAATTGCAAAACGGCGCGATACGTTCATCGACTTATTGCAGGAAGAACAAGGGAAAGATTACGAACTGGCAAGCGGCGAAGTGGATCTGGCGATCGACTACTTCCATTATATGTCCGAATGGGCCAGAAGAATCGAAGGCGAAATCGTGCCGAGCGACCGGCCGAATGAAAATATCCTTATTTATAAAAAGCCGATTGGCGTAGTAGCCGGCATCATCCCGTGGAACTTCCCGGTCTTCATATTGGCGCGTAAAGTGGCGACGGCTTTGGTGACAGGCTGTACGATTGTCATCAAGCCGAGCCAGCAGACGCCGAACACGACGATGGAATTCACCAAAATCGTGGATGCGATGGAAGAGATTCCGGCAGGCGTCTATAACGTGGTGATGGGCACCGGTTCAGAAATCGGCAACGCCCTCGCCTCCCACAAAAAAGTGCAGCTGATCACGATGACCGGCAGCGTCCAGGCCGGGACGAAAGTGATGGAAGCGGCGGCGCAGAACATCACCAAAGTCAATCTGGAACTGGGCGGCAAGGCGCCGGCCATCGTGACGCAAAACGCCGATTTGGATCTGGCAGCTGAAGCCATTACTAAGTCAAGACTTGCAAACGGCGGACAGGCCTGCACGAATGCTGAACGCGTCTACGTCCATGAAAGCGTAGCGGAAGCATTGACGGAAAAACTGATCCGCGCATTCGAGTCGAAAAAACTCGGCAATCCTCGGAAAGATAAAGACGTGGAAGTCGGCCCGCTGATCAGCGAAGACCGTTTGGAGACCGTCGAGGAAATGGTGCAGGAAGCGGTAAAAGAAGGCGCTACTGTTGCGACGGGCGGCGAACGTCCGGATTTTGGTGGCGGCTTTTTCTACAAACCTACCATTCTGACAAATGTGAAACACGATTCTGCCATCATCCGGGATGAAATCTTCGGGCCGGTGCTGCCGGTTACGACATTCAAAACATTGGATGAAGCGATTGAAAAAGCGAACGACACTGTCTACGGCCTGTCTTCTTCTGTCTATACGAACGACTTGAACGAAGCAATGCGCGTCGTCAATGAAATGAAGTTCGGCGAAACGTACGTCAACCGCGAAAACTTCGAAGCCATCCAAGGCTATCATGCCGGCATGCGCCAATCAGGCCTTGGCGGAGCGGACGGCAAGCATGGCATGGAAGACTTCCTGGCGACGCAAGTCGTCTACATGCAGTATAAAAACGACAAACAATAAGCTGCAGGAACATCCGAAAGGCACTGCCCCGAAAGTCCGGAAACCCGGCTTTTGCGGGCAGTGCCTTTTTCCTGAGCACTTCACTAAGGTTTTTATGCGTCGATTTGCTACACTATTGAATGGAACAGATTAACGATAGAGGAGCGGTACATATGCAAAACCCAACAGGCAAGAACGCATTAATCACAGGAGCTGGGCGTGGCATCGGCCGGGCAACCGCACTTGCTTTCGCAGCAGAAGGCATCAACGTCGGCCTTGTCGGACGCACGGCAGCCAACTTGGAAAAGGTAGTAGCAGAACTTGAGCAATACGGTGTTAAAACGGTATTTGCCGTAGCGGACGTTGCAGACCCGGAAGCGGTCAATGCAGCCGTTGAGCACATCACAGCGGAACTCGGATCGATCGATATTTTGATCAACAATGCCGGCATCGGCAAATTCGGCAAGTTCCTGGAACTGTCGCCGGAAGAATTCAAAAGCATCATCGATACAAACTTGATGGGCGTCTACTACGTAACGCATGCCGTCTTGCCGCAAATGATCGAGCGCCAGTCAGGAGAAATCATCAATATTGCATCAACCGCCGGACAAAAAGGCGCACCGGTGACAAGCGCTTATAGCGCTTCGAAATTCGGCGTCATGGGGCTGACAGAATCGTTGATGCTGGAAGTCAGAAAACACAACATCCGCGTCACTGCCTTAACTCCGAGCACCGTAGCGACGGACTTGGCAATTGAAAGCAACTTGACTGACGGCAACCCGGACAATGTCCTTCAGCCGGAAGACTTGGCAGAAATGATGGTAGCGCAGTTGAAACTTCATCCGCGCGTGCTATTGAAATCAGCTGGCCTTTGGTCAACCAACCCGTAATAGTTTTTTTAGAACACCTCCGACAACTTCGGAGGTTTTTTTTTGTGCTTGAAAACTTGCTGCAGATCCATTCGACGTTCCATGTCGAGCTAACGCTAGGAAAACGGCCAAAAAAAGGGTATATTTAATAGTTAAGTGAAAAAAAGTTCCATCCCGAAACTACATAGAAGGAGAAAATAATATGAACCAAACCATTACAAAACGCAAGAAGAGCCGTGCCAAAATGCTGTTGAAGGCACTGCCTATTATCATCGGAGCGTTCATCACCGCATACGGACTTGAAGCCGTGCTGATTCCGAACAATGTATCGGACGGCGGCATCACGGGCCTCAGCATCGTCGGCTCGCAATTGTTTGAATTGCCTCTTGGCTTATTGATCGCCGTCTTAAACATCCCCTTCGTCTATTTGGGCTATAAGCAAATCGGACGAAGCTTTGCCATCTATTCGGTCATCGGCATCGCTTCCCTCGCCTATGCAACGACTGTCATGCACCACGTCCCAACCATTGTTGAAGGCGATACCTTACTCGTCACCGTCATCGGCGGGATCATCATCGGGGTCGGCATGGGGCTTGCCCTCCGGAACGGCGGAGCACTGGACGGCATCGATATGCTTGCTGTGCTGCTGTCGCGCAAGTTGCCGTTCGGAACGAGTGACATGATTCTGTTCTTGAACGTCTTCGTCTTTATTGTCGTTTCATTTGTCTTCGGCTTGAAAGGCGCGTTCCTTTCCGGCATCGCGTATTACATCGCATCCAAAGTGATTCACTTGGTCGAAGAAGGATTCAGCGGCTCCAAAACCTATAAAATCATTTCGAAAGAGCCGGAGCTGCTCGTGCAGACCATCTACGACCGCCTCGGCCGAAATGCTACGTACAGCCTTGTCAAAGGTGCCTACACGAACGACGAATACAGAGAAATCACCTGCATCATCAACCGTCTTGAAGACAGCAAGATGAAAGAAATCATCTACGAAATCGACAAGAACGCGTTCATCGCTGTGTACGACGTCGCCGAAGTCAGAGGCGGCAGCTTTACGAAGCGGGACATCCACTGATTTACAGAACAAAAAAGCGCCGAATTCTCTGTTTCAAGAGAATTCGGCGCTTTTGTCATTAAAAGTTTTTATGGCTTTCATTTCAGAATCATTGATAACGGACCTTGCGTTTAACGGGCTGCGTTCTCCCTATCTCCATTATACCCCATCTAAAAATCAATTTATAGACTACCTTTCAGTGAATTCGTGCCCTATACTGTAAGCATCAAAGGAGGCAGATCCATATGAATGAGAACAAAGAAGCCTTAGACCGCGGCCCTTTCTTCCACGGAACGAAAGCCCAGTTGGCGATTGGCGATTTGTTGGAGGCGCAAAACCAATCCAACTACCAAGACAAGAAATCCAATTACATCTATTTCACCGCCACCTTAGAAGCGGCCAAATGGGGCGCCGAACTCGCTGCCACTGATGCGAAAGAGAGAATCTATCTTGTCGAACCGCTGGGCGAATTCGAGAACGACCCGAACTTGACCGACAAACGCTTTCCCGGCAACCCGACCCGTTCGTACCGTTCGAAGTCGCCGCTGATGATCGTTGCGGAACTTGGGGCTTGGCAACGGCATACCGATGAAGAAATCAATCAAATGCTTTCTTCCCTAAAGGCTTTGCGGGAACAAGGAAAAGCGATTATCCTGGATTGAACTTCTAATGGGAGGTGGATATTTTTATTCATTTGACTACGCTGAAAACAATCCATTTAAAGAGCCGCCCTTTCTTTTCGAAACGGCGGTTCACCTTTTTCATTTATGCTTTTCTCTCCCACCTGTTAATTGCTTCATCTCCCGGAATTCCAATTGATTAGCAATCACCACATTGCCTTTCTTCGCCCCACTCTCTACATAGCGGTGTGCTTCGCGCAGCTGTTCCAGCGGAAATACTTGATCAACAACCGCCTTGAGCTTGCCTTCTGCCAACAGTTGGTTCAGCTCGCGCAAATCTTGGGAGTTGTAGCTAGCTGCCCCTGCTATGATTTTCCGGCCGCCTTTTTTCGTCGGCCATAGCCTCCGGAACATTTGGCTAAGGCTCGGATTGCCCATTAGGTAAATGCCTTTCGGTGTCAGTGCGTTGACGGTTTTGGTAACGGGGCTCTTTCCCGCGACATCAAAAATCACGTCATAGCTTTCGCCAGTTGCCGTAAAATCTTCCTGCCGGTAATCCAAGACATGGTCTGCACCAATGGATAAGAGCATATCCAATTTTTCCTTGCTGTCGATGGCCGTCACTTCAGCGCCTGCATGTTTGGCAAACTGAACAGCCACCGTGCCGATGCTGCCGCCGGCTCCGATGACCAGTACTTTTTGGCCCGCCTGGATTTTCGCTTTCCGGAGAAAAAACAAAGCGTTCATTCCGCCTGTCGGGATCGTGGCTGCTTCTTCAAAACCGATTGCTTCCGGTATCCGGGCGATTGCGGAGCTACCGGAAAGGCACAAATACTCGGCATACGCCCCGAGCTTCAAACCCGTCGCACCGTAGACACGGTCGCCTTTCTTGAAGGCTGTTCGCCCAGTTCCTACAGCTTCAACTTCCCCGGCAAATTCCTGTCCGAGTACGTTCACTCTCGGTTTCCGCAAGCCGAAAAACAGCCGCAGCGGAATCCACAGCAGCACCGGGAATTTAAAGCTCCGGATTTCGCAATCCCCCGCCGTGACGGTGGATGCGTGTACTTTGATCAGAATTTCACCCGCTTTTGGCACCGGCTTGTCGAGCTGCTGAAGCTTCAACACCTCCGGCGGCCCGTACCGGTTGCAAACGATGGCTCGCATATTCCCCCTCCTTTCCCAAGCGAAAACCTGATACAAACTTAATCAAACTGCGGTTCCGAACTCTCCACCGGCCCTTCGAACACCTGACGCAATTCGGCCATCCCTTCACCGTTGCCGATTGGATCCGGCAGCCGCATCGCCCATTCAATCGCCTCTTCTTTCGATGCCACGTCAATCAAAAAGAAACCCGAAACCAGCTCGTTGGGATTTGCAAACGGCCCTTCGGTTACCACCGGCTTTTCTCCAGGATTTGTATACGAAAGGCGAATTCCATTCGAACTGGGATGGAGCCCTTGTACCATCACCCGAACCCCCGCCTCCATCAATTCTTTGTTATACCGCGACATGGCTTCCATCAGCTCATTGCTTGGGAGCTTTCCTGCTTCTGATGTGGGTGATGCTTTGATTATCAGCATAAACAGCATGGCAATTCCTCCTTATAAAATTCGAGCCTTTTTCTTCTTAATAAAATTCAAGACGGGCTTGCTCAATCCCTTTTTCCTAATCCATTATTCATCCCTAAGAAGGAGCCTTAGCCTTCCCTCCGTGAAACTTTTCAAAGCACCATCCGTATGCTTATACAAGAGGTGATGGATCATGAAACGAAAAATCATTCCATATGTACTGGCGTTTATCTTAGTGGGACTGATCCCGGCGCAAGTGTATGCGATCGACTTTGACATTTCAGAAGTGCAGATTGATGCGCAATTGAATGCAGACGGCACCGCCGATGTCACGGAGCAATTCACGTACGAATTCGACGACGACTTTAACGGCATTACCCGCAGCCTAATCGAGAAAAAAGGAACGGCGATCGATAATTTCTCAGCTGCCGAAAACGGCAAGCCCTTGAAAGTGGAAATCGAAGACGGCGTTTACCAGATCCACCGCGAAGGTGAAGACGGCGAAACAATCCAGATCGAACTGACTTACGAGATCTCAAACGCAGTGGAGAAGTTCGAAGACGGGGCGCAGTTTTATTGGGCATTCTTTGACGAAAGCAACGAAAGCGAATACGGCGACTTGACGATTGCCGTCACTCCGCCCGCTCCCGCTGAAAATACAGAAGCTCTCGGCTACGAAGAAGCGTACGGCACAGAACGCGTTGCAGACGACGGCACCGCACTGTTCGAATTGGGCTACGTGCCGGAAGGTGAAAATGCCAACGTCCGAGCCATTTTTGAACCAGAATTGTTTCCGGATGCCGAGACACTAGCCGGGACAGTCCGGGACGATATCGCGAAGGACCGCGAGAACCTGGAAAACGAAGCGGCGGCTTTTGCCAAGAACCAGCAAATCGCACGCAATGTCGGAATTCCAGCCATTGCGATTGGCGGAATCTTGCTGCTGATTGGAACGCTCGCTTTGTGGTTCCGCGCATACAAACGGAAACGGCAAATACGCAATTACCCATACGAATTTTTCGTACCGAAAGAATCGATGAGCATTCCGGCCTTGCTTTCCTTTACAAACTCGGTATTCCTGTCGCCGAACGCGATTTCGGCAGCAATCCTGGAGCTTATGCGTAAAGGCAATATCCGGCAGCTCACGGAAGACCATTTCGAGCTGGTCCACCGGAAAACCGGCCATGACCATGAAGCTGTACTGATCGAGCTTTTATTCGATCAGATTGGCGACGGCCGGGAATTCAAGCTCAGCCAAGTGGAACAATTCACGAAAAACGAAGACAACCATGCAGCCTATAATGAAGCCATTGCGGAATGGAATAAAGGCGTTGCCCAGGAAGTGAAAGCGAAAGGCTTTCACGAGAAGCATCCGGTGCTACGCTGGACGGCCGGCATCCTGAGCGCCGCGTTCATCGGCCTTGCCATCTACACCGGCATCTACGAGCTGTTCCCTTGGATGGCCGCTGCTATCGTGCTTGCGATGGCGGCGTTCGGCATTGCCATCAGCTATGCGCCCATTACATTTGAGGGGCATGAAATCCGCCGCAACTGGCGCAAAATGAAAGAGGCCATGCAAAACTTGCCTGCCAACCAGTGGGATCGGTTGAAGCCGGACGAAAAACAGCGTGCCTATGCTTACCTGCTGGGCAGCGACCCGAAAACCGCGGAACGGAAAGCGGCGGCCTTCACTTCCGCTGAATCGGCCGCAGACGATTCCAGCTTTGTCATGAACCCGATATTTATGACTGCCATTTTCGTATCAGCCGGCTCAACTACCACAGCCAGCGCAAGCGGCGGATCGGCTGGTTCCGGTGCAGGAGTCGGCGGCGGTGGCGGAGGATCAGGTGCCTTCTGACCCGGTACGAAATTAACTCCAGATAAACAACACAAAGCCAACTTCGGGATGGATACCGAAGTTGGCTTTTCCTATGCTCTATTTTCCACTCCATTTGCTTGTTTCCATAAGCCGGTTTCACCCGGCCGTTTGTCGCCTGTTTAAAAGTCTATGCAACACTAATCAATATCGGTTTCCCATAAACTTATTTTTGAGATTCGTACAGAATGAATAAAGCTTTCTACCAGCAGTTCATGCATTATTGCATAAAACAAGCTATTTGAGCATTCATTTTGACAAACTTCTTTTCCTAATATAACTTTAGAATTAATCCCTAGTAAACTTATCAACTTTTATTAGAATACATTAAACTTTTGGAGGAAATTATGAAAGCAATTTGGAAAGCCTATTTAGACACATCTTTAATTTTAAAAATCACTATTGCTCTTGTTCTGGGCATTGGGGTCGGGCTCGTTTTCGGAGAAGATGCCACGGCGCTTGCACCGTTTGGCGACCTGCTTCTCAGCTTATTGACGTTCCTGATCATCCCGCTTATTTTGTTTACGCTGATTGTTGGCGTGAACCAGACCCACATCGGCGACCTTGGACGCATGGGCGGCAAAGTGTTCATTTACTACACCTTAAGCTCCGCATTTGCCATCATCGTCGGCCTTGCAGTCGCGAGTATTTTCCAGCCGGGCACCGGCATGCAGCTTGATGGCAGCGAAACTTTTGACGTTCCTGAAAATCCGGGCATTGTCAGTGTTCTTTTGAATATCGTCCCGTCCAATATTTTCACAGCGTTCAGCGAGCTGAATCTGCTTGGCATCATTTTTACGGCGTTCGCCTTCGGAATTGCCATTTCCTATATGCGCAGCTCCCACGAACTCGACGAACTGGGCAACCATCTTTATAAATCCATCGATGCCTTGAACGAAGCGACGCTGCTGATTTTGAAAGTCATTCTTCAATACGTGCCGATCGGGGTATTTGCCATCATGGCAAAAACGGTCGGCAGCCAGGGGTTGGATACGCTCTTTTCTTTAGGCGAGATGATTCTTGTGCTCTATGCCGCGCTTGCGGTACAAATTGTCATCTACACGGTGCTGTTGATCCTATTCAAAATAAAACCGGGCCGCTTCTATAAATATGCACGTACGCCGATGCTTACCGCGTTTGTTACGCAAAGCAGCTCGGGCACCCTGCCGCTGACCTTGACCGCGGCGAAAAATCTCGGCTTGTCGAAAAGCCTTTACGGCTTCAGCATTCCGCTTGGGGCAACGATCAATATGGACGGCGCAGCGATTCGGATCGCCGTTTCCGCGGTGTTCGCTGCCAATTTGGTCGGCGATCCGCTAAGCCTTTCGGATATGCTGATGGTGGTACTCGTCGGAACGCTTGCGTCCATCGGAACGGCAGGCATTCCTGGAGCCGGCATTGTCATGATTGCAACCGTCTTTGTCCAGCTCGGCTTGCCAATCGAAGCCGTGGCGCTGCTCACAGCGATTGATGCGCTCGTCGGAATGGGCTGCACCGCATTAAACGTGACCGGCGATTTGGTCGGCACGGCTTTGATCGATGAAAATGAAAAGAACCGAAAAACAGCAAAAGCATAACAAAAAAGCTCCTTGGCCAAAATGGCCAAGGAGCTTTTCACAATCTTATTCAGCGTTAACGTTTTCCGGTTCTTCGATCACCACCATTTTGTACGTAGACATCAAGCTCCAAAGCGGTCCTGGAATGTCGAGCTTGCCGATCATTTCATGCGGAATGGTTTCGTTGATGTCGTCTTCTTTACCTTGTTTCACTTTTTCGGCCCATTCCGGATCGACCAGCACTTGGCGTCCCATTACGACGATGTCGGCGCCTTCTTCGAGCGCTGCGACGGCGTGCTCCGGTTTTGTAACACTTCCGACAACCACAAACGCTACACGTCCGGCAATTTGCTTGGACAGGATCTCAACGATGCTGCCTTCTGTTTCTTCGTTATGCGGGCGCTTTTTGAAATCCATCAGCGAGACGTGAAGGTAATGGACGCCGCCTTCGATCAAGTTCTCTGTCAGGATTTTTGTTTCTTCAATCGTATAGCCGATGCCCAGCTCGCCGTATTCTTCCGGCGACAGGCGGTAGCCGATGATGAATTCGTCGTTGGCGTATTCCGCTGCCACACGCTTCACTTCGGCAAGAACCGCAAGCGGGAACTTCATGCGGTTTTCCAAGCTGCCGCCCCACTCGTCTCCCCGGAGGTTCGTCACTTCCGATACGAACTGCTGGATCAGGTACGTGTTGGCGCCGTGGATTTCCACTCCGTCAAAACCGGCTGCAATCGCGCGGCGCGTCGTTTCGCCGAAGTCGCGGATGATCGCTGTGATTTCTTCTCCTGTCAGTGCACGCGGTGCCGGCTTTTCAGCAGAACCTCCGACAGCACTCGGTGCCACGGTTTCGTTTGCCGCGATCAATTGCGGCTGCCCTTGGCGTCCGCCGTGCTGCATTTGCAGGATTGCTTTGTTGCCATTTGCTTTCATCGCTGTCGCTAGCTGCGTCAAACGCGGCATGACGTCTTCATCGAATGCCACGAATTGCCCCGGGAACGCGATGCCGTTTTCCGAAACTGCGATACACGCGGAGATGAACAAGCTGCCGATGTTCGAGCGGCGGCGGTAGTAAACCAGTTCTTCGTCCGATACCGTGCCGTCCGGATTTCCGGAGTATGTAGTCATGGGCGCAACGCCTAACCGGTCGTTTAATACGACACCGTTCGGCAAGGTGATTTCTTCGAATAATGCTTTATATTGTGGATTCATAGTAATTAATTCCTCTTTTCTTTTATTGGGTCATTTATCCAAATTAGCATAAGCTCCCAGTGACTACAAGAATTCTAGCTCGGCTTGGAAAACGGTGAAAGTTGATGGGGATAAAGTATACGCACTTAAGCTCATCATAATGGTTCTCCCCGCCGCCTCCATCCCTTACAATGGAATAAGAGAGGCCGGACAGAAGGCGGAATTCAGCCGGCTAATGTAAAATGAAGATAAACAGACGGAAGATCGAATGCTGCTTACAGGAGATCAGCGAAAAAGAAGCCGCAGTAATGGCGTAAGCACTGGCCCTTACAGCCCAACATGTCCTGAAAAAAGATCAGTCTTTTTGCAACAGAGAGCGAGGTTCACTTGAATGGAAGATAAAATGGAGCAATTATTGACTATCGAAAAAGTATTGAATAATAATGTGGTGATTGCCCGCCACGATGCTTATAAAGAAGTCGTATTGATCGGAAACGGCCTTGGCTTTAACCGGAAAAAAGGAGACGTCATTTCGTTTGGCCATGCCGACAAAACCTTCCTGCTGCAGGATGAGGCGGAAAAAGAACAATACGTCAACCTGATTCCGCATATTGATGAAGACCTGATTGCTTCCATCAATGAATGGCTGGTGTTCATCGAGGAGAACATGGGCAAAAAGCTCAACGAACACATTCATGTGGCCTTGACCGATCACTTGTCTTTCGCCATTACACGGGCAAAGAAAAACATCCAGTTCTCCAATCCGTTCCTGCTGGAGATTGAAACGCTGTACCCCAAAGAATACCGGGTGGCAAAAGACGTGGTAAAAGAAGTGGAAACCCGTATGGGCGTCGTGTTTCCTGAAGGGGAAATCGGTTTTATCGCCCTCCATATCCATAGTGCGGTGACCGACAAAGCCTTGCGCGATATCAACCGGGACCACGCACTCATCTCCCGGCTGACGGAACTGATCCAAAGTGAATTGAAAGTCGACCTGGTCAAAGACAACGTCAATTACCACCGCTTAATCCAGCATCTGCACCGGGCAATCGACCGCGTCCATCAAGGCGAAGCGCTTGGCGAAGAAAATAAACTCCAAGAGGTGTTGAAAGCCGAATACCCCGTATGCTATAATCTGGCTTGGAAGCTGATAAAAGTTATGCAAAACCAATTGAACAAGCCCGTAGACGAAGCGGAAGTGCTTTATCTGACGATTCATCTGCAGCGCTTGACCCACCCAAACTAATTCATACGTGTTACTGATTCGATCAGGCATGAGTATGAAAAGGTGCAACGGTTAATCCAAGGGGGACCTCCCTCTTTTTACCCGTGCCTTTTCTGCTCATGCCTTTTTTTGTGGTTGAATTGCCATCCCGCTTTATCCGCTCTACCCATTCAATAAGGAGGAATTATAATGTCTTTTAATTTATTCGGTACACTTCAAAAAGTCGGAAAGGCATTGATGCTGCCTGTGGCACTTTTGCCTGCAGCCGGAATTTTGCTGGCTTTCGGCACAAGCTTTTCACAAGACACATTTGTGGAAGCGGTCCCATTCTTCGGTGCTTCCTGGATCCAGTCCCTGCTCTACGTTATGGCGGAAGCCGGCGGTGTGGTTTTTGACAATTTGCCGCTGCTCTTTGCAGTCGGCGTCGCAATCGGCCTTGCCGGCGGTGACGGTGTCGCAGGGCTCGCTGCCATCATCGGCTACCTGATCATGAACGTCACGATGAAAGCGTTCGGCGGCATTACTGCGGTGATGACGACGGACCCGGCATACGCCATGGTCCTAGGAATTCCCACATTGCAGACCGGCGTATTTGGCGGAATCATTGTCGGGATTCTGGCAGCCGCCATGTACAATAAATTCTTCAATATCAACTTGCCGCAATTTCTCGGCTTTTTTGCAGGAAAGCGTTTTGTTCCGATTATCACGGCGTTCTCCGCTTTGCTTCTCGGCATCGCCATGTTCCTGGTATGGCCGTTCGCACAGAATGGCTTGAATGCACTGTCCCACTTCATGCTGGAAACCAACCGCACGCTCGCTGCCTTTGTTTTCGGGGTGATTGAACGGGCGTTGATTCCTTTTGGGCTGCACCACATCTTTTATTCGCCGTTCTGGTTTGAGTTCGGCTCTTACACAAACGCTGCAGGCGAAATCATCCGCGGCGACCAGCGCATCTTCTTTGAGCAGCTGCGGGACGGTGTGGATTTCACAGCCGGCACGTTCATGACCGGGAAATTCCCGTTCATGATGTTCGGCCTTCCGGCAGCGGCGCTTGCCATTTACCACTGCGCACGTCCGGAACGCAAAAAAGTGGTTGGCGGCATCATGGCGTCAGCCGCTCTGACTTCTTTTTTGACAGGCATCACCGAACCGCTTGAATTTGCGTTTTTATTTGTTGCACCGGTCTTGTTCGGAATCCACGCGATATTCGCCGGGCTCTCTTTCATGACCATGCATTTGCTTGATGTGAAAATCGGCATGACCTTCTCCGGCGGCCTGATCGACTTCCTGCTCTTCGGCGTCATGCCGGGCAGAACGGAATGGTTCTGGGTCATTGTCGTGGGTATATTCTTTGCGGTCATCTACTATTTCGGATTCCGCTTTGCCATCCAGAAGTTCAATTTGATGACACCTGGCCGTGAAGACGAAGAAGAAGACGAAGAAAGCGGAGAAGCTGTCGGCGACTTGCCGTACGAAATCCTGGAAGCGATGGGCGGACAGGCGAACATCACCCATCTGGATGCCTGCATCACACGCCTGCGCGTCAGTGTAGAGAACAAAGGCCAGGTCGATAAGAACCGCTTGAAAAAGCTCGGGGCTTCCGGCGTCATGGAAGTCGGCAACAACATCCAGGCGATTTTCGGCCCTGTCTCGGATAACCTGCGCGGACAAATGCAGGATATCATCAACGGCAAAACGCCGCGCACAAAAACAGCTGCATCCAATGTGATCAACCAGGCAAAAGACGGTGGAGACGTACCCGTCCGCTTGGACACGCTCGATTTCTCAAGCCCGATTACGGGAGACATCCTGCCGATCACTGATGTGCCGGACCAGGTATTTTCCGGCCGCATGGTGGGAGATGGGTTTGCGATCAGACCTTCAGAAGGCAAAGTCGTTTCCCCCGTGAACGGTGAAATCGTGACGTTGTTCCCGACGAAACACGCAATCGGCATTAAAGCGGATGACGGCACGGAACTCTTGATCCATATCGGCATTGACACCGTCCACCTTAAAGGCGAAGGCTTCACGTCCCGTGTGGAACAAGGTGATTTGGTTGAACAAGGGCAATTGCTGATGGAAATGGACCTTGCCTATATCGGGGAACATGCACCGTCCATCATCACGCCGATTGTCTTCACGAACCTTCAAGAAGGCCAATCCGTGAAGATCAAAGCATCCGGCCATGTTGAGGCAAACTCCAAAGACATCGTTGAAATCACTGGCGGAACCGAAGAAATTTAAAGCAATTTAACAACTCCAAAGCCGGATCAGCGCGAATCTATTCGTATCGATCCGGCTTTTTCAGTAAGAAACTCACCGATCAAAATGATTTGGAGGATGACAAGCATGAAACTACTAACATTGAATGCCCATGCCTGGCATGAAGAAAACCAGCTGGAGAAGATCCGCCACTTGGCGGCAGCCATCCAGGAAAACAATTATGACGTAATCGCGCTGCAGGAAGTCAATCAGTCGCTCGGCAAAGAATCGGAAGAACACATTGTAGAACCCGACAATTACGCATTGGTGCTGCTTCAGGAAATGGAAAAGCTCGGCGTGACCGGCTATACGATGGTCTGGGGCTTTTCCCATCTCGTGTATGGCAAGTATGAAGAAGGCCTGGTGATCCTGACGCGCCATCCGGTCATTGAAGAGCATTCGTTCTTCGTCAGCCAAGACACCAACATGCATTCCCATAGTACCCGTAAAATTGTCGGAGCCACCATCCGCTTCGATGGCCGGCCGTTCACCTTCTACTCCTGCCACACCGGCTGGTGGCATGACCCGGAAGAACCGTTCAAATATCAAGCCGACCAGCTGCTTCAGCACATCCGAAAAGATGTGCCGGTTTTCCTGCTGGGCGATTTCAACAACAACGCCGCACTTAAAGGCGAAGGCTATGCGTACTTGATGGAACACGGTTTGTACGACACCTATACACTGGCGGAAGAAAAAGACGACGGCATCACCGTGAAAGGGAAAATCACCGGCTGGAGCGAGAACAAGGAAGACCTTCGGATCGATCTGATTCTGTCTACGGAAGCTGTACGCGTCAAGTCGTCGCGCGTCATTTTTAATGGGAGCCATAAGCCGGTGATATCGGATCATTTCGGGGTGGAAGTGGAATTGAAGGATGGAATCAACTAACCAATTAAAAAGCTTGTCCCATCAGTTTCATAGACGGGACAAGCTTTTTTTCATTACAGAAAAGAAATACAGACCGTTGCAATAAATTTCGCAACGGCCTGTATTTGGATTTGTAAAACTGAGTAACCTGCTACCTAGTCAGATAGCTTTCAGCTTAAATACTTCCCGCTTTGAAACCAGATCCGCCGTGTTCGTGCGGTATTCCTCGTAATGGCTGGAGCCGGCATGGCTCTCCAAAGCAGTTTGATCTTTCCATGTTTCATGAAGGACGAATGTGCCGTCTTCGCTGGATTGATGGAGATCGTATTTCATGCAGCCCGCTTCTTTCCGTGAAGATTCCTGGACTTTGAGCAATTCCGCCAATAATTGGTTTTCCATGTGTTCCTTAGGCTTCAGGATCGCGGTAATCAGGATAGGTTCCATCTCTTAGTTCTCCTGCTTGTTTCGTTTATCGAACGCTTTAACCAATTCTTCGGCTAAAGCTTCAGAAGAAAACGGATCGCGTCCGGTCACCAATTGGTCATTGCCCCATACCACTTTTTCCTCAGCGCTATAATTGGCTACTTCGTTCATTTTTCCTTCCAGACTGAAAGGCAGGATAGCCGGAAGCCCTTCCGGTTCAACCGCTTCCGGATAACCGGTTACGTTCAAGCCCTCGATGATGCTCTTGCCGTCCGGACGCTTTGTCCAGATCAACGGCGCCGGTCCGTGGCAGACGGCCGAAACGATGTTCCCGTTGTCGTAAACGGCATTGATGATTTGATGCAGCGTTTCATTTTCTGCCAGGTCATACATTGCGCCGTGGCCGCCAACGATGAACACTGCGTCATAGTCTTCTGCGTTTACATCCGAGAGTTTTTTTGTGTTGTCCGCTAACCCGGATTCATACATTTTTTTGTATTTGCCTTCCGGGTCATAGTCTTCACTGATACTGGCCTGGTCCAGCGTCGGTTTGCCGCCTTTTGGTGAAGCCAGATCCAATTGATGACCCGCTTTTTCCAATATCTCCATCGGCGCAAACAGTTCTTCTGCCCACCAGCCGGTTTCGTAGTTGTTTTCTGTATCCGTGTGTCCGCTTGATAGCACTGCTAATACTTTTGCCATGTTCAATTTCCTCCTCTGATTTATACATCGTTCTGAAACTAGTATTTCCCGAATGATTTCCCGACTAAACAAACTGATAAGGTAGACAATTCAATTTCTCCAGAGCAGTTTCACTCCAGCTTTTCTGCGCTTCATTTTTGAACAGTAAAAAACAGCCACACAAGCTCTTTGAAGGAAGCTTGTGCGGCTGCTTTTATATCAAGAACGCCCTTCTCCCGTATGTTTATAGAAAAGTGCATTCCCGTTCTTAATAAATCTCCACACCGCAGCGATCAAAAAGATGACGATGCCGGCAATCAGAAGCCCTTGGATGGCTGTCGCCAGCTCGGGGTCGACCCGGCCGCTTCGATACGAACCGTAGATTCCAAAGAACGCCCATGCCAAAGGCAGCGGGTAGGCAGCGTTTTTGTAACGCGAGATGTAAATAAGCACAAACGCGATGGCCACCACCAGGATGATCAGCGTCCACACCGAATAGGAAATGCCGAAGCCGTTCCAGTCGAGCTGCACCAATAGCAACGAGGTATTGACGACAGTCGCGATGGTCACCCATGCACAGTAAAGCGTGAAGCTGAGCCCGGCCAAAGTCGCCGGCACTTCAAAGCGGTGCGTATAGATTTTCCCGATGATCAGGAGCAAGGAGAACAGCAGGCCGATGATCAAAAGCGTCGAGATGAAGAGTTGCTCATACGAGAACGCGACGATCCAGGCCATGTTGAATACCGAACTTAAGATAAACCACGGCGAGATCAACAGGACGAGCTTGCTGACTCCCGCGTCTTTCCGTTTGATCAACAAATAAACCAGCGTAATCAGCACCAGACTATAAATGACGCCCCAAATCGAAAACGTAAAAGGCGCCGGGGAGATCAGTGTCATGTACTGGTCGGAGATGTCCCCTTGGCTTTGTCCGTTGAAAAACCCGGAAGAGCCGAGGTAATTGACGCCGAGCGTCAAAAAATAAAAAACCAGATTTAATATTGTAAGCAGCGTTACTTTTTTCAGCGTGCTGTCATTCATGGTGACCTCATCCTTTCCTTATTTTTTGTTGCCCAAAGCTTTTCATTGGCATTTTACAATCGTCCGTCCGAGATGCTGTCCGTTCTTGATGGCATCAATGGTGCCTGGCACTTCTTGGAGCGAAATCTCGTCTACCAACGTCGTTCCGGCAATGTTCCAGTCTTTCGCCATTTTCGCCCAAATTGCTGGGCGCTTGTCGATCGGCACATTGACCGAATCAATGCCGAGCAAATTGACGCCTCGCAGGATAAACGGCAAGACAGTCGCTTTCAGCTCAACACCGGCTGCCATGCCGCACATACTCATGCTGCCGCCGTAGGAAAGCTGCGGGATCAACACGGAAGTGATGTCCCCGCCGACCGTATCCAGGATATAATCGAATTTCTCTTTATTCAACGGTTTTTTCAATTCGCCCAAGTCGTCCGGGAAAATGACCGCATGCGCGCCGAGAGATTTCGCCACTTCTTCTTGATGGTCTTTGCGGACCAATGCCGTGATGTTCCCGTAGCCGATTTTTTCAAGCAGCTGCAGCGCAACGCTTCCGACGCCGCCGGTCGAACCGGTCACCAGGATTTTCGGCTCGTTTTTCGGATCCATGCCGTTTTTCTCCAATGCCAGGATGGACAAGGCTGCTGTGAATCCGGCAGTTCCAAAGACCATGGCGTCCCGCAGGCTCAAACCTTCCGGCAATGCGACCACCCAGTCTGCTGGCACGCGTGCATATTCGGAAAAGCCGCCGGTATGGCTCATGCCCATTTCAAATCCGGTGACGATGACTTCCTGCCCTTTTTGGAAACGGGAATCGGCCGACTCGACCACCGTACCGCTCAAATCGATGCCGGGAATCATCGGATAGTTCCGGATGACGCCGCCTTTTTTCTGCACCGCCAACATGTCTTTGTAGTTGATCGACGAATACGCCACTTGGATGGTGACTTCCCCTTCTGACAATTGGTCCTCGCCTATTTGTTCCACGCCGTAAACCACTTCGTCTTCCTGCTCTTTCACAACAATCGCTTTAAAATTATTCATGTTTTAACCCCTCCTCTCCCTTCTCTTCCCTTATTGGCTTTGCGGCAAAACTGTTTTCCAGCAAAACCCTGCCAAAAGGGAATAAAAAACACACCCGCCAGTGTCTTGCGACGGGTGTGCTGATGCATGTGCTTATCTTAAAACTCTTCATGAGTCGCTGGGTCCATATCAAACAATCTGCCATCCGGACGTGTCAAAGCAGCGATTTCAGCCATTTCATTTTCGTTTAAAACGAAATCAAAAATCTCCAGGTTTTCCCGTTGCCGCTCGGGCGAAGTGGATCTCGGAATCGATACAGAGCCGATCTGGTACTGCCAGCGCAGCACAATTTGGGGAACCGTCTTGTTGTGGTTTCCAGCGATTTTTTGGACCGTTTCATTCGACAGAATATCCGCAGCCCGGGCAATCGGACTCCATGACTGAGTTTGGATATTGTGTTTCTGGTGAAAGTTCCGTTGTTCTTCCTGATTGAAGAACGGATGCAGTTCCACCTGGTTCAGACTCGGCGTGACTCCGGTCTCCCCGATGATGCGCTCCAAGTGTTCCGGCAGGAAGTTGCTGACGCCAATCGAGCGGACGAGCCCCCATTTCTGCGCATCAATCAAGGCTTGCCACGCTTCCACGTATTGGTCCTGATTCGGAAGCGGCCAGTGGATCACATACAGATCAAAATAATCCAGGTTTGAACGGTACAAGGATTCCTGAATCGCCACTACGGCTTTCTCGTAATTGTGGTAGCGGCCCGGCAGTTTGGACGTCACCCAGATGTCTTCACGCGAAATGCCGCTGCTGACGGCGTTCGCCCCGGCATTGCCCCAAAGCCCGTATGTACCAAGTCCGGTAACCGGCAGCACCGTTCCATCATTCAACGTCCATTCTGGTATTGCTCCTTCCATTCCCAACCACTCCTCTCGTTTCTGCTTTAAGCGTACGCTTCCTTGATTCCAAACTCAATCGATTCAATCCCTTGCATCTGTATCGGCATTTTCTAGGAATGGCTCTTTTCTGCTTTGCTGTAAGATTCGTAAGCATAGTAGCCGGCCAGCATCCCAATTCCAGCGCCGAGCGGAATGGCCAGGCACATGGAAACGGAGAACAAGAGACTGATCAGCACTCCGCCTCCGATTCCAACAATCATGCCGAGCGGAATCAAGCTGTCCAACAGCGTTTGAGCTTCTGTTGTTTCTTTCTTGCCGAGCGTGCCTCGCTTCTGTTTCGCTTTCAGCCGACTGATTACAAATAAAGCAATCGCTCCTACAATAACAATTGGCAAAACGATGCGGATGATGTCTATGACCGGATCCATCTAAAAAACTCCCTTCCTGAGCGTTTCTCCAGGACCACAACTAACCAATGCAGATTTGCCTAATCAAACCATGGAATTTCTCGATTTGATGAGCTGACACCGATGGTATTATATACAAGTTCCTATTCCCCTTTTTTGGTAAAAAAAATCCGCTCTATCATTAAATAGAACGGATTTTGTCTAAAGATTAAAGTTTATTTTAACTTTGACTTCGATAAGCTAGTGCTCATCACTTCGCTAAGGCGATTTTGATATGCTCCAGATGATGCTCTTCGTGCCAGCACAGTTTGGCGAGTTTGGTCGCAACGCTGATTTCGCCGTTCGTCTCGTGGGTGAAAACGCGCGTCAATTGCTCGTCCGTCACGCGCTTCCCAATCGCAACGATGCGTTCATTCAAGCCTTCCAAAATGCGGACCGAGCTTTCCACCGGCAAGTCGTTGTCCGGCAGCTCTGCCCATTTTTCCTGGTCAAAAGCCGGGACCGTCGGATTGTCATCCGTTAACGCCAGTCTAAGGCGCTGATACATCGTCAGCTGCGAATCAGCGATATGATGCACCAGCTGGCGCACCGTCCAGCTGCCTTCCCGGTACTTTTTGCCGAGCTGCTCATCGTCCAGTCCATCGACCGCTTCTCTTAAGCGCGCCGTGTAGCTGCTGATCTTCCCGAGCCATTCTTGCACATGTTCAGTTGTTACGTGTTCAGGAACTTCTAATTTTCCAATGGGGAATTGCACATCCATTTGTCCAACCTCTTTCCTTAGCCGTATTTGTAAAACATTGCATTCACGCTCAATATACCAATGGGGTGACGTTTTGTAAACTGAAGGCCTGAGAGCTTACTTCAAAATCCCTTTTCCTTTCGCTTCCTTCAGCCACATCGGAAATTCATTCAACAGCTGGTCGTACAATTCCGCGTCTGATACTTGGCTGATGTCGTCGAGATGGAAGAAATTCGCGTTGTCGACGACGCGCCCTTCCATCGTATCAAGTCTCCGCAGGACATCAAAATTCGAGTCGCCGATGCCGACAAACTGCCAGAAAATCGGCTGGTTTGAAGATTCGACGATGAATTTCTTGATGCCCGGTTTGCATCCGCCGTCATTGATGAAGACAAGGAACACCGGCTCACCGCTCGGGTCTTGTTTCGTGTACTTGCGGATCACGTCTTCCATCACTTTCGGCTCATCGTTGCGGCCGAATTTGTGGACGCCCGAGTTTGACAGGATGTTCTTTTCCACATAGCCCATGAATGTTGCCTCGGTCGCTGCCGGCAGCCGTGAGAATTCGTTGTCGTAAACCCAAACATCCAACTCGCCGTCATCATCAAACTGGCTCGCGACTGCCAGCACGCGCTCCACCACGTCCTGTACGACGCCTTCGTTGTACAATTTCCGCATCGAACCTGAAATATCCAGCACAATGCCGACTCTGGCCGAAACGCCCGTCAGCTTTTTCTTCTCCAACACAATCGTTGCCGTCTTTTTCTTCAATGAAATGCCGCTTAAATCCGCTGTTTTTTCCGGCTTTTTTAAAAATTTATCAAATAAACCCAAAACCTTCGCCCCCTGTATGCTTCTTTTTCTAAAGTATACCTTCACGGCGGTCACAATGACAGCAGTTCCCTATAAATGTAAAGTATTAGAAATAACAATTGCCTCCATAGTTGGTAAGCCGTCTCCTTTTTCGGCTGTCCAAAAAAGCGGTAATTTTGATGGATTTTATTTTTCTGCCCAGCTGTTTCATGTAGCCAAAAACTGGGTACACAGGGGGCAACTACAAATTCAGGAGGAATCAGCCGTGAAGAAAAAATGGGTTCCCATGTTGCTGGTATTCGGGTTATTGCTTGCCTCTCCCTTCTCCTCTCAGCCGGTGGAAGCTGTAAGCCATGCAACTGCAGTCAAGGAAGACAAGCTGCCAGCCAATCTTGCGAAGCTCATGACCGTCGCCCCGGAACATCAGTACACGCTGCGCAAAGGAAGCACACGGATTGAAGTGAAACTCCTCCAATGGACATTGAACCAGTACGGATTAAAAACAGCGGTCGATGGCGTATTTGGCGCTGCGACCGACAAGAATGTCCGGCAGTACCAGAAAGATAAAGGCTTGAAAGTCGATGGCATCGTCGGCGTGAATACGTGGGTCGCCATCTACGCAGAGCATAAAAAACCAACAGATCCAGACGGGGAACTTCCGACCGAACTCAGAAACTTGATGGACATTGCACCGGAGCATCAGTTCATCATGCGCGAAGGAAGCAACCGCATGGAAGTGCTGCTTCTCCAATGGACATTGAACGAGTACGGATTAAAAACAGCGGTTGATGGGGTCTTTGGAGCCGAGACCAACAGAAATGTCCGGCAGTACCAGAGGGACAAAGGCTTGAAAGTGGACGGCATTGTCGGCGTGAATACATGGGTCGCGATATACGCGGAATATCAGTAGAACTTGTTAATGGAAGAAACTCTCTTAAATTTATATGCGACGCCTGCCATAAAAAATGCCCACCCGAAAATGGATGGGCATTTTCCCATGTTTTTTTGGACTCTGTCCACCTGATTCTCCACCCACTCAAATTCCCGGTACGTCTAGATTTCAGTGGCTCCATCACCAGAATTGCCATGGAATCCAGTTAGAAATGAATGATATACTAAAATACGGTAAAAATACTCCATAAAAGAAAGGATGGTTAACAGATGATGCGATCCTTTCATTTCAATGGCAGCCGGATTTTAAAAACCGGGATAGCGATCTTTTTAACAGCCATTATTTGCGAATGGTTCGGCTGGCCGCCTGTCTTTGCGGTCATCACGGCCATTGTGACGGTTGAGCCGACCGTCAGCGATTCGATCAAAAAAGGACTTGTCCGGTTCCCGGCATCTGCGATCGGTTCTGCGTTCGCCGTTCTCTTCATTACCTTCTTCGGGAATTCCCCGATCACCTATACACTCGCCGCGATTGCCACGATTGCCATCTGTTATCGACTCAATCTGCACGCGGGCTTGCTCGTCGCGACATTGACTTCTGTCGCGATGGTTGAAGTCATCCACGATCATTTCCTGATTGCGTTCTTCATCCGCTTAGGCACAACGACAATTGGGCTGCTCGTTTCTACCGCTGTCAACATGTTCGTGTTCCCGCCGAATTACCGGGCCGATATTCTAAACAGCATCCAAAGCATCAGCGAACGTGCAGGCAAATTGTTGGAACACACATTCCATACGATTCTCTTTGAAGGAGATGCGGATCTTCAGGAAGACCGGGAAATTGTTAAAGGGCTGACAACGGAAATCAAAAAGACGGAGAAATTGATTCATTACCAGCGGGATGATTTCAGCTTATACCCGTGGGTTCGCAACCGTGAAGCCGAGCTTCAGATGGCCGAAAGGCAATTGCTCTTTCTGCATAACCTCGAGTTCCATTTGGATGCTTTGCTTCGGATCCCGCTGGATGATTTGGAGTGGACACCCGCTGAGCGCAATACCATTATGCAGGCCGTTGCGGAACTTGCGGACGACTTGCAGCATTCCCTCGACTACGACCATGAAAAGCATCAGCACCAATTAAAACGGATTACCAACCTGTTTTGGGAGAACAGCAAAGGCGTCACGGCAAGCGATGCGGTGGAGCCTACCCTATTCCCGCCGGAGTTCACGATTCTTTACGAGCTCATCACGATCTACGATTTAGTGGATAAGTTTTTTGATCCGAACAGCGTGAAGGCTGTGCTGGAAGCGGAAAAATAATTGGATCACTCGAATGCGATCGAGTTCGAACATACCCGATAAATGTTTGTTTCCTATTCATGAAGAAATCCGCTCTATTCAACAATAGAGCGGATTTCTTAGCGTTTATTAGATAAAGGGAATTTCATTTCAATAAATAAATCCAAATAATTCCATACAAAAACTTACCACCCCCTAGTATTTCCCTTCCTAATCATGTTATAGTCAACTTTGGAAAATAGTCATATAGATCTAGTTAGAAATTAGGGGGAAAATACGAAATGAGCAATTTATTTTTAGTCTTATTGCTGCTTGCCTTGCTCGCTTTTGCTGCAAGCATCGTTATGTTATTGGTTAGTGCCTTGTTCAAAAAAGGGCTGACGGTTAAGCAAAATGCTCTGGCGGCGGGTGCTTCATTTATTGTAATCATTGGCTCTTTTGTCGGTTTTGGAATGACAGCAGAAGAAGTTGAAACTGCAGCCGATGTCGAAAGTGAACAGATGGAAGCGCAGAAAGAAAAAGCGGCCGAGGAAAAAGCCGAAGAACAATGGATTGCTCAGGAAGAAACTAAAAAACAGGCGGCGCTGGAAAAGGAAAAAGAAGAAGCGCGTCTGGCAGCAGAGAAAGAAAGCCAAGAAAAAGCAAAGGCTGAAGAGCTGGCAAAAGTGAAAGCAGCCGAAGAAAAAGCGAAAGCCGAGAAGCTTTCGAAAGAGAAAGCAGCACAGGAACTAGCAGCTAAAGAAAAAGCAGCTGCAGAAGCCGCGGCCAAACAAAAGACTGATTTGTTCGCAGGATACCAACTGGTCGAAGTGGATGGCGGAGATTTGTCCGGATACCGCGAACCTAAAATCGTTGTCGACATCGGGTTTGGGGACCGGGAATATTGGGCCTTCACGAATGAGCACGGGCAACTGGAACGCGTCGTTGCTGCCGAAATCATTCTACAGGATGATGATAGCGAACCTGTAACATCGGCTGGCAGATATTATTCGGATGAGGCGAAGGTTCCAGGTGTCGAAAGTGACATATTAGACGAAGGGCATGTCATTGCGGATTCTCTTGGCGGGGTATCGAATGCCTACAATATCACCCCGCAAGAAAGCACGCTCAACCGCCATGGTGACCAAGCTTATATGGAAGACGTCATCCGCGATGCAGGCGGAGCGACGAATTTTGAAGCCGTCATCACTTACCCGGATACGGACACACAGATTCCTTCAAGCTACCAGTACACGTATACGGTAGCGGGCAACGAAGTCGTTGATACATTCGACAATGTGAACCCGGATGAAGTCAATGCATCACTCGGCTTAACCGATAGTGAACCTGCTGATTCAAGCACTGCAGCCGCTGAGAGTGCCCCTGTGGAGTCAGCTCCTGCAAACACAGGCGGAGATGTTTCCAGCGTGGACACAAACGGCAACGGACAAGTGACAATCAAAGAAGCAAAAGATGCTGGTTTCAGCATGCCAATCATGAGCGACCATTGGTTATACCCGTACATGCGGGATAATGATCATGACGGCATGGTCGGCGAGTAAGCCTTAAACACGAATACACAGATAGCCAAAAGAAATCCGCCCTCATGTTGAAGAGGGCGGATTTTTTATATAGATAGAATGTTGTTTGACCTGACAGTTTTTTTACTCGGCATCCCGGTACCGGAACAAAGATTCATAAGAACGAACCCGTTTATCGGTTTCAAAGGAAGTTCGGCTCCAGATGCTCTCGAGATCAGATGATTCTTCCGTCTCGATCAGCTTCAATTCCCCTGCTTCCAGCGTCATGATATCCGATTCGATGACTTTCAATTCTTTTTCTTCGGAGTCCAGTGCCCGAATCCGCACCTGGACCTCTTTTTGTGTATCCAAATTGTTTTTGAGGAAAAATGCGTTTTTGTACGTTTCGTTAGTGCAATTATTCGTGGAAGTCCGGAAGCATTCTTTTTCAGAACTCATAAACACGACGGTGATTTCCTCATCGGCTTGCTGCTCCTCGGACAAGGCTAAAGCATTCTCGACTTTGTTGATATAGGATGCTTTCTCTGCCAATGGATACACCCATATGGTGAAAAACAGGATGGTCCCACAGAGCACCGCTGTGACAACCCATGCCACTTTCGGGTTATGGAACGACTTGGGCGCCCCTTTGAAAAGAATGCTTGTGATTACGTTGATGATTGAAACAACTAGCAGAAACGCCAGCGAAACCACGATGGCCACTTTGCTTTCAAATCCATTTTGGAAAAAAGAAAGCTGATATGTATCGGAAAAATAATAGTTTAAACCCGCACTGATCAGGATCAATGCCAAAAGAACGGCCAGCGGTTTTTTCCAGCGCGGTTTCCCGGTTTTCGAACTCATGCTGGACCAGAGAAACCAGGCATACGGTAGAAAAAAGATTAAGATGACAAGTGCAACGGTACCCATTGGATCATGCCTTTCGAAAAGAATAAGTGAAAGCTTTTTCTAGCTCGCTTTAATTATACGGAACACCTGCTGAAAAAGATTCAAAAGTTTCAAAGGCCCAATTTCACTTATCCCGGTTCGTCGTTTTGTACGTCTTCCCCTCACTGTCATACGTTATCCATTCCCCGACAGGATCGCCCTTTTCAAAATAGCCGGAGCGCTTAATCGTCCCGTCTGTCCGGTACCATTCCCAGTACCCTTCCGATTGGCTCTCGGTGATTTTGCCTTTTGACCAGATCGTTTTGCCGTTTGCGTGATACTTGATCGTCAAACCGTCAATTACTTCCTGCTTCTTGTCCTTCACGCCGTTCGCCCCTTCCATTTCTTCAGTCTTTCTTTCATCGTAGCGAGCTTTTGCAAGGTCCGCAAGGAAAGATTTGCGGTTGCCACTTAGCCTACCTACAGGTACAGGCAGATAGAGTGATTTCACAATGCCCGACTGCTATACTCCTTAATGTGCAAACTTGCAATATAAGGAAGGAAGTCATATAGATGAAGTTAAGTGTATTGGACCAAGCTCCTGTGACAACAGGAAACACGGCAGAAGCTGCCATGCAAAAAGCGGTAGAACTTGCGGTTCTTGCCGACAGTTTAGGCTACAGCCGGATGTGGATGGCAGAACACCACGGCTCCGGTGCCTTTTCCAGCTCAGCGCCTGAAGTCACTGCCGCGTACCTAAGCGCCAAAACGGAGAATATCCGGATCGGCACAGGCGGCGTGATGATGATGCATTATTCCCCGTTGAAACTGGCGGAAGTGTTCAAGACACTGAGTGCACTGGCACCTGGCCGCATCGATTTCGGCGTCGGACGCGCACCGGGCGGCGACCACAGTTCCATATATGCGTTGTCTGAAGGACGACGGGCGATGACGGATGACATGTACGGCAAATTCGACACCGCACTGAAACTGATCAACGACGAAGCACCGGAAGACAATCTGTACAATAAAACCATCGCTTCTCCGACCCATATCCAATTGCCGGAAGCCTGGCTGCTCGGCTCGAGCGGCAATAGCGCATTGGAAGCGGGAAGAATGGGTGTTGGCTATTCGTTTGCCCAGTTCTTCAACGGAGGCATGACAAAAGACATTTTGGATTCCTACCGGACAAATTTCGTCCCTTCCGCTTTTATGGAGAAACCTCAAATCTCGGTATCGTATTTGGTGACAACGGCTGAAACCGCCGAAGAAGCGGAATACGAAGCGTTGCCGCAGGACATTTCACGCCTCATGTTGATGAAAGGCCGCATCATGCCGCTCATGACACCGGAAGAAGCACAAAATTCCGCATTGACGGAAATGGACCGCATGCAAATCCAGGCAAGCCGCAACATCCATTTGGTCGGTTCCGCAAAAGACGTCGCCAATCAATTGCAGCAGGAGCAAATGCAATACGGCTTTGAAGAAGCCATGATTTGCAGCATCCCGCATTCCCAGGAAAAACGGCTGAATGTCTATCGGTTGCTGGCACGGGAGTTATTATAAAAGCGATTTATATGTTTGGATTTCTATGAGCAGTTAATCGCGTTCTATGGTCACTTTTCGGATTTCTATGAGCGGTAATCAGGATTCTATGATCACTTTTCGGAGTTCTATGAGCGGTAATCGGGATTCTATGATCATTCAACCTTTTTTCGCCTTGAAATCGTCTTCGATTTAATTTTGTTTCCCAGAGAATGACACGATTCCCAAAAATCAATTGTTTCTCTCCCTGTAAGTGAATTAAGGAACTAAGCATCAAGAAATGTAGAAAACTGGATACTGAAACAGTTGGAAATATTGTTCAATTTACAGCAGTGGGGTTTTGAATTATGATAGGACGAATAGCTTAGTTGAAGGAGTGGCAAAATGAACAAATCAGTAAAGCGACAAATGGACGAAATGCTCGAAGTCTTTAACAGTCTTCCGAATTGCAAGATTGAAACGAATGCAGAAGGCAAGATCTTGATTGCCAGCCACAACCCGGTTCCCTGGAGCGATTCCCTTGAAAAGTCAGACGCGGAATCGATGCACAAAATTGGGTCTATCGCGCCCCATAAAGCGTCCCTCGGCCTCTATATTGATTTCCCGCATAATCTTTTGGACGTTGACCGGGTCGAGGACGTCATCAATCCGGAAGGCACCTTGATGTATTATGAGCCAGGCACAAAGGCGTCAAATGTGAAAAGCTGGTGGAGATTCCGCTCAGACGAAAAGTTCGACAGCATCCATTTGGTTCTGCGGAAGATCGAGCTGGATATGTATGATTTCAAGCGAGAAGACTGGATTGGATTGATGGAAGAGATCACGGATGTTCATCAGTAATAAATAACATAGTTTCAAAAAAGACCTGTCATCCGAAAATAGAGTGACCCAATAAAATGAGACAAGGAAAAAACACCCCAGCATCGTATGTGGCAACAACGACAAGCTGGAGGTGTTTTTCTGTATGGTTTAAAAAAGATTCTATCCAGAAAGAGTTAAACAAGAATTCATTCGCATGAAACTTAGCGGATAGGCCGCATCACATAGAAGAACTCTTTCACCCCTCCATACCCTTCCTCAACCACTTCGCTGTCAATGTATCCGACTGCAGCATCTTTTCCGGTGTTCCTTCAAACAGGACTTCGCCTCCTTTTTTTCCACCGCCTGGACCCATTTCGATGACCCAGTCGCTCGCGGCGATAAAGTTCAGGTTGTGCTCAATGAGGATGACCGAATTCCCTTTGTCGACGAGTCCCTGGAAAACGTCTAATAGATGAGCATTATCCCTTGTGTGCAGACCCAATGACGGTTCATCCAGCAAATAGATCTGCCCTTCTTTTTTCAGGTGGCTGGCAAGTTTGAGGCGCTGCACTTCGCCTCCGCTGAGCGAACTTGTCGTCTGTCCGAGTGTCAGATAGCCCAACCCCACTTCCTTTAACGTATCCACTTTTTTGACGATTTTCGGCATTTTTAAATAATGATTGGTTTCATCGATCGACAGCTCTAAAATTTCTACGATATTTTTTCCTAAGTGGCGATGGGACAAGGCTTCGTCTGAATACCGTGTTCCTCTGCAGGCTTCACAGGTGACGGTCACGGGATCCGCAAACGCTACGTCCGGCGTTGTTACTCCTTTTCCTTCGCAGACCGGACAAGCTCCGATCGAATTAAAGCTGAACAATCCCACCGGCTGTCCTGTTTCTTTCGCCAGAATCGACCGGATGTCATCCATGATCCCCATATAGGTTGCAAGTGTCGAACGGCTGGACGTTCCGATGCTGCCCTGGCTCACCGAAATGGTTTCGGGATAGTTGTCCCTAAATGCGCCAAACAATAAAGAGCTCTTGCCGGAACCGGATACGCCGCATACCGAGACCAACACATTCTTCGGGATTTCAACACTTACATTTTTCAAGTTGTTGGCAGCGGCATTTTTGATCGAGAAGCTATTTTCTGCTCTTCGCGGATTTTTATTGATGGTGACTTTATGATCCAAATCGGTGATAGCAGAAGCTTTCTTCAATCCTTCCTGTGCGCCTTGATAGACCACTTCGCCACCGCCCACGCCCGCTCCCGGACCCAGTTCGATGATTTCATCCGCCGTTTTGATGACGGCTAAATTGTGTTCGATTACGACGACCGTATTATAATTGTCTCGTAAATCTTTCAGCATATGCGTCAGCTTGTTTATTTCCTCCGAATGAAGCCCGGCACTGGGTTCATCGAAAATATACGTAATATTATTCAAGCTGCTGCCCAGATGACGGGCAATTTTCACCCGCTGCGCTTCGCCGCCCGACAAAGTCCCCATTTTCCGCGCCAGGCTCAAATAGCCCAAGCCCAGGTCCACCAGCTGTTTGACATTCGGATAGGCCTGCTGCGCGATGGATGTGCCGACCGGATCTTTTATGTTCCCCAGTTCACCCAGCAGTTCCGTCAGTTCCAAACGGTCATATTGGGCGATGTTGAGTCCGTTGATCTTGCTTTCCAGCACTTTCGGATTCAATCCGGAACCTTCGCAGGTCGGACACGGGGTATTGGCCGTCACCGCCAGAACATCTTCCTGTGAAATGTTTTTCAGTTTCGTGAGGTCCCGGTTAATATACAGGCGAATAAACCTAGGAAGAATGCCGTCCCATTCGATGTCCCGATTGCCCACTTTGTAATAATATTTGCTAAATGCCCGCTCACCTTCCTTCGGACCATAAACGAGCAGATTGTATTTATCTTCCGGGTAATCTTGGATGGGAAGATCGGGGTCGAACAAGCCGCCGTCCACCATCCACCTCCCTTGCCAACTCGGCGGTGCCAGCGGCTTGAATCTCACCGCGCGGTCCCGGAGTGACTTCGAGTGGTCGATGAGTTTGTGGATATCCGGCGCTACGATTTCCCCGAACCCGCTGCATTCCGGGCATTTCCCGAAAGAACTGTCACTGGAAAACTCTGTAGCTGAGCCGATTGGCGGGCTGCCGATCCGTGAGAACAACAGCCGGATCAATGGATCAATGTCCGTATATGTGCCGACCGTCGAGCGCGAATTGCCTCGGACCGGTTTCTGTTCCACCACGACCACGGGACTCAAGTTTTGCATCAAATCGGCTTGCGGCCGTTCATACCTCGGCATCTGGTGCCGGATATAGAGCGGATAGTTCAACGTCATCTGCCTTCTGCTTTCGGTCGCCAAGGTATCAAATACGACCGAGCTTTTCCCCGAACCTGATAAGCCGGTAAAAACATTTATCTTTTCTTTCGGGATATTCAAATCAATATTCTTCAAATTATTTTCACGAAGCCCCCGCAAAATGATTTCATCTCTTTTATCTGCCATTTTGACAGCCTCCTTTTTCAATCCGGCCAGGGTATTTCCCTGCTAATAAAAGGGTTCCCTGTTTTGGGCAGGCTCACACAAATGGGTATAAAAAAATCCGCTCTAGAGTTGAATAGACGGATTTCTGATTATGAGTTTCCCTGGGAGCTACATAATTCCCAATCAATTTATACAGATGAACATAAAGAAAAAACCACAACCGATATGTTGATGGATTCGGTGTGGTCACGTCTTAAGTATAAATTGTAGTGGATTGTCAAAATCGTTTAGGATTTTTTCTTTCCCAAGGACGCGATTGTTAAGGAGTGGCAAAGCGAACAAAATTTCTCGAAGCTTGATTTAAAGAAACTTCTTTCGTCCAATAGCAAACGGAGCAAGTCTCGAAAGAGTCCGAGGAACTTTCTTCTAAGGTCTCCTACGCCATAGGGCTCGGCACAATCACTTCGATAAACTGTTTTTAAACGGGGGGGCGATTTTTCTTCCGGCGCTTCCGCTTGTTATAAAGAGAGAAAATCAACAAAGGAATCAGCACCACAAAAACAATTGCCAGCACCGGAACGAGGAAAATGGCGATTGGCACTGTCGTTGCTGTTATATCTTCTACGGCGGCGACAGCGGGACTGAGAAGCGCGGTTTCGCTTACACCTTTAACACCCGTCACCGCAGCATGCGATGCTGAAGCCACTCCCCCGCCGCCGATGATCGCGATGCTCCATTCCAGCAGCGGATTCATATCTCCGATAAAGGACGCTGTCAGCAAAACACCGGCAATTGCCGCGATCGGCGTTGCGATCACTTTCATCATCGAACCGACCGCTGGAATATAATTCACAGCGATTTCAAAAATGGTGGCCGCTCCGAAAGCAACCAACGCAGGGGTGCTGCCGAGCCAGCTGAAACCTTCTGTCACCGTAATCCAGTCTACTCGTTCAAAAACACCTGTTATAAATAAAGGCGTAAAAATCCGGAATCCCACTGTTGCACTTAAAGCGAGGCCGATGCATATTGCAAGAATCATCTCCATAGAAGATTCGCTCCTTTCCAAGGACTTTTCACCATTATATACCAGCAGGGATCAGGTGCTCAAAGAATCGTTAACTGCATCCTCTGTTCCACACACTGTAAAAGAAAAATAAAGTAAAAATCGCTGGATATCATCGGAGCCGAAGAAAATGAGGTTTAGCCTCCTGCAGTTATTTTCCAGAAACGTTTAGGTTGATTGAACTAAGAGTTAAAAACGAGCCTTGCACAAGCAATTCGAAAAGCGCATACTTAATAGTCGAGAAAATTATTAGGAGTTCGGTATATATGGAAAACACTGCAACAACACTTACCAAGATCACACCCCAATATGATCCGTGGGAAGCGTATATGGATATCGAGGAACATGGGAAACTGACTTTATCCAGCATCGAATTTACCACGACCTATTTATGCAATATGCGCTGTGAACACTGCGCTGTCGGCTATATGCTGGCGCATAAAGATCCGGATGCGTTGCCGATCGAGCTGCTCCTTGCACGATTAGATGAAATCCCGCATTTGCGGACAATCAGTTTGACGGGCGGAGAGCCAATGTTTTCAAAAAAATCGGTCGCCAATTATGTATTGCCGCTATTAAAATACGCCCATGCACGCGGTGTCCGCACCCAGATGAATTCAAATTTGACGATGCCGCTTGACCGCTATATGGAAATCGCACCTTACTTGGATGTCCTGCACATTTCCCATAACTGGGGCACCATCGATGATTTCGTCGATGGCGGATTTGCTAATATGGAACGCAAACCTTCGAGGGAGCGGCGGGCCGAACAGTTCCAGCGCATGATTGACAACAGCCGGGCGCTGGCGGAGGCTGGCGTGATGGTATCGGCAGAAACGATGCTGAACAAACGGACATTGCCTCATTTGAAGAGCATCCACAAACAGATCGTGGAAGAAATGAAATGCGCACGCCACGAAGTACATCCGATGTACCCAAGCGATTTCGCCAGTCAATTGGAAGTGTTATCGCTGGATGAAACGAGAAAAGCGATTCATGACTTACTCGATGCGCGTGATGAAAATGTCTGGATGTTATTCGGCACTTTGCCGTTTTACCCGTGCAGCCAAAACGAAGAAGATATCAAATTGCTGAACCGCATTCACTCAAGCAAAAATGTCACGGTCCGCAATGACCCGGATGGCCGCTCCCGGTTAAACGTCAATATTTTCACCGGCGAAGTCATCGTCACTGATTTCGGCGATACCCCAGCGATGGGCAATATCCAGAACAATTCGTTGCCGGCGATGCTTGACCGCTGGCTGGAACGGCCGTTAGCGAAGACCATCGGCTGCCATTGCCCCGCAGCAAAATGTTTGGGACCAAATTTGTTAGTGAAAGACGCATATTACCCGGAAACCGATTTCACTGTCCAAAAATCTAAAATTACTATTTAATGTGAAAAGCCCGATTAGTGGAGAGTCCAACTGGATCGGGCTTTTTTATGGTTTCAACTTTGAATATCAAGTGATTATTTCCCTTGTTCAAGCACGTACGCATACACTTTTTCTTTATTAGTGATTTCAAACAGCAGTTCGGTAGGAATCTCTTTTGCGGCAAGTTTTTGCTGGCTGATCCTCAACGGAATCACTTCTTTTAAACTCTCCAGATTTCTGTATTTCAAAGCTTTTAAACCGAAGTTCATTTTCACTTTGTAGTTCTCTTCAATGTTTTTCACTTTCGTTTCGATTGCACTGATGATGTTGTCGTTGTCAGCAACAATCTCATCAAACTTGATATTCAGCAGCACAAGCTCCTGTTTGCCGTTGAACGCCTCTATCAGTTTACGGTAGTCCTTTATGACGGCCGCTTCTGGTGTTCTTTACAGGGACGCGATTTCAATATAATTTTGATTTTTTCTTATGTGTGATTTTATAATTTATACTGATGAAAAAATACACTCGTGATGTTGATGCAGCATGTGTGGGAATGTCTCGAGTATAGATTAGAGTGTATTGTCGAAATCGTTTTAGAATTATTTTTACACACATAAACGAATTTTAGAAGTTCATAAAGTTTTTTTAATAATTGGTGATATTTACCTTTCACTTTATCATTTACTAATATTAAATAGTGCACTATTCATAAAACTAATTAAAAGATCTCACCAGCTATATACTGATAAGATCTAGTATTCTGAAATATTAATCCATCGAATTAAAGTATTCTTCTAGTGTCATATCAGAATCTTCAGCAACACGTTCCCAATAATCTGATTCGCTCTCATAGTCTCCAGCAAATTCAATAAAATCCTCATTTGCAGATTCTTTTATTTCAATACTATGAAGATCCTTTATAGAATCGAAATTTGTTGTTTCTTCATCAAAGAAGTCTTTATTTGGTAGGGAATTTAAAGTAATATTAATTTCTTTTACAATTTCTCGATTCTCACTAAATAATTTTTTATATTTTGTGTCATGCTTATTTAAAAATATTAATCTGTTTTTTGAACGTGTAATACCAGTGTACATAATTTCTTCATCTACTAATTCTTCTTCTCCCAGTGGATTTTCTAAGAATAAAAATACATTTTCAGCCTCCCATCCTTTAAAACTATGAATAGTAGACATTTTTATAGTCCCCCTATTCATTCGAAACGCAAACTTCTCATTTTTTCGAACTTTTCTTATCTCGTCCTTAAATTGCCAACTGTCTTCTCCATACTTTGCAAGTAAATGATTGTAAGTTTCTAGCTTTTCAAAAGTCTTAGTTACATTTAGACCATATTGAATTCTGAAAATATTTTCAATCTCTCTTAATGTACTAATATGGCGTGCTAAAATAACGACGTCGTTATTCGGGATTTTATGCTTTCGTATATACTCTAAAATATATTCACAGTATCTTAAAATATCTCTAGAGCCATTTATATTCACTTCACTTATATCTCCAATATTAAAACTCAGTTCTTGCTGCATATTATATTCTAAACGTAAATATCTATTTTTTAGATATTTATCATAATAATTAATCGATAAATCATTGATTACTGTAGATAAACGATATGATTCATTTAATACTTTCCATTCTTTATCCTCTACAATCGTACTAATATTCTGTTCATCTAATATATTTCCATAAATATTCTGCTTTTCATCTCCAAATACTACTAATTCTCCATTTTCAGCAAGGAAGTATTTTTTAATTATTGTTTGCCATTCAAGATTGTAATCTTGAATCTCATCTATAAAGATTGATTGGTATTTTTGTGTCTCTACGCCATCAAATAAATTCGTATCATTGTATGCGATTGATTCGATTCCATACTCATTACTCATTATTCCAATGAAATTGTGATAATTGTCTATATGAAACATATCCCAAGAAAACTTTTCTCTAACTTGACTTAATTTATCTCGTATAAAGTTTCTTAAAGTTATATTGTAAGTCAATATTAAAACTCTACCTTTTGTTCTTATATGAGCATTAACAGCTCTTTTTGCTAAGACAAATGTTTTTCCTGAGCCAGCTACCCCTTTTATTTTAATTTCTTCTTTCCTGCTTTTAATTAATTTATTCTGGCTTTTGCTATATTTAATTTCCTGACCAAGTTCAAGCATATGAACTGAGGGAGCAAAAAGTAATTGAAATTCTTCGTAATATCTTAATGTAAATTCATTCGAGAGATTTCTTTTGAAATAACTTAATTCTTTAAATCTATCGGTATTTATCGAATCTTTTCCTAAAATATGAATTTTTTCATTATAAGATTTACATTCTATGCAAAACTCTAAAGATTCCTTTTCATTAAGTGAATCAAAGTAAACTGCAGTCTGAACGTATCCAAATTTCTTTGAATCATGAACGCTCTCTTCGACGAAGCCATTTATAAAAGAATATATATGATCCTTATAATCTTTTACTTGCTTAAGGGGTGACTTTATTCTTGCCTTATCGTTGCTTATTAATGACCATTTTTTATCCTTAATATTGTATAAGTTTAAATTCCAATCTTTTACTTCAATTAATAATATACCTTTTATTTTATGAAGAATAATAAAATCAGGCATACTGCCATTTAAAAAGGGTTGAAAAAAAACGGTATATTCATCATTTAATTTCTGTAATAGGGCAAGTAAATTTTCTTCACCTTGTGTGGGTCGTTGTCTTAATTTCCTAATGTTTTCTATTGTCGGTACTAAAATAGCCATTAATTAATTCTCCTCTTTTAATTTATTCTTGTTCGCCAAGTATGAAATTCTTTAATTCTTTTTGAGACCAAAATGACATTTTAAAAAGATTAAATACTAGTTTTTTAAAGTTTTATCTTCAAGTGAGGATAGGTCACATTGTTTTATTTAAATAAAATTTCTTCCTTCATAAATATTTGTTCTGCCAGATTTACATTATGAGTCGTCCCCTTATGTCTGGAAGGAATAAATGGAATCCCAAGCTCTTTTGCTTTATCCTTTACTGTCCACATCGCTCTATGAGAACAAGCTGAAGTAATTAAAATAACAGCGTCTGATTTTGCAACTAGAGAATTCAGTATGTCTACTGAATAGTCCCTGTCGGCCATCAATAATTTCCCGCCGCGTTTAGCTATAGGAGATTCATAGCTAGACTGGTCATGTTTATTCGAAACGATTAGAACTGTCTTGCCTTTTAAAGATCTTTTTATTTCTTCATTTTGGTTGCTAGATTTCACTTTTGTTTTTTTGTCCGACTTCACGGTAAGCTTTTTTTGAATTTGCTTTGATTTAATTTCATGCTTCCAAATTACTTTTCCTTTTTGCCAATCATTATTTTCAATAGCAATGTCTACAATATCTCCTGGGGCTAACTCATGCTTAAATGCATCTTTATCCGAGATATGAAAAACCGGGAAAATGTCGTCTTCACGAAAGATGCCATCTTTATTAGATTTACAAATCAGATTTGAAGAACTTTCTTCTACTAAGCAATAATTATGTTGTTTTCTGTTCTTTGGGGCCTCTTCTCCCATCTTTTCTTCAAGGGCATAAGCATACTTAGTATCTCCATTAGGCAAAACACCAATTGGATATACTCTAACCATATCTCCGTGTTCGATATCATTTTTTCGCACTACTTCTTCCGGAAGATAGGCTTTGATGCCGGATAATTCGCCTCCTACTAAAAGACGACTGAATTTGTAAACTGCTGATATTTCTTCCGCAAGATCATCGCCGCGGTTTTCTTCGTAATTTTTTATAGACCAATCCTGTTTCAAATATAGTCTTTGTAGATCGATTTCTTTTTCCGTTGAGCCATACATTGTTTCAAATTTTTCTTCTGGTAGAGATTCAAGAACCTCCGAAGTTTTTTTAAACATTTGAAGGACGAGTTGTATTAATTTTGCTTGTTCTATATATATTTGAACTTCAGTTTCATCACTATTTATTTTTAGTTTTTCCAACAACTTTATTTGTTCTGCCTTAATGTAATCAAAATATACTTCATGCATCTTCATACCCCCCTATATTACAAATAAATAGTTACTAATAACTAAAATCAGTATAGCACTTTATACTAAAAATTAACTATATATTACAAATAAATGTAATATATTCTCTCTAAAAGATTAAATATCCATTAACCCTTATCTATATTGGCCTTATTTTTACCCCGCTTTTCAAAGAACTCAATTTTGCCTAAGAGTATTTAGTACAATATTTTTCACCTCGGAAAACTTACAAAAAAATAAGCACATCCACTCTGAAAATCTTGAATGGAGGTGCTTACATGGAATTAACTTCAGTCTATTTTTGAATTTGTTGAAGCACTTGATTTTGAAATGATGCAGTATCAAATGGAATGATTACATTCTCGGCAAGTTCTGATTTTTCCAGAAGCAAATTATGCATAATTTCTTCTACCGTGCCATTCGGAAAGTTGCGTTTATCTTGTGTTATAAACTGATAAACATAGACATCTTTAGTCTGTCCAATCCGATAGGCTCTATCTGTGGCTTGATTTTCTACTGCCGGATTCCACCATCTCGTATAGTGAACAACATGATTTGCACTAGTTATAGTCAACCCCACTCCAGCTGCTTTTGGAGAAAGAATCATTATTCCGAACCCTGCTATACTATTAAATCCTTCTACGACGTCGGCACGGTTCTTTGTCATTCCGTCAATAATCGGTACATGAATTCCAAATTCCTTGGTTATTTCAGCTCTCAAGATGGATTGTACTTTTCTAAACTCTGTAAAAACCAGTACTTTTTCATCTTTCTTCTTTACTGTTTTCAATACCTTCATTAATTCGACGAGCTTCGGAGAATCTTCTAGTACCGGTTCTTCACTGAACAAGACTGCTGGGTGTGCATATATTTGTCTTAAATTCATAATTGCGTTTAAGACCATTCCTTGTTTTGAACGCAATGAAGATACAATCGCTTCAGAAAGTGCACTCTGTTTTTGCGATGCGTTCAAATATTTTGGTTCCAACAAATGCTTATCAGGCATCTTCCCTGATAACACTTCTTTTTTCGTACGGCGTAAATAATAAGGTTTTAATGTTTCCATTAACAGCTCGTCATTCCGATTTTTTATAAACTGTTTTCTGAAATCCGCAAGAGATTCCATTGCTCCAGGTTCAACAAAGTCCATGATAGACCATAATTCCTCAAGAGTGTTTTCTACCGGGGTGCCGGTCATTGCTAATCTGAAGTCTCCTTGCATGGCCCGAATGGCTCTTGATCTAGAAGTGCCATGGGATTTAACATTTTGGGCTTCGTCTGCAATTATGTTTTTATACTTAATCTGTCCAAACATAAGCTGATCTAATTTTAAAGTGTCGTAGCTAATAAATGTTATAGGCCGGCTCTTTAGGTATTCTACATCTTTTATCCGATGGCTTCCTAAGTGGATATAGATTTTATCGGCTAGCGATGGAGCAAACTTTTTGATTTCGTTTTTCCAGTTCTCGATAAGGGCTATAGGGAGAATGATAAGGGAAGGTGCGAGCCTGCCTTGCGATTCTTGATGGAGCAGAAAAGCAATAACCTGAAGCGTTTTGCCCAGCCCCATATCATCTGCCAATAATCCGCCTGTATTACTTTTTTCAAGGCTAGCTATCCAGCTATATCCTTCTCTTTGATAATCATAAAGAGATGCTTTCAGATTAGCAGGAACCGAAAAATCTTCATATGCCTTTTCAGAAGCAGCTGTCGTATCGAACTCAAGAGCCTGTTCGTTATCAAAAATATCAAGAGCCATTCGTTCTTTATCCGTTTTCTCTTCTTCGTTACCAAATCCTAAAGCTTTCTTTAGTTTACTGTCTGCGTATATGAATTCACGGTTAAGCTGGTAAAAACTCTTCTCCGGACTTTTTGTAATTTCATCCTTTAACGCTTGTTCATCAAATAGAATTTCTTCACCGGTTTCAGCATCAAACCACTGCAACTTTCCTTCCCGAACAATAGGGCGCGGTTTTTTTATGACTACAAACCCTTTTACTCTTTCCGAAAAAGCTTCAATATCAAAACTAAATTCATGGTCTGGGAACAGAGATTTCGGATTCTCAAAAAACTGAGGAATCTCATCTCCTTGCAATACATCATGAGATTTAATGATGGAAATGTCTTCGCGCAACTTTTTGCTGGTCGCAATACGTGTTCTTTTATCGCCATTGCGGATTGTCGAATTCTGCAGGTTATTGTTAAGGTGTTCTGTGATTTCCGCACTCTCTCCGATAATCTTTAATTTCATTAAATCCTGGCTAAGCATCTCAGGTTCAATCGAAATTTCCTCAATATACTCATAATTTTCCCGCTTTAAAAAATCATCAATTTCAAAATTATTTAATAGAGCAATTTTTTGTATCTTTGCCATCTTTTCATAGCCTGTAGAAAATGAAGAATCTTCAATTGCTTCGTGCAGTTGCCATACCTCTTTTGGCAGGTAGTGTGAATCGTTTATCGTTTCATAGAAAGGATACTCTATTTTCCCTTCGTACTGAATCAATTCATTTTTATCATTGTATAAATTCAAAGAAAAGACCGGGTCCCGTCCTGAATCTCCAACCATTTTCAAACTAGCTTTAACTTCTTTTAAGGATACAGGCAAGCCCATTCTTGTCAGAATGGGCTTAAAATCTTCTATAGCTATCAATTCATAATAGCGTTCAACTGGTAAGGAGAGACCTTCCATATATTCAGTCTCACTTAATTCTTCATAAGCTGCATATTGATCGAATCCTTCAAGCTTATAATATTTCCGGAAATCAGCGTCTGATAAAGGAACGCTAATCGGGTTAAGCTGCGCTTTAACTTTTTCAAAAAACTTAAAGCGGATGTTCCCATTCTCCACCTTATACTCACTGATTATCAAAGATTTTCTGCTTGCGAATAATTTCATTTTCATTCACTTCCCAACCTAGTCTTCTGCTTAGGAACCTATCAAAATTAGCTTGCCATCCTTGATTGTGTGTAAGCCACCCACCTGTTACTACCCATTCTTTTTCCATCAGCAAACTTCTTCGAACCACATGTCTTGAATAAGAATATCGATTAGATTGTGTATCATTTTCATGCATCGCAATACGCTGACCAAATTTCTGATTAAAGAAATCTTTATCATATACGTATACGGCACCGACCCCTAAAACTTCAATGATCACTACATCATAAAAGTACATTAGCATTGTTTTATCTTGGCTTAGTACAACTACTTTTTCTAATTTTGTTGAAAACTTTTCCCAATACTTAAAGCGTTCATGGTTCTGATTTAAGTTCCCGAAGAAGTTCTTAAGTTCTTTGGACATTACCCACCCATGAAAAGCGATTTTTTCTTTTTCGCCAACATCTGACCACTTCATCGGCTGGCGTACATACGTTCCAAGATTTTTGTAAATCACTTGGCTAATTTTTTGCAACTTAAAGACACTATTTGAACGAATGAAACCTCCGGCAAGTATTTGCTGTTTAACATTATCCGACTGATTCATCAGTTCAATAAACTTTTCCTGCTGGTCCTTATAAAACTCCTGAGTACCATTGGAAAACAACTCCAACAGGACACTATTGTAAAAACTATGGCTTTCCTTCAGCATTAGAAAATCGATTAAATCATTAAAATTTAACGATTTCTTCATTTCGCCTAATATAAAGTGCTGCTGCCGATTTTCAACTTTGACAAAGTCATCCCAAAAAATCTTTTTTTTCGAAGACCATCCTTGAGTTACTGCCGCTTTATTTTCTATATAGCTTTCCCGGACAATTTTCCAATTGCCTTCAAACCGATGATCGATATAACAAGCTTCCAACGCATAATCAAATAACCGCGGATCTTTTTTACTTCTTTGCAGCAACTTATCTTGAACAAGTTTCCACCTGTTCTTCGGTGAAATATGTTCCATCAAAAACGGAAACACTTTAAATTTTTTAGGATTCACCTTTTCAAACCACTCTTTAAACTCTCCGTACTTTTTATCAGCGTAATAGTAAATTAAACTTTTGAATTCATTTAATAGCGTCTGAAATTCAGCCGTATCATAATCCGTTCTCCGTCGATGCTTGATTTCGCGATTTACCCAGTCAGAAATATATACCGGCTTGTATACGAAATTCATTCTTCATTCACCAACTTTTGAATTTCTTCAATTCTTTCTTCCTCTTTTAAACGAAATAGGAATTCTACTCTTCGTGACTTTTCAGCATTGTAACTGCCATCTTCATTATTAATTGGAACCGTAAAACTTCTGCCATTAGAAGTCAAATAATTCTTCGATAACTCCTTGTATGGGAAATCTTTGAACCCATCCGAGTAAATCACCTCTACTACTGAAAATGCTCTGCTCTGAGATAAGTTCAAATTGTAAATATAAGGACCTTCTTTATCCGTGTGCCCTTCGACAATAATTGAGGAAATCTCATCTTTGAATTTGTCCTGCAAGATGATGCTGAAGTATTTCGGGACGAATGTGCTTAAAAACTTTTTCCCTTCTTTCGAAACTTCTGAGGAACCCGTATCATAGAGAATATTCCCTGGAAAACGGATAGCTCCCGTTTGGGCATCCACTTCAATATTCAAATTCGAACCCTTGAACTCTTCAGTTAAAGCTGCGATTATATCATTTTTCACATTAGTGACCGCATCGATTTGTTTTTGCTTTTCCAGCATATCTTCCCGGTAGTCCAAAATGACAATTGTCAATAGCAACGCAAATACCATAAGCATGGCACTCATCAAATCGGCATATGACATCCAGTAATTTGTTTCTTTTCTTTGCCTTCTCATACTTCTAATTCAACCTTATTTCTTAATTGCTCTACATAATCCGTTAAAATTTCAATAGAATCTCCGTAATTGTCCGAGATGATTTTAAAGTGCTGCACTGCTTCTTTTAATTCCTGGTCAAACTGTTGGAATGTCGTTTGTACACCAGATTCAATATTTGATTTAAACTCGCCTAATGAATTGGACAACTCATTTTTCACAGCTGCAAAGTTTTTAGCAGTCGAATCCCATTGCTCTTTGGAATATTTAATTTGCGATGTGGTTTCTTTTAAGTTCGTTTCAGTAAGTGACATGAAGTCCGTCATACGGCCGGCTAAATTTTGATTCCAACCTTCAAGCTGCGGAATCAATTCACTTTGTGCCTCTTTCATTTCCATGAAGGACTGAGCTAATCCCCCAAGTCCTGTGACGGTCTCTGTCAATGAAGAGCTCAAAGGAATTAATTCGGCAATTGCCGTTTTGGCTCTTTCCATAAAGTCAGCAGACTCTTTCGACACGCTCAACTGTAGTTCTGTTGATTTCACTAATTCATTGGACAAGCTTTCAAAACGGCGAGAAACGATGTCCGTTTTCTGTACCAAATCTTCTATCATCGTTTGCTGGACTTCACTCATTTTATTTCCAAAATCAACAAACTGATTCACCAGTTCATCCGACTTCAACATGAATTCCCGGTTCTGTTGATTCAAGTCGCCTTGCAATTCAACGTGTTGTATCATCATCCCTTGCATCAATCCTATATCAGCAGCCAGATTTGCGATTTGTTCCTGGGATTCCGCATAGTTTTTCTGTGTAGAATCCATCTGATCAGTAAGTGTAGAAAAGCTGGATACCATTTCATTTGTTCGAGTAAGCATTTCTACATTCGTGGTAGACGCATCTTTAATCTGGCCGACTACACCATCGATTGAACTAAACATTTCCTGTTGAGTAGTTTGTGAGTTTTTTAATAGTTTATTAAAGTCCTCTATAGTTTCACTTGTAGCTGACGTTATCTGTTCTATGAGTTTAGAAGATAATTCATCACCTTGTGTTTTGATAATATTGAGATGTTCTTTTGATGTTTCTGACTGAGCAATTAAATGACTCGTAATTTCTTTATTGCCGGCTTCTATTGTCTCAACAAAAGGTGTTATCTGCTCTGCTATTTTAGAAGTCAATTCATCACCCTGCGTTTTGATGACATCAAGATGCTCTTTCGACGTTTCTGACTGTGCAATTAAATGGTTGGTAATTTCTCTATTTCCGGTCTCAATCGTTTGGATAAATGGATTCATCGCTTTTTCTAGTGCATCGGTTAAGAGTGTTTTCATTTGTTCTGACTGCTGTTGCGTAATTTTTTCAAGACGATTCAAGAAAATTTCTTCATCATCTGCATTCAAGAAATAATGCAGTCTATCTATGTGCCAATCAATTTCTTTATTAGTTTTGGCAGAAATAGCTCTATCGACAAAAATCCATATCAGTGAGAGAACAACACCAAGCACCGAAGTATAAAATGCCGTTTTCATCCCTCCGATTAAGCCCGCAACCCCTTCCCTTAAAACTTCCGGATCAATAACATTCAGTCCGGAGAGGCCAATGGCCAACCCTATAAATGTCCCTAATACACCTAACGATACATGGAGACCTCCTCCATAATCCAGAATATGTCTACGCCCAAGCGTATCGTGCATTGCATCATATCCAAAGAAAGGTTCGACTCGGATTTTCTCATCAACTGCTTGGCCTTTTTTAATCCGCTTATAGTATTTGTCCCATTGCTGCTTGTAGAGGGATTTGTCAGAAGCTTCATTAAATACTTTATTAATTTCAAAATTAAGCGCTTCAATATTGGTTTGAGAATCCAATTCCCTAAGCCCTTTTTTCACTTTTATCATTGAACTGTAGTTATGCCGATTCATTAGTAGGTGTGCTATTATCAAGCCTCCAAATACAATCAACTGAAACGCCATAAATCCGTTCGTGAAAGGATCCAGACCTCTTTCAGATATATATTTGAAGAGGTCATCAAACCATCCAAAAATTATCATAAAAATTCCCCCGTCATTTATTTTTCATCTAATCATATCACCTATTATGGTGTTATATCTATACAACTTGTAAATTTTGTAACATGTAAATTATCAAAGTATTAGTATAGAATGCTTATTAAAAAATAAAAAATACTCCTGAGAAATGATCAGGAGTATTTTAGCTTTTGTTCTTTGAAACATTTAAGAAAAAATCTTTGTTAATTTTTCAGTAATGGACTTCATGGTCATTATTGATACTTCATGCATCACAATTTCTTATAGATTTCCTGTATTAAATAAAATCAGTAATATATAAAGCAAGCAGTGTCATAAGTGTGCTCATTGGAACTACTGTCCATTTGATAGCAGCCCATCTTTTTTCATTGTTCCATTTCCGTGTAATTCCCCCTACAAAAAGTAAAGTTGCCACTAACATCACTATCGAGGCAACTGTGCATAAAAGGATGGTTTTGATCATCTGTATACCCCCTTACTTAATGCAATCAAGTTGCCGTTACCAAACTTCAAAACCACAAACGAAAGCCACCTACATGGATATTAATTAATCCAAGCGATGACTGTTTCAACTTTACTGAATAAGCAGCTCTGCTGTAAGAATTTATATCTTTTCTTTACTGATTAGCATTGTTTCAAACGGATTTTTTGTATTTCCATAGAGTTTCTTAATGTACATAACCATGAGCGAATATGTTTTTTCATCTACCACATTTAAGTACGAAAGCCAGCCTACAATTTTCCGAAACAACGCCCGGTTTTCTTTTCGAGTAACCGACGTATTATTTTTATAATTGTAAATCATGCTTCGCAACTCACGGTATTTTTTTCTGCCCACTCTAACTTCCTGATCTTCATTAATCAAAAGTCCAGTCACTTTTCTTTGAATGCCTGGTTTAGTAATTCTTACTTTGCGAGTGTTCAACTGGTAACCTTCATCTTGAAGAATTTGTTTCACTACATATAAAGAACGTTGTATGGAGGCAAAATCATTTGAAGACAAAGTAATGTCGTCAGCATAACGAGTGTATACGATATTGTGTTTCTTACTATATCCAAAAATTCGGCTATCCATTCTAAAATTTACTGCATTCGATATGGAAGGTGATGTAATAGCTCCTTGAGGTAAGGTACCTTTTAATGTACAAAGTTCGGCATAGAATTTGGCTTCATACTTGTCTTCTATAAGATCCGTAAAGAGTTTATGGACTTGAGAAAACTTTATATGGTCAAAAAAGTTGGCTATATCGACATGCAAAAAGTACATATTATTGGCATGAGGAAGGACATTTGCTTTTAACGATTTCCCTTTTTGATAAGAGGTGCAGCATATATGTATAGGAACTTCATTTAGAAACTTTTCAACGATTGCTCTCTGATAATATCTAAGAGCTTTGCTCGGATTATGAATGGTACGTAACTTCCCATTCTTCATCCTAATGCTTATTGTCTGATAGTGCTTCTCTTTAAAATTTATAACATCTTTAAGAATAGGATATTTTGTTTTCAAATCTTTCGTAACCTTAGTGAAGACCAATTCCCCCATAAGAACCCCCGAGATACTTAAGTAATAAAACAGTCCATTCCTTCACAATTTGCGCAACGCAGTGAAGCACTCTGCGGATGCAGAACGGGTGAAGGCGTCAGCCTTCAGCAGCGTAAGCTGCGATCGTCAGATCAATATTGGTTTGTACTGTTATTCAGCAGCGAAACACTACTGGGAACCTAAAGGAATGGACTAATCGTATTATATCTTATTTCCTACTTAAAACAACAAATAATGTAAATTTTTATAAATTAATTCCCACACCACATATTAAATTTCCCATTAACTTTTAACCCTGAAGTATCTTTCACATTGGTAGCTATACTAAACTTGCATACTATTCTTCCTCCAAAAGCAATTTAATAACGAACAGAACTCTCCACAGCAATCCGCTCAATAACCCCAAGCAACTCCTGATGCTTCGGATGTTTGAAAAGCTTCGTCATTGCCTCAGCCACTTGATTCTCATCCTGCCAATCATTAATCACTTTTGTGTTGGTATAGAGCCGGGTATATTTAGCTGTTTTCAATTTAGATACCGGTTTAAAATTTACTCCGTATGCTTCCAGTTCCTCAATCAATGCTAAACGAGCATCACCGTGCAATGGACCGAGTTCCAGCACCAGCTTCAGTCGTCCATCACGTAAACGCTCAAACCAGAAAAGGAATGGCCCATTTTGCCACCACCAATTAATCCGTGTCGTGCCGAATCGCTGCTCCAGCTTTGTAAAAGTTGGAACAATGAACGAAGGATTTCTTTGATGATATTTTCTGCTCGCAGCGTCTATACTGTGTTCCTCGCAAAACTTTTGAAATGCTGAAGTTGGAAAAGGAAGAATTTTCCTGACAGGCGTTAACTCTTCTCGCTCACTTTCTACGATTTCTTCTGCTTCCGCCTTTTCTGACATCGACTCGACAGACAGGGCAATTTTCTGGAAGAGTTCATTAAGTTTCGGAGCATCGTATAATTCCAGCATGCTTTTCAGCACCTCCTGTTTGGATGCCCAATCTTTGACTTCTGTCCAGGCTGTGTAGATTCGCGTATATTTCTTTCCTTCCTGTTTTGCATTCTGTTGGAAATGGACACCATGCGCCTCGAGCATCGTCAGCAGTTGATACCGTTCTTCATATGGGATCGGACCAATTTCTACCGTAATTTTTAAACGCTCCCCCACCTGTCGCTCGAACCAGATGATAAAAGCTTGGCCAAGCCAATACGAGGAATCGGGTTTGCCCAGCGTTTCCTCAAAGTCGAACCAATCAGGCAAGACAAAGTTCGGGGAGCGGATATTGGCAGAATAAGCCTCTTCCGGTATTTCTGCTTCTTTAACAAATTCAAGAAACGCTTCCCGCAATACATTGCTGCCAATATTAAAGATGAAATCAATCGTCTTTTTCTTTGCTTCGTAAATTTTGCGAAGGGCTGTTTTCTCTGTTTCGTTTAAATTTCCGATTTGTTGATAAATGCCTTTATATATTGCCTGCTTTTTAAAGTTTTTATTTTGGCTCAGGAATAAAAGATCGATCGAACTTTTATTTCCTTCATATACTTCTAAAGCCAACTGTACAGCCACTTCATCGTGGACCAACTGCTCTTTTAAGACCTCCATATAAAACGACAGAAAGTCATAGATGGCATCTGCGGTCGTTTCTTTATTAAACTCAAGCTGCTGCTCGATAATTTCGAGCACATCTTCGTATCCAAGCAACAGATAATCATCTTTCGAAGGTTCTTCATTTGCAAGTGTCAAAAAAATCGGCAGGATGGTATAGCCAGCTTCTGAAAAACGAAGTTTCGCAAATTCCAAGTAATCCGCAAGTTGGCCATCTGACTCTCCTGCATGGAATTTATTTTCTATGACCAGCACCAATTTCTGCGACGGCACATGGACAAGCAAATCTATCGAACGGTTTGTGTGCGTCTTCACTTCTCGCGCCACTTCAGCATCATGGAATGAACTATGGAGAAACGATAAAAAGTCTATTCCCGCTCCTTTACCTTCGTTCTCGACACGAGTCACGAGCCGAGTCAGCAATTTCTTCAAGAAAAAACCGCCTAATTGATGCGTCTCTTTCGGGTCTAACAGCCATGCCAGGATATTTGAATGGCGAATCTCAAACTGATCAACCCGCAGCACTTTCAGCGGGTTGAATTGATGGAACTTCTGATGCAGCCGAGCAAATTCTTTAGAATGTTCGAGTTGCGAGATTGCTTCTAGTGAGTAAGTCATAATATGCTCCTTATCTTGCTCTTTCCAAGCGTTTTCTTTCTTTTCAGTTTATCATCAATTGGCAGTTTCTATCAGAAGAGTTTAGAATTGTTTCCTCTTCCTGTAGACTGCCTTTCAACTGCAACAAATAAGCGGTGTCTAGCATATACTAGACACCGCTTATTTTCACTTTATCTTCCCCAACTCATCCAGCAGCGCTTTCCGTTTCGGATACATAAACTCCAGCTCTTCAATCAGCCCCGTCGCCGCTTCAGTCCCCAGCGCCTGCTGGAAATCCTTGATTTTTTGACAGGCGCTCCAGTATGCCTTGCGGTTGGAAGCCCGTTCGATCTGGCGATAAATATAAGTTGTATAGATTTCATTCACTTCATGCGGATAATCAGCCACCAGATGCGGATGCAGGTGTTTGATTGCAGAGATATCGGTCCGGCAATAGTCCAGCAGCTCTTCAAATCTCTTTTCATCAATCAGAATCCCGAGATAAAGCGGCCGGCTCCGTGGACGGGTCTTCATCTCCGTAAGCAGGGCTTCCAGCTTCTCCGGCCACCGCTCCACATCCATCAGTCTTCTCAGTTTGTAATAATATTCTTCTTCCCCGTCCAGTGCGAACTCAAAGCTGAGGCCAATCAATTCCTCCGTGCTGCCCATTCCTTCATAAGCCTCAAAACGCAGCTTTTTCCAGTCATTCAGGAGTCCCGCGAAATTTGCATCGAGCTGTTCCGATTCGTCACACAACCGGATCACTTTTTCAAATTCACCGGCATCCAGTGCCTGCCGGACCTGCGCTTTACGGATTGCTGGATAGTGCCGGTACTTCACGTAAAAGGCTTCGACCAACTCCTGTCTTCCTTGCTGCCGCAAAATTGCCAGCTGGTACATATGGAACCGCTCTTCTGTATACTTGTATGTCTTGTTTTGCATCTCGTCACTGGCAATCAAATCAGCAATGAAATTATAAAACTTCTCGGTGAAACCGCCTCTTTCATTCCATTGCAATACCGCTTGCACCAGATGACTCGCCGCATCTGTGATATCCTGCTCCAGCGCGAAGAGAATATGCTGATAGAGCAGGACAAGCATATTATCGACAGTCGCTTCATCCAGATCTTCCGGCCACTCTGCCAGCGCTTCGTTTATCTTATCCAAACTTTCGTAAATCGCCGAACTGATGCCTCCGGATGAATCGTCCGCCATTTGCAGCATTTCAGTGCATTCCTTGACGACAATCAGGCTGAGACGGATGATTCTTTCCGCGTCATGCGATGAGTTTAGTCCATCCAAATACTCAAGGACTTCCCAAACCCCTTCGAGTGCCTGGTCTGTCCGGTCCCATTCGATAAATCCCCTGCGGCTGGCGCGGTTAGCCGACTTCTGTATAAGTCGACGCGCCTTTTCTTCGTCCATGCCATTAGGATTTGAAAGCTTTTCTGCCAAATAAAGCTGGACGGTTGGCTGCTTCTCCACCAGCTCTTCCAGGATTTCCAGCAGCTCTGCTTTTTTCAGCGATTTTAATCGCGCCTGCAGATCCGCTGCAGACGAACCGTTTTCTTTCTTGTATTTGCGAATCGCCAGGCACACCGCCACTTCATGCTTGCACAGAGAATCCGGTTCGAACGGGCAGGTGCAGTAAGAACCCACAATCGTCCCATCCTTCGTCAAATTGACTGACACCTCGTAATCCCGCGTGCCCATTACCAGCGCATGCCATCGATTCGGCGCGTCTTCTGTCAACTGCTCAACAAAATCCTGTTCAAAATAATCCAGGCCGCGTTCATAAAGCTTTGCCGGCACGGTTGTTTTCAGGTTTTCTAAGTTCATGAGAATTCCCCCTGGCTCGATTATAACCCGTGGAGGTTTGGGGTTGAACAGGAAGTTCTTTTAGGGAGTACGGCATTTTTCGAGCTTGATTAAAATTTGACTCCTATTGTTGAATATATTATTCTCAGCAGTTTCTAGTTTGCCCCTGTGTCGAGAGCAGTTATGAATATTTAAAAATACTAAAGCCGTATCCGTCAACCTTTGTGGTCACTGGATACGGCTTTTTCTTGATGCAATTGTAGTAAATAAATTCAATAGTATTTGACACAGGGAAGCGATTTACTATTCTAATTTTAAGATTTCAATAATTTAGTATTAGTATAGTATCTTTTTAGCCAAGCACTAATTCCTTGCAGTCCTGGATAAATCATTCTTTCATTTATATTCGCTTGATCTAATTTATCGCGAATTTCTAATTTTAGTTCGCTTGGTATAATTATTTTCGTATACATACTCGGGTAATCTTTTAATAAATTACTGAGGCTTCGGTCAGAATTCGACATTATTGTAAACATTGCGTATTGGTTTATAATTCTTTCATCTATAGAAGGTGGTTCTAGACAAATCAAAAAGTCATCTTCATCCTTTGAATTATCAAATTCAGACAAACTTTCTTCAACTTCAACACCTCTAGACAATCCTTTGGCATGTTTAATATCGTTCAACATATCTACTGTAAATACATAAGATTCTTCTCTTTTTAATTTATCTTTGTAATCCTTTGGTAATAATTCATGTACCTTTATAATATCTAAACACCATATAGCTCCATCTTCTTGAAACCACCCAATGTCTGAAGTGGCAAAATGTAAAGCAACATATGGAGAGAATGACCAATCTAGTAAACGTGTGGGTAAACCATAGTGTTGTGCTACGGAAAGTAATTCCCATATATTTTGACTATCTTTTAATAAAGGCTTAGCGTACTTTTTAAAATTTCTAAGAAGATGTGATTCCATAGATTGATTTTGGATTCGCATCAAACTAGTTTCCAAATCGAAGTTAGCATTATCAACGCCTCTATATGCTAGAGAAGAACGAAAACGACCATGCTTCTCATCTTCTTTAAAGCTAAATAATTTTTTTTGTAAGTCTAACCAATTTTCAGCTTTATATGAACCATCATCCTGCTTCTCCAATATTCTCCACCTCTTATTTTATTTTTTAATTAAGTCCCTAATTTAAGAAAGAAACTTTTTTCTTATTCTAATTTAATGTTCATAATTCTCCTTTTTCTTTATTCGACGAAATAAGTTTTCTATATCATGCTCAAATTAAGGAATTTTTCAATTATTTTACTTAACCATTACTGAATAGGAGTGGTAAGGTAATAATATTCTTCTTATTGTAATCTTTTTTTATGGGCGTTTAAAAAATTACCTATTAGATTGAAACCATTAAGCATACTTTTCAGCTAGTCTCTAAAAATATTACACATTACCCCTAAAGCATTATAACTAAATTCAAATATCGATTCTAAATATTCACCGTATCCTTTTCTCTCAATATCTTTAAATTGAATAATTTTGCACAGTTCTATAGAAACTTTTAATCTGACGTGTTTTTAATAAAAACCTCTACTTTTTTCAACAAAATTGATGAAGCTAATAATATATCATCTACATTATTAATTTTTAGCAATACTGGATAATATTCTAATTGACTAACTAACAATTTAAGGAATGCAACTCCTAGTTAATGATTTATTTCCTCCTCAATTGTAGGGATATTAAAAGAAGGTCAGGATAGAAAATATAGATAAATGAAAATTTTGTAAATTAGAGAGCATTTCGAGTAATTTACTCCAAAGGGGAAAACCATAGTAATAACTAAATCATGCTCCCATAATAGGCACAAGTAGTTGTTCTTTCTTCGTCATATTTTCTCTTTACTATCTTTTTCATTTGAATCGTTTAGAGTTAATTTTAATTAGTTCATCTTATTATATGTTCAAAATTTTTCATCAAGTACATACAATTAGCCCTCAATTATATTGTTAACACCATTAAATTTGATTCTAGGGTCATTTTTAATAAACCTATTGCTCATACGAGGTCCAAGCTTCAGTGCTCTATTTATATCATTAACAAATTTTTCTTTATCTTCCTCAGAGGATTTAAAATCAACAATTAATAAGTTTTTTAAGAATCTTGGATTTTCTTTTTTTCTCTCGAATTCTAACCTTTTACATAAGGATTCATTAATATGATCATCTCTAAAACTATAGCCAATGATATACAACTCATCGCATAAATCATCCTCATGAGCCATCTTTTTTCGAAAATTATTGTAATAGAATTTGAATGGATCCTCTTGGACTTTCACACTTTTGCCTCCTCCCGTTACTATAGAGGGAGTTATATTTAAATTAAAAATATTTTTGTAAACGTTATGCATACGTAAATCTTCTGTTGTGATTTTGAACGTTTTACCTGTTTTTATATCTTTAAAGGAGGAAAGTGAACCATGTAAATGATGCAATTTTACTTTTCTATTCCCAAACATATTTTGAGATAAATCTGGACTAAAGAAAAATCTGCGTCTATTATCAATCAAATTCCAATTATCTCGTGGAACATGAAAATCTTGAAAGTTTTCTGTCCCTATCGTTTCTAACAAAATTGTTTCAAGCAATAGGTCAAAATTTAAAGTGAAAAATTCTACAGTTGTAGAACTATCAATAATAGTATCCAACCATTCTAGAAAACCTTGTAGGTTATCTCTTATCTCTCCCCATCTAACATGACCATCTATTAAGTCTAAAATTGAGGCAGTGTATTCATAAATAATCTCTTTCACTGCTTTTACATGTTTATAAAGTTCATGTTCTTCTAGATTATAAGAGTCTTTGAAATATTCTCCTTCATTCCCATTAGATATAAAATCATAATAATTCTTTAGAGCGTCATAAGATTGCTCAATACTAGCAATGGCCTCTTCAAAATCTGTTTGGATGTATTCATTCTTTTCTATTCTTTCCATATGATGCTTTACAAAACCTTTATGTTCTGCATTTAGTCGATTATAAAATCTTTCTGTTATCCTTGGTAAAGCAAAATCTTTATTCAAACCAACAGACAAACCGTTACCTATCAGTACCGCCTTGCTCATATAAACCCCTCCAAAAATACTTATAAAGGATAAAACAAAATTTTTATTAAAATAGCAACAAATCTATGCAAGATGAAATTATCAATTCTTATTAAACAAACATCCCCTGCATAAATCCTCTCTTCTGTTCCTCCAAAACCATCAACTTCTCTTTTTCTTTTTCTACTTTTTTCTCTAACTTTGTGAGATACTCTGCAATCTTCTCTTGCTCTTTGATAGAAGGTGCAGGAATTGTAAGAGTTTTTATATCATCGCCATTTACTGATTCGAATGTACTTCCCTGCGATAAACTATTCCAAGCTTTAATTAAATTGAAGTAGGATAAAAAGTGATAAACAAACATATTCCCTCTGATGGCACACACACCACGTCCAATACATGCTGTTTTATCTGTTAAAGCTATTTCACCAACAGGTGCTCTTACAGACATAATAATATCCCCTGGCAGGCAAGCTTTAGTGACTTCTGAAGTGTAGATACGAGGAACAACTTTACCACTCTTCATATCAGCATTCCCCTGGATCAAGACAGTATTTTGATTATCTGTAGAGTAGTTCTCTCCTTTTGGAGATTGACCCATAACAACTTCTGCCATTTCCCCAAGTTTTTTCTCTACCCACTCCGGAAACTCCCCACCATCCTCATCCTTAAACCGCAACTCCTGCGAGAAAATCTTCTGCATCATACCTTTTTTAAACTGCTCCAGCTTTTCAATTTTCTCCTGTTGCTTACTTATTCTATTATTTAACAGTGTGAAGAAATTAGAAATCTTCTTTTGTTCCAAAAGAGAAGGGGTAACAATGCTGAAGCCTTCCATAGCCTTAGTGCTAACATTTGCTTGATTACCTGTCCCACCTATAGAAGACGTAAAAAACTGCTGAAGAAATCTTTTATGACGGATAAGATTTAACAGAAAAAAGGAATCACTATTCGCCTTGCTTTTTACTAAAGCTAATCGTTGATTTACCAACAGGTTCTTTTCATTAGTAATCATGTGGGAATATCCAAAGTCTGTTTTGTGTACTGTACCTGTAAGAGTAATAATAATATCTCCTTCATTCAGCAGATATTCCTGATCCCGATTCGATATACTTTCAAGGTAACTAGGAGATCTATCGAGATCTAATTTATTGTTATATAAATTCCCCATTTTGATTACTTGATAATTCGATTTCTCATTTTTAAATCTCTGACTCGGAAATGCAAAGCCTCCTTTTGTTATTGCAACATCACTCAATTTCTTTACTTCCCATTCTTCATTAAATCCATCAAATCTCAACTGAGGTACGTTCACTTAAACCAACCCCCAATTCCTTAAAGTACTCCTCAAGCTCCCGGTCAATTTCCTCGATCTCCTGATCGATCTCTTTTAATCTCACTTGAACCGCTTCTAAATCAATCGGCTCTTCTTCGATAAAAGTATCGACATATCGAGGAATATTCAGGTTATAGTCATTCTCTTTGATTTCTTCCAAGCTAGCAGCATATGAATATCGTTCAATTGTTTCACGCGATTTATAAGTATCAACGATTTTGTCGACGTTTTCGTCTGTCAGGTTGTTCTGATTCTTGCCTTTTTCGAACTCGTTTGATGCATCGATGAAAATGACGTTATCATCTGCTTTGCGGGTCTTCTTGAAGACCAGTACACATGTTGGAATAGACGTGCCGAAAAAGACATTGGCCGGCAAGCCGATGACTGCATCCAGATAGTTCTTTTCTTCGATAAGGAATTTACGGATGGTTCCTTCTGCTGCTCCGCGGAATAAAACTCCGTGCGGCAAGACGACTGCCATTGTGCCGTTATCGTCCAATTGATGGATCATGTGCTGGACAAACGCGAAATCGGCTTTTGATTTCGGCGCCAGTTTGCCGTAGTTGCTGAAGCGTTCGTCGTCTAGATATTTCGCGTCTGCGCTCCAGTTGGCAGAATACGGCGGGTTGGCGACGACTGCTTCAAAGCGCATGTCGATGTGCTTTGGGTTTTCCAATGTGTTGTCGTTTTGGATATCAAAATCGGTGTAACGTAAATCATGCAGCAGCATGTTCATGCGCGCCAAGTTGAATGTTGTGGTTGTTAATTCCTGTCCGTAAAATTGGCGGACATTTGACTCTTTGGCAACGCGCAGCATTAATGAGCCTGACCCACAAGTCGGGTCATAGACGTTTTTCAAGTTCGGCTTTTCGTGTGTGACGATTTTCGCCAGGATTTTTGAAACTTGCTGTGGCGTATAGAATTCGCCTGCTTTTTTCCCTGCATTCGCAGCGAATTGTGAGATCAAGTATTCATAGGCATCACCCAATACATCGATATCCACATCGTCGTGCAGGAACGGAATGTCGTTGATGCTCAGCATGATTTTCGCAATCAGTTTGGAACGTGATTTCACGTCACGGCCAAGCTTTGTTGAAGTCAGATCCATATCATCAAATAGGTGTTCGAAGTCCTGCTGGCTATCCGTGCCAAGCGTCGATTCTTCAACCGCTTTGACGGCTTTGTGCAGAAGTTCCACGTCGAACGTTCCTTTGTCGCCTTTCAGAATTTCTGTGATCATTGAAGAAAACAGGAATTCCGGTTCGATGACAAAGCCGATTTCTTCAAGCAAGACTTCGACCAATCCTTCTTTGTATTCTTCATCTTGCCAAGCGTCCTGATACGAAATATTGTCTTCTTCCAATAGTTTCGTAATGCGGGCTTCTGTTTTCTCGGACAAGTAACGATAGAAAATCAATCCAAGGATATAATTTTTGAAATCATAGGCTTCCATCTGGCCTCTTAAGTCGTTGGCCATTGTCCATAGCTTTTTATGCAATTCAGCTTGTTGCTGGCGTTGTTTTTCTGAAGTTGTCATGGTTTAGTTCTCCTCTTTTATGAATACTTGCGTACGTTTGTATAGATGAAATCTTTTAATGCCTGTACGCGTTTGCGTTTTTCTTTGAACGGCGCTTTGATGGCGTCGTTGATTTCCTGGTCCGGCGACACTCCGGTAAATTCATATTCTTTCATGAAATACTCCAGTTTGTCTTCTGCCACTTGAATTTCTTGTGACATTGCCTGGATTTCCCGCTTGCGACGTTCGCTTTCAAAGTCGCGGTATTTCTGGTCGACCGAGTCGTTGTTCGTGATGGTCGGTGCCACACCTTTTAGAAATTCTAACAATAGATCGCGTTTCAAGCGCATTTCGTCGCTTGACGCTTCATTGACTTCTTTGATGGCGCGGCGCACTGCGGTGTCACGCTCGTTTTTATTTTCGTAATTGATGTTGCGGAGCAGTTCCAGAATATAATCGACGTTGATGCGGTCGGTCTGCATCAATTCGATTTCAAAGTCGACGTCGTTGATGACGGATACCTTTTCTTTTACGTTTTGCGACTTCTCATACAGATGCAGGAATTTGCTGCGGAAGTCTTTATAGGTCTGTTCGCTGATGCCCAAATCTTCTGGGTTAAATTCGAAATCGACAAAGGTCTTTAGCTTCGTCAGGACACGCGTCAAATCACGGAAGGCAACGACGAATTCTTTCTCTTTTGTTTCGCCTTCAAGTTCATCAACGTCATCCGGTGTAAGGGCAATATCATGCATGACTTCCAGCTGTTTTCTAAAGTCATCCAAATATTGATTATACTCCTTCATCAATACCGTGTCTGTATCGCCCGTCTGTGAAAACAGGCGGACTGCTTCGTCTGTGGCGTCTTTTAAATTGCGGTAACAGACGATATTGCCGTACATTTTCTTCGGACCTTCGACACGGTTGGTGCGGGAATAGGCTTGAATCAAGCCGTGGTGCTTCAGCTGCCGGTCGACGTACAAGGTGCTTAAAGTTTTGGCATCGAATCCGGTGAGGAACATATCGACAACGATGAGCAAATCAATTTGTGCCGTCTTCACTTTTTTCGAGACGTCTGCGAAATAAGAAGAAAAGTTATCGGTCTTATGATTCGTGCCGAATTCTTTATTAAAATCCCCCATGACGCGTTCCAGTGCATGGCGGGAATGCTCTTGGTCTTCGACGCTTTCTTCATTCGCTCCGTAGCTGTAGATGGTGGTGATTTTCAAATCGGTATTGAGCTTTTTGAACGCATCATAGTATTTGATGGCTGCCGGAATGCTTTCGACCGTCAGCATGCCCGTGTATTTTTGATTATGTGTTTTATTGCCATGGATTTCTATAATGTTTTTAGCAACTTTTTCAATGCGCTCGTCTGCCATCCACAATTCGTTTTGGTCAATCCCAGGCACTTTCGTGACATCATCAACGCCTTCTTTTTCTTTGATGGTGCGGATATATTCAACGGAAAAGCCAAGAACGTTGCCGTCATGGATGGCGTCTTTGATTAAGTACGTATGCAGGCAGTCCTGGAACAAGTCGGAAGTCGTGCGGCCGTCCTGGCTCCGGTTCTCGACAAAGCGCGGCGTTCCGGTAAAGCCGATGTACTGTGCTCGTTTGAAATGACGCTTGATGAGGAGGTTCATCTCTCCGAACTGCGAACGATGGCATTCATCGATCACAAATACGACTTTTTCGTTCTCATAAAGTTTCATGATGTCTTTGTATTTTTCCGTTTTGACCGCATTCGCCATTTTCTGGATGGTCGTAATGATGCGCTTGCGCTGTGGGTCTTTTAACTGTTTGACCAAGACGCCGGTTTTCGTCGTGCGGTCGACGGAGTCTTTCTCGAATTTGTTGAACTCTTCCATCGTCTGGGAGTCCAGGTCTTTCCGGTCAACGAGGAAAATGACTTTCTTGATGTCTTCTTCCTGCGCGAGCAGTTCACTCGCCTTGAACGACGTCAGCGTCTTCCCGCTCCCGGTCGTATGCCAGACGTAACCGTTTTCTTCTTTCTCGATTGCCTGGTGCAAAATGCGCTCGACCGCATAGATCTGGTAAGGGCGCATGACCATCAAATGCTTGTCGGTGTCGTTGATGACCATGTATTTGGTCAGGATGTTCTGCAGCATAAGCGGGTCTAGGAAAGAAGCCGTAAAGTCGCTGAGTTTTGTGATGCGCTTGTTTTTATTATCTGACCAGAAAAACATCAAGCTCTTCAGCGGCTCTTTGTCCGAGTTTGCGAAGTACTTCGTGTCTACGCCGTTTGAGACCACAAAAACCTGCAGAAAGTTAAATAAACCACCGTAGGAATCTTTCCGGTAGCGCATGATCTGGTTGAAGCTCTCGACAAAATGGAGCCCTCTTCTTTTTAGTTCGATTTGGACAACCGGCAAGCCGTTGAGCAAAACGGTTACGTCGTAGCGGTTGGTATAACGGCCGACGACGGTCGTTTGATGGGTGACTTGTAGATGGTTGTTTTTGTAGTCTTGAATATCCATCAGTTTAAGGTAAAGTGTGCTATCGTCATCACGGGAAATATGCTGCTTGATGCGCAATAACTTGGCTGATTCGTAGACGCTCTTGCCTTCTATTTTTAACAACAGCCGCTCAAATTCCTTGTCGGACAGCGGCGTGCCGTTCAAGTTTTCTTTGTTTAACCGGCTGATTTGCTGCCGGAAGTTTTGTTGTAAAGTTTTGATGTCAGGAATGGCTACTTTCTCATATCCTATCCCTGCCAGCTGGGCGATCATTTCGTTTTCCAGCTGTGCTTCTGTCTGTGTTCGGGATTGATAAACCATGGGACTACCCCTTTCAAATTACGAGCTACAATTTAGATAATTTTACCACATATATAGGGGCATTGTAACTTATCTAATAGCCTCTATAATGACCTCCGATTCATTTAGTTTATAAAACCTCCAGCAGAGAAAATGCCAGAGGTTATAATTTAATACTTTATTATTCTTTTATTTATTTACTTCAATAGTATGTGATACATCTTCTCCTACAATCTCGTAGTTACTATCACTAGGCGCTGATATTCGTAGTTCGATACTTTCTAATTCATCTACCTTTGAATTCTTTAGAATATAAACGTTAAATCCTTCATGTCTTACTTGCCCTAGATACTCACCCTCAATATGTTCAGAGAGCAACATATCGGGCTCTAATTGTTCTTTTGTATTCGTAACGGCAATCGCTTGTCCTAAATAAAAACTCATGTCTTCATCTGAAGTATTTTCACCAGCAACTTGTACTGTAAATGCATGAACCTCTTCTCCGATTCCTACTCCAAATAAATCAGCAGTTGCTTGATCTTTAGGCTCCATTATTTTTAATTGGACTCCAGGGATTTCGTATTTTATCGGCCCTATTTCTCCAGTAATGCCAAGTTCTTTATTTGTATAAGTATTTGTTGCCTTAAGGCTATCATCTTCTTGTACGTCTTCAGAGTTAGTCTCTCCTTGTTCAGTCTCTTCTGCCGCTTCAGTGTCTTTGGATGCTTCTTTTTCTTCAGCTGTTTCTTCACTTTCTGAAGATGTGTTTTCCGAGCTCTCATTACTATTGGCCGATTCCGAACCACAAGCTGTCAAGAATGTAGAAATAACTAATAATGATACTAACCAAAATTTTAATTTCATAAAAATCCTCCTTTGTTTTTGGAATACGACTTTTCTTTGTCGATAGAAACTTTTAAATAGTTCGTTAAGGAATTTTATTATTAATAACACAAATATAACATTTATTATTTAATTTTTCCATATATTATAAATAAAAAATAATTATTACAATATTTATTACAAACTCTTGTACAATTTACGATTTTAATAAAAAAATTGATAATATCAACGTTCTCATAAAAAGCTCTCTTCAAGCAGGTTCACCTGCTTGAAGAGAGCCTTATGAATGTAGTCAATTTTTATTGCTGCTTCATCATCTCTTTTCCAGCTATATGATTGCTTTGCGCTATATGAAATGATGACAAAGAAAATAGGTGTTAAGTTGGGATATTCATATTATTCTTTGAAAGACAGTTTTGGCTACACCGACAATCAGGAACAGCAAACCGATAAAGATGATGAAGAGAAGAACAGCAGCCATTGTATAGGGAAAGCCTTCCCCTAAACCAATCAGCCTGCTGAGAGTCGGAACTCCTCCTGTAAATATAAACAGCAGTGGCAGAAGGATCAGCAAGAAGCCGGTTACGAAAGTATTTTTCTGCTTTTGCCACATCGTTAGATCTCTCCCTTCCAGGTTTATAATTGTCTCTGCTCTATCTGATAACGATGAATTCTATGCTTTAAAAATAATCAATAAATCCTTCCATAATAATACATTCGTGTATATACTAGAAAAACCTTTATAAAAAAGCAGAAGCATATAGAAGGAAAATTACACATTACAAATACTTACAATACTTCTCTGAGTATGAGAAACTAAAATAAACGACAAGGGGGAATAAAGAATGGCTGATTTAAATACCATGATGGCTTGGACGTTCACACAAGAAATCGATATACCGGATTCCATCAATGATTTATTTATTGCAGGAGAAGAAGCACACATCGCCTATAAAACCATCCGCGACGTTGCGGTAGTGACCAACAAACGAATCATCATTTCAGACAAGCAAGGCATGACCGGCAAAAAAGTCGAAGTCTATACGATTCCGTTTAAATCAATCATCATGTATTCATCCGAAAACGGCGGAACGTTCGATTTGAATGCAGAGCTGGAATTGTGGACGAAAGCCGGTAAGTTCAAGTTGAACTTGAACAAGAAAGTAGATATCCGGAAGCTGGATAAATTGATTGCGGAAGCAATTCTTTAAATAGGAGATAACTAAATTTTTTAATAGCAAAAAAAAACCTGAAGCGCATTTTCTGCGTTTCAGGTTTTTTGATTAGCTTAAGCAATTTGAGATCTAAAGTACAAAAGGCATTCCCTTTTCAATCAAAAAGCTGATGTTGAACAGTTCGGCTGCCGCTCATAATGCCTTTCATGTTTTCAAAAAGATATTCGATATTTTCATCCGTAATCAAGTAATGAACAATCATCCGTATTTTTCTCTTGCCAATCTTCTTCACTTTAATTTGCTTTTCTTTTAGAAGCTCAATAAATTTATCAGCGTCTATGTCTTCTTTGGTAATATTGACAGCAATGATATTGGTTTGCACATTGTCCAAATTAATATGGATTCCTTCTACAGCCGATAACTTCTTCGCAAGCTGATACGCTTTTTGATTATCCTCTTTTAAACGATCAATCATATGATCCAACGCATAAATGCCTGGAGCCGCTATGATTCCTGCTTGCCTCATTCCACCTCCGAGTCGTTGGCGATTCATTTTTGCATGTTGGATGAATTCTTTTGAGCCGGCAAGAATCGACCCAAGTGGACAGCCCAACCCTTTCGTTAAACAAAATTGCACGGCATCCACGTGCTTGCACAAATCTTTCGGTGCTGCCTCTAACGCGACGGCAGCATTAAAGATTCTTGCACCGTCCAAGTAAACCGGCAGTCCGTGTTGAACAGCAAGTTCTTTAATTTCCTTCGTATTTTCTATGGAAACAATTTGCCCTGCATTTAAGTTATACGTATTTTCGATGGAGATCAACGCTGTTTTGGCTCGTTGGATATCTCCAGAAGAAATTAACGATTCCACTATTTCGGGATCAAAGTATCCATTTTTGACTGTCATTGGTCTTGCTTGGACTTGTGCAACTGCCGCTAACGCTGCACCTTCCAAATTTAAGATATGGGATTCATTTCCAACAATGACTTCCTGGCCTCTTTGCGCGAAGTTCATAATTGCGATTTGATTGGCCATGGTTCCTGAAGTGACGAGCAAGGCATCTTCCATGCCAAGCAAGTCCGCTGCTTTTCTTTGCAATTCATTTACCGTTGCGTCTTCCCCCATAATATCGTCTCCAAGAGAGGCATTGGCAATGGCGTCCATCATTTCGGCTTTCGGCAATGTGACTGTATCGCTTCGTAAATCCAGATAGCCGTTTATCATGGTCGAGCTTCCTCCAAATCAAGAGCAATTTCTGGTTCTTCGGCTGTTTCGGAACCTTCATCTTCTTTACCGAAGAAACGGTTAACAATCATTGCAATTGCACCATCTCCTGCTATATTGGTCGCAGTTCCAAAACTGTCTTGGATCATGAACAACGCGAGCATAAGCCCGATTGCTGCTTCATCAAAGCCCAGTGTTGATTGCAAAATCCCAATCGCCGCTAAAGCCGAACCTCCAGGCACACCAACCGCTCCAACTTCAATTACACCTAGAATTAGGATAAAGGAAATAATCAGCCCGATCGGCGGCAGGCTTCCTGTGGTCAATAGAGAAACCGTAATGGCACTGATCGTCAATGTCATGGCCGCTCCCGAAAGATGCACATTCGCACAAAGCGGCATCACAAAGTCTGCAATTTTCTTGTTTAAGTATGGAACGGTTTTCGCTTGCTTAAGGGAAACTGGCATTGTAACAGCACTCGACATGGTTCCCATCGCTGTAAAGTACGCGGGAAGCATTGCTTTGAACATCGTAAACGGACTCTTCTTTGAAATGGCTCCCGCTACAGTATATTCAATAACCAGCCATACGACTTGTAAAATCAGGATCAAGGCGAGCATCTTTCCAAAGACCGCCATTGTTCCAAAGAGTTCTCCTTTTGCGGCTAAACCCGCAAAGATGCAGGCGATGAAAATCGGAATAACAGGAACGATAAATCCTCTGATCACGCGTTCGATTAAATTTCTAAACTCTATAACTGCTGCGGACAGAACTTTCGCTTCTCCCCACGATGACGCCATACCAACCACAATCGCTAATACAAGCGCTGAAATGATTCCCATGATCGGCGGGATATCCAGTTCTACGAAAGGAGCGCCGATTTCTACCGCTTCAATAGCTTGGTTAGCCTGCAAAGCGAATCCTGGGACGATTAGATAAGCTGCCACGGCTCCTAGCATACATGCAAGAATGGTATCCAAATAAGATATCCCAATCGTAAAGCTGAGCAACCTGCCAGCTTTTGAAGAAAACTCTGCGATACTTGCTGCAACGAAGGCAAAGATTATTAATGGAATGAAGAATTTAATCAGGTTCCCCAATAGCATGTTTCCTGTTTCCGTAAAACGAATCATCCAATCCGGACCAAACAAGCCAATTAAAATCCCAATGCCAAGACCCATTAACAATTTCGGAATAAGACCAAGTTTCATTTTTTCTCCCCCACTTCGTATTTTTTATTTTAGGTATTTACTTTAAAGCTTAGTTGTCATTCCAGTAATCGCCCCTTTCTTCAACTTAAAATTATTCAATATTGTATCATAAAAAATTTATTAATTATTAATTATTCTAAATATTTATTTTATTTAATGATAAATTTTCTTTGCAATATAAAACCCCAGAATAAAAACCAGAAAGCAGCATACGCTTTGCCGCTTTCTGGTTTTATTGGTTTTAATTCTTTTCCGGAAGACCCCTGCCCACTAAATTCGCAGACACCGGCTCTCTCCCCAGTTCCCTCGACCACACCGACAATTGGCCAATATGATGAATCTCATGCGCGATGACATGCCGCATCACTTCTCCCCACTGGTCGATATCGATGGTTCCATCCCGTCCAGGCGTCTTAAGTAGACGATGTTCCATGCTCTCGTCCCAGTTCGCCACAAAGTTTTCGACTTCCGGCCGGAACGCTGCATCAAGCTGACGCACCTTTTCTAGGCTGTTGTAGTTTTCGAACCCTTCCTGAAAATCGTCTTTTCCCTCCAGTAAACGAATCCAGCTCCATTCGACATCCGCTATATGGAAAAGCGTTTTGAGGATGCTGCCTTGTCCGCCGGTCCGTTTCTTCAGCAGCTCTTCTTCACTGATTTCTTCGCACCACCGGTACCATTCTTCCCGGACCATCCAGTTGTAGTGGAAAAACATTTTCATGATTGACCTCCTCATGACTCTCTGCTTCTCTTTTATTCTTATAAGAGAAGCACAGTAAGCTACTGTCGATAGTTTTCCCAATAAAAATGTGAATATGCAAATCTTTAGGACTCTTTCAACCTCCAAATAACTTAGAAACAATATTAATGACCCTTTTATCCGTAAGTAAGAAAGGAGACCAGGCGTCATCCTCAGAATAGAATCTGCAGATGGTGCCGGTCTCCCGATTTTCAGTTCGTTTACATAACGATTGGTGCTTTCACTGCTTCTTTTTTGAACGTTCTGGTTGCCTCTACCGCTTTCTGCCAACCATTATAAAGCTCTTCGCTTTGTTCAGCAGGCATTTGGCTGTTAAACGTTTTGTCAATTTGCCATTGCTGGGCTATTTCTTCTTTGCTTTGCCAGAAACCGACTGCCAGCCCTGCGAGATAAGCTGCGCCAAGTGCTGTCGTTTCCTGGATGACCGGGCGTTCAACCGGAACATCCAGAATATCGCTCTGGAATTGCATCAAGAAGTCATTGGAAACGGCCCCGCCGTCCACGCGCAAGGTTTTCAGCTCAATGCCCGCATCCTTGATCATGACATCCACTACATCTTTTGTCTGGTAAGCGAGCGATTCAAGCGTGGCCCGGATAAAATGCGATTTGGTCGTACCGCGCGTCAAACCGAAAATCGCGCCTCTGGCATCGGTATCCCAATAAGGCGTGCCGAGGCCAACAAATGCCGGCACCATATAGACGCCGTCTGTCGATTCGACCGATGTGGCATGGCCTTCACTTTCCGGCGCATGATCCAGAATCTTCAAGCCGTCTCTCAGCCATTGGATGGCGGACCCGGCGACAAAAATACTGCCTTCCAGCGCATACTCCACTTTGCCGCCAACGCCCCATGCGAGCGTGGTCAGCAGGCCGTGATCAGAAACCACGCCTTCTTCCCCCGTATTCATCAACATGAAGCAACCCGTGCCATACGTATTTTTTGCCATCCCTTTCTCGAAACAGGCCTGTCCGAAAAGAGCTGCCTGCTGGTCACCGGCAATGCCGGCAATCGGCACTTCATGGCCGAAAAAGTGATAATTGATGGTATTGGCATAGATCTCCGAAGACTGGCGGACTTCCGGCAGCATGCTTTTTGGCACCGTCAGGATTTCCAGCAGTTCATCGTCCCACTCCAAATCGTAAATATTGTACATCAATGTACGGGAGGCATTGCTGTAATCGGTGATATGGCTTTGGCCGCCCGATAATTTGTAGACGAGCCAGGAATCGATCGTTCCGAACATCAAATCGCCATTGTCCGCTTTTTCGCGTGCCCCTTCGATATTGTCCAGAATCCATTTGACTTTTGTGCCGGAAAAATAAGCATCGATCAATAATCCGGTTTTCTTGCGGAACAGCTCTTCATGCCCCTGCTCTTTCAGCTCTTTGCAGATGCCGTCTGTCTGGCGCGACTGCCAGACAATCGCTTTGTAAATCGGCTTGCCGGTGTTGCGGTCCCAGACAACCGCCGTTTCGCGCTGGTTGGTAATGCCGATTCCTGCAATCTGGCTCGGCTCCACATCCGCTTTCCGCAAGACACCCGCTATACAAGCCAGAACCGAAGTCCAAATTTCACTGGCATCATGCTCCACCCAGCCCGGTTTCGGGAAGAACTGTTCAAACTCTTGCTGTGCCGTTTCCACGATTTCCCCTTTGTGGTTAAACAAAACTGCACGTGAACTGGTCGTTCCTTGGTCGATTGCCAAAATATAATCTTTGCTCATCTTCATTTCCCCCTCATATCGTTCTTTCTGCAATTTTTTCGTCATCATCCACTAACTTGTCTTCAAGTTCATTCGCCAATGTGTGGCCTTTCTTCAACTCAGCATTAGCTGCACCGACCAAGATCAAGGCCATGACAGCGCTGAGGATCCAGAACAGCAAGTTGTAATCTCCCGTGAAGACGGCACTGTAGAAAACAGCTCCGTAAATACCGCCAAAAACCGGTCCGGCTACAGGGACCCAGGCATAGCTCCAATCGGAACTGCCTTTTCCAGGAATCGGCAGCAAAGCATGCGCGATGCGCGGCCCCAAATCGCGCGCCGGGTTGATGGCATAGCCTGTAGCGCCGCCAAGCGACATGCCGATCGCGATAATCAAAGCCCCAACAATCAACGGATTCAACCCATCCGTAAATTGGTTAGCGCCGATGAACAATAATCCCATGACCAGAACAGCAGTGCCGATGATTTCACTTACCAAGTTCGAGAATGGGCTTCGCACAGCGGGCCCTGTAGAGAAAACGGCTAGTTTTGCCCCTTGGTCTTCCGTTCTTCTCCAATGCGCCAAATAATTCAAAAAGACAATAGAGGCGCCTATGATGGCTCCAATCATTTGGGCTAAGATGTATAGAGGAACTTTTGCCCATGGAAATTCACCAATCGATGCAAACCCTAAAGTTACCGCCGGATTCAGATGGGCTCCTGAAATACTGCCGACTGCGTAGACCCCCATGGTTACGGCAAGCCCCCATGCAATCGTAATGACAATCCAACCGCTGCCTTCCGCTTTCGAATCTTTCAATACGACTCCCGCTACTACACCCCCTCCGAAAATGATCAAGATCATAGTGCCAACCACTTCTGCTAAAAATTCCGACATCACATACCACCCCTTTTTTTAAAAAGCAAAAGCAGTGAAATCGACCAAAAAAAATACGCACAACAATGAAAGTCCCTCCTTGATAGAAGTACTCCTTGTTGTGCGAATCTCCAGGTCTCCAACACAGCTCTTAACTTGTTATCTTTAAGTTAAACATTAAAGAAAGCGCTGTCAATACTTTTTTCTGAATATTTAATCAAATAAATGGCAAAGCAGTCAAATTTTGAACTAATTTAAGAAATCAGGAAAAATCATTATGCTATTACGGTTGCTCTTTCAGCAATTGGATCAACCGAATGACTGCCTCATCCTTGCCCACATCAATCGGCACAAGTTCCGTATTGTCGATAATCTCCGTATAGAACTCTTCCCCCGCCGGATACTCGCCGTCCCAGCGCAGCGGCACATTGTAGACATTGATCGTGCCGTCGCCGTTGCCGCTATAGGTAACCGAGCCATCGACTAAACGGGAACCGGCCAACTGGATGACATCTTCCGGGTAAACGCCGCTCGTTTCGTCATCGGGATTGAGCGGGGTATCCGCCGAAATACGCTCCACGTACAAACCGTCGATGTCCTGATTCGGCCCGAGCTGCAGCCAGACCCTGGCGTATTCGATCTGCTCGCTTGTATACGGAGCTAAGGCATCTTCTTCCGGATTGTCTGCATCTGCAGAAGTGCTATCGGGATCCGTTGTGACGGCTTCTTCTGGAGTGACTTCGTTTTCCTTTTCCATATCCGCTTCCTCCCCTTCATCTTTTGATGTGTTATCTTTTGTTTCGGATGAATCTTTTTCTGTGGTTTCAGTTGCCGGACTTTCTTGCGAAGCATCTGGTGCAGATTCTTCATTCGAATTCCCGCAGCCTGTCATCAGCAACATCACCGCACCTATCCAGAAGATTTTCGTGACTGCCTTCATTCCTCCCACCTTTCCTTTCTTCTGCGTCTTCAACTCCAAGCATTAAACTACCGGTAGTTAAATATTGGATCTTTCACACTGTTTCTCAGTCGATCAGGTATAGCCACAAATTCGCTAGAGGTGGAGTTTTTTCCTGCTAAAACTTGCCTGCCGCAAATAAAAAAGATTGAACGGAATCGCTCCGCTCAATCTTTTACTTCTATATATTAGCTCTCTTTCAAGCTCTTCTTTGATGACCACCACTAATTGCCCGGCAGTCCAATGCCGCTCCACTCGCTCACATTGCACTGCCCTTCATCGTTTCGACCAACCGCAACCACGGTGCCGTCTGCTTTCAAGCCAATCGTATGGGCGTAGCCTGCTGAAACCGCGATGATATCGCACCAATCGCTCACATCACACTGCCCTTGATTGTTTCGTCCAACAGCTACGACTGAGCCATCCGACTTCAAACCGACTGTATGATTGCTTCCAGCGGCGATTGCCACAATATCCTTCCAGCCACTTACCTCGCATTGACCGTCTTTATTGGAACCCACCGCAACCAACGAGCCGTCCCTTTTCAGTCCAACCGTATGCAAGTAACCTGCTGCAACTCCCACCAGATCGTGCCAATCACTAAGATTGCATTGGCCGTAGCGGTTGTTCCCCACATTGACTGCCGTTCCGTCACTTTTCAACCCGATTGTGTGCCAGTCGCCGGCCGAGACCGCCACAATGTCTTCCCAGTCTCCCACATTACACTGGCCTTCGTTGTTTTGGCCCACTGCCAGGACCGTCCCGTCCGTTTTGATTGCAACGGTACGGCGCCAACCTGCGGCAATCGATACGATTTCATTCCATTTATCCACTTCGCATTGGCCGTATTTGTTCCAGCCAGTGGCTACCACTGTTCCGTCGCTTTTCAACCCAACCGTATGAGAACTGCCGATATGCGCGCTGCCGGCTGCAATGTCTATGATGTTGCGCCAATCACTGACGTCGCATTGTCCGTCTTTATTGTCTCCGGACACGTGCACGGTGCCATCCGTTTTGAGCGCCACCGAATGACGGTAGCCGGCAGCAATAGCCTTCCATTCTTTTCTCTTCATCCTTGCTGACCTCCTGAAAGTGGATTCAGTCAAACCTTAACGAGCAGTGCCAAATAAACGGCCATCGCCTGGTGGAATTTCCGGATGTCGATGCCGGTGTTTTCGGTGAACCGGTCGAGCCGGTATTGCAGAGAGTTTCGGTGCAGGTGGAGCGCTTTGGCGGTTTCGGAAACGTTCAAATTGTATTTCGTGAACACTTCAATCATCCGCAAAGTTTCTTCGTCATCGGCATAATTCTGCAGGATCATTTCCCGGATGCTGCGGTAGTGGTCCACATTCGCCTGGTCGATCAATAAATACGGCACGGCATCGCTGAGATTCGCGACGGCTTTATTGGACTCGGCAAAAATGGCTTTGGCCGCCGTCAGCATAAACGTATGGTACCGGCTGACCTGCTCCAGCCCGGTGCGAAAAGGGCCGACCAGGAAATGGATCTTGATGTACAAGTCACTCATCAAAATATTGATGATGTCTTCATAGGAAATGCTGTCGCTGCCGATGCTTTCCTGCTCAATCAGAATCCCTTCGTGGCCATTTTCCCATAGAATCGGGACGTCGCCGGGAAACAGTTCAGCGAGCGCATCTTTGAATAATTCCGGGCTGATCTGGTTTTCTTTGATGGAGAAATAGACAAAGCGGTATGCCCCTGCCGTTTCCAGCGGGTCTGCACCGTCCGAGTCAATCGCGTTTCGCCATTTTTGTTCGTCGGGCGTCAGGACAGGAACATCGCTGCGGTAAGGCGCCATGAACGCGGCGAGCACTGACAGGTCTTTTGGGCTCAGTTCGCTTTTTTCGATGCCGATGATTTCACCGGCTTCTGTTCTGAACCAGCTGTAGTTGTCATCCAGGCCTTGGCTCTCTTCTTGATAGACGACCAAGGAAGGGTATATTTTTTTCAAGTTGTCGATCATCCCACCACTTCTTTCTCCAAAGATAGACGCTTTCTTTATTTCAGTTCAAATAGATCGACCAGCAGCAAGGTAATGGCGCCGATCAATGTGGCGTCGTCCCCGAGTTTCGTCACTTCCACTTGGGTTTTACTTGCAGAAGGCGTCAGTGCCGACGCTTGGATCGTTTCGCGGATTGCCGGCAAGATGAATTGCTCGGCTTTTGAAACGCCGCCGCCCAGGACGATTTTTTCCGGGTTGACGATGTGGATCAAGTTGGTCAGCCCGACGCCCATCGCTTGTCCGGATTCTTTCAGGATGTCTGCAAACTGTCTGTTGCCGCCGACCGCCAGTTTGTAGACAGTTTCGGCGGTCAGTGGATTCGCTGCCCCTCTATTGGTCACTTTCCGGGCAATGGCTGGTCCTGTGACAAAGGTTTGCAGGCAGCCCCGGTTGCCGCATTCGCAAATTTCGCCGTGCAGATCGATCGTCATATGGCCAATTTCCCCCGCGATATCCGAAAAGCCGTGGTACAGTTTCCCGTCGATGATGAGGCCCGCTCCGACGCCTCTGCCCACGTTCACCGCCAGCATGCTTTCCAGTTCGCCGTGGTTGCCAAACCAGTATTCGCCGAGCGCCATGGCGCGTGCATCGTTTTCCACTTTCACATCCAGGCCAAATGCCTGTTCCAGCTCTTCTTTGATCGGGATATTGGCGAGGCCAAGAATTGGTGCATTCAGCGAAACGCCGCGTTCGACATCCACTACGCCGTGCATCGCGACACCGATGCCGATGATGTTTTCTTCTCTATCCGAAGTCCCGTCCAGGCACTCTGCAATACCGCTTTTCAAGGCGACGAGAAACTGCTCGCTGTTGATGGGCAGCTCCAGCTTCGTCTGCGACCGTTTCAGGACTTTCCCTGCCAGGTCCGCTACGATGCATTCGATGTGTTCCGGCCCGGCGTCCACACCGATGATGGTGAATGCGTGGTCGTTGATGACGAGCATCGTCGGTTTCCGTCCGCCGAGCGATTCGCCGAAATCACTTTCTTCGACGATTTTCTGGTCGATCAACTCTTTGACGTTGCTGCTGACGGTCGGCGGTGTCAGTTTTGTTTCCCGTGCAATCTGAGCGCGCGAGATCGGCCCGTCTTTTCTGATTTTGTTTAGGATAATCGATTTGTTCACCGACTTCATCCATTGAAAGCTGCCTTGGCGCATGTCTATCCCTCCGGTTGGTTCATGTTGCTAAATTGTAAGAGTTTTCATTCTTATTATTGAATAGTTTACCAAATTCCTTTATACTCATGTTAATTAAATTAATTTATTAAGTATTGGGGTGGAAGACAATGATTCAACAGCACGTGGCTCAAACATTTAAAGACGTTTTCAAAACGGCGGAGAAACCGCGCTTCTTCTTTGCACCGGGGCGCATCAACTTGATCGGCGAACACACCGACTACAACGGCGGCCATGTGTTTCCGGCAGCGATTTCGTTCGGTACATATGCGGTTGCCCAAAAACGCCCGGACCAAACGCTGCGGTTCTATTCGATGAATTTTCCGGAAGAAGGCATCATCGAATGCGATTTGGGCGACCTGTCCTATAACCCGGACCACGGCTGGGCGAACTTTCCGAAAGGGATGATCCAGCAGTTTACAGGCAACGAATTTCCCATTTCTTCCGGCATGGACATCCTGTTTTACGGCAACATCCCGAATGGTGCCGGCCTCTCTTCTTCCGCTTCCATTGAAATGGCGACCGGCGTGGTGCTCGAAGGCTTGTTCGATTTAACGATCGACCGCCTGCAGATGATCCAGCTTGGGCAACGGGTGGAAAACGATTATATCGGTGTCAACAGCGGCATCATGGATCAGTTCGCCATCGGCAAAGGCAAAAAGGATGCGGCGATTTTATTGGATTGCCAAACCTTGAAGTACAGCTACGCGCCGGTTAAATTAAATGACCACGAGATTGTCATCATCAACTCCAACAAGCAGCGGACACTGGCCGGCTCGAAGTACAACGAACGCCGCAGCGAATGCGAACAGGCGCTGGAAGATTTGCGTGCGGAACTGCCCGTCACGAGCCTCGGCGAACTGACGAACGAGAAATTTGAGCAGTACCAGCATCTGATTGGCAGCGACACGAACCGCAAACGGGCGAAGCACGCCGTCTCGGAAAACGAACGGACGCTGCTCGCGCTCGATGAACTGGAAAAAGGCAACCTCAAGCGCTTCGGCGAATTGATGAACGCCTCCCACCTGTCGCTCCGGGACGACTACGAAGTGACGGGTGCGGAACTCGACCACATTGCCGAAACGGCCTGGGCCCATCCCGGCGTTATCGGCGCACGGATGACCGGGGCAGGCTTCGGCGGATGTGCGATTGCCATCGTCGAACAGGAACAAGTGAAAAGTTTGAAAGAAACAATAGCGGAAAGCTATACCGAAGCGTTTGGCTACGCCCCTTCTTTTTATGAGGCGAAAATTTCGGATGGCGCCAAAGAACTTGTAGAGGAGTTTTGACCATGACGGTTTTAGTATTAGGCGGAGCTGGATATATCGGATCGCACGCGGTCTACCAATTGATCGACCAAGGAACGCGGGTTGTTGTTGTCGACAATCTGGAAACGGGCCACCGGGAAGCGGTCCACCCGGAAGCGGTATTTTACGAAGGCGATATCCGGGACGCCGCGTTTCTCAATTTTGTCTTTGAAAAAGAAACGATTGACGAAGTCGTCCATTTTGCTGCCAATTCCCTGGTCGGCGAATCAATGGAGAATCCTTTGAAGTATTTCGACAACAATGTCTACGGAACACAGGTATTGCTGCAGGCAATGACCAAGCACGGCGTCGGGAAAATCGTCTTTTCTTCCACCGCCGCCACATACGGCGAACCGGAAGCGGTGCCGATCACCGAAACGATGCCGACCAATCCCACGAGCACATACGGCGAAACCAAGCTCACCATGGAAAAGCTCATGAAGTGGACCGGCCTTGCACATGACTTGAAATTCGTGTCGCTGCGCTATTTCAACGTCGCAGGTGCAAGAGAAGGCGCCGAAATCGGTGAAGACCACCGCCCGGAATCCCATCTCGTGCCGTTGATCTTGCAGACAGCACTTGGGCAGCGAAGCGAAATCACCGTCTTCGGCGATGATTACGATACCGCAGACGGCACGTGCATCCGCGATTACGTCCACGTCGAAGACTTAATCCGTGCGCATCTACTGGCGCTCGACTATTTGAGACAAGACGGCGACAGCGATGTCTTTAACTTAGGGAGCAGCCAAGGCTTTTCCGTCAACGAAATGATTTCCGCCGCCCGTTCGGTGACTGGCAAAGAAATCCCGGTAAAAACGGGAGCCCGTCGTGCAGGCGACCCGAGCATCCTGATTGCCAGTTCGGACAAAGCGAGAACCGTGCTCGGCTGGAATCCGGTTCATACGTCCGTTGAAAAAATCATCGAAGACGCCTGGAACTGGCATTCCAAAAATCCGTCCGGCTACGAAAAGGAAGTGTTGAAATGATCTATCAAACACTTGCCGGACTTGTCCAGAAAGCCTTAAAGATGGGACTCATTGAAGCCGCAGACAGCGATTATGCCCGCAACCAGGCGATGTACCTGCTTGGATTGCAATCATTCCCCAAAGGAGCGCTCGAACCGGCGGACGACACCATCCCGAACCTGCTCGAAACTTTGGTTGCCTATGCCGTAGAAAAAGGCGTCATCGAAGACATCTTTGACGACAAAGAAATGCTGTCAGCGAATATCATGAACTGTTTTGTCGCACGGCCTTCTGCCATCAATGCAGCATTCGATGAAAAATACGCGGAGTCGCCGGAAGCGGCAACGGATTATTTTTACGAACTGAGCCAAAACAGCAACTACATTCAAATGAACCGCATCCGGAAAAACATTTCTTATAAAGCGGATAGCCCGTATGGCGAAATGGACATTACGATCAATTTGTCTAAGCCTGAGAAAGATCCGGAACAGATCAAGCGCGAACGCAAGATGAAACAGACGCTCTCTTACCCGAAATGCCTCTTGTGCAAGGAAAACGTCGGCTACGCGGGGCGCATCGGCTACCCGGCACGCGCCAACCACCGCGTCGTTGAGGTGCCGCTTGCCGGTGAAAACTGGTATTTCCAGTACTCGCCTTACGTCTATTACAACGAACACAGCATCCTGCTTTCAGAAGAACACCGCGACATGAAAATCGACCGCAATGGCTTTGAACGCCTGCTTGCCTTTACCGAACGCTTCCCCCATTACTTTGTGGGCTCGAATGCGGATTTGCCGATTGTCGGAGGCTCCATCTTAAGCCACGACCATTACCAGGCCGGGCGCTACGAGTTTGCCATGACCAAAGCGGAAGATGCGTTTGCCTTCCCATTGGCCGCCTATCCGGACATCGCGGCATCCGTCGTGAAATGGCCGATGTCGGTGATCCGCTTGAAAGGCAGCGACACCGGCAGCCTCGTCGATGCAGCGGACGAAATCTTGCAGAAGTGGAAAACGTACTCGGATGAAAAAGCCGATGTACTGGCGTTCACTGGCGACACGCCGCACAACACCATTACGCCGATTGCGCGAAAACGCAGCGGACTGTTTGAAATCGATTTGGTGCTCCGAAACAACCGCACGACAGCGGAACATCCGTCGGGGATTTTCCATCCGCACGCAGATGTCCATCACATCAAGAAAGAAAACATCGGTTTGATTGAAGTAATGGGGCTTGCCGTTCTGCCGCCCCGCTTAAAAGAGGAACTGGCGGAAATCGAGGAATTCCTGCTCGGCAATGCAGACAGCGTCTCTCCTCCCCATCTGGACTGGGCTGAACAGTTGAAAGCAGAATACGGCACGCTTTCCCAGCGCGCAGAAGCGGAAGCGCTCCTGCAAAAAGAATTGGGCAAAAAGTTCGTCCGCATCCTTGAAGACGCCGGTGTATTAAAAGAAAAAGAAGCATTCGACCGGTTTATCCAGACTTTGAATCAACCCGCAGCAAGCGGTTCGATCAACGGAATCCGCTGACATTGGTCAAGATGCACGAAGACTCCCCAGATCTTTGTGCATCCTTGCCATTACCGGAATATCGGCTATACGGTATACTTTTACTAGTTAATGAAAGCACTTACACACATTGGAGGGACTCAAATGGCAGGCTTGAATTTAGTGAACATCAGAAAAGAATACGAAAAAGGGGTTGTATCCGTACAGGACTTCAACCTGGAAATTCGCGACAAAGAGTTCCTCGTTCTCGTCGGCCCTTCAGGCTGCGGAAAATCAACGACACTCCGGATGATTGCCGGCCTTGAAGACATCACACAAGGCGACTTGTACATCGGCGACAGACGCGTCAACGACGTCTCGCCGAAAGACCGCGACATTGCGATGGTCTTCCAAAACTATGCCCTTTACCCGCATATGAGCGTTTACGACAATATGGCGTTCAGCTTGAAGCTGCGCAAAATGAAAAAAGACGATATCAAATCACGGGTGGCGAATGCGTCGAGCATTCTCGGCCTTGATGACTATTTGGACCGCAAGCCGAAAGCCTTGTCGGGTGGACAGCGCCAGCGTGTTGCTTTAGGCCGTGCCATCGTCCGAGACGCGGAAGTGTTCCTGATGGATGAGCCGCTCTCCAACTTGGATGCCAAACTGCGTGTGCAGATGCGTGCCGAGATCCAGAAGCTGCACCGCCGCCTGCAGACGACGACCGTTTATGTGACCCACGATCAGACTGAAGCGATGACGATGGCGACACGCCTTGTGGTTATGAAAGACGGCTTTATCCAGCAAGTCGGATCGCCGAAAGAAGTTTACGACTTGCCGGACAATATGTTTGTCGGCGGCTTTATCGGTTCGCCGTCCATGAACTTCCTGCGCGGAAAAATCGTCGGCGATTCGTTCCTGATGGAAGGCATCAAAGTGCTTGTGCCTGAAGGAAAACTGAAGACTTTGCGCGACCAAGGGTACGCCGACAAAGAAATCATCCTCGGCATCCGCCCGGAAGATATCCACGATGAGCCGTTGTTCCTGCAGCATTCGCCGCAGACGAAGATCGTTGCGTTTGTCGAAGTGTCGGAATTGATGGGATCGGAAATCGTCCTGTATTCAAAAGTGAACGATCAGGACTTCATCGCCCGTGTGGACGCCCGCTTCAATGTGCAAGCCGGCCAAACGATCGACATGGCATTTGATATGAACAAAGCCCATTTCTTCGATATTGATACGGAGTTGCGCATTAAATAAGCTTGTTGAATATAAAGTTCCTTCTATATTGAAGAGGTTGCTCTAAAGTCATTTTAAATGACAAAGGGGCAGCCTTTTCAACGCGTTGAAAAAGCTATGACTTTTAACCGATATTCCGCAAACGAGCTGCGCTTGCCGCGGGCTCGCGCCCAAGCCTCCTCGTTCGCTACGCTCCCTGCGGTGTCTCGGTCGTCTCGCTTTCCCGCAGGCGTCTCCGCTGGTTTGCTCCATATCAACAGTGAACTGTTAATAAAAAAACAAGCTACGATAGATTGTAGACAAATTTTAGATATGATGCAGCGATGCATAAACCAACCGGACCGGCCACTTCGCTTTCCGTGGCCGGTCCGGTTGGGGTGTCTATCCTTGATTCGATAGTGAATGTTAATCAGATTGAAGCTTAAACAGACAACTCAAGAGGAAAAGTGACACCTCTGGGTAGCCTCCACGCTGAGGATCCGGAGTGAAAGCCGGCGACTCCTGCGGGACAGCGAAGGGCCGAAATCCACTCGGGACGTTAGTTCCGAGTGGATTTCGGCGCGAGCCCGCGGAACGCGTCCGGCTGAAACGAAGGATCCGGAGAAGACAGCTGCTTTCCCTGGCTTCTTGCGAAAGCTATGCCCCAAGCGTCCGAGCGGTCATCCCAAATACAAAAAATAGAAAAAGGCAGTCCCAAAAGCCGCTAACACCGACTTTTCAGGACTGCCTTTAAATTTGTTCTGCTTATTAACAGTTTACGCCTTCGCTAAAATCAAGACGCCTTTTGGTTCCAACCCAACCGTTCCGCTCACTTGCTCATTGGACAGCAATTCCTTGTACGCGCTATCCCCTAGCTCGATCGCTGCTTCTTCGTTGTTGTGGTTCAGCACGAACAGGTAGGTCTGCCCGTCTTTCACACGTTCCGTTGTTTCCACGCCTTCCGGTACGGCAAGCAGCGGTTCGACGCCGGCTTCTTCGCACACGGTCTGCAGGAAGTCGACCAGGAAGTCGGCATCCGGGCTTGACGCCACGTACCAAGCTTTCCCTTTTCCAAACTGGTTGACGGTCAGGACCGGCATCCCTTTGTAGAAGTCGGAGCCGTATTCAGCAACGGCTTCAGCGCCTTCTGTGTGAATCAGGTCAAACAAGAGGTTGCATGAATAGCTGCCGTTCATCTGGCCGCGGGTATCTTTCAAAACGATTTGATTCGTTTCGTCCGGATGAAGCGCATCGATTTCCTCTGCCCAAATGCCGAGGACGTTGCGCAATTCGCCCGGGTATCCGCCGAGCGTCACGATGTCGGTTTCATTGACGATGCCGCTGAAGAACGTAGTCAGGAACGTACCGCCGTTTTCGACGAAGCTTTCAACTTTCGCTGTGTAGCCTTCTTTCACCATGTACAGAACCGGTGCAATGACGACATCGTATTGGCTCAAGTCTTCTTCGACGCCGATCATGTCGACTTGGACGTTCAATTTATAAAGCGCGTCGTAGTATTTATGGACTTCGTTGACATAGTCGAGCGATACGGACGGTCCGCTAGACAGCTCCACTGCCCATCGGTTTTCCCAGTCAAAGACGATGGCGACTTTGGCGTTGACGCGTGCATCAAGCAGCGTATCCCCTAACTGGTTGAACTCTTTCCCGATTTGCGCCACTTCATTGAATACCCGCGTGTTTTCATGGCCGACGTGTTCAATGACCGCACCGTGGTACTTCTCGCAGGCGCCGACAGAACGCCGCAATTGGAAATACAGGATGGTGTCTGCCCCGCGGCCGATTGCCTGATAGCTCCATAAGCGCATGACGCCGGGACGCTTCAAGGAGTTGTACGGCTGCCAGTTTTGCTGGCTCGGCGTCTGCTCCATCAGCATGAATGGCTGCCCGCTCTTCAATCCGCGCATCAAATCGTGCGTCATCGCCGTGTAGCTGAACGGCGTATCGATGGCCGGGTAGTTGTCCCACGACACGACGTCCATTTCTTTTGCCCATTTGAAGTAATCGAGCATCGGGTATGTGCCCATCAAGTTGGTGGTGATCGGCGTATTCGGCGTGTGTTTCCGGATGGCGTTGTACTCCAGTTTGTAGCAGTCCAACAGGCTGTCCGACTGGAAGCGGCGGTAATCGAGCGAAATGCCCTGGAAATCAGACTCATTGTTTTCGCGTTCTTCGCTCAGCATGTTCGGCGGCACGATTTCGTCCCATTCGTAGAACGTGTGGCCCCAGAATCCGGTGTTCCATGCTTTGTTCAGCTTTTCCAGCGTGCCGTATTTGTCGCTCAGCCAGTTTTGGAAAGCGGTTTGGCAATTGTCGCAATAGCAGTAGCCACCGTACTCGTTGGCCACGTGCCAGATCAGGACTGCCGGATGGTCTTTGTAGCGCTCCGCCAGTTTCTCGGCGATTTTCTCGGAGTATTCGCGGTACGTCGGGCTGTTCGGGCAGGAATTGTGGCGGCTGCCAAATTTCCGTTTTCTGCCGTAGAAATCAACGCGGAGGACATCCGGGTATTTTTTCGCCATCCATGCCGGATGCGCTGCCGTGCTTGTCGCGAGGCACGTGTAAATGCCGTTTTCGTAAAGGCGGTTGATTTTCTCATCAAGCCAGTCAAAATTATAGGTCTCTTCATCCGGCTGGTTCAGCGCCCACGAAAAAACGTTCAAAGTCGCTACGTCAATTCCCGCCAGTTTGAACATGCGCACGTCTTCGTCCCAAATTTCCTGCGAATCCCATTGTTCCGGGTTGTAGTCCCCGCCGTGCCAAATTTTCGGCAATTTCTCGTTAATCATGTGATTCCATCCCTTCTATCTCATGCCCGGTCATCCGAGCTTTGGCTGGTCCAGCAATTGGATTTGGTCGGTCGTGGTGTTTTCAAGTTCCAGCACGACCACTTCGTTGTTTTCTTTTTTCAGCAGTGGTCCTGGCACATACAGGCGCTGCTGCGGCCCGGCTGTGTTCCAGTAGCGGCCGAGGTTGAAGCCGTTGATGAAGACATTGCCTTTCGTGAAGCCTTGCGTGTCGACATACGCATCGAGCCCTTTCGCTGCATCGAACGTGCCGCGGAAAAATTTCGGGAATCGCTCTTCATTGCCGATCTGGTAATCAAGCGGCAAGCGGTCCATTTCAATCTTGAACATTTCCCAGTTAAAGAAATACTGTTCGCCGAGCCACAGGTTTTTGAGCAGACCTTTTTGGTCGGTCAAATGCTCACCGTAATTGGCGCGCCCCATATTCTCCACCAGGATCTCCAGCGTGTTGACTCGTTCCGGGAAATCCAGGACAAGCGCTTTGTCTTCGTCATTGATGTACGTCGTTGCGGCGTAGCGGCCGTTGATGTAAATGAAACCACGGTCGCGGATATTGCCTGAATTCATTTTCAGCTCGCCTTGGCGGTTGACGGTCGTGCGGTACAGCGTATAGCCGTAAGCCTGGCCAATGTCTTCCATCGGGAGCGGCACAATGTGCTCGACTTTTTCGCTGATACTTTCCAAGACGTCAAACAAACTGACGCTTTCCGTTACGTTCACAGTTCCGTATTCCGTTGTCGTCGGTGTCTCTTCAAAATCCGCCGGCACTTCGGTATATGTGCTCAGCACCCTTTTGACGGCTGTGTATTTTTCGGTAATCGCGCCGCCTTCGGTCAGCAAGCTGTCGTAATCGTAGCTCGTGATGGTCGGGTAGTAGATGTCGTAATGGTTCGCGCCGTTCATGAAGCCAAAGTTCGTGCCGCCGTGGAACATATAGAAATTGACCGAAATGTTCTTGTCCATGATTTCCTTAAAGACGGCCGCGACATCGTCGCCGCTTCGCACCGTGTGCTCGCCTGACCAATAATCAAACCAGCCGATCCAGAACTCGGCCACCATCTTCGGCGAACCCGGTTTGAAGGCTTCGAGCGCGTCGAACGATTCATCCACCCGGGAACCGAAGTTCAGTGTGGTCGTGACATCCGGAAGCGACCCTTGCGTGATGAAATCCGGGCCGTCTGACGTGAACAGGAATGTATCGAGCCCGTGTTTTTCGTACTGGTCTTTGTAGAAATCCAAGTAAGCCAAATCATTGCCGTAGGCGCCGTATTCATTTTCAATCTGCATGGCAATGACCGGACCGCCGGTTTGGTACAGGTGCCGCTTGAATTTCGGCAACAGGACGGCGAAATAATCTTCCACGTGCTTCAGGAAAGACGGGTCGCTGCTTCGCATGACGAGCCCTTTGTCTTTCAGGAGCCAGGACGGCAAGCCCCCCATTTCCCACTCTGCGCAAATATACGGTGCCGGACGCAGGATCACGTAAAGCCCTACTCGTTGGGCAAGCTCGATAAACCGTTCGATGTCCGCCATTCCGGAAAACTGGAATTCGCCTTTTTTCGGTTCGTGGAAGTTCCACGGAATATACGTTTCAACGGTATTCAGCCCGAGCGCCTTCAACTTCTGCAAGCGGTCTTCCCACTGCTCCGGCACTGTCCGGAAGTAATGGATGCCCCCCGATAAGATCTGGAAAGGCTCTTCTTCGAAATAAAACGATTCGTTTTTAACAGTCAGCACATTGACGCCTCCTATGTATGCCGGAATGCAGGTTTGCCGTCATGGATCTTGCGCAAACCCGGTTCCGGTTATACTCGCTTAACTTTGTAGACGACTGAAGAAAAATCAGCCGGATGTTCATTCAGGCGGTAGCGGTTCAGCTGCAAGCCGGCTCCCATCAATTCGTCCCCGTAAAATGTCGCATCGAGCCCTTCGATCGTATACTCGAACTCAGGGTTCAGCCCTTTAAAGAACACGCGGGAAAGCCCCGGGTTCGGGGTCGACAGGACCTGGTAATAGCCAAGCAGTGCTTCGCTTTGGTCATCTGACACCACCAGCCAGCTTGTGCGGTTGCCGTCTTCTGCAAACGGGTTTTCAATCCGGTAAAACTGCCCTTGCTGGATCAGCGACCGGTTTTCTTTGTAGAACCTGATCTGCTCTTTCACTTGTTCTTTTTCCTCATCTGTCATCATCGTTACATCCAGTTCGTAGCCGAAAGCGCCAAAATACGCAACGTTTGCGCGCGTTTCCAAACTTGTCACACGGCCCACTTGGTGGTTCGGCACGGCAGAGACATGCGCCCCCATCGACGAAACGGGGTACACGAGCGACGTGCCATATTGGATCTTCAACCGTTCCACGGCATCGGTATCGTCGCTCGTCCATCCTTGCGGTGCATAATGCAGCAAGCCCGGATCAAAGCGGCTGCCGCCTCCTGCACAGGATTCGAACAAGACATGCGGAAATTCCGAAGTCAACCGCTCGTACAGCGAGTACACACCCAGGATGTAGCGGTGCGCCACTTCCCGCTGCCGGTCTGCCGGATGTCCAAGCGACCCGACTTCCGTCATGTAGCGGTTCATGTCCCATTTCACGTAGGAAATCGGTGCATCCCGCAGGACCTTCGCCATCAAACCATAGATGTAGTCGACAACTTCCTGGCGGGAGAAATCCAACACCAGCTGGTTTCTGCCATGCGACATCCGGCGGTTCGGCACGTGGATTACCCAGTCCGGATGCGCGTTGTACAAGTCGCTCGCTTTTGACACCATTTCCGGCTCAAACCACAAGCCGAATTCCATCCCGAGGCCTGTGATGGCTTTTGCCAATTGCGTGATGCCGTTCGGCAATTTGCGCTTGTCTTCGAACCAGTCGCCGAGCGAACTCGTGTCGGCATCGCGTTTGCCGAACCAGCCGTCGTCCAGGACGAACAATTCCACACCGAGCTCTTTCGAAGACTGCGCGAGTTCAAATATTTTCTGTTCATTAAAATCGAAATACGTCGCTTCCCAGTTGTTGATCAGCACCGGACGTTCCCGGTCGCGCCATTTCCCGCGTGCCAAACGAGTGCGGTACAGCCGGTGGTAAGTCTGGCTCATGCCGTTCAAGCCCGCGTCCGAATACACGAGCACCGCTTCCGGCGTCTGGAACGACTCCCCGTTTTTCAGGAGCCAATTGAAATCGAACGGATTGATGCCGATCATCAAACGCGCCGTGTCGTAGTGGTCCACTTCGACCTGCGCCAGGAAATTGCCGCTGTAGACTAGGCTTGCGCCGTAGACTTCGCCTTGGTGCTCCGTCGTTTCCGGCCGCTTTAATGCCAGAAACGGATTTTGCTGGGCACTGCTCGTCCCCCGTGTGCTCGCGATGCTTTGAAGCCCCGGCACCAGCCGGCGGTTTTTGATATGCCGCTCCCGTGCCCATGCCCCCGACAGCTGCACCATCTCAAAATTGGCATCCGGCAAATCGATGCTGACGCTCAGCGCCCGCGTCAAGTTGACATCCGCCTCGCCGTAATTGATAAAACGGGCCGAGCGGGAAATGGCATCCAGTTCTTCAAAAACGGTGTACGACAGCCGGACTTCTACGTCGATTTCTTGATCGTATAACGTAATTTCCAAGGTCGTCGCTTCCCCGTCGTTTTCCGCATAAGTGGCCGGCAAGCCTTCCAGCTTTTCTTTGCCTCCGAAAATCCGGTGGTCCTGGTAGACAAAATCGGTGATGCGGCTGCCGCCTTCTTGCAGTACTTGATAAGCGGGCTCCCGGAAATCTGTCGTTCCGTATGCCGGATACTCCTGTTTGACGAGATCCAGCGAAAAAACCAAATCTCCTTCTGTCGTGCAGGCAGTATTCGGCGTCGCTTCCACATGGAACAAACGCTCGAACGATTCCCGGTGGCGCAATTTCTTTCCGTAGTAAAGCTGGCCCAACTGGCCGTTTTCCATCACGCTAAAAATATAGCTCGTTTTCTCGGTTTGCAGGTGAAACTCCCGTGTGGAGCCATTGTATAAAATCGGCATACTATACCTCCTCGTAATAAAACAGATCAAGCGGACTTCCTGGTTTCCTTAATTTATTCGCTTACTAAAATCACTGTGTTTTTCGTGTTATTCAATATGTATCAAAATAGCTGCGCCCGCCTGAGGCAAGTGCAGCTATTTCATTTAACCCTTAACCGATCCCATCATGCCGGCTACAAAGTGTTTCTGCATCAGGAAGAATACAAGCGCTGTCGGCAATGTCGCGATGACAATCGCCGACATGATGACGCCGTAGTCAGGCGAGTAGCTCGAACCCAAATTGGAAATCAGCAATGGAATGGTCCGTTTTTCCGGTGATTGCAAGATGACCAAAGGCCATAAGTAGTTGTTCCAGCTGTTCATGAACGTGATGATCGCTGCTGCGGCATACGTCGTTTTCATCGTCGGCATGTAAATCCGGAAGAAGACGCCGATTTCGCTCAAGCCATCAATTCTTCCCGCTTCCACCAAATCTTTCGGAAACATTTTCGTGTTTTGGCGGAAGAAAAAGATGAAGAACGCCGTAGTCGCTGTCGGCAAAATGACCGCGCCGAGTGAGTCGATTCCGAAAAGCGGCGCCGTGTCGCTGATGCTGCCGAACATGCGGTACAAGGGAACCATGATCGCCGCAAACGGAATCATCATCGACAACAACAGGATGTTAAAGATGATGTCTTTCCCTCTGCTGCGGTGGATTTCAAAACCATAGCCGGCAAGCGATGCCAGCAATAGCGTCAATACGGTCGTGATGACCGCGATAATTGTCGAGTTGACCAAGGCCGGAACCATGTCCACCGATTCAAACAGTGTAGTCATGTTTTTGATCAAATGGGTGCCTGGAAGCAAACGGCCTTTTGTCACATCCGATGATTTATTGGTGATGCTGACGAGCATCCATAAAAACGGGAAAATGGACACAATGGCTGCAAGGCTTAGAAACACGTAGATAAAAACTCTTTTGATGTTCTTCATTTCTTCTCACCCGCCACTCTGAATTGAATAATCGAAAGAATTACCACTAGAATCACAATGACGTAAGAAACGGTCGATGCATACCCGAAGTCAGGCGTGTATTCGAACGAAAGGTTGTAGATGTATTGCGAGATTGAAATCGTCGCATTACCAGGTCCGCCGTTCGTGATGTTGACGATTTCATCGAAGATCTGCAACGTACCGATTGTCGACGTGATCGAAGTGAACAAAATGATTGGTTTCAACATTGGCACGGTAATCTGGAAAAACTGCTGGATGGAGTTTGCTCCATCAATTTTTGCTGCTTCGTAGATCGATTTATCAACGTTCTGCAAAGCCGCCAAATAGAAAATCATGTTGTAGCCTGTCCATCTCCACGTGATGGCGAGAATGATGACCACTTTCGCCCAAAACGGATCGGCCAGGAAGTTGATCGTTTCGGAAATAAAGCCGAAATTGAGTAAAAACACGTTGATGATGCCATCCACACCAAACAGGTATTTAAAGATGACCGAATAGGCAACCAGTGAAGTGACACACGGCAAGAAAATCGCGATTCTGAAAAAGCCTTTGAATTTCAAATTGGGATCATTTAACAGAACCGAGAAGAATAACGCCAATACAATCATCAATGGAACTTGAATCAGCAGATAAATTGATGTATTGGTTAGCGCTGCGATAAACGTCGGATCGCCGAACAATCGCTGCCAGTTGGCCAATCCTACATACTCGAGGTTGCTGCCCATCCCGGATTGGAACGATAAAAGAAAAGCTTGGACCATAGGGTAAAAGTTGAAAATCGTGATGGCAATGACTGAGACAATGACAAACAACCAACCGACTTTTTTCCTGAAAAATACACCGGTTTTTTCGCGTTTTGTTTCTTTATAGCGCAGCGGAAGATCCAGTTCGTCTTTTTTTGTAGCTTGCTGGTTCATGTTTCTCATTCCTCCTATAAGAAAAGCGCAAGCGCCCATGGAGCTCCGACAGGCTTAATGCACTTCGCGCAGGAAATTCTGATTCCCGAAGGGAAGTGATTTAAGACCCCGAGGGGCTGGGCGCTGGAGTCTGGACACCGATTACGCAATTCTGATTTCTATGCTTCTCATCATTTTAAAAAAACTTGAGCTGCGCCTGGCTGGCGAGTGATAAAGCACTTCGACCAGTCCATTAGCGGCAACTCAAGGCTTTATTGTTTTCCCGTATAATTATTTAAGTTGTGCTTCCGCTTGCCCTTGAACATTTTCAAGCACTTTTGTAAGCTCTGTGCCTTTTAGGTAGTCTTGCATCCCTGTAACCAAAATGTCTTCGATGGCATACGTGTGAAGGCCATAGTTGACGCCAGGAATTTCATCTGTCCATTTCGAGAAGTCGGTGATGATTTGCTGTCCGCCGAAGAATTCGTCTTCCACTGCATAAGCGTCGCCTTCAGCTGCTGCTGAGTAAGTTCCAAGAGCGCCGATGTCTTTTACAAGTGTCTGGTACAAGTCAGCATTTGAGCCGAATGTGTTCAGCATGAAATCTGCCGCTTCTTCTTTGCCGTCTACGTTTAAGATGTACCACGAGCTTCCGCCCAAGTTAGATGCGTTGACTGCGCCTTCCATATCCAAACGCGGCATTGGCACAACTGCCCATTTCCCTGATTGTTCTGCTTCTTGCTTGATGCTTGGCGTGATCCAGTTTCCTGTTGGTACGCTGGCAACATCGCCGCTGTTGAATGCGCCGACAAACTGGCTCCAGTCAGAAACGATTTTCCCAATGTCTGCGTCCATCATCTTTTTGTATGTTTCGAATGCTTTCGCAAGTGTTTCGTTTCCTGCAAGGTTCGGTGTTGAACCATCTTCTTTCACGTACCAAGAACCGTTCGTCTGAATCATCATGCGGATTTGGCCTAAATCGTTCGGATCCAATGTCAGCATGTTTTTGCCTGTTGCTTCTTTTACTTTCTTGCCGATTTCAATGTATTCGTCCCACGTGATATTTGTCAGATCTTCTGCTGTATAGCCTGCTTGCTCCAAGTAGTCAGTACGAACGTACAATCCGGCTACACCTGAATCGAATGGCAATCCGTATTGTTCGCCGTTATGGCTTGTCGTCGCAATTTTGTAATCTGCAAAATCTTCCGGGTTAATAACGTCTGTCAACGGATGGAATGCATCCGGATAAGCCTGCAGGAAACTTTGTGCACGGTAATCTTCGATCAGGACAATGTTTGGCATCCCTTTCGTCGTACCTGAGCTAAGCCCTGTGTTAAGTTTTTGGATGATGTCGTCTTGTGCATTTTCAATGATTTTCACTTCGAAATCGCCGTCACCGTTATATGCTTCTTTTGCTTTTTCAAGCGCTGCAATATTGAATGCCGGATCCCAAGCCCAAGCTGTAATGGTATCTGCGCTTCCTGCACCTTCTGCACTGCTTCCGCCGCTTGCTTCTTCATCCCCCGAAGAACAAGCTGCCAATACAGCCAATCCAACCAGCAGCACGAGCATAAGATAAAATTTCTTCATCAAAAATCCCCCTTTTTGTAAGCGCTTTATTTTGCACCTTTCATACAGTATAGCGGCATAAAAAAAAAGATTGTTAGCACAATCTTTAGGTGTTCCTTTGAAAATTTTTAGATATTTCAAACTTGCGAGATAGTTGGTATGACTATTCTTGGATTCTTGTAATTTCGTTGGATTTTGGAGCCGGATCCAACTTTTGAACAGGCAATTCCACTTTCACTTTTGTCCCTTCGCCTTTGACGCTTGTAATTTCTACGCCGTATTCTTCCCCGTAAATCATCTGGATGCGTTCATGGACATTGCGAATGCCGATGCCGCTGAAAAGATGGCGTTTCTCTTTGATGTCTTCTTTTGTGTGGTCGCCTTTTATCTCCATGCCGTCGCCGTTATCCACGATTTCACAGACCAGGCTGCCGTGTTTCTGCGACACCAGAATTTGGACGAAGCCTTCTTTTTTCTCGTTGAATGCATGGAAAAAGGCATTTTCGATGAACGGCTGCAAAATCAATTTCGGCAGCTGGCAATCCAGGCAGTCCGGCGAAATGAAGAAATTCACTTTGATGCCATTGCCGTAGCGTGCCTGGTTGATCAAGACGTAGTTTTTCAGATCCGTTATTTCCTGTTCCACGGTGATGGTTTGGTCCACATTGCTGAGTGCATTTTGCAATAACGAAATCAGTGCATGGATCATATCGGTCGCTTTTTCCTGCTTGCCTTGCTGGACCATGAATTTGATGGAAGCCAGCGTGTTATACAGAAAATGCGGGTTGATCTGATGCTGCAGCGCCATCAATTCCGCGCTGCGCTGCTTTTGTTCAGCTTGGACGACCAAGTCTACATATTCCTGCAACTCGTTGAGCATGTAGTTGAACGCGTTGGCAATTTTCTTTGCCTCGTAGCCGCCGGTTTCAGCAACCGGCTTGTTGAAATCGTATTTGGCGATTGTCGAGATTTGTTTGACCAGCCGGCTGATTGAATTGGTCATCCGCCGCGAGATGATGAACACGACGATGACAGCGAGCAAGACGATGCCCAGGCTGATCAGCAGGATTTCTTTGGTGTTGATCAAATTTTCCAGCACTGCGTCTTTGTCCACCAGATTCACCAAATACAAATCGAAGGTCGGCAAGTACTGCGACATCAGCAAGTAATCGGTATCGAACACCTGAACATCTTTGAATTCCACTTCTTCGTTTTCAACTTCTTTTGCCATTGACAAAAGTTCCGGTGTTTCCTGCCCGATCATTTCTTCCTGGTTGCTGGAAACGATTTTGCCGGTTCTGTCGACAAGCAGCACTTTGTTTTCCGTGCTCGTATACCCCTCGTAAAGCTCTTTCCAATCCTCTTCGCGGATCGGGAAATACAGCACGCCGTAAATTTCGCCGGTCGACCGTTCCATCAGCGCTTTTGTCGCCACAAGCATCGGTTTGTCATTGAAAGAAGTGGACGGCATAAATTGATAAAGCAACCGGTTTGGCTGTTCGATTGTGGATTCGGTAATCGGATGGTTTCGCAGCACTTCCCAGGAAACCGGCCAATTCGAATAATTCATATTGTACAAGCGCTCATTTCGCCCCAGCACAATCATATTGGCGTCATATGCTTCCACCGTCGGGTAAATGCGTTCGATCTGCCGGCTGATGTCGTGGTAGGATCTGGACGTTTCAACTGCGCTTTCGTTTTGCTGGGTCAGTACCCTTTTAATGGTGCCGTTGTTTTGCACTTCGTTCATCGCATTGACGATGGCGAAGCTGTAATCTTCAAACCTTATTTCAATCTGCTCCAGCGCTTTCGTATTGGAAATGCTGAACGTGTCCATAAACAAATTGGAGGACATGCGGATGGAACTGAAAGTGATCAATAGCGAGACCGCCACGATGCTGGTCACCATGATCAGGAACATCTTAATGAACAGGCTGTTATTTCTTAAGATGAGAAACGCCTTTTTCTTCATTTTCATGCTGGGCTTGGATCTCCTTTCGGTAACTGCCTGGAGACATCCCGGTAATGCGTTTAAACACCTTGCAATAATAACTGTGTTCCGAATACCCGACCATGCCGCTGATGTTTGAAATCGAGACGGTGCTGTTTTCTAAAAGCTCCATCGATTTCTTGATCCGGACGCGGTTCAAGTATTCGCTGAACCCTTCCTTATGGTGCGTGCTGAAATAAGACGACAAGTACGAGGCATTAAAGTGAAAATGGCCGGCAATTTCCGACAGCCGCAGCGGTTCTGTGAAATGCTGTTCGATATAGGCGAGAATGAGATTCAGGTTTTTGGCCTGTTCGCTTCCCTTGTCTTCTGAAAGCAGGATTTCACGCACTTCCCCAAGAAAGCCATTGAGCTCATCCAGTGCTTCGTTTACATGAGCGGCTTCGTTGATGTTCGTGAAGTAGCTGTATTTTTTTTGCTCGAGTTCCTGGATATCGTATTTCATCGTATCCAGCAGCACAATGGTATTGAAAACGACATTGCCTAAAAACGACTTGAATTCAAAACTGTCGTTGCTGTAACGCCCTGCCAAGTAATCGACATGGTTTTCCAGATAGGTAAACGCCGCATTGAACAAGCGGTCTTTGAACATTTCGATAAAGTGGTTCAAATCAAAAGTGGCTTGTTTTGCCTTTTCTTCCGGCAGCCCATCAAACGTAAAGAAGTTCTGCTCCGGCAAGTAAAACAAATACTTTTTCATTATCAATAGGTTTTCATCATGCACTCTTTTCAAATCGCCGATGCCATCGAACGGCTTGCCCAGCATCCACACGGCATCCCGGTTTTCGCTTGCCAGGGTTTCGACGGCTTGTTTGATCCGTTCCAGCTGATCGGGATTGAAATTAAACAAAAGCAGCACACCGGATTCGCCCGAATCCAGCACGAAAATGGACGCTTTTTCAGGCACGGCGCGCTCGAAAGCCACTTTCAGTTGAGCGCGGTCAAGATTTCCCCTGTGTACGCTCGCCAACATAAACCGGCTTCCCGTGAAGGCTGCAGACAAGCTATCCAGATCTGCGGACGGGCCATATCCGAGAATCAGCTGCTCCAACACTTCCTCAGTTGAGCGTTTCGGTTCTATCAATGATGCGGCGTGGTGCAGATCCGGAATCCGGCTCGCTGCCTTGTTTAAGATCCGCAATAATTCAGGGCCATTCAATTTCGGCTTCAATATATAATCAGCAACTCCGTTTTGGAACGTCGAACGCACATAATCGAAGTTTTCAAAACTGCTCAGCACAATGATTTCGATATCCGGAAATGCCAATTTCGCTTCTCTCACCAAATCGATGCCGTCCATAATCGGCATGACGATATCCGTAATGACAATATGCGGAGAAAATTCCGCGATCATCTGCATCGCTTCTTTTCCGTTTGAAGCTTCTCCGACAATTTGAAATCCTTCTTGTTCCCACTCGATGTAATTGATGATTCCCTGCCGGATCAGCATTTCATCATCGACAATCAGAACTTTGCATGCTTCTCCCATGAACGTGCCCCCTTCGCATTTAACCCTTTAGACATCCATTTTTTCTCTCTTTGTGTCGGGTAAACCGGTGTTCACTCGCATTAATCTACAGACATAGTATCACTTTTTTATGGCACAGTGTCGATTAATGCGATTTAGGGATGTGTCCTAAAGGAGTAAAAAAGCCCTCCCAAGCAGCGAATTTGTGCTTGAAAAGGCTTTCTGTTAACACTTAAGACATATTCAAGGTTCATAGCCGCCGGTAATAATAGCTGTCGAAACCTAAAGAATGCACAATAAATTCTTTTACTTCCCTTCCAAAATCAGCAGCTCCGGCGTTTCCAACAGCTTTTTCACGCCGTTCATGAAGCGGCCCGACGGTTCGCCGTCGATGATACGGTGGTCGAACGTCAGCGACATGCCCATCATATGCCCGATTTGGATTTCGTCGTCCACGACGATTGCTTGCTTCGAAATTTTGTGGATGCCCATGATCGCCACTTCCGGGTGGTTGAGAATCGGCGTTGCGTAAAAGCCGCCTCCGCCGCCGGTGCTTGAAACCGTGAATGTGCTGCCGGTCAGCTCATGGGGCTTCAGTTTGCGGCCGCGCGCTTTTTGCGACAGTTCCTCGAGCTCTCTCGCCAGTTCCAACACGGATTTCTGGTCGGCGTGTTTGATTACCGGAACAAGCAGGCCGTTGTCGGTCGCTGTCGCTACGCCGATATGGATTTCTTCGTGGTAGCGGATTTCCATATTAGCTTCGTCGACCGACGCATTGAACAGCGGGTTACGCTTTAAGACATGCGCCGCCGCTTTGATGATGAACGGCAAATACGTGAGTTTCGTTTGCTGTTCTTCGGCGTGCGGCAGGAGCGTTTTTCTCAAATCCACGAGTTTCGTTACATTGATTTCGTCCATCGCGCTGCACATGACGGCGTGCTGCTTGGCCGCCGTCATTTTCTCGAATATCGCTTTTCTCGTACCGGTGATTTTCTCGGTCCACGCTTGGCTTGTGGCTGGCGGAACGGTTTCCTGCTGGACCGGCTGCGGCGGTTCCGCCGCTTGTCCATTCGTTTCAATATGCCGCTGCAAATCGGCCGCCAGGATTTTTCCGCCTTTGCCGGTCGGCACTACATGAGCCAAATCGACGCCTGCCACACGCGCCGCTTTTCTGACAGAAGGCGCAGCCAATACGCGTTGCGCAATTTTCGGCTCTTTTTCAGGGAGCGTTTCAGGCGGCGTCAGCAATTCGACCGCTTCCGCCGTTTTCCCGTGCGCCCGTTCGCTTCGGACGCCGGAAAACACAACAAGCGTGTCGCCGACTTTTACAGTCGCCCCTTCTTCTCCGCCGAGCGTTTCGATTTCGCCGGTCACCGGAGCCGAAATTTCCACGACCGCTTTATCGGTCTGGACTTCGACGATATTGTCGTTTTCTTCCACCCGGTCACCCGGCTTTACGAGCCACGTGACAATTTCCGCTTCGTGCAGCCCTTCCCCGATATCCGGAAGCGCAAAATGATAGTTCGACATGCGAGTCCTCCTTTCCTGTTCCTTTAATCTTCCAATACGGCTTCGAGCGCTTCGTCGATCCGCTTTTCATTCGGCAGCCACTCGGCTTCCACCATCGCAGTCGGATACGGTGTATCAAATCCGGTGACCCGCAGAATCGGCGCCGACAAGCTGTATAAAGCCTTTTCACTGATGAGCGCAGCCACCTCCGCCCCGAGGCCGCCGGTTTTTACCGCTTCGTGGACAATGATGACGCGCTCTGTTTTTTGGACAGACGCGACGATGGTCTCCATATCAAGCGGTGCCACCGTCCGGAGATCGATTAGTTCAATCGATACGCCTTTTTCATTCGCCCAGCGCTCGGCGACCGCTTTTGCCGTATGGACAGGCGGCCCCCATGTGATCAAGGTGACGTCTTCGCCTTCCCGGATAATATTCGCTTTGCCGATTTCAATTTCGTAATCCTCTTCCGGTACTTCTTCCTGGAAAGCCCGGTACAATTTCATCGGCTCAAGAAACAGCACCGGATCCGGATCCCGGATTGCCGCCAGCAGCAGACCTTTCGCATCATACGGCGTGCTTGGCATGACCACTTTCAGTCCCGGCGAATGCGCAAAGGCGCTTTCCAGGGAGTCGGAATGCAGTTCCGGTGCACGGATGCCGCCGCCGTACGGAGCGCGTACGACCATCGGTGCAGTACGAGAGCCGCCTGAACGGAAGCGGAGCCGGGCGGCTTGCGAAGCCAGCTGGTCCATCGCTTCGTAGATAAAGCCCATGAACTGGATTTCCGCGACCGGCCGCAAGCCGCGCGCCGCCATGCCGACCGCAGCACCGATGATCGCCGATTCCGCAATCGGTGTATCAACGACGCGTTTCGCGCCGAACTTTTCGTATAATTGATCCGTCGCCCGGAACACACCGCCGTTTTTGCCGATGTCTTCGCCGAGCAGAATGATGCGCCCGTCTTTTTCCATTTCGCTCTCGAGGGCGTGGTTGATCGCTTGGACAATCGTCATCAAGGTCATTGTCGGACCACCCCTTTGGCCTGCCGCTGCTGTTCGGCCAGTTGCGGCGTTTTCTCTGCATAAATGTTTTCGAACACATCGTTCAAGCCGCTGCGTTCCGTGGATTCGGCCACACTGAATGCGGCGGTCACTTCGTTTTCGGCACGTTCAAAAAGCTCCCGGTCCCGTTCGCCGTCCCAGATGCCTAGCCCCGTCATGTACTTTTTCAAGCGCACCAGCGGGTCTTTTGCGCCCCAGCGCATTTCTTCTTCCGGCAGGCGGTATTTCGTCGGATCGTCCGCCGTCGTATGCGGCCCTTGCCGGAACGTCACGGCTTCCAACAGCACCGGTGTTCCTGTCTTCGCTTTTTCGATGGCCTCTTTCATCGTTTCATACATCGCGACGGCGTCATTGCCGTCGACCTGGACACCTGCGATGCCGTAAGCGAGCGCTTTTTGCGCAATCGTCTTGCTGGCCATCTGCTTGTCGATCGGCACGCTGATCGCCCATTGGTTGTTCTGCACAACAAAGACAATCGGCAATTTATAGACGCCGGCGAAATTCAGCGCTTCGTGGAAATCGCCTTCCGAGGTTCCGCCGTCGCCGATATAAGTGACGCTGACGCTGTCCTCTTCCTGGTACTGGCTCGCCCAGGCACCGCCCACCGCATGCAGGCATTGTGCGCCGATGATGATCTGCACCGGAAAGACGTTCGCTTGCTGCTGCTTCAATCCTTCCAGATGCCCCATCGTGTACAGGAACAGCCGCTCCATCGGCAAGCCTTTTTGCAGCGATACGCCGATTTCCCGGTAGCTCGGATAGACCCAATCGCTCTCCCGCATGGCGTAGGCACTGCCGATCTGTGCCGCTTCCTGTCCCTGGAGCGGCGCATATGTACCGATTCTTCCCTGGCGCTGCAGCTTCATCGCCCGCATGTCAAACACCCTCGCCTTGACCATCCAGTTGTACATCTCCGCCAGTTCTTCTTCGCTCACCGAGATATTTTCTTTCAGCGCGTTGCCATTTTCATCCACATAATTGACCGTTTCCACTTCCAGCTGCTCCTGTTCAAGCCACATGAAATGCCCTCCCTTGAATAAATTCAGATTTTATTTTATTTTCTGTTAATTTATTGTATGAAGATATTGACATGGTGTCAACTTGAGGAAGAGTGGTTCCTTACTATAGAAGAACTCCGCCACTTTTATTTTTTAACCCCTTCGAACGGCACGACCTACCAAATTTCGTAATAAAAGCCCTGGTCCAACTGATTCGGTTCATCGTATTCTTCCCGCAGCAACGGTTCCCGCTTTTCCATATAACGGATATACCGGCTGACGCTGTCAATAAACCCTTTTACATCGCCTTTCAGGATTTCATAATACGTATAATCCCATTGTTCAATGTAATGGTGTTCCAAACCTTTCAGGCTTCTTTTGCCCGTTTCGCTCAACAGCACATCAAATTTATCCTGAACCTCATCCACCACTTTGATGGAAAGGATGCACCAGTAAGCCTCCATAATCGAATTTTCGGTAATATGGTAAGGGCTGATTGCTAAATCGTCGATCTGGTCAAAACTTTTGATGATGCCGGGCAGCTGCTTGATTTGCTCCAACGTAAAATACCAGCTGCCATGGCGCTGTTGCCCTCCCACCCGCTTTTCCAGTTCCGCTGCATATTGTTTGCTCAACTCCATACGCCTTGCCTCCCCATTTAAATTTGTTTCAACGAAACCGCTCTCTTCGTCCAACAGCAAGCTTTTCATTTAAATAAACCATTCGTATAAACTTCGGCGATGTTGCGGGCAATTTCTTTGGGGTGTGCTGTGGTTTTGCCAAGCGCGATTTTCCACAGAAATTTCTCGCCCGGGTAATACAGCGTCCCTGCGACAATGCGCGCATCGTAATCCGGGTTGCGGCTCAGCCCTTTCGCTTTGACGATTTCCACGTTTTCCGAAATGCGGTCGATAAAGCGGTCGGAGATTTCCTCCCACTTGGCGAGAATCCGTTCCGACTGCCCGAATGCCTCATAGAAAAGCGCGAGCCATTCCCGGTGGACCTGTGCAAGTTCAAGAAACTGCGTGATGTTGCCCGATGTGAAGTGATATGCCTCTTCTTTTGAATTCGGCGTATACGCGACAGACGCCACTAGGTAAAACTCGCCCATGATATCTTCCATAATATCGAGCAGCACTTCGTCTTTGCCGCTTCCGAAATGTGCATAGACTGTGCCGTAACCGACTCCTGCACGCTCCGCAATCAAAGCCACCGTCGCTTCTTTGTAGCCTTTTTCGCTGAAAACCTTTTTGGCCGCATTCAGAATTTTCTCCCGCGTGCGTTCTCCGCGCAGCACATAGCCGTTCTTCTTCACCAAAGCCATCCCTCCTGCCTTTCCCCCATGCAAAATATAATTTTTTTCAGTTTAGCATAGCTGGGTTCTATTGCCTTCAAGAATTTTGAAACATTTGGAAACTTGCTGCGTAATACAGATAAGGACGGTGAGTAATCTGGAAAACTTGATGTTGTGGCCGATGTTTATGATGGTGTTTTATTTCGTATTATTCGCTGTAGTGATTTATCTGATAGCGAAAGCGTTCAGCTTGGCAAAAGAGCGGAATGCACTGTTAAAAGAGATTGCGGAGGAACTCCGGCGAAGGTAGTTTTTCAGAAAGGGGCTTGGTCGGGATGGGATTGTTTCGCTTTTTGTTCATGAAAAAGAAATGCCTGGTCCATACCGCATTTGGCAACGAACGGTATTACAGCGCTGCCAGTAAATTGAGCGCGCACGGTATTTCCTACGACGTCGTGCGGAAGTCGAATATGAATATGGGGTCGGTTTTCGGCGGCGGCGGTCAAAGTGCCATGCCGTTTGTTCAGAATGCCGAAATCAACAACGCGAAATATGATTTCTATGTAACAAAGGAAGATGAACATTTGGCGCTGCGGGCTTTGCGTTAATAGAATGCCTTTTTAATTGAATGGGTAAATAATACTTCCCTAAACAAGTGAGAGCAAAAAAATCCCTTTTCGACATTGAACTGTCAGAAAGGGATTTTTGCTTTTTATACTAATTCCGTCTTTTTATTTACTCCCTGCTCTTTTGCTTTTTCTGCAGGTACCGTGAAGTGATCCGGTTTCACCGCGGCTTTCACTTTCATGGCTACAAAGTAGACAATGCCTGCAGCAATCAACGATTGTACAGCCGGCAAACCGAATGTATTGACGTATTGTGTAAAGTAGCCGACCAGGACTCCGACCACCATGGCGATTGTCGCCATCCAGTTCCAGCCTTTGTTATCTACCCATTGCTGTTTGCGGATAAAGAAGAAATCTGCCATCATGATGCCGGCGATGGCTGGATAGATTAACGCCGTCATATATAGGAAGTCCATGAAGTAGTCCAGGATTCCGGCAAGCGCGATGATGATAGCAATGATGGTCCCGATAAATGTCAGGATTGCCCGACCTTTATTGGAGTTGACATTGAAGATATTGGCCATCGCAAGGCCCATGCTGTAATTATTAACGAGCTGGCTTGTCCAAGTGGCGAACCAAAGGATCAGGAAGCCCCATACCGGAAAGCCAAGGTTCATCATAACATTGACGATATCGGCGTCGCCGACACCGACTGACATAATCGCCCCTACATAGAACAACGGGAATCCGACCGCTACGATGCCAAGCGGGATCAGCACATTGTCTTTCACTTTCGGTTTGGCGTAACGTGTGTAGTCAGATGCAATCACCCATTGGGATACGTTGATCCCGATGACCAAGCTCAATGCTGCCAGGAACGTCATCGAAGGCTCTGGGCGCCACGCCATGATCGTGTCGATTCCGGTATTTTGAAGTGCATAGAAGATACCTCCTGCAATCAGAAGAAGCCCAGCCGGCACCGCAATATAATCCGTCCATTTCATGGAACCGTAACCGATGATTGACGGAATCGCAAACAGCAACCCGACGATGATGGTGACAATTGCCCATGGGATGAATTGATTTTCATAGTCAATACCTAACATCGCCGAAATCGCATTCCCTGCGACTGCTGTCTGCAATGCCCACCAGCCAAGAGAGACAATGAAAATGGTCATCCCGACAATAAACCTGGCTTGCGCAGCACCAAAGCTTGAGCGGGCAATTACAGAAGAAGATCGCCCCGTTTTGGCTCCGATATATCCTGCCACAGCATTGCCGATCCATTGGATGACGAACAACGAAACCAGTAAAATCCAGAATATCTGGGACATGCCAAACGCCCCGGCGAGTGTCGCTCCAACCATCAAGACGGGAATCGTAAATTCCAATCCTCCAAAAATCATTGCTGGCGTCAGCCAGTGCTGCCGCTTATTCATTGGAATTGCTGACAATGCCTCATCTTTGCCTACTGCATGTGATTTCGCTTTCCCTTCCATTTTCATGCCCCCTTTTAGTTTCTTTCGATTGTTTCATCTGGCAATTTAGCCGACCATTACAAAGACAAGTTCGCAGGCTTCTTCACCGTCATTAACGGCGATATGCTCTTCCCCTTTCGGGATGAAAGTCGCCTGGCCGGCGGATACCCGGTATTGCTTGCCGTCGATTTCTGTGACTAGCGAGCCTTTGACGATGACTGAGTATTCGTTTGCTTCGTGCTTCGATACGCCGGTCAATGGAACGGTTTCGCCCGGATAGATAGTGACATGTCCGACTTTCACCGCTGAATCCGCTTGCTGCTCCTTGAAAATGGTATGCATGGAATACGAACCGTTGCCTTCTTGCTCCAAGTCTTTGATGTTCAAAATATCCATTATTCTTCCCCTCTTCCTGTCAGACTGTCCACTTCGAAGGTTTCTTTGTTTACTACAACCCCGAACACTTCTTTTGCTTGTTGCAAAGTGATGTATTCGTTTTTCACATCCATTGCCACTTGTTGGGCTGGACGCTTCAAAGGATCGCCATAACCTCCGCCTGTCGCTGTCATCAACCGGACCACATCGTTTTTATCAAGCGGGTAGCGCGGGTAGATTCCGAATGGACCGTCTGTTTCACCATTTGTTTTTTCGATGGTGAATTCATTCGGCGACCCTTCCGAACCGCCGTTCAAGCCCCATGGCAAGTATTTATTGCGCCCGAAAGTCGCTGATACGAATTGCTTATCGGTCATCGCCCGGTAAGTGCGTGTAACTCCGGCTCCACCGATGAACTCACCGGCCCCTGCCCCGTCCGTCCGCAGGCTGTATTCGTCAATCATGACGCCATAGCGCGTTTCCGCCACTTCCACCGGGACGTTATACGTTTCCCCGTCTCCAATGCAAAACTGGCCACGTGCTCCGTCCTGGCCTCGGGCAGCACCCCAGCCGCCAGCAGAAGGTTCAACGATCAAGAACGGTTCTTCAGTTACATGATGCTGTCCGGACAACGTCACGGCGCACACCGATAATAACTGGCCGGCAGACAAACGTTCCGGCAAAGATGGAGCCAGCGCCTGCCATACCAAGTCAGCCCCGCCCTGCATGCTTTCCCAATAGATTGAAACCGGTGCAGGCCGTTCAGCTGCAAGAATCGATTTCCGGTCAGTAATGATTTCGAGTGGACGGAACACGCCGTCGTTGACATCTTGTGATGGGTTGGTCGCTGCCAAGAAAATTGTGCGGACCGCTGATACCAATCCTGTATATGTGCAGTTGACTGGACCTGGCACTTGCGGATGGCTGCCGCGGAAGTCACAAATGAATTTGTCATCGGTAATCGTCACTTTCACTTTGATTGGGAACGGTCCATTGCCGAAACCGTCGTCATCGACAAAGTCATTCGCATAGAACTCACCTTTTGGCAGTTTGGCCAATTCCTTGCGTGCCAATTGCTCGCCGTGGTCAAGATGATGATCGATGGATGCCTGCACGACATCTGCACTGTTCTTTATACATAATTCCTTGACGCGCTTTTCACCGGTGCGAAGCGCCGCCACTTGTGCCCATAAGTCACCGATTGACAAGTCAGGGAAACGGATATTGACTTTGATGATATCGAGAACTGCTTGGTTCAATTTGCCTTCATCGAAAAGTTTTACACAAGGAAATTGAAGGCCTTCCTGATAGATTTCTGTCGCATCATTGCTGAATGATCCCGGGTCTTTTCCGCCGACATCAGTCCAGTGCGCTTTGTTGGCTGAAAATGCAATGATTTTCCCTTCGTGGAAGATAGGCATCACCAAGCCGACATCGGATAAATGCGAACCGCCACCGACATAAGAATCATTGATGATAATGATGTCGCCTTCTTTCAGCCCGTCTTCTCCAAATTTGTTCAACGTCTCTTTGACCATGAACGTCAGCATCCCGATAAAACCAGTTACGCCGTTTCCTTGCGTCAGGAGCTGCCCTTTGGCATCCGTCAATCCGCTCGCATAATCAAGTACTTCATAAATGATTGGGCTCATCGACGTCCGTGCAAGCGCTTGGAACATCTCTTCACCAATTGCAATCAAGGAATCTTTGACAATTTCTATTGTGAATGGATCGACTTTCACTGAATTATTTGCTGGATTTGTCACTGTCATGTTATTGCACCTCCGTCTCGATAATCAGGTTTCCATAGACATCCACCGACAAAGTTTGGCCGGAATAAAAGACCGTCGTGGCAGTCGGCTCTTCCACAATTGCCGGTCCTTGGATTGACATTCCAGGAGTCAGCAAATCACGGTGGTAAACTTTTGTCGCCACCCAGCCATCGTTTTCATAGAAGACGTTTCGGGTTTCTTTTAACGCTGACGAGATATCTGTGCTGCCTTTTTCGAGCTTGTGCAGCTTCGGTTTTTGCACAGTGCCGAAAGCCGTCAAATGCAGATTGACGATCTCTGTCTGCGCTTCTTCCAATTTGAAAGTAAAGCTTTGTTCATGCATTTCATGGAACAGCCGGATTGTCTGCTCTACTGTTTCTTCCGTAATATTGCCGTTAGCTAGCGGCACTTTCACTGTATGTTCCTGGCCAGAATAGCGCATGTCGACAAAACGGTTGAAAACGATGTCTTCTTCTTTGACGTGTTCTTCAGTGTATTGCTGGCTTGCCAGCGATTCTAATTTGTTCCATTCGCTATTCAATTCTTCCAAATCGATATCTTGGAACCGGTTGATATAAGTTTGGATATAATCGTGGCGCAAGTCGGTCATCAGCATGCCCCAGGCAGAAAATACGGATGATGCTACCGGCACTACGACTTTTCTGACACCCAGTTCTTTTGCTAAAGCCGGTGCGTGCATGGAACCACCGCCGCCGAAAGCGACCAATGTGAAGTCTCGCGGGTCGTAGCCTTTTCGTACTGAAATGAGCTTTAAAGCGTTCAGCATATTGGCGTTGGCAATGCGGATGATGCCAAGCGCCGCTTCTTCCGCCGTCAAACTGTAAACTTTCCCAACTTTGGCATCGATGGCCTCTTTCACGGAATCCAAATTGACCTGGTAGTCAAAGTTTTCCGGAGACAAGCGGCCTGTCATCAAATTGGCATCGGTTGTCGTCGGCTCAGTACCGCCTTGTCCGTATGCAACCGGTCCCGGAACCGCTCCCGCGGAATGCGGTCCTACTTTCAATGAACCGCCTTCATCGATCCAGGCGATTGATCCTCCTCCGTTGCCGATTTCTACGATGTCAACAACCGGCGATTTAATCGGATAGCCGGCATTTAATGCGTCTTTCTCGATGTAATAATCCGTTGTCACTTTTACTTCACCATTCGCAATCAATGAGCATTTCGCTGTTGTGCCACCGATGTCAAAAGCGATGACATTTTTCTCGCCGATGATTTCTCCAAGATAAGCCGCACCGTAAATGCCCGCAACCGGTCCCGATTCAACCATATTGATCGGTGTCTTTTTCGCTTGTTCAAATGTCGTTGTCCCACCGTTCGATTGCATGATGTAATTAAAGCTGTCCGCTTCATTTTCTGTAAGTTTCGTATTCAACTGATTGATGTATTTTGAAGCGATTGGTTTTACATAGGAATTCAGGACGGCAGTGTTCGTGCGCTCGTATTCCCGCCACTCCTTCGTCACTTCATGCGATGCTGTAATCGACACCTCTGGCCATAATTCCTGGATAAGTTCGACCGTTTGTTGTTCGTGTTTCGGGTTTTTAAAGGCGTGCAGATAAGAAACCGCAATCGCTTCAACACCTTCTTTCTTAAAATAGATGATCAGATCTTTAACTTGATCTTTATTGAGCGGCGTGACGACTTCCCCTTTCTGGTTCAGGCGCTCTTCCACTTCCTGGCGCAAATAACGCTCCACAAAAGGGGTCGGTTTCTTATAGCGGACATTGAAGAGATCCGGTCGGTTTCCCCGTGCAATTTCCAGCACATCCCGGAACCCTTTAGTCGTAATCAGCCCTGTCTTAACACCCTTTCGCTCGGTCAACGCATTGATAATAACGGTCGTACCATGAATAAAAGTCTCAATTGCCTGTTGGTCAATGCCGCTCTTCCCGATTACATCGACGACTCCCTGTTCAAAATTGGGTGGGGTCGTATGGCTTTTCGCCACGCCCACTTTGCCGTTCGCATCCACATATACCAAATCTGTAAACGTTCCCCCGATATCTGTCGCAACTCTCATCAACAATCAGCCCTCTTTCTATTGGATTAAAATATCACTGGTGTCAAAATACATAAAATAACAGTTTCTTCATTCAATGGATTTTCCCAGGCGTGTGGCACATCTGATGGATAATGAATGGAATCGCCTTCTCTGACGAAATATTCTTTGCCGTCCACTTTAAAGAGCGCTGCACCTTTCAGCACATAATAAAACTCTTCGCCTGGATGATTGGAAAGCTGAGTCTGCTCCTGCTTAGGAGCCAATGTCACCATTAGCGGCTCCAGCGTACGCCCGCCAAATTCACCGTTCAAACGCGTATAAGTGGTTGGTGCCCCCTCCAATTGGAACGGTTTGCGCTCTTTCGACGACAGCATGTAATTGTGGTTGGTGTCGGTATCGAAAAAATAAGTGATCGGTACTGCAAACGCATCGGCGATTTTCTTCAATGATGTAATGGCAAGAGACGATGATCCTCTTTCAATCTGAGACAAAAAACTGACAGACAGCTCTGTTTTCTCGCTCAGATCTTTCAATGTGAATCCTTGCTCGATGCGTAAGTTTTTGATTTTCTGATAAATTCCATCCATAATGTGTACCTTTCCTTTCTCTAAATACAGTGTGACGGTAAAAATTATAGTTTAAGTAAACTTTTTACCATGTTAGCATAATCATTTTCGAATTAATAGAATATTTTTTATATTTTTATTTTTTATGATAAAATCTATCATTTTGACCTAAGTGCCAGCCAAAAGTATCCATTTTCTCCGTCTCCTTAGCCATCCAACAAGAGGAAGACAGGAATATTCGCAAAGAGAATGTGTTTAACGGCTGCATATGAGTAATTAACAAATTAAAAAGAAGCAGTTCAATTTTATTTGAACTGCTTCTTTCTGTTGTTTTGTAAGGAGAATGATAAGGATGGCATTGCCTCAATTCTCGTGAAAATCTTTCACACAATGATAATTTGAAGCAAAACCGCGATCAAGACCATGCCAAAAAGAAAAGCCGGAAAACTGCTTTCCCGTTCTTCCGGCAGTTCGTCGTTCAAAATATTCAGGACCACTCCGCCTGTTAGAAACGACGACATGAACGCCAAGGTCAAATCACTGGCATGCGTCACTTCGTAAAGAATCCATCCAGTCAAAACGGAAAAAGCCAACACCCATCTTCCGACCCGCGTATAGAGGTCTTCATGCGTCAAATGGAGGATGCGGTTATTGGCGATAAAGTGGAACGAAAAGACGACAAAATAAACGATATAAGCAGCAATATTGTCGCCGCTCAGCTCCTGAAGCAAATAGCCGATCAAGCCGTTATAGAGCGCAAAAGCACTAATTTCCAGAACAAAGACCGGGACGGATGGCCGTGTCAAATTCTCTTTTCGCCGGTTTTCCCGTTCGGATTTCTCGCTCAATTGGTTGATGCCATAAAAAACCGCCACGCCGAGCAGCGCCGACATATACGTGACATAATCCACTTTTTCAAGCCAAGGAAATAAAAGAGCTTTCTGCGCAACGTCCTGATAATGTGTCAGTTCCGGCACCAGATGCAGCAATACGTAAGCGATGGAGCCGCCCGAAACGAGCGACACGAGCCGGTTCGTCATCCGCTTCTCCAAGCGCTTGATGGCGTTCGTAAAGATGTGCACAATCATAAAGCCAATGATGACGAGCAGACTCGGAATGAACATGGCTCCACCTCTTTGGTAAGTCTTCTTAGCGATTAATTTTGTATACCCATTTCCTTGAAACTATAGCGCGTGATGGACTGCAAATATTCAAAAACGCCTGGACAGATTTTATCCAAGCGTTTTGTCCGTTTCTTATCAAGGACGATAGCCATAAGCGAGATTGAAGAAAAAATAAAAGATGAAAACGATGAAAGCTACTGGAATCAAGCTGAGCACAATCAAAGCTTTCGCCATTTTGCTTCGAACCTTCGCAATCCAATTAAAATAGATGAAAATCAAGATGCCAATGAACGGCAAGAACAGTAAATTTGAAACCGTGTATACCCAACTCGAGTTTTCCGTCCAATAAGCATTCGGAACAGGCGTAATGCCTTCGTATTTTCTATTGATCCGATTGGTAAGTGTGATGAATAAGATGGCGACGATTCCATAGTAAACCCCAATCAAAGCTTTGGCCCACAACGGTATATATCTAGTTGAAATAGCAGCAAGGAGCATCAGAAAGATGATAATGAAAAACCATTCATAGGACACCACATCACCTCTTCACCAAATATTACCTGAAATATGGAATTTAATTAATGGAAGAGTCTGGAGCTGGCTTTTTTCCGTTTTTCATAAAAGCTCCCAAGCAAAAACCGCAGCCCTACGACTACGGTTCATCTCTTACTTATTTTGCATAAACTCATAATATCCGCTCTTGAAAAACTCGTACCATTCATCAATTTCTTCTTGCTGCGCCGACTCGAGCGCCGTCATCACTTCTTTGCCAAATTCCAGGAATGCCGAGCCGTTCGCAGTAATCACGTTTCCGTCACGGACCGCCTGCTGCTCCACATAACGGGCTGCATTCGTATAATTTTCGCCGGCCACTTCCTGCAGTTCGTCCAAGCGGTTGCCCGTATGCTCGATAGTATTCAAGACGCCGTTCATCCCAAGAAATTCTGTTGCCCCGCAAATGGCACCAAGAACTTTATTGCCGTCCAGCGCCTTTTGCACAAGCTCCATAACCGGCTTGCTCTCGTCTTTATGCCACGAATTTCCGCCGATCAACACGAGCCCTGCAAAATCGTCGCCCACTTCGTCCACCGTATAATCCGGCACCACTCGGAACCCACCAATCGACGTCACCGGATCCTTGCTGAGCGACACCGTCTTCACCTGGTACTTCCGCTCTCCTGTTTCCGGCTCCTCGTTCAACGCCGCAGCAATTGACGCCGCCTCCCAATCCGCATACTCCTCCAGCACCACAAACAGCACTTCCTGAACGCTCATTCCGCTCTCTCCTTTCGTATTAAACTTCTCTTACAACCATTCCGAACCTTTTTCTCACCTGCATTATAGCATTTCGCCGAATTGGAAAGAAGCCTCTGGAACCCAGGTTACCCAATACACGCGCATCTTTTAGGCCCGCACTAAAAAATACGGCCGGTTTTCCGGAAATATGCTCAGTAAAGGTTAAAATATGCTCGATAAAGGGTTAAATACGCTCGGCAAAGGTTTAAATACGCTCGGTCCAGGTTAACAGTCGGATGAATTCGCTGGAGCCACACAACTGTTCAAACTCCTGCCATCAAAAATTGATATTCAATTTATATTCGTCCGTTATCATAGCGGAGGTATCATTTTTAAACTAAAAGAGGAGTGGCAAACATGAATAAGTTCTTAAACCCGATCACCGACTGGGTCTCCACGAAACGCGGCATGTGGATCACCATCATTGCCTGGATCGTTCTCGCAGTCGTCCTGACGTTCGGACCCAGTCTGAACGACTACAAAGTCGCAAACTTCCAGTCGCTGCCGGATGACGCACAGTCGATCATCGCGGACCAGAAACTGAAAGAGTATTTCCCGGATGACCAGGGAACCCCCGGCATCCTCGTCTTCCATAACGCGGAAGGCGACGTCGATTTAACAGCCGTCCAGGACATCCTGGCAGGCATTACGGACGCTAAGATTGAAGGCATCGACTCGATTGTCGACATCAGCCAGCTTCCGCCCCCTGCTTTGGAAGGCTTTTATTCCGAAGACAACACGACGATGATCATCCCGATGACGCTCCAAGCAGGGCTTGGCAGCGCCGACTTCGCGGAGATCAACGACGAAGCTTCTGAAATCGGCAATGACATCGCCGCTGATTTCGATAACATGGAATTTTATATCACAGGGCCGGCCGGCATTGCAGGAGACACCGTGAAACTGTTTGAAGAAGCGGACTTCGTGTTATTGATTGCGACCGTTTTGATTATTCTCGTGTTATTGATTGTGATTTACCGTTCGCCGCTATTAGCAATTATTCCGCTTCTCGCAACCGGCATCGTGTATCAAGTGGTCAACCAAACTCTTGCCTTTATGGGCAAAGGCGGCTTGGAACTGACAAGCCAGACGACGTCAATTATGAGCATTCTGTTGTTCGCGGCCGTCATCGATTACTCGCTGTTCGTGTTCTCCCGCTACCGCGAAGAACTGAACCATTATGAAAGCAAATACGAAGCGATGAAATACGCCATGCGCGCAACCGGTGAACCGGTCTTCTTCGCAGGCGGCACCGTACTTGCGGCAATGCTCGTCCTGTTCTTTGCGGACTTCCGCGACTACGCGAACTTCGCACCGATCTTCGGGACTGCGGTATTTGTCATCATGATTGCTTCCATTACATTAGTGCCGGCACTCTTCACCTTGTTCGGTCGTAAAGCGTTCTGGCCGAAAGTTCCGAAATACGGCGACGCGAAAAACGTCAAGCACGGCATCTGGGGGCCGGTTGCGAAATTCGTCGTCAACAAACCCGTATTGTCCGGCGGACTTGTCGCGATTTTGATGATCATCTCGGCACTCAACGTCGTGAACCTGGAATTTGAATTCGACACAGTGAAATCGTTCCCGGACGATATGCCATCACGCGTCGGCTATGAAATTGTCGAAGAGAAATTCGAAAAAGGCGAAATCGCGCCTTCTACTCTTTTGGTCGTCAGCGATGAGCCGATTTCGGAAGAAGCAGCTGCTGCTCTTTCTGAGCAATTGACAGCTTACGACGAAATTGCCTCTGCCCGTCTTTCCGGCCAAACCGAAAACGGCGAAGCCGTGAAATACAACTTAGCCTTATCCATTAACCCGTATACAACAGAAGCGCTTGATTTTGTTGAAAACTTGCGGGATGACAGCGCAGCCCTTCTTGAAGAAGCGGGAATTGACGGCGAAACGCATTTCGGCGGCATCACGCCAAAACTGGTGGACGAACGCAACGTCAACAACAGCGACATCTACAAAATCGTAGCGCTTGAAACGATTTTGATTCTGGTGCTCTTGTTTGTTCTGACCCGTTCATGGAAAATGCCGTTCTATATGATGGCAACCATCCTATTCTCTTATGTATCAGCGCTAGGCTTGGGAATTTTCCTTATCGATGTGCTGTTCGGTTTTGACGCCATCAGTACGCGCGTGCCGGTCTATGCGTTCATCTTCCTGGTCGCACTCGGCATTGACTACAACATCATCCTGGTATCGCGTTTTATGGAAGAGCGGAAAACCCGCAAAGTGAAAGACGCGCTCGAAGTGGCGATCCGCAATACCGGCGGCGTGATTTCAAGCGCCGGAATCATCCTGGCGGCAACATTCGCAGCCCTTACGACGATGCCGATCGCCGATTTGTTCGTCTTTGGCTTTATGGTATCCATTGGGATCCTGATCGATACGTTCCTCGTGCGCGGCATGCTGCTTCCGGCCCTGATTTTGTTTTTTGAAAAAGACAAGTAAACCCTGCATAATGGAATGAGCCGATAGCCCGGCTGCCAATATGCCGGGCTTTCTATTGATGGGGAGGAATTCCAATGAAAATACTCGTCGTGGACGACGACCTTTATATTCAGCAGCTGGTCGCGATTCATCTCGGCAAAGAAGGCTATACCGTCTACAAGGCAAGTGACGCGGAACAGGCGCTCCTGCTGCTTGAAGAGCTCACCGTCGACTTGGCCATTGTCGACGTCATGATGCCCGGAATGAATGGGTTTGAATTGACCCGAATCCTGACGCAGGAGCTGGAAATCCCGGTAATTCTGCTGACGGCAAAGGGGCAGCTTGACGACAAGGAAAAAGGCTTTATGTCCGGATCCGAAGATTATATGGTCAAACCGTTTGAACCGCGCGAGCTGTTGTTCCGTGTCGCAGTCGTGCTCCGGCGTTCCGAGCGTTCTCTGCAGGAAAATCTGAACGCCGGCAATCTGTCGATCAACCGCCGCAATTTCGAAGTGGCCATCGACCATGAAACTTTGATCCTGCCGCTGAAGGAATTCGAAATCCTGTCGGTCCTGGCGGCGCGCGCCAATATGGCTACGCCCCGCAGCTTGTTGATGGAACAGGTTTGGGGCGAAGACAACGAAGGCAATGAAATGACCTTGAACACCCATATCAATCGCATTCGAGACCGGCTGAAGCGCTACGGCGCCAATGTTGAAATCCATACACTGCGCGGCATCGGCTATAAACTCGAGGCGCCGAAATGAAGTCGCTCTACCGCCAATTTATTGTTTCTACGCTGTTCATCCTGGCCATTTCCATTTTGATCGGTTTTGCCATCGCCAACTTTTTCTATTTGACGGTCACCAAAGAACAGGAAATCGAGAAAAACATAGCCGTCGCAGGAGAAATTGTGTCGACGGTCAATTATGTGCCGTATTCGAAAGAAAGCTTTGACCGGTACTTGGAAGCGGTGGCGAAGCTCGGCTACCAGATTGCGGTCGTCGACAGCAGCGGCGGGAAAACCTTTTACGGGGACGCGTTTGACGACACAGCGTTGCCGCAGGAAGCCGAGCGCGTCATATCCGACGGCGTAATGTATACCGGCCTGGATGATTTTTCGGGCAAAATTTTCATGATTGCCCATTTCTCGAACAAGCTTCATAACACGGTCGGGGTGCCGTTTACGTTTGAGGACGAAACCTATGGACTTTTCATCCGGCAGGACACGAAACTTGTCGCGACTGATATCCACGCCGTCCTGATCGGGTTTGTCGGCGCCATCGGCATTGTCAGCATTCTTGGCATGATCTGGATGGCCCGCCAATTGACGCGCCCGATTGTCCAATTGACCGAAGCGACCCGCTACATTGCACGCGAAAACTACAGCTACCCGCTGGAAATCAAGCGCAACGATGAAATCGGCCAACTGTCGGAAAGCTTCAACTTGATGCAGACGCAATTGAAGCATAACGACCTGGCGCGGAAATCGTTCATCAATAACGTCTCGCACGATTTCCAGTCGCCGCTCATGAACATCCAGGGCTATGCAGACCTGTTAAAGTCGCCGGACCTGTCAGACAGCGACCGCCTCGCCTACACGTCGATCATCGACCAGGAAGCGAAACGGCTGTCCAGCCTGACGCGGCAATTGCTGCTGCTGACTTCGCTTGACCAAGGCGCCTACCCGATGAAAGCTGCCGAGTTCCGCCTCGATGAAAGTTTGAAAAGCGTTGTGCAGAAATACCGCTGGCGCCTGGAAGAGGAAGACATCGACATCTCGTACAAGCTGGCCCCGGTTTTATTCCACGGGGATGCGGAACTGCTCCAAAACGTCTGGGACAACCTGCTGACCAATGCCATCAAGTACAATAAACCCGGCGGCAGTATTGAAATCAACTTGCGTTCGACTGATAATGGGATAGCGGTGTCGTTCAAAGACAGCGGCATCGGCATTGCGGAAGACGCCATCCCGCAGCTGTTCGAGCGCTTTTACCGCGTTGATGCGGCACGCAAAAACGACGGCACCGGGCTCGGTTTGTCCATCGTCCAGCAAATCGTCACGCTGCACGGCGGAACAATCAGAGTCCAAAGCCACTCCGGAGAAGGAAGCGAATTTACCATCACCTTCCCGCATCCGGATACGAAACATTAACTTACTGGAGGTTCTTACTATGGAAAAAACCTGGAGTCTACGCTTGATCCAGTTCGCAGCCATTTTTGGCTTTATTGGCACATTTCTTGGTTCACAAATGGCGGGCGAAATGGATTATTCGCTGCGCCCTGTCCACGCCCACATCTTAGTCGTCGGCTGGCTGTCGGTATTTGCGTGGGGCATTTTCTACCGCGTTTATACGGTCAAGTACAAGAAATTGGTTGCCGTTCACAGTGTCCTCGCTATGGCCGGCGCATTCGGCTTAACGGCCGGCATGTGGATCTACAACTTGAATCCATTCAATTGGAATGAAACATTGGTGATGATTCTGTTCATCATCGGCGGATCATTGCTCTTGCTTGCTTTCCTGTTGTTTGTGGTCATTTCGTTCTTGACGGAAAAAGAGTAAAAGTGGATAGGCCTTTTCCAGGGTGCGAAACCTGGAAGAGGTCGTTTTCATCTGACTCTACTCCACTAGTATACTTTTTATACTTCGATAATCTTTAAGTGTTCGCAATTTTGTTAAGGAGTGATAAAAATGAAAGTCTCTCCATATATAGAAGCGTCTTTTCAGGTGCTCGGGAAAAAATGGACCGGACAGCTCGTCCATTATTTATCGCTATGTGAAAACCAGACAGCGCGTTTCTCGGACATCAAGCGCGACATTAAGGGCATTACCTCCAGATCGCTGTCACTGAAGCTTTCCGAACTTGCAGAAGAAGGCCTGGTTGAGAAAGCCGTGGAAAGCGGCGCATCCGGAGCCATGTATCGCCTGACCGAAAAAGGCAGCGCTTTGGCAGACAGCCTCCAGCCCTTGCAGCAATGGGCACGCCAGTACATGGAAATCGAACGCCAAACTGACAAGGAATCCTCTTAATGGGATTGGTTCTTTTGAATCAAAAAGCAGATTGACCAAATAAATCAGAAGGAAAGCCGCCACATTGGCGGCTTTCCTTTTTTGTTCTTGGCCGTTTGGGGAATGTTTTCATGCACAGCTCCCTGAAATTCATTACAATAGGAAGATGAAGCTTTATAATATATTTACTCGAGGTGTTCTATTTGTATAAATTACCGAGAAAGCATTTTTGGCACGGACCGATCGACAGCGAGTCAGACCGGGACAGTTTCCGCTTTCACCAAAGCGTCGAATTCGTGAGCAGCATCGAGGCGCCGAAAGGCTCTTTTTCCATCCTCGGCTTTGAATGCGATGAAGGCGTCCAGCGCAGCGGCGGACAGGCTGGAGCTGCCGAAGCACCGGATCAGATCCGGAGCCAGCTGGCGCAATTGCCCGATCATTTGGGCGGGCGCCCGCTGATTGATTCCGGCACCGTGATGCAAAAAGATGGCAAGATGGAAAAAGCGCAGCGGGAACTGGGCGAACACGTCAGCAATTTGCTGCGCTGCGGATCGACGCCGATCATCCTCGGCGGCGGACACGAAACCACTTACGGCCATTATTGGGGATCGCGGCGCTTTTTCGGCGCTGATGCGAAAATCGGCATCATCAGCATCGATTCCAATTTCGATCTGCAGGAGTCGGATCGCCCGCATGCCGGCACGATGTTCAAGCAAATCCTGGAGTCGGATGACAATGCCGGCTACCTGGTGCTCGGCGTCCAGCCGCTCGGCAACACACGCGCCACATTCAATCAGGCCGACAAGCTCGGTGCGCAGTATGTCCTCGCAGAAGACCTTGCGCTGCGCGACTTGCAAAGCACGCAAAACGTCATCGATGCATTTTGCGACAAGCACGACCACATCATCGTCAGCTTCTGCATGGAATCGCTGTCGTCGTTCCATGCCCCAAGCATCGTCGACGCGTCTCCGTTCGGTCTCGAACCGGTCGTCGTGCGGCAATTGCTGTGGCACATCGTCGCGAACCCAAAAGTGCAAAGCTTCGATATTTCCGACGTCAATCCGACAATTGACGAGAACGGCAAGACTACAAAGCTTGCGGCGTATTTGGTAGCCGAAGTGATGGCTGCGTTCAATTAAATCTTTTTGGTGCACCAGCTGAACTTAGCTGGTGCGTTTTTTATGTTTGGGCATCTGTCTTTTAAAGGGTTTGCGGTCTCGTTTTTAGAATACGCTCGGTTGTTTTAAGAATACGCACAGCAATCCCGGAAATACGCTCAACAAAGGTTAAAATACGCACAGCAGCTTCAGAAATATGCTTCCGGCTGATAAATCAATTGCCTTCCTCCTAAAACTGTTGAAACTTCCCCTTATCTCTTCCGTAGAATAAGCAGAAGTCTTTTATGAAGGAGGAATTCCATGGAAATCGGATTATTTGCATTGGCGGCTATACTTGGCCTCGCCTTTCTGGTGCTTATCGGCTTTGACATGCGCATGAAAGCACAAGTGAACATAGCGAAAATCCAGCTGGAGCGCGACAAGATTGCGTTGGAACAGAAGAAGCTGGAACTTCAGCAAAAAGGGCTTTAAACTTTCATACATAACAGAAAACCGTCCGGTTCCGGGCGGTTTTTCCTTCCGCAAAAATGAGAATTTTTCCTCCTCCAAACTTCCTCCAAAATAGTTAGTCTTCCCATTTTCGGGTAAAATATAAGTAACTAAACACCTCTGTCGCTGATGCTTACTTTTCTCGCTTGCCTTAGGTCAACCTGAGAGGCGGTGCATAGCATGTTTGAAGAAATGAGGACCCGTGACTTTGTCCGCTGGATGTTTTTCGGAATACTGATTGCCGCCTTCGCACTGGTGCAGCTTTCGCCAAATCCGCTCATCTTGGATGTCGGCATCCAGCTGACCTTTTATGTGATTGTGCCGGTCCTATATTTCGGGCGGCAGTTTCAAAAGCAGCAAGTGCCGCTGTCACGCGTCGTGTTCTTGAAAGGCGCTTCGCGTTGGTTGTTGCCGCTCGCCGGCCTTGTCACTTTGTCGACGTTTTTTTCCATGGCGATGCTTTGGCTGCAGCTGCGCGTCTTGATGCCGGTCGCTCCCTGGATGGTCGACTCACTTCTCGAGCGGGCACCGTTTCCAGACAACACTGCATATCTAATCACTGTATCGCTCATTGTTGCAGTGATTGGACCTATTGCGGAAGAATTCATGTTCCGGGGGCTTCTCCTAAAACGGCTGATTTCCAAGACGTCGATGTGGGAAGGGATCGGAACATCGAGCCTGTTGTTCGGGATGCTCCACATGGACTTTTTCGGCGCGTTCTTGTTCGGCGTGACGGCGTCGATTTTGTATTTGCTGACGGACAATCTGCTGATTCCGATTTTGCTGCACATCTTCCATAACTCGCTTGTTGTCGGTTTGATGTTCATCAGCCCCGGCTGGCCCGAATGGCTGACCGTGATGGAAAGCGCGGACATCTACACGAAAGCCGTGCCGAATGCGATTGTCCTGTTCGTCACCAGCATCCTGATCTTCGCGGTTATCCTGCGGCTGGCGCAAAGCTTGAACAAGAAAAAAGAAGAAGAGAAGTACCAAGCCTTCTTAGAGAAACAAGGAGAAGCCCTGCAGAATGAACCCGATCATCCCGAAATGCCTTAACGGCGTTTTGGGATTTTCCCCGCTTTAACGGGCAGTTGGACTCCTGCTTTTTTGAGCGGGAAGTCTACTGACCGTAAAAGCCCGATTGGTTCAACTACCCATCAGTGGAAAAACCACTGATGGAGTTTCACTTTATTTTTAGTTCCATAAGCCTAAACTCCTGCTATACTGGATTTATTCTACATAAGGGGTGCACGAATGTTTGAGAAAATGAAGTTTCGTTATATTGTCGGGATTACCCTGACTGTTTACCTTTCGCTGATTTACGCCACGACCGTTTTCCCGATGAGCGATGACTTGGAATGGATCCTGGTATCGGTGGCCATTTACGGGATCGTGCCCGCCTGGTTTTTTACCTATCAGTTCCGCCTGCAGGGCGTGACGCTGTCTAGATTCGCCTTTGCGCAAGGCATCGAACGCTGGATCGGCGCAGTTATTGGGCTGATTGTCGGGTCAATCGCTTTTTCACTGGGCTTTTTGTGGCTTCAGCTGAACGTCTTCGAGTCGATTGCGCCGGGCTGGGCTGCTTATTTGCTGGAGCCGGTTCCGCTGCCGGCAAGTCCGCTTTACTTGGCTATCACGGTTGCCATTATGATTTTGCTTGAACCGATTGCAGAAGAATTCATTTTCCGCGGCGTGCTGTTGAAACGGATGGCGCTGAAAACTTCCCGCTGGGGCGGTGTGTTCATCTCGAGCCTGCTGTTCGGCTTGATGCACGATGACATTCTTGGCGCGTTCCTGTTCGGCATCATTGCGGCCTTGCTGTATTTGAAAACGCAGAATTTGCTGGCACCGATCATTTTGCATATCGCCTACAACGCTTTTTATGCGCTCACGATGGCCTATGCCCCCACTTGGCCGGAAGCACTGCGTGTGCAGGAAATGTCCGAAATTGCTGAGAAAGCAGTGCCGAACCTCATCGTTCTTGCCGTCGGTACCGTCTTACTCGCCGGTTTACCCGCTTGGCTGATCCGTGAAAACGTTTGGAAAAAGAACCGGAAAGTCGTCTTTCTCCATAAAAAAGGGTTTAGAAATTAATAAAAACCGCTCAACAACTTGTTGAGCGGTTTCTTTCTATCCAAATTAAATGGCCACTTTCTCCGAAAACTGGCTGTTGTACAAATCGGCGTAAAAGCCGTTTTTCTCAAGCAATTCGGTGTGGGTGCCTTGTTCGATGACATTCCCTTTGTCCATCACGAGAATCAAATCAGCATCTTTGATGGTTGACAGGCGGTGCGCAATGACAAAACTTGTGCGCCCTTCCATCAGCCGGTTCATCGCCTGCTGGATGAAGATTTCCGTCCGCGTATCAACGCTTGACGTGGCTTCGTCCAAAATCATGATCGGCGGGTCCGCCAATATGGCGCGTGCAATCGTCAAGAGCTGTTTTTGGCCCTGTGAAATATTTGATGCTTCTTCATTCAGCACGGTGTCATAGCCGTCCGGCAGCGTACGGATGAAATGGTCCGCATGCGCGGCATCGGCTGCGGCGAAGATTTCTTCGTCGGTCGCACCGTTTTTGCCGTAGGCGATATTGGCTTTGATGGTGCCGTTGAAAAGCCAGGTATCCTGCAGCACCATGCCGAAGCTATGCCGGAGCGAGCTTCGGGACATTTCGCGGGTATCCAGGCCGTCGATCAGGATCCGTCCCGCGTTCAATTCATAAAAGCGCATCAACAGGTTGATCAACGTCGTCTTGCCGGCACCCGTTGGCCCGACGATGGCGACTGTCTGCCCCGTTTTCACTCGGATGTTCATATCGTGGATCAGCAATTCTTCGCCGTAGCCGAAGTCGACTCCTTCGAACACCACCGCGCCTTTCGCTCTGTCCAGGCTGACTGCTGCGACTTCCTTCTGTTCTTCCGGTTCATCGAGCAGTTCAAAGACACGTTCCGCTGCCGCCACCGTCGACTGGACGATGTTCGCGATATTCGCCGCTTGCATGATTGGCTGGGTAAACTGTTTCGAATACGTGATGAATGCTTGGATGTCCCCGATTGAAATCGCCCGCTGCGTCACGAGAATCCCGCCGACAACGCTGATCACCACATAACTGAAGTTGCCGATGAACGTCATGAGCGGCATGATGATTCCCGAGATAAACTGGGCGCGCCGCCCCGCTTCGTACAATTCGTCGTTCACTTGCTCAAACTTGGCCACCGCTTTTTTCTCATGGCCGAATGCCTTCACCACCGGATGCCCGGTGTACATTTCTTCGATATGGCCGTTCAATTCGCCGAGCGAGCGCTGCTGGTTGGCGAATTGTGTCTGCGACCGCTTCAAGATCGGCTGGATGACAAACAGCGACAGAGGCAAGGAAACAAATGCGATCAAGGTCAATAACGGACTGATTGTCAGCATCATGACAATGATTCCGACCAGCATCACAACTGACGTAATAAATTGCGTCAAGCTTTGCTGCAGCGTACTGCCGATGGTGTCGATGTCATTCGTCATGCGGCTTAAAGTTTCGCCGTTTGGCCGGCCGTCAAAATAATTCAAAGGCAGCTTCTCGAGTTTTTTATTCACATCCTGGCGCAAGTCATACACCGTATCCTGCGCCACCGTCGACATGATGTACTGCATCAAATAACTGAAGAGGCTGCTGAAGATATACAATCCGGCCAGCACCAACAGGATTTCGCCGATGACGCCAAAATCGATGCCGGCACCCGGCGTTCCTTGCAGTTTGCCATATGCCCCTTCAAACAATTCCGTGATGGCGTTCCCCGTCAGTTTCGGTCCGACAATCGAGAACACTGTACTTAAAATGGCAGCGAGGAAGACCACCGTCAATCGTTTGCTGCGCGGCTTCAAATACCGGACGAGCCGTCTGAACGTCACTTTGAAATTTTTTGGTTTTTCGGCAGGCATGCTCATGCCCGGAGGCCCGCCGTGTCCGCCGCCGGGTCTGCCGCCTGGAGGCCGTTTTTCGTTGCTCATGCAATCTCCTCCTCTGACAGCTGGGAATAGGCGATTTCCCGGTAGACTTCGTTGCTGTTCATCAATTCTTCGTGCGTGCCCATGCCGACAACCCGCCCGTTTTCCAGGACGATGATGCGGTCGGCGTCGACGACCGTGCTGACGCGCTGCGCCACCAGCAAGACCGTCGCATTTTTCGTTTCATCTTTCAGCGCTTTGCGAAGCCGTGCATCCGTCTTGAAATCAAGCGCCGAAAAACTATCGTCAAAAATATAAATATCCGGCTTCCGGACAAGCGCCCGGGCAATCGCGAGACGTTGCTTCTGGCCGCCCGATAAGTTCGAACCGCCTTGCTCAATTTCGGTCGCGTAGCCTTCTTTCAGCCCACTGATAAATTCAGTTGCCTGGGCAATCGAGGCGGCGTGTTCAAGTTCCGCCTGCGTCGCTTCTTCTTTCCCGAAGCGGATGTTGTCGGCAATCGTGCCGGTAAAGAGAATCGATTTCTGCGGCACAAAGCCGAGCTTCGAACGCACTTCATCCTGCGACGCATTCCGGATATCGACGCCGTTGACCCGGATGGCCCCGCTTGAAATCTCATAGAAACGCGGAATCAAATTGATCAATGTCGACTTCCCGGAGCCGGTCCCGCCGATAATGGCGGTGACCTCACCCGGCTTCGCTTTGAAGGAAATGTCCGACAGCGCGGGTTTCTCGGCTCCCGGGTAACTGAAGGTCACGTTTTCAAACTCAAGCGTGCCGCGTTCACGGTCCGCCGTATCGTTGCCCAAGTCCTGGAATGACGGTTTCATATCCAGCACTTCGTTGATGCGGTTCGCCGAAACGGCGGCACGCGGCACCATGACGAACATGACCGACGCCATGACCAGTGCAAACATGATCATCATGACGTATTGGATAAAGGCCATCAAATCACCGATTTGCATCGCCCCGTTGTCAATGCGGATGCCGCCGAACCAAATAACCGCCACAACCGTCAAGTTCATGACGAGCATCATGACCGGCATCATGAATGCCATGATTTTATTGACCCGGATGGAGACGTCCGTCAAATCGCGGTTCGCTCCTTGCAGCCGGGCTTTTTCTTCCGTTTCGCGGTTGAACGCCCGGATGACGCGGATGCCGGTCAAGTTTTCACGCAGCACCAAGTTCAGGCGGTCGAGCCGCTTTTGCACTTCCTGGAACAACGGCATTGCTTTTCTGAAAATCAAAATGATTGAACCTGCCAGAAACGGCATTGCGCCGACAATGACCAGCGACAATTTCGCATCTTGGGAAATCGCCATGATCAAACCGCCGACGAGCATGATCGGTGCGCTGATGACCATGCGCAGCATCATCATGACCACTTGCTGGATCTGTGTGATGTCGTTTGTTGTCCGGGTAATAAGCGACGCCGTGCCGACCTGGTCAAACTCCTGCAGCGAAAATTTCTCCACATGCTTGAACACGCGGCCGCGAAGGTCACGCCCTAAGCCCATTGCGGCTTTTGATGAATAGTAACTCGCCGTAATCGAAGCAACCGCCCCGAGCGCGGAAATCAACAGCATCCAGCCGCCGATCTGCCAGATATACGGGATATTTCCTTTCACGACCCCATTGTCAATGATATCTGCCATCAAAGTCGGCAAAAAAAGGTCCGCCATCGACTGGCCAAAAATCAGAAGCGTGACAGCGACAATAAGCCATTTGTAGACACTCAAGTTTTTTAGAATTCGTATCATTTGCGCTGCTCCTCTAACTCACGCACGTCCAAGTGCGCGGAAATGTGCTGGTGGATCTCCAGCAGTTTTTCGTATTGTTCATCGCTCAGCGACTCCACGGCTTCCTGGAACCGCTGATGGCTTCCGCCTTCTTGCTGATGGACTGCTTCGACAAGCGACACGCCTTTTTCGGTCAATGCGAGCTGCATTTCCCGCCGGTTGTCTTCCACTTGCCGGCGGTCCAAAAACCCGTCACGAACCAGGCCATCCACCGCCTGGCTCAAGGTGCTTTTCGGGAGAAACGTCACTTCCCCCACCTTCTTCTGCGTCATCTCTTTGCATTTTCCAAGCGTCATCAAAATCGCATATTGCGGCATCGACAACCCATTCCGGGCTGCCGTCTGCTGCTCCAGGCAAATCAAGTTTTTCTGCACATTCCGGAATGACCGCATCAACTGGATCGAACGCGTTAACTTTTCATTTTCCTCTTTCATGGTCCATGCTCATCCTTCCATTTTCGAACAGTTCCATTTCGAACCATCTTTTTCGATAGCTTAAATCTACTCCTATCCATCAAGAGAGTCAAAAAGTTGGATCGGTTTTCGAGCTTCATTCAAAGGTTTATTGACACTCCGCTTTTTTCTTTTTCTTTCGATATTCTTTTCTGTGCATTATTGATAGACTTAAGTTAAAACAGTTATCATGACCGGGGTGAAAAGATTGAAATTTCTTGTGTTGGGTGACAAAACGAAATTGGAAATCGAAGTGCTGCAGCGGAATTACCCGAATAGCCGGGATTATTGGGATGCCAATTGGATCGCTTCCCGCATCCATCTGGAAATCCCCGGATACACCGCGCATTTTGAAGCAGACCTCCGAACAAATGAATTGAAGGAATTTGTTGATGAGCTGCGCGACATGAACGAGGCCTTAAAAGGAACCGCCACGTTAAAAAACCTGGATGACTATATCCATCTGACCGGCACGATGAATTCACTCGGCAAGATCATCTGGAACTTGGAGACCCGCTTTCCGGCAGGAGACAGCGCCAAACTGTCCTGCACCTTCACCTCCGACCAAAGCTATCTGCGAATTTTGATCGATGAAGTGGATGCAGTGCTTGAAGCTTATCCGGTGGTGGGGAAAGTTCGGTGAAGATTTGTATATGAAACATTTTCTGAGCACTGCATGCTGCAGTGCTTTTTTGTGCGTTAAAAAGAAACATCGCTTTATGCTCTGCTACGAGCCCCAACCCTTTATCGACGTTTCCGGCTATTCTTATCGAAGTATTTAAGTTTTCTATCGAAGTTTCCAGTGTTTCTATCGAAGTTTCTCACAACTTTATCGAAGTTTTTCAACTTTCTATCGCCGTTCCCTTCAAATGAACGCATTTAGACAAAACAAAAAGGCTGCCGAGAAGCTCTCGACAGCCTGAAAAATCATCGCTCTTATTTAAACACTTCCGCCGCCATGCCGGCCACGTAATCGCTGCCGCCATTGTCTTCGACGTTTTCAACCATCATCGCAAGCAGAAGCGTCGGATCGGCTTCGTTGTATGTGACGAAAAAGCCGTTTTCTTTGCCGCGTTCTTCCCCGGCTGCTTTCAGTTCGGCTGTACCGGTTTTACCGGCAAGCGCAGCGCCTGGAATGTTCGCCGATTGCGCATAGCCGTCAACCACTACGTTACGCATGCCTTTGCGGAGCGTCGCTGCGTTTTCCGCTGAAATCAAGCCTTCTTTCCAAACCTGCGCATCTTTGTCGTCCAGCACAAGCGTCGGTTTGTACATGATGCCGTCAGTCAGGAACGGTTCGTACATCGTCGCCAAATGCAGGATGTTCGTCAGCATCTGCCCTTGGCCGAACGAAGTTGCTGCGAGCTGGCTTTCCGAATCGATGGTGCCTTCATTGGAAATCTGGGAAGCCTCTAAGTTCATCGAAAACGGAATGTCTTCCCCGAAGCCGTATTTCTTCAAGCCTTCGGCAAAGGTTTCATTGCCCATTTTGAGTGCCTGTTGGGCAAAGTAAATATTGTCTGAGAACACCAAGGCTTTGTTCAAATCAATCGGATTCGGTGCTTCCGGATGCAGGCGCGTGACGCCTTGCCACGACTTGCCGCTGATTTCCAAGCCTTCTGCAGGCTTCAAGGTCCCCGCTTCCAAGCCGATTGCGGCCGTCACCGGTTTCAAGGTCGAACCGGGTGCATAGGCCTGGGCAAAGCGGTTGAACAACGGCGTCAGTGGATCGGCTTCCAGTTCCTTAAAGCGGTCGCCGCTGATGCCGAGCGTGAATTCGTTCGGGTCAAAGCTTGGCGAGGAAACGAGCGCCAAAGTTTCGCCCGTTTTTGGATTCACCGCTGCCGCTGTTCCCGGTTCGCCTTTCATCGAAGCGAACGCTTTTTTCTGCAGTTCCGCGTCAATCGTCAACGTGATGGTTTCGCCGTCTGTCACCGGTTGTTCGGCAACCGTAATCGGCTCCACGCCTTCTGCCGGTTTGTCGATCCAGATTCGCATGCCGTCTTTGCCGCGGAGCTGTTCTTCAAATGTCCGCTCCAAGCCTTGGCGCCCGATCTGGTCGCCGGTTGTGTAGCCCTCGTCTTTCCGCTCTTCCAATTGTTCCGCTGTGATGCTGCCGATATAACCCGACAAATGCCCCAGCGCTTCTTCGTACGGATATTCCCGCATCGCTACTTGCTGCGCTGCGACACCTGGAATGGCAATGGCTTTATCGAGCACTTCCGTATTGTTGCGCGCGATTTTTGCAAGCGGCACAAATAATTCCGGCTTGATCCAGTCCTGCTCAAGCTTCGCATCGATTTGTTCGACCGTCTGGTTCAGCAGTTTCGCAAGCTCGGCTTTTTTCTTGTCGTCCGTGAATTTTTCGGGCACAATGCCGATATTGTAGCCGCCGCCGTTAATGGCGATTCCTTTTCCGGTGCGGTCCAGAATTTCCCCGCGCACCGCTTTGATGCGGTCGATGCGGATTTCGTCTTCGACTTCCAATTGCGGGAAGATGAACGACGGATCCCATTCCACAAACCAGTCTTCCGTTTCGCCTTGCGTCTCGTGAAGAAGCGTCATCGTTTTTTCAAACTCCACCGGTCCGGCGAGTGTGTTCATTTTGACCTGCACCGGAAAATCCGCCGGCTGCTCTTCTTCCCATTTTGCATCTTCTGCCGGTTTCGTATAAGCCACTTCCAGCCCATCGATTCCCAAGTCTTCTTTCAGTTTTTGCTGGCGGTCCACGAACTGCGCTTTGTCATACGCCTGTTTCGTGCCGTCATTCAAAAATCCGTCATACATTTCGGCATACTCGCCTTTATTCCAATGGTTGATATATGCCGCCAGCCGGTCTTCCGGCGTGGCCTGCTGCGAACAGCCTGCCAAAAGCACAAACACTCCGATTAATAAAATTGCTGCCCAGTATCTCTTCATTTTCCGACCTCCAGTTCTCCCTTTATATTACCAATAATTACCGAATAAGAAAAAGAATAAATCACTTTATTTTCAATTAAAAATAAACTCGGTTACGAATAAAACTTTGCAAAAGAAATCTATTTCTCCGCAAAAAAGCTGTCCTTCAGTAGGACAGCTTTCTTTATATTTTGTTTCATTTTATCCCGCTTTAACGGGCAGTGGGAAACCTCACTGATTGAGTTTCATTTTATAAACACGTGCTTCGTAAGGGTACAGTTGGTTCGGATCGATTACTTTATAATTGGCTAACAATAAAGTGCCGTCTTCCGGTTCGTCCCACCAGCAGGCATGCTGCCCCAGATTGGTTACAACGAGGACTTTTTCGTGCTCATCTTCCCGTGTATAGGCAAAAACCGATTCGTGTCCCATTTCTACAAGATTGTAGCGGCCGTATACGAGCACTTCCATGTGCTTGCGCAGCCAGATCATTTGTTTATAGAACGACAGCACCGAATGCGGATCGTTTTTCTGTGCTTCCACGTTCAGCCAACTGTGGTTCGGATTGGCGCGGAGCCAAGGTTCCGCAGTCGAGAAACCGCCGTGCGGGCTTGCGTCCCATTGCATCGGCGTACGGGAATGGTCGCGGCTCGTCGCTTTGATGAGCGTCATGACGTCATCATGCATCATGCCGGTCTGCCGTTTGTAGAAGTAAAGATTGTGGGTCCGCACATCGTTGTAATGCTCGATTTCTTCAAACGGCGCATTGGTCATGCCGATTTCCTGCCCCTGGTAAATGAACGGTGTGCCTTGCATGAAAAAGTACATGCAGGCGAATGCCGTCGCACTTTCACGCCAGTATTGCCGGTCATTGCCCCATGTCGAAACTACACGCGGTTTGTCGTGATTTTCAATGAACAGCGCATTCCAGCCTTTGCCTTCCACGCCTTTTTGCCAGCGGGAACGGATTTCTTTCAGCCTGCGGACATCAATGCCGTGTTTTGAATCGGCATTCCACAGCCCCATATCTTCAAACTGGAACACCATATTGAATTTGCCGTCTTCTTCGCTGATCCATTCGCCGATGTCATCGACTTTGACGCCGTTTGCTTCTCCGACCGTCATGATATCGTATTTCGCAAACGTCTCATCGCGAAGTTCAGCAAGCAGCGGCTGAATGCCTTCGACGTTCATCATTTTTTCCCAAGCCGGGATAAACGCCCGATGAGCATCGTCCGGCATGTCGCTGAAATCCTTTTTGATGTGGCTGATGGCGTCCACCCGGTAGCCGTCGATGCCTTTGTCCAGCCACCAGTTCACCATTTCGTACAACGCTTTTCGCACTTCGGGGTTCTCCCAATTCAAGTCCGGCTGCTTCTTCGAAAACAAATGCAGGTAATACTGCTTCGTCTCTTTGTCGTACTCCCAGGCCGGCCCGCCGAAAATGCTTTCCCAGTTGGTCGGTTCGTCCCGCCAAATATACCAGTCCCGCTTCGGATTGTCTTTTGATGAACGGGATTCCAGGAACCAGGGATGTTCGTCGCTTGTGTGGTTGATGACCAGATCAATGATAAGCTTCATGCCGCGCTTGTGCACTTCTTCAAGCAGATGGTCAAAGTCCTGCATTGTCCCAAACTCGTCCAAAATCTCCTGATAATCGCTGATGTCGTAGCCATTGTCATCATTCGGCGACTGGTACATCGGACAAATCCAGATGACGTTAATGCCAAGCTCCTGCAAATAATCAAGCTTGCTTGCCACACCTGCCAGATCGCCTAGCCCATCGCCATTCGAATCTTTGAAACTTCGCGGATACACTTGATAAGCAACTGCTTCCTTCCACCATTTTTTGTTCATATCGCTGACTCCTTTAAAAACGATCACACAATCCGCGTTTGATCAACCGCGTAGGTTAAAAACTAGTTTCGCGCCCCGTTTCCTCCATTTATTTTTTGTGTTTTCCAGGGTCTTTGCAACAATTCCAAGCGGCGGCAGCAATGATTTTATTGGTTTTTAGTACATACCCGCTTGCCCATAGGATATGCACCTTAAACCATAATTTTATGGCTAAAAAACAACTTTTTTTTGGATTTCTTTTACGTTTTTCCATTTCAAAAAAACTTTGAATCACTAGGCATTTCTTATACAAAACACGCACTGCCACTTTCTTCTCTTGACTCAATTATTCATGTGCTATGTAATTGATCCATTCAGTCCAATCGCCAAAAATCTTCCTATGCTGAACCGCTCTTAATTTCACCGTTTGTCATAATATCATGTTTCAACAGCAATCAGGCACCTCCCTCTCGCACGAATTAGTGAACATTTGCTATTCCTAACACCAATGACGCATTTTTTCCCTCCTTAGAGGTTTAATTTAAAATTAATGAAAACTCTACTCTTCTTTGTGTTAACCTATTTAAAAATTAAGTTGACTCAAATATTATGTTTGATTATACTGAATTTAGTTCGAACAACGGAGGGAAAAAAATGACAACTGCTCCATCCAGAACATCCAATCATACCAAGACTTTGCACTTAATACACATCGCCATGTTCGCGGCGCTTATGGCCGTCGGGGCAAACATTTCCGCATTCCTTATCATCGGCGGTGTGCCGATTACGCTCCAGACCTTTTTTGCCATCTTAGCGGGCATCTTGCTCGGCAGCCGGAAAGGCGCGTTCGCAATGATCGTCTACGCCTTTATCGGGCTTGCCGGCGTTCCGGTATTCGCAGGCTTCTCAGGCGGCATGGACACCATCATCAGCCCGACATTCGGCTTCATCGTTTCGTTTGTGCTCATTGCACTGGCAAGCGGCTGGATCGCCAAGAAATTCCCTACCCGCACCGGCTTTGTCGTCGCAGCGCTGGTCGGCCTGGTCATCAATTACGGATTCGGCACCAACTGGATGTATGCGGCCTACAAACTATGGTTCGCTGCACCCGAAGGCTTTACTTACCAGATGGCTTGGGCTTGGATGGCCGTTCCGCTGCCAAAGGACTTGATCCTTTCCGTGCTGGCCGGACTATTCGCCTTCCGCCTGCGTCCAATCATCCAGAAATATAATTGACAAAAAACGGCTAACCCATCCCGGGTTAGCCGTTTCAGACTGTGGACAAAGTTTAACTTAAATGAATAGAAATGCATAAAACCAACCGGACCGGCCACTTCGCTTTCCGTGGGCTCAGCCTCAGTCTCCTCGCCGCTTTGCTCCTGCGGGGCCTTCAGCTTTCGCTGGTCCCACAGGAGTCTCCGTGGCCGAACCGGTTGGGGCGTCTCTCTTTGATCCGAAAGTGAATGGTAATCCGATTGACTCTTAAACAGGCAACTCAAGAAGAAAAGCGACACCTCTAGATAATCTTCATGTTTAGGATTCGAAGTGAAAGCCGGCGACTCCAGCGGGATAGCGAAGTGCCGAAATCCACTCGGGACGTATGTTCCGAGTTAGTTCGGCGCGAGCCCGCGGAACGCGTCCGGCTGAAACGGAGGATCCGGTATTTCCTGTTGTATGTTCATTCACTTCTCATGCGTAAAAATTCTTTTGTCTATAAGCTTAAACGGCTAACCCATCCCGGGTTAGCCGTTTTTCTTCTATATAATCAGGTTCCGCAGAAGGTCTGATAAGAATCAGGCGCTTCCGGCGGCAATTTCGTATACTCGGTTTGTTCTTCGGAATAAGCAAATGGATCGGCGAGTACGTTCAGCAGCCGCTCCATGACGCTGTAATCGCCTCTTTGGACAGCGGCATCCAGTGCTTCTTCCACCCGGTGGTTCCGTGGAATGATGGACGGGTTGTGGCTCCGCATCAACTGGCGTGCTTCATCCATAGACTGGTCTTGGCGTGCAAGCCGTGCTTCCCATTGTTCTTTCCACTTGTTAAATTCTGCTTTCCCGGACAGCGAAGTTCCCTCGAACTCACCAAGCGTCAGCGTACGGAAAGTATTTGTGTAGTCCGCATCGTACTCTTTCATCAAATTGAGCAGATCGGCAACCAGCACTTCGTCTTCCGCTTCTTCGCTGAATAAGCCGAGCTTCGCACGCATGCCGGCCAACCAGTGTGCGTAATAGGATTTGATGTAATCGGACAATACCGCTTGCGCCAGTTTCACCGCTTCTTCCGAATCTTCATGGAACAGCGGAACCATTGTTTCCGCAAAGCGAGCCAAGTTCCAGCCGGCAATCTGCGGCTGGTTGCCGTAAGCATAGCGCCCTTGGTGGTCAATGGAACTGAACACTGTTGCCGGATCGTACATGTCCATAAAGGCACAGGGGCCGTAGTCAATGGTTTCGCCGCTGATTGTCATGTTGTCGGTATTCATGACGCCGTGGATAAAGCCGACAAGCTGCCATTTCGCAACGAGCGAGGCATGGCGCTTTGCCACTTCTTTGAAAAAGCCAAGGTAGCGGTTTTCGCCAAGGTCCACGTCCGCATAATGGCGCTCAATTGCATAGTCCGCAAGCGCCCGGATCTTGTCCAAATCGCCAACTCCGGCAGCATACTGGAATGTGCCAAAACGCAGATGGCTGGCTGCCACGCGGGTCAGCACAGCTCCCGGCAGGCTGGTTTCGCGCCGGATTTCTTCTCCTGTTGCGACTACTGCCAAGCTGCGTGTCGTTGGAATTCCGAGGCCGTGCATCGCTTCACTGATGATGTATTCGCGGAGCATCGGCCCAAGGGCTGCACGTCCGTCTCCGCCTCGCGAGTAAGGAGTGCGCCCGGCACCTTTCAGCTGGATGTCAAACCGTTCGCCGCCCGGGGTGATCTGTTCGCCGAGCAGTACTGCACGGCCGTCGCCAAGCATCGTCAAAAAACCGAATTGATGGCCGGCATAGGCCTGAGCCAATGGAAATGCACCTTCCGGAATTTCATTGCCTGCCAGAATGGCTGTGCCGCTGTCGCTTTTCAGATCTTCTATATCGAGCCCGAGCATTTCTGCGAGCGGTTCATTGAATGCCACAAGCTTTGGGGACTGCACCGGATCCGGCCGGAGACGGGTAAAAAACACTTGCGGGAGGCGGGCGTAGCTGTTTTCAAGCTTCCACCCGGTTTCCGTTTTTTCTGGTCGCTGTGTCATAGGATGTCCCTTCTTTCTTTTTTCGTACTATTATTGTGCATCACATACCTGAGGAATTTACTCTATCAAAAGGCATCCGTTAAGATGCGCCTTTTCTCTTTTTACTATACCCTTTTAGGATGCAAAGATGCCTTTTCCTTGCTCAAAGCGGTGCCAGCTCCAGTTTCCGGTAAGTTTCTTCATCGCAGATAACATACAGGCGGGAGTCAGAAGGAATGGCATCGTGCATGCGGCGGATGATACTTAAGTCATTGCCGTCCGCGATTAAATTGGCCCCTTGGCGCCGCAAGGATTCGAAAGCATCTTCGTACGTTTTCCAGGAAGGGTCCGGTTTGATTTCCCACATATGTTCACCGTGGGCATGGCTGATCAAGTTCATAAATAGCCGGCTGGAACCGTGATGCAGCAATGCCTTAGTCATCAAATGCGGAAACGATTCCGTGGACAGCACGAATTCATCAACCTTGGCGTACTGAAACATCCGGATATGGGCTTCGTGGACAATTTCCGCGATGGTATAAATTTCAATATTCCGGGCTTCTGCGTATTCCTCGATTGCCAGAGCGACCAACAGCGTTTTCCCGTCGGTCGTCACTTCGTCTTCGTTTTCAGAAGCAAACACCGATACGGAATTGGCTTGGTCAATATTCGCTTTTTGGAGTATGTCCATATCGGTCGGATTGCCGCGGATGTAATGGAACCGTTCGTGTACGAACGGTGATTCCTTTAAATGATCGATCAGCACGACATCGTTGTCGATGTCTTTATTCGCCAGTATTTCTTCCACTGTCTTCTGGACGCTTTTGGACCAGCCAATCAGCAGAAAATGATTGTTGCCTTTGTAATCCAATTTCCCCCGCATTTTCATCCTCCTAAAATAAGAATAGGCATCCACAATTTTTCCAAGAATGACCCCGATCAATCCAATGCCGAACAAATACAGGAACATGCCATACAGCATCCCCGGAACGGTGCGCGGCGCATAATCGCCATAGCCGATGGTCGTGACGGTCGTCATGACCCACCAGAACCCGATAAAGGGCGTTGGAAATTCCTCCGGTTCAAGGTAATGGATGATAAACGCAGAAAGCACATAAAAGATTGCTGTAAAAATCAATAACTTGGCTGTATTTATTTTGACGGCCCTCTTCATCAGCTCGAACATATCTTACCCTCCTAATAGGCCGTTCGCTTTTAAGCCTGGTGTATTAGTGTTATACCTTTTCTTTTGGAATTACTAACAATATCCGAAGATTTTTGCATAAAAAATTGCCGGCATGCAAGAGGTTCTGCATGCCGGCAATCATTGACCCCTTTCAGGTTTCATTCGCTTTCGGGGGTTCCAATAAAAAAATGGTAAAGCCTAAGTCTTTTTCAAAATTCCAATCTAAAAAAGTTTCGGCTATCGAGCGGTTCAAAACGGACTCTATCCCTACTTCCAGCAGCATTTGATGCTCGAGCGGGCGTTTAGCCAATTTCAATTGTTCTTCAAATCCATTCTTGATCAGTGCCTTTTCAATCTCCACCAAAATTTCTGTGCGCCGCACGACAATCGTCCGGTCACTCAGCCAATAAATGGTGGTACTGCCTGGAGCTTTTTGCGCCTTGTTGCTCGCTTCGATGATTTTTCCACGGAAAGCTTCCAGATCTATATCCTCCGGAACTGGCATGGAGCCTTCGGAATCATCCCCGTTCAATACACTGATAATCATGCCGGTTTCTTTTTCAAGGTTCCAGTCCGCATACAATTCTTGTACGTCGTTGTTCAAATGCTTGCTTAGTTCAAGCATAATGTCCGGTTTCAACTCATCCATCATTAAATCCCGGGTTTCCAGAATCCGCTGATGTTCTTTTTGGTTGATCAGCACCCGCTCCATCGGCGAAATAAAACCGCGAAAATGAACCGTGATAAAAGGTTCAGCAATTGTGACGTAAACCGACGTCGGCCCTTTGCCAAAATTTGTCCGCAGCAAGTTTGAAAAATAGCTGCCGATTTCCGATTCAAGCGATTTTTCTTTTGCCATTCTAAAGCCCCCTTACTTTCAGAAAACGTTCTTCTAATTTAGCTCTATTATATAGGAATCGGCTTCGACTAGATACGGATTTTATTCGGCTTGCTTCAGCATGAAGAAAGGGAAAACTCGGCACTGAATTGACGGTTTCTCCTCAACGGACTTTTGATGTGCTCACAGAATAGGCAAAAGGACTTAAGAAAATCCATATTTATTTCCTTTCTATAAAATAAAATCTGATTTTTCAGATAAAAATAGACTTTTCGGCACTACCCTTCTTTTTAGCACTTCTGTAAGCTAAGGATAAGACACCCATAGAATACTTGCCTTTTCTTGTAGAAAGGAGTGTGGGAAATGAAATATTTAATTGATCATGCAACAAAAACGATTCACCAACGCGTCTATGCCGGAGACCGGTGCGGATTTATAACGACACCGATTGAAAAACGCGAGTTTGAGGACTGCCCTGTTTATATCGAGTCACTCCAAATTCAAAAAGGGTATAGTGTTTGCCCACACTGCACGTCTGTACAATTGATGGTGCATCATGAGGAAAGTTACATCAATTCGGCGCATTAGCTGCCCTTCGGTTCCACCCAATTTTCTTCCTCTTCTATCGGCATGTTCACCGTAGTGGATAAAAACCACAAAATGAAAGAGCCTGCTTGGGTATCCAAGCAGGCTCTTGATTTTCTTGCTTATTTTGCTTCAGCTTCTTCTTCTTTTTTCTTTTTAACCCCAAGCAATGCTCCGACAACGACGATGCCGACCAATACAACCCAGAACGTAATCGTCCATGGCGTCGAGTGCGGGAAGTCATGCGGCAAGATGCCCAGCTTTTCGTGTGACAACGTCATCACAAGAAGTTTGACCCCTACCCATCCGACAATGACGAATGCGGCTGTTTCCAGCTGCGGATACGTTTCCAAAAGCTTAACGAATTTGTGTGCAGCGAATCGCATGATGATGACCCCGATCAATCCACCGGCAAGCATGACGAAGAACTGCCCGGAGTTGATGCCTCCGATATCGCTCATTCCGAATACATTCAAATGCGGCAATGTAACAGCAAGTGCTACTGCTGCGAGCATCGAGTCAATCGCAAACGCGATATCCGCCATTTCAATTTTCAACACGGTCATCCAGAAGCCGGAACCTTTTTTCGGTTCTGGTTCCACATCAATGGCATGGCCAGTTTCACTTTTTCGCTGATCGTAAATGTGTTTAATCGAGATGAATAATAGATACGCGGCCCCGAGTGCCTGAATCTGCCAGATGTTCACCAACAATGTGATCATGAACAAAGCGGCAAAACGGAAGATAAATGCCCCTGCTAACCCGTAAAATAATGCTTTTTTCTGCTGCTCTTTCGGCAAGTGCTTGACCATAACCGCCATCACGACGGCGTTATCGGCTGCCAAGAGCCCTTCCAATCCAATCAAAACCAGTAATACCCAAGCGTACTCCAATAAAATTGCTTCCATCTTTCATCCTCCTTGTGTTTTTTGCCAACAAAAAAGACCCCTGCCTAATAAAAGGCAAAGGTCTCGCTAAGCAAAATTGATTGCTATCACAACCGATGGCTACGAACCATGTAATGACGACTGTGAAATAGGTTTCCCTACAGCTACTCCCCCTTGACATAAAGTCAAAGTCTATTGAGTTGTACCTTTACTATACCATCTTTTAAGCCTATTGAAAATGAATATATGTCGAAATCCAAAACTCTCGCAGATCCGCTTACCTACGGCTTTCCGTTTGGATGTTCAAAATGCGGACCAGCAGCAGGTTCATATCTTCTGCTGGTTGCTGAAAATCGTTCCGCCCCCATTCAATAATGAGGCCAAGTATGGCGTTTGCCTGATAAGCGCTGAGCATCGCCGGATCGACTGAAGACTTCAACTTGAGCTCCATATCCCGCTTCAGCAAATCCTGGACTTGATTGAACAGGAGATAATAGTAAGACATTGGCACGGTCCGTGAAAAGACGATGCGGTAAAAGTTCTTGTATGCTTCAATATGGTGGAAAATCCGGATAGTTGATGGATTTAACTCTTTCGTATTTAAAATGTCGGCATGCCGGTAAGGCTCCTGGTACGAATCGGTTAAGTCTTTCATGATTTCTTTGTAATATTCCTCAAACAGGTCTTCAATCTGGCCGTAATGCAGATAAAAGGTACCGCGGTTAATCTTGGCCAGCCGGCAGATCTCGGTAATGGAAATGGACTTCAACGGCTTTTCCTGCAATAAAGTCAGCAGTGCCTCTTCCAATGCCTGTTTAGTTTTTGTTATCCGCAAATCACTTTTCAGCATTTCCAACCCCTTACTAAACAAAATTTAAAAATCTGTTGTTTAATGAACATTATAAATTTATTTGATTATTGAAGCTATTCATTTTCTCTACTATACTTTTTATTAGACAAATGTTCAATAAAAAATCAGGAGGTTTTTACGATGAGATTAGAAGGCAAAGTTGCAATTGTAACCGGTGCGGCTTCAGGAATGGGAAAAGCGATTGCGGAAGCTTATGCAAAAGAAGGCGCAAAAGTCGTCGTTTCCGATTTGAATCTTGAAGGGGCCACTGCAGTAGCCGATGCGCTTAAAGAAACAGGGGCTGAAGCAATTGCTGTGAAAACAAACGTTACTTCGGAAGAAGACATCAACCAGTTGTTCGAAGAAACGAAACAGGCATTCGGCAAACTGGATATCCTGGTAAACAACGCCGGCATCATGGACGGCATGGAACCGGTAGGCGAAATTTCAAACGATCGCTGGGATCGCATCTTTGCGGTCAACACAACAGCAGTTATGCACACGATGCGCTTGGCAATCCCGATGTTCCTTGAACAAGGGCACGGCGCCATCGTCAACAACATTTCTGCCGGCGGCCTTTACGGAGGGCGTGCAGGAGCCGCTTACACAGCTTCTAAGCATGCAGTCGTTGGTTTGACGAAAAACACGGCATTCATGTACGGCGATAAAAACATCCGCACGAACGGCATTGCACCTGGAGCAGTTGCGACCAATATCGGCAGCAGCATGAGCAACATCAGCCAAGTCGGCATGGGCCGCCAGCAGCTGGGCATGGCATTGAACCCGCGCATCGGCCAGCCCGAAGAAATCGCGAATTTAGCGATATTCCTTGGTTCCGATGAAGCAAGCTTTGTGAACGGCCAAGTTGTGACAATCGACGGCGGCTGGACTTCTTATTGATTGAAATGGGCATAACTAAAAAACCTGCTTGAACAGAGATATTTTCTCGTTCAAGCAGGTTTTTGGTTTTTTCTGGCTGTTATGCTACGATAAATAAGCGATTAAACAAGGCAAGACTTGGTGGAGGTAATTCAGATGAAAACTTTGGCTTTTGAAGAACAACTTACGCTTCTTGAGGCTATGGTGGATGGCAGCAATGTGGCCACTATCGTAACCGATCCTTCACAGGAAGACAACCCGATCATCTATACAAACCGAACTTTTGAAAAAATGACCGGTTACCAGCAGTCTGAAGTGTTGGGCCGGAACTGCCGTTTCCTCCAGCGAAAAGAAACAGATCCCAAGGAGCGCCAGAAAATCAGAACGGCAATCGAAGCTAGAGAAAGCGTAACGGTCACGCTGCAGAATTACCGCAAGGACGGATCCCTCTTCTGGAACCGCCTGCACATTGAACCCGTGGAAGTCATGGGCGCCCTTTATTTTATCGGCACCCAAACCGATGTTACACTGGAACATAATCAACGCCAGGAATTGACCGAAAAAGAATTGGAAATTGAACAGATCATGCTGCCAATCCTGTCTTTGCAGGACCATGTGGCGGCTGTCGCTTTAATCGGCAACATGACCCATCACCGCTTTGACCTTTTGATTTCCAAACTGAGCTTATACGTTCAAAAAGAACGGATCGAACACGTTATGATTGATGTCACCGGACTTTATTGGGAAGAAGGCTTTCCACTGGAAGGCTTGTTGAGCATACGCGATGTCCTGAAACTGATGGGCACACATCTGTATGTCACCGGCATTTCCCCAAAAGCGGCGCGCGAATTGGGTACGCTCCAGGACCAGCGCCGCCCGCTGCTGACTTTTTCATCGATTCAGCAAGCCATGGCATTTTCACAAAACGGAATCCGTTGATTCTATCCAATAAAATAAGCTTCCAGGTGGATGCATTTGCAGAATGCATCCGCCTGGAGGCTTTTTTTATTCTGTACGTTTTGTTCCAAACACTCGATCGGTTAGCCGCTTGCAGTTGTCCTGATCAAAAAAGTCGATAAACTGCGGTGCCATGCTGTACCATTTGTTGAAATTGACGCCTCCGGTGATCTCTTTCAAGAATCCGTAAACATCTTCTGCCGTCTTTGCTTTGTAGCCGTACAAGTCTTTGTTCAAATCCAGGTAGATTCCCCGCTTCGTTTCCCAGTCTTCCTGGTCGAACAAATAAAAGATAATCGGTTTGTTCAAATAAAGGAAGTCCCAGGAGACGCTCGTGATATCGGTCAGCAGCATGTCGTTTTCTTCAATGGCTTTGGAAATGGACAGTTCCTCAAAAGCCACAAAACGGATCCGGCCGCTTGAAATTTCTTCGAAATGCTTTTCAAAACGCTGCATGAACGGATGGAGCGCAACGGTCACTTCCATGTCCTGTTCTTCCAGCAGTTTTTGGATGCCTTCATGCTGCAGGAGCCCGTACGTATTGAGGTAGTAATCGCTTTGTTCGAATTCTTTGGTGCCTGATTCAAGCAGCCATTCACGCCACGTCATCATCACCAGCACCCGTTTGACGCGTTCGGCCGGCTGATCTGCCGGATACCGGTCAAAACGCGGAAAGCCGGTCACAATCAGCTTTTCTTCCGGGATTCCCCATTCGTTCCGTTTGATCCGCCGTTCGAATTGCGAGGCGCAATTGAAAAAATCCGTCCGCTCTAATTGCGGCAGGTCTTCTTTCTGGATCAGAATTTTTTTAAAGCCTTCAATGCCGTGGCTGACGTGGGTCATGACTGTTTTGTCGTTCAAAAGCAGAAAATGGGGCGCAAAAGGCGCAAGGTCATACAGAATCGAATGGCCGTGGAACGAATAATCCGCCTGGAAAAACAGCACATAGTTTTCCCAGCTGCCGAGCGCAATGGCATTTGGGATGTTCTGCTCTTTTACATATGCCGTATTCGGGTCATAAAGCCAGTAAATGCTCATTTCATCCGCGTAATGATTGATTAAATACCGGTGCAGCACGGCAGCATTGTCTTCGTATTTTTCGCCCAGATTGCCGCCGACCAGCACAGTTTTTTTGCCGCTTGTATTCGGAAACAATTTAGCCGCGATAAACGCCAGAATAACTTTAAAATATTCCAATATCCAGTTGCCTTTTCCGTACCCCTTCAGCTCCATAAGCCCCCTCTTTTCTCTATCGGGATTGTGGCTCTATTCTTCCACACTTCCCGCTTTCTGTCTATGGAAAAAGGCAGATATTTACTATAAGTTTTCCGCCAATTCTGACAGATTGACTGGTAAAATAAAGAAATACCATTTAACTAAGTTTACTCGCCGAGGAGGAAAAATGATATGAGACATCCTGCAACTTTGCCGTACGGCAGCTGGAAATCACCGATTACCCCTGATTTAATCACCCAAGACACGGTCGGTTTTTTAAGCATCGCTTGGGATGGGCCGGACCTTTACTGGCTAGAACAGCGTCCCTTGGAAGGTGGACGCAATACGGTCATGAAAAGAACACCCGACGGATCGACGACAGAACTGACGCCTCTTCCTTTCAATGTGCGCACCCGCGTCCACGAATACGGCGGCGCGCCGTTTGTCGTCCATCAATCCCATTTGTACTTCTCGAATTTCGATGATAATTTGCTGTATGTCCGAAAAGGGGAAAAGCAATTTCACGCACTCACCTCGGAGCTGGATCTGCGCTACGCCGATGCGGCAGTTGATGCTTCACGCGGACGCTTGTACTGGATACGCGAAGACCATAGCCAGTCCGCCATTTCCGCAGAAACGGCCATCGTCGCGATGGGCCTCGACGGCAGCAATGAGCGGATTGTCGCTTCCGGCAATGATTTCTATTCCAATCCACGGGTCAGTCCGGATGCAAAACAATTGGCGTATTTGACGTGGAACCACCCCAATATGCCGTGGGATGAAACCCAGTTATGGCTTGCTGATTTAAATGACGATGGTTCACTAAGCAATGCCCGCATGGTGGCCGGCGGACCGGCTGATTCCATTCTGCAGCCGGTCTGGTCTCCTGACGGCGTACTTTATTTCCTGTCCGACCGAAGCAATTGGTGGAACCTCATGCGCTGGAACGGCAGCGAAGTGGAAGCCGTGTGCCCTATGGAAGCAGAATTTGGCGGGCCGAGCTGGATTTTTGGCCGGTCGGATTATGATTTTTTGAACGGCACGACGGTGCTTGCTTCTTATTCACAAAACGGCAACCGGCGACTGGCGAAGATCGACCTTGAAACCGGTGAATCGGCTCCGGTCGACAGCCGCTTCACCGTGTTCTCTTCCATCCATGGCAATGGCAGCGAAGCCGCCTTTCTTGCTGCCTCGCCCACGGATCCGCTTCGCATTATACAGATGGATGCAAACGGCCGTATGGAGGACGTGAAAGTGTCTTCAGATTTGGAATTGGATCCAAACTATTTATCGATTCCGCAAGCGATTGAATTTCCGACAGCGCACGGCAAGACGGCTCACGGCATTTATTACCGTCCAAAAAATCCGGATTACACCGCGCCAACAAGCGAAAAGCCGCCGCTCATCGTAACGGTCCACGGCGGGCCGACAAGTGCTGCCACTTCCGCCTTGAATTTGGAATTCCAGTATTGGACAAGCCGCGGATTTGCGATAATCGATGTCAATTACGGCGGATCGACCGGCTACGGCCGGGAATACCGGGAACGCCTAAAAGGCAATTGGGGCATTGTCGATGTGGAAGATTCGGCGAATGCCGTAAAGTACTTGGTGAAACAAGGTGAAGTCGACGGCAACCGCGCCGTTATTGTCGGCGGCAGCGCCGGCGGCTATACGACTCTTGCCTCGCTCGTCTTCACGGACGTCTACCGCGCAGGCGCCAGCTATTTCGGCATCAGTGAACTCGAAGTATTCACCACCGAAACACATAAATTCGAATCCCGCTATGCAGACGGCTTGATCGGGCCGTTCCCGGAAGCGAAACAAGTGTATTACGACCGCTCGCCCATCAATTTCACGGATCAGCTGTCCTGCCCGATCATTTTCCTGCAAGGGCTCGAAGATAAAATCGTTCCGCCGAATCAGGCAGAGCTGATGGTTGATGCGTTAAGGAAAAAAGGGTTGCCGGTCGCTTATTTGGCATTTGAAGGCGAAGGCCACGGCTTCCGCATCGCAGAGAATATCAAGCGTTCGATTGAAGCCGAACTGTATTTCTATAGCCAAATTTTCGGCTTTGAACCGGCCGATGCCATCGAACCGGTACCGATTGAAAACTTAAGGCCATAAAAAAACGGAGCGCCCAAGAAATTTGGGCCGCTCCGTTTTCTTCTATGTATGTTCTGCTGGAATCGTATTTTAAGCGTTGTTGAGCGTATTTCTTCACTTGCTGTGCGTATTTTATCGTTTGCTGTGCGTATTTCCGCCATCGCTGAGCGTATTTTATTTTTGCATCCGGAAAACCTGTTTCGCCACGTTCGACCATGCTGTTTATTGACATAGCCGCTCCCTTAAATAAATCAACTAAAAAACCACTTCGCCCGAAGGCAAAGTGGTCTCGATAAATTTGCGGCGTCCTAGCCACGCTCCACAACGTGTTCCAACAAAGGATTGCTGGTCGTCTTACGCAAACGAGCTCATCGCGTCTCTAACAGTAAAGCAATTGGTTAAACGTGTCAACCTATTTCGCTTGTCACACGATTGAGTGGAGAAATGATTATGCACTTGAAAGGAGCAGCTGAAAATTCAGCTGCTCCTTTTTCTGTCTGTTATTTTGTATAAAGCGCGTTGGAAATCAAGCGGAACAGGTAATCCGTATGGTCGCGGAAGCCTGGCTCAAGTCCGATCAAAGTAACGTCTTTATCGCTTTCACGGACGATGACCGGTTTGCCTGATGCCGCTTCGTTGCCTTTCCAGTGGCCTGCCAGGAAGAAGTCGCTGTCGTCGAATGCCGCTTGCACTTCATCCGCGTCAACGTCTGTGTACCAGGCTGGGCGGTATACGAAGCCATAGTCGTCCTGGCCGTACCCTGCTGTGATGCCAGTGCCGTCGTAATCCACCGACACGATGCCGTTGCTGTTGCCGCCGCCAGTAGTGACAGTCGCTGTCGTCAAACCGAGCGTTTTCGTTGCGCGCGACGCCCCGGCTCCAGCTGCGATGTACTTGCCGCCATCAGCGATGAATGCATTGATGTTGGCTTTAAATTGATCCAATTGCCCGGCATTTTGGAAGCCGAATTCTTTGTTCGCCCCGCTTAAGTTTGTGGAAATCAAGCTTTCCGTACCGTTGTAGATGAATGCGTCAAAGCCGCTAAGCCCTGCTTCTGCCACTTCAACAGGAGACAGTTCCGTCACATCGAACCCAAGGCGTTCAAGCGCCAGGTTCATCCCGGAATGCGACTGCACTTTGCCTATGCCGCCGTCTTCAAGGAGCGCCACTTTTATAGAAGAGATTTTTTCCGTTCCTGCCGGCACTGTTCCGCTCTTCACTTGGATTCCGGATGCTTTCACAGCAGCCGAAATCGCGTTCGCCGGAGCTTCCACATAGAAATCGCCTTGTTCGCTGCGTTTAACGGCAACGCCTTGCTGAAGAAGCGTATTCACCAGTTCCACTGCTTTTACCGAAGAATTCGGAATCACGAACGGCCCTTTGCCAGTAACTGACCCTTGGCCTTTTACTTCATTGACTTTCGCTGCGGTGACCGCGACTTTTGTCTGGACCGGATCTGCTTCGAAGCCCCAAAGTTCCGGCAGGCTCCAAGCTGAAATATCATACATTGCTGCCGTGTCGTTGGTGATGTCTTCACCGTCCCACAGCATCGTGTTCGCAAGTCCCGCTTTTGCCTGTGCCATGTCGACGATATACGAACCTTTGGCATAAGTTTTCCCTTCGACAGTAAAGGCTTTTGAAGCTTTCACCACTTCAATGCCGTTTTGGATCAAGTGGTTGACCGCTTTTTCCGTTACCGTCGGATCTTTTTCATCGACCGGCAGCACATACGCTTCCGGGAAGAAGCCGTCTGCATGGAACGGGTGGTCGAAGTTGATGCCGCGCTTGAACATCTCAATCTGGTCGGTGATCATCGCATCTTTATTATCGGTTGCGTATTGAAGCGCCCCCATCACCGCATCGTACATCCACTTCACGCCGTCTTTATCGTTGGTCGGCGCTTCCAAGGTATGGCCGTATGCCCCGTGGTACATTGCATACATCGGCGTGAAGATTGGCGGATAATCGTCCCATCCGTCTTTATCATCGCGCTGCGGAACATAGGTGCCGACCATGTTTTTATAAATGGTTCCTGTGTAACCGGCTTTGTTTTTCATGATTTCACTTTCCATCGCTGCCGCTTGTCCAAGTGCCCACTTATTATACAAATCGTATTCGTAGTTCGGGTTGTGCGGCGGCGTACACGGTTCAATCAAACCTTGTTTGTTTTGTGCATAATTCTTCACGTAGCCATGCGTATCCAGGAACACCATCGGATTCCATTCCGTGATCAAATCGACCGTGTGTTGGGTTTCCGGCTGCGACTGTGTGATGAAATCGCGGTTCAAATCGATGCCTTCGCTGTTAAAGCGCGTCGCATCCACACGGCCGTCCGGGTTGGCCACGACATTGAAGATAAGGATATTGCTGCCCAGGATTTTTTGGGTCTGGGAATCGTTTTGGGTCGCAAAACGTTCAATCAATTGAATGACCGCATCGCTTCCGACAAACTCCGTGCCGTGGATGGAACCGTTGATCATGATTGGCACTTTAAAGTCCGGATTTTTCTTCACCCAGTCTTGTGCTTTGCCGGGATTTTTAAACATCTGGTTGCGCAGTGCTTTGTTCTGTCCGAATTTGCCGCCTGACTTAGGGTCGGCAATGGTCACGACATAGAGCGGATGCCCGTCAGCCGATGTGCCGCCCACTTCCACTTTCACACGGTTCGAAGACTTGGCGATCCGCTCAAGTTCCGCCCCCACCTTCGAGAATTTCAGGAAGTCATAACTTTCGCTGTTGAACAAACTGCCGTCTTTTTCTTCCAGTGCATTTACGTATGTAGTCTGTGGCGCTTCTGCCAGCACTGAAGACCATGGTGCTGAAGCCAGTAAACTGACTGCCAGTAACCCGCTAACCGTTTTCTTCATTCATGTTCCCCCAGTCGGATAATAGTTGTATAAATATTAACTAACTCTAATAATAATCGAATGCACCTGTCCACTCCATAATCACAATTAACTAATAATTTAGATTTTTAAAGGATTAAATTCATCTATTTCCCCTTCTTTTTTTAATACTTATTTTCTTTTCCAACTAAATTTATTACATAAAATAAAAAAGCTTAGAGATTTCACTCTAAGCTTTAAGTCTATCGTCTTAAAAAATTTGAAATGGTTTCTTTGAATTTCTCTGGTTCTTCGACATTTGGGGCATGGCCCGACTGTTCGAATTCAACAAATTCCGCATTTGGAATGAGCGACGCCAGTTCTTTCCCTCTAACCGGCGGATTCAAGCCATCGTGGGACCCGCTGATTACTAAAGTTTCAGCAGCTACAGTTGGCAGTGCTGCCCGAAAATCAAACCCTTCCATGGCTTTGTTTGCCGCTGCCATTTCTGCAACCGACAATTCCGGTTCAAGTTTCAGCATTTCTTCCTGCCATTTTTGAATTGCCGGCAAGTTATGAAAGACATATTTGTACAAGTGTTCCATTTGCTTTTGTTCAGGGATCCCTTCTAGCTCATCTGCATAGCGGACGAGCATTTCCTGTGTGGACGAAGTTTTCCCGTGGGCTTTTGAAACGACCAAGATGAGTTTTCCAACTCGGTCCGGATGCGAAAGCGCTAAGCCCTGGGCAATATAGCTGCCCATCGACACGCCCATCACGTGGGCTTTTTCGATGCCTAAATGGTCAAGCAGTGCTACGGCATCTTCAATGTGGTCATTAAGCGTGAACTTGGCCGGCCGATCGGATTGGCCGTGCCCGCGGCAATCGATAGCAACGGTGCGGTAGCCGTTTTTGAAATGCTCCATCTCTTCCTTGAACATAAAATGGCTTGAGCCTAACCCATGCAGCAAAAGCAGCGGTTCGCCGTCCCCTGTTTCCTCGTAATACAAGCGGACGCCGTTTGAATTAAATTCTGGCATGCTATTTCCTCCTTTTTGCAAATTGTAATAATCACTGTACATCTTTTTGTTCTATACCCGCTTTCTGTGAAACAAGCCTCTTTTTTTGAGAACCTGGGAAACATGAAGCGAAGCCCGTTCGTCTCAATGTAAAATCTTTCTTCCAGAAACGGAAAGGAGCATTCACATGCGAAACTTTTTGCGCTTTGGCTATCTTCAAGCACTGTCCTGTCTTTTTCCAGTCATCATTTTTGCCGCACTCGCTTTATCAAAGTTTGTAGACATTCCGCTCGTTCCCCGCTACGACTTCATATTGCTCATCTGCATCGCGGCGCAAGTATTCATGCTGGCCTCGAAACTGGAAACCCTTGATGAATTTAAAGTAATCTGTGTGTTCCACGTCATCGGCCTCGGGCTTGAACTGTACAAAGTGCATAGGGGTTCATGGAGTTATCCCGAAGAAGCCTACTCCAAGTTTTTCGGCGTCCCGCTCTATAGCGGTTTTATGTATGCCAGTGTCGCCAGTTATATTTGCCAGGCGTGGCGGCGGATGGACCTCCAAATTTACGATTGGCCCAAACCATTCTTCACCGTCGCCATTTCCGTTTTGATTTACGCCAATTTCTTCACCCATCATTTCACCTACGATTTCCGCTGGATTTTAAAAGGGCTGCTGTTCGTGATTTTCTTCCGGACCGCTGTGACGTTCCGGATCCATCAAAGCACCTACAAAATGCCGCTGATCCTGTCGTTCCTGCTGATTGGTTTCTTTATCTGGATAGCCGAAAACCTCACAACGTTTCTTGGCGCCTGGCAATACCCCAACCAGCAAGCTGCCTGGTCGCTCGTCCATATCGGCAAAATCAGCTCGTGGTTTTTATTGGTCATCATTGTCGCCCAATTAAAGCGGGTGAAAAGTTCATTGAAGTATCGGGTAAAAGACCAGCCCTCCATCAATGAGCCATAAGAAAAGCTTATGTATTTGCTTCTTTAATTTCGAATTCACGAATAGAGATAGGTAAGGTACGATGGAAGAAAAAGGAGTGGGATGATGGAAACTGCTGTAGAGTTCAGAAACGCTGTACGCGAAGACCTCGACCGCATTGTGGAAATGCTCGCAGACGATGTACTTGGAAAAGAACGGGAACGCTTTGAGCAGCCGCTGCCGAATTTTTATATCCAAGCTTTTGAAGCAATCGAAGCTGATCCAAACAATGAACTGATTGTTGCCTGCTTGGACGGCGAGATTGTCGGCGTCCAGCAAATTACGTTTACGCCTTATATCGCAAGGCAGGGCAGTTGGCGGGCGACCATTGAAGGCGTGCGGACCGCAGCTTCTGTCCGCGGCAAAGGAATCGGGCGCCAGATGATTTCTTGGGCAATCGAACGGGCGAAAGAGCGCGGCTGCCGGATGGTCCAACTTACTTCGGACAAGCAGCGGGAAGATGCCTTGCGCTTTTATGGCCAGCTCGGCTTTGAAGCGACGCATGAAGGGCTGAAACTGCAGTTAGAGTAAGAATGGATTGCACAAATAAGCCTTTCATCCATAACAGCGGATGAAAGGCTTATTTTTTCTCTATTTTCCTGAACCGAAATCGAATCCCACTGACTTAGTTTGTATTTCGGGCTCTAACCAACTACCGGTCGAATAAGTCATATTCAGTAATACGTATTTGTCTCTCCACCAAGTTTCATCTTCCACATCCAAATCCCAAACGAGATCCATCGTATGGTTGGCGTTCTCAAAAAAAGCCAAGTTTCTTGAAGCCACTTTTTTCCCATCTATTTTAAAGTGGACAAAGACGATTTTTTTGTCGAGTACCCCGGTTCCGTACTGTACCACTTCTACGCTATACGGTTTATCAGCAACAGGGCTGGAACCTTTGAAGATTGTCTCCGGTTTTAGGAACACCAAGAAAAGGATTAAGGCAAGGCACCAAATAAGGAACAATTTGAAAACCTTCTTTTTCCGTATCATCACCGCGCTCCTTTTATTTTTTCAAGATCTCACGGAGTGCCGGCTCCGGCATTTTGTATTTAAACTCAAACCCGGCCCGTTCCAAGCGTTCCGGCAGCACCCAGCGGCTTTTCAAGATCAGCTCGGTTTCTGTGCCGATGGCCACTGCACCCACCGATAGCATCCACTTTGCCGCCGGCAGCCCAATTTTTCGGTTCATCACTTTGCGCACCGATTCCATGAATTCCTTGTTGGTAACCGGATTGGGCGCTGAGGCATTGAAAACGCCGCTTAACTCTTCATGTTGCTGCAAGAAAAGAATGATGCGGTAGACGTCTTCCACGTGAATCCAGCTGAACATCTGCTTGCCATTCCCCTGCTTGCCGCCGAGACCAAAACGCGCCATGTTTTTATACGGCCCCATAGCGCCTTCGTCTCCCAGTACAATGGCTAGGCGAAGCGCTGCCTGGCGGGTTTTCGGCAGCTGGAAAGCAAAAAAGGCCTGTTCCCATGCTTGGCCGACTTCCACGGAAAAGCCGCTGCCGATTTCCCCTTTTTCTTCTGTCATCGGCCGGTCTTCTGCATGGCGGTACAGCGTTGCTGTGCTGGCATTGATCCATAGCGGCGGCGGATTTTCGCAGTCCAGGACCGCATTGCCGAGTAGGCGCGTTGTTTCAGTACGGGATTCCATAATTTCTTTTTTATTTTTGTCGGTATAACGGCAGTTGACCGACTTGCCGGCCAGGTTAATGACCATTTCCGCCCCTTCCAAAGCGGAGACAATTCCCCTGTGGTCATTCCATAAAATCTGGTTTGACTGGCGGGAAATAATCAGTACTTCGTAGCCTTGTTCCTGGAACTGCTTTTCTAAGTATTGGCCGATAAATCCGGTGCCCCCTGCGAGTACCACTTTCTTTTTCAAATTGTCTCCCCATTTCTTCTTTGTTATTAGTTAAAAGGACGCAGAAGCCGCCAACAAGATTCCCGAAAACCGGGACTTTGGAAAATAAACTCCGCCTGGAATTGCTGAGTGCCGGGCATAGAAAAAAGGCTGATCCTGCAGCCTTTATCCATACTTTTTCTGGTGCTCTTTTTTGCGCCGCAAATAATCTTCGTCTTCCCGGATTTCGTCCCATTTCTTTTTGAAAATGGCCGCCGACTCCGCTTTGACCGGATCGATTTGGCGTTCTTTAATCGTTCTGTCTTCGTTGTATTTGCGTCCGCCTTTGTAATTGGTGTAGCGGCGGGCACGTGTATAGCCCATCTGGATGAACTTCCGCGCCATGTCCATGCCGACAAAATCATCTTGTTTGCGGTACTCCTCAAACATCTCGTAAATTTTGTCGCAGGATTCCTGCGCAATCTCGGGCGTCTTGAAGCGCCAATGCGGCAAAATCTCGCCTTTATATGGTTCCACCAACAGCACGCCCTGCTCGCCTTTGCCCACTCGGTACAGCTCGGGATGTTTTCTGAGATCCAAATTTTCATAGTCAAGGTCGTAATCAAAAGCCATGGACATTCACTCCTTTGGCTTTTTATACCCTTTTTGCAAAAGAAAATGCAGCCGAACATCCAACTCTTTTTGACATTCCTTTTCCCACCATAAGCCGGGACTGCATCTGTTATTTCATTTTACCACATTGGTAAAACATGTCTTTTTAACCATTTTTCTAAAAATACGAAATATTCTTTGTTTGTATAGTGACTGAATTAACTTTTTGTGGTTATAATATATTTCGAGACATGAAGTAAGTTTTTTATTTTTTGAATCGAAATGAAAACGCTTACTCGTTTCTCATTCAGCTAAAATTTTGAAAAAGGAGGTTTGGATAGCAATTTTTAGATTGGCCTTTTTTACAAAATACTTAAGTTCAAAGGAGACCGAAAAATGCTAAAAGTTCTACGTAAACCCCTTTTATCCGGTTTAGCTGTTGCGCTATTGCTTCCGTCAGGCATGGCTGGAGCCGCTTCTGTTACGGACCCTGTCAGTGCCCTTGATGTTGCCGAGCTGGATGAGCGCTATGAAAAATCCTTTACCATCGGTGCTGCGGTTGAAACTTCGCAGCTGGAAGGGAAAGACGGCGAGATGCTGAAAAAGCATTACAACAGCCTTGTCGCCGAGAACATCATGAAGCCGATCAACATCCAGCCTGAAGAAGGCAAATTCAACTTTAAAGAAGCCGATAAAATTGTAAAGTTTGCAAAAGAAAACGATATGGACCTTCGCTTCCATACGCTTATTTGGCACAGCCAAGTGCCGGAATGGTTCTTCCTTGATAAAGAAGGCAAGAAAATGGTCGATGAAACCGATCCAAAACAGCGTGAGAAAAACAAAAAACTATTGCTGAAGCGTGTGGAAACGCATGTGAAGACGATTGTAAAACGCTATAAAAATGATGTGGATTCATGGGATGTCGTCAACGAAGTCATCGACGAGTACGCTCCGAATGATAAAGGGCTGCGCGAATCTCCTTGGTACCAGATTACCGGCACCGACTACATCGCTGTCGCATTTGAAACGGCAAGACGATTTGCCGGAAAAGACGCGAAGCTTTACATCAATGACTACAACACTGAAGTGGAACCTAAACGGACTCACTTGTACAACTTAGTAAAAGAATTGCTGGAACAAGGCGTACCGATTGACGGCGTAGGCCACCAGGGGCATATCCAGCTTGGCTGGCCGTCTCTTCAGGAAACAAGAGATTCCATCAATATGTTCGCAAGCCTTGGCTTAGACAACCAAATCACAGAACTGGATGTCAGCCTATACGGATGGCCGCCGCGTCCCGCGTTCAAATCTTACGAAGAAATTCCGGATGAAGTGTTCCAGGCACAAGCGGAACGCTACGATGCATTGTTCAAACTGTACGAAGAATTGGATGACAAGATCAGCAACGTCACGTTCTGGGGAATCACAGACAACCACACGTGGCTGGATGACCGTGCGGAAGAATACAATGACGGCGTCGGAAAAGATGCACCGTTCGTCTTTGACCCGTACTACAACGTAAAACCGGCTTACTGGGCCATCATCGATTAAAACAGAAAAGCAGAACCTGGCCGGAAATCCGGACAGGTTCTGCTCTTTTATTGTTCAAATGAAAATTGCCGGTTTAATAGTTTGGACATTTGCGCTGCTGGCAGCGGCTTGCTGAAATAATAGCCCTGGACTTCGCAGCATTTCTTTTCCCGCAGGAAATCCAACTGTGCTTTCGTTTCGACGCCTTCTGCGACAATGCAAATATCCAATGCCTGCGCCAAAGTGATCAACGCCGAAACGATTGCGGCATCGTCCTGGTTGTTCGGCAAATGCCGGATGAACGACTGATCGATTTTGATGGCATCCGCCCGGAACTGCTTTAAATAAGTCATGGAAGCATACCCTGTTCCAAAATCATCAATCAATACTTTGATGCCCAGCTTCTGCAGATTGTTCACCGCTTGCTGAATGACGGATTCATGGCTGCTTAGGACGCTTTCCGTGATTTCAATTTCCAGGCAATCCGGCGGCAGCTCCATTTCTTCCAATGTGGCCTTCACAAAAGCTGCTACATCCTGTTTGATAAACTGTTTCACAGAAACATTCACAGCGACTTTGATCTCGCCCCCTTCTGTTTCCCGCCATTCCTTCACTTGCCGGCAAGCCGTCTGGATGACCCAATTTCCGAGTTCCTGGATAAAGCCGCTTTCTTCTGCCAACGGAATAAAGACAGCCGGGCTTATATTCCCTTTTTCCGGATGGCGCCAGCGGGCGAGCGCCTCCATTCCCGTAATGCGTCCGGTAGTCAAACTGATTTTCGGCTGATAATGAAGCTCAAACTGCTGTTGTTCCAAGGCTTTCCGGAATTCGCCTCTGAGCATATACAGTTCATAGGCTTTATCGTCCATTGTCGTTTCGTAGACTTTGCAGGCGTTCCCGCCTGTCCCTTTGGCATTGTACATCGCCACGTCCGCATTTTTCATCAGCTGGCCGATGTTGGTGCCGTGCCGGCCGAATAAACTGATGCCGATGCTTGCCGTCACTTGAAACTCCTGGCCTTGGATCATCAGCGGCTGTTCTGTCGCCTTTAAAATCTGCTGTGCCATTTCTTTCGCCTGCCGCGCGTCTGTGATCGTCCGGATCAGCAAGATGAATTCATCGCCGCCCATGCGCGCGACCATATTGGTTTCACCAATTGTTTTTTCAATCCGCCTGGCGATTTCCTGAAGCAAAATATCCCCGAAATTATGGCCGAACGTATCGTTCAGCGATTTGAACTGGTCGAGGTCCATAAACATGACCGCTATCTCGTCTGTTTGCTCCCGTACAGTCGAGAAAACTTCCTTAAAATAACGCAAGTTCGGCAAATTCGTTAACGCATCATGGTTGGCTAAAAACTGGATTTTCTCTTCGTGCCGGCTGCGTTCAATGGCTAGTCCTGATAAATAACTGAATGTCGTCAACATATCCACTTCAATCGCCTGCGGTTCCCGTGCTTCCCCGCTGTAAACGCCGAACGTCCCAAGTAAAGTTCCGTCAGTGGAGAGGATGGGCATCGACCAGCAGGCGCGGAGCCCGTAAGAGACAGCCTCTTTGCTCCATGGCTTCCAGGATGGATCTGCCTCAATATCTGCAGCAATTGTCAGCTTCTTCGTATGCGAGGCATGTCCGCATGAAGCGAAGTTTGGGCCGACTGGAAATTGATCAATTGTTTTAGCGAACACTTCAGGCAGGTTCGGGCCATATGCGAAACGGAGCCAATGATGTTCTTTTTCATAAAACATGACTGAACAAATGACATTAGTAACTTTTTCTACCGCCACCGTAAGATAGCCCATAATTTCTTCCAGTGATTCTCCTGCGGCAATTTTGGACAAAATCACCGTTTGCTCATTTCGCAATTGCTCCAGCTGATTCTTCTCAGTCACGTCTTTCAGCATGCCATGGATACCGATGATTTTTCCTTTTAGTGTTGCCGGAAGTGTGGTGATCTGAACATCCAGCGTTTTTCCGTCCTTGCTGCGAATTTTGGATTCGTACCATTGTGGCAATCCCTGCAGCACTTCTTCAAAACGGCGGTTTACTTCTTCAAGCACTTCAGGCGCAATCACCATCCGGAAATCGCGGCCAATCAATTCTTCTTTGCTGTAGCCGCTGATCTTTTCAGATTCTTTATTTAAATCCAGAATATGTCCTTCTTTATCAAGAGAGTACACGCCGTCTGGATGGTCAGTGAAAAAGGATTGATACATCTGTTCACTTTCCAGCATTTCCGTAATATCGCGGCCCATTACGACAAGCGATTCCGGCATGCCTTCGGAATCGTATATCGGAATTTTGACGACGTCATACATGCGTTGCACGCCATCAACAACAACGGTTTCCACAATTTGAATCTGATTTTTCGCCTGCCATGCCCGTTGGTCGGAATCAAAAAAGTAGGAGACGGCGTCTTTATAATGCGGATACATCTCCCCTAATTCTATGTCCGTTTTGCCGATCACCCACTCTTTATCCAGCCCAAAGATCTCCATCGTTTTCCTACTGGCTTCCAACCAGCGGCTTTCGGGATCTTTCAACACAATAATATGGGGACTGGCATTGATGATGGTGTGAACCGGCAGATTGTGATTGTCGTTTACCATTTAGTTTCAGCTCGCTTTTCTTTTACTAAAGAGACCATTCGGATAAATCATTTCCCTAGCTTTCATTTTACATCTACTGTCTCTGGGTTTTTGTGAAAGTTACGGGTAAGTTCGGCTCATTTTTGCAGTTCCACTGTTTAAATCATATCCTTTTCAGATTACATTAGCCTATCCTTCAGTATTTGAAAAGAGGAATATTTTTACTGGGACGTTTGCGCTATAATGGAATGAATAGGAAACTGCATCCATTCTTTTTTACAGGGAGGAATAAAACATGAGAGAGTTGTCATCCGAATCATCTCCAAAAGATGCAAAAGCATTAACAAAGGTTGAGTTGATGGACCAGCGCATTGTATCCACTGAACAAATTGATGGACCAGCAATTTGTGCTGTCATCCGCGAAGTATACGGCTTGGATTTGTCCAAAGCCCCTTTGCTGGATAAAAACTTTGCCGAGCGTGTAGCCGTCGCGTTTCCAGGTGCAAGCGATCTTTCTGCAGCTGCGGTGGATCTGTACATAGCAGAAAACCGCAAACCGTCAACAGGAGCAGAAGTCCGCGCCGTATTGAACCATATATTCGGCACCAACCTTGAAGGCATTTCCCAATTGCATGAACGGCGAATTTCACTTTATTCCAAAGACCAATGGATTGTACAAAACCAGAAAGACTTGTTTATCGTCCATACTGGAAAAAACGACATCGATGTAAAAGTGATTCCGACTCCTTATTTCATCGAAAAAACCGGCAAGAAGCAGCTGCCGGAAGAACTCCAACAAGCATTGGACAATTTGGGCTTCACTTATGACGAAAAAATTGGCGCCTATTATTACGCCAATCCAAGCGGCCAATCCGTGCCAGACCAATTCAAGCGCCAAACCATGGGCGCCATCCATCAGACCATCCAGGCATCTTATACCGAGTTATAGAAAAATCCCCTTTTCAATTTTTGAAAAGGGGATTTATTTTATCTCGATTTAACAACCAAAGGCAGAACTGCCCGCTGATTGGTGTGTCTTTTATTTTCCGAACGAAGACAAGAATTTTACGCGGTCGCCCATTGGCGGCGTGTTGTTGTCGACAAGCGCCACTTCCAGGACTGCCGGGCCGTTCATGTTCATCAGGTTTTCGAGAATTTCCGGATTCAAGTCGCCCATGCCGTCCACGCGGTAGCTCGGGATGTTCATCGCTTTTGCCATTGCTGAAATATCGATCGGCTCCTGCTCGAACGAAGCATGGACCCGTTTGAACTGCAAGGCGTGTCCGTGGTAGACCATACCGAGGCGGGCGTTGTTCATGACCACAAACAGGATCGGCAAATTGTATTCTTTTGCCGTCAAAATCTCCATGCCGTGCATAAAGAAACAGCCGTCTCCCGTAATCGCGACAGTCGGGCGCTCCGGTTCTGCGAACTTCGAGCCGATGGCGGCGCTAAGCCCGCTTCCCATAGCTCCGAAATGGACATTGATGTCAAATGTGCCTTCATCGAGCACTTTCATATGGTGGATGACGTACGCCATAAATTCGCCGATGTCGATGGTGTAGCGCGTTGAAGCCGGCAAGTATTCCTGAAGCTTCAGCAAAACGTTTTTCGTGCTGTATTCTTCAAGCTCTTCTTCTTTTTCCGCCAATTCAAGCGGCTTCAGCGGCTTCGCTGTTAGCCCAAGCGCCTTCAATTCTTCAATCAAAAATACCAGGCTTAATTGAATGTCCCCTAAAACCGGCACATCCACTTCGTATTTGCGGTTAAAGACCGATGCATCAAAATCGAGTTGAACAAGGAAGCGGTCTTGCGCCATATTGGCGTTGTAGTTGTTTGTCGCTGTCTCTCCGAGGCTTGAACCAACCACAAGAAGGGTGTTGGCATCGCCTTCGTTCATCAAGGTTGAGGCACTCTCGCTTCCGGCAAACCCGAAAATCCCGGCAAACAATGGATGGTCGTGGCGGATGATCCCTTTTGCCTGCGGCGAAACCATGATCGGCCAGCCGAGCAATTCTGCCAGTTCAATCAATGCTTCCGTAGAATTTCGAGCGCCTTGCCCTGCAAAAATATAGCCGCTCTTACGTTCTGCCATTTCCTTTGCAGCTTTTTTAATCGCTTCGAGATCCGGTGTCATGCTTTCCCGCTTTATTGGAGCCGGAATCTTCACTTCTCCTACCGGGCTGTGCTGGATGTCGATTGGCATGGCCACATGGACTGGACCCGGTACGCCGGAAATCGCAATTTCAACTGCCTTGACGATTTCAGCCAGCAAGTCTTTGCTGTCTGTAACCGTCACGCTGTATTTGGTGACCGATTTGAATACCGGATCTGCATCCAATTCCTGCGACGCATTCAAGCCCATTGTACTCACCGGGACGGCGCCTGTTAAAAACAGAACGGGCAAATGCTCACGCATGGCATTTGCCGCGCCCGTGACGAGGTTTGTGCCTCCTGGTCCGCTGCTGCCGATGCAGACGCTCAATTGATTGCTGTATTTGGCATAAGAAGCAGCCATGTAGCCGGCAGCGCCTTCGTGTTTTGTGACAACTGGTGTAATTTCTGGCATATCGTAAAGCTCATTGAAAAATCCATTGACGGAACCTGCTGGAATACCGAATACGTGTTTAACTCCCATGCCTTGCAAATACTCCAATACTGAGCGAACTGCTTTCATTTTTAAAGCCCCCTGGTTTAATGTAATGTACTGTTGTTGATAAAATATTTCTCGGCAAAATCTGATGCTTTGACCGGTTTGCTGAAGAAAAACCCTTGCATGATATAGCAGTCTTTGGACATCAGGAAATCCAATTGCTCCTGAGTCTCCACCCCTTCTGCGATAACATTCAGTTTCAAATTTTGTGCCAATGTAATAATGGTGTCGGTAATGGCCGCATTGTCGCTGTCATGTTCGATATCCTGGACAAAGGACCGGTCGATTTTGAGTGCATCGATCGGGAAGTTTTTCAAATACCCCAACGATGAATAGCCGGTGCCAAAATCATCAATGGCAATTTTCACGCCGAGCTTCTTTAATTCCTTCATTTTTTTGATCGTCACGCCGGTATTGCGGATCAATTGATTTTCGGTCAGTTCGATATGAAGGCATTCCGGATCGATTTTCTGCTCTTTGATGATTGCCTCGACCATGGAGACCAAATTGTCTTCTTCAAATTGGCGTCCGGATAAATTCACCGAAATGCTCAACTCGGTATGTCCCTCGGCATGCCATTTCATCAATTGCCGGCACGCATTTTCCAGCACCCATTTGCCGATTGGAATGATTAGTCCGGTTTCTTCCGCCAGCGGGATGAAGTTCACCGGAGAAACCATGCCTTCTGTCGGATGAATCCAACGGAGCAGCGCTTCGGCACCGATCAAGGTGTTCGTTTTGCTGTCGATTTGAGGCTGGTAGTAAATCTCGAGCTCCTCATTGTCCAAGGCTTTGTACAGCGCATTTTCCAATTTGATGCTTTCAAGGTTCCGGTTGCTCATTTCGCTTTCAAAAAAGTGATAATAGGTCCCAGATTTTTCTTTCGATTTATACATGGCTGCATCCGCGTTTTTAATGAGGACTTCAGCCGTATCGCCGTCTTGCGGATACATGCTGATGCCGATGCTTGTTTTGATGTAAACTTCGGTGCCTTTCAGCGAGTAAGGCTTCGAAAAAGAATCCATGACTTGCTCGAGGAGCGGCAACACATCTTTTTTGCAGTTTATTTCCGGCAAAATGATGGTAAACTCATCGCCTCCCTGGCGTGATACAATGGCGTTTTTTGGAATGCTTCTCCGCAGGCGTTCAGCGGATTCACGCAGCAAAATGTCGCCGTAACTGTGCCCCAGGCTATCATTGATCAGTTTAAAGCGGTCCAGGTCCAAATAAAGAACTGCCAGTTTTTTGCCTCTCGCCTTGGATTTATCCAGCATTTGTTTCAAACGGTCATTCAGCAGCACCCGGTTCGGCAAATCGGTCAAGCTGTCATAATAAGCCAAGTATTTGATTTCTTCTTCTAGTTTCATCCGTTCGGAGATGTCTTTGAACGACACAACTTCGCCCAGCACTCGGCTCCCGTCTTTAATAGAAGAAATGACGTATTCAACGGAAAAGCTTGATTTGTCTTTTTTGAAAAACTGCTGATTCGGTTCAAAAAGAGCCGTTTCGGAAATCGCCGGCTTTTTCTTGCCGAAAATGATGTCGGAGCTTTTGCCGATCAGTTCGCCGGATTCGTAGCCAAGCATCGATTCGCTGGCAGGATTGCAGAAGGTGATTTTCCCTTCCAAATCCAAACCGAATAATCCGTCTCCTGCGGAGTTCAAAATCAACTCCCGTTCGCGGCTCAAATTTCCCAGTTCGGCTACTACCCGTTCCAATTCATTGTTCTTGATCCGAATTTCCGAAGTCCGTTCTTCAATGATGACTTCCTGCTTTTCCATATACAGCAGATTCGATAAGGTCGCCGCGGTGGCATCTGCCAAAGACTGGGCCAGCTGCATGTCCGCTTCCGCAAATGAAAGTTCTTCTTTTTCCAATTCCGGAACCGCCAGTGCCCCTAACACTTCCCCCATGGCAATCAACGGCATCATGAACATGCCCTTGATGCCGAAATTGGCGCAGACTTCATGGTTTGGCCGGTCGTCTTCGAACACATTCGGAATGAGCAAAGGCTTTTTCGTGCGGATCACTTCCTGGAATACTGCGTCATTGGCGGGATCAAGCGGCGCTTTCGTGTGCGTCGCCAGCCAGTCTTCTTCGGACCAGTCGCTGTCTTTGCTTAGCGTGGTCGGTTCAATTTTCTTTTCAGCTAAAGGCTCCAGAAGATGCACGCCCACATTGTAGTTGTTCAGCACATCGCCGACGTAGGAAAAGCATTTGTCCAGCGCTTGCGGCATTGTCGAACACATCGACAATTCCCGCGTAAAGTCCAGCAGCACCTGTTTTTCAGCCAGCAGGTTTTCCTTGCGGGTCAAGTTGGTGGCATTGCGGATGGCAACGCCTGCCATATTGACGTAAGCTTCCACTGTCTGGATTTCATCTTCTTTTAAATTCATCGGGATTCCGTAGTCAAATAAAAACACCAGACCAAACAATTCATCTTCATATGTGATGGGCAATCCAAGCAACGATTTAATTTGGAAACCTGCAACCGCCCGATGATCCGGCCGATCATCTTTGGAGGTATCCGGAATGTAAATCGTTTTCTTTGTTTCGATCACTTCTTTTGCCAACAAATCATATTCCGTATCGATGAAATGCATATCCAGGGTCATGCCATTTATGATTTCCGGTTTGCCGACAAAGCCGCGGAAATCCCCATTCTCTTCAGGCAAGTAAATGCCGACCGAATCACACTGCACAATTTCTTCGGAAATCGCAGTGATGACGTGTTCAAGCACTTCTCTCAATTCAAGTTTTGTATTGATTAATTTGGTGATTTGAGCCAGCCGAGAATATCGTGTCTGTTCTTTTCGCATCCATACGCTCCCCAGTTCTATGATTAATCGGTTCGATTTCAGAATCCGTTCCAATAAATGTATTTTATCTCTTTATTTTAACACTTTTATGCAACGAATCTACTGTTTTATTGTAAAGTTTTTAACACATACTACCATTGAATATAGTTATTTTGGCTGAAAATTACATCCTCCTAATGTACTGATTATTTCATTTTGTCTATATAAAAAAGTAATTATCCTGCAAATACGAAAGGCTGTCCGCATTTGCGGACAGCCTGAGTTTGTAGACAAAAGAATTTTTACGCATAAGAAATGAATGAACATACAACAGGGCATCTCGGATCCTCCGTTTCAGCCGGACGCGTTCTGCGGGCTCGCGCCGAACTAACTCGGAACGTGCGTCCCGAGTGGATTTCGGCACTTCGCTATCCCGCAGGAGTCGCCGGCTTCCACTTTGGATAATCAGCGTAAAGGCTATCCAGAGTTGCCACTTTTCTTCTCCAACTAAACGGTTGGGCTTCAATCGGATTATCGTTCACTTTCATATCAAAGAGAGCCGCCCCAACCGGTTCGGCCACGAAGACTCCTGTGGGACAGCGAAAGCTGAAGACCCCGGAGGTGCGAAGCGGCGAGGAGGCTGAAGCTGAGCCCACGGAAAGCGAAGTGGCCGGTCCGGTTGGTTTTATGTATTTCTATTCATTTAATTTATACTTTGCGGACAGCCTCTTACATTTCTACTTCTATTCCGGAATCCGATGCTTTCGCTTTTGCAAAAACCCCTTTTGCGACAGCGAGATCAAAATAGGCGGCTCCGACCGATTTAAAGAACGTGATTTCTTCAGCTGACTGGCGTCCGGCTTTTTCGCCGACTGCCAGGTCGCCAAGTTCGGCATACATATTGTCGAACGACCAATCCCCGCTTTCTGCACAATGGATCAGTTCACCGGCTTCGTCTTTTACGCCAACTAAATCATCGGCAATGATTTTATCAGCCCGCTCTACGGTGAGTTCGTCCACTTCGCGCATGCTTGGCAAATAAGAGCCGACGCCGTTAATATGGGTGCCGGGCTTTAAATCCCTTCCATCAAATACGGGGTTATCGGAACGCGTGGCACAGCAGAGGATGTCTGCTTGTTTGACGGCCTTCTGAACATCCGTTTCGACTTCGTAAGGAATTTCAACGCCGAATGCTTTCAGTTTTCCGCCGAAAGCCTCCGCTTTTTCAGGCGTTCGGTTCACCAGGATGATGCGTTCTATTGCCCGGACTTCCAGCACGCCAAGCACTTGCTCAAACGCCATCGCCCCTGTGCCGATGACAGTCAGGACGCGGCTATCCGTTCTCGCCAGGCGCTCTGTTGCAATGGCGCTTAGTGCACCTGTCCGCAAGCGCGTCAGGTAAGACGCCGTCATGAGTGCCACGTGTTCACCGTTCGTTGCATCCGACAATAGGATCATGCCTTGTGTCGTCGGTTTTCCTTGCGCCGGGTTTTCCGGAAAGATGGTGACCACTTTCACGCCGGCGATGTCGCCCACTAAATCGGCACTCGGCATATACAAGGATGATGCCTGGCGTTCCGGGAAATCCAAAACGGTACGGTGTGGATTGTTGATTTTGCCTTGCTGTTTTGCCGTCAAAATGGCCGTGATGTCTTGGATGGCATCTGCCATGTTATACAATTTCTGAATCTGTTGTTCATTGATGATGAGCATGGTTGTCCTCCCTTGAAGAAAGCGGCTTATACGCGGCTTTCTTTCGCCGCCACTTTCGGTGCTGGCTGTTTGCCGCTCAAATCTTTCACTGCCCAGATTGAGACAAGTGAGATCAGTGCAGTGAAGATGATGTAAATCGCAACTGGCACATATGAATTATCAAAGTTTGCAAGCAATGCCGTCGCGACGAGCGGTGCTGTTCCGCCTGCCAGAGCTGCACCAATCTGGTAGCCGAGTGTAACACCTGTGTAGCGGACTTTGGCGTCAAAAATTTCCGAAAACATGGTGCCGAGAACGGCAGTAATCGGTGCCCAGATAATGCCCAGGCCGATAATGGTTGCTACGACCAGCAACAGGACGGAGCCTTGGTGCAGCATCCAGAAATACGGGAACGCGTAAAGAGCCATCGCCACTGCTCCGGCAATATACATTTTCTTGCGTCCAATTTTATCGGACAGCGAGCCCATAATCGGAATCAAAATCGTCGTGATGACTGTCGCAATCATTACCGAACCCAAAGTCGCAGTTTGCGAAAAGCCAAGATTCGTGGTGGCGTACGATACTACGAACGTCCCGAAAATATAGAATGGGGCGGTTTCCACCACTTTCGCTCCAATTGCAATCAGCACTTCGCGCCAGTGGTATTTCAGCGTATCAACAATCGGCAGTTTCGGAATTTCGCCCGATGCCTGTACAGCTTTGAATTCCGGTGTTTCATCGATGCCTTTACGGATCCATAAACCGAAAATAACCAGGAATGCGCTCAAGATGAACGGCACGCGCCAGCCCCATGTCATGAATGCCCCGTTCGGCAGCAACGTCATGATCCAAAGCGCCAGCGTTCCCATGACCATCCCGATCGTAACGCCCATTTGCGGAATGCTGCCGAAAAATCCGCGTCTTTCAGGCGGTGCGTATTCCGTCGCAAGCAACAGCGCCCCTCCCCATTCGCCGCCGATTCCAAGGCCTTGCACCAAACGCAGCGTGATCAATAGGATGGGTGCCCAAATGCCGATTGCCTGATAGGTCGGCAGCAGACCCATGCCAAATGTGGCAAGCCCCATCAAGCTTAGCGTAATGACCAAGGTTTTCTTGCGCCCAATGCGGTCGCCGATATGGCTGAAGATGATGCCGCCAAACGGACGGATGAAGAACGATAATGCAAATGAGGCGTAAGCGAGCATCAGCCCGACTGTCGGGTCCTCGTTGACGAAAAATAATTGGTTAAATACAAGTGCTGCCATTGTTCCATATAAAAAATAATCAAACCATTCAATCGAACTTCCCACTAAACTTGCCGTCAATACCCGCCGTGTTTGCTTCTTGTCCAAACTGACTCCCCCTTGTGTTTATTCGAATTGAAGTAGCACTTCAATTTCTCCCATGTTCCTATCTTATTCAGTTCCAAATTTTCTGTCAACGACTTTTTTCAGTGGTGGGCTTTTAGCAAGTACGTTATGATAAAGGGAACTTCAGTTTGAAAGCAGACTGATGAAAAGGATAGAACGATTAGAGTAAGGCGGGGAATGGTTATGCCAACGAGTTCAATTGGCTTTACGCTGAAAGATCTTCGCAAAAAGCGAAAAATGACATTAAAAGAATTGGCTGATGAAACCGGTGTGTCCATCAGTTTCCTGTCTCAAGTGGAACGGGGAAAATCAAGCGTCACGCTGGAATCGCTGCGGAAGATTTCCGATGCTTTGAATGTGGATCCCAGTGCATTCTTTGCTGAAGGCGATACTGAACGGGATGAGCTGGCAATGCGGCTGGAACGGTTTTATTATAAGGACTTATCGAATGGCGTGGAAGAAGCGGACTTTTCTCCGATTCTTGTCACGTTGCATCCCGGGGAAAACGAAGGCAATGCGTTTTCCCATCACGGCTATGAATTTATTTTCGTCGTGGAAGGTGTATTGACTGTCGAAGTGGACGGCCGGCAATATGAACTCGGCGAACAGCAATCGACGATGTTCGATGCGCGCCAAACGCATTACTGGTTCAATCTGACCGACCGCGACGTGCGCTTTCTGGTGGTTTCATCCAAAACGAAATGAGGAGAGTGTCCGATGAACGTACAGCTTAATCCAGCAGTCGACCAATACATCGAAGAACTTCCAGAGCATGTCCAGCAACTGGCAATGGAATTGCGAGGCTTGATTTTCGAAGTTTCCGAGAGCATGACCGAAGAAATCAAATGGGGCAAACCTTCTTATTCACGCGACGGCTTGGTATGCTACTTGCAAACCGCTAAAAGCCATATCAATTTCGGCTTTTACCAAGGCGCCCAACTGGATGACCGGGAAGGCCTGCTTGAAGGCGACGGCACGAAGATGCGCCATATCCGCGTCCGGAAGCTTGCCGACATCCAGCCGGGACCGTTCAAAAACTTAATTTGGGAAGCGATTGATTTTAATCAGCGCTAAAAAGGATGGCTCCCGGGGCCATCCTTTTTTGTTGGTTATCCCCATGTTCGGGTTGATTACACCTAACATTTATCTCCTTACGCTCCGAATCACCGTTTTATTTCATCGCTTCAAACGTGATGCACTGCCCCGCTCCAGTCGGAGACTCCCTGTACCGGTAATCGGTTGAAAGCGTGATAGCCGTAAATCCGATCTGTTCCAGCAGCAGCTTAAATTCCGCTACACCGTACCAGCGCATCGGAAAGCGCTCCAGTTCAGTTTCGATCAGCTTGCCGTCCCGCCACTTTTCGTAGCGGTTGTGTGAAATGGTGTATTGGTTGACCCAATCCACTTCAACTTTTTTGCTTTCCAGCGTCATGATGTCCCCATTTTCGAGGCTCCACGTGCGCGTCGAACTTTTCTCCAGCTCGATATTCCCCGGCAAATACAAATCAACGATGAACCGGCCGCCGTTTTCCAGGTGATGATGGAAGTTGTGTAAAGCTTGCAGCGATTGCTCCCGTTCATGCAGCAGCAGAAACGTGCCGGTCGGAAGAATGATCGCCCCGTATTTCCGGCCAGCTGTAAACGACTCCATCCGTTCTTCAAACAGTTCAGGATGGAGCCCTCTTATACGGCAATTGTCCCGGCACTTCGCAAGCATTTCCGGCGATACATCAAAGCCGTCCACTTCAAATCCGGCTTGGAGCAGCGGAATCATCATGCGACCGGTGCCAACCGCCGGTTCCAAAATCCGCCCAGCTGTTCCTTTCAGCCGCTCCAGATAATACTCGATATCGCCGAACGAACTGCCGACCGGTTTGTCCAGGTCGTATACTTCTGTCGATAATTTACTGTAGTAATTCAGCAATGTGCATGTCTCCCTTGTTCTTCCCCTCCTTTTGGAAGGGTTCTTCCTAACTTCCAAAATACAGAAAGTCCAATCAAGCCGTTACAATTTCCGATGTCTTCTCAATACCACAAGATTCAGCACAATAAAGACGGACGCAAAAATCACCAATGCCAGCAGGTCGCCGCTGATTTCATGGAAGCCCTGCCCTTTGTACATGACCGCTTTCAAGGCGTCCGCCGCATAGTAGATCGGCATGATGCGGCCGATTGCCTGCAGCCAGTCTGCCAGCCCTTCGACCGGGAAAATGCCGGCAAAAAAGATTTGCGGCACGACCACAATCGGGATGAATTGGACCATCTGGAATTCAGAAGATGCAAAGGTCGACAATAAAATACCGAGCGATAATGCCACTAATGCCAGCAGTAAATTGATGAGAAGCACATGCCACACCGAGCCGACCAAGACCACATCCAGCACCGTAATCGAAAACGCCACCACAATGACCGTCTGAATGACCGCGAAAATGCCAAATCCGATTAAATAGGCCGCAATCAGCTCTCCTTTGCGGATGGGCGTCGCCATCAAACGCTCCAGCGTACCGGATACCCGTTCCTTTAACAAGCCGATCCCGGAAATCAAAAAGACGAAAAAGAACACAAAAAAGCCGATTAATACCGGCGACAGCACATCGAAAAATTCCGTGTCGCTGCTGCCGTAAATATACGCGGTTTCGAGCGGTATGGGCTGAGTTTGTCCAGAAGCCAGCAAAACCGTCTGGCTGACATGCGCCAGCAAATTTTTCGCCAGCGACGGATCGTCATTCAGCAAGGTTAAAGTCATCCTGCCGCTTTCCAATGCCAGCAAGCCGTCCAAATCTTCTTCTATCACCGTTTCTTCCGTCGCTTGGCCGTAAGAGGTGATGATCATCCCTCTTTCTTCCAGAGCCATAGCCAACGATTCCGGAACATCCACTGTCCCAAGTTCCGGCTGAACCGTGTTGCCGTTGAAAAAGAAGTACATGAGCGTCAGGACAAATAACGGCGCAAGAAACAGCAACGCCAAGGTCCGCTTGTCCCGCAGCATTTGTTTGATAATCCGGCGCACCAACGCGGCAATTCTCATCGCTGCTCCCTCCCCGCTTTTAGGAAGGCTTCTTCTAATTGATCGACGCCGTAATGGCGCTTCAATTCAGCTGGTGTGCCGCTCGCCAAAATGGCACCGTCCCGCACCATTGCCACCTGGTCGCATTTTTCCGCTTCGTCCATGACATGCGTCGTGATGAGGATGGTTTTTTGCTGTTCGCTTTTCAAATGAAACAATTCGTTCCAGATGGCTACGCGCAGTTCCGGATCAATCCCCACTGTCGGTTCATCAAGAATCAGGATTTTCGGATCGTGCACCAATGCAATCGCGAGCGACAGCCTGCGCTTCATGCCGCCTGAATAAGCCGATACTTTCTTTCCAAGGTCACCAGACAGTTTGACCAGGTCCGCCGCATAGGCAATGCGTTTTTTCATATGGAATTTTTTCATCGGATACAGCGATGCAAAAAAGTCCAGGTTTTCCTTGCCGGTGAGCTCGGGATACAAGGCATCAGACTGCGCCATATAGCCAATCTCATTCAGCAATTCCAGATCCGGGACTTTCACATCGAGCACCCGGACCGTACCTGAATCCGGTGCATCAATGCCGACGATCATTTTCACCAAAGTGGTCTTTCCCGATCCCGATGGTCCGATCAATCCGTAAATCCGGCCTTCCGCAATCGACAAATTGATTTCCTGCAACACGGTTTTCTTGCCGAAGCTTTTGCTGACGTTTTTCAACTCAATGCTGGCGTTCATGGACAAGCCCCCATTTCAAAAACGAATGCGTGATTACTCTGTATTTTACTCTTTTCCGCTCTGATTCACAGCCGCTTAGGCAATAAAAAAACAATCTCCACTAAGGAGATTGCTCTTATCGTTTCATTCGGCTGATGCAATACTGGTAGATTTCCGCTGTCACCAGGCAATCGCCTAATGCATCGTGGGCATTGTGCTCAAGCTGCAGGTATTGCGCTAAAGTTCCCAGCTTATGGTTCGGTGTTTCGCGGATGACTTTCCGCGCCAGCTTCACTGTATCGATGACCGTGTACTCCGGAATCGGCGTGATTTTATCGAGGGCATACAAAAAGCCCATATCAAACGGTGCGTTGTGCGCCACGAGCGGCAGCCCTTCGATAAACTCGATCAAGTCGTGCGCCACTTCGTCAATTGTCGGCGCATCCTGGACGTCTTGGTTTTTAATGCCGGTGATGCGCGTAATGGTCGGAGAAATGTATTGTTCCGGATTGATCAGCAAGTACATCGTGTCTTCCCGGTTGTGGCCGATGTATTTCACTGCCCCAATCTGGATGATTTTATCGCTTCCTGCCCGCAGGCCGGTTGTTTCAAAATCCAGGACGACGTAATTTTCCACCAGTTCCATGCTCGGTTTGTATTTCTTCGGGCTCGGCGCCTGGTTCCGCGTCCATTTTGGGCGGGTTTCCCGCATTTTCTGTTCCAGAATCTGTCTCGGGTCTCGTTTTTCCATGCCGTCCCTCCTTCCAATTAAACTTTCTCTCCATTGTACCGGAAAAAGTTTAAAATTTCCGTTCTGGTGCTATACAAAGAGTAAGAAACTTCAATAGGAGGCGTCTAAAATGGCCCGTGACAAAGGGTTCTCAGACAAACTGAAAAGCGTCGTCAGCCGGACAAAAGGTGAGGTCAAAGATCAAGTCGGCAATGCTACAGACAATCCGCGCCTGCAGAATGAAGGAAAGTTCGACAAGACCAAAGGCAAATTCCAAAAGACCATCGGAAAACTGAAACGCGGTTCTTAACTTCCAACATCCAGCTTATTGCTGGGTGTTTTTTATTCGATTGTGCCACTCTTCGGCCAGCATGCCGTAAACGACGTGGTCAACGTAATGGTCGTACAGCCATTCTGCCTGGCGGATGGTGCCTTCCTCTACATAGCCAAGGCGCTCTGGGATGCTGCGGCTTTTCTGGTTGCCGACAGCGGCGCGGATTTCCACTCTGTTCAGCTTCAACTCGTCAAATGCATATTCGGTAAATGCTTTTACGACGCGCGTCATGATGCCATGGCCCTGATATTGCGGCGCAAGCCAATAGCCGATCGAAGCCGCTTTGTTCGCCTGGCTGATGCTGTTGAAACCGCCCATCCCCACGATTTCCCCTTCAAACAAAATAGCGGCGTTCAAGGTTTTGCCTTCTGCGAAATTGCTTCTGCCTGCTTTAATAAAATCCTGCGTGTCTTCTACTTTCGCAGTGAAATCCACCCACGGAAGCCATTCTTTCAAATACTCGCGCGAGCTGTCCGTCAATTCGAAAATCCGCTCTGCGTCTTTCAGTTCCGGAAGTTTCAACGCCAACTCATCGTCAATTTTATGTATAAACATGCCATTTCCCCCTTAGATTTACTTTATATAGTAGCACAACCGGGTTTATTCGTGCTTGTGAAAATTTGCTCGCGTTGCTGAGGATTTATTCGCGCTGCTCCGTTTTCACTTGAAAAGCAAAAAAAACAGATTCCAAGTAGTTGCTTGGAATCTGCTGCTTCTCATGCCAACGCCGCAATGCGCTCTTTGTATTTTTCAATCAGGCGGTTGTTGTGGTCGTCGGCGCCGTCGATATTGCCGCTGAGGAAAACCGGCGGCTCGAAACTGTTGTCGGCCATTTGCTGGATTGCTTCAGCGAATATGGCGTTCAGGATGGTGGCGCCAACTACGGTCGAAGTCGGACCAAAAGGCACTTGGACGTTTTCTGTTTGGAGTACGGCATCACCCACTACGGAATGGTTGTTGATGGCAAGATCCACGGCATCGTGCAGGTGTTTGCCGCTCCGGTGCCGCGATGTTTGGCTGTTGGCGTATTCCAGCGACGTCAGTGCAATGGTGAATGCACCGGCTTCGCTGGCTGCCAAAGCGAAATCGATTGGCACGGGATTGCGTCCGGATGTGGACAATACAAACACCACGTCTTCCGGACGAAAATCCTGCTCCGCCAGTACTTCTTCGGCGTAGTCGTTTCGCCGCTCAAGCTGCGAAGAACGGACTGCGCCTTCATGAAGCATCAGCGCTTCAATGAAAATCGGCTTGACCGGAACGAGCCCGCCTGCCCGGTAGAAAACTTCCTCGGTGAGAATGTGGGAATGGCCGCAGCCGAAAAGCTGGATAATGCCTCCGTTTTGGATAGCTATTGCCACTTTTCTTGCCGCTTCGGCCATCGCTTCAGCTTCCTGTTCTTCGACAAGCCGCAGCCGTTCGCGTGCTTTTTCAAAGTATGCCGTCAGCATGTAGCATCCACTCCTGTCTTTAATGAATGCTTAGGCACCAAGGCCTTCGCCTACGATGAGTTCGTCGACTGCAGCCATCAATTTTTCTTCGTCTTTGCCGTCTGCAATGATTTTGATTTCCTTGCCTTTGGAAATGCCAAGCGACATGACGCCCATGATGGATTTCATATTCACTTGCTTGTCTTTAAACTCCAATTTCACGTCAGCTGAGAATGGTGTTACGGTCTGCACAAGGCGTGAAGCCGGGCGTGCGTGAAGGCCCTCGTCGCTTGTAATGGTATAGTTTTTTTCAATCATGTTGTTCAGTTCTCCTTTGGTTTTGGTTTTAGCGTTGAATTTCGGTGACAAATTTGTACCGGTCGGCGCGGTAAATGCTGCGGACCACTTCAAACGGCATGCCGTTTGTTAAATAAGAGACCCGTTCAATAATTAGAATGGCTGCCGGCATGGCGATTTGAAGCAGTTCCGCTTCTTCTTTCCGGACCAGTGCCGCTTCCATGCGCTGAGAGGCGTGGCTGATGGACTGCTGGCCGGACTCAATGAGCGAATACAGCGAACCGTCCAATGCCTGTTCGTCAAGAGCCGGGAAAAGTCTGGCCGGCAAATACGTCCGTTCGAGCGCCATCGGCTTTTCATTAGCGTAGCGGATTCGTTCCACCGTGAACACTTCTTCTCCAGGCTCAAGCTGAAGCTCTGCGGATATATCTTGTTCCGGCAGCATTTTTTCAAATCGGATGACTTTGTTGCTTGGCGTGAGCCCACGGGCTTTCATGTCCTCGGTAAAGCTCGTCAAACCATTCAGCGGCTGTTCGACTTTCAGGGAAGAAACAAAGGTGCCGCGCCCTTTTTCCCGGTACAACAAGCCTTCGTTCACCAGATTGGTGATGGACTGGCGGACGGTCATGCGGCTGACACCAAACTGCTCGGTCAATTCCCGTTCTGACGGGATCGCTGTCCCCACCGCCACTTCGCCGTCTTTGATCCGGCGCTTCAGCTCTTCTTCGATTTGGACATACATCGGGATATGTGATTGTTTATCGAGCACCGTGATCACTGCCTTTCTGGTTCCACCAATTGATAGGCATCCCGGTCTGCAATAAGTGTCACATCATCATGGTTCCATAAAAACGAAGCCGGAAAATCTTCGCTTACTTGCTGCTCCATCAGCTTTTTGACGGCCGGGGCTTTTTTCTTCCCTGAAGCGAGCAAAAGAATGCGGTCGCTTTTTAAAATCGAAGCGATTCCCATCGTGATCGCATGCGTCGGCACTGCATCCGGCGATTCAAAAAAGCGGGCATTGTTTTTACGCGTGGATTCATCCAGTTCCACGCAATGCGTCAAACTGTCTTCAGGTGTACCGGGTTCATTGAATCCGATGTGGCCGTTCGTCCCCATGCCGAGAATCTGCAGATGAACCGGTCCGAGCCGGTCAATCAACGCCTCGTAGCGCTCGCATTCCTCTTCCACGGAACGGGCTTGTCCGTCCGGAAGATAGGTATTGCGCATCTGGATATCAATGTGTTGGAACAAATTTTCGTACATGAAACTGTGGTAGCTGTTTGGATGGTTGCGATTCAGCCCTTGGTATTCGTCGAGGTTGATGGTCTTGATCTGCTCATAGGAAACACCCCGGTTTTTAAACCCCTCAATCATTTTGCCATAAAGGCCAAGCGGAGTGGAACCGGTAGCTAGTCCGAGAATCGATTTTGCATTTTTCAAAACTTGCTGCTCCACGATTTCTGAAGCGCGCAGGCTCATTTCATCGTAGTTTTCCACCACAATCACATTCATGCCAGCCCCTCCTTCTTATGCGCAATGGTGCCGCGGCAGATTGTCAGCTGCACATCCAAATGTTCATCGAGAATGACCAGATCCGCATCTTTGCCTCTTTCGATGCTGCCTTTATGGGATAAGCCCAGTTTTTTTGCTGCGTTGTAAGAAGTGATGGCAACCAGTTCCGAAATCGAACAGCCTGTGCAGTTCTGCACATTTTTCATCGCTTCATCCATCGTCAGAATGCTCCCGGCGAGAGCGCCGCTTTCCAGCCGCGCGCCGTTTTCGGTAACGAACACATCTTGTCCGCCCAAATCATACGTACCCTGCTTAAGCCCTTTTGCCCGCATAGCGTCGGTGATCAGGACGAGGCGATCAGCCCCGATTTGGCGGAACGCCAGCTCTACCGACTTCGGATGGCTGTGAATAAAATCCGCAATGATTTCTACGGACAAGCGTTTGTCGACAAAAGCCGTTCCTACGACGCCCGGTTCCCGGTGATGGAATGCACTCATCTGGTTGTAGAGATGCGTCACGTGGCTTGCGCCAACCGAAATGGCGTGCTGCATTTCTTCCCAGGTGCCGTCTGAATGGCCAATGGAAGCAATCACACCGGTTGACGTCACTTCGTCGACAAACCTGTAGCCGCCTTCTGTTTCCGGCGCCATCGTCACGAGCTTGATGCGGTCGCCGCTCAGGCTTTGCCATTTCTGAAACAGTTCGAGCGATGGCGGAATGATGTGTTCCACCGGCTGTGCACCCGGCTGCTTTTTCGAAATGAATGGACCTTCCAGGTGGATGCCCACCATTTCGGCCTGGCCTTCAGCTGATTCAAATCCGCTTGCATTTTGAAGCGCTTGAGACACAGCCTCATCGGATTGCGTCATTGTCGTCGCCAAAAAGCTAGTGGTGCCTTCTTTTGGCAAGGCGCTCGCCATGCCGCTCAGCGCTTCCGGCGTCGCGTCCATTGTATCAAAACCTGCCGCACCGTGAATGTGGACATCAATAAATCCAGGAACGAGCGTCCAGTCTTTTCCGGCTGCATCAATATAGAGATCCGCTTCTTTTACCAGCGACGGAGCAAGTGCAGCAATTTTTCCGTCCTCCAAGTAGACATCCCCTAGAAACGGTTCGTTTTTTGCATCCGCAATATGAATAGATGAAATCAAAATGGTTTTCTTCATTTTTTGCCTCTCCTTACGAAAAACTAGGAACATCACGAATGAGTTTCCTGGTTTCGTTTTGTCTCCTTAGTAATTGCTTTAACTGCAAACAGTGGAGGGGTGAGCTCCACTGTTTTTTTCGTTTATTGAATTCTTAGGATGGAAACGGTGCCTTGTTTTTGAGAACCTTTTTTCAGCATTTCAAGTTCCTGGCCCGTTAAGTTGGTGAAAATAACCGGCGTAACAACTGAAGGTGCGTTGGCTCCAAGGTAAGTTAGATCCATCTTCAGCAATGCATCTCCGCGCTGAACCAACTGGCCTTGTTCCACTAGGGTTTCAAAACCTTCGCCGTTCAGTTTTACCGTATCGAGCCCTACATGGATCAGGATTTCGATGCCGGTATCCGTTTCAATGCCGATGGCGTGCTTCGTCGGGAAAACGGTAACCACACGGCCATCAACCGGTGAATGAAGCGTATTTCCTGATGGCACGATTCCGAATCCTGGCCCCATCATCGCTTTGGCGAATACTTCATCCGGCACTTCGGACAATGGAATGATGTCTCCATCAATCGGCATTGCAAAGTCTTCTGCACGGATTGCTTTCACCATTTCAGGTTCTGTAGACATTTCTTCTTCCGGTACGTTCAAGCTTTCAGGTGCCGGGTTGCCATTGGCCAAACGTTTCTTCATGGCATCTGCCAGGAATTCCACCGCTGTTCCGATGACCACTTGGACGTTTGTTTTATTCACTTTCATAACGCCCATTGCACCGTGGCGCTTCAATTCTTTTTCATTTACGCGGTCTGCATCTTTCACAGACATGCGAAGGCGCGTTGTGCAATAATCGACTGCTGCGATGTTATCCGCGCCGCCCAATGCTTCAATCGTATGGTACGCGCGGATGTCGATTCCTTTATTGCCTGTATCTGCGTTGCCGTCTTCTGCATCTTCATCTTCACGCCCAGGCGTTTTCAGATCCAATTTGACAATCAGCAAGTAGAAAATGGCAAAGTAGATGACACCGGTTCCGAGTCCCATAACCAATAGCACCAGCGGATTCTGTGCCAGCCCGTAATTCAGGACAAAGTCGATGGCGCCTGCCGAGAACCCGAAGCCGTGATGGACATCCAGGGCATAAGCGATCATCATCGATACACCTGTCAATAAAGCATGGACAACATACAACAATGGCGATAAGAACATGAATGAGAATTCGATTGGTTCAGTGATCCCTGTAAGGAATGACGTGAAACCGATACTGAACAGCATCCCGCCAACAATCGCTTTGCGTTCTTTTTTAGCTGCCGCATACATAGCCAAACATGCTGCCGGAAGCCCGAACATCATGATTGGGAAGAAACCGGAAAGGAATGGCCCCGCTGTCGGGTCCCCTTTTAGGAAACGGTTGATCTCACCGCGTACGACTTCTCCAGTCGCGTCCGTGAATGTACCAAAATCAAACCAGACAATTGTGTTGATAACATGGTGCAATCCGGTTGGCAACAGCAAACGGTTGAAGAAACCATAAGCCCCTACTCCGAACATCCCTGCATTTAAAATCCAGTCGCCTGCGCCGTCAATCAAATCCTGGATCGGCGGCCATGCGTAGCCAAGCAGCCCTGCCAGCACCGTCATGGTAGCGGCGGTTATGATTGGAACAAAGCGCCGGCCTCCAAAGAACGCGAGCCAGGCCGGGAATTTCACGTTATAGAATTTATTGTATAATAGCCCGCCGACAATCCCGGAAAGGATTCCCGCAAATACGCCCATATTGATCGATTCATTGATTGTGACAATCGCTGAAGTCAATACGAGATAAGCAATGGCACCCGCAAGCGCCGCCCCGCCGTTGCTGTCATGGGCAAGCCCGAAAGCGATGCCGATGGCAAAAATGATGGCAAGGTTGTCGATGATTCCCGCACCGGCAGCCGATAAGAACGGAATGCCGAGCAAGTCATCCTGGCCAAACCGCAAAAGCAAAGCCGCTGCCGGCAATGTTGCAATCGGGAACATCAATGATTTCCCTATTTTCTGCAGAAAACTGAACAAGTGAATCCACCTCTTTTTTCTTAGTCTTAATTTTTACTATAGAGTTAATATGTATAGATGTCTATACCAATTTAGCGATTTGAGTAAAAAATGTATGCGTTTTCTTTTAGTTCTTATTTAAAAAATCGAATTAACATCTTTCCACACAAAACCAGTAAATATTTTTTAATACACCGCTTCGGTCGCTTTGGGCATAGCTCCCGCGATAAGCCGAGAAGAACACTCGTCTTCTCGCTTCGCTTAGCCCCTGGACGCGCCGGCGCTAGGTAAGCTCTTCGAGAACAAGAAACTCCATCCATTTCTACTGTGCTATCTAAGATATGGAGCAAAACAGCGGAGAAAAGCCTGCTGCTACTGCGCAAGCTCGTCACAAAGCTATTGGTCTCATATGCTTCGTCGATAGCTTCGCAGCTGTTTTGCGGAATATCGGCATATATAAATCCTAAGCTCAACGTCTATAGAGACTCATTGTAATATCTCCTTAAGAATAGCTCTTCTAAAAAGTAAAGAGCTGCAGGCCCTAAAGTCTACAGCTCTTTTCTTCCTATTTATACAGCAAATAATTCTTTCTGACTTTCTCGAACTCTTTCAGTTCCGGCTTCCATTGTTTTTTCATTTCTTCAACGGTCATGCCGTCTTTGATGCCTTGGGCAATCCAGTCGTTGCCGATCAAGTTGTTGAAGAATGCAGTCAATGAAGCTTCGCCCGGATACAGATCATAGATCGTTTTGACGATATGGAGTCCTGTTTCAACCGGCAAGTAGGCGTCCCGGTCCGTGATATGGACTTGGATCCCGTGCGACAGTTTGCCGGAGTGTTTCGAGAATGCCGGTGTGAATGATGCTGCGCGGAAAGTGACGCCTCGCAAGTCCAAGGCGTTCAATTCTTTCGCCAGTTCAGTACTGTTGATGAACGGCGCTCCGATGTATTCGAACGGCTTGGTCGTGCCTCTGCCTTCCGATAAGTTCGTACCTTCAATTAAAGCAGTGCCTGGATAAGCAAGTGCCGTTTCAAGTGTCGGCATATTCGGTGAAGGTGCGACAAATTCCAGACCGGTTTCATCGTAGAACATATTTCGCTTCCAGCCCTTCATTTTGACGACGGTCAAATCGGCACCGATGCCGAATTCTTCATTGAACAGTCCAGCCAGTTCACCGACCGTCATGCCGTGGCGAAGCGGAATCGCGTATTGGCCGACAAATGAAGCGAATTCCGGGTCAAGCACCGGCCCTTCCACTTTAACGCCGCCTTGTGGATTTGGACGGTCAAGCACGATAAACGGAATGCCTTTTTCTTTGGCCGCTTCCATCGCCAGAGCCATGGTATAGATGTACGTATAGAAACGAGTGCCGACGTCCTGGATATCAAACAGCAGCACATCAACGCCTTCAAGCATTTCCTGTGTCGGTTTTCTGGTAGAGCCGTATAGGCTGTAAACCGGAAGGCCGGTCACTTCATCGTTGTAGAATTCCACGTATTGCCCAGCCTGCGCATCCCCGCGCACGCCGTGTTCCGGCCCGTACAGCGCCGTTAAGTTCACATCGGGATCATTGTGTAAAAGGTCCACGATGCTGTTCAAGTCTTTATCCACGCCTGTCGGGTTGGTGATCAGCCCGACGTTTTTCCCTTCGATCAACTGTTTCTGGTCTTTCAGCAGCACTTCGATTCCAATGGCAAATTGGTCTTTCTTGCCTTTGCCGCGGTCTTTCGATTTGCCGTTGCCGTTGTCATGATTGGCGAATGCGATCGAAAGTGTAGATAACACGAGCATGGCGGTGAGCAGCATTACGATCCATTTTTTCAAAGTCATCTCTCCCTATCGTTTAGTATGTCAGTCCGTGTCCGTATTCATACAATGTGCCGCCTGCGAGATCCGGAATGGTTACCGGCAATTTTCCGGTTGGCGACAATTGCCCTAGAATCGTTGAAGCCATCGCTTCGTAGCTTGCTGTTCGGAAGCTGTATTGCGTCAAATACGCGTCCACTTCCGGATAAGCCATAATGTCGTATGGATTTTGGATGCCGACTGCAATGACCGGTGCATCGGTAGAGGCAATGATCTGGTTGGCCATTTTCATTTGACCGCTGTTCGGCGAACGCTGCGATACGGTGGATGTACGCGTTCCGACTACCACTGCTTTTGCCGCTTGGACTTGGGCCAGTTCCTGCTCGGTCAATAAATTATCTTTTTGAATCCAGATGGTGTTGCCATGAAGTGCTTTCAATCCTGCGTACAACTCATCAGAATAGGCATTTCCGACAACCACCACCAAATCTTCCGGATTTGGTGCCAGCGGCAAGACGCCTTCATTTTTCACAAGCGTGATCGATTTTTCCGATGCTTCACGTTCCACTTGCTGATGTTCTTCCGAGCCGACCACCTGCAGCGCATTGGCCACTTTTTCTTCAATCGGCTTCGGTTTTTCTTCTTTCACAATACCGCGCTTTAATTTCAATGCCAGGATGCGCTTGGCTGAAGCCCCGATGCGGTCTTCGGAAATTTCTCCTGAACGGACTGCTTCGTACAAGCCATTTGCGACACTTTCAAGCCCGACCGGCATAAGGACGATATCGCTTCCGGCATTGACCGCACGGATCACGGCTTCAACCGGTCCGAAATGGTCAGCGATCGCCTGCATATTCAAGGCATCGGTGAAAATGACACCTTCATAGCCCATTTCATCCCGCATCAATTCTGTTAGTACTTTGTGTGAAAGCGTAGCCGGCAACGTGATTTCACTGCCGTCTTTTTTCGAAATGACTTTCGTGCCGTCCACTTTCGGGAACGTCACGTGCGCGGTCATGATGGCATCAATGCCCGCTTCCATCGCTTTTTGGAACGGGTACAATTCAACTGCTTTCAATCGTTCCAAATCATATGGCACTTCCGGCAAGCCGATATGGGAATCGGTCGCTGTGTCACCGTGTCCCGGGAAATGCTTCGCAGTTGCAGCAGTTCCGGAAGCTTGCAGCCCTTTCGTATAAGCTACACCCAGTTCCGCGACCAGTTCCGGATTTTCGCCGAATGAACGGACGCCGATGACCGGGTTGTCCGGATTGTTGTTGATATCAAATGACGGGGCAAAGTTCATGTTAATGCCAAGAGCGGAAAGCTCTTCGCCAATTGCGTTCCCCACATTCTCCGTAATTTCTGCAGAGCGCGTCGCTCCCAGCGCCATGCTGCCCGGCATATCGGTTCCGGACTGCAGACGCGTCACGATGCCGCCTTCTTGGTCAATCGTCATCAAGAGGCCGTATTTTTCTGCCGCTTCCTGATAGTCCGCGACCAGTTTTGTCGTTTGTTCGGTTGTCACGACGTTTTCACGGAACAAGATGACACCGCCCAGATGGTATTGCTTCACGAGCTGTTCGATTTCCGGAAGCAGCTGTGTGACGTTTTGCCCTTTCCAGTTTCTGAAATCCGGCATCAGCATCTGGCCGACTTTTTCTTCCATCGTCATGCCGGCTACTGCTTTTTCGATCAAGTTGTAGCGCTCTCCGCCGCTTTTAATTACCGACACCTTTACCGGCGGTTTGCCTTTGCCGGTTTTAGCGGACCCATCCGGCTTCACCTGCACGGCGATTCGATCCGTGTAGCTGCCGTCGGTTACTGTGATAAACGTTTTCCCTGGTTTTCCAAGAACCGTTACCGTACCTTCCGCGTCTACAGAAGCAACGGTTTTATTCGTCGAGCTCCATTTCAATCCTTCCGAAGCCCCTAAAAAGTGGCCATCTTCATACAAATGTACGGCTTTTAATGTAAGTTCCTCGGCACTGCCGACTTCGACTTCAGGCACGTTTTGCAGGATCACCAAATCGGCCGCGGAGTTTTGTGCTTTTGCTGCTCCTGCGCCGGTTGCCAGTGAAGAAACCACCAAAGCGGCGATCACCAGCGGCAAAACAAGCAGTTTATGAAATTTCGTCATATTCCATCCCCCTCTAACTTAATTGCTGCGTACAGTCCAGTTGTTGTTTTCCGCTTTTGGCTGGACTCGTTTGCCGTCTATCTCAATATTTCCGACATACCAGCCGCGACCATTAACAGAGCTATCTGTCTGGTAACGGAAGCGAAGGTGCTTCGTGCCTTCCGGCAATTCGATCGAAGTCCGTCCCCATTCACCGCTTTCTCCCGTAAGAGGAGCTGTGGCTTCCGTCCAGTTCACTCCGTCCGAAGACGTTTCAATAAAACCGAAATCCGAATTGGCTTCCAGGCGATGCCATGTATCAAAGGAGACGGAATTGGCCCCCACCGGCACAGCGAACTGCATTTCGTTGTTTAATTTATCGCCGTAGCCCGAGAACCAAGCCTTCTGGTGTTTTGGCACCGGAGCTGAAATGGCGTCCGCGACTGATCTGGCAAAGGCCCGGCGGATGCCGTTTGTGGAAATCGTACTTCTCGATGGGTGCACGCGGTTCGTCAACAAGATGGCAATCGTTTTGTTTTTCCGGTTGATGACGATGCTTGTTCCCGTGTAGCCGGTGTGACCGAATGCCGCCGGATCTGCTAACGCGTCCATGTACCAGCCCTGATTCAGTTCCCAGCCAAGCCCGTGGTCATCTCCCGGAAATTCCGGAATCTGGTTGGTTTCAAGCAAGCGGACCGTTTCCGGTTCCAAAATCCGTTTGCCGCCGTATTTGCCATTGTTCAAAAACATATGGGCAAATTTTGCCAGATCCGATGCAGTAGAGAAAACACCGGCATGTCCGGCAACGCCGTCCAAAGACCAGGCGTTTTCATCGTGGACTTCGCCCCACACCATGCCGCGCCCAAGCGCCGGCTGGTATTCTGTCGCCGCGATGCGGTTTTTCAAAGACGCAGGCGGATTGTACATGGTGTCTTTCATGCCGATCGGGTCCGTGATTTCCTCTTTTACAAACTGATCAAGCCGTTTGCCGGAGTATTTCTCAATCAATGCCCCGAGCGTGATCAAGTTCAAATCGCTGTATGTGTAATTGGTGCCCGGCTGATTGGCAAGCGGATAACGCAGCGCGTACTCGATGCGGTCTTCGCGCGTCTCCCCTTGCTGATAAAGCGGCACCCAGGCGATAAACCCGGAAGTATGCGTCATGAGCTGGCGAATGGTGACCGCTTCTTTGCCATTCTCCGCAAATTGCGGAAGATGCAGAGCTACCGGGTCGTCCAGCTTGAAATAACCTTCTTCGTACAGCTTCATCGCCGCAGTCGTCGTAAAGATTTTGCTGATGGAAGCCAAGTCGAAAATCGTGTCTTCTTTCATTTCAATCGGATTAGCCACCGGTGTAAACTGGTCGTCGGCGTACAGAGATGCATAGCCATACGCATCGTGCTTCACGATATGTCCGCTTCTGGCGACAAAAGCGACTGCCCCTGGCGTCGTCCTCGCTGTTAAAGCGCTTTCAATTTCAGCATCAAAACGATCCAGCGGTTCCTGTATCATCCCCGCCCCTTTCACTGAACCTGGGTGGAGTACAGGCGACATTGCCCCTGGCTGGTTCCATTGATTCGCAGGAGCCGCCATTGCCGGTGAAGCGAGAACAGATGTGAAAGCAAGCGAACAGACTAAGGCAGACGACAGCACTTTGAACTTCGTTCTTTTTTTCATTTCTTTCCTCCTATTATTCTTTTTTGTATTTATTTACCTCTATTGTCCAATATTATCTGACAATTCATTTATTGCCCATGCCCCAATAGCTCTGTCTTTAAATGGATTTTTCGCTTTCCATTTTTCGTTCCGTTTACATTTGCTTAGGTTCACGGACAGAAGTACGCCTTTTGGAGGAACAAATTTCGAAATTAAAATTCTTCTTTATACCCATATTAACTGAAATTTCACTCCAGATTTAATGTGCTCGATCAACGGCAAATCTTTTGGCAGAACTCTGCCGATGACATTGACCCGTTCATCTGCCGGCAACGCTCTTTTCGTGATTTGCATTTCGCCCTGGTAGCGGCCGTAGCGTTCGTTGTCGATTGTAATGCTGCCGGTTGGCCTTTCAGCGGTATGTTCCGGTGCCAGCCGCCGTGTGCCGAACAAGCCGTATTCCCGGGACTCCATTGAACGCACGCAGTCTCTTGCAGCATCCAGGCGGTTGGTCTGAACGGTACCGGCCGTTTCCATCAAGTCCTGATTTTCTGTCAGGCTCTCCGCGTGCAGCTGGATTACGCCTTGATCGTAAGCGGCGAATTGCATCAAGCTTTCCTCGCTTAAAGTGATGTCTCCCACCAATATTTTATCTACCAGCCCGCTCTTCTCAAATGCCATGTATGCTGCAAATGGTGAAATGCTGCGATGCTCTTCCAAAGTGGGCAAGCCATCGAATAAAGGTCCCCGGCGCTTGCCGTCTCCCGGGATAAAGGCCATGACCGTCAAGCCTTTGCTTTTCAGCCACTCGTTCACTTCATAAAAATCTTGCGTGTCCAAACCGGTTTCCGGCCGCGGATAGAAATTGTGCCAGGCTTCAACCGCTTCTGTCCGAAGACCCGCTGCTTTTAACCGGGCTAATCCTTCTTGTGTTAACGTACTGGCATTCAATGCGATTTTCATTTTTCCCGACAGCTCGGCAATAGTTTCCTCATTAACGCCATAGTCGATCCGAAGCCCCGTGACGCCCCACTCCACTAAGCCCTCTGCATTGTCCCAAGTGAACCCGAGGTGGCCCAGCGATTTCGGCGAAATGTCCGCCATTAATTCCATTTCGTAGGCCAGCGCCAGTGCTCCTAACTCCCGCAGCCGTTCTTCGTAAACCGATGGATCTTCTTCCGGAATGTGCAGCGAAGTGAAAATCGAGTTGAAACCAAGCTTTCGAATGTTTTGAATATAAGGCTCAAGGTCTTTCGGCGAGCCTTCTCCTAAATAAACTGATATTCCGCGCATGTGATCTCTCCTTTTGGATAAATTAAAAAAGGAGTCGCCCCAAAAGCAATTTGGGGCGACTCCTTTGCGACGAAGCTAGCGAAGCGATGAGGAGCAAAAGTATTCCCTTACGCTTTGTGAAAGCAGCAAAGAGCTGCTCTTATGCTTTTCTTGGTGTGTTTTATGAAGGGCCGCCTGCGCTTTTCTAGTGTCCAGCTGCACCGCCTAGCTCCTCGGGGTCATAAGCCCGCTTGGCTATGCGGCTGAAAACATGCCGCTTCACCAATCAGTCTTATGCCTGTCGGAGCTGATACAGGCGGTTCCGCTTTTCTAATGTCCAGCTCCGGCGGCCAGCCCCTCGAGGTCGCTTCGGTTTTGTCCTGAATGGCCAAGTACGCCATTCCTGCCAAACCCTCCAGCGCTTGTCGGGGCTAAATGGCCGCCTGCGCTTTTCTAGTGTCCAGCTGCAAGAGCCAGCTTCTCGGGTCATAAGCCCACTTGGCTGTGCGGCTGAAAACATGCCGCTTCACCAATCGGTCTTATGCCAGTCGAAGCTGAACGGCTCTTTCCGCTTTTCTAGATTCCTTCTGCCATTCTCTCTTTAAATCCGAACAAATAAGTGAAGATAAATCCAAAGACGTACGATACAACGAGCCCTACGAAGTACCAGATGTATTTGCTGTCAGCGATCAACGGAATCAAGGAGATGCCGGATACGCCGATGCCTTGTGCCGCAGTGTGCATGACGGCCTGGAAGGCGCCGCCGAATGCTGCTCCCATACAAGCCGTGATAAACGGACGGCCAAGCGGCAAAGTTACACCGTACAATAAAGGCTCTCCGATTCCAAGAATCCCAACCGGCAATGCGCCTTTAATGATATTGCGCAAACGCTGGTTTTTCGTTTTCACGTAAATGGCAATTGTACCACCGACTTGTCCAGCACCTGCCATTGCCAAAATCGGCAATAACGCGGTGCTGCCGAATGTGTTCATCAATTCCACGTGGATCGGCGTCAATCCGTGGTGAAGCCCAAGCATAACAAGCGGCAGGAAGAATGCGGCCAATACGCCGCCGGCAACCACTCCGCCGACATCAAGCGCTGAAATCAAACCGGATGTGATGATGTCGCTCAATACACCGGCAACTGGAACAATTGCATATAAAGAAATAAATCCAACTACAAGAACCGTAATTAATGGTGTAAAAAGAATATCAATCGAACTGTGCATGACAGAACGCACTTTCTTTTCAACAAACGTCATCAGCCAAGCAGCCAATATGACTCCAAACAATCCGCCGCGCCCGACAACGAGCGGCTCCCCGTAAATCGTGATATCCGCCAATAACGGATTGAACAAAATACCCCCGGCAATCGCACCGAGCACCGGCGTTCCGCCAAATTCTTTCGCTGTGTTCCAACCGACTAAAATAGCCAAGTATGTAAAGACTGTGCTTCCCAGCAGCAATAAAATCTGCATATACGTTGCCGTTTCATCCACTCCGGCGTTTTTAGCAAAGTTCGCTGCGCCGTTGATGATTCCCGAAGCAATCAAACCAGGAATCAGCGGAATGAAGATATTGCCGACTCTGCGCAAAAACATCTTGAACGGTGTTTTGTTTTTTTGCTTCATCTTTTCACGGTCCAGCTGTGCTTTTTCGCTGAAATCCATATCCCCTTCGTTGACAGCTGCTTCTTCCCCAATTGCAAGCCCTGTTTCATTGCTCATTTCAGCAGCTACTTTATTGACCGTTCCCGGACCTACCACAATTTGAAGTGTATCGTCTTCAACGACGCCCATCACGCCGTCAATTCGTTTCAAGTCATTGATATTTGCTTTGCTGTCATCTTTCAGCGACAAGCGCAACCGCGTCATGCAGTGTGCGACCCGCTGGATATTCTCTTTTCCCCCGACATTTCCGAGAATATCCTGTGCCATTTTTTGTTCTTTTTTCATACTGTCCCCCCGCTCTCCCAGTGTGTTATAAAGCTTTTCTTACAAAACCGCCGGCTGTTTCCAGCTTTTTCGCTGCTTCTTCTTTTGAACAATCCAATAAAATCATGACGATGGCCGCTTTGACATGGCGATCGGCTTTTTCGTAAAAACGCTCCGCTGTTTCATAATCCACTTGCGTAGCGTCCATGATAATACGCTTCGAACGCTCAATCAGTTTTTTGTTGGTCGCCTGCACATCCACCATCAAATTTCCGTAAGCTTTGCCGACGCCGATCATCGAAGCCGTTGAAATCATGTTCAATACGAGCTTTTGGGCCGTTCCCGCTTTTAAACGTGTAGAACCGGTCAAGACTTCCGGACCTGTCTCGATTTCAATCGCAATTTGCGCATACCGGCTGATTTCCGATTCCGTATTGCAGGAAATGGCTACCGTTTTCGCGCCCACTTCACTTGCATACTCGAGCGCCCCTATTACATAAGGCGTTCTGCCGCTTGCTGCAATGCCGATCACCGTGTCTTTTTCTGTTAAGGAAATTTTCTTCAATTCTTCTTTGGCAAGAGCCGGGTTGTCTTCCACACCTTCTTGAGCCATTGTGAACGCTTCCATTCCACCAGCCAAGAAACCTTGTACCACATCCGGTGAGACGCCAAAAGTCGGTACACACTCCACTGCATCCAAAATACCAAGACGCCCGCTTGTGCCTGCCCCTACATAAATCAGCCGGCCGCCAGCCTGGAACGATTTGATCACTGCTTGCACCGCTTGTTCAATGCGGTCCATTTCCTTGGCAATCGCACCTGGAACCGTCTGGTCTTCCCGGTTCATCGTTTCAAGGATTTCCAGCGTCGACATTTCATCCAGCTTCATCGTATCGTCATTTCTTTTCTCTGTAGACAAATTCTCTAACATCGGCTCATCCTTTATTTGGTTATTTCTTGACTTTATTGTACCCTTAAGAAATTTCATGTCAATATAAATTATCTAAATTATGAATTTTAATTTCATGAAGAAAAATAAAAAAGAGCTGATTTCTCAGCTCTCAAACTATAGACAAAGCCTAGATGAGATGCATAGCGATGCATAGAACCAACCGGACCGGCCACTTCGCTTTCCGTGGGCTCAGCTTCAGCCTCCTCGCCGCTTCGCACCTGCGGGGTCTTCAGCTTTCGCTGTCCCACAGGAGTCTTCGTGGCCGAACCGGTTGGAGCTTCTCTTTGATTCATGAGTGAATGTGAATTGAATCCAATTTTTAGTTTAAACAAACATCTTTATGAGGAAAAGCGACACCTCTTAAAAGCCATCATGTTAGGGATCCGGAGTGAAAGCCGGCGACTCCTGCGGGATAGCGAAGTGCCGAAATCCACTCGGGACGTCAGTTCCGAGTTAGTTCGGTGCGAGCCCGCGGAACGCGTCCGGCTGAAACGGAGGATCCGGGATGTCCTTTTGTCTGTTAATTCAGCTCTCTTTACCTTCTCAAACTCTCCATCTCACTGCGGGCGTCGTAGTACTGCTGCAGCACTTTTTCGCCTAGGTGGTGGAAAACGCTCATATAAAGGGTGTCGATTACGGTGAGCTGGGTCATCCGGGAAGCGATGCTGCCGCTCCGGAAATCCTGTTCGACGTTTGGGGTGCACAGCCGGATGTCCGCTTCTTTATAAAGCGGCGATTTGTTCAAGTTTGTTATAGCAATCACTTGTGCGCCTCTTTTTTTCGCAAAACGCGACAACTCCAGCACATCCTTTGTCCGCCCCGACATGCTGATTGCGACAAATACATCGTTTTCCGTCAGATGCGGAATCAATGACAGCATGTAATGGAAATCCAGCGAAGTGATGGACTGGTAGCCTAGCCGCATGAATTTGTACTGGGCATCCACAGCCGCCGTCGAAGAACCGCCGACGCCGAAAAAGACGATTTTTTTTGCATCTTTTATCGCTTCGACTGCTTTCACCAATTCTTTCCGGTCCATCGAATCTGCGCAGGATTCAATGGCCGACTTGTTGACGTGGATTACTTTATGGAATAAATCATAAGGGGAATCTTTCTGCTGAAGCACCGAAAAGTCCGTCAGATTTGTATCTGTCAGGGTCAGGTCTTTCATAAGCGCCAATTTGAAGGATTTGAAGCTTCCCATGCCGATCGATTTGCAGAAGCGGATGATGGTCGCTTCGCTGACACCCGCTTTTTCCGACAGTTCTTTCGTGGTCATATGCGGAATGGCATCCGGCTGCTGGATGATGTATTCGCCGATGCGCCGTTCCGCTGCCGACAATTGCTCCAGGTCGAGTTCAATTTTTGTAAGTAACGATTTCATTGCATATCTCCCAACTACTTGTTGTTAAAATGTCTGCCGCTTTTATTGAATATTATAGGAGAATGTTTTTTCCCGCAATCAAGAACTTATTTACTGCTCAGCCTTTCGATGACATTGGCGAGGAGCAGTGTCCGTTCTGTCAGCGAAGGAATATACAAGTACTCCGATTCCTGGTGGGCATCCGCTCCGACTGGGCCAAGCCCGTCGATTGACGGAATCCCGGCGAAACTGGTCAGATTGGCATCCGATCCGCCGCCGCTCTTTTCATGCGACAGCTCGAGCCCGATTTTCTGTCCTTCTTCTGTGATAATGGCAATCAGCGCTTCCGCTTCTGCTGTTAAATTCCATGCTGGGCGCGTGATATTGCCGGTCAGTTCCAGCCGGGTTCCGGGAATTTCCGAATAGCTGCAGATTTCCTTGATTGCCGAATCCACTGCGTCGCCGTCTTCCCATGTTTCAATTCGCACATCAATTGCCGCTTCCGCAAACGGTGCAATCGTATTGACGGAGGTGCCGCCGCTGATCAAACCGACATTGACATTGATGCCTTTTTCCCAATCGGTCAACGCATGCAGTTTCAGGATTTTTCGTGCCAGCTCTTCAATTGCGCTGATGCCGTTTTCCGGCTCGATGCCGGCATGTGCCGATTTGCCATGCACTTTCAGAAAATACTTGCCGCCGCCTTTTCGCTCGCTGACCAAATGGCCATTTTGGGCAGGTTCCAAAATCAAAGCGTATTTCTTCGTTTTTGCCACTCGTTCGATCAGTTCCCGGGAAGCGATCGAACCGATTTCCTCGTCCGTATTCAAAATCAATTCGACGTTTTTAAAGGCTTCGCTGCCGCTTTCCATCAATGCTTTCAACGCATACAAAGTCGTGGCATGGCTCGCTTTCATGTCGATGACGCCCGGTCCGTAAGCATAATCGCCTTTTCGCGAAAACGGCCGCCCTGCCACCGTGCCTTCTCCAAATACCGTATCCATATGGGCAATCAGTAAAATTTCCGGATTCACCGCTTCCGGATGGCGGATAAGCAGGTTATTGCCGAGCTTTTGCTGTTCGTGGACTTCCGTCTCAAAGCCGATTTTTGCATATTCTTCACGCAATATGTTTCCGACCTTGTCGATGCCTTGTTTTATGTAAGAGCCGCTGTCAATATTGACGAGTGTTTCAATTAATTCAAGCATACTGGGTTCTTGCTGATTGATCCATTCCTTCAATTTCCACACCCCTTTTTTCCAATTATCCCATAAAGAGAAACTTCAATCATCCATGAAGGCCATTTGCTCTGTCCAATGGCAAAAGTGAATTTCCAGAAAAGGCAAAAAGGCCGTCCTGACTTTTCAGAACGGCCTTGTAGCTGGATTATTCAAATGTACAAAGTTTTATTTCTGCTGCCGCGGACGGATCAGGATTTCATTGACGTCGACGTAATCCGGCTGTTCGACTGCATAGCCGATGGCGCGGGCGATATCTTCCGCTTCCAGGAACTTCATCGGATTGCCGCTCGCAAAACCGTCCAGGATGTCCTGATCGGTAATGGTATCCGTCAATTCCGTAGCGACGGCCCCTGGGGATACAATCGTCGCCCGGATGTTCATATCTGGGCTCAGTTCCTGGCGAAGGCCTTCCGTAATGGCACGGACGGCAAACTTCGTTCCGCTGTAAACTGCGCTGCCCGGCGTAATGTCATGTCCGGCAACCGACGAAATATTGACGATATGCCCTTCCCGGCGTTCTTCCATATGCGGAAGAACGGCAGCGATGCCATACAGCACACCTTTGATATTCACATCGACCATTTTGTCCCATTCTTCGATCTTCAGTTTGTTCATATAAGACAAAGGCATCAAGCCAGCGTTGTTGACCAGCACGTCAATCTGGCCGAATTGTTCAATGGCTGCTTCCGCCAGAGCTTTCATCTCTTCGGATGAAGTAACGTCCGTCACTTTATATGCTGCCTGTCCGCCCGCTTCTTCGATTTCTTTTTTCAGTTCTTCGAGGCGATCTTCCCGGCGCGCTGCCAGCATGACGGCAAACCCTCTGCTTGCCAGCTCTTTTGCAGCCGCTTGTCCGATGCCGCTGCTTGCACCTGTTATAATTGCCGTTTTGCTTGTTGCCATTGGTACCTCAGCTCCATTTCCATATAACTCATTCGTTTTCTTTTTCACTTTAAACTTGTTAAAGATTACTGTAAATGCTCATTTGAGAAATTTGCGATGGCTCTAAATTTGCGTTTAGCATTTATTCGTTTCAGCTTTACTTCAATTCTTCAATAAACGGTCCGTAATCGCGCGGCGTATGCTGAACGGAAATCCACTTCATCGTTGTGAATTCTTCCAGGATCCAGTCGCCGTTGAAACGGCCCAGGCCGGATTCTTTTTCGCCGCCGAACGGCACATGTGCCTCGTCGTTGACCGATTGGTCGTTCACATGGATCATGCCGGTGTTGATTTTATGGGCAAATTGCGTGCCGCGTTCGATATTGGAAGAATGGACGGCGCCGCTCAAACCGTAAGGGAATGCATTGACCATTTCGACTGCTTCGTCGTCGCTGCTAAATGGAATCAGCACGGCAACCGGTCCAAAGATCTCGTTTTCTGCAATCGGCATATCGTTCGTGCCTGCACCGAGTACCGTCGGCTGCATAACGTTACCGTCGCATTCACCGCCAAGCAGCAATTCCGCTCCGCGTTCCACGCTTTCTTTAATATCCAGCAAAATGCGGTCGGCCTGATCCCGGTTGATCAGCGGTCCGACGTGCGTATCTTTTTCCGCCGGATTGCCGTATTTCAGCTTCTTCGCCCGCTCCACAAACAGCTCAGCGAATTCTTCGTAGCGGTCTTCATGAACAAAAATCCGGTTAGTTGCCATACAAATCTGGCCTTGGTGGTAAAACTTGCCGAACAGCGCTGAATTGACCGCGTAATCGATATCGGCGTCATCAAGTACGATAAACGCATTGTTGCCGCCAAGTTCAAGCGCCGTCTTTTTCAGGTTGCCGCCTGCCAATTCTCCGATGCGCTTCCCTACCGGCGTCGACCCCGTAAACGAAATAAAGCGGGGAATCGGATGCTTGACGATATCGTCGCCGATTTCCGAACCGCGTCCGACGATGACATTCAATAGCCCTTTCGGCAATCCGGCCGCTTCAAAAATGCTCGCAAAGAGCAGCCCGCCGGTCACTGGTGTATCCGTCGCCGGTTTCACCACGACGCCGTTGCTGGTTGCCAACGCAGGCGCAATCGAACGCATCGCCAAATGGAACGGGAAGTTCCAAGGGCTGATGACCCCAATGACCCCGATTGGGTTGCGGTAAATCCGATTTTCCTTACCAGCCGTCTGGGAAGGCAAAATCTTGCCTTCCATCTTGAATGGAAATGCCGATACTTCTTTTACGACGTTCAAGGCTGCCCCGAATTCCGTCGCGGCTTTCATATAGGTACTGCCGGCTTCTTTGATCAGCCAGTCGATAATGAATTCCTTATTTTCCATCATGACCTCTTCCACTTTTTCCAGGACTTTGCGCTTGTTCTGCGGCAATTCCTTCGCCCACTCGACTTGCGCTTCCGCCGCCGCTTTATAGGCGCGGTCCAAATCATCTTTATCGGCCGCCTGAATTGTCACTAGTTCTTCTCCTGAATAGGGGTTCGTGTTTTTCATCATATTTTCGCTCGATCCGTTCTGCCATTTCCCTTCAAAATAAAGCCGTGAAAAGTCGGTTGTCATCATCTTAACTAACACTCCTTTTTGGTTTAACAGCTTTCAGCACAAAGTTTTTGCCAGACAAGCTGCTTGCTCATTTATTCCGTCTCTATCTCTACCCGTTAAGCCCGAAATTTAAAACGCCGGAGAACTTCTAGCATGAAGCTGCTGTTCTTTTCTATAAGCGGATTGTGGGATGAGTAGCGTTTTTCTTTTAGCCGGTTTACTCGCGCTATTTATAAAAATAAAAAGGCATTCAAAAACAGCTAGCCGTTTTTGAATGCTTTTCAACTCTATGAAGTTTTTAAAACTCCCGCACAACCCGAATGATGAGCCTTGGAATGTACAAAATAAGATCCAGCAGCTCGAGAAAGAATTCAACCACATCCCAAATCCGCCAGCGATCTTTTTTGTCTTTTCTCCGCCTCTTTTTCTCCATCCGCCGTCTCCCCTTATACTGAATTTATTCATACTACGCTAACCGGCAGAAAAGGTTTCATTTTTTGGAAAGACCGAAAGCTTCAGCGAGCAGGCGGATGCCGTTCATCCGGTTTTTTGCACCGGAAATATTCGGGATGATCGTCACTTCGTCGGCCTTAAACTGTTCGGCAATACGCTCGATTTCAGCCTTCACAGTTTCTGCATCGCCGATGATCATACGCTGGCGGTTCTTGTCGACTTTTTCCTGTTCACGCGCACTAAAGCCGCGCGCTTTTGCCGTTTCGATGGACGGGTAATACGGAGGCGGCATGTCCGACTCCACGAACAGCAGCCACAAATCAAAAGCTTTCGCGATTTCTTCCGCTTCCTCGGCGGTTTCTGCGACAACGGCAAACACCGCGAGGATGACTTTCGGCTTGTCCAAAAGCTTCGACGGCTGGAAGCTGTCACGGTACGTTTTCACCACTTCTACACCGGATGCAGCAGGCCGGGCAAAATGGGCATATGCGTAAGCGGTGCCTTTCTCAGCCGCCAGTTCTGCACTGCCTCCGCCTGTCCCGAGCAGCCAAAGTTCCGGTGCCGTCTCAATAACCGGCGTGGCAACCAGTTCGCCCGAGTCGGTCAGATAGTGCTGTAGATCGTCTATTTGCTGATCATAGGAAATTTGTTTATTGCCATTCAGCGCCTGATTGACTTTCAGATAGCTGCGCGAACGCCCGATTCCAAGATCGATGCGGTCCGGATGGATCGCTTCAAGCATCCGGAAATTTTCAGCCACTTTGTAGGCGCTGTAATGCGGCAGCATCACGCCGCCCGAGCCGATCCGGATCGACGAAGTCGAAGCCGCCAAATGCATCATCAGCATTTCCGGCGTGCTTCCCGCAACCGACATGACTTTATGGTGTTCCGCTACCCAAAAGCGTTTATAGCCCATGCTTTCGGCAAGCTTTGCCAGTTCGGTCGTCTGAAGCAGGGCTTCGCGCGCCGAAGACCCTTCATCGATCGGCGAGTAGTCCAGGATATTCAATGCAAACATCGGACTCCCCCTTTTCTTTATCTTTTTACTCTTCTTACCATACCGAAAACAAAAGAAAAGCGCCAACTCCCAAGCAATGGGAGCCGGCGCTGACTATAGCCAATTACGATTCATTCATAACGCCAAACGAATAGCGGGTTTCGCTCGTGTAGCGTTCGCCTGCCTTCAATACGGCAGAAGGAAAATGCGGATGGTGGATCGAATCCGGCAAGCCTTGTGTTTCCAGGCATAGCCCCAAGTAATTGCAGGCTTTCGTTCCCCGGTATACGTCGGGGCCTTCCAGACCGTTGCCCGTGTAAAGCACGACTGCCGGTTCCGTCGTTTCGACGGTCAGCTTCCGGCCGCTCGCTCCGTGTTCAAGCACAATTTCTTCCTGCTGGCTGCTGTCGAGCAGAAACGGATGGTCGTATCCGCAGCCGGCCTGAAGGTTTTGCGGGTCGCCCGATACTGTTCCGTCGTGGATGTTCCGGCCTTCGCGGAAATCGAACACCGAACGGTCGACCGGCATGGCTTCCCCAGTCGGAATCAATTCTTCGTCGAGTTCCAGAAACTCGCTGCTGTCGAGCGTCAGGCGATGGCTTAAGACATCTTCTTTTAAATCGCCACTCAAATTGAAGTAACTGTGATTGGTCAAATTCACTAAAGTGGTTTGATCGGAAATAGCTGAATAACTAATAAGCAGATCATTCGCATCGTCAGTAATCGTATAAGTCACTTTCAGTTCAAGGTTCCCCGGATAGCCTTCTTCCCCGTCCGGACTCAAGTATGTAAATTCAATACGGGCTTCATTTCCATTATGAATGACATTCGAATCCCACAATACATGGCTGAACCCTTTAGTGCCGCCGTGCAGATGGTGTCCGTTGGCATTCGCTGCGAGCTGATAGTCTTTGCCGTCCAGCTTGAAAGCGCCGCCTTTGATCCTGCCGGCAAAACGGCCCGCCACGGCTCCTAAAAAATGCGGGTTGTCGCCGTACTCTTCAAGCGTATCAAAACCAAGGACCACATTTTCCAATTTGCCGTTCTGGTCCGGAGCTTGTATTTCCGTAATGATGCAGCCCCAATCGATGCACGACATCCGAAATCCATTGGCGTTCTGAGCGGTGATCAAAGTCACCGGACGCCCCTCCAGATGGCCGAATAAACGCTGTTGCACTTCCATTCCATTCAATCCCTTCTCATGGTCCGTTGAACTTTTTTCAACTTCTCCGGAACTTAAACTCAGTCCACTTCCACCAAAACCGTCTCTCCGGTTTCGCTCGCTTTATAGCAGGCATCGATGACCCGCATATTTTGAATGGTTGATTCAGCTATGATCGCAAGCGCTGAATCGTCCAATACCGCCGAAGAAAAATGCTCCACTTCCAAGCGGTAAAGATCGCCGTAAATCTTCTCCTGCCGCACCACGCCGTCGGCTTCGACAATCACCAGCCCCATGCCGGCATTGATGTCCGGACGGAACGCGTATGGCACTTCGATGGTTCCTTTTGTGCCGACCACTTCGTATTCGTTGCGGCTCACCATATCAAAACTGCAATCAAAAATAGCAGTCATGCCGTTATCGAGCACCAGGTAAGCGCTGGACAGCATATCAACGCCTGTAGCCGCATCTCTTTCGGAAACCACCTGCACTTCTATTGGTTCGGCGTCGGTCAGGTGGCGGATGACCTGAATTGAGTAGCAGCCAAGGTCGTAGATGGAACCGCCGCCCATCGATTTATCCATCCGGATATCACTTTCACGGTTTTCCAGATAGAACGAATGGCTGGAGCGGATCAGTTTGACGTCGCCGATTTCGCCGGAAGCCATGATTTCTTTGACGCGCGCGTGCTGCGGATGCAGCTGGTACATAAATGCTTCCATGAACTTGACGCCCGACGCCTGGCATACTTGAATCATTTCCTCTGCTTCTTTCGCATTCAGGGCAGCCGGTTTTTCGCAAAGGATGTGCTTGCCTTTTGCGGCCGCTTTTAAAACCCATTCTTTATGTAAGTGATTCGGAAGCGGAATATAAACCGCGTCAATTTCGGGATCGTCCAAGAGTTCTTCATAGCTTTCGTAGGCTTTCGGTATATTTAAGGCGGCCGCTATTCCATGGACTTTGCTGCTGCGGCTTGCAATCGCTGCCGCTGCCGCATTGTCTGACCGGAAAATGGCCGGAATCAATTGCGTCTGTGCAATATTGGCTGTACTGATGATGCCCCAACGAACTTTTTCCATCTCGAATCTCCCTTCAGCTGTGATTTATTCATCGTAACAAAAAAATCCGCCAAAGAGCTATTTTCAGCTCTTTAGCGGTTTCAATTTCAAGACAGCTACCGCTCCTTGCCAAGCTTTTATTTAATGCGTTCTTCCGTTTCCTGATCAAAGAAATGCGCTTTATTCAAATCAAACGCCACGTCGATCGTCTGTCCTGCTTCCACATTGAAGCGGGCATCGATTCGCGCGATAAAGTCCTGTCCGGCGACATTCGAATAAAGGATGATTTCCGAGCCCATCAATTCAGCCACTTCAATCGATGCACGTACTTTCGTTCCCGGCGAGTGATCGAGGAATAGCGGCTCATCATGGATATCTTCCGGCCGGATCCCCAGAATCACTTCTTTTCCGATGTAGCCCTGTTCACGCAATAAACTCATTTTCGCTTCCGGAACCCGGACTTTTACCGTGTCCATCACAAAATGCTCGCCTTCCAGTTTGCCGGTCAGGAAGTTCATCGCCGGCGAGCCGATAAAGCCGCCGACAAAAACATTGTTCGGCTCATCGTATACTTCTTTCGGCGTCCCCACTTGCTGAATCACGCCGTCTTTCATTACGACAAGGCGCGTCGCCATCGTCATCGCTTCTGTTTGGTCATGCGTCACGTAAACTGTAGTTGTCTGCAGGCGTCTGTGGAGTTTCTGGATTTCTGCACGCATTTGCACACGGAGTTTGGCATCCAGGTTGGAAAGCGGCTCATCCATCAAAAACACTTCGGCATCGCGGACAATCGCGCGACCCAAAGCGACACGCTGCCTCTGGCCGCCAGAAAGCGCTTTCGGTTTGCGCGTCAAATATTCTTCAAGGCCCAAAATCTTCGCCGCATTGTCCACACGTTCTTTGATTTCCGGTTTTTTTAATTTGCGCAGCTTCAGCGCAAACGCCATATTGTCGTAAACGCTCATATGCGGGTAAAGCGCATAGTTCTGGAACACCATTGCGATATCGCGGTCTGCCGGCGACAGGTCATTGACACGTTTACCGCCGATGAACAAATCACCTTCCGAGATATCTTCAAGCCCAGCAATCATGCGAAGTGTCGTCGATTTCCCACAGCCGGACGGACCGACCAGTACCAGGAATTCTTTGTCGCGGATTTCAAGGTTGAAATCTTTTACTGAAACTACCCCTTTGTCGTATACCTTTTTCACATTCTTCAATTGCAAGTCTGCCATTCTATTCCCTCCCGTTTTGCGTTTCTTGTGTAATATTTCTGAATAGCTTCCGCTTTTCTTGTCCAGCTGCAGCTCCTAGCCCCTCGAGGTCGCTTCGGTCTTACTGCGAATGGCATAAACCGCCATTCACGCTAAGCCCTCCAGCGCTCGTCGGGGCTAACCAGGAGCTTCCGCTTTTCTATTAATAAGGTCCTCGGATTGCTGGGTGGACTTCTTGTTGGTAGAAGTTCGCCAGTTTATCCAGCTCTTCTGCAGTGAAGTCCTTGGCATCGAGTGCTTTTAAGTTGTCTTCTACTTGTTTGACTGTTTTGAAGCCTGGAATAACTGAAGAAATAGCGTCTTGTTCCAAAATCCATTTCAACGCAGCGCGGGTCATGTTGCCGCGGCCGTCTGCAATCCAGCCTAGCTGGTTGCTGAGGTCAACGCCTTTAGCGAATTCCAGTCCTGCGAATGTTTCTCCGACATTGAACGCGGCGCCGTCGCGGTTGAAATTGCGGTGGTCGTCCGCTTCAAACTCGGCATTCGCCTTGAATTTCCCAGTCAGCAATCCACTGGCCAACGGCACGCGCGCCAATATTCCAACGCCTTGTTCTTTGGCTTTCGGGAATAATTCTTCCAGCGGTTTCTGGCGGAATAAATTAAAGATTACCTGCAAACTGCTGACGTTCGGATTGTTCAGGCACAGCAAACCTTCTTCTACGGTCTCGACGCTGACGCCGTAGTAGCGGATTTTGCCTTGTTCCTTCAAGCGGTCAAGCACTTCAAACACTTGGCCATCCTGCAGGATTTCAATCGGCGGGCAATGGATCTGGAATAAGTCCAATTGCTCGCGCTCCAGCCGTCTCAAGCTGTCTTCGCAATATTTGGTGACGCTTTCCAGCGAATAGGTTTTCGGATCGTGGATGTCTCCCGCCCGGCAAAACTTCGTGGCAATGTGAATTTCAGAATGGCGGCCTTTGGTCGCCTTGGCCAAAAGTTCCTCGCTGTGGCCATCGCCGTATACATCGGCCGTATCGAAAAAGTTAACACCCTCGCCCATTGCGTAATCCAGTGCTTTCAATGACTCCTGGTCATTGGTGGTTCCCCACGAACCTCCAATCGCCCATGTGCCAAAACTAAGTTCACTGACCTTTAAATCGGTGCTGCCAATCTGACGATAATTCATTTCTCCACACTCCCACTTCTTAATTTCTGTCCTTATTAAATAGTATTGTCGATATTCCGCAAAACAACTACGCTTTCCGCGGGCTTGCGCCGAACTAACTCGGGCTTTTTGCCCGAGTTAGTTCGGCACTTCGCTATCCCGCAGGAGTCTCCGTTGTTTTGCTCCATATCTAAGTAAATGATAATCAAGAATCTCTCAAAATGATTCTCTTTCTTATAGTAAGCTTTCTCAGCGTCGGCGCGTCCAGGGGCTAGGCGGAGCTATGAGACGAGTGATCTTTTCGGCTCATGGCGGGAGCCATGCCCAAAGCGACCGAAGCGTTGTATAAAAGGATAATTATTTTATTCAACATATATAGCGATTATCTTTACAAATAAGAGCCTCAACTGAAAGTTGAGACTCTTATTTTCATGGACTACTTACGGAACTCCAAAAGTTTTTTATTCAGCTCTTTTGTTTGGCCGTAAACTTCCTGATAAATGGCGAACAGTTTTTTATACGTTTCCACGTTGGATGGAATCGGCTGGAACTGGCGGTCTTCTTTCAAAAACTGGTCTGCACAGTCCTTCAATGTTGCAAACCATCCACATCCAAAGGCTGCGAGCATTGCGGCTCCCATGCCTGGACCTTGTTCGCTATTGAGTCTGACGATTTTTGCATTGAAGATATCGGCTTGCATTTGGAGCCAGTCTTCATTGCGTGCTCCGCCGCCGATCGAGACGATGGTGTCGATTTCTTTGCCGCTGCGGCGGAAAATATCAATAGATTCATTTAACGAGAACGTGATGCCTTCAAGTACTGCACGCGCAAAGTCTTTCCGTTGATGCGAAGCGTCCATGCCGATAAAGCTTGCACGGATAGCCGCATCTGCATGGGGCGTGCGTTCCCCCACCAAATACGGGGTAAACAACAGCCCGTTAGATCCTGCTGGAACTGAATGGATGTCGGCGAGCAAGTCTTCAAAGGATTCATCCGCCGCAAAAACATCTTTGAACCAAGTCAAGCTATAACCGGCTGCAAGCGTGACACCCATGGTATAGAAAACATCCGGTGCCGCATGGTTAAAGTAATGGACTTTGCCTTCAAAATCTTTGTCGTCGCTTGCTTCATAGGACAGGACTACACCAGACGTACCGATGCTGCATAAGGTTTTGCCGTCTTCCAGAATTCCTGAACCGATGGCGCCGCAGGCATTATCCGCTCCTCCGGCAAAAACGCGTGTCGCAGGACTTAATCCGGTGATTTCTGCATAATCCATTTTAACCGTACCGACTTCTTCATGCGAATAAACAAGCGGCGGGCAAAGCGATGGATCAATCCCGAGCAAGCTGCAGATTTCCGTGCTCCATTCTTTCTTGCTGACATCCAATAGGAGGGTGCCGGCTGCATCGGAATACTCCATCTGCAGCTGGCCGGTCATCTTGTAGCGCAAATAGTCTTTCGGCAGTACGAAGGCTTTCGCCCGGCTGTAAATTTCCGGCTCATACTCTTTTACCCACAGCAGTTTCGGCAGCGTAAAGCCTTCAAGCGCCGGGTTCTTGGTGATTTCGAGCAAGCGTTCCTCACCGACTGCCTCGTAGATCTGCTGGCATTGTGCCGTCGTCCGTGTATCATTCCAAAGAATGGCCGGGCGCAGTACTTCGTTGTTTTCATCCAGCAACACAAGCCCGTGCATCTGCCCTGAAAAACTGATGCCCTCGATGTCTTCAGCGCTGCCGTTCCAGCCGCTTAACAGTTCGAACAATCCGGCGGTTGTTCCTTCAACCCAGTCCTGCGGGTTTTGTTCGCTGTAACCGGTTTTTTCCTGGATCAGTGCAAATGATTTTGAGACGCTGCGGACAACTTCACCAAGTTGGTCAACAAGCAAAATCTTGACTGCACTGGTTCCTAAATCTACTCCAATAACATATTTCATCGCGACCGCTCTCCTGCCTGTTCAAACTTATTGCTTATTTGAAGCTTGCTGTTTTTGCAAAAGCTTGCAGCAAGTACTGGTTGATTGTTGCTTTGATTTGCTCAAGGCGTCCGGAAGTTTGTTTAATGTCCGTCAAGCCAAATGCGTACTGCTCAAGTTTGTGGAAATCCGTGTTGCCGGAAACGATATCCAGGCCGATTCCTTCTTTGTATGTGCTGTAGCGCTCATCAAGAATGTTTTCCAACACTTTGTCATCAATCAAGTTCTGTGCTACGCGCAGACCGACTGCAAATGCATCCATTCCTGCGATATGGGCATGGAACAAATCTTCCGGCTCAAATGAACCACGGCGTACTTTTGCATCGAAGTTCAATCCGCCGCGGCCAAGTCCGCCGTTTTGAAGGATTTCGTACATTGCAAGCGTCGTTGTCCAAAGGTCTGTCGGGAACTCATCTGTATCCCATCCAAGAAGCGGATCGCCTTGGTTGGCATCGACTGAACCAAGCATGTTGTTGATGCGGGCATAATGAAGTTCATGCTCGAATGTATGTCCTGCAAGTGTTGCGTGGTTCGCTTCGATATTGAATTTGAACAGGTCTTGAAGACCGTAGTTTTGCAAGAATGCGTGAGCAGTTGCTACATCGTAATCGTATTGGTGAGTTGTCGGCTCTTTTGGTTTCGGTTCAATCAGGAACTGGCCATCAAATCCGATTTCTTTCGCATAGTCCGCTGCCATGTGGTAGAAGCGAGCCAAGTTATCCAATTCCAATTTCATGTTCGTGTTAAGAAGCGTTTCGTAGCCTTCGCGGCCGCCCCAGAACACATAGTTTTCAGCGCCAAGCTCTTTCCCGATTTCCAAGCCTTTTTTCACTTTCGCGGCCGAATAAGCAAAGACATCTGCATTGCTTGAAGTGGCTGCTCCGTGAATAAAGCGTGGGTGCGTGAAGTTGTTTGCTGTATTCCAAAGCAATTTTGCTTTGCTGTCTTTCATATAATCCTTGATCATGCCGACGATGGCATCCAGGTTTTGGTTGGATTCTCTTAAGTTGCTGCCTTCTGGCGCGATATCTACGTCATGGAAGCAGAAAAACGGAACGTCCAGTTTATTGTAGAACTCGAAAGAAGCCTCAACGCGTGCTTTCGCCAAATCCATACCGGAATATTTGTCCCAAGCGCGGTTCATCGTGCCGGCGCCGAAAGGATCCGAACCGTCCATTGTGAATGTGTGCCAGTAAGAAACTGCATAACGAAGGATTTCTTCCATCGTTTTGTCGCCGACTTTTTCTTCCGGGTTATAGAATTTAAACGCAAATGGATTTGTAGAAGAAGCACCTTCGAATTTGATTTTGTTAATATTCTGGAAATATGCCATAGTTTTTTGCCTCCAATGTTTTATATTTATGTACCCTTAGCTCAAAGATAAAATTGAAAAATAAATGTAAAGGCTTTCATTTTCAATTATAACAATATACAATTAGTTTGTCTATTGATTGAACAAAGTTTTTATTGAAAAGAGAAAGCGCCGATGTTCTTCCAATTGCCCACACCTGCTGCTTTAAGTGCTCACAGCAGAACATCAGCAGGAGTATTTCCCCGTTGCTCCTTGTATAATAAAATAAATCAACCCAAACAAAGGCGGTTTCCCATGAACTCTACCAGAGGTTTTATTTATAGCATTACAGAATGGATTACACGGTTTGCTTACGTGAACTTATTGTGGATTGTGTTTTCTTTGCTCGGCGCAGTGGTTCTTGGTTTTTTCCCGGCCACGACAGCCATGTTCGCCGTCACCCGGCAGTGGCTGCGGGGCAATACGGATGAACCTGTATTCAAAACGTTTTGGGACTATTACCGGAAAGATTTTTGGAAAAGCAATGTCATCGGCCTGTTTGTCGCCAGCATCGCTGCTCTCGTTGCCCTCGATATCCTGTTCATCCAGGCGAACGGAGGCAGCGGGTTGGGCTGGACGAACATTCCATTGTTCGCTTTTATGCTGCTGTTTCTTTTGTTCCTGTTCTACCTCTTCCCGACTTTTGTGCATTTTGATATGAAGCCAGGAAAAGTGATCAAAAATGCATTTTTGATCATGCTCGTCAATCCGCTCCACAGTTTGATCATTGTGCTGTGCCTCGTGCCGCTCTTTTTCATCATGCAGCTGGTGCCGGCGCTCGCGGTTATTTTCGGCGGCAGCCTGTATGCGTTCATCACGATGTGGGTCTGCCTTCATGCTTTTGATAAAGCCCAGCAAAGGAGCGGCCAAGTATCCAGCGAATAAAAAAAGCTTCACCCAACAGGAATCGGTTCCTGAATCGAGTGAAGCTTTTTTGTTGGGTTCAACCTTTCACAGCGCTGGAAGAAATCCCTTCCACGACTTTATTGCTGAAGAAGATGAATGCTACGATAATCGGCAGCACACTGATGATCAGTGTTGCACCAATTGCGCCCCAATCGGTCATGTACTGGCCGATGAAGTTTTGGATGCCGACTGTCAAAGTCTTGTATTTCTCGGAACTGATGAACGTATTGACGAAAACGAATTCGTTCCAGTTGTAAATCATATTGATGACAACGGTTGTCGCCATGATCGGCGTCGTCATCGGCAGGATCACCTGGAAGAACATCCGGTTCACCGAACAGCCGTCAATGATTGCCGCTTCTTCGATTTCATGCGGCAAGGTGTAGTAAAAGCCGAGCAGAATCATCATCGTAATGGGCAGGTTATACGCCGTATACGTCAGGACGATTGCCAGCGGATTGTCGATCAAGTTGACGCTCAAGAACATGCTGTACAACGGAATCAATGCCGAGTGAATCGGAATCATCAAACCGATCATGATCATGCCGAGCACCAATCCGCTCAATTTCCATCTCATGCGCGTAATTGCGAATGTGGCCATGCTGGCAAACAACACCGTCAGGATAATAGCCGCCGCAGTAATCCACACACTGTTGAAGAAATACGTACTGATGCCGCCTTCCCAAACTTTCTGGTAGTTTTCCCACCGGAATTCCGTCGGCAAAGAAAACGGCGATCCGGCGAAAATTTCCTGGTTGCTCTTCAACGAGAAGACAAACAGCCAAAGAAGCGGGAGAATCTGGAATAACGCTACGACAATCAGGGACAAATAGAGAAGTAAATAACCGATGCGCTTCATTATATAGCCCTCCTCTTAATATTCGATTCTTTCTTTTGTTTCGGTTACTTTTCGGATAATGAACGTCACAATCAATGTGATGATCAAAAGCAGGAACCCGATGGCACTGCCGTATCCAAAGTTATAGCTGGAGAAAGCCAGTTTGTACATATAAGACGCCATTACCTCACTGGCGCCGTTCGGTCCGCCGGCCGTCATAACATAAATCAAGTCAAAGTATTTCAATGAACCGACAATCGCAAGGACGATGGTGACGCTGACCACTTCTTTGATCAACGGCAGTTTAATCCGCGTAGCAATCTGGAAAGGCGTTGCCCCGTCAATGCGCGCCGCTTCAATGAGCGACTCCGGAATATTTTTCAATGCCGCATAATAGATCAATATGTAGAATCCGGCATATTGCCAAAGGATCGGCACGAAAATCGCAAAGAGAACAATGGATGGATTCGCCAGCCAAGCGGGCGGGTTTTCCACACCAATCTGAACAAGAAATGCATTTAAAATACCGTTCGAAGGGTTATAGACTTTCACCCAAAGCTGGGCGATGGCTACAGAGGATAACAGCATCGGAATCAAATAGATTTTGCGCAGCAAATCCGCGCCTTTGATTTTCGAAGCCAAAATGAACGATACAACCAAATAAACGGCCAAGCTCAATGCTGAGAAAAGGGCCAGCAAAAACGAGTGCAATGCACTGTTCCAGAACAGCTTGTCCTGAATCCCTGCAATATAATTATCCAGTCCGATAAATGTCTTTGCGCCAATGCCGTCCCATTCCATCAATCCGTAGTATCCGGACAAGCCGAGAGGAATAAAGATCAATACGGTGATCAGCAACAGAGCCGGCGCAATATAAAATCCGATAAATAATTTATTGGACATGACTTTGTTCATCACATTCAACTCCATATCTTAGAAAGGAGAAGAGGACAATCCAACATTCAGGATCTGTCCCCTTCTTCCTTGCTGTTATTTGCCAAAATGAAATTATTGTCTGTTATTTTGAAAGAGCGTCTTCGTGAGCTTTTCCGAATTCTTCAGGCGTCATTTCTTTCCCGAACAAGGCCTGGATCGAATCCAAGTGAGTTTGTGCTACACCCGGGCTCATTTGAACATCTGCGAACAATGTGATGTTGCTTGCATTGTTAAGCTCGTTCAAGATATCCGTGTACATTTGCGGCAGGTCAAGTGACTCAGCGTCCACTTTTGTAGCCGGAATTACGCCAGCTTCCGTAACCGCTTTTTCGCCCCACTCTTTTACAAAGTAAGCAGCAAAGTCTTTCGCTTCTTCTTTTACATCCGAATCTTCAGCGACGAACAATCCAACCCCTGGTCCGCCAACATAGCTGTTCATGTCGCCAGAACCTTCAACAGTCGGGAATTTCAAGTATTGTACGGAATCTCTGAATTCCTGCGGTACATCTTCGTTTGTCGTGTAGTTCGGAAGATCCCAAGTTGCGATCAAGTACATTGGCGCCTGGCCGCTCATGAACATCGACTTCGCTTCTTCATCGGCAAGGCCGTTAAAGCCGTCAACGAATGCTCCTGCATCGACAAGCGTCTGCACTTCTTCAGCAGCTTTCACAAGCGCTGGATCTTCAAAGCTGCCAGAACGGTCGATGGCTTTGTTCAAACCTTCGGCACCGGCGATGCGGTCAGCCAAGTACATATACCACATAGAACCTGTCCATGAATCGCGGTTTCCTAAAGCAATCGGCTGGACGCCGTCTGCACGGAATTCTTTCACGACATTCAATAATTCTTCGTATGTTTTGGGAGCTTCAAGGCCGTGCTCTTTGAACATTTTATCGTTATAGTAAAGCGTTACAATGTTCAGTTCTAATGGAAGACCATAAGTTTTCCCCTCCAAAGCATACGCTTCGGCAGTCCCTGGAACGAACGCATCTTTCAAATCTGATTCGATTACATCATCAAGCGGTGCGAACATATTTCCGCCAACATACGGCTCAAGGAACCCTGCTGACCATGTAAGCCCGACATCCGGCAATTCTTTCGATGTGGAGAGAACACGAAGCTTATCTTTGTATTGTTCGTTGCTCAATACTTCCAAATCTACATTAACGCCCTCGTTTTCTTTTTCGTAATCAGCAATGATGTTGTTGACAACGTCATAATGCTTTTTCGAACTTCCCTCAGGCCATAGGTGCATAAATTTTATTTCAGTATCCCCACTTGCATTTGCTGATTCTTTTTCGTCGGACGAACATCCTGCCAACAACATTGTAGAAACAACTGCGGACAAAGCGATTGTAAGCGGTTTCTTAAACTTCATTATTTCTCCCCCATCTCGTGTTTGTTGTTACAACAATTTTCTGAATAATTGTTGTATGCGTTTTCATTATAGCAAAGGGAAGCTTGTTAGTCTAGTGGATAAACAAAGTTTTATTTTAAGGTTATACTGTCTTTATAACGACGGGTTTGTTAGATTTAAATTAATCAATAGAATCAAGCACTTGCACGAAAAGAAGACATATTTACTAAAGAATCATCCATAAAAACCAACTAAAGAAAGAGTTGAGTCAGATGAAAATAGGCATGAATCAAACCTGGAACCATCATGTTGTGAAAGAAGGAAATAAATCCTTGGTGCTCGACAAAATCAAAAACGATTATCCGATTTCAAGGGCGGCCGTTGCCAGCCAGACCGGATTGAATAAAGGCACCGTCTCTTCCCTTGTCAACGATTTATTGGAGGATCACTTGATCTTTGAGTCCGGCCCCGGAGAGTCAAGCGGCGGCAGACGGCCTGTCATGCTGCTGTTCAACGGGACGGCGGGCTATACCATCGGCATCGATCTCGGCGTCAATTATCTGCTCGGCATTCTTTCAGACCTTGAAGGAAATGTCGTCAGCCAAAAAGAAGCCCGCTACAAGAAAATGTCCTATGAAGCAATTGAAGCCAAGCTGTTCGAAACCATCGAAGAACTGATGGCCGCCGCTCCCGATAGCCCGCATGGCATTGTCGGCATAGGCGTCGGCGTACCGGGAATTGTCGACAAAGGCGGCGAAATCCTTCTGGCGCCGAACTTGAACTGGAAAAACCTGAACTTGAAAAACGTGCTGGAAGAGAAATACGATCTTCCAGTCATCATCGAAAACGAAGCGAATGCCGGCGCTTACGGCGAGAAAAAATTCGGAGCCGGCAAAGAATGCGAAAACATCATCTACGTTTCGGCCGGAATCGGCATTGGCGTCGGGTTGATCCTGAATGGTTCTTTGTATAAAGGGGCCAATGGATTTTCAGGCGAAATGGGCCATATGACAATTCAGATAGATGGCCCGAAATGCCGCTGCGGCAACCAAGGATGCTGGGAACTGTTTGCCTCAGAACAAGCGTTGATCGACCGTGCCGAAAAATTGGGCATCTGCCCGGAACAAGCAGATTTCGATTTATCGGACCTCTTAAAGCTTGCCGAACAAGGCAATGAACAAGCCATTGAACTGTTCGAACAGACCGGCGATTATTTAGGCGTCGGCATCAACAATATCATCAATACATTCAACCCGCAGCAAGTGATCATCGGCAACCGGATGGCATCCTCCAAAGAATGGCTGGAAAACTCCTTGACGAACCGGGTCGCGAACCAGGCGCTCTGGTTCCAGCAGAATGATCTGCAAATCAATTTTTCAGAACTTAGCACGCTTTCCACCGCTCTTGGCGTAGCCGCGTTTTCCATCGAGAACTTCTTAAGCGTCTGCATGCAGCCAAAACTGGTCATGCGTTAATAAAAAAGGTTCAGACTACTTAGTTTACTCATTAGACTAAGTAGTGTATGATCGAATATAACTTAGAAGAATTGCTAATTTTCGATATTCATCTTTTCCTTTTCGGTACGCTTTAGCGCCCGGAAGAAAGATGAAGTCGTGAGTTAGTTTTTTTTCGGGTACTTTTTCCGCTGATTGTTGTAAGCACTTACATATTGGAATGAGCGGGCTTCCAAAATACTGCATAAAGGGTGACGAAAAATGACAACGATTCAAAATCCCATCTTAACAGGATTCAACCCGGACCCAAGCATCTGCCGGGTAGGAGAAGATTATTACATTGCCGTGTCTACATTTGAATGGTTCCCCGGTGTCGGCATTTACCACTCAAAAGATTTGAAAAACTGGCGCTTGATTTCACGTCCATTGAACCGTCTGAGCCAGTTGAACATGATGGGCAACCCGAATTCCGGCGGCGTATGGGCTCCTGCCCTTTCCTACAGCGACGGCCAGTTCTGGCTGATTTTCACCGACGTCAAAGTGACCGAAGGCCAGTGGAAAGACTGCCACAATTACCTCGTTACATGCGACACAATTGACGGCGAGTGGTCAGAACCAATTTACTTGAACAGCTCAGGCTTCGACCCATCCCTTTTCCACGATGAATCCGGCAAAAAGTACTTGGTGAATATGTATTGGGACCACCGCATGGGCCATCACAATTTCTACGGTATTTCGCTGCAGGAATACAGCGTTGAAGAGCAAAGATTAGTCGGCAAATCGGAAATCATTTTCAAAGGAACCGATGTGGCGCTTGTTGAGGCTCCTCACCTTTATAAAATCGGCGACTATTATTATTTATTGACGGCTGAAGGCGGTACGAAATATGATCACCAGGCGACGATTGCCCGCTCGAAAGACTTGCGCGGACCGTACGAAGTGCATCCGGAAAACCCATTGATCACGTCGTTTTTCTCACCGCGAAACCCGCTGCAAAAATCCGGGCATGCATCAATTGTCCAGACACATACCGACGAATGGTTCCTGGTGCATTTGACGGGGCGCCCGTTGTCGAGAGCCGGCCAAGCCCTGCTCGATCCGCGCGGCTTCTGCCCACTCGGGCGCGAAACGGCGATTCAGCGTGTGGAATGGAAAAACGACTGGCCGTATGTGGTCGGCGGCAACGCCCCTTCACTTGAAATCGAAGGCCCTGCGATTGAAGAAGTCCAGTGGGAACCCGATTTCCCGGAGAAAGACGATTTTGATTCAGAAACCTTGAATCCGCATTTCCAGACTTTGCGCATTCCGCTTGGCGAAAACATCGTGTCCTTGAAAGAAAATCCGGGCCATCTGCGCATCCGCGGCAAAGAATCGCTGACGTCGAAATTCACGCAAGCTTTTGTCGCAAGACGCTGGCAGCATTTCCACTTTACAGCGGAAACGAAAGTGGCCTTCAACCCGGATACATTCCAACAGGCGGCAGGCCTCGTCAACTACTACAACACCGAAAACTGGACGGCTTTGCAGATTACGTGGCATGAAGAAAAAGGACGCGTCCTTGATATTATGGTATGCGATAATTTTGCATTCGACCAGCCTTTGCAAGGCAATGAAATCGTTATCCCGGATGAAGTGGAGTATGTGCATATGAAAGTGGACGTCAACGCTGATGTCTATCAGTACTCCTATTCATTCGACGGCGAGAACTGGACTTTGATTCCAATCAAGTTCGGCTCGCACAAGCTGTCGGATGATTACATCCAAGGCGGCGGCTTCTTTACCGGCGCATTTGTCGGCATGCAGTGCCAGGATACGTCCGGCCAGAACTTGCCAGCTGATTTTGATTACTTTATCTACAAAGCGAACGAATAAGAATGCAATAAGGCTGCTGTCCATTGCGGCGGACGCTTTCCGCGGGCTTGCGCCGAACTAACTCGGACTCGCGTCCGAGTGGATTTCGGCACTTCGCTATCCCGCTGGAGTCGCCGCCTCCATTCCCATCAGCCGTTATAGAATAAGGAAAAGGCCAGAGGAGAAAAGCATTGCTTTTTCTCCTCTGGCCTTTCGTTTTGGGCTTTTTAGACAGCCCCCTTTTTTCACTTAATTGGGTGTTTCTCGGAAATATGATCCGCAAGTCTTCCTCTTAATCAATCCACCACAAAATAGCGCGCATCCGGATGTGCAAAAACAATCGCCGACACCGAAGCTTCCGGGTCCATCATGTACTCTTCCGTCAACTGGACGCCGATGTCTTCCGGCTTGATCAAGCCGAACAGTTTCGCCTGGTCTTCTAAATTCGGACAGGCCGGGTAGCCGAATGAAAAACGCTGTCCCTGGTATTTCGCGGCAAAGCGGTCGCGCATCGAGAAATCTGTAGCATCCGGGAAGCCCCATTGGTCGCGGATTTCCTGATGGATGCGCTCGGCGAAGCCTTCCGCCAGTTCCAGCGCCGTCGCCTGCAAGGCATGGCTTTCCAGGAACTTGCCGGCTTCTTTCAAACGCGTCGCCTCATCCCGGACGCCGTGCCCTGCCGTCACTTGCATGAATGCCACATAATCCATTTCGCCGCTGTCGACGGATTTCAAATAATCCGCGAGGCACAGGAACGGTTCGACCGACTGGCGCGGGAACGTAAAGCGCTCGATTTCAGTCTTGGCATCCACCGGGCTGTAAATGATGACGTCATCGCCGTCGCTTTGGGCCGGGAAAAATTGATACATGCCGGATGGCTTAAGTAACCCCGACTGCAAAAAGCCGGTTGCGAGCTCGTGCAGTTCCACCGCACGTGGATCGCCCTTCGCGAGCGTGTTGTCGTTGTATCCTTTCAAGCCGAGATGGTGGCCGATCAACGTCCGCATGTTGACGTACGGATACAAATGCGCCACCGAATAATCCTTTAACACATGCCGGCGCAAATCGTGCGGCTTGTAGACCGGCACATCTTCCCGGACCGTCTTCACCGGACGGACGGCTACTGCCACCGCCTGTTTCGATGCTTTCGCCGCTTCCGAAGCTTTCCGTTTTTCCTGCTGCGCATCGAGTTCTTCCAGGAGTACCGCTTTTCCGGCGCCGCTTTGCAGACGGTTCGCCAAGTCCAAGCCCTGCATCGCGTCTTTCGCGTAAATGACCGGGCCGTCGTATTCCGCGGCAATTTTCGTTTCTGTGAAGCGGCGGGACAAGGCTGCGCCGCCAACCAGAATCGGCACATCAATGCCCGCTTCCTTGAAGTCCTGCGCCGTGATGACCATCTGTTTCGCCGATTTGACGAGCAGCCCCGACAAGCCGACCATATCCGGCTTTTCCTTCCGGATGACGTCGATCAAAGTTGCCGGCGTCACTTTGATGCCGACATCGATCACTTTAAAGCCGTTGTTGCTGAGGATGATGTCCACCAGGTTTTTGCCGATATCGTGGACGTCGCCTTTTACCGTTGCCAGTACAATCTTGCCTTTGCCTGAATCGTCTGCTTCTTTTTTCTCCATAAAGCCTTCCAGGAACGAAACAGCCGCTTTCATAACGCCCGCACTTTGCAGCACTTCCGCGACAATCAATTGATTGTCATTGAACAAACGGCCCACTTCAGCCATCCCTTCCATGAGCGGTCCGTTGATGACATCAAGCGGTGTATCGTACATCTCGAGCGCCCGTTCCAGATCCGGAATGAGCCCTTCTTTCGTGCCTTCCAGAATATAATAGGCGAGGCGCTCCGGAACCGTCTTCGGAATGTCGTCTTCGGTCTTTTCCTTTTTCTTGTCGCGGTAAAAATCGGTAAAATCCGCCAGCGTCTGGTCGGTCGTCGTAAACAGCAGCTCGTCGGCCATGGCGATTTCCTTTTCCGGAATCGACGCGTAGCGCTCCAGTTTTTCGGTATTGACGATGGCGTAATCCAGCCCTGCCTGCGTGCAGTGGTACAAATACACCGCATTCAGCACTTCGCGGCCGACCGGCGGCAAGCCGAACGACACGTTGCTGATGCCAAGAACCGTCAAGCACTCCGGAAACTTCTTCTTGATCAGGCGGATGCCTTCAATTGTTTCCACGGCCGAGCCGATGTATTGCTGGTCACCCGTGCCGACCGGGAACACAAGCGGATCGAAAATGATATCTTCCGGCGCCAGCCCCCATTTACCTGTCAATAAATCATACGAGAGTTCCGCGATTTCCAGTTTCCGTTCGCGCGTCACGGCCATGCCTGCTTCATCAATCGTCCCAACCACAACGGCAGCGCCGTATTTTTTCACCATCGGCATGACCGCATCAAAGCGTTCTTCGCCGTCTTCCAGGTTGATCGAGTTAATGATTGCTTTGCCTTGCGAAAACTTCAAAGCCGCTTCGATCACATCTTCATCGGTGGAATCAATAACGAGCGGCACTTTCACTTTTTTGACGACTTCTTTCATGAAATTCGTCATGTCTTCCAGCTCGTCGCGGTCCGGGTTTGCAAGGCAAATGTCGATAACATGCGCCCCGTTTTTCACTTGTGCCCGGGCAATTTCAGAAGCTTCCTCAAACTGTCCGTCGATGATCAAGCGCTTGAATTTGCGGGAGCCGATGACGTTGGTGCGCTCCCCGATAAACAGCGGGCGCATCGTTTCATCGTATTGCAGCGGCTCGATGCCGGAAATCACGTGGCCATGGCCGACTGCTTCCGGCTTTCTTGGCGCCAAGCCTTCCATCGCTTCCCGGACGGCTTTAATATGGGCAGGCGTCGTCCCGCAGCACCCGCCGACCACATTGATCCAGCCTTTTTCCGCAAAACCGCGGAGTTTTTTTGACAAGGACTCCGGCGTCTCGTGGTAATGCCCTTCCTCGTCCGGCAAGCCAGCATTCGGATAACAGCTGACGTAGCCGTCCGAAAGCTCTGCAAGCGAGCGGATGTGGTCGGTCATGAATTCCGGACCTGTCGCGCAGTTCAAGCCGACCGACAAGGGTTTGACGTGTTCAATCGAAATATAGAACGCTTCGATGCTTTGGCCGGCAAGCGTCGTCCCCATCGGTTCGATCGTACCGGAAATCATGATCGGCAGTTCAATGCCGGTTTCTTCAAAAGCACGTTTGATGCCGATCGTCGCCGCTTTGACATTGAGCATGTCCTGGCTTGTCTCGAGTAAAATCAAATCCGCGCCGCCTTCAACGAGCGCTTTAGCCTGCACGTAAAAATTATCCAGCAGTTCGTCGAAAGTGATGCCGCCGGTTACCGACAAAGTTTTTGTCGTCGGTCCGATGGCGCCTGCCACAAAGCGCGGCCAGTCCGGCGTGGAAAAAGCGGCCGTACTGCGCTTCGCGATTTCCACTGCGCGCCGGTTGATTTCCGCCGCTTCGCTGCCGAGGCCGTATTCATCAAGAACGACCGGCGTGCCGCCGAATGTATTCGTACAGACAATATCGGCGCCCGCTTCCAAATAGGCATTGTGGACACCTTCGATGACATCCGGGCGGACGATGTTCAAGTATTCATTGCAGCCGTCCAGCTGCTCTCCGCCAAAGTCTTCCGCCGACAAATCGGCGTTTTGGATCATCGTCCCCATGGCACCGTCAATGATTAATATTCTTTTTTCGAGCTGCTTTTCAATTAGCTGTTTTGACATGGCTGTTATCGCTCTCTTTCTGTATATCAAGTTGGCGGATATAATCGATCAATTCCAGAGACATATCGTAGCGGAAAAATGGCGTGATCACGTAAATGCCGTTGAACAACTCCGCTGCCGTATCGATCAATTCCTTAGCGATCTGGATGCCTTCTGCCGTAGCGCGCTCCTTGTCGTCGCCGCATGCACGCATCCGCTCCAGTGCATCTTCCGACAGCTTGATGCCCGGCACTTCGTTATGCAGGAATTCCGCGCTGCGGATGCTGGTCAATGGCATCACCCCGAGGAAGATCGGCGTCTCCAAATGCTTGGTAGCTTCGTAGATTTCAATGATTTTCTCTTTTGTATAAACCGGCTGCGAAATAAAATAATCCGCGCCGCTTTCGATTTTCTTCTCCAGCCGCGCCACTGCCCGGTCAAGCACCCGGACATTCGGATTGAATGCCGCCGCTACCGAGAAGTTCGCTTTTTTGCGCAGCAGCTTCCCGGAAAACGAAATCCCTTCATTGAGCTTTTTGATCAGCTGGATCAATTCCATGCTGGAAACATCGTAGACGCTAGTCGCTCCGGGGAAATCGCCGACTTTGGTCGGATCTCCCGTTACTGCCAGGATATCATGGATGCCAAGTGCATCAAGCCCCATCAAATGCGACTGCAGACCGATCAAGTTCCGGTCGCGGCAAGTGATATGCGCAAGCGGCCGGATTTGTTCCTGGTGCTTCAAGATGGAGCCCATTGCCAGGTTGCTGACGCGGGGTGAGGCCAGCGAATTGTCCGCCATTGTGACCGCATCAACGCCTGCTGCATTCAGCGCTTTCGAACCTTCCAAAAACTTCGTGATATCCAAATGCCGCGGCGTATCCAATTCCACAATCAGCGTGCGTTCCGTTTTCGCTTTCTCGTGAAGCGGTGCTTCTTCGAGCGCTTCCGCCTCGCGGATGATGATCGGCTTTTTCTTCACCACTTCTTTTTCCGTAATCGGCTTTAAATGGCCGATGCGTTTTTTCAAGGCTTCGATGTGTTTTGGCGTCGTGCCGCAGCACCCGCCGATCAAGCGCGCCCCTTCTTCTCTCAGCAAGAGCCCGGCGCGCCCAAAATAATCGGCTTCCGATTCATACACCACCCGCCCATTTTCTAGATCCAATAAGCTGGCGTTCGGATAAGCTGACAAGAACGCTTTTTGCGGCAGCGCCACTTCTTCGAGTGCCTGGATGGTGTGATGCGGGCCTAAGCGGCAGTTGACGCCGACGATGTCTGCACCGAGCGCTTCCAATTGGTGCAGTGCATCGTTCAGCGCCATGCCGTTCTGCAGAATCCCGGGTTCGTGCATCGACACTTGGGCAATCAACGGCACATCGGTCGCTTTCCGCAAATGCGTGACGGTTGCCGCCAGTTCTTCAAAATCGTAATACGTTTCAAGGAGCAAGGCATCAGGATTGCCCGATAGTAAATAACCGGCTTGCTGGTCGACCATCGTAATGATTTCTTCCAGTGTCGCATCGCTCTTCCGGATGCCCCGGATGCCGCCGATTGTTCCAAATACGAACTGGCCGCCATCCGCTGCTGCCCGCTTCGCGATGCGGATCGCCGCTTCGTTGATTTCCTTGACCTGGTGCTCCAGTCCGTAGCGCGCAAGCTTCAAAGCATTGCCGCCGTAAGTATTGGTTTGAATAATGTCTGCTCCGGCCTGGATATACTCCTGGTGGATCTTTTCAATGATTTCCGGGCGCTGCAGGTTCAATTCCTCGTTGCAGTATTCAATGCCGTAAGAATACAAAAGCGTGCCCATCGCTCCGTCCGCCGTCAGTATTCTCGTCTTTAGCTCGTCTAATAAACCCATCTTCTTCGCCCTCCTATATATACAAAAAAACCTTCTTGAAAAAGAAGGTTTCATAGTCGCTAAACTCGTTCCTTTTCATCTGCCAGGCAAAGTCATGCCTGCTGGATTTAGCACCTTAGCCTTTGCGGCTGGTTGCTGAAGTGTCATAGGGCCAGTCCCTCGACTTCTCTCGATAAGAATTCACTATTCAATTATGATGCGGTTTCATGCTCTGAAGAAATAACTCCACTTTCACTTAGTGAAGTATCTCTATATATCTTCTTATCCTATCTGCATTAGAAGGACAGGTCAAGCTGATTTATCGAAAAACAATGAACTTTCTGTTTCAAATGATATTTCCATGCTTTTCTTTAGGTGACAGCAGCATCGCGCACTGCCCGGATCGGATCGATTTCTGCTCCATGCACTTCGAATTTGTACCAAGTGAACTTTCCTTCTTCCAAATACCAGCTGATTTCGACCTTGGAAGGGATTTTATACGCACCGGCATTGTGGAATTCTTTGATTTCAGCGACACAAGGCAAGCGAGAGGCAGATTTGTCATTGTCTTTGTAGCGGTAAGCAATCACTTTTTGCACTTCACCGGCTTCGGAAAAATAAAAATCAGCAGATCCGGAAACGCCGCGGTACACCATCGTGGCTCTTGCCGCATTAGCGTCAAGTTCTTCCCAGGTCACATAGGGACTAAGCGCCGCTGTCGGATACCACGCCATCTCCATCAAAAAGCGCTGCAGCGCCGATTCATCGGTTTTGGCATTGTTGCTGACTTGGACAATCGGCAGGAGGCCGGCTGCTTTGATCACCATATCGGCTTTGCCCGATTCGAAACGGTCACGGCCGACAACTTGTCCAAACGGCGCCATGTTCGTCTTGACGGTCCAGATAAAAGACGGTGGGTTGGCCGTAATGGTTTGTTCTGCTTCCGCCTTCGTCCATTTTTCCTGCTCCGGCTTAAGGCGCATCCAGCCGCTTTGCTTCAACGTCACTGTGCGGATTTCGTCTGCTCCAATGGCACCGGCATCAACCAACCAGTTCCGGACAGATTGCGGAAGCGGCTTGAGCATGTCCTCGGTGATTTTCACCGGCGGCGCATCCGGCACTCCATCCAGCTGCTGCTGAACTTGTTTGTTGCTTTGGTTTGAAAAATTCCATAAAGCCCCTTTGTACAGGGCGGCAAGTCCAACGATTGCAAGCGGTATGGCAACTCTCATCACAAACACCTCCGTTTAGCGTTACTATGTCTATACGACATCGGAGGTGAATTTCCTTTAATAACTGTCATTTAATCGCTTTCGCTCATCGGGCATATTCATGTGTTTCAATTCCGCCAGCACCAGCTTTTTGATTTCCGGTTCTTCCAAAATATTTGTAAACTGTGCATCGCGGATAAATGCCAGGCGGCTTTCCATAGGGGCGGCTTCCAGGAACTTCCGCATATCGCCTATATCAATCTTCATATCTTCATGGACGGGATAAAGAGGCAAATCACCTTTGCTGTTCTGTGCGACAACTCCCAGGCCATCCAGCGTCGGCAGCACAATTTGCCGTTGCCGGGTTTCTTTTATCTCCACTTCAACAAAGCGGTAGACGTCTTCGATGGCATGAAGACCAAACTCGGCTTTCATGCGTTCCAGCTTCTCGACACGCTCTTCATATGTTTCATCATTTCCAAGATTGTTCAAGAGCTTTCTATAATCTTGTTCGTCCTGAAAATAAGTGAAATTGGCGATGGCGATAGAATCGGTTACGGTATAAATCAAATCCAGGAATTCTTTTAAGTTGCGTGCGACAATTTTGATATGTTCTCCAAAATTCATCGGCGTCACACAGACAACAGGCGCTTCTTCCAGATCAGAAACCGTTCCGAAGTCAGTCAGCAAACCGAAATGATTCCCATCCATCCATGTTGAAGCAAATGGAATCACATCAAGCGGAGTCAAATCATACCGGCTTTCGTCTCCGACAATGCTGAAGCCGATCCATTCATCCAGCGAACTCCCCTGGCGCTCCAATTCTTTATCAAAATCTTTCAGTTTCTGCAAAGTTGGCGGCAAGCGGTCCATTTTCATAAGGCTTCCACCGGAAAGAATGCTTTGACGGTTTGGATAGGCTGCGCCTGCGTTTGTGCTTCAAATGGACGGAATTCGATGTTACCGACATGGACGCCCATATTGTATTCCCCGATCACCGAGTCCAATAAGATAAAGAGGGCTGGCGCCAATTCGTCTTCGTTGTCTTTCGTCAGTCCCTTGACGTAAAGCGTCATGCTGACTTCTTCGTGCTCAACGTCATGAAAAGCTGTATAATACACGTCGTTCCAGGTCAGTTTCCGGCTTCCGAACTCGACGCTGAACTCTTCTTCTGAAGGCTGCCGGAATGCCACGACGTCAAAAAATTCAAGTTCCGGCGCTGCTTCGTGCAAATCAAAGACCGCATCAAACGCATCCAGCATGCCGTCCGCGCTGATCGTAAACTCGCGTTTGCCCCCTTGCGGCTCCACACTGAATTCAAAAACCAGATGTTTATTCACTTTTTGCAGCTTTCGCTCCAGCACAGCAAACAGCTCTTCCTGATTGCCTCTATTCAGCCCAAAATAATCACGTTCGTTCTCCTTAAACCATTTCCAAAAAGCCTCTACTTTGTTTTTTCTCGTAGGCAGCCATTTCATCCCGTCTATCCCCTTTGCTCGGCCTCAGCTATCAACTATATTGGCACTTCGATCAATTTTCGCTAAACTTCTGTCAATTAAAAGCTTATACTAAAGTAATAGTAAATTTCCATATTTTTTTATTTATAACAGGGAAATAAATGCCATTCGACGCCTAATTGAGAGGAAGAGTGCCCATGCCACGTTTGTCTTTGCCGCCAGAATTAGAAAGATTCCGAGAAAAACTCGAACCAACTGTCAAACCGGTAATCCGGATTCAGACAAAACCACAAGCCACCGCTTGGCATCAAAGCAAGTTCGGCGGCCTTCCGTATTTGCCAAAGGGGACGGAGCTCCCAAAAGATGCGTCCGGCGCCGCCATGAGGTTGCTGGCTCAAATCAATTTTGAAGAACTCCCTTTGGTGCTGGAAGATTTGCCGGAGAAAGGCATCCTACAATTCTTTCTTTCGCCGGATGCTGATGGTATGGGTCTGGACTTTGACGACCAAACCAACCAAAGCAATTTCAGAATGGTTTTTTACGAAGAACCCGTTTCGGCAGACGGGCTCGTTACAGATTTCTCATTTCTCGAGGAACCGAAAGAAGATGATTTCCCGCCGTACAAAGAATCGGCTTTGTCTTTTATCGTAGACCAGGACGCTGTCTCGAATACCGACCGGACTTTTGAAGCTATTTTCAAAGGGATAGACTATGAAGAAGTAGTGAAAGTGGAAGGGAATCAATCTATTATTTTCTGGCAAATGTATGCCGAGCATTTTTCCGGGGAAGGGCATAAGATCGGCGGCTATCCTTTTTTCGCCCAAGTCGACTTTAGAGGAAATGAGCAATATGCCGATTACGATGTCCTATTGCTTCAGGTCGATACGGATGAAGAAGCGGGCATGACGTGGGGAGATACCGGCGTCGGCAATTTTTTCATCAGCAAAGAAAATTTAAAAAAGCGAAAATTCTCGGATGTAGTGTACAACTGGGACTGTTACTAATCGGATCAAGACTGCAAAAAAGGGTGCCGGAATGTGATATCCGGCACCCTTTTTTCAGTTCTCCGTCTGGCAGCCATTCGGAGTTTCGTTTATTTTCTGTACTTGATGGCGAGCCCCTTCAAGAAATTGCGGGCATAGCGGTCACCGCAGATGCTGTAGTTTTTGTGGCCCTGCTTTCTTAAGATCCCGCCCATTTCCCCTTTGGTTACCGTAACGCCTGCCAATTTCAATATGTCGAGCATGTCATCGCTTGTCAGCTGCAAGGCGATTTTCACTTTCTTCAATAACAGGTTGTTGGAAGGTTCGTTTGACAGCGGCGGCTGTGCCGCCTGCCCCGGTTTTGGTTCCTGTTTGCCTCGCTTGTGAATGATCAAGCCGTTCAAAAAGGATTCAAATGCTTCATTGTCCAAAGGAATGTGGTCTTCTTTCCCTTTACTATCCTCGTCTTCCGGCGTTTTTGTCAGTACTTTTAATACATCTTCTTTCGAAAATTCAATGCCGCCAAGCTTGAAGATTTCCACCATATCACTGTTTTTTATATCAAGGGCGTACCTTAATCTGATCAGTAAGTCGTTATTGTCCATCTGAAAAAACCTCCTCTTATTGCTTACGTTCCAATTGCCTGCTTGTTATTATCCACCCCTAATAATAGCATAAAGAGCAGCTTCAAGGATTTTTACAATGGGATAAAAAAGCCTTTCATCAGACTGCTTGTCTGATGAAAGGCTCTTTTTTTATTCGTTTTTTTCTTGATACACTTCTTCTTTGGAATGAAAACCGTCGGCAATGACCGTATCTGCCAGATTTCCGGCATCCACTGCAGTAGGCGCCAGCAAGATTGACGGCACTTCGGTCTTCCCGTTGTTGACGCTGACGGACGTCATAATTTCTTCACCGTTCGCCAACTGCACAGCCAGCTCTGCCACTTGGGTAGTCAAGTTCTGGATCGGCTTATACACAGTCATGGTTTGGGTGCCCGCAACGATGCGCTGGGCTGCCGCGAGTTCCGCGTCCTGCCCCGCAACCGGAATTTTCCCGTTCATCCCTTGCGCTTCCAGCGCTTTGATGGCGCCGCCGGCTGTTGCATCATTGGCCGCGATGACCGCATCGATTTGATTGCCATTGGCTTGGAGCGCTTCGGCCATATTGTTCAATGCATTTTCCGGTGCCCAGTCTTCGGTCCACTCATCGTAGACGATGTTGATATCGCCCCGGTCGATCGCCGGCTGAAGGACATTCAATACGCCTTTTTTGATCAGATGGACATTGTTGTCGGTCGGAGCGCCGCCGATATAGGCATAATTCCCTTTCGGCACCGCTTCCAAAATGGCCCGTGCCTGCAGTTCGCCCACCTGCTCATTGTCGAACGACACATAAAGGTCAACGTCGGCATTTTTCACCAAGCGGTCATAGGCAATGACTTTGATGCCGGCTTGGTGGGCTTTGTGGACAATGGCTGCCGTCGCTTCCGCGTTATGCGGCACAATCACCAGCACATCGATGCCTGCCTGGATCATCGCTTCCGCCTGGGCGATCTGCAGTGCATCATCGCCGCTCGCCGCCGCTATCTCTACTTCCGCGCCCAATTCCTCGGCCGCTTGCCGGAACAAGTCACGGTCTTTCAGCCACCGTTCCTCTTTTAAGGTATCCATTGAAAAGCCGATTTTGACGGGCTCGTTCTGTTCGGTTTCCGGCGGAATGGCCTTTTCTTTCGGCGCTACCGGATCCTGCCCTTCACAGGCAGCAAACAGCCCTGCCGCCATCAATGCCACCAGCATCCCGGCAATTCGGGACTGAATCTGCTTCATGGGATTTTCCTCCCTACTCTTCCTTGATGCCCAAAAGCGTCTTACGGTATTCTTTCGGCGACACTTCGTACATCTTTTTGAACACTTTGCTAAAGTAATTCGGTTCATGGTAGCCTACATCAATGGAGATTTCCTTCAGGCTCTTTTGCGGATCGGCCAGCAGCTTTTTCGCCCGCTCCATCCGGCAGGCCGTCAGGAACTCGATGTAGTTGACGCCGAGTTTTTCCTTGAACATCTTGCTGATGTAAATCGGGCTCAAGTCGACCCGTCTTGCCAAGGTGTCGAGCGAAATGTCTTCATGGGAATGTTCCCGGATGTATTGCTTGATCTGGTGGATTTTATCCACTTCCAGCCGGCCGCAATGGCCTTCATACAATTGCTTCATCCCTTCAAGCAATTGCCGCGTCTCGGCACTGAGCTGCCGGTAATCCTGCGCTTGCACCGGATAATACGGCGCTGCGGCCTCGACGCCCATTTCTTCCATAACTCTTGACGCAATCCACAGCACTTCAAGCGCCCGCTGCTGGGCAAGAAGAACGTTCGCTTCCTGCTGTTCAAAGCGCCGGATTAAATCCAGGACAATCTGGTCAATGCATTCCCACTCCCCCTGCCGGACGTAATCGAACAGTTTTTTCTCCTGCTGTTTGATAAATGCGGCATCACTTTCTTTATCCAGCACCGGCACATCGGAATAAAAACGGTATTTTGAAGGAATGCCCAGATCCATCGTTGCAATCAATGATTTCTGGTATGAATTCCGGATTTCTTCAAGCGAACTGCATTCTGTGCCAATGCCGACAAACCAGCCTTCCTGGCTATGCTGTTTCGAAATGTCCAGGATTTCCTTTGCCAATTTGATGGCTTGGGAACGAAATGAAGTTCCGGCTTCGCGGAAGACGATTATCGGCAGCTGGCGCCCATATAGGGCACCTACCCACGCATTGCCTTGCTGCCGTATGTTTTCTTTAATTTTTGAATACGCTTCTTCGCACCCTTCCGGAATAAGCACCGTCAGCACAAACTGTTCGTTTTCCGACTGGATTTCAAGCATTTCGACCAGCATATCAATATGCACTTCATGGACATGGTCAAAAAGCAGTTGGGTGACGACATCGGTCTCGACAATGCTAAGTGCCCGCTGAAAGGCATCCTGTTCCTGCCGCCGCATGGCTGACTCCTGTTCTTTTAGCCGCTGCTGTTCGAGCAGTTTACCGACGGTCGCCACAATTTCACTTGCTTTGCTCGGCTTCAGCAAATAATCCTTTACGCCGAGTTTGATTGCTTGCCGCGCATAATCGAACATGTCAAAAGCCGTCACCATGACGAACTGGACTTCTTCGTTGGACCGCTGGATTTGTTCGATCGCTTCAAGTCCTGTCATCCCTGGCATCATGATGTCCATGAAGATCCAATCCGGATTCCAGTCTTCGGCGATTTCGACGGCCAGCTTGCCGTTCTTTGCCTGCCGGAATTCAAAATCCGGATAGTTTTTTTGTAGAATCGCCTGCATGCCGTCGCGTTCAATCGGCTCATCATCCACTATGAGCAGTTTGACCATGATTTTGGACCCCCTTTACTTTTGGCAATTTCAACGTAATTTTCGTCCCTTTGCCGATTTCACTGTCGATTTCAACAAGGCTTTCCCGTCCATAGAAAAGGTTCAGCCGCTTCAGTACATTGGCGAATCCGATGCCGGTTGAATGCCCTTCTTTCGAGATGACGGCCTGCTCCAAAAGCTGCCGCTGTTTTTCTTCATCAATGCCCGGCCCGTTATCTTCGATTTCAACCCATACTTCATCTCCGACTTCCTGGATGCGGAACCAAATCTCGCCGCCGTCTTCTTCCGGCTCGATGGCATGGATGACCGCATTTTCAATCAGCGGCTGCAATGTCAGCCCTGGAATTTGAAACCCCAGTGCGGACTCTTGCACGTCTGCATGGAATTTCAGCCGGTCGCTGTAGCGGGCTTTCTGGATGTCGATGTACTGCTGGAGCACATACACTTCTTCGTAAAGCGATACTGCTTTGTCCATCCGCTTTAAGTTGTAGCGCAAGAGGCCGGCCACGCTGACGAGCAAATCACTCGTTTCTTCCGCACCGTCGAGATAGGCCTTTTTGGACAACGTGTTCAGCGTATTGAACAGGAAATGCGGATTGATCTGGTTTTGCAAATTACGCAGCTGGCTTTCCTGCAGCAGCATTTTGCTTTCCTGCAACTCCCGCTCAAGCTGGGCTTTTTTCTGAATTTCCAGGATCAGCGCATTGATGTTGCTGCGCATATGGTCAAAGGTTTTGGCCAGAAACGAAATCTCGTCGTTCGAATCCACTTTGATGGGCCGGTCGAATCGGCCGATTGCCAGTTCGTTGGCCGCTTTGGTCAATTGCTGCACCGGTTTGGTGATGCTGCGCGAAAACAAATACGTAAACAGCACAAGCACTAAGGTAATCAGCAGCAAAAGCCAAACACCCAGTTTCTCCAGCTCTTCCGACTGGCTGATGATGCCCCGGTAAAAGCGTTCATAGGTTTTTAATTCGGTGTCAAAAATGCTTAAAGTCATTTCGGAAATATACAGGGAGATGTTCGAAGCCTCCGCAAATTCAGCCAAAGCGGATTCTGCTTCTCCCTGTTCCTGGAACATCACCGAGCGGTCCACTGTTTCAATAAAACTGTCGATCAAGTGGCTGTAATTGGTCAAGATGAATTCGTTTTCCACATTGCGCAGCTCATAGACAGTCGACTGGACACTCAGCAGCCGTTCGCGGCTTTCTTCAAGCTCGGCCTCATTGCCCGCTGTCGGAATCAGCAAATACCGGTTCAAATTGGCGACAATGTCCTGGCTTGAGCTGGTCACTTCATTCATCTGCAAATAGCGCTGCAGGATGTCGTTGTATTGTGTCTGCATTTTCTGGTTATAGAACGTCAGCGTCAGCCAAATGGCGATCATGATGGCAAGAACAACCGAAGCCAGCACCCATATCTTTTTTTGTATTGTATTCATGGGCGTTTTTTCGCCCCTTCCAAAATGCGGATATCCGTAAAATAGCCATCCGAATCCAGCGGAACTGTTTCGTTGTTCAGCCATTCCATGATCAATTCGACGCTCAGGCTGCCCATTTTTTCAGGGGACTGGCCAATCACCGCATCCAAGCCGCCCTGCGTAAGCAGCGCCGGAATGTCCGCACCGTCGTCAAACGAATAAATATGGAACCGTTCAAGAGCTGCACGCCTGCTGATTTCCTGCATCATTGTCCCGACATGGTTGGCGTTAAGCGCGATAAATGCATCGGCTCCCGGGACCTGATTAAGCACATTTTGCGTCGTTTCAATCACTTCTTCGTTGGAATCGCCGCTTTCCATCAGCACTATTTCAATACCAGGGTACGCCTTCAGAAATTCGTTCACCCCTTGCAGGCGCTGCTGTTGACTATAAGCTTGTTCGGCATTGCCAAGTAAAACAACCTGCCCTTCGCTGCCCATATCGTGGACCAGTTCCTCCGCAAGCCGTTTCCCTGCTTCTACTTGGTCCGATCCCACATAGGTTTTCCGCAGGCTTTCGGCAACCGGTACGTCATTCGCCACCGCGACAACCGGAATGCCGTAGGAAGCCGCTTTGATCTTCGTCAGTTCCTTGAATTCCTCGGTATCCAGGCCTTGGACAATGACGCCGTCCACTTTGGAATGAAGCGCGATTTCAATTTGCTTTAAAAATTCGTCCTGGTCATTGCCGTAGCTTCCCCATACTTCGAGGCTGACGCCCTCTTTTTCCGCTTCGTTCGAAGCGCCTGCTGCCACTTGATTCCAAAATGGTGTTTTCATTTCCTGGGTAACGAGGACAAGGCGAGGTTTTTCCTGATTTTCCGGGACACTCGACGGCAATTGCCAGTCGGAGCGGAATGCCTTTCCGGCTGACATGAATGTAAAAAATCCCAAAACCGCACAGAGCACACAAAGGATGACGACGACTTTTTTTCTCATGTTGTGCAGCTCCTTTTCCATGTCCTAACTGCTTTCATCATATCATCTGACAGAAAATTCACAATCACTTTTCATATAGAGAAAAAGCGCCTTCTTTAAGCAAGAAGACGCCCGTTTTACTTAATGTTTACGCCCGTTGTTTCCGGGTCATCACATCAAAAATTACAGCCAAAGCCAAAACGCCGCCGCGGATCATGTATTGATACGAAATCCCGGTTCCAAGCAAGTTCATGCCGCTCGACAGCGAAGCCATAACGATGGCCCCGATAATCGCGCCGGTCACTTTCCCGACACCGCCCGCAGACGAAACCCCGCCGACATAGGCAGCCGCGATGGCATCAAGTTCGAACAGCGTCCCGGCAGTCGTCGTTGCCGATTGCAAGCGGGAAGTAAACAGAATGCCGGAAAGGGCGGCAAGCATCCCCATCGATCCAAAAACAAAGAGCGTTATTTTCGTGACGTTGATCCCGCTTAAATGGGCAGCTTCCGGATTGCTCCCGACTGCATAAATATTGCGGCCAAGCACTGTTTTCGTCGCCAGGAAATGATAAATGACAACGACCAGCAGCATGATGACCACCGTCCAGGAGAAGCCGTTGTATCCCGCAAGAATCCATGTGATATAGCCGATAATAAAGGATACAAAAACGAGTTTCACGATGAAAATCTTAAACGAAACCACTTCAAATCCATATTTCGCTTTGTTCCGCCGGTTTGAAATTTCGCTGTAGATGTACAGCAAAATCCCGACAAGCCCCATCAAAAGCGACAATAGATGCAGTCCGTTGATTTCCATAAGCGATGGAATAAAGCCGTTGCCAAGTGCGTTAAAGCCATCGTTGTTGACGATGATTGTCCCGGTGCCTTCTGTGACATTCAGCAAGGCTCCCCGGAAAAACAGCATCCCGGCTAAGGTTGCCACGAACGCCGGAATGCCGACTTTGGCGATCAGGAATCCGTTGAATAACCCGATGAGGACGCCAAAAATCAAGACGATCGGAATGACCAGGAAAACGGACATGCCCATTTGCGAAAGAAAAATTGCAGCGATGGCGCCCAAAAATCCGGCTAAAAATCCGACCGATAAGTCAATGTGCCGAATGACGATAACCAAAGTCATGCCGACTGCGAGTACCGCAATATACCCTGTTGAATCGAGTAAATTGCTGATGTTCCGTGAAGACATGAACAAGCCGTCTGTCATAAACGTAAATGTCAGTATAATCACAAGCAAGGCGATATACATCCCGTAATCGCGGATATTCGCTTTGATCAGATGTTTTGCTTCTGCTAAAAACCCCATTGTTCTACCCCCTATTGCGTCGCAAGCTCCATAATGGCTTCCTGAGTCGTTTCTTCTATCGTTAATTCACCTTTTATGGCACCTTCCGCCATGACATAGACGCGGTCGCTCATGCCGATGATTTCATTCAATTCGGAGGAGATCATGATGATGCTCAATCCCTCTTTAATCAGCTCATTCATAATGGTATAAATTTCGAATTTCGCCCCGACATCGATTCCGCGCGTCGGTTCATCCAGAATCAAAATTTTAGGTCCAGTAAACAGCCATTTGCCAAGCGATACTTTTTGCTGGTTGCCGCCGCTCAACTTTCCAACCGCCTGCTCAAGCGAATTGGCTTTGATCCGCAGCGAATTTTTGTAATCTGTCCCGACTTTCACTTCTTCGTTCAAATTGAGGACGCCTCTTGCTGAAATTCCTTTCAGATGCGCCGCGGTGACATTGCTTTTGATGTCTTTGATCAAAAACAGCCCGTTTCCTTTCCGGTCCTCGGTTACGTAAGCAATCCCCGCCTTGATGGCGTCGCTTGTGTGTTTCAGCGTTCGCTGTTTTCCAAAAACCTCAAGCTCGCCTTGCAGTTTATAGTTTTTTGGATTGCCGAAGATGCTGAGTGCCAGCTCTGTCCGTCCCGACCCCATCAATCCCGCGATGCCGATGATTTCCCCTTTTTTCACTTCCAGATTGGCGTGTTTCACAACTTGCCGTGCCAGTTCCGGATCATATGCCGACCAGTCCTTCAACTGGAGAACCGTCTCTCCGATTTTCTTTTCTGTCCGCTTTGGAAAAACGTCTTCGATTTCACGGCCTACCATATTTTTGATGATGACACTCTCCGACAGCTCCCCTTTATGGGCGTCCAATGTAACGATGGTTTTGCCATCGCGCAAAATGGTCGCTTTGTCGGCAATCGAGATGACTTCCTTCAATTTATGGGAAATCATGATGCAGGTGATTCCCTGGCTTTTCAACTCTTTTAATAACTCCAATAAGTTTTCGCTGTCGTTTTCATTTAAAGCAGCTGTCGGTTCATCGAGAATCAACAGTTTCACATCTTTGCTGAGCGATTTTGCAATTTCAACCAGCTGCTGTTTGCCTACACCTAAATCCTTGATCAAGGTTTCCGGGTCCACTTTCAATTTCACTTTCTGCAGCAGCTTGGATGACTGGACAATGGTTTCATTCCAATCGACAAAAGGGCCTTTTCGGATTTCATTGCCGGCGAAGATGTTTTCGTATACCGTCAAATCCGGAAACAGCGCGAGTTCCTGATAAATGATGCCGATTCCCGCTTTTACGCTGTCGTTGATTTCATTGAACTGCTGGACTTTCCCTTCAAAGACAATATCGCCCTCATAGGTGCCGTATGGATAAACACCGCTCAGGACTTTCATCAGCGTCGATTTGCCGGCGCCGTTTTCTCCGATCAAGCAATGGATTTCTCCGCGTTTTACCTTGAAGTTGACATCCGACAAGGCTTTCACTCCGGTAAAAGATTTCGAGATGTTTTTCATTTCTAAAATATAGTCGCTCATTTCTTCGCCTCCCTTGCGCAAACACCAAGGAATGGAGAAATAGTGATAGAAGGTTCTACCACTATTTCTTCCGTCCTATGTGATTTTTACTCTAAGCCCGTAAATTCATCCGCTTTGTAATACTCGGAATCGATCAATTCCGCTTTGACGTTTTCTTTGTCCACAACGATTACGTCTGTTTGCTTCGCTTTGACTTCCGTCATACCGTTGTCGTAAGAACCTGTAGTTTCCGGTGTGTTGCCGTCCATGATTTCAACTGCCATGCCCATTGCGTCTTCCACCAATGTGCGGACATCTTTGAATACGGTCATCGATTGTTTTTCGTCGATGATGTACTGTACTGATGCTTTCTCTGCATCCTGCCCGGTGATCAAGTAATCCGTCACGGCTGTGTCTGATGCAAATACGTCTGCAATCGAACGGGCAGTGCCGTCATTCGGTGCCAGGATGGCTACATTGCCTTTCATGTCGTCGCCGACAGAAGTCAAATGCGTCTGTGCTTTGTTTTTGGATTCGTTCGGATCCCAGTTGGTTGTAACTTGGCCGATGATCTGGCTCAATTGGTCGCGGTTCAGTTCCTTCGTATCTTTCAAAGCTTCCGCTTGGCTGGAATTGGCAATTTTGAATGTGCCATCTGCAATTTTCGGCTGCAGCACTTCCCATGCGCCTTGGAAGAACAAGAATGCGTTGTTGTCAGAAGATGCCCCTGCATACAAGTAAAGCGGTACGCCCGAACCTTCTGCGTTATCCACCAAATACTGTGCCTGCGCAGCCCCTACTGCCAATGAATCGAATGTGACGTAATAATCAACAGCATCTGTATCGGTGATCAAACGGTCATAAGCGATCACGGTGACATCGTCCTGTTTCGCAGCTTCCACTGCGGCAGCTGCTGCTGCTCCGTCATGCGGGGTGATGATCAAGACTTTGATGCCTTTGTTCAATAACGCTTCCACGTTTTCTTTCTCTTTTGCTGAAGACCCTTGGCTGAACAAGATTTCAGTGGAATAATCCGAATCTGCTAACGCTGCTTTAAAACGCTCTTCGTCCTGAACCCAGCGCGGCTCATCTTTTGTCGGCAAGACAATGCCAATATCTACGGCTGAACTTGAACCTGACCCCGAACCTTCTTCTCCTCCACCGCTATTGCATCCAGCAGCAATCAAAGCGAACACGGCCAAAATCACGAATAACAAGAAGCCTTTAGAATTTCTTCTCATCTTCTAACCCCTCTCCCTTTATCAATAAATTAAGTACAAGTTCAGTATAAATTTTAGAACAGAAAATGTAAGCGCTATCATCAGTACTCTTTTAACATTAACTGTAATTTTTTAGCTTTTCTCTGCTTTTTGATGAGCAGGATCAGCAAAGCAACTGATCTCCATGGCAAAGACCTTTCCTGTTCAGCCGCCTCATTTGTTTTCTTCTCCTTACAGGGACAGTTTCAAATTGCCGTTTACGGCACTGCAATACGCCGTAAAAAACAAAACAGCACCTATCTCCGGTTAAGGAAATAGGTGCTTCGTTTATTTTTTAGCGTGCTTCTTTTGGCGGCTGGCATACGTCGCATTTGCGCTGGTTGTTCTTGTTGAATTTCGTGAAGGTTTTTTCAAAGTTATTGCCGCACGAACATTTGAACAGCAGCTTCTGGGAAAACCCGTGGTATTCTGTCGACAATAATTTGCTGTCTGAATTTTTCTCTGTGAATTCTCTGATTTTATCGATCGTCCATCGTTTATTCATTTTCTTACACCTCTATGGTTTATTGGTAGGCGGTTCGCCATCCGTTCAATTCGAGCAAATGCCGTCATCATCCTAAGTTCTTCATTATAGCACGGATGAGCATGTAAGGAGAACTCTTATGCAGTCATCTTCTTTGGATGCAAAAAGCACCGGCTTCCCGCACCGATGCTTTCTGGTATTCATTAGTTATTTTTCACAGGATGATAGTATACATGTTCCGTATAATCGGTAATGATTCCATCTACATTTAAGTCGAATAGACGCAAGGCCTGTTCTTGGGTTCTTGAAGTATATGGATAAATCTTCATCCCCGCTTCATGGACATCACTGACCAACTCATCCGTTACGATGCTCATCGTGGGATTGAAATAATCGGCATACGTGGCGAACTGAGCCAGTTGTTCTTCCGTTACATTCTTCCAGCCTGCTCCTGCCAGAACGCCGTGAGGCAGATTCGGCAATAGTTCTTTGGATTTTTTCATGGATTCATGGTTAAAAGATTGCAGGATGACTTTTCCGTTATTCGATCTATGCATATTTCTCTCTTTCAAAGCATCCGCAATTTTCTTCTCCATTCCAGGATAAAGTTCCGGCGATTTCAGCTCGATTAAAATGCCCACTTTCCCGCGAAACGCATCGATTACTTCCTCAAATGTCGGAACCTTCTCACCGGCATAAGCTTCACTAAACCAGCTGCCCGCATCCAACTGCCTGATTTCCTCGAACGTTAAACTGCTCACTTTGCCCGTTCCATTTGTGGTGCGGTCAACCGTGGTGTCATGGATCACGACAAGTTCGCCGTCTTTGGTCATTTGAACATCGATTTCAATGTAATCCGCCTTCATTTCAAAACCTTTTTGGAAGGCGCCCATTGTGTTTTCAGGCGCATGCCCCGAAGCACCGCGGTGTGCTACGTTGACCATTTTTTGCTGTTCCTGCTTTGAAATTACTTTGCTCACTTCTCCATGTTCAGCCGCAAGTACAGGTCCGCTGAAAGATGCCGCCGCAAGGCTCACTGCTAAAATTGTCACAATCCGTTTCATCCAACCACTCCTTATTTAGTATCCCCCCTATTATAGGAAGCGAATATGGAGTGGGTATTAATAGAACATTAAGAAATGTAAAGGAAAATACAGGAATATCTTATGCCTACGACCGCCCCATTAGTTGTTCGATGGCTCTAAGTTTGTGGACTGGAACTTCTCTTTTGCATAGCCAACGAAAAACGTCATGAACACCATGCCGACGATCAGCATGAGGACACTGCTCCCTAAATAATCCGAATCCATTTTAAACAAGACTTCATTTCTGAACCAAGACTGGAACGGCAAACCGAACCCTAACAATACGGCAAAGAACACGACTTTCACTGTCCAGCTTTTGCCTTTCATTTTCTTAATCGAATTATTTACAAAGAGGCGCAAGAAAGCGAGTGCCATCCCGATTCCCCAGAAAATCAGCAGGAACATTTTAATGTCTTCATTGAATATAAAACCTTTGGCCAACATCCCGATCCCAATCAAAAACGCAATAATCATCGCTAGATGTGATTTTTTCATCTTTATCACCCATTCTGTAGATTCCACTCAACACACTGTTGATTGGTATGGTTTAATTTTATGCCCCTGCTATAATGAAAGCAATAAACAGAATAGGCGCGATTGTTCAATGGTCTGGAGGAAAAGAGAATGGCTTCGATTTACGACGAAATGGTTGAAAAGACAAAAGAAAAAATCCAGCAAAGCTTCTTGCAGCTCTTAAAGGAAAAGAATTTTATGAAAGTGTCAGTGCGGGATATCACCGAGGCAGCGGAGATCAATAGAGGCACTTTTTACCTGCATTACCTGGATAAATACGATTTGCTGGACCAAATGGAAGAAAGGCTTCTTTCGGACCTCGAAAAGCATTTGGAACGCCTTCAGCCGGACGTGCTGCTGGAAGAAGCAGAAAAAGGCAATATCTCGATGCACGCTGTGGAAGTGTTCCGGTATATTCAGCTGAACGCCGAACGCTTCCAGGTCTTCCTGGGGGAAAACAACCACATCGGTTTTCACAAACGGCTCAAGCAATTTTTCGTCGAGCACTTTATGGATAAAATGATGAAGAACGAAAACTTTTTCAAAGGCGTGGCGGTACCGCAAGATTACCTGTCTTCGTTCGCCACATCCGCTTTCCTTGGCTTGATTGAACAATGGCTCGAAAACGGTCTGGCGGAGACGCCGAGTGAAATGGCGGAAATGTACATCCAGATTATCTTCTTTATTAAGAATTTGTGATTCTGCCGAATCAAAAAAACTGGTTCCTATAAACAGGAACCAGTCTTTTTCTTATCTGTGCGTTTTGTCATGACGGGAATCACGGGCCCTATCAAGCCGTTCATCGCCTGCTACTTCAAGGCCGGTTTCTTCTTTTACAACAAAGAACGATTTAAACACTAGGGCTGCAAGAGCTGCCCCGACAAGAGGCGCTAATAGGAATACCCATACTTGCGCCAGTGCATCTCCGCCAGCAAAAACGGCCGGAGCCAGGCTTCTGGCCGGATTGACCGATGTACCCGTCAACGGGACGCCAATAATATGGACCAGCGTCAACGTTAATCCGATGACAATTCCGCCCATGTGCGAAGTGGCCTTGCTCGATGTTACACCCAGAATAGCCAACACAAAGATAAAGGTAAGAATCACTTCGACGCCAAGCGCTCCGATCAGGTTTAAGCCCACTGCACTCAATTCGCCGTAGCCGTTTGCCCCGTACCCTTCCAGGCCGGTGGAATTGGCAATGACGAAAGCAAGGAACGCGCTTCCTGCAAATGCCCCGACGATTTGGGCAATGACATAGCCTCCAAATTCTTTAGCCGTTAGATTCCCGGACATCCAAACAGCTAACGAAACCGCCGGGTTCACATGGCACCCCGAAATATGGCCGATGGCATAAGCTGCTGCAACAATCGACAGACCAAAAGCAAGGGCAATGGCCGCTACTCCAAGAAACCCGGTATCGGTCCCTCCTGTGTAGCCGCCTAAAACGACGGCGGTGCCTGTCCCGAGGAACACCAAGATAAAGGTGCCGATAAATTCCGCTAAATACTTTTTCATACTAATCTCTCCTTCCATAATTGGATATACAGCTAAAAAGAAATAAGTTATCAGAACTTTCGGATTATTATATCATAACTTCCTTTTGCAAATCATAAGTTTCCTTTTTTTTTAGAAGCAACAGAATAGAAAAAGGCCACTCAATAATTCACTGATTTTTTGAGTGGCCTGGATATTCATATTGATTTATTGACGTTTGCTGTTCTTTGGAACACCGTGGTTCGCTCCTTAAAACCCTTCATAAATAAAAGGCCCGCTATTGTTGAAAAACAAGAGGATCAGCTCAAACATGATGACGTAAATGACTATTAAGAATAAGGTTTTTAAGGTTCCATTAACCATGAATCAATCTCCTCCGTAAACTTAACAGCTCCATACTCATAATTAAAATGCCCCAAATCATGAAAATATTCCTTTGGCGTGGCATACGACAAATCCAATACTTCTACAGAATGTGCCTGGAGTATCTCCACTGCGCTCGATTCGGCCAGCACTGTCGTATCAGGTTTTTCAATTACATCATTCCAGGGCAGTATGATGCACCTTAACCTAATATCATTTTCTTCGGCAAACTCAATCACTTTTTCCAAAGCTTTCAAATTATCATCATAATATTCAATACCCTGATCCCAATACAATTCTTTTTGAACCTTGATTTTATCCCCAAGCTCTTTTTCATCCAGGACTCCCCGGTATACCGTTCTCTCAAGGGATTCGTGTCTAGTCTGGATGAACTCTTCGCCTTTCAGGACATTGGAAAGGCCATCAACAATCACCGGATTGACCCGGTTGCGGTTAAAATACAAATAAGGTTCATAGATTTCCTTATGCCATGGATAAGTAGGGTTTGTATCCAAGGTATCCATTAACGTGAAATAATTCAGGCCGATTACCAGCTCCGAACCTACGTCGATCAGCTCTCTATCCAAAATCTCATATAAATCTTCAACTGTGCCGTAATCTATCCCGATATTGGTGTAGCCGCTTTTGCTTTGGGAATCAATAAAGCCTGAAATCACAACCGAATTCCCATAAAACACCTTATCAAAATCTTCTTCCGAATACTTCGCCATGACTTTCTCAAAATCATTTTTAAGAAATACATTTAATTCCCTTACTGGGTCTGTCTTCAGGAAGAGCGTTTCTAAAATGATAACAAAAGATAAAATTCCTATTAAAAATATAAGTGGATGTTTGTTCTTCATTTTTCAAATAACCTCACAGTTTTAAAAGCTGACTAGTCCCTTTATTACAGGTAGAACCCTATCATGAGGCAGAGTAAATACAAGTGAATTTAAAGCGAATAGAAAATTTGTAGTTAGGCATCTCAGGCGGAAATGCACGGCATTGGCTGTCCTTCTATTCAAAGTGGTGATAGAGAAAATATTTTCAATAAAGAGGATCAGCCCAAGATACGTTCCGGCAATGAGATAAGGAAGATTGAATCCATGCCACATGGCCATGATGATCATGGTCAAAAAGCCGATAAGGCCGCCTTGCAGCTTGGTGATTTTCTTTTTGACCACGACCACATAAATATGTTCCCGGATATTGTCGCTTAAAGACACATGCCAGGATCGCCAAAACTGGCTCATCGTTGGTGCATTCCAAGGTTTTTTAAAGTTCTCCGGAACCTTTATGCCCCAAAGCGCACCGATTCCAATGGCAATGTCGCTGTATCCGGAAAGGTCCAAATAAATTAACAAATAGCTCATGACAATCAAGAGAAGACTGATGCTCCAAGTAGGGGTCAGTTCTTGTAAATGCACAAAAGGAATCGTAACAAGAGCCACCAAAACAACTTTTTTGAAAAAACCGCGAATGATCCTTCTTGCAGCATACGAGATGTTTTCAACCGAAGGTTTAATAGGGGCCTTCATCGAACTTGCAAACTCCCTGTACCTATGGATTGGGCCGGATGTGAAAACCGGCAGGAAGAGGATGAAGTTCACATACGTTAAGAAATCAATCTTTTGTTCGCCATAATATGTATGATAGAAAGAATCGATTGCTTTAAAAATGGTATAGGCGATGCCCAGTATAAGAAATATATTGTCAAACCGGCCAAACAGGAACGGCAAAATGGCCACTACGGAAAAGGTAAAGAATAATACTTTTTTGAATCTCTTCGCTTTCAGTAAGATGATATTAAACGCATAAGTTATCAAAATATAAGCGACGTAAAAGAACAAAAGCTTTTTATCTATGCTGTATAAGATGACCAAAGTTGAAATGGCCATTATATGATTGATTGGCAGCTTGAACCTGCTATTATGATTGATTACCCGCAAAATCATAATAGCAAATCCCGCCGCTATGAGTAGGAGTAATATATTAACATCTAAAAACCACATAAGCTCTCCTAATTTTGTATTCTTTTATACATTACATGCGCCATTTTTTGAAAACCTTTTGACTCCCAGAAATTCATGGCGTTATCATTGCCGACCAGTACATTGCATTCGATTGCCGTCGCGCCAATTTCCAACAGCAGGTCTTCGGCTTTCTGCAGGAAGTTATTCGCTAATCCCAGTTTCCTTTTATCCGGGATGATGTATAGATCTTTGATGAAGCCAATAATATTGGTCGGCTCCAATTTCAATTTGCGGTCAAGCTTGGTTATTTCAACCGTTATAAATCCAATCACTACTCCATCGAGCTCTCCGATTATGATGGAAGTGGTTTTGGCTTTTACCAAGATCTTTAAAATGTCTTCCAGTGAATCTTCATCCATACTGTAAGGCATTGAAAACTCGCCTAAAAAGCTGTACATATCTATATACAGTTTTTTTAAGGCGCTAATATCTTCTGCTGTTGCTTCTCTCAGCACTAAATCATTCACTGCCAACACTCCTGTTAATTCAACTTCTCTTCAATTACCAGCGTTATTTCATCAACAGTATTCATAGGATGCAAGATCAAATCCTTTTGAGTGATTTCGATATTGAATTCCTCTTCGATAAATAGTATAACTTGGGTCGCTCCCAGTGAATCAAGAAAACCCATATCGAAAAGATGGGCATCGTCTGTAAAATCGGGATCATCTTCTATTTCAAATTCTTCTTTTAAATAGTTTCTAAGTATCTCTTTAACTTCCATAGTAACCTCCAAATGGTTTTTAAAATTTTGCACCTTACTTATTCAATGCTTGCAATTGCTTACGGTCAATCTTATCATTGGGCGTCATCGGAAACTTTTCAAATACTTTAAGTGTTTGAGGCAACATGTACTTCGGAACTAATTTGCTCAATTCCACATTTACTTTTCTGGAATTCATTTTCAAATCCGTTTCCAGATACAATACGATTTGTTCTTGCTCAGAATCGAATAACGCACATGCTCTCCGTACACCTTCTATGCAGGAAGCCGCTTTTTCAATTTCCCCTAATTCAATCCGGTTTCCCCGGTGCTTGATCTGGCTGTCCATTCTGCCTTGGATCATAATCAGGCCATCCTCATTTATGTATCCCAAGTCACCCGTTCTGTACATATTCTCATTGTAGTTTGTATTAATTGGATTTTGGACAAATACTTTATCGGTCTGTTCTTTGTTGCCCCAGTAGCCCAGAGCCAGACCGCTGCCGATTACACACAGTTCGCCTGTTTCTCCCGGTTCTGCTGCTTCATCGTTGCCATTCAGGATGAGAATTCGCATATTTTCACAAGCTTTGCCGATCGGCAGCGGCTCCCAGTCCTCAAATTCTTTATCCACTATGTAATAGGAACAAACATCCGTAATTTCAGTAGGGCCATATAAGTTTGCATAGAGGCAATGCGGGTTGGACTTCCTCCATATATTCAGTTGTTTATTGGGCATGATTTCTCCGCAAAATGCTACCACTTTTAATTCCTCTAGCTTAGTCGTCTCCAGTATTCCTGAGTTTGCAACATTTATCAAAACTGTTGGCACCCAAAAGATGGTGTTGATTTTATTCTCTATCAGGAACTCCGGCAGCTTAACAGGGAACAGCATCAATTGTTCAGGGATTAACACCATTTTCCCGCCGCTCAAAAGCGCTCCATAAATTTCAAATACGGAATTGTCAAAGTAGAACGGCGCCTGATTGGCCATAATGGTCTGTTCAGTTAAGGAAAATGTATTTACTACCCAATCCGCATAATCCAGTACGCCCCGGTGCGGGATCGTAACTCCTTTTGGTTCGCCAGTGGAGCCTGAGGTATACATGATGTAAATGGGATCAGTATCAACCACTTTAGAAATCGTTTGCTGAATAAGATCTTCGTCCGGCTGCCCCTTTGAAATTTCGGAGTAATAATAGACCTTCGCTCCTTTTACGTCCACTTGATCCAGTACCTTGGCGTACTCCGCTTCCGTAATTATCCCTTCCGGATTCAAGTTGTTAATGATTTTCTGCAACCTGGCAGCAGGGATATTGGCGTCTAAAGGAACATACGGATTCCCGCTATATAATATGCCCATGTAGCTGATAATGCATTTAACGCTTTTAGGCATTAATACAATAATCGGCTTGATGGAATGATGAGGCGTTTTTGGCATAGCCGCTAACAGGTTCGTCCCTATCGCAACTGCGGTTTCCCTCAATTCCCCAAAAGTTATTTTTGATGAATAATCTTCATAGCCGATATTGCTGCCATAAAGAGCACTGGCTCTTTCCAATAATTCTACTGCAGACTTCCTGACCATTCCTAGTTGGCCTCCTCACTTATCGTAATATCAACCGGTTCGCCCCAATGGGTTATTTCATACGTATATGGTTTGGCATCGTTCTTTTTTTCTTTGATATCCAGCTCTTCTCCTTTAATGCTCAAAGGCTTGTCAGACGCAACGACTACTTGCTTCATGCCGTAGTTGTTGATCTTGATGGCGTCGCCTTCAACAATTACTGGACTATTGGAAGAAAGGATGTTGAACGGATGAGGATCGTTCTCCGACTTGGATAACTCAACCGTATCCGTCAAGAATCCAATAAACAGCTGATTGCCGTCCGTGTATTGGATAAGTTCGTTCGAATAGAAGGGAGTGGCTTTTTTCGAAAATACCGCTTTTACGCCATTAGCCTCTTTGTATAAGCCTGTCAATTCCTCCGGCACATCAGAAGTATCTCTATTTAACACTATTTTATCAGATTGGATGGAAATCTGGTAATCCGTTTCGATATTGTTGATAAATGACTGAGCCATTTGTTCTTCGGTCAAGAATACATAATTATGGTTCTCCCGAATATAATTGATTTCGTCCATCATCGCTCTTAACTGAGGAGCCAATTCCCGATCATAGACCTTATTTTCAATGTGCTCGAAGAAGATGATCGGCATATCATACAATGCCAGCTCTCTATGGACTCCAGGAAACATCGTAATCATGGGCGAAGGCGTAGACAGCGCCATAGAACCGCCCTCTCCGTTCTTATACATCCATAGATTCGGCCATAAGTAATTCAAGACAAAACTTGGGTCCCCCGGATTATTCGGCGTCTTGAAGCCGAAGTTGTAATAGACGTTTTCGTCTATCTGATTGTTGAATGTTTGTTCCGGATGCTCAACGTTTACTCTCCACGTATGCTGATTGGTGCCGACATGCTCCCATGGAATGCCCAATTCCTCAAAAACCTCTTTATGCCTTGCGTACTCTTCCTTCTCCAACGCATCATCTTTGTAACTATGGGAATATAAATGAGGCAATATAGGCAGGTGATTGCTTTGCAGATAATCGACCGTTTCCTTTAATTCTTTCTTGTACGGGAATTGCTCCGAAGTGATATCTGCAACCGACGAAAACGACAGTTCTCCGGTCACAATATCCTGGACACCGTCTTTATTGAAATCAACGATCAATGGAACTGTATTCTTGCCCGTGTAGATCGTGTTTTTGCCATAGATGTTTTTCTGCTCGGTTTCCACGGTCCCTTGATAAGTGAAATCACTTTCTCCATTATTGATCAGGATGTGGATGTCCCCGTCGTGATTTCCGACTAAAATATCGTTCTGTCCATCCGAATTATAATCCCCTACCCCAGGAGCTAAATTTTGCCCAAGTGATTCATCGATGGTTTCGGACAGTTCGTACCCGTCTTCTGTCGACAAATAAATATCCAGGCTTCCCGAACGATTTCCAACCACTATGTCCGCCTGGCCATCGTCATTAAGATCCCCGACGGCTGGTGCTGCCATTGAATCGGTTTGAATCGGCAAACCATTACGATCCGCTAATGGGGAAGCTTCCATAAATGCATGCTTCACTTCATTGTATCCAGTGAGTTTGAAAATGCTGCCTTCCAGATTTCCAACCAAGAACAAGCCATCTTCCAAGCTCATTTCCGTTTCCAGCCCGATCGACAACTTCGTTCCTAAATCCAGCGGTCCTTCATAGAGCGGTTTTTCCAACTGAAACTTGGCGTTTTCATTTTTGAAATAAAGAATTTCTCCTGAATCTGTACCCACAATCAAATCATACTCTCCGTCATTATCCCCATCTATCATTTGTGGATATGTTCGATGATCCGTTTCGAATTTCTCGTAATAACTTCTATACGTATCCAGCTTTCCAAAAGTCAGAGGACTGCCTTCCGTATCTTTAAGCTTGGTGCCAAAAGAATAAAACGAGTCGAGCTCTTCTCCGACAAAAACCGGCTTAGCATCTGTGCCGGTATTTTTGTGGTAAGACAAAGAGCCATACCATTCCCCCCAGTTGTATGCACCTCGAACCAGTGATATGGTGGGAACCTGGTTTTCTGCTTTAAGCAGTTCTCCCCATTCCACAGCCTCTTTGTGTTTAATCGAATCGGATACTTCATAGTGGTTTTGCCACGCAAGGCCCGGTCTGCCATAAGGCCCTTGCGTTTTCAGAAAGGCTACGCCGTACTTTTCCAAGGAAAGGTACTCTAAAAGCCCATCAACCGTCTTTTGGTTAAAAGTGGAATTGAAAAAGCTGTAGTATGGATTGTCTTCATCTCTTTCTTTAAAATCATAGCCCGTGATATAGCTGTCATAATCCAAAAAAAGATCGGAGAGTACGAGTATTTTGCCTTTTCCTATCTCTTTTTTTACAACCATCGGTTTTTCCGATATTTCCAATAAAATATCTGCTTCATTTACTTCTATTTGATTAAAACTTAATTCTTCATTTCCCCACTCCAGGTTGTGTTCGATGAATTGATAACCTATCTCAGAAAGACTTTCGATATGATCGTCATGTATTTCCATTGATACTTCATTGTCCTTACTTAAGGAAGTTTTACTGATTCCTTTTATCCCGGCAAGACTATTCAGCGATTCATTCGTTGAATCCGAATTTAAAAGAACCACTCCACCTGACTCCAGGTATTCTTCGATCACGTTCAAATCTAAGGAATCCTTCTCGATTGAATCGTGCATATGTATAAAATCTTTGTCCATTATCGCTTCTTCATTTAAAGAATCCGTATCGATGTATTCGACGTTCGCATTGATCGCCAAGGTCTGTGCGTAATGGTCTTTGATTGGAGAAATCGAATCCAAAGAATCCTTCTTGTATACCAAAGCACCATTCAATTTGTAATCATTGTTGTCTGATACGATTTCGCTTTGTTCGTTTTTATGGTTTTGTTCTTTAATAAATAGGAAATAACTCGCGCCGGCTATAACTAATACCGCAAGTGCTGCTACCAGTATTTTCGCTTTTTTATTCATTTTATACCTCACTATGATCAAGTTTACGTTGAAAACACATCAATCTATTCTAACACTGAACGGCTTCTCAAATCTGTTCTACCAAGGAACTACTATACCATGAAATTTCAACTAATAGATTTTCCAAAAGCATCCTTAACAATATTGAAACGTCCGTTGAACGGCTTCTCCAATCTTATTGCAACGCTGTCCAGGATGCCAAGAAATCGAAAGAAAAGGCCTTTCAACAGTTTAGCCGACTGCTGAAAGACCTTTTCTAAAAATAAATATGCCATTTTCGTTTATTAGGAGTGAAGTTGTAAGCGTATAAAGCGCTTGAATTATAACAACTTAACTATCAAGAGCTCGCCTTGCGAATAAATTACGACAACACTTTCCAAACCTGCTTTGCTGCGATTTGGTGATGGGCTTTTTTCAGCCCACTGCTACTCGCTGCTCAAACTCGTGAAGCAATGCCCGCACTTCATCCGTCGAATCCGTCTTTAATAATTGGGTTTTCAGTTCATCAGCATCCGGTATTTCACTGACATAAATCTTGAAGAAACGGCGCAGCGGCCGGAACGGCAGAGGCTCTTTTTCAGTGGAATATTTGTCATGCAAATCCAGGTGCAGCTTTAACAGGTCCAGCATTTCTTCAGAGCTGTGCTCGCGCGGCTCTTTTTCAAAGGCGAACGGATTCTGGAAAATCCCACGGCCGATCATAACACCGTCAATGCCGTATTTTTCGGCAAGTTCCACACCGGTTTGGTAATCCGGAATATCTCCGTTAATCGTCAATAAGGTATGAGGCGCTACTTCGTCCCGGAGCTTCTTAATTTCCGGAATCAGTTCCCAGTGCGCCGGGACAGCGCTCATTTCTTTCTTGGTGCGCAGGTGGATCGATAAATTGGCGATGTCCTGTTCCAAGACATGGGTCAGCCAGCCTTTCCACTCCTCGACATCCGTATAGCCAAGCCGTGTCTTCACACTGACCGGCAAGCCGCCCGCTTTGGCAGCTTGGATAACTTCTGCTGCGTTATCCGGATAGCGGATCATGCCGCTTCCTTTGCCTTTCGCAGCCACGTTCCCTACCGGACAGCCCATATTGATGTCGATGCCTTTAAAGCCCCGCTTCGCCATTCCGATGCTCATCTCCCGGAATTGCTCAGGAATGTTCCCCCATATATGCGCGACAATTGGCTGTTCATCTTCTTCAAACGTCAAGCGCCCTTCTTCACTGAAAACCCCGTCCGGGTTGCAGTAGCTTTCCGTATTCGTAAACTCCGTAAAAAACACATCCGGCCGAGCCGCTTTCGCCACCACTTTGCGGAACACCACATTCGTGACTTCTTCCATTGGCGCCAGAATAAAAAACGGCCGCGGCAAATCGAGCCAAAAATTTTCTTTCATCTCTACCTTCCAATCCTTTCGTTGCGGGACGAAGAATGAGCCCTTCATCCAATCATCTTCTCTATATCTATCTCCAAAATAAAAATATCAATTTTCGTTGTGCTGCCATTTTATTTCCCATTAACTTTAACTAGTTTACATGACTCGTGCGTTTGTGGAAAGTGGCGCGATTTGTCCATCGATTTATAGCAGCAGTTTGAGTAAGCAAAAAATTTCTTTTCTATATATCGCTGATTTTGCGAAATCAGGTATACTGGAAGAAATAGGATTTCACGATAAGTACTCTTAATAAAGCGATTTGCTGCAGCAGAATTTATAAAGGAAATGGAGTGCTAATTATGGAGGTTAAGAAAAAGAAAAGAAAACTAAGAGACAATTGGTTTGTGGAATTAATTTCGGAATTTAGTTTCACGTTATTTATTGAAGCCATTCTTAGCATCGTCTGGAATGTCATTTTATTCATTCCGAGATTATTGCTGCGCTTTCTCAGCAATTTAAATTAAGCCATCGCTTTTTCCGCCATTCCCCCATACCTACTTGATTAGCTGTACAAAGAATTCTCTTTAATCGACGATATTCACTGATACAATCTCGGCCGGATTTAATGTGCGGTCCTTAAATGGATCTGCATAGGTAAGTATGTTAGCAGTCTGATCAATACTTAAAATCGTGCCATAATGCCTGGTCACTTTGCCGTCCTTCCACGTATGGATAATGACATTGCATCGGCGTTTAAGGGCCAATTTCAATTCTTCCTGGATCAGTTGCAGGTCATATACATCTAATTTTGGTTGAGGCATCGGTTTATCTTCTCCCACTTCTTCTCGCCGCATCTTTACAGGTTCATTTAACAACATGCCTTGCCACTTGAGCTTCCTATGGTTTTCCATCCCTCTTAATTGCTTCTTAATTCCCACACTAATTACCTCCTGTCAAAATAAGAACACTTGTTCTTATTCTATACCACCTCTTTTCCATTAACAATCCTATTTAAACAAATAAAAAGACAGCCATTTTATTGGCTATCTTTTTAGGATGAACTTCATTTATTTTTTGTGGCTCCACAAAACAAAAAAACCGAAAACCTCGGTTTGCCGAGGTTTTCGGAATGTGAATTACATCATGCCGCCCATGCCGCCCATATCAGGCATTCCGCCCATTGGTGCTGCTGGTTCTGGGATATCTGCAACAACTGCTTCAGTTGTCAGGAACATAGCTGCAACAGAAGCTGCGTTTTGAAGTGCTGAACGCGTCACTTTAGTTGGGTCAACGATTCCTTCTGCAAGCATGTTGACCCATTGGCCGTTAGCAGCGTTGAAGCCGATGCCGACTTCTTCTGATTTCAGGCGGTGAACGATGATCGATCCTTCAAGGCCTGCGTTTGTTGCGATTTGGCGAACCGGCTCTTCCAAAGCACGAAGAACGATGTTAACGCCTGTAGCAATGTCGCCTTCTTGCGTTTCAAGAAGTTCAGCTACTTTGTTGTATACGTTGACAAGCGCTGTACCACCGCCGGCAACGATTCCTTCTTCAACTGCTGCGCGAGTTGCGTTCAATGCATCTTCAATGCGAAGTTTGCGTTCTTTCAACTCAGTTTCAGTAGCTGCTCCGACTTTGATGACTGCAACACCGCCAGCAAGTTTTGCCAGACGCTCCTGCAATTTCTCTTTGTCGAATTCAGAAGTTGTTTCTTCCAATTGGCTGCGGATTTGCGATACGCGGCCAACGATTTTCGCTTGGTCTCCGGCACCTTCAACAATGGTTGTGTTTTCTTTCGAAACAACCACTTTAGAAGCGCGGCCAAGTTGTGTGATGTTGGTCGTTTTCAGCTCAAGGCCAAGATCTTCCGTGATCACTTCAGCGCCAGTCAATGTTGCGATGTCTTCAAGCATTGCTTTGCGGCGGTCACCGAATCCAGGAGCTTTAACAGCCACTGCATTGAATGTTCCACGCAATTTGTTCACTACTAATGTAGCAAGTGCTTCGCCTTCAACGTCTTCCGCAACGATCAATAGCGGTTTGCTTTGTTGTACAACCTGCTCCAACACAGGAAGGATTTCCTGGATGTTGCCGATTTTCTTATCTGTTACCAAGATGAATGGGTTGTCCAGGACAGCTTCCATTTTCTCAGAATCTGTTACCATGTAAGGAGACTGGTATCCGCGGTCGAATTGCATCCCTTCGACTACATCCAGTTCAGTTGTGAAGCCGCGTGATTCTTCCAAAGTGATAACGCCATCGTTGCCAACGCGCTCCATTGCTTCAGCGATCAAGTTTCCGACTTCAGCGTCTCCAGAAGAAATCGCTGCAACTTGCGCAATCGATTCTTTGCCTTCGATTTGCTGGGAAACAGCTTTCAAGCCTTCAACAGCGCTTTCTACAGCCATTTCAATCCCGCGGCGGATGCCGACAGGGTTAGCGCCTGCAGTTACGTTCTTCAAGCCTTCACGGATCATAGCTTGCGCCAGAACCGTTGCAGTTGTCGTACCGTCACCTGCGATGTCGTTCGTTTTAGAAGCGACTTCTGCCACCAATTTCGCACCCATGTTTTCAAATGCGTTTTCAAGCTCGATTTCTTTTGCAATCGTTACACCGTCGTTGGTGATAAGAGGTGAACCGAATTTCTTCTCAAGTACCACGTTGCGCCCTTTTGGCCCAAGCGTCACTTTTACTGCATCTGCTAATTTATCAACACCAGCAGCCATCAAACTGCGTGCATCTTCGCTGAATTTAATTTCTTTAGCCATGAATAGTTTCCTCCTCTATATTAATTACCATTATTATTTATTTTTGTGCAATGATATGGAGTAAACCAGCGGAGACGCCTGCGGGATAGCGAGAAAGCTGAGACCCTGCAGGAGCGTAACGACGAAGCGGCTTGGCGCTCGCCCGCGGCAAGCGCAGCTGGTTTACGGAATATCAAGCTGTAATTTTAGCCCAATACCGCTAAAATATCGTTTTCGCGTAAGATCAAATATTCTTTGCCTTCATATTTAAGTTCAGTGCCTGCGTATTTTGAGAAGATGATCCGGTCGCCTTCTTGGACTTCCAGTTCAGTGCGCTGCCCATTGTCACGGATAACTCCATTACCTACAGCGATCACTTTGCCTTCCTGCGGTTTTTCCTGTGCCGAACCCGGCAATACGATTCCGCTTGAAGTCTTTTCTTCTGCTTCGATAAGCTCAATAATAACGCGATCTCCTAATGGTCTTAACAATTGAAACACCCTCCTCAGATTATCTAAATATTCCACATTAGCACTCTAACACCTAGAGTGCTAACCCACTTCTCAGTTTAATAAAATCCCCTGCCGTTTGCAAGTCTAAACATTCACTTTTTTTTATTCTTTGCGGTTCCGTTTTGAAACCTCTACAATGAAAGTAATCTGTTAAACGAAAGGAAATCCGCTTTATGAAAATGAAATTCAAAGCAAAAGCTGATACAGGCCGTTCCAGCTATAGTGTCAAAGCGAGCCGAAAAGGCAAAAAAACGCCACTCTATATTTTGTTGATTTTTATCCTCGTGCAGCTTGCACCGATTTTATTTATAACGCCGACACTTAATTATTTCCGCGGCCAAGGCATGGACGAAGCGACTGCGGCAGCCAGCACTTCCGGTTGGCTGGTTGTCTTGACGATGGGTATCGGGTTTATTGCGGCCATGATCCTTATTCTACCGGACAAGCAGTTCTTCAATATTTGGAAAGGCAAAAAAGCCAGCCTGCTCGGAGCAATCGGCTGGGGCGTTCTTGGTTTCTTCCTTCTCTACTTTGCCCAAATCATTGCGGCATTGATTGAAGTGCAGCTATTCGGAATTTCTCCGGGATCTGAAAACACCGCGAACATCACCAAATTGGTTGAAGTCGTTCCATGGGCTCTCCTGGCCGTCGTCTTTTTCGGTCCCGTGCTGGAAGAGCTTGTGTTCCGCCGCGTCATATTCGGGTCGCTGAACCAGACCACCAATTTCTTTCTCGCCACCGCTGTCAGTGCACTTGTATTCGCCGCGGTGCATCTGGAATTCAGCCACTTGCTGATTTACTTCTCGACAGGACTCGTCCTCGCTTTTCTTTACCAGAAAACGAAGCGGATCATTACGCCGATTATTGCACACGTGATGCTCAACGGGTTTGTAATGATTCTTCAATTGAATATGGAAAAGATCCAGAACTTCCTGAAGCAGCTTGAAAATTTACAATAAAAATGGACTGGCTGTTTCAGCCGGCCAACAAAAAAACCTTCCCCGAACTACTTTCGGCGGAAGGTTTTTTCAATGCTGTTTGATTTGGTAGATCAAGGTCTGCAGTTCGACCGATAAATCAATCGTCTGCACACGGATATGGTCCGGCACCGAAATACGGACAGGCGTAAAATTCAAGATGCCTTTGATATTCGTTTTCGCCAGGCGGTCCGTAACTTCCTGGGCCGAACGCGAAGGAACCGTCAAAATCACCAGTTCGATCCCGTATTCCTCGATTTTCTCTTCAATCCGGTCGGGATGGAAAGTATCGATTTCGCTGATTTTCTCCCCTTCAAGAGGTGAATTCGAGTCGAATGCCAACACGATTTTCGTGTTGTGGTTGCGCTGGAAATTATACTTTAAAAATGCGCTTCCCAAATTCCCGACGCCGATCAGCGCCACATTGGTCGCTTCGTCCTGGTCAAGTGTTTTGCGGAAAAACGCCAATAGGTCTTGAACATCGTAGCCGTACCCTTTTTTGCCCAAAGCGCCTAAATGGGAAAAGTCACGGCGTATTGTAGCCGAATCGATTTTCATTGCTTCACTTAATTCCTGCGAAGAAATCCGTTTTTGTCCGGCATTCGCGAAATTCTGGAGGAAGCGGTAATAAAGCGGCAACCGTTTCGTTGTGGCTTGTGGAATTTTTGATGGTTCGTGTAACATGCAACGTTACCTCCTGCGGTCGTCTAACGATTCACTGGGGATTCTTTTTCCCCTGCGTCTATGGATAGTGAATCAAATCGATTTTATCTTACCTGAGGCGGCCCGATATGTAAAGCTGGCTTGATTGCGAACAATACGTCCATCGGCTACACTTAAGAGGAATAGAGGTGACCCACATGATAGTATTACAAGTTAACCAAGTCCATAAATCGTTTGGCGCCGATGAGATTCTCGCCGGCGTCAAATTGGAAGTCCAACACCGCGACCGCGTTGCACTCGTGGGCCGCAACGGCGCAGGAAAGTCGACTTTGCTGAAGATCATTTCCGGTGAAATGTCATACGACAGCGGCGACATCATCATGCCGAAAGATCTGACCATCGGTTATTTGGAACAGCAAACCGACCTCGAATCGGAAGCGACCATCTGGGACGAAATGATGACGATTTTTAGTCATTTCCGTGAACAGGAAGCAAAACTTCGGGAACTGGAAGCCCAAATGGCCGATCCAGCTGTCTACGACGATGCCGTCCAATACGAAAAAGTCATGAAAGAATACGATACTTTGCAGCACGATTTCAAGGATGCCGGCGGCTATCAGTTTGAAGCCGATACACGCGCCATTCTCCACGGCATGAAATTCTATCCGGAAGACTACGACAAAAAAGTGGTGTCGTTATCCGGCGGCCAGAAAACACGCCTGATGCTGGCGAAACTGCTTCTCAGCAAACCCCAGCTCCTGATTTTGGATGAGCCGACCAACCACTTGGATATTGAAACGCTGAGCTGGCTTGAGAATTACCTGAAGAACTACCCGGGTGCAATTCTCATCGTTTCGCATGACCGCTATTTCCTCGATCAAGTCGTAACACTTGTCTACGAAGTATCGCGCCACCGCGTTAAAAAGTATACGGGCAACTACAGCCGCTACCTCGACGAAAAAGCAAAGCAATATGAACTCGACTTGAAGCAGTTTGAGAAACAGCAAAGCGAAAAAGCGAAACTGGAAGATTACGTCCAGCGCAACCTGGTTCGTGCTTCCACCACCAAAATGGCGCAAAGCCGCCGGCGGGTACTTGAGAAAACCGACTGGATGGATGCGCCGGACGGCGACGAGAAATCCGCCCGCTTCGGTTTCACCATTGCAAAGCAAAGCGGCAACGACGTGCTGAATGTCCAGTCGCTCGCCATCGGCTATGGCGGCCAGCCCGTTTCGCAAAACATTGCCTTGAAATTGTACCGCCAGGACAGCCTCGCGCTCGTCGGGCCCAACGGTGTCGGCAAATCGACTTTGCTGAAAACCATCATGAAAGAATTAGAGCCGCTTGCCGGTACCATCCATTACGGCACCGGCATCCAGTTCGGCTACTACGACCAAGAACAAGCCAACTTAAAAGGCAATAAGCTTGTTCTGAATGAGTTATGGGATGATTACCCGCATGTTAATGAAAAAGACATCCGCGGCATTCTTGGCCGCTTCCTTTTTACAGGGGACGATGTCCTAAAACCAATTTCCACCTTGTCAGGCGGCGAAAAAGCCCGGGTGGCACTCGCTAAGCTGATGATGCAAAAAGCCAATGTGCTGCTTTTGGATGAGCCGACCAACCACTTGGACCTCGACAGCAAAGAAGTGCTGGAAAATGCCTTGCTCGATTATCCGGGCACGATCCTATTCGTTTCCCACGACCGTTACTTTATGAACCGCCTTTCAACAAAAGTGGTGGAATTGACCCGGGACGGCACGACCGAGTATTTGGGCAACTACGACTATTACGTGGAAAAGAAACTGGAGACCGAAGAGCTGCAGGCACTGGAAGAAGCTGAAAAAGCGACCGTCGCCAAAACGGTTCCCGTTGCCACCACTTCCCAGATCAATAAAGAAGCTAAAAAACTGGAACGCCAGCTGCTGCGCCAATCTGAAGAAACCGAACAGGAAATGGAGCAGCTCGATCAGCAAATCGCCGAAGTCGAAGAATTGCTGTGCCAGCCTGAAATCTTCCAGGACCACGAGAAAGTCTTGCCGCTCCAAAGCCAGTTGGACGGACTCAAAGAAGCGCATGAAGAAAAAATGTTATTTTGGCTCGAATTGCAAGAAAAGCTTGAAAAAGTCCATAGTTAACCGCATACTATTGTATGCGGTTTTTTCTTTTTCTATATATAGGTCAATACCTTTTTGGCAAATTTTTATTTCCACAAAGTTGCGCACAAGCCTCTACTTATTAAATCAACTATCAACAGTCTTTTCCACATTATCCACAGGCATTTTATTTATTGTCCACAAAGTTTTCCCGTAACTAGTACACAAGATATAGAATTAAGGCTGTTTTTCAGAAAGTTATGAACATGTTATACACAAATTGTGCATAAGTACAAATGTTCTCTATTGACAAAGAACGTATTTTTTGTGTAATGAAATATCTGAAAACAGAAAAAAAGCCCAGTTGCCATTCCTTTTCAGGAGTCAACTGAGCTTTTTTTGAACTTTAATAGTTTATTTATACATGTTGGCTTTTCTCAAGGACAAATTATTTATCCCCAGGAAGACAAGACCATTCCTGGCCGGCCATTCATGGCCATATTCCCTGTAATGCCTTTTTCGAACATGACGGTACCAGCTGCGGCAATCATGGCTGCGTTGTCCGTACATAAAGAAAGAGGCGGGATGAAGAACGGAATGCCTTTCTGTTCAAACGCTGCAGACAAAGACGTTCTGAGCCCTTTGTTGGCTGCCACGCCGCCCGCTGCGATGACTTGGCGCACCTTGTACTGCTCCGCAGCTCGCAGCGCTTTCGCTGTTACCACTTCGACGACACTGTTTTGGAACCCGGCAGCGACGTGTTCAGGCGGCACTACTTCTCCGCGCTGTTTGGCATTGTGCATATAATTCAGCACAGCAGACTTCAAACCGCTGAAACTGAAATCATACGATCCTTCTTCAAGCCATACCCGCGGGAAATCAATCGCACCGTCGCTGGCGTGCGCCAAGCGGTCAATGTGAGGCCCGCCTGGATAAGGCAGATTCAAGGTTCTTGCCACTTTGTCATACGCTTCCCCTGCTGCATCATCACGCGTTTCCCCAATCACTTCAAAACTGCCGTGTTCTTTCATATAGACCAGTTCCGTATGTCCACCGGAAATCACTAAAGCAAGCAAAGGAAACTCCATTTCCTGCTCGAGGCGGTTGGCATAAATATGCCCGGCAATATGATGGACGCCAACAAGCGGCAGGCTATTGGCAAACGCAAATGCCTTTGCCGCATTAACGCCGATCAACAAGGCACCAACCAATCCCGGTCCTTCGGTTACCGCGACTGCATCCAGCTCTTGCGGCTCCATTTGGGCGCGCTGAAGCGCTTCTTCGATTACCAGTGTAATCTGTTCCACGTGATGGCGTGAAGCGATTTCAGGCACTACTCCACCGAAGCGTTTATGGCTTTCGATTTGCGAAGCCACAACATTTGAAACGATTTCCCGTCCGTTTTTCACAATGGAAGCGGCGGTTTCGTCGCAGCTCGTTTCAATTCCCAATACATAAATATCTTTACTCATTAAAATTCACCCACATCACTATGGCATCTTCCAGGTTATCGGTATAATACCGTTTCCGGATGCCACCATTTTGAAATCCTAATTTCCGGTACAGATTTTGCGCGACATGATTGCTGACTCTTGCTTCTAAAGTCATCAGTACAGCTCCGTGCGCTTTTGCAGTATCTATGGCTGCCCGCATCAAGCGTTCGCCCAGTTTTTTGCCGCGTTCATCCGGGAGAATCGCAATATTCGTCACATGGCTTTCGTCTAGGATGAGCCACATGCCGCAATAGCCGACAATTCCTTTTTCGGTTTCTGCAACTACGTAATAAGCGTTTTCGTTATGCAGCATTTCATAATAAAAAGATTCTTTTGTCCAAGGCAAGGTAAACGAAAGTTTTTCAATTTCGTACACTTCATCAATGTCTTTTACCGTCATTTTGCGGAAAATCACATCATCACTCATGAGCTTTGCCCTTCCTGGCTTTTGATATAATTCGCTTCAGCTTCCGTAATGCGCTGATATTCTGGAACCGCGTGGTGGATATCTGCTGCCGGAACATCTTTGGCCAGCATGATCAAATTCGAAGCACGCGGCAAACGGTTCTGAGGCGCCGCGAAAAATGCCTGGCTGCCCAATACTTCCCGGATGGTTTCTTCGTGGATGGAAACATCAACCCCCGTAAACAATATCGGTTTATTCAATGCTTCAGCTTTCATTAAAAACTCTTTAAAGTTGCTGTGCTGATCCTCAATGACTGGTTCCAGGGTTTTTCCGTCGTATAACCCAGTAAACGCAGTGCCGCGACGCGCATCCATAACGGGGCAAATAAGCCCATCAAAATACTGCCCGTTTGCTGCCAGTACTTTTAAACTTGAAACCATATGCAAAGGCAATTTTAATGACCAGGCAAGCGTCTTGGCAATCGTCAGTCCAATGCGGACGCCGGTATAAGAACCCGGTCCTTCAGCCACCGCAATATGTGTTAAATCTTTCGGAGTGACTTTGGCTTTTTTCATCATTTCTTCAATAGCCGGCATAGCCGTTAGTGAATGATTGATTTTTAAATTGGTGATTTCCTCTATTAGAACGGTATCGCCTGACATCAGCGCAATGGCCGATGGAGAATTTGATGTATCGATGCCTAAATAAATCATGATAAGTTTAGCTCCTTGCACAAAGTTTCATATCGGCTGCCCACGGGATGAAGCTCAATGCTCCGGCTCTCTTCAGCACGCCGGGTAATGACAATTTGCAGCCGTTCTTTCGGTAAGTATTCTTCAATAAAGGAGGCCCATTCAACCACGGAAACTGCCTCGCTTTCAAAGAGTTCTTCAAAACCGATGTCTTCATCGCTGTTTTCCAAACGATAGACATCAAAATGGTTTAAATCCAAGTCCCCTTCATATTGCTTCAAGATAGTAAACGTCGGGCTATTCACCATCCGTGCAATTCCGAGCCCTTTGGCCAGCCCTTTCGTGAACGTCGTTTTGCCGGCGCCAAGGTCTCCTTCCAATGTTAAAAGGTCCTGCGGCTGCAGAAAGCCCGCAAGTTTGGCTGCAAACTCTTCCGTTTCTTCTGGAGAATTAACTTCTATTGTATAAATCATTTAGCCTGTCACCTCGTTTGAGTCTTAACATAGTTTAGCGAAGAAATAGCAGTAAATCAAAATATCTTTCTTCAAAAGCCCATTTGGCAAAAGAACCAATTATTCTTTTCTAATTAGCGATAGAAATACAAAAAAAATAAACACAGCGGGATCGCTGTGTTTATTCTTGAAATACGGTCCCGACCGGGATCGAACCGGCGATCTCCTGCGTGACAGGCAGGCATGTTAACCGCTACACCACGGGACCAAAAAAAAACAGACCAGCGACGTCCTACTCTCACAGGGGGAAACCCCCAACTACCATCGGCGCAAAAGAGCTTAACTTCCGTGTTCGAGATGGGAACGGGTGTGGCCTCTTTGCCATCGTCACTGGACTATTTTTTGAGTGCTTGCGCCCTCAAAACTGGATATGCGACAGGTGAAAACAACTGTGTTGGTTAAGTCCTCGATCGATTAGTATTCGTCAGCTGCACGCGTCGCCGCGCTTCCACCCCGAACCTATCTACCTCATCGTCTTTGAGGGATCTTACTTGCTTGCGCAATGGGAAATCTCATCT
>NZ_JABWTK010000056.1 GCF_020071995.1 Planococcus chinensis | reverse complement strand
AGCTATATTGCTTGCCAATTGGCTGGTCAAAACGATGAATTTCATTATTCCGATACCATCTCATCCAGGTCTTAATTTGGGAATAGTTTTTAATCCCATACTTCTCCATAATCTCCTTGTTGGTTAATTCCCCATTCATCTTATCTTTTACAACAGCCCATTTAATTTCGCTTGAATATACGTTTTTGCCCATGCAAAAACACCTCCGATTTGTGTACTTGTTAAAAGTGTACCATCTCGAAGGTGTTTTATATTGTCCCATTTAATTATGTTAGTCTA
>NZ_JABWTK010000055.1 GCF_020071995.1 Planococcus chinensis | reverse complement strand
CCGAAACCGTCTTTCCGTAACCTCCCAGGAGGGAGGTTAAACTATTCGGTATTAGCACCGGTTTCCCGGAGTTATCCCGATCTGCAGGGCAGGTTGCCCACGTGTTACTCACCCGTCCGCCGCTAAAGTTGAAGAGCAAGCTCCTCAACTTTCGCTCGACTTGCATGTATTAGGCACGCCGCCAGCGTTCGTCCTGAGCCAGGATCAAACTCTCCATTATAGAGAACCGATTGCTCAAATTCTGCTGGCGTCTCGCCGTTCCGAAGAACGCGCGAGTCG
>NZ_JABWTK010000054.1 GCF_020071995.1 Planococcus chinensis | reverse complement strand
CCGGAGCATATCGGTGTTAGTGCCGTCCTTCTTCGGCTCCTAGTGCCAAGGCATCCACCGTGCGCCCTTTCTAACTTAACCATTAGAAAGTCGACCGAAAAAATCGGTCTCATCACTCGTGTTGCTTTGTTTCGTTGTTTCAATGTCGTCATATCCAGTTTTCAAAGAACAAGGGTTGAAGTTCCAACTCGGCATCGCCGAAGGTGAACCTTCAAAACTGAACGCAAAACGTCAACCGAAACCCGCAGGTTTCGTTCCGAATATATCCTTAGAAAGGAGGTGATCCAGCCGCACCTTCCGATACGGCTACCTTGTTACGACTTCACCCC
>NZ_JABWTK010000053.1 GCF_020071995.1 Planococcus chinensis | reverse complement strand
AGCATATCGGTGTTAGTGCCGTCCTTCTTCGGCTCCTAGTGCCAAGGCATCCACCGTGCGCCCTTTCTAACTTAACCATTAGAAAGTCGACCGAAAAAATCGGTCTCATCACTCGTGTTGCTTGTTTTCGTTGTTTCAATGTCGTCATATCCAGTTTTCAAAGAACAAGGTTTGAAAGTCATCAAAACCGGCATCGCTGCCCGTTTGGGTGAACCTTCAAAACTGAACGCAAAACGTCAACCGAAACCCGCAGGTTTCGTTCCGAATATATCCTTAGAAAGGAGGTGATCCAGCCGCACCTTCCGATACGGCTACCTTGTTACGACTTCACCCC
>NZ_JABWTK010000052.1 GCF_020071995.1 Planococcus chinensis | reverse complement strand
ACTACCGCTTTGGCCATCGGAAAATCAAGAAACTACTCCGAAAAGACTACAAGACCACCAGACATCGCAATACCGTTCAGCGCATCATGCAAAAACACAACCTGCAATGCCGGGTGAAGAAGAAACGGAAATGGAAATCACAGGGGGAATCGGTCATTGTGGCACCGAACCTGTTGGAACGGAATTTTACTGCCGCTGCCCCTAACGAAAAATGGGTGACGGATATTACCTATATCCAATACGGAAGTTCGACGCTTTACTTGTCGACAATCATGGACCTATACAACAACGAAATCGTTGCGTACAAGCTCTACGACCATCAGCAGACGCCGCTCG
>NZ_JABWTK010000051.1 GCF_020071995.1 Planococcus chinensis | reverse complement strand
CCTATATCCAATACGGAAGTTCGACGCTTTACTTGTCGACAATCATGGACCTATACAACAACGAAATCGTTGCGTACAAGCTCTACGACCATCAGCAGACGCCGCTCGTTATCGATACATTGAAGGAAGCGCTGAAACTGCGGAGCTATCCCGAGGGGATTATCATCCATTCCGATCAAGGCAGCGTCTACACGTCGTATGCCTATCAGAATTTGATTAAGGAGAAACACGCCGTGAGCAGCATGTCGCGGCGCGGAAACTGTTGGGATAACGCAGTGATTGAATCGTTCCATTCGAATATCAAGTCGGAAGAATTTCAATACGTCAAATTCAATTCGTTGAA
>NZ_JABWTK010000050.1 GCF_020071995.1 Planococcus chinensis | reverse complement strand
CGCTCGATCATCGCCACGCCACAGGCCACCCCGTCCTCATGGCTCATCGCCACGCCCAGGGTCGCCGCGCGTGCGCGTGTTGCGTCGGTTTCAACGAAGGTGATGGCTGCCGCCAGCGTTGCTGCATCCAGTCGCTTCGGTGACAACGGTGCCGGTGCCACGCCCAACCGATACAGGCGATCGGCCCAGAAGAACTGATCCGCGGCGAACGGCATCACCAGCGAGGGAATGCCGGCGCGGCAGGCCGAATGCGTGGTGCCGCTGCCACCATGGTGGATGGCGAGTGCGCAATGCGGGAACAGTGCTTCGTGTGGCGTCGGGCCGAGCACGAACACATCTGCTGGCAGCGCACCCGTCGGCAATCCGGCCCACCCTGGAA
>NZ_JABWTK010000049.1 GCF_020071995.1 Planococcus chinensis | reverse complement strand
ATCTGGCGCACGTCGGGCGAGCAGCGACTGTCCAACTACATGCTGTGGCAGGCGGCGTACTCCGAGATGGTGTTCACCGACGTGCTCTGGCCGGACGTGGACCGCCGCGACCTGTGGCGGGCGATCGAGACGTACGCCGAGCGCGACCGCCGATACGGGTCCGCCTAGACCTCCCGCACCAGCTGCTCCGCGAGCCGGCCGCCGTGCTCCTCGACCAGGCCCGATCGGACGAACCCGTGCCGCTCGTAGAGCCGCGCCGCCGACGGGTTGTCCTGCATCACGAACAGGTGCGGCACCAGCCCGCGTCGCCGGGCGTCCTCCACGACCATCTCGAGCACGACGCCGCCGAGGCCGCGTCCGCGGTACGCCGGGTCGGTCCACATCC
>NZ_JABWTK010000048.1 GCF_020071995.1 Planococcus chinensis | reverse complement strand
CCTATTGGGCCTTCGAGCAAGTTGGCCGGGCACTTGGAGACCAATGACGTGAGACGATTTGACCAGAAGGAATTTCGTGCCATCGCCTGGGCGGCCGAGCCGGACAAAGCCGCCTGGTTGCTGGATGCCGAGGGCGCCATTGAGTTCCTGAAGAGTAACGCGACTTGCGAGGAGCTGGTGATCTACGCCAGCGCGGGCGCGGTGCTGATCCATGGGGTCCTGGCACCGACGGCGCAGGTTACTCCGGCAGATCAGACCGACCTGCTCGGTGCGCACGTGATGTCAGACGACAGTTGGTGCATCCAGAAGTCATGGGGTGGAGGGCAGGGGCACAGGATCTATCTCGAACCGCCACTGACGCATCCGGGATGCAAGTCGCTGGTCGGAGGCGAGAAGC
>NZ_JABWTK010000004.1 GCF_020071995.1 Planococcus chinensis | reverse complement strand
CAGAATATCAAAAAAATGACCCTCCTGCTTAACAGGAGGGTCTAAAAACTCGATGTTCAATTGATTTTTCATTCAAAAACAAAGAGCTTGATGGTCAAAACCTTAGTTTCTCAACAAGCTGAAAAAACCGGTCTATGACCGGTTTTTATTGTTGGATCAATTCTTTTAAGTCGCCCGCAATTTCATCTACCGGCACATCTGTATAGCCATCGTAGTTATTGGCGACGGCCCCTTCTGCATCCATCAAATAAAACGAAGTGCCGTGGACCACTTGGTTGCTGTTTGGATCGTCTTTAACCAAAGCCTTGAAATTATCGATGGCAAAATCCGCAATTTCTTCTTGGCTGTACCCTGTCAGCAAATGCCATTTCGATTCATCAGGCACTGAAAAATTGCCTAAGTACTCCTGCATTTTCTCGGGTGTATCTTCTTTCGGATCCACACTGAACGCCACAATTTTATAATCTTCGATGCCTTCTTCCACCAGTTTTTCCTGGATGCCGGCCATGTTAAAGGTCATCGGCGGGCACACCGTTTCACAATTGGTGAAGACAAAAGTGGCAAGCCATGGCTTCCCTTTTAAGCTATCCAGGGAAACTTGCTCCCCTCTATGATCGGTATAGGAAAAATCCTCAATTGATTGATTGCCGCAGGCTGAAAGAATCAGGATCAGCCCCATCAGGAGGGCAATTCGCAAATGTCTCATGATGCATTCCTCCATTCATCCATAACCTTAATCATATCGAATGCTCTTGGCCAATTCAACTGAACCTCTCTGCTCTTTGTCACAAATCTGTGAAGTCAGGAAAGTTTTAATGTCACCAGTGCATCGTGTATCGCCACAAGCTTTGCTTCCACCCGGTGCATCAAGTAAAAGGATACAAAAATCGGGAAGCCCACTTCTTGGATTAACCGCATCCACTCATCCATTTTTTTCACCTCGCTTCTATTCAAAAAGGCTCCCCCGAATCAGGAGAGCCCACTTGTTAAACTTCGTATTCGACGACGTTGCGTTCCACGATGCGTGCACCTTTGGCGGTGGCAAAATGTGAACCTTCCACTTCGAAAATATTTTGTGCAATGATCGTCTGCATGCCTGCCTGAAGTTCAAGCGGCGTGACGTTCTCGCGCGGCTCTTCTACCGACAGCGTGACTTCTTTGCCCGCTGCTGTGGCAAAGATCAATTCCAATGTTTTCGCCATTCCTTATTCCCCCTTTGTCATTATGCGTAAATGTTGAGCCCAGACTGTTTTTCCAGGAACATCAGCTCTTTCGTGCCAAAGCCTGTCAAAACGATTGCTACCGCGTGAATGGCGTCAGCCGCAGCTGTTTCCGTTACGTTGTGGTACGCTTTCACTTTTTTCTTCGTCTTGCCTTTGTCGTCCAAGCCGTTGTCATACGTGCACCGAATGCTTGCATTTTTAAATTCGCTTGCTGCCATGTCGATCACCTCCTTTCATTCGCTATATAGACACAAATCGAAAAAAGAGATACCTTTTGGATGAATTTTTACGAAAATCCTTCTATAATAGATGAAGGTAAGAATAAACGAGGTGAACGAAGTGGCACTTGAAGGCTGGTTTTTATGGTTTATCCTGTTCTGGGTCGTGGTATTGGTCGGCTTGTTTGCAATCGGCGGCTATTTCATGTTCCGGAAGTTTTTAAAGTCGATGCCAAAAAAAGACGGCTTATCGGATTTGAACTGGGAAGAGTATTACGTGGATAAAACCATCCACTTGTGGGGAACAGAAGAAAAAGCGATGCTGAATGAACTCGTGCAGCCGGTTCCGGATTTGTTCCGTCCGGTCGCTAAGCAGAAAATCGCAGGCAGAATCGGCCAAATTCTGTTGGAAGAAAAAGTGAAGAAAATGAAGCTTGAACATATTATTCGGGGATATATCATTGCGACTCCAAAACGCGACCACAAATTTCTCCGGAAAAAGCTGGCGGAAATGCAAATTGATATCGCTCCTTATGAACAATATTTTGGGAAATAAAAAAAGCTGTTCCTTTATAGGAACGGCTTTTTTATGTCCGAAGCACTCAAAAACTGAAAAGCGCCATGATTAAGATGAAGGCAGCCACGGCAAGAAAGAAATAACCGAGCCCTTTTTTGCGATTGTTCCGGAGTTCCTCAATGCCGAATAAGGCAAAAAAGAAACCCATAAACAAAGTAGAAAACGCTGAATACGTGTAATCTTTTGTCGTTAAGCCATATACCGATATGGCGATCACAATAAGTCCTATAACAAAGCGCAAAATTTTCAAATGGCTGCCCCCGGAATCAGTTTAGTTAAAAAGTGCAGTTCCTCAATTAGGAACTGCACTTTCCATTTTTCCCTGCAATTTTCTGTACTGCATGTACATGGCCAAACGCCATGGGACGATCATGCCGAATGCCAGGATCCAGAACATGCCGCCCAGTTCCCCAACATCAATTGTGGAACTTAACACGACTTTGCCAATCACACGGATCAGCAATAAGCCGATCAGGATAAAAACAAAGGCTTTTGACTGCTTCAAATAAATATCGCCGTCCCGGACTTCAAACTTGGATGACCATATCAGCACCGTTGAAAACAATACGCCGACGAGAAGCGCTTCTCCTATTTGGATAGGGGCGACTCGAAAAAAAGGAAATACGAACATCAAAGCCCCCGTAGACATAAATAAAGGAGGCAAAATGATTTTTTTCGCCGAAGCCGGTTTTTTAGCAGATTTGCTGCGGACAATCATTGCCATAATCCCCATACCCAGCGCCCCGACAGTGGTTACCACCAGCATGATCCAAGGAGGAACCATTTCAAGAAACTCAAACATGTCGGTCAACTCCGAAGCTCCGTATTTTTAGGCCAGTTTCTTCTATTATAAATCTAGTATTCATGCTTCCACCTGCTCTATCATTAGAATCCTTGGAAATCCCCGAAAACCGGGCTCAAGATACGGATCAAATACGTCATTCCGTCAAAAAACAGAAGCACACCGACAGCAATCATAACATAGCCGCCAACGGTCATGATCTTCTGGCTATTGCGGCGCAGCCATCCTGTCTGTGCCACAAAGAATGACAAGACGAAGAACGGAATCGCAAATCCAAGAATATACGCGACCATATACCAAATGCCAGACCCTGGGTTCGTTGCAGCAAGCGCATAAATGGCTGCTGTGATCGGTCCGGTACACGGCGTCCATCCTGCCGCAAAAGCCAGACCGATAACGAATGTTCCAAGAAAGCCGGACGGCCGGTTTTTAAACGACACTTTCCGGTCTTGCATTAAGAATTTTGGTGTAAACACACCGACAATCATCAGGCCGAACAAGACGATGAAAATAGCGCCGACTTGGCGGATCAATTCATCGTATCGAACAAACCATTCGTAAAAGAAAGAAGTGCTGAATCCGAGGGCAATAAAAATGGTTGAAAACCCTAATAGGAAAAATAATGTATGGTACATGCCACGTTTGCGCATGACCTTTTTGTCATTTTTGAGTTCATCTATCGACATCCCGGTTATATACGACAAAAATGCCGGATATAACGGCAGCGTACAGGGCGAAATAAAACTCAAAAATCCCGCACCAAAGGCGAGAAACAAATTGATATCACTGGCCACAATTGTCACCCTTTCACTATGCTCTCCCTATCTTACCAAATTTGTCTTTACATGACCGCCTCTTTGCCTGTGACATCTTTGTGGACATTGAAAACCGAAGGGGTATTTCGGCAACCAAGCCTAGTTCTTTGCTGAATAGTTAACTGTCGTTGGTTAGTTAAGCTTATTGTTTTTCATCATTTGGTCGTTTTTATGCATTTGTGTTTTTCTTCTTGTTGCTTGTTTTGATTTTTTATTATTTTCCTTATGTAGCTTTCTACATGTATTAAGGAAAAAGTGCTTTTCAATTTGATTCTGAATTTTACTGCTTTTTTAGTTTTTCCCTTTTGTAGTTTTCTACATTTATTACAGGTTAAAGCCTATTTTCAGAAATTGAAAAAGAACGGCCGCAACCGTTCCTTTGTTTTATTCCACAATGCCATTTTGAAGCAAGTACATTTTGTGGTACAGTCCGCGTTTTGCCAATAATTCCTGATGCGTGCCCCGTTCGACAATTTCACCGTGGTGCAGCACCAAAATCAGTTCGGCGTCCTGGATTGTGCTGAGCCGGTGTGCAATGGCAATCGTTGTCCGCCCCTGCCTCATCCGCTCAAGCCCAACTTGGATGGCCATTTCGGTTTCGGTGTCAATATTGGCCGTCGCTTCATCAAGCACCAGTATTTTGGGATCAGTGGCCATCGTCCGGGCAAATGCCACAAGCTGCCGTTGTCCGCTTGAAAACGTAGATCCACGTTCCGTCACTTGTTGCTGGTAGCCCCTTGGCAATTCATTGATAAAACGGTCAGCCTGTACAAATTGTGCTGCAGCCTGGACCGTCTGATCCGTCATGCTGCGGTTGTGCAAGCGGATATTGCTGTCAATCGTACCGTAGAACAGGAACGGATCCTGCAGAACAAGCCCCATTTTGCTGCGCAGCTCTTTTGCCGGGTATGCTTTCACCGACTGCCCGTCAATCAGGATATCGCCCCGTTCAAACTCATAAAACCGCATCAGCAAATTGATGATGGAACTTTTTCCGCTCCCCGTATGGCCGACAAGCGCCACGGTTTCCCCCGGCATTGCCGTGAAACTGATATTTTTCAATACATCGGCTTTGCCGTCATAGGAAAAGCTGACATTGCGGAATTCGATTTTTCCGTCGGCAATTTCTCCGCCTGTCCCGGCTTGCGCCGGCGCCAAATCGTCTTCATCGAGCAATTCAAAAACGCGGTATGCCGATACGATCGCCTGCTGGAAAATCGACAGCCGCTCCATGACCTGGTTGACCGGTTCGAAAAAGCGGTTGATGTACGCGACAAAGGCATACAGGACGCCTACTTCCACCGTATTTGTAAATGACGTTACGCCGAAGTAGCTGAGCAAAAGGATCAGTGCGAGGGCATATACCAGATCAATTGCCGGATGCAGAAGCAAGCCGTCCAATTTGATATTGCGTTTGCCTGCCTGCCAATGCTTCTCGTTGATTTCATTGAATTCATCCTGCAGCCGCGCTTCCTGGCCGAAAGCCTGGACCATGCCCATTCCTTGCAGCGATTCGGACAATTTGGCATTCAGCTGGCCGAGCCGTTCACGCAGGTCCTGGTAGAATTCCGAACTGTATTTGCGGTACAAATACATGATCCAAACAAGTACCGGCAGCACCAGCAGCGTAATAAGGGCGAGCCGAACATTCAGGAAGAACATCGCGATATAAACGCCGACGATCAAGAAGATGCTTTGCACAAATCCGATCAGGACACTGACAAACATTTCTTTGATGGCTTCGGTGTCATTCGTAACACGCGACACCATGCTGCCGGCAGGGGTCCGGTCGAAATAGCGCATGCCAAGATTTTGGACTTTCGTGAAAACATCAATGCGCAGCTGCTGAATGATTTTCAGTGCCGCTTCCTGGAATTTCAGCAGTTGAAAATAGCTGATGACCACATTGGAAACCTGGATGAAAAAATAGCCCAGCGCAAGCCCGACGACCGGGCCGGTTGGAAACGAACCGGGCGTCAAGTAATCATCGATGAATGTCTTGATCAGGACCGGCCCCAGCACATCGCCAATGACGGACAGCACCAACAGGAGCATGGCGACTGCCAGCATTTTCTTATGCGGCGCCAAATACTTCAACAAGCGTTTAAAGACGAGCCATTGGTCTTTGCCGGTCAATTCTTTCGGTTTTTCCATTACGCTTCGCCTCCCTGTTCGACGAGCGCTTCCAATTGCTGCAGCTCATACATTTCGTAATAGCGCCCTTTTTTCTTCATCAATTGGTCGTGGGTGCCGATTTCGGCAATTGTGCCTTCATGCATGACGATAATTTGGTGCGCATGCTGGATCGCGCTCAAGCGGTGGGACGTGATGATCGTCGTGGCGCCGGTCCGTGTTTTTTTCAAAGAAGAAAGGATCGCTTCTTCCGTTTTGGCATCGACCGCTGACAACGAGTCGTCCAAAATCAGCAGTTCCGGCTGCATCATCAACGCCCGGGCAATGGAAATCCGTTGTTTCTGGCCGCCAGACAGCGACACGCCGCGTTCCCCGACGACCGTGTTGTAGCCTTCCGTAAAATTCAGGATATCATGATGGATATGGGCAAGCTTTGCCGCCTCATGCACTTCATCAAGCGTCGCTTCCGGCCGGGCAAAAGCGATATTGCCGGCTATTGTCGTGGAAAACAGGAAGTGGTCCTGCGGCACATAGCCGATGGCTTTTCTCAATTGCTGTTTTTTGTAGTCGTTGACTGAAATGCCTCCAAACGTGATGTCGCCTTCATAATGGTCGAATTCACGCAAGAGCAGGCGTAAAATTGCCGATTTTCCGGAACCGGTCTTTCCGACAATGCCAAGCGTCTCTCCGCGCCGCAAGATGAAATAAATATCCCGGAGCGCCGCCCGGTCGTCGCCGGTGAATTGGAATTGTTCAAGCGAAAAGACAATATCGCCTTGCGGACGCACATCAACGGCGTTTTCCTGGTCATCGATATCGACCGGTTCTGCAAGCAATCGGCGGATCCGGTCATAGGAAGCCCGCCCGCGTTCAACGATATTGAAAAGCCAGCCGAAAGCAAGCATCGGCCAAACCAACAGACCAAGATAGGTAGTGAAGGCCACCATATCGCCGATGGTCATTTCGCCGTTCATGACAAAATATGTACCAAATCCGAGCGCCAGGAAATAACAGACACCGATAATCGCCGAAATGGTCGGATCAAACAGCGAATCGACCCGGGCCACCCGGATGTTTTCATCGACTACACGGTCGGACAACCTCTTGAAGTCGTCAATGTCCTGCTTTTCTTGCCCGAATGTCTTGATCACTTTCATGCCGGAAATGCTTTCCTGCGTCTTGTCATTAAGGCTGGAGAAAGCTTCCTGCGCTCCGTGGAACCGTTCGTGCAGCAGCTTGCCGTAATAATTGGTCATATACGCCATCAGCGGCATCGGCAGCAGCACGATCAATGTCAACTTCCAGCTGACGGTCAGGGCCATCGCCGCAATGACAAAACCGCCTGTCGCAATCGAATCGACCAGTGTCAAAACGCCGATGCCGGCTGTCTGCTGCACCGCCTGCAAATCGTTCGTGGCATGCGCCATCAAATCACCGACCCGCCGCTTCTGATAAAATGCCGGCGACATCCGGGTGAAATGAGTGAACAGGCGTTCACGCAAATTCCGTGCCAGCAGGATCGATGAACCGAAAATCATCAAACGCCAGGCATAACGGAGCGCATACATCAAAAGCGCCGAAGCGCCGAGTATACCCAGCCATTTCACCAAAAAAGCGGGCGTCAAAGTGCCCCGCCCAATTTCGTCGACGACAAATCCGATAATGCGCGGCGGCAGCACACCGAGAAATGCCACAAACAAGAGCAGGATGACTCCTGTCATGTATTGCTTTTTCCTTTCCTTGAAAAACCAGCCCAACTCCCAAAAAACGCGCATATTCTTTTCCCCTTGCTCTTTAAAATATATGTATGAGTGGATTCTTTTTTTATTTTACCAAGCTTATTTATGGAAAGATAGAAAATAATTCGAGTTTTGAAATAAATTGGGCAGCCATCATTCTTCCGTTTCTTCAAAGCTGCCGTCTGCATTATGGCCGCCGATCAGGCGGGCGCGTTCACGTGCCGTGCCGGCTTCTGTATAGGAAACCGCCCGCAAGACGGCGGTCGGCCCGTATTTTGACCGCAGTTGGTCCATCGCTTCCCCGAGTTTGCGCGTCTGCCATTTGCGCTGTTCAAACAAACTCAATTGCATGGAGGTTTCATCTTCGAGCTTTGTCAATGTAATGGCGAGCCTTCTCGCCGGGCGGCCGTCATAAAACTCCTCCAGCAATTCCTTGCACACTGCATAGATTTTCAGGGTCTCATTGGTCGCTTCGTCGATGGTGCGGGCCCGGTGGAAACCGCCGCCGAACGCTTTTTTGCTGTAGCCGACCGAAAGTGTTACCGTCCGTCCCGCTTTCCCTGCCGTGCGCGCCCGTCTGGCTACATCTTCAGCCATTTCAAGAAGCACCGTCAAAATATCCCGGGCAGTTGTATAATCGCGGTACAGAATCTGCCCCTTTCCGTAACTCACTTGCCCTTCGATGATCGGCGGGCCCAGCTCGGACAAATCGATGCCCCAAGCGTGGTGGTACAGCTGGTTGCCCAGTATCCCGAAACTGGCTTCAAGCTGCGCCAATTCCGTATGCGCCAAGTCGCCGACAGAGAAAATGCCCATGCCGTTCAATGTGGCTTCGAGCCGTGAACCGATTCCCCACATTTTGCTGAGCGGTGCAACCGGCCATAATTTTTCCGGCACATCTGCAAAATCCCATTTCGCAAACCCTTTGTTTTTGGCTTCCAAATCGAGTGCCAGTTTCGCCATCAGCATATTCGGGCCCATGCCGATTGCGGAAGGCAAACAGAACTGGCGGATGATATCGTCCTGGATGCGGGCAATCAACTGTTCCGGCGTCCCCCATAATTTTCGGGTGCCGCTTAAATCGACAAAACTTTCATCGACGCTGTACACATGGATCGCTTCAGTAGGAACATATTCTTTCAGCAAACGGGTAATTTCCATCGATACATCCAGAAAAAAGCCCATTTTTGGCTCGATTTTCAAAATGCGCGGATCGTCCGGAATTTCGAAGAGCCGGGTGCCGGTCCGCACGCCGAATTCTTTTTTCAGCATCGGCGAGGCTGCCAACACTACACTGCCGCGCCGCTCCTGGTTGCCGATAACGGCAATGCAGGCAGTCAATGGATCCAGGCCAAGGTCAATTGCCGTGCAGCTGGCGTAGAAACTCCGCATATCGAGGCAGATGATCGGCCGTATCTTCAATCCTTCATACATGCCTTTCGCCTCCTTTTTCTCTTTCTTCTTTAAGCATATAGGAACACTTGTTCTTAATCAATAACCGTTTTTGTCAGGCCTTAAACCCGCAGCAGCTGTATCGGAAGTCATTGGGCAAAGAAAAAACGGCTTGCCTTTGTGAAAGAGGCAAGCCGTTTTGGATAAAACAAATGTAAAAGCCGATTTTCCTTAGGGGAGAGGAAAATCGGCTTCCAGCTTCCAGATACGGGTACCAAGCGCATCTGGCTTATATGATTGGACTTTTCACCCGATGAGTTGCTTGGCAAGTCCCAGTTGATGGTGTACTTGATCAAATCCTGTGCCCCCGAGCGAATTTCTGCGCTGCACGGCAGTTTTCGGCTTCAAGGTTTCGTAAATGTCTTCGCCAATCAATGGGCTGGCATCCTGCAGATCCGAAAGAGGCAAATCTTTCAGGAAATAACCGCGCTGGATGCAGGTGAATACCAGTTTGCCGGTCACGTCATGCGCTTCGCGGAACGGCATGCCTTTTGCCGCCAAATAGTCGGCAAGCTCTGTAGCATTGGAGAAATCCGAATGCACAGCCTTTTCCATCGAATCGATGCGGACCGTCATCGTGCGGACCATGCCTTCAAATATCGGCAGCGAGCCCATTAACGTGTGGACGGTATCAAACATGCCTTCCTTGTCTTCCTGCATGTCTTTATTGTAGGCAAGCGGCAGGCCTTTCAAAGTGGTCAGCAAGCCGAACAAATTGCCGTAGACGCGCCCGGTCTTGCCGCGGATCAATTCCGCCATATCCGGGTTTTTCTTTTGCGGCATAATGCTTGAGCCGGTCGAGAACGCATCATCGAGTTCGATGAAACGGAACTCTTCACTCGACCAAAGAATGATTTCTTCGGCAAAACGCGACATATGCATCATCAGCATCGAAGCATTGCTCAAAAATTCCACGATGAAATCGCGGTCGCTGACGGCGTCCAGGCTGTTTTGGTAGACGCCTGAAAAACCGAGCAATTCCGCAGACATTTCACGGTCAATCGGAAAAGTCGTACCGGACATTGCACCGGCGCCAAGCGGCGACAGATCAATGCGTTTCAGCGATTCCGTCAAGCGTTCCTTATCGCGTTCGAGCATCCAGAAATACGTCAGCAAGTGATGGCCGAATGAAATGGGCTGCGCGCGCTGCAGATGCGTATAGCCGGGCACAATGGTATCCACGTGCGCTTCGGCCTGCTCCACAATCGCCGACTGGAAAGCCGCAACCGCTTCGATGATTTCCTTTACCCGATTTTTTAAATAAAGATGCATATCGGTCGCGACTTGGTCGTTGCGGCTTCTAGCGGTATGCAGCTTGCCGCCGACCGGACCAATTTCATCGATTAAATGCTTTTCCAAGTTCAAGTGGATGTCTTCATTCGAAACACTGAATTCCAGATCGCCGGCTTGTGCTTTTTCTTTCAAGGTTTCAAGACCTGATAGGATCAGCGCCGCTTCGTCTTCCGTAAGGATCTGGCAGGCTGACAGCATTTTCACATGCGCCGTGCTGCCTTCCAAATCTTCCATGACTAATTTCTGATCAAAAGAAATTGAAGCTCCGAACTCATCGACCCACTGTTCGGCCGATTTTTGGAAACGGCCTCCCCACAGTTTGGTCATGATTGAACGCCTACTTTCACGTTTTCAGGAACAACGACTTCTTTTTTGTTGACCATTGAATTGACAACAGTCGGAAGGCCCCACAATTCGATAAAGCCGACAGCCGAGTCGTGGTTGAACGTATCGTCTGTAGAGTACGTCGCCAATTGTTCGCTATACAGCGAGTTAGCCGATTTACGCCCTTCGATGATGGCATGGCCTTTGAACAATTTTACACGCACTGTGCCGTTGACAAATACTTGCGTTTCTTTCAGGAATGCCTGAAGAGCGGTACGAAGTGGAGAGAACCACAATCCTTCATAGATCAATTCCGTTAATTTTTTCTCGATGACCGGTTTGAAATGCGCCATTTCTTTCACCAGCGTGATGTCTTCAAGCTCTTTATGCGCCGCAATCAATGTCATGGCCGCTGGAGCTTCATAGATTTCACGTGATTTGATGCCGACCAAACGGTTTTCCACATGGTCGATTCTGCCGACGCCGTGTTTGCCGGCCAGTTTGTTTAATTCCAAAATGAGGTTCGCGAATGTATACGAAACGCCGTTCAACTGAACAGGCACGCCGTTGGCGAATTCGATTTCCACCACATCCGGCGTATCCGGTGTATTTTCCAATGCGTTTGTAATGTCATAAGCTTCTTCTGGCGGTGAAGCCCACGGATCTTCTAAAACGCCGCACTCGTTGGCGCGTCCCCAAAGGTTTTGGTCAATCGAGAACGGGCTGTCCAAGTTTACCGGAATCGGCACATTGTTTTCTTTGGCATAAGCGATTTCTTCGTCACGCGACCAAGCCCAAGCACGGACAGGCGCTACGACTTCAAGATTCGGGTTCAATGATTTGATCGATACTTCAAAACGCACCTGGTCGTTGCCTTTTCCTGTACAGCCGTGGGCAACAGCAGTTGAACCGGTTTCTTCTGCGATTTCAACCAATTTCTTGGAGATCAACGGACGCGACAATGCCGACACAAGCGGATATTTGCCTTCATATAAAGTATGGGCTTGCAATGAAATAAGTGCGTATTCATCGGCAAATTCTTCTCTTGCGTCGATCATGTAGCTTTCCACCGCGCCGACTTGAAGCGCTTTTTGTTTAATGAAGTTTAAATCTTTGCCTTCCCCGATATCCAGGCAAACCGCGACGACGTCGTAGCCTTGTCCTTTCAGCCATGGAATGGCTACCGATGTATCTAATCCGCCTGAGTATGCGAGTACGATTTTTTTATTCAATATGAAAACCTCCAGTGTATTTTTATACAGTTATATGATGTGAATATACATATAATAGCACGGACTATTTATAAGTGCAAGTAAATTAATTCATGTTTTTGCATAAAAAAAAGCAGCGCTAGCTGCTTGAGTTTGTAGGCAAAAGAATTTTTATGCTTGAGAGATGTAGGAATATGCAACAAGACATGCCGGATTCTCCGTTTCAGCCGGACGCGTTCCGCGGGCTCGCGCCGAACTAACTCGGAACTTACGTCCCGAGTGGATTTCGGCACTTCGCTATCCCGCTAGAGTCGCCGGCTTCCACTCCGGATTCTGAACATGAAGACTATCCAGAGACGTCGCTTATTCTCATAAGATAATTGTTTAAACTTCGACCCGATTCACATTCAGGATCGAATCAAAGAGAGACGCCCCAACCGGTCCGGCCACGCAGACTCCTGTGGAACAGTGAAAGCTGAAGACCCCGCAGGCAAGACATTGGCCGAATGCAGTGAGGTCATGTCTTTGCGACGAAGCTAGCGCAGCGATGCAGGAGCAGCGGGTTTTCAAAGCGACGAGGAGGCTGAAGCTGAGCCCACGGAAAGCGAAGTGGCCGGTCCGGTGGGTTAATGCATTTGTCTTCATTTACTTTGTATACAGTCTGAAACAGCGCTAGCTGCTTTTACTCTCCACCGACTGTATATTCATGTGTATCCATGTTGATGCGCACTTCCGTCATTTCCCCGTCTATCATATTATTGAACAGGAATCCGATTTCATTGTCCCGGACGATCGGCTGGCCCAGTATGACCAGGCTCGACAATTGTTCTCCTTCTATATAAGCGACAAGCGCTTCGGATTGCTCCGCAGACTCTTCATCGTTCAAAATAGAAACGGTTTGCGCTTCGCCTTCCATTGGAAAGGTTTCGCCGAGCGGCCCTTTATAATCGATGCTGACTTTCATGCCGGTTCTGATATCACTGATGACCCCTTCGGTCGTTTCGGTGCCATTATCAAACTGGACCTTTACATCTTTCGGGATGGTGAAATAAATATTGTTCACAAGGATCTGGTTCTCCTGCGTCACTTGTGTGATGAACCCTTCCTCAGACATTTCCTGCTGTTGTTCGGCAGTTGCTGCTTGCTGTTCGTTTGGCTTGTCTGCAACAGGCTCAGCGGCCTTGTCATCAGAACATGCAGCCAAAAATAGCAGGCTTGCCATCAAGATGCTTAATTTTTTCAACATAACCCATTCCTTTTCGCTTTAATCTTCGCTGTCTTTATGCATTTTTTGAAAAGTCCAACAGGTTCATTTTAACCGCTGAAAGTCCTTGGTGCAATAAAAACTGTTCAGACTTTCGAATACCGGAAAATCCCCGAATCATCCAGCCGTTCTGTGATTAAACCGTCTTCCAGCAAATAATCGATTTGTCCAATCGTTTCAGACAAGGTCAGCCCCAGCTCTTTTTCATACGCATATGGAAACAGCTGCTTCGTCAAGTCGTACACGGTCTGTTCTTCCCCGCTCCCCAGCATATCGAGCACTTTCATCGCACGCTGATGCTGCTTTTCTAAACGCCCTGCGACCAGTTCATGGACATTCCGCACTTCATCGCCATGTCCGCTGTAAATCACATCGATCGGCATTTTCAATAAACGCCCCAACGAAGCATTGTATTGAAGCAACGATTTCGGACGGCCATCAGCAGGATCAAGCGGAGGCTCAATCAGCGGATTCGAAGACACTTTGGCGATCACGTGGTCGCCGCCGATCATTTCTTTGCTTTCCGGATTCCAAAACGACAAATGGCTTTGTGCATGGCCAAGTGTTTCCATCGCATGCCATTCTTCATGCCCCGGCAAAGCATCGCCTTCATTAATCGACATATCCAGCGGCCGGCTGCCCATCAGATTCAACGGCCGTTTCATTTTCTTGACCCAAAACCACAGCTCTTCCGGAACGCCTTCTTCTTTCAGGCGTTCAAGGTAAAAAGCATCGTGGTAATCAAGAAAGGCCTGGTCGCGCCTCAACCATAAATCGTTATAGGGATGGCCATACAATTTGGCATTGTCAAAACCGTCAACCCAGCCGGCATGGTCCGGATGGTGATGCGTCAGCACAACCTGCTCCACATCTTCCGGTTCCACATGGGCTTCCTTCAGCCCCGCCTTTAGCGCAAGCCATGCTTCCGGTGTTTTCGGACCGGCATCAATCAATGTCAGCATATCTCCTTTAATCAAATAGGAATTGACGTCGCCGACTGCAAAAGGCGTCGGTATAATTATCTTATGTAAAGTCATTTCTCCATCTCCCTTGAAACTGAATCGCTATTCACCTATCATACCGATATTTTCCTGTTTCGTCACGCACCAAAGAGCATTTGACAAACAATTGAGACTCCCTCTATAATGCAGGTAATATAGACAGGCGAAGAAAAAGACCAGTACAGAAGGTGATGGTGCCAAGAGAGTGCGCTCTAGCTGAAACGCGCATCCCCTCTCCCTTCTCGAACCTGCTTTCGAGCTGCCGTGCAAACACGGCCGTATCTCTGCGATAAAGAGCTCGAGAAGTGCCGCTCGCCGGCAAACTTAGGTGGTACCGCGGAAACCAAGCGTTTTCGTCCTTGCAAAGCAGGGACGAATGCGCTTTTTTTGTGGAAAAACGGAAACGGCCGTTTAGATTCGACAGGCATAAGACGGATTGGCGAAGCGGCATGTTTTCAGCCGCACAGCCGGAGCGGCTTATGACCCGAGGAGCTGGGCACCGGAGTCTAGACAACGGAAAAGCGTAGGCAGCCGTATAGCCCCGACAAGCGCTGGAAGGCTTGCAGGCGATGGCGCTTTTTGCCATCGCAGGTAAGCCTGAAGCGACCTCGAGGGGCTGGCCGCCGGTGGCTAGACAATGAAATACGGAAGCGGACTTGAAGGGCTGGGCCTCGAAATGCGAAACGAGCCATTAAAATCCAATGCTCCACGCCCGCCAAATACATAAGAACCACAGAATCCAATCCATCCGATTACAGAAAAAAAAAGGAAGTGATCGCAATGAATATCGTTTGTGTAGGAGCCGGATCCATGGCGGAGTCCATGATCCACGGCTGGATCAATAAACGCATACTAAGTCCAAGGAATATTTCCGTAATGAACAAATCAGATGTTGAACGTCTGGAATTTTTGCGGGATGAGTACGGGGTCAATATTGTCCAAAAAGAAAAAACGGAACTGGAAAACGCCGATTTTATTCTGCTGGCCATGAAACCGAAAGATGTCAATGCTGCGCTGGGCGGCATTCAGGAACACTTATCTCCCGGCACGGTCATCTTGTCAGTTGTTGCCGGTGTCTCAATCCAGACCATTCAAAAGCTGGTCGGCGATTTGCCGGTTGCCCGCGCCATGCCGAACACATCCGCAAAAATCGGCAAGTCGGCGACCGGCGTCGCCTGGAGCAAACAAGTGACGTTGGACCAGCAGTACGAATTGCGCGATCTGCTTTCTTCGATCGGCAGTGTCACCGTCGTCCAGGAAAGCCAGCTCGATGCCGTGACAGCTATTGCCGGCAGCGGCCCGGCTTTCGTCTATTATTTTGCAGAAGCGATGACCGAAGCCGGAGTCAATAGCGGGTTGTCGCTCGAAGACGCCACCAAACTCGTGCGCCATACCATTTCCGGCGCCGCCGACATGCTGCAGCATGCAGATTTTAAAGAATTGCGGGAAAAAGTAACCAGCCCGAACGGCACCACCGCAGCTGGAATCGCTTCTCTGGAGAAAAACGACTTCAAACGCATCATCGGAGAATGCGTAGACCAAGCGGCTAGCCGTTCCCAAGCCTTGGGACGCGAATTCGAATAATTCCTTCTGCTATACTAGTTATCGACTCGTTTGGAAATAAAGGGGAGGAATTTGTATTGGCTAAATTATTTGAACCACTGACCATTAAAAATACCACTTTCAAAAACCGCATCGTCATGGCACCGATGTGTATGTATCAAAGCGATCAAGAAGACGGACAAGTGACCGATTGGCACCGCGTGCATTATCCGACGCGTGCTGTCGGGCAAATCGGACTGATCATCGTGGAAGCGACGGCTGTCCAGCCGCAAGGGCGAATTTCCACAAGAGACTTGGGCATCTGGAATGACAGCCATATTGAAGGGCTTGCGGAGATTGTCCGGCTGATGAAGCAAAATGGCGCCAAAACAGGCATCCAATTGGCGCATGCCGGCCGCAAAGCGGATTTGGAAGAGCCGATCCAGGCACCTAGCGCGATTGCTTTTAATGAAAAATACCAGACGCCGCATGCCATGACGGCAGAAGAAATCGAAGAAACCGTCCAGGCCTTCAAAGAAGGCGCAAGACGGTCCAAAGAAGCGGGCTTTGATGTGATTGAAATCCATGCGGCGCATGGCTACTTAATCAATCAGTTCCTGTCGCCGCTTTCCAATAAACGCACCGACGAATACGGAGGATCTGCGGAAAATCGATACCGCATCCTGCGCGAAGTAATCGACGCCGTCAACGAAGTATGGGACGGCCCGTTATTTGTCCGCATTTCAGCAACGGATCATACCGAAGGCGGCATGACGCCGGAGCAATACGTGGAAATGGCGCAATGGATGAAACAACAGGGCGTAGACTTGATTGATGTCAGTTCCGGAGCACTTGTGCCGGCTCAGATTTCTGTCTACCCGGGCTATCAAGTGCAGTATGCGGAAACCATCAAAAACGGCACACCGATTGCTACAGGAGCGGTCGGCTTGATCACGAGCCCGTTGCATGCAGAAGAAATTTTGCAAAACGACCGTTCGGATATGATCTTCCTGGCGCGTGAACTGCTTCGTGACCCTTACTGGGCTTATACGGCCGCAAAAGAGCTGAATGCCGATATTGAAGCGCCTACCCCCTATAAGCGCGGCTGGATATAAGGCAGTTGCAAAATCCCTGGAATTTAGTATACTGAAAGTAACGTAAAAAAACCGAATGCCGGAGCATTCGGCCAGCTGCATGCCGCACCATGGGCGGTTGGCTGGAAATCTTGGCTTTGAAAATAACCGTCATTCCTCTACCACAAGGGACGGTTATTTTCTTTGTCTATAGCCAAGTCCCTCGCCTGCAGCTGTATATTTATTTTAGCACAATAAGAACATATGTTCTATTATTTCTGTATTTTCAGAACAAAAAGTGTTTAAAAATCCGAACGGGTTTAGTATACTGAAATTAGCGTAAAAAAACCGAATGCCGAAGCATTCGGCCAGCTGCATGCCGCGCGTGAGCGGTTGGCTGGAAAACTAGGCTTTGAAAATAACCGTCATTCCTCTACCACAAGGGACGGTTATTTTTTTTCGTTCATGGCCAAAATCATGGAAACGACCAAAGTCACTGCACTGATCGTGAGTCCAATGCTCGTAAAAACGAGAGCAAATGATTCTGAAATAGTCATGTCACCACCCCCTTTCTCCGGGAATGGCCAAACCGTCCTCATGCAGCTGTACCTTTATTTTATCACAAATAGAACGTTCGTTCTATTATTTCCATTAAAAACTTTTAAAATCCAGAAAAAACCATCGTTCAGCGATGGTTTTCCAATTTTTTCTTTAATTCGTGTGACTGCTGGTGCCATTCGTACTCCGCAAAATCACGGGCGATCCATGTCCGGGGATGCACGTCTTTCACTTGGGCAATCAGTATTTTTTCATCTTCCGGCAAGAAGCGTGCGCTGATGTGATTGGCAATCAACGTCTTCGCACCAGCCCGGCTTGCCGTTTTTGCGGCATCCAGTATCGTGGAATGGCCGTAGTCCTTTGCCAGTTTTTGCGTTTCTGCATCAAAAGTGGCTTCGTGTACAACAACATCAGCATTTCGGCTTAACGCAACGGCGGCTTCGCAATAACGCGTATCGCCAAGTATGGTGACAATGAATCCCGGCTGGGCAGGTTCAGTGACATCCGCACTTTTAATTGCTGTTCCATCTTCAAGCACGACATCTTCCCCGCCTTTTAATTTGGCGAGCAGCGGCCCTTTCGGCACGCCGAGAGAAGTGGCGCGCTCCATATTCAATTTCGGCAGCAAAGGCTTTTGCGTAATGCGGAAGCCGTGCGACGGAATGACGTGGTCAAGCAACGCCGCTTCCACCTTCATGCTTTCGTCTTCGAAAATGACGCCCTCCAGTTGTTCATAGAACAGGATGTCATACGTCAAATGCGTCCGGCTAATGCGGAGGAAGGTTTCCACAAACTCTTTGATGCCTGTTGGACCGTATATTTCCAGCGGTTCGTCTCCTCCTTGGAACGACCGGGAACCGAGCAGGCCGGGCAAACCGAAAATGTGGTCGCCGTGCAAATGGGTGATGAAAATCTTTTCGATTTTGCGGGGTTTTACGGTGGTATGTAGAATCTGATGCTGGGTCGCTTCTCCGCAGTCAAATAGCCAGACTGTCCCGCGCTCTTCCAGCAGTTTCAGGGCAAGCGCACTCGTATTGCGCTGTTTGGATGGCATGCCTGCCCCTGTACCAAGAAATAATAACTGCATAAAGTCCCTACTTTCTATTGTGGTCGTGATCGTCAAGAAAATCTTTGCTGAAGCTGGTTTTCGAATCATAAGAGGTCTTCTTGTATTTTGCGCCGCGGACCAGGACGTTTTTGCCGAATTTCGATTCCAGTTTGGACATCAAATCCAAAATCGGCTCTTCTTTGGCATGCTCCTGAAAATTGAAAATTGACAGCTGCTCGGTCATATCGCCTTTGTCCTTGACGTTCGATACCGTGACCCCGACCAGCCGGAGCGGTTCCCCGTTCCAGTTTTTCGTGAACAATTGCCAGGCGTGGCGGAAAATATCGTCGCTTTTCCAGACGGTATTTTTCAAGGTGATGCTGCGGGTGTGGTTTTGCCATTCCGAACTGCGGGTCTGGATGCTGACGGTCGGCCCTGCCAGTTCCTTGGCTTCCAGCCGGTTGGCCACTTTTGCACTCAACTGGCGGAAAATCACCTTCAACTGCTCTTCATCCGTTTCATCGACCGGCAGCGTGGTGGACGTGCCGACGCTTTTCGTGTCGTAAATGGACTCGGGATCTACAATCCGGTCATCGATGCCATTCGCCCGGTTTTGGAGCCGCAATCCGTTCTTGCCCATTTTTTCCTTGATGAGGCCGGTATTGGCAGTCGCCAAATCCCCGATGGTCTCGATCGACAAGCGTTTTAATTTCGCTGCAGTGCTTTCGCCGATGCCATGCATTTCAATGACTTCCAGCGGCCATAATTTTTCCTGGATGTCGCGTTTCCGCAATACTGTAATGCCCATCGGCTTTTTCATATCGGATGCCGTTTTGGCCAAAAACTTATTCGGCGCAATGCCGATTGAACATGGCAAATCGAGTTCCGATTTCATGCGCTGCTGGATTTCTTCCGCAATCGACAACGCGTGGCGCTCTTTCGCAAGTTCCGTCACATCGACATAGCCCTCATCAATCGATACCGGTTCAACCAGATCGGTATACGAACGCAAAATCTCGAACATCGCTTTTGAAGCGGCCCGGTAGCGCTCGAAGTTCGGCGGCAGCAAGATCAGTTCCGGGTACTTCCGCTTCGCTTCATGCACCTGCATCGTAGTGTAGATGCCGTGCGCCCGCGCTTCGTAAGAACACGTCACGATGATGCCGCGCCGCTCTTTCGGATTGCCTGCAATTGCAATGGCTTTCCCTTTCAGGCTCGGGTCATGCGACTGCTCGACCGAGGCGTAAAAACTATTCATATCTATATGGAAAATCACTCGGCCAGCCATGCGGATCGCTTCACTTTCGTTTTCTTCCAGTTTACCACATGAAAAGCGCGGATGCTTGCTGCCCCGTATTTTCAGAATAGCGGTTCCAACCCATACGGCCCACATACATTACTGCCCATAAAAAAAACGCAGCTGCCGCCGGCTTTCCCGGCTGCAGTTGCGGTTTTCTCATCATTCTATTAAAGTGCTGATTCCTTCACGATTTCAACAAGCATTTCTGCCAGTTTTTCGAGCTCTTCGATCGGCATGCGTTCTTTTTTTGTGTGGATTTCTTCGTAGCCGACACAAAGATTGACCGTTGGTACGCCGTGGCCGTTGAAAATATTGGCATCACTGCCGCCGCCGCTCATCAAAATCGGTGCTGGGCGATTGATATTGGCTGCGGCTTTTTTAGCGATTTCGACGACGCGTTCATTTTCGTCAAAATGGAAGCCCGGATACATCAGTTTGACTTCTGTTTCCGCACGCCCTCCCATTTGTTCGGCCACTTCTTCAAAAACAGATTCCATATGCGCCGTTTGGGACGCCAGCTTGTCTTCTTTGATGGAGCGCGCTTCTGACAGGATATGCACTTCGTCGCAGACGATGTTTGTCGCTTGTCCGCCTTCAAAACGGCCGATATTGGCAGTCGTTTCCTCATCAATGCGCCCAAGCGTCATTTTCGCGATCGCTTTTGCTGCAATGGTAATTGCTGAAACGCCTTTCTCAGGAGCCACACCGGCATGGGCTGTCTTGCCGTAGATGGTCGTCCACAATTTCGCCTGGTACGGCGCCGATGTAACGATGCCGCCGACTTTGCCGTCGCTGTCTACAGCGTAGCCGTATTTGGCGAACAGCAAGGAAGAATCCATTTCTTTCGCTCCCACCAAGCCGCTTTCTTCACCCGCTGTGATGACCAGCTGGATATCGCCGTGTTCGATTTGCTGTTCCTGCACGCTGCGGATCATTTCAAACAACGCGGCGATGCCGGCTTTGTCGTCTGCACCCAGAATCGTCGTGCCGTCTGAATACACATAGCCGTCGCGGATTTCCGGCTTGACGCCTTTGCCCGGAACCACTGTATCCATATGGACAGTGAAATAAATGGCCGGTACATCTGCAGCCGTTCCGCGCAGTGTGGCAATCAAGTTGTTGGCGCCGTGGCCCGTACGTGTTGAGGAATCATCTTCTTGAACGTAAAACCCAAGTTCGCTCAACTTTTCTTTCAGCACACCGGCAATTTCTGCTTCATTTTTCGTTTCAGAATCGATTTGCACCAATTCAAGGAATTCGTTTAACAGCCGATCTTTTTTCATAAATTAGGACCTCTTTCTTTTTGGGCTTGTGCGCCCGGTTAAATCAATGAACAATCAGCGGGAAACAAAGCCCCCGCTGATTGAAGTTGTTCTTTATAAAGGCATATTGCCGTGTTTTTTTCGCTGGGCGTGTATCTTTTTTATTGCGCATCATTTCAAGCGCCTGAATCAATTTGACGCGTGTTTCCCGCGGATCGATGACGTCATCGACCATGCCGCGTGCTGCTGCCACGTATGGGTTGGCGAATTTCTCACGGTATTCCTCGATTTTCGCTGCACGCGTTTCTTCCGGATTGTCGCTTGCTGCAATTTCACGGGCGAAAATGATGTTCGCAGCGCCTTGTGGCCCCATAACCGCAATTTCAGCGTTCGGCCATGAGTATACCAAGTCAGCGCCGATTGATTTGGAGTTTAATGCGACATAGGCGCCGCCGTATGCTTTGCGCAGAATGACCGTCATTTTCGGCACGGTTGCTTCTGAATACGCATAGAGGATTTTCGCGCCGTGGCGGATGATGCCGCCGTGTTCCTGCTTGATGCCCGGGAAGAATCCGGTAACGTCTTCAAAAGTGATCAACGGAATATTGAACGAATCGCAGAAGCGGATAAAACGGGCCGCTTTGTCTGATGAGTCGATATCAAGCCCGCCGGCCATCACTTTCGGCTGGTTGCACACCAAGCCGACCGTTTCGCCTTTGATGCGAGCTAGCCCGACGACGATATTGCGGGCAAACTCCGGCTGGACTTCCATGAAACTATCGGCATCGACCACTTGCTCCACAACTTTGCGGACATCGTACGGCCGGATCGCTTCGTAAGGAACGATATCAGCAAGATCCGGACGGTAATCGTCTTCTTTGTCCACTTCAAGCCGCGGCGGCATTTCTTGGTTATTTTGCGGAAGGTAGCTGATCAAACGGCGCACCATCTGCAATACGTCCTGTTCGGAATCCGAACGGAAATGAGCGTTTCCGCTAATTGCTGTATGTACTTTCGATCCACCTAAATCTTCAGATGAAATTTTTTCGCCTGTCACCGTTTCAATGACTTTAGGACCTGTGATGAACATCTGGCTCGTCTTGTCGACCATGAAAACAAAATCCGTGATGGCCGGCGAATACACTGCGCCGCCCGCTGATGGACCCATGATGACGGAAATTTGTGGAATTACGCCGGAATAGATGGAATTCCGGTAGAAAATATGGCCGTATCCATCAAGCGACAACACGCCTTCCTGGATGCGTGCTCCGCCGGAATCGTTCAAACCGATGAATGGTGCCCCGTTTTTCGCCGCCAAATCCATAACGTTCGCAATTTTTTGGGCATGCATTTCGCCGAGTGCTCCGCCAAATACCGTGAAGTCCTGGGAGAACAAATAAATTGGACGTCCGTTCACTTTGCCGTAACCGGTTACAACCCCTTCACCCGGCCCTGCACCCATCCCAAAATCGGTAGTGCGGTGTTCCACGAACGGGCTCAACTCGACAAAAGAACCTTCATCCACTAATAGTTCGATGCGTTCACGGGCAGTCAGCTTGCCTTTTTCATGCTGCTTGTCGATGCGTGCTTCGCCGCCTCCAAGCTCGATTTCACGTTTGCGGTCATACAACTCATTGATTCTTTCGTAAATGTCCATTTCTCCACTCCTCAATCATTGCTTTTCACAAAGTTCGTATAATACTCCGTTTGATGACTTCGGATGCAAAAAGGCAACCATTGCCCCACCTGCCCCTGGACCTGCATGCTCGCTCAAAAGCTGGACGCCTTTGTCGCGCAGCTCTGTCATGCGCTGCTCGATGTTTTCTACTCCGAAAGCGATGTGATGGATGCCTACTCCCCGTTTTTCGATAAACTTCGCAACGGCGCCTGTATCATCCAGCGGTTCGAGCAATTCGAGTTTGATATTGCCGGCATCAATAAAAGCCACTTTTACCTTTTGGGATGCCACTTCTTCAATTTTCAACAATGGACAGCCTAGAGTTTCAGTATAGTATGTAAGGACTTCATCAATGCTGCGTACAGCGATTCCAATATGGTCGACTTTTTTCATTTTCTCACTTCCTTTTTTAAGTTCTCTTTTATTGTACCCATTCCGTTGCTAAAACTAAAGGGGCTACTTGAATATTTGGAAAACGGCAGAACGTAGAGCTACAAATCCGTCTCGGTTTATGGTATTATTTCTTAAAAGCCATTCTGGAGAATAAAGGAGCATTGCGTTCATGAACAACCCTGCATTCCGTAAGTTTATCGTCTATGCGATGATTGGCATCATGCTGTTGTCCACTTTAATGATGGGACTAAGCTTTGTCATCTAATATGCAAGAATCGAATACACAAAAAGACAGCTGAAATCATCCGACTTCAGCTGTCTTTTTATTGGTGAAGCCTTTATAGGACGATTTGATCTCCAAATACGATTCCATTTCTTCGATTACTTGGTAAAGCGCCGCCATCGCCAGGAATTTTTCGTGGCTGTCAGGCAGCGGCATACCGGCAAAGTCGTCTTTCACAGCTTGCAATTTGCTGATATAGCGGTAAGCCGTATTGCCGGAATGGACATGGCTTGCCAAATCTTCCAGAAAATCAGCCACCAGATGCGAATGGCCGACAATGACGGGCAGCGCCGTAATTTTCGGCAGGATGCGCTCGATGATTTCAAGCTGCTGCTCCCGCATGTCGAAATAATGATAGTACTTATTTTCGAGACGGGTCACGTGGTTTTCAACATCCTGATAAGCCAGCGCTTTCGCTTTTTTCAACAATTCAGCGCTCTGGGTCAATTCTTTGCCGTCCCAGTTCGACTCTCCTTGCCGCAGGAAAATCGAAATTTCCTGGAAGATGGAGGAATACAGCGATTCAATCTCATAGCGGTACATATTGAGTTTCCCTTCGATGCTCGGCATGTACATATTGACTGCCAGTGCTGTTCCGAAGCCGACGGCCATCAAAGACAATTCATTGAAGAACAAATCCAGCGTCAGGTTTTTCGAATCGTAAATATGCAGCAAGATGACCGAACTGGACACAAACCCGTCTGAAAACTTCAGGGAGACCAGCACCGGGATAAACACCAGAATCATCAGCCCGATCAGAAGCGGGTGATAAGCAATGCTTTCCAAAAAGACGAATGCAAAGGCGATGCCGATCAAACTTGCAACAAAGCGAGAGAATGCAGCGCGGATGGATTTCTTTTTCGTCGGCTGAATGCACAAAATCGTCAAAATCCCGGCAGACACATAATAATCCAAATTGAAAAATTGCGCCAGGGAAATTGCGATCGCTACACCTGCAGCGGTTTTCATTGTCCGGTAGCCAATAGAAAATCGTTTCAGTTTCATGTTCTGCTCCTTTTCGCCGGCATAAAAAAATGCCCCTTTTTGAGGGGCATTCGTTTTAGATTTCCTTGCAATGCTCTTCAAACAACTCTTGGATGTGCGTAATTACGGACATCGGATCATGGCCTTCAATTTCATGGCGCCCAATTTCATCTGCCACTTTGCCATCTTTCAAAAGAACAAACGATGGAGATGACGGAAGATGGTCTTCGCCAAAAATTGCGCGTGCCTGTGCTGTCGCTTCTTTATCCTGTCCTGCAAATACCGTCAACAGGCGGTCAGGGCGTTTGTCGTAATGCACGGAATGTACGGCTGCCGGACGGGCGATGCCGCCTGCGCATCCGCATACCGAGTTGATCATGACGAGGCTAGTGCCTGGCTGAGCAAAAACTTCCTTCACGTCTTCAGGTGTTGTCAATTCTGTATAGCCAGCGTCCACCATTTCCTGGCGTGCCTGCTTCGTAATATCATTCATAAGAAAATTAAAATCCATTGCCATTTCTATCACTCCTTATCATTTCCTTCATTAATCATAGCAGGAGTTGAAAAGACATGCAAAAAAGCTTACTCGAACAATTCCGCAATGGCTTGCGCCACCGTCAGCTGATCCTGAAGCACTTTCTGTTCAAGTGTGCCCACTTGCTTCCGGCGCTCGGCATCGCCGTAAAAACGGCTCAGCAATTCGTCCGTAATCATGGAATTGAACCAGTCTTTTGTTTGGTTCTGCCGGCGTTTTTTCCAGTAGCCGCTGCCTTTGACCGTGCTTTCGAAGTCTTTGACCATATCCCAGATTTCCGAAATGCCGGTTCCTTCAAGAGAAGAAGCAGGCAAGGCCTGCGTTTTCCAGCCCTCAGTCGCCCGCTGCAGGAAATGCAGGATCTGTTTATATTCGCGCACTGTCTTTTTGGCAAGTTCGGCATTGTGGCTATCCGCTTTATGGACAATGATGGCGTCCGCCAGCTCCAAAATCCCTTTTTTCATGCCCTGCAGTTCGTCCCCGGCGCCGGTGAGCACCAGCAGCATAAATATGTCAACCATGCCGCGGACGAGCGTTTCGCTTTGCCCGACTCCCACCGTTTCGACCAAGATGATATCATAGCCGGCCGCTTCGCAGAGCAGCATTGTTTCACGGGTCTTTTTATGGACACCGCCGAGCGTACCAGCCGTCGGCGATGGCCGGATAAACGCTTTGGGATTGCGCGCCAGGCTTTCCATGCGCGTTTTGTCGCCCAGGATGCTGCCGCCGGTGATCGAAGAACTCGGATCGATGGCAAGGACTGCCACACGGTGCCCAAGCGCCGTCAGCATTTCGCCGAACGTCTCGATGAATGTGCTTTTGCCTGCCCCCGGGACACCCGTGATGCCGATGCGCACCGAGTTTCCGGTATGGGGGAGCAAGCGGTTCAACAGCTCCTGGCCATGTTTTTTATGCTCCGGATTCGAGCTTTCAAGAAGCGTAATCGCTTTTCCTAAATGAAGGCGCGAACCGCTCCGGACCCCTTCGGCCATGTTGTCGTAATCGAAAGGGTTGTCCTGCGGTTTTTTGAATCGTTTCCGCGGCGAGGCCATCATTCCGTCATGGGCAGCTTTGACCCCCTCCATTACCCGGCGAGTCCCTGTTTCGCGGTCCATCAGTCGGCCACTTCCTCGTATCCAAGGCGCACATAAATTTCTTCAATCACTTTTTGCGCTGCCACAGGAATCACGGTACCTGGCCCGAAGATGGCGCTCGCTCCGTTTGTGCGCAGGAACTCATAATCCTGTGCCGGAATAACGCCGCCGACGACGATTAAGATATCTTCGCGTCCAATTTTCTTCAGTTCTGCCCATAAGTCCGGCACAAGCGTCATATGGCCTGCCGCCAGGGAACTGACGCCAATGACGTGCACATCATTTTCAACTGCCTGCTGCGCTGTTTCTGCCGGCGTCTGGAACAACGGGCCGATATCCACATCAAAGCCAAGGTCGGCGAATGCAGTCGCAATGACTTTCGCGCCGCGGTCATGGCCATCCTGCCCCATTTTCGCAATCAGGATACGCGGACGGCGCCCTTCATTTTCAATAAAGTCCTCGGTCATTTCTTTGACAACTTCGATTTCCTGCTGGTTCGAGAAGTTCGAACTGTATACGCCGCTCACGGAACGGATCACCGCCTTATGTCTTCCGGACGCTGCTTCGATCGCATCGGAAATTTCGCCAAGAGTAGCACGCAGGCGCGCAGCATCAACAGCACATTCTAAAATGTTTTCGTCGCCGCTTTGCGCAGCCGCCGTCAATCGGGTTAATGCTTCCTGGACTTTGTCGTTGTCGCGGGAAGCTTTCATCCGCTCAATGCGTTCAATCTGTGTTTTTCGCACAATGGTATTGTCGATATTCAAAATATCAATCGGATCTTCTTCGTCCAAACGGTAGCGGTTGACGCCGATAATCACTTCTTCATTGGAATCGATTTGCGCTTGCTTTTTCGCTGCTGCTTCTTCGATGCGCATTTTCGGAAGGCCGGTCTCAATCGCTTTGGCCATGCCGCCAAGTTCTTCGACTTCTTCGATCAGCTGCCAGGCTTTTTCCATCAATTCCTGCGTCAGTTTTTCGACGTAGTACGAACCGCCCCAAGGGTCGATCACTTTGGTCATCATCGTTTCTTCCTGCAGGAACAACTGCGTATTGCGTGCGATGCGGGCAGAGAAATCTGTCGGCAAAGCGATCGCTTCATCAAGGGCATTGGTGTGGAGCGACTGGGTATGGCCCATTGCCGCTGCATTTGCCTCAATCAATGTACGGGTTACGTTATTGAACGGATCTTGTTCGGTCAAACTCCAGCCGGATGTCTGCGAATGCGTACGAAGTGCAAGAGACTTGCTGTTTTTCGGATCGAACGATTTCATCATTTTCGCCCAAATTTCACGACCTGCGCGCATTTTGGCGATTTCCATGAAATAGTTCATGCCGATTCCCCAGAAGAATGACAAACGCGGTGCAAACGAATCAATATCGATGCCTGCTGCCAGCCCGGTGCGGACGTATTCAAGCCCGTCAGCCAATGTATACGCCAGTTCGATATCCGCTGTGGCTCCCGCTTCCTGGATATGATAGCCCGAAATGGAAATTGAGTTGAATTTCGGCATTTTGGTGGATGTGTACTTGAAAATATCCGCGATGATCTGCATGGACATCGCCGGCGGATAAATATACGTATTCCGCACCATGTATTCTTTCAGAATATCGTTCTGGATCGTTCCGGCCAGCTGCTCCGGTCCGACGCCTTGTTCTTCTGCTGCCACGATGAAGAACGCCATGATCGGCACGACTGCCCCGTTCATCGTCATCGATACGGACATCTGGTCAAGCGGAATGCCGTCAAACAGGATTTTCATGTCTTCGACGCTGTCGATGGCGACGCCCGCTTTTCCGACATCACCTACTACGCGTGGATGATCGGAATCATAGCCGCGGTGCGTAGCCAGGTCAAAAGCGACCGAAAGCCCTTTTTGGCCCATTGCCAAGTTCCGGCGGTAAAATGCGTTGCTTTCTTCTGCTGTTGAGAATCCGGCATATTGGCGGACGGTCCATGGCCGCGATACATACATCGTCGGGTAAGGCCCACGCACGTTCGGAGCAAATCCAGGGTGGCTTTCCTGCAAATCCGCGATGTCCTCTTGGGAATAAGCCGGCTTAACCGGTATTCCTTCGTTCGTTTCAAAAACTTCCTCGTGGATGGCCACGTCTTGATTGATTTTTAATTTCTGCAAATCCACTTTACTGAAATCCGGTCTTCCCATATCAAATGGCCTCCTTTCCAAGGCTAAGAATTTGTTCCAGCTTTGAGGTGATGTGTTTGCCGGAGAAAATGGCATCCGTTACGCCGAATTCTTCCCAGCGGTTTAAATCGTCTTTTCCGTATTTGCCTGCAACATCAATAGTGGCAGTTGTATCCAAAGCAGGAATGATGTTTTCGAACACTTCTTTTGGTCCGCATAGGACAGCGTAGTCGATGGCGTTGTACTCGAGGAACCGGTTGACTTCTTCAGCACTCGAAAGTTCCGGGCTGACAAGCGGTTCGATGCCGCCTACGGCCAAAAAGCCTTGGACAAAGTCCGATTGGGCTTTCACTGTTTTTAATGGCGCCACATGCAAAACAGCCGCTTTCAAAAGTTTTTCTTTGCTTTGTGCACGCAGTTTTTCAAACGGCGAGGCTAGGCGTTTGGCAGACATATAAACCAAATGGCTCTCGGCCACTTGCCCTTCTTTGACCGGTTCTTGCGGATTGGCATAGATATTCGTGCCGATCAAGGAATTTTCCCGGGTGGCGACTTTTTCTTTGCGTTCCACCCATTTGGCCTGAATATCGTCCGTCAGCCAGCCCGACTTGATAACTTCGGAATAACCGCCGGCTGCTTCAATCTCCAGGAAATAACTCCATGCCGCATCAACGAATTCTTTTGTCAAGGTTTCAATAAAGTAAGACCCGGCCGCTGCATCAAGTACATGCGATACATGGGTTTCTTCTTTAATGACCAATTGCACATTGCGTGCAATCCGGCGGCTCTGTGCATCAGGCACCGTCAAAAAGTCATGCGGGTGAACCGTATGCGCATTTGTGCCGCCAAGGACCGCTGAAAACGTGGCATTACCGGCACGCAGCAAATTCACGTAAGGATCCAGTTTTGAATAAGAGCGCACCGACGTTTCGGTGAAAACCGGAATGGTCGGCGCTTCTTTTCCGTAAGCCGAGCAGAACGCGTTCCAAAGAACACGGAAAGCACGCAGTTTGGCGATTTCCTGAAAGAATTGCGTATCAACCGCAAAACGCACCCACAGGTCTTCTGCCTGGGCATCGAAATTGCCGCGGTCCATCTTCTCCGCCAGAATGCTGAGTGCCACCCCTAATTCATGGACAATCGTTCCACCGGCATTATGTACAGGCACAGTATCGATCAATTGTGTACGGACTTTTTTCGGTGCATTCACTTCTGTTTCAGAAAAAATAACACCTTGCACATGCCCCATCTGTTCTTCTTCGATAAAATCGAAGACGCGGAGAATGCCGTTGTCATCAGATCCCAAACGGAAATACAGCGGATAATGGATGATTAGTTCTGCCAGTTCTTTCAGTTCGGCATCCGTCCATTCCAAGTTCTGATAGCTGAGATAGACAATCATTTCATTGCCGCGCTTCAAGTCATCTTTGATCGCTTCCAAATAATCACTGACAGTTGCGGCATGGGTTTCCTGGGCCACAAACCACCCTGGAAGCCGTTTGCCGTTTTGCACAGCTTTTGTCTGATCGAAAACAAAGGTGTCGAGGCGGTCCAGCATTTCTTTCGTATAAAGCGGCTCGAGTGTGATTCCTTCAATAGTGGGTGTTTTCAAAGTTTTTTCGAACGGTTTTCCTTTGAGCGCTTTTTCAGCAGCTGCCTGCCATTCTTCGTAGGTACGTTCCGAAAATTGAGTCTTTTTCATCGATTCTATTGTCAAGCTGTTCCCTCCTTAAAGGATATCTCTTCCCATTTTACCTGAGTAACCGCTCACATTAAAGAAAAAAAAAGCTGGAAGTCCGAAGACCCCCAGCAATCCGTCAATAAACGGATGTATTTTCTTTGTTCATATTCTCAAGTATTTCTTTGACGCGGCCGAGGAATTGTCCACAAACAAGCCCGTCAAGTACGCGGTGGTCAAGCGATAAACACAAGTTGACCATGTCGCGTGCTGCCATCATGCCGTTAGCCATGATCACCGGACGCTTCACGATGGACTCTACTTGCAGGATTGCTGCTTGCGGATGGTTGATGATGCCCATCGACTGGATAGAACCGAACGAGCCGGTGTTGTTGACCGTAAACGTCCCGCCTTGCATATCCGCAGAACCCAATTTCCCGTTGCGGGCTTTTAATGCCAGCTCATTGATATCGCGGCCGATTCCTTTAACCGACTTTTCGTCCGAGTTTCGGATGACCGGCACGAACAAGGCATTGTCCGAAGCGACAGCAATCGAAATGTTGATGTCTTTTTTCTGGATGATTTTATCTCCAGCCCACATCGAGTTCATCATCGGGAATTCTTTCAAAGCTTGGGATACGGCTTTCACGAAGAACGCGAAATACGTAATATTGAACCCTTCTTTTTTCTTGAAGTCGCCTTTGATGGAATCACGGTAGGAAACCAGGTCCGTTACATCCACTTCGATCATCATCCAGGCATGCGGCGCTTCGTGCTTGCTCTTCAGCATATTGGCTGCAATTGCACGGCGCACACCGGTAACCGGAATTTCGATATCGCCAGGAGCGCTTTCAATCGGTGCTGATTTTGCAGCAGGAGCCGATGTCGGTGCGGGCTGCGCTTTAGGTGCTTCTGTTTGCGGTGTCGGAGCTTCCTGCTTCGCTGCCGGCGCATCTCCCGCTTTCGGGATATTGCCGCTTTCAATCAACACCAGCAAATCTTTGCGCGTAATGCGCCCTTCATTGCCCGTGCCCTGTACTTGTGCAAGATCAATGTCGTTGTCTTGTGCAAGCCGCAAAACAGCTGGTGAATAGCGCGCTTTTGATCCTTCCGGACGTGCCGGCTGGGAAGAGCCTTTCGTTCCGCTCAATCCGGATGTCGGTTTTGTATCATCAGCAGGCATAACGTTTTCTTTACCAATATTGGCAGGCTGTGCTTCAGCTTCTTCTGCCGGAGCTGAGTCGCCGCCTTCGGTTTCGATCGTGCAGACGATTTCGCCTACTGCCAGTGTTTCGCCTTCTGCAGCAATTAATTCTTTAATGGTGCCGGTAAAGGAAGATGGCACTTCCGCTGTTACTTTATCGGTGTTGACTTCCGCCAAAGGATCGTACTTATTGACGTGGTCACCGGGCTGAACGAGCCATTTTTCAATCGTTCCTTCCGTCACACTTTCGCCTAGCTGAGGCATTTTTATATTTTCAATAGCCAAAGGGATTCCTCCTTAACTGCTTTTATCGTACTGTGGAGCGTATGTGGCGACTCCGCTTTTCTTGTTGTCCAGCTTCGTCGCCTAGTCCCTCGGGTCGCTTCGGTCTTGCCGGCAATGGCAAAGGAACGCCATTTCCTTCAAGCCCTCCAGCGCCTGTCGGGACTGGACAGGCGACTCCGCTTTTCTTGTCTTAAAACTCTGCTAGTTCCCGCATTGCTTTTTCTACTTTGTCCGGATTGATCATGAAGTATTTTTCCATTGTTGGAGCATAAGCCATTGCCGGAACGTCCGGTCCTGCCAAACGGCGGATCGGCGCATCCAGGTCGAACAGGCAGTTTTCAGCGATAATTGCTGCCACTTCGCCGATGATGCTTCCTTCTTTGTTGTCTTCTGTTACCAGAAGAACTTTGCCGGTTTTTTTGGCAGCTTCGATGATCGCTTCTTTATCCAATGGATAAATCGTACGAAGATCCAAAACGTGTGCTGAAATGCCGTCTTCTGCAAGGCGTTCTGCCGCTTGAAGCGCGAAATGCACAGCCAGTCCGTAAGTGATGACCGTGATGTCGTCGCCTTCGCGTTTCACGTCCGCTTTGCCGATTTCGATGGTGTAATCTTCTTCCGGCACTTCCCCTTTGATCAGGCGGTAAGCGCGTTTATGTTCGAAAAACATCACCGGATCTTCATCGCGGATTGCCGCTTTTAACAAGCCTTTTGCATCGTAAGGGGTGGAGGGAATGACGATTTTAAGCCCCGGCTGGTTGGCGAATACCGCTTCCACTGATTGGGAGTGGTACAAAGCGCCGTGGACGCCGCCGCCGAATGGTGCACGGAAAACAATCGGGCAAGACCAGTCGTTGTTTGAACGGTAACGGATGCGAGAAGCTTCCGAAATGATCTGGTTGACTGCCGGCATGATAAAGTCCGCAAACTGGAATTCCGCAATCGGTCGAAGGCCGTACATCGCTGCACCGATGCCGACGCCTGCAATTGCAGATTCCGCAAGCGGCGTATCAACTACACGGTCTTCTCCGAATTGGTCGTATAACCCTTGTGTCGCTTTAAATACGCCGCCTTTTTTCCCAACGTCTTCTCCAAGAACAAAAACGTTTTCGTCACGCTCCATTTCTTCTTTCATGGCAAGCGTGATGGCGTCAATATAGTTCATAACTGCCATTATTCGTTTCCTCCTTCAGCGTAGACGTATTTCAAAGCATGTTCCGGTTCAGCATATGCAGCGTTTTCCGCATAATCGGTCGCTTCGTTGACAATCGTCATGATGCGGTCGTTGATTTCTTTTTCAAGCTGATCGTCCATGATGTTGTGCTCTTTCAAATAAGCGCCGAAAGTCAAGATCGGATCTTTTTCTTTTTGCGCTGCCAATTCATCAGCAGAACGGTACTGGCGGTGGTCATCATCCGATGAGTGGGCGGTCATCCGTTCGGAAACCGTCTCAATCAGGCTCGGCCCTTCGCCGCGGCGTGCGCGGTCAGCTGCTTCTTTTACGTGTTTGTAGACTTCAATCGGATCGTTCCCGTCAATTGTCACACCCGGCATGCCGTATCCGATGGCCCGGTCCGAAACGTTCTTGCTCGCCACTTGGCGGTCAAAAGGAACGGAAATCGCGTATTTATTGTTTTCAACCATTGTGATGACCGGCAATTTATGGACGCCCGCAAAGTTCAATCCCTCATGGAAGTCCCCTTGGTTGGATGACCCTTCACCCAATGTGTTAAACGTGATGAAATCCTGTTTCTTCATTTTGCCTGCTAGGGCAACCCCAACTGCGTGAGGAAGCTGTGTTGTAACCGGCGAAGAACCCGTCAAAATGCGGTTTTTCTTCTGTCCGAAATGCCCTGGCATTTGGCGGCCGCCGGAGTTTGGATCTTCCGCTTTGGCAAAAGCCGACAGCATCAAATCTTTTGGCGTCATGCCAAAATGAAGGACTACGCCAAGATCACGGTAATAAGGAGCGACATAGTCTTTCGTGTTATCCAGTGCATAAGCAGCTCCAACTTGTGCCGCTTCCTGCCCTTGGCAAGAAATGACAAATGGAATTTTACCTGCACGGTTGAGGAGCCACATGCGCTCATCGACGCGGCGCGCCGTTAGCATCGTCTCGTAAATTTTCAGCAAATCTTCGCTGGTCAAGCCAACTTCTTCGTGTTTTGCAACCATTGAAATTCCTCCTTTAACTATGAATCGCTTTGCCGTCTACTGCCAGAGCCGCTTCACCCATCACTTCGGAAAGCGTCGGATGCGGATGGATCGTATCGGCGATTTCCCACGGCGTTGCATCCAGCACCATGGCAAGGCCCGCTTCTGAAATCATATCCGTTACATGCGGCCCGATCATATGGACCCCGAGAATATCGTTTGTTTCTTTGTCTGCGATGATTTTGACAAAACCGTCAGACTCTCCGTAAACTAACGCTTTGCCGATCGCTTTGAATGAGAATTTGCCTACTTTGACGTCAAAGCCTTTATCTTTTGCCTGCTGTTCTGTAATGCCGACGCTTGACGCTTCCGGACTTGAATAGATGCAGCGCGAAACCAAATCGTAATTGATGGCATGCGGCTTGTTGCCTTTAATATGTTCGACTGCCGTAATCCCTTCATGCGAAGCAACGTGCGCCAATTGCAGCCCGCCGATCACATCGCCGATGGCATAAATATGGGATTCTTTCGTCTGAAACGAATCTTTTACTTGAATAAACCCTTTTTCAACGATGATGTCGGTGTTTTCCAAACCGATATTTTCAACATTCGCCTGGCGTCCGACCGATACCAGCATTTTTTCAGCACTAAAAGTTTCTGTCCCAGCTTTCAGCTCTGCCTGAATCGACACGCCGCCCTCGCCTGTTTCAAGAGTGTCTGCCAAAACTTTGGCGCTCGTTGCAAATTTGATGCCTTTTTTCGTCAATAATTTCTGCATTTCTTTGGAAATGTCTTTGTCTTCTGTTGGAATAATGCGATCAGCATATTCGATGACCGTTACGTCAACACCGAAATCATTGAGCATCGAAGCCCATTCGATGCCAATGACGCCGCCGCCGACAATCAAGATCGACTTCGGAAGTTCTTCCATTTGAAGCGCTTCGTCAGAACTCATGACAAAGTTTCCGTCAATCGTTAATCCTGGCAATGTGCGAGGGCGGGAGCCGGTCGCAATGATGACGTTATGCGGAATCAGCATTTCGTTTTCTTCACCGTTAGCCATCTCTACGGATACGGTGCCGGCATTCGGCGAAAAGATGGAAGGCCCTAAAATGCGTCCAATTCCTTCGTAAACATCGATTTTGCCTTTTTTCATCAAGCCTTGAACGCCTGCGTGCAATTGGTCCACAATCCCTTGCTTCCGCTGTTGCACACGAGAGAAATCGAGTGAAACTTCTCCGGTGTTTACACCGAAATCCGCCGCGTGGTTTTTCGTTGTCGAATAGACTTCTGCACTGCGCAGCAGCGCTTTGCTTGGAATGCATCCTTTATGAAGGCATGTGCCGCCAAGATTGCCTTTTTCGACGATTGCCGTTTTTAAGCCGAGCTGGGCAGAACGGATTGCTGCTACATAGCCGCCGGTTCCGCCGCCAAGGATGACTACATCATAATTTTGTGCCATTTAAAGACGACCTCCTTTTAATCATTTTCGTGCTGTATATGTTTTTGCTTTTTCTTCTTTATTTAATACCCGAACGGCTCCTTCGACCAAAGCCTGAAGCTCGTTTTCGCCGGGCATGACCAGGACATCCGCAATCCAGTTGATGCGTTCGGAAATCGATGCAGTAAATTCTTTGCCGTAAGCCAAACGCCCCGTCAAAATGATGGCGTCTACTTTGCCGCATAAAACCGTACTGGCCGAACCGATTTCCCGCGCCACTTGGTATGCCATCGCTTCATAGATGCTTTGGGCTGTTGCATCGCCTTTTTGAACGCGCTTTTCCACTTTCACTGTGTCGGTGGTGCCGAGGTAACCGGCAAGGCCGCCTTGCCTGATGAGCATTTTCAGGATTTCCTGCCGGCTGTACTTGCCTGAATAGCAGAGCTCCACCAAATCGCCTGCCGGGACCGTGCCAGCCCGTTCCGGACTGAATGGGCCATCTCCATGAAGTCCATTGTTCACTTCTACGACACGCCCGTTCAGATGCACGCCGACTGTGATGCCGCCGCCCATATGGGCTACAATCAGCCGCACATCTTCATAGGCTCGCCCTTTTTCTTTGGCATAACGCCGGGCTACGGCTTTATGGTTCAGCGCATGGAAAATTGATTTCCGTTCAATCAACGGCAACCCCGAAATCCGGGCAATCGGGTCAAGCTCATCAACTACCACAGGATCTACAATGAATGAAGGGATGTTTAATCCTTCCGCAATTTCATAGGCGATGATGCCGCCAAGATTGGAAGCGTGCTGGCCCAGTATCCCTTTTCGCAAATCCTTGAGCATGGTTTTATTGACTTTGTATGTTCCGCCTTCGATGGGATGCAGCAGCCCGCCTCTCCCGCACACGGCGGAAAGTTTGGAAACATTCATGCCTTCTTCATCCAATGTTTCCAGGATGGCTTGTGTCCGAAAACGGTATTGATCAGGAATCGTTGGAAAATCAGCCAAAGACTCAGCCGAATGGTGAATCGTCCGTTCCATGATCAGGATTTCGTTGTCAAAAACGCCGATCTTAGTCGATGTAGAACCCGGGTTAATGACCAAAATACGATGCAGCTGTCCTTGCACAGCGAACCCTCCGTTCTTTTTCCATTTTCAGCGGAAAAAGCCAGTTTCCCGGCTCTTTCTGCGTTCTTTATGTGAGCTGAATGCCTGGTTTTGAGGAGACTCCGCTTTTCTTGTCTAGCTGCAGCGCCTAGCTCTTCGGGTCATAAGCCAGCCCAGCTGTGTGGCAAAGAGCGCCACTTTGCTGGTCTGTCTTATGCCCATCAGAGCTGGACAGGCGCTTCCGCTTTTCGATGGTGTCCAGTTCCGCCGCCTAGTCCCTCGGGTCGCTTCGGTCTTGCCGGCAATGGCAAAGGAACGCCATTCCCTTCAAGCCCTCCAGCGCCTGTCGGGACTGGACAGGCGACTCCACTTTTCTGGACTATCTTCTGCTGATGATGTTGTGTTCGTTGCGAAGGAAAGAGCTTCTTGATTTGGCAACGCGTTCGATGCGTTCTTCTGCCAAACGGTCTGCTGCTTTGTAGCTTGGGATTCCGTCGCGTTTTGAGATTTCAAAGATTTTTGAGATACTGTCGTAGATTGTGCCTACGCGTTTCAACGCACGTTCTTCGTTGTATCCGTATAATTCGTCAGCAACGTTGATTACGCCGCCTGAGTTGATAACGAAGTCAGGTGTGTAGACGATGCCGCGTGCTTCTAGTTCGTCGCCGTGGCGTTCTTCTTTCAACTGATTGTTGGCAGAGCCTGCCACCAATTTTACTTTTAACTGAGGAATCGTTTCGTCGTTGATAATGGCACCCATTGCACATGGAGCGAAAATGTCTGCTTCTTGCATGTAAATATCAGCCGGTGCCACTGCCACCGCTCCGAAATCATTTACCGCACGCTGAACAGCTTCTTCGTTGATATCGGACACGATTAATTTCGCGCCTTCTTCGTGAAGGTGTTTGCATAGCGTGTAAGCTACGTTTCCGACACCTTGGACTGTAACTGTTTTGCCTTCAAGTGAATCGTCACCGAATGCTTCCAAAGCTCCCGCTTTCATCCCTTTGTAAACGCCGTAAGCCGTTACCGGAGACGGGTTTCCTGATGAGCCGAATGCTGGTGATACGCCTGTCACAAAATCAGTTTCCTCACGGATCAAGTCCATGTCAGCAACTGTTGTGCCTACGTCTTCTGCTGTGATGTAACGGCCGTTTAAGCCTTGGACAAAGCGGCCGAAAGCACGGAACATTTCTTCGTTTTTGTCTTTCAATGGATCTCCGATGATAACGGTTTTACCGCCGCCAAGGTTTAAGCCGGCTGCAGCATTCTTGTAAGTCATGCCGCGCCCTAAACGGATCGCATCTTCAATCGCTTCTTCTTCTGTTGCATAGTTCCACATGCGCGTGCCGCCTAGTGCTGGCCCAAGCGTTGTATCGTGGATGCAGATAATCGCTTTAAGTCCTGAAGTTTTGTCTTGGCAGAAAACCAGTTGCTCATAGTCGTGTTGTTCCATTTTGTCAAAAATAGCCATTGTTAGTTCCTCCTAGTATGTTCGTTAAATGTTGGACGAGCGAAGAGCTAAAGCAAGCGAATACAGTTTGCTTTCAGCACTGTCGGCGCGTGAAGTCAATACGATTGGTGCTTTGGCACCGGCAATCAGCCCGCCGACTTTCGCTTTTGAAAAATACACCAATGATTTGTATAGGATGTTGCCGGACTCGATATTCGGGACGAGCAGAATGTCTGCATTTCCAGCGGTCTCGCCGGAAATCCCTTTATGTTTTGCCGCGTTGATCGAAATAGCATTATCGAGGGCAAGCGGCCCATCGACGATGCAATCGGTAATTTGGCCTCGCCTGTTCATTGCGGCAAGTGCTGCGGCATCCAGTGTCGCGTGCATCGCCGGATTGATGACTTCAATCGCGGCAAGCGGAGCAACGATCGGCTTGATGACGCCAACAGATTTGGCAATTTGAACAGCGTTTTGTATGATTTGAGCTTTTCGTTGAAGATCCGGATTGATATTCATTCCGGCATCGGTGATGAACAGCAAACGGTCGAAGCCTGGAATTTCAAAAGCTGCCACATGGGATAAGATCTTTCCGGTCCTCAGGCCGAAATTCCGGTTCAACACCGCCTTCATCAAAACAGCGGTAGGTATATGGCCTTTCATCAGCACGTTTGAATCGTTTATGTACACCGATTTAACCGCCTGTTCCGCTGCTTGGGCAGGCCCTGCAGCGTGAAGCACCTTAATTTTTGGATGATCAATCAGATGAGGAAAGTCGGCATGGATCATTTTTTTCAATCTGGCTTCGTCATCATACAGCCGGAAAAACGCAAAATTGCGTTCCACTGCCACGCTGACGGCTTTGAGCACTTCAAAGTCTGCCGCTGCTGCGAGCGCCACGGTATGTTCCGCTTCCACAGAAATTTCATCCATCAATTGAGTTAATGTAACCACTTTCAACACCTCATTCCTTTTTAATTAAAACAGAAAAAAGAGCGGAATATAAGAGTTGTAAGCGCTTTATTGCCATTATTAACTAAAAAACCTTGCAAATTCTTGCAAAACCCTGCAAGAATTTGCAAAGACCTTAGGAAAGTCCGTATTTTTCTAGTTTGTAATAAAGGGTGCGCAAGGAAATTTCCAGTTGCTTAGCGGTTTTGGATTTGTTGCCGTTAAACTGCTTTAATGCATGTTGAAGAATCCCTCTTTCAATCGTATCGAGCTGTTCCTGCAGCGGCACCGATGACTCGAAAGTCACTTCGTGTTTCGCTTCAGGCGCTTTAATCATATTTAACGGAATATGCTCTTCGGTCAGAACTTTGTCATTCATCTGCATAAAAATCATTGCCCGGCTCAGGACGTTTTCAAGCTCCCTTACATTGCCGGGCCAATCATAGACGCGCAGCAATTGCAGTGCTTTGTCCGTGACGGTTTCAATTTGTCGGCCATATTCCTGATTCAGCTTGAGCAGCAGCCGGTCCACGATGCTCGGAATATCCTGTTTCCGTTTCCGAAGCGGCGGGATTAAAATCGGCATCCGGTTTAGCCGGTAATACAAATCTTCGCGGAAAGTGCCTTCCAGCAATGCCTTTTCCATATTGGCATTGGTGGAAGCGATCACCCGGACATTTACGGGAATCGGTGTGGTGCTGCCGATCCGGAGCGTTTCATGTTCCTGCAGCACACGCAGCAATTTGCTTTGGATCATCGGCGACAATTCCCCGATTTCATCCAGGAAAATACTGCCATTATTCGCTTCTTCGAATAGCCCTCTTTTTTCGCCGCTTTTAATGCCGGGCAGCGCCCCTTCTTCGTAGCCGAACAATTCGCTGTCCAGCAATTCCTCTGTCAATGCGGCGCAATTTACCCGGACGAACTTTTTGTATTTCCGCTCGCTCGCACTGTGGATGGCGTGGGCAAATAATTCCTTGCCGGTCCCCGATTCGCCGCGCAATAACACCGTTACCAGCGTCTGTGCAGCAAGTTTGGCCTGCTGGAGGCTCAATTGCATTTCCGGACTCAAACCAATGATGTCGTCAAATGTATATTTCGATTCGAGTGTCCGGATAATGCTTCTTGCCCGGTCCAATTCTTTCATCAACGAGCGGATTTCAGTCGTGTCGTGGATAACGCCGACACTGCCTTTCAGCTTGTCATCCACGATAATCGGGGCAACATTGACGATTACTTCCCGGTTTGCCGGGCCGACTTTCAAATTAACGCCCCGGTAAGGCTTTCGGGTTTGGAGCGCTTTTAAGTGCATGCTTTCCCCTTCAGAAATATCCGCAGAAGCCGGCTGGCCGATGACTTCTTCCATTTGAAGGCCCGTGATGCGGGTATAGGCCGGATTCACGAGCAAGCCGTTGCCGTTTTCATCGACGACCGATATGGCATCATCGCTCGATTGGATAATCGCTTGCAGCATCGTCTGGACTTCTTTTAAATCCGTAATCTGTTCTGCCAGCGACACGACTTCCGAAATGTCTTTAAAGACAGCAAATGCACCAATCGTTTCACCATGTTCATCGACCATCGGAAAACGGGAGGAAACGATTTTAGCCCCGTTCGGCAAAATCAGCTCCCGGTTCAGTTCCGTGCGACCGCTTTCATATGTGTGCGGCAATTCACTGGCCGTGATGAATTCATGGATCGGCCGGCCGATGGCAAGCTCTGCTTGGACTTCGAGCATACGCGCGGCGCTTTTGTTCAGGAAATTGATATGCCCGTTCCGGTCAATCCCGACCATGCCTTCTTCAATCGAATTGAAGATGATGTTTTGTTTATGGCTTTCTTCGCTTAAAAGCGAGATGAAATGCTCTTTCTCGGTGATCAAACGGACCAAGACATTGGCAATGCCGCCTGGAATAATGACAGTGGACTTCGGAAAATGAAGCGGCAATTCCTGCTGGACTTCATCGCTCCCTGTCACATTGACCACCATATGGACCTCGTCTTTATTAAAATCCCGGTAATCGATTGAAACGGGAATGCCCCATTGTTTGGCTTTTTGTACGGCCGGTGCTGCCAGATTGATGTCTGCGATGCCGCACACCCGCATATAGTCAGATTCCAACAGCATCTGGAGAATAGCCGACCCTCCGGCGCCTCCACCTATAATCAATACGTTTTGCAATGGTCTTCATACCTTTCCGGTTTTGCTGTGCAAATCTTTGCAGTATCTTTCTTTAGCGTACCTGAGGATGTGTTTCTTGACAACTAAAACGGAATTAGAAACAATAGAGGTGAAGGAGTGGAAACATGGGACGTTTAATCGCATTTATCATTTTGCTGATTCCTGGTATTATGGCTGCATACGGCATAAAACTGATGCGCGATACCTTATTTAATAAACTATTGGAACCTTACCCTGCGTTGTGGATGCAATTTACATTAGGAACAATTTTCGTGGTGCTCGGCATCGGATTTTTTGCAGGCTTCCTGTTGAACCGGGACCGCAAAAAAGGGACCGTCGCCAAGAGATTCCAGAAGTAACAGTCTTCCTGGAATAACGTCAGAAACCGTTTAAAATCAACAGAATAAATGAACAAAAAAATTGCGTCTACCTGTCATAGGTCAGACGCAATTTTTTTGTAATCCGCTCCGGATGGTCAGTAATGATCCCTTTCAGCTGCGGTGCGATTTTTTTCATAGCAGCTTCCGAACCGATAATTCCATAAACCCGGATGGTTTTTTTCATTTCATGGAGGGCTTCCAGAAAAGACAAAGAATACAGCTTTCTGTGAAGGTGGATGCTATCTACCCAATCCATATGCCGAAGGGTTTCCAAAGGCAGGCTCTTCTTCAAGATCAATGCCATTTCTTTTGTCGGCATTAATTGTTTCATTTCCTTCAGGAGCTGTGGGTTAAACGAAGAGATATGGAAATCGTCCAACCCATCGAGCATCGCCGCCAATATTTTCGGCCCATTCGGATGGGCCGAAAATGAATTTTTCATTTCGACATTCAATGGAATGTTTTTTTCCTTTGCCCATTGGAACACTTCATAAGCAAGCGGAATTTCCAGATCTGAAAAACGGCGCTTCCACCGTTTGCCAATCTTTATTTCTTTTAAGTACTGATAATCAATTTCTTCGATTTTGCGTTTTTCGCCGCCAAGCCGCTTTAAATTGTCATCATGGAACACGACCACTACGCCGTCTTTGGTAATCTGCACGTCCAGTTCAATGCCAACTTCAAGCTCGCAAGCTTTCTGAAACGCATCCCACGTATTTTCCAGCGCATTTTTGGAAGCTCCGCGATGGGCATACACTTTTACTTCGGACAACTAGATCATCTACTTTCTGTTAGTTAGGTTTAATGCCGAATAATTGAACTTCTGATTGGAGCTAAAAAGAAAATAGGCCAGGTTTTGATCGCCCCGGCCTACCCCTCAATTTGTCAGTCAAAAGAGACGTTATGTTCAACCTCGTCCTGATTGGTCCACGTTACCACAGTGCCGGGAGCAACGGTCAATTCCGATTCGCTAAAAGCAAGATCCGCCATTTCCACTGCCGCTTCGCCGCTGGAAGATGCCCCATCTTCCACAATGACCGTCATTGTCATGGTCGGATGCGGATCGCAGTGGAGCGGAAATTCACCCGCTTCGCTAAAAACAAAACTTGTGATTTCGCCTTTTGCGATTAACGGGGAAGCCGTGCCGCTTGCTGCTTCAGGCGCATCGGCAGGATCGATCGAAGACGATTCCGGTTCATCCTCTTTGGCAGCGTCATCTGCATCATGATCGCCCTTGTCCATTTCATGGTCCGCAACATCTGTGTCCTCTGCCGGCTGCGCATCTTCCTGGCCACAAGCCCCTAACACCAAAACACCCCCAACAATAAGCGCACCCCATCTTCTGTTCATGCAAATCCTTCCCTTCTTGTATTTCTTATAAAGTCCAAAGAAACAAACGGGCAATTTACATTAAGAGAATGATTGCATGCAACTTCTGAGAGGGGGTCCTAGATGCTTGAATAGCCAGTTGCATCGCAAGGATTCTTTACCTCTTATTATAAGGTAGAATCCATCCGGATGCTATCGGCAACCATAGCAATAAACTGGGAATTGGTCGGTTTTGATTCCAAATGCTCTTCGCTGTATCCGAACAGTTTGGAGATGTGCTGTGTTTCTTTTCGGCTCCACACCACTTCGATGGCATGGCGAATAGAACGTTCCACCCGCTGGGGCGTAGAGTCAAAATGTTTGGCGATTCCCGGATAAAGCTCTTTTGTGACCCGATTTAAAATATCCGGATTTTCCAGCACCAATGAAACCGCTTCTTTCAAGAAAAGATAGCCATTGATGTGGGGAGGAACTCCGATTTCTTTAATCATATGGGTGATGGCTTCATCCTTCGCAGCTGCTTCGTTTTTGGGATTGTCCACGTTTTCGCGTTTATGCATAATGTGGCTGATTTGAACGGCCAGCCGTTCTGTCTCAAACGGTTTCATGATAAAGTACGACGCACCGTATTCAGCCGCTTGGCTCATGATGGATTCCTGTCCAAACGCAGACAGCATGATGACATCAATGTCCCTCAATTCCCCATCTTCTTTGATGGCGTCCAGCACGGCGATGCCGTCTAAATAAGGCATGATGATATCAAGCACCAGGACATCCACTTCGTGCTGTTTCAGCATCTCTATGCAAGTTTTCCCGTTATATGCGACAGCGACAACTTCCATATTCGATTGGCTGCTTAAATAATCACTCATGAGCTTTACCAATTCGCGATTATCGTCTGCGATTGCAATTTTGATCTTGTCCATCAACTTTCTCCCCCTGATGACTGCTACTTGCAATTTACCTCATCGTCAGTTTTCTGTCGCGCGCCAACGTCAACAATTCTTCGGCATGTTGCAATGTCAATTCCGTAATTTCTGCGCCGGACAGCATGCGGCTCATTTCTTCCGTGCGTTCCTGGCCATCCAGTTCATGGACGGCGGTGACCGTGCGCTGTTTTTCCACTTTCTTCTCGATGAACAAATGCTGGTCCGCCATCGCCGCTACTTGCGGCAGATGCGAAATGCACAGCACTTGTGAATGGACGGAAATCGCAGCAATTTTCTCGGCAATGGCCTGTGCCACCCGGCCGCTGACTCCCGTATCCACTTCATCGAAAATGATGGACGTAATGCCCTGGTGTTTCGAAAAGATCGTTTTTAAAGCGAGCATCATTCTCGACAATTCTCCGCCGGACGCCACTTTTGTCAACGGCTTTAGCGGCTCTCCCAGGTTTGTTGAAATGTAAAAAGCGATTACATCGCGGCCATTGCGGTCAAAGCGGCCACTCGGCAGCGAACTGAAATTCACTTCAAACGACGCTTTGCCCATATGCAAGGCCTGCAATTGTTCCATAATGGCGTTGCCCAGCTGTTTGGACGCTTTTTTTCTAAGAATCGTCAATTCTTCGGCTTCAACCCGCAGATCTTCCGTAAGTTCTTTCAGCTTTTCCTGGTCCAGCTGCAAACGCTGGTCCCGGTTAATCAGCCGGTCGAGTTCATCAACCTGCGTTTCATAATACAAGAGCATATCTTCAACTGAAGCCCCGTACTTCCGTTTCAACGATTGAAGCAGCGTCAGGCGCTGTTCAATTTCATTGAGGCGCTCCGGATCAAATTCCATATCGTCAATTACGCGTTTGATTTCAGTGGAGACATCCTGAAGCTGATAAAAAGCGCTCGATAAGGTTTCCGACTGGCTGCTGAACGCTTCGTCGACCGAAGCGGCGTGTTCGAGTTCGGACATTGCGGAACCGACCCAATCCAGGCCTTTGGATTCGCCTTGGATCGCTTCATGTGCTGCAGATACCGATTCGTAGATTTTATTGAAATTCTGCAGCCTTTTGCGTTCCTGCTGCAGTTCTTCTTCTTCTCCCGCTACCAGTTCGGCAGCTTCGATTTCCCGCAGCTGAAACGTCAGCAAATCGATTTTTTGTGCAATCTGCTGCTCGTTTTCATTGTACGAAGCAAATTCCCGCTTCAGCTTCAAGTATTTATCGTAGGTATTCAAATAACTTTCTTTCGCTTTGGCAATCGACTTTCCGGCAAACTGATCCAGCAAAAAGACATGCTGTTTTTCATCCATCAATTCCTGCGTTTCATGCTGGCCATGTATGTCGATCAAAGCCGCACCCACTTCCCGGAGAATCGAGATAGTCACCAATTTTCCGTTGATGCGGCATACATTTTTCCCTTTATCGTTCAACTCGCGGCGAAGCAAAATATCGCCGTCGCTCGAGGATATGCCAAATTCATCCAGCTTACGGAACACTGGATGCTTTTCATTGTCCAAAGAAAAAAGACCTTCAATTTCTGCTTTTTTAGCGCCGTGCCGTATAAATTCTTGGCTCCCGCGCCCCCCTGCCAATAAATGCACCGCGTCAATGATGATCGATTTTCCGGCGCCGGTTTCCCCGGTCAACACGGTCAATCCTTCTGTAAAGCTGACGGTCAATGCATCGATAATGGCGAAATTGCGTATATCCAGTTCCCGCAGCATACCCATCCACCTCTTTTTATAGCATTTCGATCAAACGTTGTTTCAGCACTTCCCGCTGTTCGGTATCCCGGCAAATGATCAGGCACGTATCGTCCCCGCAAATCGTGCCCAGAATTTCTTCCCAATCCAGATGGTCGATCAACGAGCCGATGGCATGCGCATTGCCCGGCAACGTCTTCATGATCAAAAAGTGGCTGGCCCCGTCAATGCTGACGAAAGCATCCGTCAACGCACGGTGCAGTTTTTGCATCGGGTTAAAACGCTGGTCTGCAGGCAAACTGTATTTATAGCGCCCATCCTGCAGCGGCACTTTTACTAGATGCAATTCTTTTATATCACGCGAGACCGTTGCCTGCGTTACTTCATACCCAGCGGACTTCAATAAATCCACGAGTTCGTCTTGTGTTTCAATTTCACGATTGGAAATCAAATCGCGAATTTTTATATGGCGTTGGCCTTTGTTCACTTTATTGTCCTCCCAGAATGAATAATTATTCTATATACCTAATATCGTACCTTTTATCCTTCCGAAAAACAAGCAAGGAACGGAATAAGCATTGGAAACAGCCGCACTGAAAATCACTCGGGCCGGCGTTTCCTGCCAGGAGCAACGAGCCAAAAAGAAAACACATCCCGCTGGAATGTGTTTAAAGTTTTTCATGTGCCATTTTGACGGTTTCTGCCACTTGCTCTGCCGAGAGAGGAGCAATCTCTTCCCCTTCAGCGGCGGATTGCAGATGGAACAGAAATTCGATATTGCCTTCTCCGCCGGTAATCGGCGAAAAAGACATGTTTTTCAAATGGAAACCTGCATCAATGGCGAAGCCCGCCACTTTTGCCAGTACTTCTTTATGGATTTTCGGATCGCGCACGATGCCTTTTTTGCCGACAGATTCGCGCCCTGCTTCAAATTGAGGTTTTACCAATGCAATAACATCGCCGCCCGGCACAAGAATCGTCTTGAGGACCGGAAGAATGATGCGCAGCGAAATAAAACTGACATCAATCGTTGCAAATTCCGGCAGCCCTTCAGCAAAATCTTCCGGCTTGGAGTGCCGGAAGTTGGTGCGTTCCATAACGGTGACGCGTTCATCCTGCCGAATTTTCCAAGCCAATTGATTATAGCCGACATCCAGCGCGTAGCAATGCTTCGCACCGTTTTGCAAAGCACAATCGGTAAATCCGCCGGTGGAAGAACCGATATCCAGCATCAGCTTGCCTTCAACTGATAAGTCAAATTCCGCCAATGCTTTCTCCAGTTTCAATCCTCCGCGGCTTACATATTTCAAGTCGTTGCCTTTCATCTGAAGCGGTGCATCTTCGGCGATTTTTTCACCGGGACGATCCATCCGCACTTCATTAGAGTAGATAATGCCTGCCATAATTGCCCGTTTTGCCTTTTCGCGTGTTTCGCAAATCCCGCGCTCTACCAGCAGCACATCTACCCGTTCTTTTTTCGGTTTGTTCATAGCGCCGTCGTTTCCGCCTTTGTTTCCGGCTTCACACGCTTTTTCACCACACGCACGACTTCATCGCTGTTCAAATGGATTTCATCCATCAGTTCCGCCACATCGCCGTGTTCGATAAACTGATCTGGAATCCCTAAGCGATCTACAACCGCTCCGCGGTATTGGTTTTCTTCAGCAAATTCCAATACTGCGCTGCCGAATCCGCCTTGCAGTACAGCTTCTTCGATCGTCACGATTGGTACACTGCGTTCGAAAATCTGGTGAAGCATGCTGATGTCCATCGGTTTGATAAAGCGGGCATTGACCACTTCCGCCTGGATGCCTTCTTCGCGCAATTGTTCCGCAGCGTGAAGCGCCATCGGGATGGTCGTTCCGAATGTTAAAATCACCGCATCCGTTCCTTCTTCCAGCACTTCCCATGAACCGATCGGCAAAGTTTTCAGCTCTGCGTCCATCGGAACACCTAGACCGTTGCCGCGCGGATAGCGCAGCGCAATCGGGCCGCCGTTGTAGTCAATCGCCGTTTTCACCATATGCTGGCCTTCGTTTTCATCTTTTGGCATCATGATGACCATGTTCGGCAAGTTGCGCAAAAACGCGACGTCAAAGACGCCTTGATGCGTTTCTCCGTCTGCTCCGACAAGCCCTGCCCGGTCAATGCCGATAAAGACATTCAAGTTCTGGCGGCAAATGTCGTGGAGAACCTGATCATACGCACGCTGCAGAAACGTCGAGTAAATTGCCAGGAATGGTTTCATGTCCTGGGTTGCAAGGCCCGCTGCCATTGTTGCAGCATGCTGCTCCGCAATCCCCACATCATAAAAACGGTCAGGGAATTCAGAAGCGAACCCGACTAATTTAGAGCCGACTGGCATTGCAGGCGTAATCGCCACAATGCGTTCATCGGTCCGGGCAAGTTTCCGGACCGTTTCCGCTACAAGTCCGCTCCAAGAAGGCGCCTTGGACGAAGATTTCACCAAATCACCGGTCTCCATTTTGTATGGGCCAGTTCCGTGCCAAGTGCCGACTGTATCCGTTTCCGCAGGCAAAAAGCCTTTCCCTTTTTTCGTGATGACATGGAGCAGAACCGGACCGCCGGTTTTCTTGGCGTACCGCAGGTTTTCTTCCAATTCTTCCAAATCGTGTCCATCAATCGGACCAAGGTAGGTAAAGCCAAGCTCTTCAAAAAACATGCCGGATACGACAAGGTATTTCAAGCTGTCTTTCAGACGCTCTGCCGTAGAGGCCAATTTACCGCCGACTGCCGGAATTTTCTTCAATAGATATTCCAAGTCGTCTTTGACTTTATTGTATTTTCCGGCTGTACGCATTCTGCCGAGCATGCTGTGCATCGCGCCGACATTCGGGGCGATGGACATTTCGTTGTCATTCAGGATGACAATCATATCGGTTTTTTCATGGCCGATGTGGTTCAGGGCTTCAAACGCCATGCCGCCGGTAAGCGCCCCGTCTCCGATAATCGGAATCACGTGGTTTTTCGCTTTTTTGATGTCTCGCGCCGCTGCCATTCCCATTGCTGCCGACAAAGAAGTCGAACTATGGCCGGTTTCCCAGACATCGTGATCGCTTTCATTGCGTTTAGGGAACCCGCACAAACCTTTGAATTGGCGAAGCGTATCAAACTGGCTCGCTCTGCCCGTCAAAATTTTATGCACATAAGACTGATGGCCAACGTCCCAGATAAACTTGTCATCAGGGCTGTTAAATACTTTATGCAACGCAATTGTCAGTTCCACAACTCCCAGGTTTGGCCCAATATGGCCGCCTGTCCGGGAAAGGTTTTCTATTAAAAATCGCCGTATATCTTCACTTAAACGAACGAGCTGTTTATTGTCCAGCTCTTTTAAGAAAGATGGACTAGTAATCGTATGCAGATCCATTCCATCACGCACCTTTTTAAATTTTTTCCATTAAATAGCCTGTTTCCATTATATCAATCTCAGCCCAATGTACAAATTCGGGGGCCGAAATTCAGTTTTTTCTTTTCACAATCAACGCAGTCAGTTCTTCCAAAAGCCCTTTTTGCCCGCCCAGCCCTTGGATCGCCTGCAGTGCTTCGGCCGCATGGTAATCGAGTTTTTCTTTTGCTTTTGGCAAAGTCAAAAGGCTCGGATACGTGCTTTTCTCACTCGATTCGTCTTTGCCTGCGGTTTTGCCCAGTTCCTGTGACGTACCTGTGACGTCTAAAATATCGTCCTGGATCTGGAATGCCAGACCGAGATGTTCGCCGAAGCGGCTGAGTGCCAGCATTTCTTCCGGAGTGGCTTTTCCAAGAATCGCTCCTGCCAAAATGCTGTAGGTCAGCAATGCCCCCGTTTTCAAGCGGTGCACTTGTTCAAGTTCCTCGAGCGTCAATTTCTTTTCTTCGCCTTCGATGTCGAGCACTTGCCCGCCGACCATTCCTTCAGCGCCTGCTGAAACACTCATCAAATCGATGAGCCGGATTTTGTCGTCGCTTGATACATGCTGCAGCCGCGCCACTACACCAAAGCTATAGGTAATCAAAGCATCACCCGCCAGAATGGCTACGGCTTCGCCGAACACTTTATGGTTGGTCGGCATACCGCGCCGCAAATCGTCATTGTCCATACTTGGCAGATCGTCGTGGATCAGTGAATACGTATGGATCATTTCAATCGCAGCAGCCACTTTCAATGCTTCCGGATGTTCCCCGCCTAGTTCATGGAGGACAGCCAACAGCAGAATGGGCCGGATTCTTTTTCCGCCCGCCTGAAGGGAATAGTGCATAGACTCTTTTAATGAAGACGGAATGGACAATGCGTCAATCAAATCCGCCAGCTCTTTTTGAATCAACGGTTCGTAATGTGATCGGAATTCGGTTAAGTTCATTTTGCATTACCTTCCGTTTCTATGTCCACTGACACTTCTTTGCCGTCTTTCATCATGGTCACGAGCTGTTTTTCCGCATTTTGCAGCTTGTCGTGGCAGACTTTCGAAAGTTCCATTCCTTTTTGGTATAAAGTCAGCGCTTCTTCGAGCGGCACATCGCCTTGCTCTAACTGACGCACGATCTCTTCAAGTTGTTCCATCGCCTGATTAAACATGATTTCTTTTTCAGCCATCTTTATTGTCTCCTTTGCTTGTTAAAATGCGTTCTGTAACAGTCGCTGCCAAGTTTCCGTCTTTCATCGAAATGGTCAGACTATCGCCTTCTTCAACTTGGGTGACACTTTTGACGACTTGGCCGCCTTTGTATGAAATCGAATAACCGCGGTCCATAATTTTCAATGGACTTAAGGCATCAAGTGTCCGCATAGCAGAAGACAGCTGCTGGGTACGGTTTCGCAAGGATTGGCCGATCAGACTGTCCAGCCTTCTTTGGAGATGATCCAATTCGCTTGTGGATTGTTTGATCAAATTTTCAGGGCTTCTGCCTGCCAATTGCCTATCCAGATAGGCATGCTGCTCTCTTGAGCGCCTGTAAGTTTGCACAACTTCACGCTGCAGGGAGTCTGTTGCCCGTTCAACCCGCTCAATAAACGGCCGGTACAAACGGTCTGGATAAGCGAACGGCATCGACGAAGTCAGCCGGTTCAGCGCCGTTTTTTCTTTTGTGATCGTATTGGAAGCCATCCGGTACATACCGGTCCGGTAGCTCAATAGCCGTTCGAGCAATTCGGCTTTGCTTGGCACCGCAAGTTCAGCCGCCGCTGTCGGAGTCGCCGCCCGAAGGTCCGCGACAAAATCGGCAATCGTGGTATCGGTCTCATGGCCAACTGCGGAAATGATCGGAATGCGCGACTGGAAAATCGCCCGCGCTACGGCTTCATCGTTAAATGCCCACAAGTCTTCAATCGAACCGCCGCCCCGTCCGACTATCAGGACGTCGTAATCCGATTTATTGGCTGCCTGGATGGATTGGACAATCGACTGGATGGCCTGCGTCCCTTGCACCAAGGTCGGATAAATCACAATTTTCGCCAGCGGATACCGGCGGTTAAGCGTAATGCAAATATCGCGTACCGCTGCCCCGGTAGGCGCAGTGACAACCGCAATTTTTTTCGGAAAACGCGGGAAGGGCTTTTTATGTACAGCATTAAACAGGCCTTCTTTCGCCAGCTTTTCTTTCAGCTGTTCAAAAGCCAGATAGTAATCCCCGATGCCGTCAGCCTGCATCGTTTGGGCATACAGTTGGTATTGGCCGGAAGCTTCATAGACGGTGACATCGCCGCGGATCAGCACGGTCATTCCGCTTTCCGGTTTGAACTTTACCGTCCGGGCATTTGCTGCAAACATCACAGCCGGCAGCCGGGACGAATTGTCTTTCAATGTAAAATAAATATGCCCGCTCGTATGGATTTTTACGTTTGATAATTCCCCTTTAACGTAAACGTCACGCAAATGGGGATCGGCATCAAATTTCTTTTTTATGTATTTGGTTAACGCCTTGACGGATAAATACGGGTCGCTCGACAAAATTTCAACCCCAATCTTAGAAATTAAAAAGCTGTCTTTCTTTCGAAAAACAGCTTCTTTTTTATTCATTTTACATCGTTTCGGCGCTTTTGTCTTTCTGAAGCCCATTTTCAGCGGATTGGACCGTGTTCTCCATTAGCATCGCAATGGTCATCGGGCCCACGCCTCCAGGAACCGGTGTAAGGAATGAAGCCGTTTGGGAAACCTCCGCAAAATCGACGTCCCCGCACAACTTGCCGTTTTCGTCGCGGTTCATGCCCACATCAATCACGACTGCACCAGGCTTGATAAAGCTTTGATCAATCAATTTTGCACGGCCGATTGCAGAAATCAGAATATCCGCCTGTTTTGTAAAAGAAGGCAAATCAGCTGTTTTGGAGTGGCAGTACGTAACTGTCGCATCTTTCTGCAGCATTAATTGCCCGACCGGTTTGCCGACGATATTGCTGCGGCCGATGACTACGGTATGTTTTCCGGCAGGGTTGATATCGTAATGTTCGAGAAGTTTCATGATGCCGTGCGGCGTACAAGGCAAGAAAGCCTCTTTTCCGATCATCATATTGCCGACTGAAATCGGATGGAAGCCGTCTACGTCTTTTGCCGGATCGATGGCCAGAATCACTTTGAATTCATCAATCTGCGCCGGAAGCGGCAGCTGCACCAGGATTCCGTGAATTTGCGGATCATTATTCAGTTCTTCTATCGTTGAAAGCAGTTCCGCTTCCGTCAAGCTATCCGGAAATTGATGCAAATCCGAACGCATGCCGAGGGCTTCACATGTTTTCTTCTTGTTTTTGACATATGTATGGGAAGCGGAGTCTTCACCGACCAGCACTACTGCCAGACCGGGAATAACCCCTTGTTCTTTCAATCGTTCCACGCGCGTTTTTACTTGCTCTTTGATTTTTTGGCTTACTGCTTTACCATCTATTGTTGTCGCAGTCACTGTAGTTCCTCCAATTCAATTTGCTAGTTCGTCTGTGAATTTCGATAATACCCCGTTGACAAAGCGGCTTGACTTGTCATCTCCGAATGTTTTGCTGAGTTCGATCGCTTCGTTCATAATGACGCTTGCCGGTGCATCTTCCATATACGCCAATTCAAAAACAGCCATGCGCAGGATGGTCCGTTCCACTTTTGGCAGGCGTTCAAGCGCCCAGTGCTCGAGGTGGCCTTTCAGCTTTTCGTCGATTGCCTCCATATTGGTATGCGTCCCTTGGACAAGCAAATCATAAAAATTATCGCGTTCAAGCCCCATTACGTGCTCGGTTGCTTCTGCAATTGTCAATTCCGTTCCATCCACTTGAAATAAAGTCTGGAGCGCCTTTTCACGTGCTTCATGTCGTTTCATAATAATATCCGGTCTCCTTTTCACACTAATTATCCCCCATTATACAGGTAATGCACCCGAACTTCCATGTTTGAAATGTTTCGATAATTAAGGGGAGGCGCAATGTCAGCGTGATGTTTAATCGGCAATCCGCAAAACGGAATTTGCCAAAAAGAAAGCACTGTCCGCCAAGCCTGTAAACAGACTGGATGGACAGCGCGTGCTTTTTTCGTTTAGCCCAAGCCGTGAAGCGTGCTTACTCTTCGGTCTGCTGGGTTTCGAATTGGACACCGGTAATATGGACGTTGACTTCCTGGGTTTGGAGAGACGTCATATTTTCGAGTGTCTGTCTTACTTGTTCCTGCAGCTTCAAAGCGGTTTGCGGAATCGAAACGCCGTACTTCACGACACAATAGATGTCAATCATCAATCCTTCTTCTGTCAGATCGGTCTTGACGCCTTTGCCGTGAATTTTCTTGCCAAGGCGTTCGGCAACACCGGAAGCGAAGTTGCCCTGCATGCTGGCAACGCCTTCGATATCAGTCGCTGCTATGCTGGCGATGATTTCAAGCACTTCCGGCGCCACTTCGATATTTCCTAAATGCTGTTTGCCGCTTGCTTTCATTTGCAAATAAGGGGCTGTTTTTTCTGCCATGTTGAGTTCCTCCCTTAGGATCAGGATCCTAGAACGTCGTACTTTTCAAGGAATTTCGTATTGAAGTCCCCGGATTTAAACACTTCATGATCCATCAGTTTCAAGTGGAACGGAATCGTTGTATGAACGCCTTCGACGACGAATTCATCGAGCGCGCGTTTCATTTTGGCAACCGCTTCCTCACGCGTATCTGCAAACGTGATGAGCTTCGCTACCATTGAATCGTAATACGGCGGAATGCTGTAGCCTGGATACATTGCCGAGTCCACGCGTACGCCAAGGCCGCCCGGCGGCAAGTACATCGTCACTTTCCCAGCAGATGGCATAAAGTTTTTCGCCGGGTTTTCCGCATTGATGCGGCATTCAATCGACCAGCCCTTGAATGTGATGTCTTCTTGCTGGAACGCCAAAGTTTCGCCCGAAGCCACTTTCAATTGCTGCTGGATCAAATCGATGCCCGTAATCATTTCAGTTACCGGATGCTCCACCTGGATGCGTGTGTTCATTTCCATGAAATAGAATTTCTGGTTGACTGCGTCGAAAATGAATTCGACCGTTCCGGCGCCGCGGTAATCAACAGCCAAAGCCGCTTTTACAGCCGCTTCACCCATTTCCGCACGAAGTTCCGGTGATAAGGCCGGAGACGGCGCTTCTTCTACCAGTTTTTGCATCCGGCGCTGAATCGAGCAGTCACGCTCGCCTAAATGGACGGCATTGCCGTGCGAGTCAGCCAGCACCTGGATTTCAATATGGCGGAAATCCTCAATGAACTTTTCAATATAAACGCCTGGATTACCGAAAGCGGCCGCAGCTTCTTTCTGTGTCATCCGAAGTCCTGTGATAAAATCATCGCGGTCACGTGCAACGCGGATGCCTTTGCCTCCGCCGCCGGCTGTGGCTTTGATGATGACCGGGAAACCGATTTCCTCAGCGATTTCAAGGCCTTCTTTCTCACTGCCGACAATGCCGGTAGAGCCGGGCACAACTGGAACACCTGCAAGGCGCATCGTTTCCCGTGCCACGTCTTTTGTTCCCATTTTGGAAATGGCAGCGGAAGTAGGTCCGATAAACATGATGTCGCATTCTTCACAGAGCTCTGCAAAACTGGCGTTTTCAGCCAAAAAGCCATAGCCCGGATGGATGCCGTCACAGTTTGTCAATTTCGCTACGGAAATAATGTTAGAGAAATTCAAATAGCTGTCTTTCGATAGCTTGGGTCCGATGCAATATGCTTCATCCGCCAATTCTACGTGAAGCGCTTCTTTGTCCGCTTCGGAGTATACCGCTACCGTTTCGATATCCATTTCCTTACAGGCACGGATAATCCGAACAGCGATTTCACCGCGATTTGCAATTAACACTTTTTTCATAGCTTTCTCCTCCTCAGTTAGCTTTTACGAGGAAAAGAGGCTGGCCGTATTCAACTAGCTGGCCATCTTTTACAAGAATTTCAGCAATTTCCCCATCCACTTCCGCTTCGATTTCGTTGAACAACTTCATCGCTTCTACGATGCAGACCACTTGGTCAGCAGAAACTTTCGATCCTGGCTGAACATATGCCGCTTCTTCCGGTGAGGGTGATTGATAAAATGTGCCGACCATCGGCGATAAGATCTTATGTAGATTTTCATCTTGCGCTGCTGGAATTTCAGGAGTCTCCTCTGAAATCAGTTCTTCCGGTTTTGCAGCTGGAGCTGGTGTTGAAGCTGGTGCTGGCGTAGCTGGAGCTGCTGCAGGTGCCGATTGGGCTGGCGCTGACGGCGCTTGTGATGCTGCATTTGCTTCGCCGCTGTTCTTCTTCAGCTTAACTTTTGTACCTTCGGATTCGTAGGTGAACTCATCAATTGATGAATTATCCACCAGTTTAATAATTTCTCTGATTTCTTGGATTTTCAATTTGTTCTACTCCCCTTTATGTATGGTTTATACAACTATTTCATTTTAGACTTTTTTCTGAAAAAATGAAATAGCCATTTGGCAATTGGAAAAGTGGCCTCTTGCGAAGAGACCACTTTTTCAACCAACTTCAGTGCACGAACTTACTGTGCGCGTGATACGTAAGAAGAATCTGTTGTGTTGATGATCAGCTTGTCGCCAACATTGATGAAGAAAGGAACTTGTACAACAAGGCCAGTCGACAAAGTAGCTGGTTTTGAACCGCCGCTTGCCGTATCACCCTTGATGCCTGGGTCCGTTTCTGTAACTTCCAGCACAACTGAATTTGGAAGTTCTACGCCGAGTACTTCGCCTTGGAACTGGATGACTTGAACTTCCATGTTTTCCTGAAGGAATTTCAATTCGTACTCAATGCTTTTCTCAGGCAATTCGATCTGGTCGTATGTTTCGGTGTCCATGAATGCATGAGTATCCCCACTTGCGTATAAATATTGCATTTTGCGGTTGTCAATTTGTGCTTTCGCCACTTTTTCACCGGCACGGAACGTTTTTTCGTTGACGTTGCCTGAACGCAAATTGCGCAATTTTGTGCGGACAAAAGCTGCGCCTTTTCCTGGCTTCACGTGCTGGAATTCCATTACGCGCCAGATGTCGCCATCCACTTCAATTGTCACACCTGTTTTAAAATCGTTTACTGAAATCATGTAAGTTCCTCCGTTTGTTATAAAATGCGTAGCTCTTTCGTGGAGTGAGTTAATCGTTCATTTCCTGACTCAGTTATCAGTATATCATCTTCGATGCGAACTCCGCCAATTCCCGGAAGATATATTCCCGGTTCCACTGTTACAGCCATTCCCGGTTCAAGAACTGTCTGCGATTTAAATGATAACCCAGGTGCTTCATGCACTTCAAGTCCGATGCCATGCCCCGTTGAATGGCCGAATGCTTCTCCGTAGCCTTTTGACTTGATGTAGTCGCGTGCAATGGCATCCGCCTCAATGCCGGTCATGCCCGGACCGATTTTTTCAACAGCTTGGACTTGTGCATCCAGGACCACTTGGTAAATCTCCTTCAATTTTTCGGAAGGCTCTCCAACGGCCACGGTACGCGTAATGTCCGAAATATAGCCGTTATACAAGGCTCCGTAGTCAAGCGTAATAAAATCGCCGCTTTCAATCTTTTTCTCCGTGGCTACGCCATGCGGCAAAGCCGATCGAAGTCCGGAAGCGACAATCGTATCGAACGAAGAAGACGTGGCTCCTTGTTTTCTCATGAAAAATTCAAGTTCATTCGAAATTTCCAGTTCTGTCTGGCCGACTTTGATGAATTTGCAGATATGTTCAAACGCATCATCCGCAATTTTCGCTGCCGCTTTTAGGATGCTCACTTCTTCTGGTGTTTTGATCATCCGGATTTTTTCAATCAAGCCGCTGACCGGTTTTAATTCCGCATCGATTTTGGCTTGGTAATCCTGAAATGCTGCGTATGTCACGTAATCTTTTTCAAAAGCCAGCGATTTCACGGCAAGGTTTTTCGCAAGTTCTGCCGCTTCTTCCAATAAATTCGTTTTAGCCTGCACGACGTCGAATTCTTTGACTTGTTCTCCCGCTTGTTCCGTGTAGCGGAAATCGGTGATGAAATATGCTTTATGTGGAGTGACAAGAGCCAATCCGGCCGTTCCGGTAAAGTCAGTTATGTAGCGAAGATTGTACTGGCTTGTAATCAACATAGCCTCGATTTGCTGTTGTTCCATTTCTTTGCGCAATTTTTGTAATTTCAATGGAGTCATCCTCTCGCTTGTTTTAATAACAGTGCATGCAGCGCCAGCTTGTAAACGTCCTGGCCGAATCCAGTAATCTGTCCGGCCGCTACCGGAGCGATATGCGAATGCTGGCGGAATTCTTCGCGTTTGTAGACATTTGAGATATGTACTTCAACTACAGGAATTTGAATGGCGGCAATGGCATCGCGTATTGCGACACTCGTATGGGTGTAGGCGCCGGCATTCAAGACAATTCCTTCCGTGCCGTCGTCAGCCGCCATATGGATCCAGTCGATCAATTCGCCTTCATGGTTCGACTGCATGCACATCAGGTTGATGCCGTTTTCTGATGAGAACTCCTTCAAGTCTGCTTCGAGTTCATCGAGCGTAAAGCTGCCGTATGCTTCTTTTTCGCGTTTCCCGAGGCGATTTAAGTTCGGGCCGTTCAAGCACAAAACTTTCATTTCTCCACTCCTTCCCTTCGCATTCTTCATTATTTTACCATACCGCTCAATTCAAGAGAGCAAATATTTCATTAATGGCCGGCTTCGTTCGTTGTTTCGGTTTTTTTATTTTCGGATATTATCCTTATGTAATTTTTTACATTTATTAAGAAATAAAAGCGTATAGCAAATTTGTGACATTGTTTCCCGCGCAGACTGGATTTGAATTTACTAATTGGTATACCAGTTGGGTTTTTGGCATGAAAAAACGCGGCGGCCGAAGCCGTCGCGTGGTTGGAGAAATATTATAATCCGCATTTCAGTTGAGCGTTGCAGTTGGTGCAAGTGTTGCAGCCGCCCATTTCTTCTACTGTCCCTTTGCGGCAGACCGGGCATGTGTTGCCCACTTCAGAGCCGATGGTGACATTCGTAGAACGCAGATCTTGGATGGTATCAATAAGGACGATAGGGCGTTTCCCTTTGACTTCTTCCGGATGGCTTTCTTCAAACGTGTTTTCTTCCGCTTTCAGCGTCAGCACCTGTGAATCACGGCTGCCGTCGACATAAACCGTGCCGCCTTTTGCTCCGCCTTTGTACAAGCGCTCGTAGACGCCTTGTACCTGCTCGACTGTATAGCCACGCGGTGCGTTGACCGTCTTCGAAATAGATGAATCGATCCAGCGCTGGATGATGCACTGCACATCCGCATGGGCTTCAGGAGCCAGGTCCATTGAAGTGACAAATGCTTTCGGCAAGTTTTCTTCATCCGCGTCCGGATTATTTTTCAGATACTCGCGTACGATATCGGCTTTCACTTCGATGAATTTGCCGAGACGTCCGCTGCGGTAGTAAGTAAAGGAATAATAAGGTTCAAGGCCAGTCGATACGCCCACCATTGTACCGGTTGAGCCGGTCGGAGCAACTGTCAGTAAATGCGAGTTGCGGATGCCGTTTTCCAGAATTCCCTGGCGTACTTCTTCCGGCATGCCCTGCATAAAGCCGGTTTCGGTGAATGCTTTCCGGAGTGCCGCCGTTTCTTCGTCGGTGTTGCCGACAAGGAATGGGAAGCTTCCGCGTTCAACTGCCAATTCTGTCGACTGCTCGTATGCTGCCACAGCGATGGCCTTGAAGATTTCATCGACCAATTCGTTGCCTTCAGGCGAACCGTATTCTTTGTCGCAGTAAATGAGAAGATCCGCAAGGCCCATAACCCCAAGTCCGACGCGGCGCTCACCCAGAGCCTGTACACGGTTTTCTTCAAGGAAGTAAGGAGTCGCGTCAATAACATTGTCCTGCATGCGGACACCGACGCGCACTGTTTCTTTTAATGCCTCGAAATCCACTTGCTTAGTTGACGGGTCGGCAAATTGCGCCAAGTTGACTGCTGCCAGGTTACAAACGGAATAAGGCGCCAACGGCTGCTCGCCGCAAGGGTTTGTCGCAACGACTTTTTGGCCGTATGCTTTCGCGTTTGTTTTGTCGTTGGCGTTGTCGATGAAGAAAATGCCGGGTTCTGCAGAATAAGTTGCACAAACATTGATCAAGTTCCAAAGTTCGCGTGCTTTCATCGTACGATAAGTGCGGACTTTATGGCCCATTCTTTCCCATTCGCGCACGTCGCCCACTTCATGCCATTGTTCGTTGTAGATGGCCATCTCTTCTTTCGAATAAGACTCTACAGCCGGGAAGCGCAAATCGAAGTCTGCATCTTCTTCCACCGCTTTCATGAAATCATCCGTCAAGGTCACGGAAATATTGGCGCCTGTCAGGAATTCTTCGTTATGAACGGAATACGTGCCGCCATCGCGCAATTTTGTTTCAGCGTCGCGCATGATTTTCTCGTTGAATCCGCCCATTCCCGGAATCGCCCGGTAGTTCAGGATGCCTTGGTACATGGCTTCTTCCTGTTCGGTCAGCGGCTTGAATTTCAATTTATTGTGCGCAAGCTTTTTGATCGTTTCATCTTCCGAGTTCTCGATCAGGAAACGGAGGATGCGGGGATTCTGCATTTTTGAAATGATGAATTCCGCAATATCCGGATGCCAGTCGGCAAGCATGATCATTTGGGCGCCGCGGCGTGATCCGCCCTGCTCCACCAAGTGAGTCAATTTGGCGATATCGTCCAGCCATGAAACCGATCCGGAAGATTTCCCGTTGACGCCTCGCGCCAGTGTGTTGCGCGGACGCAGCGTCGAGCCGTTCGTTCCGACTCCACCGCCTCGAGACATGATTTCCATCACTTGTTTGCGGTGATCCGAAATCCCTTCGCGCGAATCGGCCACAAATGGCATTACGTAGCAGTTGAAATACGTTACATCGGTATCTGCTCCCGCTCCGTAAAGAACACGGCCTGCCGGAATGAATTTCAATCCGACCAATTGCTGATAGAATTTCTCAAACCATTCCTGGCGTTTTTCCGGAGTCGCTTCAACAGAAGCCAAGCCCGTTGCATTGCGTTTTGCGATTTGCTCGTAATAGACTTCGAGCGGCTTTTCAATGACATCCAACGTACGGTTGACGATGCCGCTTTCCTGTTCGCTTTCTTTGTCAATCGCACTGCGGTAATCTTCTTCAATCCAGATTTTTGCCGTGTTGGCGGCTTTATCGATCGAGACAATATAGCCAAGGCCGCGAGCCGGGAATTTCGGATCTTCTTTGACGGTCAACACGACGAAGTCGCCGGCTTTAAGTGTCTTTTTCTCCGTATCTTTGAATGAATACCGGTCAATCATGACGAGGCGGGATACCCCTTTATGCGTAATTTTCATATCAGGAGTAATCGCATGCACCTGCGGAAACGCTTGGATGTCGATGTTGAGAGAATGTGGATCAAGTGTATATTGAGTTTGTGTAACAGAAACCATTTGACAATTCCTCCTTTGTATTATATGGAGTGAAACACTATATATAGTATTACTACTTTTCCCATGATACTAGATGTTGAAACTCTTTGGAATAACAAAATTTTGCGCTGGAATTTTTTCCAATTGAAAATCCACTAACAGCAAGCTTTTCAATCGGACCCAGAAATCAAAATGAGCCAAAAGACTCCTTAATTCCGAAAATTCCATTCATCATTTCCGTACTTTTTCTCTTCTATGGATTTAATATATGCAAGCTGTTCTTCACTTAATATGTAAGGCGTGAGATTGATGGCCAATGCTTCTTCAAAGCCGGCTTTAAAGGCATCTACGCACTCTTCAATTGTTGCAGGACGTGCTCTGAGCGAATTGATCGCCACCGCTTTTTCAGGAATTTTCCGGCGCATCGCCTCTTCGGATTCCGGACTCGAAAATTTAAACACAGACAGCAATTTTTCAGCATCCAGATCCAATAGGATAGCTCCGTGCTGCAGAATGACTCCCTTTTGCCGGGTCTGTGCGCTTCCCGCTACTTTTTTGCCTTCAACGACCATTTCATACCAGCTTGGCGCGTCAAAACAAACCGCACTTTTCGGCTTCTTTAAATCAGCCCGCTTTTCATCGGTATCCGGCACTGAAAAATAAGCATCCAGCCCCAGGTTCTTGAACCCTTGCAGCAATCCTCCGCTGATTACGCGGTAAGCTTCCGTCACTGTCTCCGGCATTTCGGGATAATCTTCCGATACGATGACGCTGTAGGTCAGTTCATGCTCATGGAGCACTCCCCTTCCCCCGGTCGGACGGCGGACAAAGCCGAGCCCGAGCGCTAAAACCTGCTCCATATCAATTTCTTTTTCCACGCGCTGAAAATAGCCGACCGACAAAGTTGCGGGGTTCCATCCGTAGAACCGGATCACCGGTGGAATTAACCCTTCGCTGTGCCAGTCCAATAACGCTTCATCCATTGCCATATTAAACGCGGGGCTGTTTTGCCCCGAATTTATGAAATACCAATCTTTAAATTTCACAAGATCGCCTCCTAAATCCAATAATTAGTGTAACATTGGCATTGAATAACCGTCACTCCTTCTTTTATAATAAAAGGAGAATAGAAAGGGGCAAGAACATTGGATTTTCTGTATATCATCTTAGGCGTTCTGCTGATAGCGATCATCTTCGGACTGATTTCCTATTTCCGAATTAAAAAAGCTGTCACAAATCTTACACAAGAACAATTTATCGAAGGCTACCGCAAAGCTCAGCTGATTGATGTACGCGAACCGAAAGAGTTTGCCGGCGGGCATATCCTTGGCGCGCGCAACATCCCTCAATCCCAATTGCGCCAGCGCTACAAAGAAATCCGTTCTGACAAACCGGTCTACTTGTATGACCAGAATGGTGCACGCAGCGGACGGGTTGCGTTATTCTTGAAGAAAAAAGGCTATAACCAGCTGTATCAACTGCAAGGCGGTTTCAAGCAATGGACCGGCAAAGTCAAATCCAAATGATGTACCCATAAAGTCTTTCCAAACCGGAAAGACTTTTTTTCTACCCAAACAGGCGATTAACTTCCATAGAAAAGAGGAAAACCATGACAAAACCAACGATTTTATTTCCGCACGACCATGCACTCCGCGAGACTTTGCCGCATTATGCGGATATCGCAGCCGTATCCGGACGCATCTTCTCCCAGCTCAACGAACGTTCAGCGGGTGCCTGGATGCACATCGACATCGCTGAGACGATTACGCAGCTCCACACCTATCTTCTCGATATGATGGAAAACGGCCAGCTAGCCTATGAAACGCTGTCTTATATTTACGAAGCGCGTCCGATGGGCAAAATCGGCAATGTGCCGGACGATCTGCACAGCGGCAATTTGAAAATCCAGGAAACATTTGAAAACCGGCTGATCTACTTTCCGGCCCATGAAGTCGCACTGACGCAATTGCCGTTTTATACAACGGCAGACAACAGCTGGCCGGAATTCCAATGTTACGCCAAATCCATCGACGGCGCGTTCCGCTTTCTTGAAGATTTGAACGAAATGCTGCGCCAGGCCTTGATGAATAATATTACATTCCTGGTCGACACCGAAGAAGGCGTGAAGCGGCGCAATTACGGCGAGATGGCGATCGTCTCACGCGACGATGTCATGCTCGAAGCCAGCGTCAAACAGGACATCTTCCGTTCGATTGACGAGTTTTTCCGCGACGGCGGCCAGTTCTTCAAGGAATACGGCGTGCCGTTCAAGCGCGGCATCCTGTTGTACGGCTCTCCCGGCAACGGCAAGACGACGCTTGTGAAGTCCATCACCGGCTCTACAGATGCGCCGGTCGTCTACTGGCAGATTACGGAGTACACAAACAGCTACACCGTCCAGGAAGTGTTTGGAATCGTCTCGAGGCTCGCTCCGGCCATTCTCGTGATCGAAGACATCGATTCGATGCCGGAATTCACCCGCTCGGTTTTCCTGAACACACTCGACGGCACCCAATCGCGCGAAGGCTTGTTCATTATCGGCACGACCAATTACCCGGAACGAATCGACCCGGCGCTCATCAACCGCGCTGGACGCTTTGACCGGGCTTATGAGATTCCATCGCCTGATAAAAAACTGCGCAAACAGTATTTGCGGAAACTCGACATCAAATCGATTTTCTCGGAAGATGAAATCGATGACATGGCGAAATTGACAAAAGGCTTGTCCATTTCGCAGCTGAACGAGCTGTATATGAGTTCTGCCCTCAATTGGCATTACGACGGCGACTCCGGCTATGCCAAGCGCATACAGGAGCTTCAGAAGCAGAATAAGCGCACCGAGCGCAATGACTGGGAAGATCCGGAATCGACAATCGGTTTTTGATTCCCCGAACAGAAAAAAGCCCGTTTGAAAGGAATAATCTTTCAAACGGGCTTTTGCATGCTATTCGGCTTTCGTGTAGCGCAGAACCGGCTTGCGGGCAGCCTGCGTTTCATCCAAGCGCTTGATTACGGTTGTGTGTGGAGCGTTCTGGACGATTTCCGGATTTTCTTCCACTTCTTTCGCAATCTGGATCATTGCATCGATGAACGCATCAAGCGTTTCTTTCGATTCTGTTTCCGTCGGCTCGATCATCATGCCTTCTTCCACGTTCAACGGGAAGTAGATCGTTGGCGGATGGTAGCCGAAGTCAAGCAGGCGTTTCGCCATATCAAGTGTACGCACGCCCAGTTTTTTCTGGCGGCGTCCGCTCAGCACAAACTCATGTTTGCAGTGGCGGTCATACGGCAAATCGAAATGAGGCGCCAGTTTGCGCATCATGTAGTTGGCGTTCAGTACGGCGTATTCGGTTACCGCTTTTAAGCCGTCCGGCCCCATGGAGCGGATATACGTATAGGCACGGACATTGATGCCGAAGTTGCCGTAGAACGGTTTTACGCGTCCGATTGATTCCGGGCGGTTGTAATCGAAAGTCAAACCTTCTTCGGACTTCACCAATACCGGTTTCGGCAAATATGCAATTAGGTCTTTTTTCACGCCGACAGGGCCTGAACCCGGTCCGCCGCCGCCGTGAGGGCCCGTGAAGGTTTTGTGCAAGTTCAAGTGGACAACATCAAAGCCCATGTCGCCAGGGCGTGCTTTTGACATAACCGCATTCAAGTTGGCACCGTCGTAGTACAATTTGCCGCCCACTTCATGGATGATGGCAGCCATTTCCAAAATCTGCTCTTCAAACAATCCGAGTGTATTCGGGTTGGTCAGCATCAATGCCGCTGTATCTTCCCCGACTACGCGCTTCAAGTCTTCAAGATCCACTAAGCCGTGTTCGTTCGATTTAACCGTTACGGTTTCGAAACCGGCTACTGTAGCCGATGCCGGGTTTGTGCCGTGTGCAGAATCCGGAACGATGACTTTTGTGCGTTTCATATCGCCGCGTGATTCGTGGTAAGCGCGGATCATCATCAATCCTGTCCATTCGCCGTGAGCGCCGGCAGCCGGCTGAAGCGTCACTTCGTCCATGCCGGTGATTTCTTTCAAGTGCTCCTGCAAGTCGAACATCAATGCCATCGCGCCTTGCACAGTCGATTCTTCCTGCAGTGGGTGGATGTTTGCGAATCCAGGGAAACGGGCAACGGTTTCGTTGATTTTCGGATTGTATTTCATTGTGCATGAACCCAATGGATAAAATCCGGAATCGACGCCGTGGTTGCGTTTAGACAAAGCTGTGTAATGGCGCATGATGTCGAGTTCCGATACTTCCGGAAGCTCTGCTGCTTCTTTGCGGATCAAGCCTTCCGGCAGAACATCTTCCAAATCGATTTCCGGAACTTCAAGATCCGGCAGGCTGTAGCCGATGCGGCCTTCTTTCGTCATTTCAAAAATGAGCGGTTGGTTGTCTTTATGCATGAGTAGCCCCCATTTCTTGCACTGCTGCAGCAACTGTCTGCACAAATGCATCGATTTCTTCTTTCGTACGCTGTTCGGTAACCGCAATGAGCATATGCCCTGCCAGTTCATCGTAGCTGCGCCCAAGATCGTATCCGCCGATGATGGCTTTTTCGAGCAAGCTGGCATTGATTTCCTTCACAGGCGCTTTCGTTTTGACAACAATTTCGTTGAAATGAGCGCCGTCAAAGGCGATTTCAAATCCAGCCTGTTTCAGCTGCTGTTTCATATAGTAGGTTTTGGTGATGTTTTGCACCGCCATTTGCTTAGTGCCGACTTTTCCTAGCGCCGTCATTGCAACTGAAGCAGCAAGTGCGTTCAAGGCCTGATTCGAACAAATATTGGAAGTCGCTTTGTCGCGGCGGATATGCTGTTCGCGCGCTTGCAAAGTCAAAACAAAACCGCGGCGCCCGTCTTCATCCGTTGTTTCACCGACTAAACGTCCAGGAACTTTTCTCATCAATTTTTTTGTCACAGCGAAGTATCCGCAATGCGGTCCGCCGAACGCTTCTGCGATTCCAAACGGCTGTGCATCGCCAACCGTAATATCAGCGCCCAGTTTTCCTGGGGGCGTCAATGCGCCGAGCGCCAATGGATTGGCTGATACAACGAACAACGCCCCCGCTTCGTGGATGATCGGTTCAAGCACAGCCAAATCTTCCACTTGGCCAAAGAAGTTCGGGTATTGGATCATGACAGCTGCCACATTGTCATCAATCAAGTTTTTCAATGCTTCAACATCGGTATGGCCGTCTTTCAATGGAATTTCTTCCACTTCAATGGATTGGCCGAGTGCGTAAGAACGCACGACGTCGCGTGATTCCGGATGGACTGCGCGGGACACGAGAATCTTTTTGCGGCGCGTATGTCCGGCAGCCAGCATCCCTGCCTCTGCAAGAGCCGTTCCGCCGTCATACATCGAAGAGTTCGCAAGATCCATGCCGGTTAATTCGCTGATCATCGTCTGGAATTCAAAAATCGCCTGCAATTCGCCTTGTGAAATTTCCGGCTGGTACGGAGTATAAGCCGTATAAAACTCAGAACGTGAAATCACATGGTCCACAATGATCGGTTTGTAATGGTCGTAAACGCCAGCGCCTAGGAATGAAGCGAAACGGTTGGAATCGGCATTTTTCGCCGCCAATTGAGCCAGCTCTTTTGTCAAGGAAGATTCAGATTTTGCCGGTTTGATATTGTATTCGCCTTTAAAACGGACTTTTTCAGGAATATCCGCAAACAATTCGTCGATCGATTGGATTCCGATTGTGTCCAGCATGTCTTTTTCGTCTTGAGACGTCATTGGTAAATAACGATGTTTCATGGAGTGCTGTCCCCTTTTCAAATGAAATTATTTTGATCGTTTGTAGAACGGTGTTTCGACTGTTTTCGCTTTTAGGCGTTTATTGCGGATTTCAATTTCCAGTTCCAATCCCACTTCGGCAAATTCAGTAGACACTAAAGCCAGCCCGATGTTTTTCTTCAAAGTCGGCGACTGGGTACCTGTCGTGACTTCCCCGATTTTTTCACCGTTTGCATAAACCGGATAGCCGTGGCGCGGAATTCCTTTATCGATCATTTCAATGCCGACCAATTTGCGCGGCACGCCGTTTTGTTTTTGTTCAGCAAGCGCCGCTTTTCCGATGAAATCCGATTCTTTCTTCAATTTCACGACAAAGTTGATGCCGGCTTCAAGCGGCGTGATGTCTTTTGACAATTCCTGGCCGTAAAGCGCCAGGCATGCTTCAAAGCGCAACGTGTCCCGTGCCCCTAGACCGCAAGGCAGCACACCGTCTGCCTGCCCTTCTGCAAGAATCTCATCCCAAAGCGCGACTGTCGCTTCCGGGTTTGCGTAAATTTCAAATCCGTCTTCTCCTGTATAACCGGTCCGGGAAACAATGACCGAATGGCTGCCGACTTTCACATCCGTTTTAAAACGGAATGCTTTGATTTCCGACAGGTCTTCATCCGTCAAACGCTGCAAAACGGATTGCGCAAGCGGCCCTTGAAGCGCCAATAGCCCGTACTTGTCCGATTGGTTGTCGAGATTTACATCGCCGGAAACAGCTTGCTGCATCCATTCGAAATCTTTATCGATATTGGAAGCATTGACCACCAGCAAGTAATGGCCGTCGCTGATTTTATAAATCAGCAAATCATCTACTGTACCGCCGTCTTCGTAGCACATTGCCGTGTACTGGGCTTGGCCGTCCTGTATTTTGGAAACATCATTGGTCACCAGGCGCTGCAAAAATTCCAGGCTGCCGGAACCTGTCACCAGGATCTCACCCATATGCGAAACATCAAAAAGGCCCGCTTTTGTTCTTACCGCTTCGTGCTCTTCTTTGATGCTTGAAAATTGGACCGGAAGTTCCCATCCGCCAAAATCAATTGTCTTTCCGCCGTACTTTGCGTATGCCTCAAAAAGAGGGGTACGCTGCAATTGTCCTGTCATTTCGCCCATTCATCTTCCTCCTCGGATAATCAAATTCCACAAAAAAAGGACAGAGATTCCCCTAAAATAGGGAAATCTCTGTCCTGGAACCTGAAAGTTTACCTTTACGGCTTTCCTCTTTGGTAGCTGCAAAGCAGCGTTCTCCAGAGATGCGTCCCGCACGAGTCTTTTTGCCTGAGAGATTCATAACTGTTGTTATTTGCTCCTTCGGCGACGCTTTCGCGTTCTCTCCCCGTGCGCTCATCCGCCCAAATCGAATCATTTGGTCCAAACCGTTATACAGAATAGTATAACTTTGACTATATCCTAACATTGATTAGGCGGAAGCGCAAACAATTTTCTACAGAGCACAAAAAGACGAACAATAAATGAAAAGATACATTTATCATTCGCCTTTTAAACGATTCACTTGAAAAGCGGCATATTGTGTTATTTGCCGCAAGGTGCGGAATTCTGTACGGATGGTAATATGGGCAGCCGCTTTATAATGGCGGTAGCGCGATTTGAACAAAGCTTCGATTTCTTCCCGAGTTGAGTTGCGGACAATCGGCCGGTTCACGTCATTATGGATCCGCCGCCAAATTTCCCGAAAAGGGGCATCCAAAAATAGCACCAAGCCGGTTTCTCGCATAATTTTCCGATTTTCTGCACGAAGCGCTACACCGCCGCCAGTCGAAATGATGCAATTGTCATGGCTGTGGTTTCTTAAAAACTGCGTTTCGAGATTCCGGAAATACTCTTCCCCGTTCTGTTCGAAAATCTCCGGTATCGTTTTGCCTGTCTGGCGGACAATTTCCTTATCCATATCGTAAAAAGGCAGTTTCAGTAAAAAACTGAGCCTTCTGCCCACCGCACTTTTGCCGCAGCCCATAAATCCGACTAAATATATTCTTTTCATCTTTCTACCTAAGACTCCCCTACTGCTCCGGCGTGTTCTGCTTTTCAATTTCCATTAGTAGTTGTATCGTAGCATGTCTATGCATATTTTCCAATCCATCATATGTTTTGTATTGGACAGAATAGACAGATACGCCGTGGGACAGCAGGATGAGCGCCGATAGAAAAAACACCAGTGTTCCCGGATATAACGCGCCCTTACCGGACTTAAGGAGGTGTAACCACATATTCCGCCTCCTCTATTGCACCGTTTGAAAATTCTGCATGGACGGTAAATTTCGGGCCATTCATTCCAAACCGGCAATTTTTGATGCCGGTCAGCATAATCTCATGGCCTTGCTTAAACTTCTGTTTCCTTACTGAATGATCATACAGCTCGATATCGAATTCCACACTTTGTTGAATTGTACGGATTCCCCCTCCATTATTGATGATTTCAATTGACTCGCTTCCTGCCAGATAGCTTTGCAACTCTACGCTGAATAACTGCCATTCCGTATGTTTGGCATGGGTTTCTTTGGAAAATGACACCATAAATCCGAAAAAAAGCACTATAATCGGCAGAAAAATCATCAAAATTGACAGTTCCAGCAGCGAATTCAAGAAGACGAAGCCTTTTTCATCAAGCCTGTTCATTCGATGCATATCGTTTTTTCAGCCTTCTGGTAATTTTCGTAATGCACACAAAGCTGGTCAGCCATTTCCCAACGGTAAACCGTCCCGTTGACTCGCCTTTCCCCGCTCGTGTTTTTGAATCCACGCATTTCCTTCGCGCCTTCATGGAGTGTCTCAACCGCAATCATGCGTTCTTTCTTTAAATGGAGCGACTGCTGCAGCTGCTGCATCACCGGCAGCAAGGTGCCGAATAGCATAAACAGCATCAGCAGGCTAACCATTGTTTCCGCCCAGGAATATCCGTGTTCATTCAGAAAAAACCACCCTTCCTTTTCCCAGATGGATGACCATCGAACGTTCACCCGTACTCGTAGAAAACCACATCGTTCCTGCACTTGTCACAGAACCGTTTGCCGTAAAATAGACGCCGTCGATATTGCTCGCCTTTTGGATGCTGACCGAGGGCGGCAGTTTTCTCGTCGGTAGCAGCTTTCTGAAATTCTGAATCACTTCGTAGGTCCGGTCGCTTTGGCGAAATACTACCATAACCGATGTTTTACTGCGATAAGTTTCACTTTGGGCATAGTAAATGTCCCGCAGCAGCAAATCAAAAAAACGGTCTTCTTGTTGTTCTGTTTCAAAGGTGCGGTACGAAGGGATGGCGATGCCGACCATGGTCATTAAAATCGCCAGCACGAGGAGCATTTCCAGCAAAGTAAAGCCTCCTTGCTTTAAGACGCTCTTGATGTCACGACTCCATCAGTGGAAATCTCCACCGCATCGCCGTTCGGGCAAGTGGTTTCATTGGTTTTCAAATATCCGCCTGACACCAGTTCGGCAATGGTCGGCACTTTTTTCTCATCCATCCGGTAAGATTCCACCTGGCCCTGCACCATGTGCACAAACGCTTTGCAGCCTTTTTCATCGACCGCCGATGTCTGCTTCGTGACGTTCGGGATGGCAATGGCGATCAATACCGTGATAATGAGCATAACGATCAGCATTTCAATCAATGTAAATCCTTTTTGGTTTTTTAATAGACGCATAATTCTCCTCCTCAAATGGTATGGACTAAATTGTACATGGGCAATAAGATCGCCAAATAAGCTCCGACAATGCAGATGGCAATCATGACAAAAAACGACGGCTGGATGATGCGCAGCAATTGGGCGGTGTGCTGTTCAATGCGCTCCATCAGCACTTCGCTGTAGAGAATCAATTCTTTCCCAAGATAACCGGTCATTTCCCCATGCTGGACAAACGAAGCCATATCAGCGGCGAAAAAAGGCTGGCGGCCAAGCGCCGCTGACAGCGGATTGCCTGTCATCACTTCTTCGTGGCAGGACTTTGCCATGAATTGAATGATGGAATGATAAGTCTGGTTTTGGAGCAGGTGAAGCGATTCCTGAAGTGAAATGCCGCTGTGAAGTAAAGTTCCCAACTCTCTTGCCAAAAGATGCGACCAGTACAGCCGCATGAATTTGCGGAGCAGCGGAAATTTCAGAAGCCAAGCGATTTGCCGGTCGACAGACTGCTTTTGGAGCAGCGCCCAGAAAACGGCGAATGTGATTCCGATGACTGCAAAAATACCGATAAACACATCAGGCAAACTCAATAAATATGCCGGCACCCCGCCCGATTCTTCCCCTGACTGCAAAGACTCCATCAATTCGGTTAAATTGGGGACGTAATTCGTGCGGAAAAACAGGAACAGCACCGATGTGAACAGCAGCAGCGACACCGGGTACACCAAAATGTTGCGGAGCTTTTTCTGGACGCCTTCGGTCCGGGCGAAGCTTTTGGCAATGCTTTCGATCGATTCCGCCAGGCGGCCATGGTGCTCCGCGATTTCCACGGGAAATAGCACCTGATCTTTAAAGCCGAGAAACTTCAGAATTTCTGCGGCATTGCCGCCGCCTTTCAGGATGCCTGTCATGCCGGTTAAAGCTTCTTCGGTCTTCGAGGTATGCATCGGCAAGAGCAGCGTCAGCGCCGTTGGCAATAAATAGCCTTCTTTCATCAGGACTGCGAGGCGGCTCAGAAAATGTTCCCGGTCACGGATAGGAATTTGGTTTGATTTCATAGGAAGCTTCAATCGCACCAATTTTCACTCCTTCCCTGATCTGTCCGCCGAAAGACAAATGCTCCGGCAAGGAATAGCTTTTCTGGCCTTTTGCGGATTCCAGCGCTTCATCCAGCCGGTCGCCGTGCAGAATTTCATACAAAGCCCGGTACGACAGTTCAGGGTCTTCCATATCCGGATACACCGGGATAATGCGCTGTGCGGAAACAGCAATCAGCGTTTGTGACATATCCTCAAAGGAAATGCCCAAGTCCCGAAGACGGTGCAGGCACCCGACTGAATGCCGGGCATGGATTGTCGAAAACACCAGGTGTCCGGTCAGCGCCGCGCGCACAGCAATTTGCGCCGTATCAGCATCCCGGATTTCGCCGATCATGATGATATCGGGGTCATGGCGGAGAATTGCTTTTAGCCCGGCTGCATAGCCTAGGCCGGCTTTTTCGTTGACCTGGATTTGCAGGATTGATTGGTTTTTGCGTTCGACTGGATCTTCGAGCGTGATAATATTGCGGTTCAGTTTTTCGCTGCAATGCTTTAAGAGTGAATAAAGCGTCGTCGATTTGCCGCAGCCAGTCGGACCGGTCAATAAAATCAGCCCTTGCGGCGCTTCTGCCAGTTTTTCCAGCAAATGTGCGGAATCCCGGAAAGCGGCAAGCTGATGGATCGATTCTGCAACATTATCTGCCATCACACGGATGACGATGCTTTCTTTTGTCAAAACGGAAGGAAGGGTTGATATTCTGAAATAATAAGGAAGGTCTTGAATGGGAAGGTGAAAGGATCCGGTTTGGGGTTTTCGTTTTTCGCTCATGTCTAATAGGGAAAGATATTTGAAATAGGCTATCATGCGATTGCCCAGATCAAGGGGGAGTTTGGCCACTTGCCGCAGCGATTGGAACGAGCGGTAAGAAACCGTGTAGCAGGTCGGTTCGGGTTTGATGTGGATGTCTGTTGTGCCATTTTCAACCGCATCCTGAAGCAGGTTGGCACATCGGCGTTCAACAATTTCTTGCATAGCCACCTCCTGTTTTGGATTGAACAAAGGCCGCCGCTTTGTACCCTCATAGTATAGCGAGCCTCCTCAAAAAATGGAATACTTTTTCCAAAAATAATTATTTGACCCCCGGTTTTCGGGGCAAATCCCATTTTTGGCATAGGCTTTTTTTGAACGCCTTGTCGGAAAATCGAATCTTTGTTAAGCTTGAAGCAACAATACACGTGTTTGTCACAAAGAAAGACCAACTCGTAGTTTACACACTCGCTCAATTTCCTATATAATAAACAGGAGATTACTGTAGTGTGGCAAAGGAGGGATTACCCATGGACAAAATGTTTAAATTAATGGGATGGTGGACTGGGATTTTTGCAGTTCTTTTTTATGTAGGCGACATGGTAGAAGTATCATTGATAATGGTTGCTAATACCGGCTTTTTTGTACTACTTGGATTCTTAAATATTTCTGAACGCATGTACTTGTATGTTTTTGGAGCTTACTTAACAGTATTTTTCGTCGGCTTCACTTATTACACTACGTTCATCCATATTCCTGGTGCTGGACACTAATCAACAACTTTAGAAAACAAAGAAAAAGCGGCCCTCGTGGCCGCTTTTTTGTTTGCTCGCTACGCTTTCAAAAAAGGGTTGCTCGCTTTTTCATTTTCAGGTGTCGTTTCCGGGCCGTGCCCGGGATAAAGGATCATATGCTCCGGAAGGGTCAGCAAGGATTCACGTATCGATTGCAATAACTTTTTCTCGGATCCGTCGATCAAATCGGTACGGCCGATGCTGCCGCGGAACAAGGTGTCGCCCACAATCGCAAAGCCTTCATCGCCGAATGAAAAAGTGACGCTTCCCGGAGAATGCCCCGGCGTATGGAATAAGTCCATTTTGAACGAACCGATTTCGAGCACATTTTCCTGGTCCAGCAAAACATCGGCTTCTTTCATCCGGTAATCCGGCACCATGCTGTATTTGCCGGAACCGTTTAAATTCGGGCGGCTCAGCCAGTCTTTTTCCACTCGGTGCAAATAAACCGGAATTGCATAGAGTTCCCGCAAGTCGTCGATTGCCCCAATGTGGTCAAAATGTGCGTGGGTTAACAGGATGGCTAGTGGCTTCAATTGTTTGGACTTCAGGAAAGACACAATCTTGCCGCTTTCCTCGCCCGGGTCGAAAATCAGGCATTCTTTTTGGTCATTTGATATGATATAGCAATTTGTCTGGACAGGGCCCAGCTCCATTTGGTTGATTTTCAGCATTTTGTTCACCTCTTTTAAATTATAGCATTCCAACTGTTCAACGGAATGACATTTTTAGCGCTCGACAAACTTAGCCAAATTCTTTACAATAAAAGAGAACGCGACGGCACTGGCTGTTAAAGTTGAAGGGAGTGTCATAGATGAACTTGCTTATGGTTATTTTTGGTCTTATTGCTGTGTTAGCGGCAATTGGCTCTGTGCAAACCATTAAAAACAAACAAATTTTAGGATTTCTTTTTAACTTCGGTACGTTTGTGATTTTCGGTGCTTTCACAGCAGCGACAATCATTTTCCAAGGTTACCCACCAAGCCTGCACTAATCCTTAAAAAACTGATGCTCCCATGCATCAGTTTTTTTCTTTCTGCCCAACAAAAAAAGGTTCCGGAAAATATCCCGGAACCTTTTTTGATTTAGTTTTGCGTATCCTCTTTAAGCTTCTGCTGCTCTTTTTCGAGTTTTTTCAAATCATCCTCTGACAGGATCAATTGGCCGTTCTTTTCATCATAGAACCGCAGAAGGTCTCCGTTGATGATTGACTCGGAATACTCCAGTTCGGTCATTGCAGGCTCGATGGAGGATTCACAGGCCGCTTTGTCCGTCTCTATGCCTGTGTCGATGTCGTAGCAGACATTCCCCGCATAGACATGCTGGCTGGTGATAAAACGGCCATCCCGGAAGATGACAAATTCTTCATGTTCTTCAGAGAACAAATCCCCGCCAAACTGAATGTCTTGTTCAGACTCAACACCCAGCAAATGCATGACAGTCGGCCGGATATCGATTTGCCCTCCGATTTCTTCATCGACATGGCCTTCCCCGTATCCTGGGATATGGACAAAGAAGGGAACTTTCTGCAATTGAGCGGATTCATAAGGCGTGATTTCTTTTCCAAGGTATTGCGCCATCGCTTCGTTGTGGTTTCCAGAAATGCCGTAATGGTCGCCGTACATCACAATGATGGAATTGTCATAAAGCCCCTGTTCTTTCAATTCCTCAAATAGGACTTTAACGGACTCATCCAAATAGCGGGCTGTCTGGAAATAGCGGTTGACGGTTCCCGAATTGGAATCATATTCGTCGATCAATTTGTCTTCCTCATCCAGATAAAAAGGATGATGATTGGTCAACGTGAGCAGACGCGTATAGAAAGGCTGCGGCAAATCGGCCATATGTTCAACCGACTGCTCCATGAATGGGATATCTTTCATTCCCCAGTTGACGGCATCACCTTCGCCGATTGCATAGCTCTCGATGCCAAAAAATTTCTCGATGTTCAATGACTGATACATGATGTCCCGGTTCCAGAAGCTCTTTGTATTGGCGTGCTGGACAGAGGTATGGTAACCCTTGTCGCCTAAGCTTTCCGCCATGGAATTGAAGGTGTTTCCGCTGTGCGTGAAGAAAACCGCTCCGCCGCTTAACGGGTAAAGCGAATTCTCTACCAGGAACTCAGAATCGGAGGTTTTGCCAAGGCCGGTCTGATGGTAGAAGTTTGGGAAGTAAATGGTATCCTCGTCTTCTGTCAAATCACTGAGGAAAGGCGTAATCGGTTCGCCGTTCATTTCTCCATTAATCGTAAACGACTGCAAAGATTCCAGTGTCACGATAATCAAGTTCCGCCCTTCGGCGACGCCAAACATGTCCTCAGACGGATCCGGCTGGTTCGCACGGATGTAGTTGTTCACTTCGACCAGTTCAGAGCCTGTAGCAAGGGCCCGCTGCGCCTGCGACTTTGATTGCACATACATATCGTATAAATGGTAATTGTACATACCGATATTTTTGACAAGCATTTCCCGGTCAAAACCGCGCGTCAACAATTGTGGGCGTTCCGTTTCGGCCAAACCCAAATTAAAAAACAGGACGGCTGCCGAAATTATGAAATACGCTTTTCTCTGGCCAGCAAGATTCAAGTTTGCAGCCGGTCTTGTCCGGATAAACTTAATAGCAAGCAAGATCAGGACGACATCCGTAAAATAGACGAGATCGGTGATAAAAACACTTTCGGAAGCGCTCGATCCCAAGTCTCCGAAATTGTCTGTCTGAAACAGGACCGGCAACGTGATAAAGTCACTGAAAAAGCGGTAAAAGGCAACGTTCGCATATAATATAATAGAAGAAATAAGTGCAATAACGAGTATATAACGGTTTCTGGCTTTGTCATTTTTAAAGAACAACGCGATTCCATAAGCAAACAGCAGCAAGCTTAAAGGGTTAATGAATAAAATGAATTCCTGTAGCGCATTATCTATGGTGATTGAAAAGCTGGTTTTATACGTTAGATAAGTCTTTAACCAGGTAGCTATGATGGCGATTGCAAGAATAGAATGCTTCGGCCATTCCTTCTTCCACATCCTCTGCATCCTCCTTTTAAATTGGGATTTTAACGTATCTTAACATATGCTCGGCTTAAGTAGACAGAATTGTCACAATCTTAACGGTGACTCAACATAAAAGATACCCCTTCTGATACGCTTCAAACACGCTTTGGTTTCCTATTTTAATTTAATTTGCATTTATTGGCGTTTTTTCTGGCGCAAGATAAGCATCGCGGTCGAGTATTCTTTGGCACTGATAAATTGCAGCCGGTAAAGCTCGCGGATTTCTTCCTCCATCAGCTCAAGATCCGCAATCGGGTCGCCCGTATAAATAATGGTGCCGTAACGTTTCAGCAGTTGCATCACATCGTATAAGTTCTTCATCCGCTCACCTTCCCTGTTGCAATCGATTCGCATTCTGTATGTATCATATCCACCGGAATGTCGTGGGGCTCCACAAAAATGCGGTCTGCCAGCTGCACGCCAAACGCCAATGAACGGGTTGCCCCGGTGTAAGTCGCTAAATAACGGTCATAATAACCCCCGCCAAAACCGATGCGGTAGCCTTCTCTCGTATACACCACTCCCGGCACGATGAGCAAATCAATGTCTTCCGCTTTCAAGTGCACCGTTTCCTCCACTTTTGGTTCTTTCAAATGCATATAAACCGTTTCCAATTGATTAAAATCGGTGATTGCATAAAAGTCCATTGTGCGGTCTTTGCGCCAGCACTTCGGAACAGCCACTCTTTTTCCAGCTTCCCAGCAGGCTTGTATCAGTTCATGGGTATCCACTTCCGGAAACGCCGAGATGGTGACACCGACTGTACCGGCTCTTTGGAAAGCGGGGTCTTCCATCAAACGGCCGACAATAAGGCGTGATTTCCGCTGGTGCTCCGCCCTTTCCATATTGTTCAATTGTTCGAGTACCTGCTTGCGCTGCATCGCTTTATCCAATTGAATGCCTCCTTCCTTCTTAAAAAAGTTAAAATGAATTCTATGTAATGTAAATGGAAGTATCTTTCTTTAGTTTAAAAGATTCCATCGGTTTTTGTCCTTTATAAAGAAAAAAGCCAAAACCCGTTAAGGTTTTGGCAGTCAATGAATTACTTCGTTTCACGGTGTAAAGTCATTTTCTTTTCACGTGAGCAATATTTTTTCATTTCAAGACGCTCAGGGTTGTTGCGCTTATTTTTAACAGTGCTGTAGTTACGTTCGCTACATTCTGTACAAGCTAAAGTGATGTTAACACGCATCGGTATCCCTCCTAATTCTTTCAAAGATCATTTGTTTATTTAAGCGGTTGATCTATACGACTTAATTATTATAGCATATTTCATGGCAAAGTCTACTGCTAGCGGCTAACTTTTATTTCCTTTCCATAAAAAATTCTCCGGCGGAAAGCTAAGCCGGAGAACGGGATTATTTGTTCAAATCGTAATGGCTGCCGCGCACCAGGTAAAATAGCTGTTCGGCTATATTGGTGGCATGGTCGGCCGAGCGCTCCATATAGCGGCAAACAAATGCAAGCTGCGTAATCTGGCTCAATTTATCCGGATGCTGTGCCCCCGATTTCATCAGCTTGTTGATGACAACGCCGTAAAGATTGTCCACTTGATCGTCCAGTTCTGCAATTTCCTTTGCTTTGACGATGTCTTCCTCAACAAACGCTTCAATCACTTGCCGCAGCATCGCAGCAGCAAGCGCATGCATCTGCTTGATTTCATGGATGGGCGACAACAATTCCTCTTTGCCGATCCGGATCGTTTCTTTTGCGATATTCACGGCATAATCGCCGACCCGCTCCATATCCGTCGCCACTTTGATGATGACAATGAGCCTTCTGAGGTCTGTCGCCACAGGAGACTGCTTGGCGATCAGCAAAATGACTTTGTCGTTGATTTCTTCTTCGAGCTGGTTGATCGCTTTATCGTCTTCAATCACTTCGAGGGCAGCGTCTATGTCATGGTCTGTCAGCGCATTGACCGCTTTCGTCAAGGCATCGACGGCCATATTGCTCAATGTAATTAATTGTTCCTGGGCAGATTGAAGTTCGTAATCAAATTTTTCGCGTACTGACATCTGGATTTCCTCCTTCTATTAGCCGAACCGGCCTGAAATGTAATCTTCCGTCCGCTTGTCTGAAGGGTTGGAAAAAATGGTATCCGTTTGATCGTATTCAATGACTTCCCCGTTTAGGAAGAAAGCGGTTTTGTCCGAAATGCGCGCCGCTTGCTGCATATTGTGTGTCACGATAATGATGCTGTAATCCCGTTTCAGTTCCTGCACCAATTCCTCGATCTTCAAAGTTGAAATCGGGTCTAGCGCCGAAGTCGGCTCGTCCATCAAGATGACATCCGGTTCGATGGCAAGTGCACGGGCAATACAGATCCGCTGCTGCTGGCCGCCGGAAACGCTGTAGGCATTTTCCGTCAAGCGATCTTTCACTTCATCCCAAATAGCGGCGCCGCGCAAACTTTTCTCGACAATTTCGTCGAGAATTTTCTTGTTTTTGATGCCGTGGATGCGCGGCCCGTAAGCGATATTGTCGTAAATCGATTTTGGAAACGGATTCGGCTTCTGGAACACCATGCCGACGCGAGTGCGCAATTCTTCGACGCCGTAATCCGAATCGAAGATATTGCGGTCCCGGTAAAGAATTTCCCCCGAGGTTTTGACCGATGGCACCAGCTCCACCATCCGGTTCAAAGTTTTGATGTATGTCGATTTCCCGCAGCCGGACGGCCCGATAATCGCTGTGACTTCGTTTTCTTTGATGTCGAGGTCAATGTTCTTTAACGCATGCTTTTCTCCGTACCATAAATTCAGCTGCTTCGTCAGGTAGACAGATTTACGGTTCTCCGTTTCCGCTAATTTTGAACCCTTCTTTGTTTTCGGTATGCTTACTGTTGTCATAATGAATCCCCTTCCGCATGAATAAGATTAGTAACGTTTTTGGAATTTGTTCCGGATGACGGCTGCGACGGTGTTCATCAAGAGAAGAACCACCATCAATACGATGATTCCTGCTGCGGCCACAACCTGAAATTCCTGCTGCGGGCGGCTGGACCAATCGTATATCTGCATCGGCAGAGCGGTAAATGTATCCATGACGCCGGACGGCAAGAACTGAATAATCACCGGTATGCCGATGACGATCAGCGGCGCCGTTTCTCCGATAGCCCGGGACAGTGCCAAGATACTCCCTGTCAAAATTCCAGGAATAGCAGCCGGCAAAATGACTTTGACAATCGTCTGCCATTTTGTAGCACCCATGCCATAAGACGCGTCGCGCAATTCTCCTGGAATGGCCCGTATGCTTTCTTGTGCAGCCACAATGATGACCGGCAAAATCAGCAAGCTCATCGTAAAGCCGGCTGCAAGGACACTGTTGCCAAGAGACAACGCACGGACAAAAATGGTCAATCCAAGCAAACCGAAGACGACGGACGGCACCCCGGCCAAGTTGGAAATATTGGTGCGGATAAAAGCAGTCATCCGGTTCTTTTTCGCGTATTCCTCCAAATAGATGGCTGAGCCGACACCGAGAATGATGGACGTCGGTGCGACTACCGCCATCAGCCATAACGATCCGACGAGCGCCGCTTTAATGCCGGCTTTTTCCGGGAAGCGGGAAGCGAAATTGGCCAGGAAATCCCATGAAAGATGGCTGATTCCCTGTGTACCGATCCGGTAAAGGAGAATCGCCAAAAACAATAGCGACACCAATGTGGCAAGCAGGAATAGCCCTTTAAAAAGCGTGTTTACTATATTTCTTCCGTTCATTCGTTTAACGACTAATTCTTGGTCAATGTATTTCATCTTAATACTCCTCTCTGAAACGTTTTGACACGTAACTTGCGAGGATGTTCATCACCATCGTGAAGACGAACAGCGTAAATCCGACTGCATAGATGGAGTAGTAAATGGTTGTGCCATATCCTGCATCCCCTTTGGAAACCTGGACAATATAGGCCGTCATCGTTTGGATGGAACCTGTAAAGTCCCCGTCCATCTTCGGCGTCGACCCTGCAGCAAGGGAAACAATCATCGTTTCCCCGATTGCCCGTGAAATGGCCAATACAACGGATGCGACAATTCCGGACAAGGCCGCCGGCAATGTCACTTTCATTGCCACTTCGAATTTTGTCGATCCCATGGCAAGCGCGCCTTCGCGGATTTGCTTCGGCACAGAACTCATGGCATCTTCTGATAAAGAAGCAATCATCGGAATGATCATAATCCCTACCACAATCCCCGGTGATATGGCATTGAAGATCTTAATTTCCGGAAAGAAACTTTGAAGAACCGGTGTGACAAACGTTAAAGCAAAGAATCCGTAAACAATCGTCGGAATACCGGCCAATATTTCCAGTACCGGCTTGACGATGCGGCGGACGGTTTCTCCGGCGTATTCGCTCAGATAAATTGCTGCTCCTATGCCGATCGGCACTGCCACGATGGTGGCGATCAAAGTCACTTTCAGTGTCCCGAGGATCAACGGCCAGATGCCGAACAGCGCTTCTTTATTCGAGAATGGCAGCCAAGTGGTGCCTAACAGGAAATCAGTGATAGGCACGCGGGTGAAGAATGTGACCGTTTCAACTATCAATGTCAATACGATGCCGATTGTTGTCAGTACAGATACTGAAGCAATTAAAAACAAAATGATGGGTATAATTTTTTCGATAAATTGTTTGTTCTTTTTACCTTTCGACTGCGCGATCATTTCTTGCACAGATGGACGCATATGGAATCCCCTTTCAACCGCAAAAGGCGAGCAGCGGCTGCTCACCCTTAGACTTGAACTTCCGAATTATTTTTTCAGTGCTTCTAGATCTGTTAAACCCTTTTTGTATTCATCTTCAGAAAGAGCTACATAGCCGACGGCCTCAGCCATTTCCCCTGCATTTTCCAGCGTATACTTCATGAAGTCGTATGCTGCCGGATCTTCAGCAAGTGCTTTGTTGCTGGCATAAGTGAAGAGCGGACGTGACAACGGAGCGTACTCTCCGGATTCGATCGTTTCGTTGTTCGGTTCAACGCCGCCGATTTTCACTGCTTTCAATGTATCCTGGTTAGCGACATAGTACGCATAGCCGAAGAATCCGATGGCATTTGGATCCGCCTGGATGCCTTGCACCAAAACGTTGTCATCTTCTGATAGTGTTGCAGCACTTACCAAGTCTTCATCTTCAAGGATGACTTCGTTGAAGTAATCGAATGTTCCAGAGTCCGTTCCCGGTGAGTAGAATACAACTTCTTCATCCGGCCATTCCGGATTGATATCAGACCATTTTTTCGTTTTGCCGTCTTCGACCCATAGTTTCTTCAGGTCTTCAACTGTCAAATCTTCGACCCAATCGTTTTCCTGGCTGACGACGACGGTCAATCCGTCAAATGCCAATTGGAATTCCGTATAATCAATTCCGGCTTCTTTAAGTTTGGCAGCTTCTTCTTCTTTAATAGGACGTGATGCATTTGAGAACGCTGTTTCCCCCTGGATGAATTTTTCAAATCCTCCGCCGGTTCCTGATACGCCGACTGTCACTTGGACATTTGGCTGAGCTCCCGCATATTCTTCTACAATGCCTTCCATGATTGGAGCGACTGTAGATGAACCGTCACCCGAGACCGATCCTTCAACTTGCGCCGATTCTTCTCCAGCGGTTTGTGAAGAAGTTTCTGTTGATTCATTAGCCGATGTTTCTTCCGAGCTGCTTCCGCAAGCCCCAAGAACTAAAGCCGATCCAAGAATGGTTGATGCCATAGCGTATTTCCAGATTCTCATTGTGCAGTTCCTCCTAGTGTTTGTTTGCTTTACTCTTTTTACTATATAGAGAGATTATTGAGGACATATAAAGCGATTGTTAAGAGATTGTAAAGTGAAGTTCCAATTATCAAAAAAATGCTTTCAATAATAGTTAGCCGGCTGTCCTTCTTTCCACTATTTGCTGCATTAGGCCCGTATATATGACGCGCAGCCAAAAGTCCAAACATTTCTACTAACTTATGTACCAGAAAAATGCTAAATAGTATGAGAACTGATTTTGAAATAAAAAAAAGGAAGCCATAGGATGGCTTCCTTTCTCAGATTGTTAATAAAGATATAGAAAAAATTCCTTCTTCTTATATCTCTGATATTCCGCAAAACAGCTCCGCTTTCCTGCGGGCTTGCGCCGAACTAACTCGGCCTGACAGCCGAGTGGATTTCGGCACTTCGCTGTCCCGCGGGAGTCTTTGCTGTTTTGCTCCATATCAAGAGTAGGCGAGAAACAAGCGTGCGCTTCATTTTGCTCTCTTTTCACGCGGATCCCTGTAAAGAAGCAAGAAACGGAATGAAGCGGAAGGCGGCGAAAAACTACTACTCCTGTTTCTGCATCGCTTCACTAGCTTCGAAACATGAAAGAGCGTTGCATCGCTGCGCTAGCTTCGTCGCAAACAATTCTGCTTTGCAGACTTGTTTCCTGCGGGAGCAGAGACGGAGTAAAGCGAAGGAGCGAAACGGCTTAGAGAATGGAATGTTTCTCAACAGCCAAAAAACGGAAGCCATAGGATGGCTTCCGCTTTTTATTGCCCTGCCCCTTCTTCCACTTCAGTGGAAGTGTAAGGCGGCAAGATTTCACTTGTTGAATCATTCACTCTTGATTTAGTCAGTTCAAAATACTTGTCAGCTGCCGCACGGGCGATTTCGTTATTCGTTTTCGGCACATTTTTATAATCCGTTGTCACATATGGAATAACAACCGCATATGCAATTTCCGGATTCTCAAAAGGCGCAAATCCGATATGCGCAATATTGATGGAAGATTTCCCATTCAATGGATGCTCTTTGTCGTAATACGTCACTTCCGCGGTTCCCGTTTTACCGGCAGCCTTGTAAGGTGCATCCTGGAAAAACGCACGTGCCGAGCCTTGGGCGCCGGTATACACACGCCGCATGCCTTCTTTGACCTGATTGATTTCTTCTTGTGTATTATTGATGCGATTCAGAACCTTCGGCTCGACAGTTGTTTCAATCGGGCCAAGAGTTCTTCCATCTGTAGATGGCTGGCGGATTTCTTTTACCAAATGCGGTTCCATCCGGTAGCCGTTATTCGCGATGGTAGAAATGTATTGCGCCAATTGCAGCGGCGTATACGTATCATACTGCCCAATCGCCATGTCCAATAACGAATAGCCATTGGTAGTGCCGCCGGCATATCCGGTTGCTTCGTTCGGCAAATCAATGCCGGTCTTGACGCCAAGTCCGAATTGGGCGTAGGATTTGCGCATCGTTGTAAAACTTTCTTCCGGTACCCGCAATCCGCGGTTGTATTGGTACGTAGTGCCAGCAATCCGAAGTGCAATCTTGAACATATACACGTTTGAGGAGCGCTCAATCGCCTGCAGGTCGCTCATTGGGATGCGGTTGAACAGATGCGTATTGAAAATCGAATTTTTTTGTGTTGTAGAGGCGAATTTCAATGGTTCATCGATCATGACTTCATTCAACTCAACGGCATCTTGCGAATAGCCAGTGAGCAAAGTCGCCCCTTTTACCGTCGATCCCATTTCATGGCTTGCCGTGAAAGCGCCGAACGCATAATCATTGACCACGGTTTTGCCGTCCCGGTCTTCGCCAAGGCGCTTGCCTACCAATGAAATGATTTCTCCGTTCTGAGGATTCATCATCACAAGATACGCGTCTTTCACCAATTGTGAATTCGGTCCGCGTTTTAATGCCAGCAATTTATCTTCCACGATTTTTTCCATTGCGCTCTGGATTTCACTGTCAATCGTCAACACCAAATCTTTCCCTGGTTTGCCTTCGTCGACAGGAACCGTATCTACTACCCGGCCTCGGCCGTCGGTAATATTCTTAACAACGGATTTCTGCCCTTGCAGCACTTCTTCATATTGTTCTTCCAAAAAACTCGTGCCGACCCGATCATTGCGGGAATAATCCCGGGCCAAGTAATAATCCAGTTTGCTTGCAGGGATTCCCTGGTCCGGCGTTGTGGTACTGCCAAGGATTGTCAGTTCAGTTGACTTTACACGTTTCCAATCGGTCACGGTATTAACGCCTTTTAGTTTCGGATCGGTCAAGCGCTCGGAAACACGGGCAAATTCTTCGTCTGTTACCCCTTCATTTTTGATGATCTGAGGAGACAACGCATACCCTGAAGTCATTTCCCGGTAAATCGCCAGAATCTCCAGCTCTTCTGCCGTCAGGCTATTCAATTCTTCTTCCGTGATTTTTTCACGGACTAGCGCATCCAGCTTGCGCTGTTTTTCTTTTTCCTGGATGTCTTCACCTTCGATGGCTTGCCTTTCTTCATCTGTCACTTTTGCTGTTGCTTCTTCACCATGAAGCAAAATATAAAAATCCTGCTTGTCGCGCAGAGTTACCCGATCGGTTTCTTTTTGGATCAATTTCGCCAATTCGGATGCCACTGTCAGCATCTCTTCTCTTTTTGTGGTCTGCATTTTCGTATATGTAATCGCATTGACAGGGTTGTTGTCGACCTGCACGCGGCCTTCGCTATCAAAAATCCGGCCTCTGGGCACGCTCGTATTGACCGGCACTTCTTCGGTTCGGGCCAATGCCCGGGTAAAATCTTCCCCTTTTACAATTTGAAGATAACCGAGGCGCAGAATCAAGACGGAAAACAGCAGAAAAATGGAGAAAAAGAGGACATTCATCCGAAAGACGGTATGTGATTTCAGCTTTGCCCTTGCAAGCGAAACACGTCTTTTCTGAGGGGTATTCATTGTTTGCACTCCTTCCGCCAAAATTACTTTGTTAGTATATCATCGAAATCAAAAAAACACACACTTTTTCAGACGAAAAAGTGTGTGCAAAGTTTCAATTTATGATAATTATTTAGCAGCTGTGAAGCGTTTTGATACTTCTTCCCAGTTAACTACGTTCCAGAAAGCTGCAAGATAGTCAGGGCGTTTGTTCTGGTACTTCAAGTAGTAAGCGTGCTCCCAAACGTCTACACCAAGGATTGGCGTTTGCCCGTCCATCAATGGAGAATCCTGGTTAGCTGTTGAAGTTACTTCCAACTCGCCGTTGTTAACAACTAGCCAAGCCCAGCCAGAACCGAAACGTGTTTTGCCTGCGTTTTCGAATTTCGTTTTGAACTCATCAAAGCTTCCGAACTTAGCGTCGATTGCTTCTGCAAGTTCGCCTGATGGAGCGCCAGTGCCGTTTGGTGTAAGCAATTGCCAGAACAACGAGTGGTTAGCGTGTCCGCCGCCATTGTTGCGCACTGCTGTGCGGATGTCTTCTGGTACTGCCTGCAAATCAGAAATCAATTCTTCAACTGATTTAGATGCAAGGTCTTCGTGGCCTTCTAATGCCGCGTTTACGTTTGTTACATAAGTGTTGTGGTGTTTCGTGTGGTGAATGTTCATCGTTTCTTTGTCGATGTGTGGTTCAAGTGCGTCATACGCGTAAGGTAATTCTGGTAATTCATAAGCCATGATCAAATTCCTCCTTGAGTCTATTGTTCTACTTTCTTAGCGTAACAAAGTTTTCAAAACCTTACAATTAAAATGCATGGCTTTTGGTGCGATTCAGCCTAAAGACTGATTAAACAAGGAAAAAGAACAAAGCGACCATCACGATTTGGATGATTCCTTTCGTAAAGACCGATGTGATGAATCCGACTACCGACCCAATGCCCGAACGGATCGATTGCTTAAGGCTTGACCGGTTGAAAATCAACTCCGCAATGATGGCCCCTAAAAACGGCCCGATAAGGATTCCCGCAATCGGAATGACGAACGGCCCGATGATCAGCCCGATGGTGCTTCCCCACAAGCCGGCTCTCGAGCCGCCGAATTTCTTGACCCCAAACGCATTGGCAAGTGCATCTGCCCCGAACAGCAGAACGACAAACAGCGATTGAATCAGCCAGAACCACCACGGCAAGTCGCTGAAGTCAAAAAACAGCCCATAAATCAAAAAGCCGCCGAATATAAATAGAACCGCTGGGATGATGGGGTAAACCAGACCCACAAAACCAATGATAAAAAACAAGACAATGAGTATCCAGCCGATCACTTCCATTTTTCAGCCTCCTAAATTAAAAACTCTCTTTCATCGTGCCTTACATTTAAATAAATGTAAAGCGATGAAAGAGAGTGGTTTACAGCTCTATGAAGTTTTTTGTTATGAACGGTTCCCGAGGATCGCTTCAGCAATATTCACGGAGTGGTCGCCAATCCGTTCCAAGTTGCTGACGATGTCTACAAAGACAATTCCTGCCTGAGCGGAACATTGGCCTTCATTCAAACGCAAAATATGTTTTTTCCGGAATTTGCGTTCCATTTTGTCGATCAAGTCTTCCTGTTCAGCTACTTCCCTTGCCAACTCATGGCTGGTCGTATCCAAAGCATTCAACGCTTTCTCGACGGTCGCAATGGTCAGTGTAAACATTTCGGCCAAATCAGCCATGGCATCATCCGTGATTTTCACCCGGTTGTTTTCCTGGTAGTCGATCAATTCGATGATGTTTTCAAAGTGGTCGCCGATGCGTTCGATATCGCGAACGGTTTCCATCAGCATCGTGTGGCGCGTGGAATCCGCTGCCGAAAGCGATTCTGCTGAAATCAGCACCAAGTAATCGGTGATTTTCTGATCCAGGTTATTGATGGCATCTTCCAACTGGTAGCCCATCTCGGCATCTTTTTTGCTCTTTGTTTTCAAATATTCATAAGTTTCCTGTAGCCCTTGTACCGCAAAATGGCCCATGCGAAGCACTTCTTCTTTTGCCTGTCCAAGCGCAATCGAAGGCGATTGTTCGATAAAGTGGACATCCAGGTGTTTCGGTTTGAATTCAATCGTTACATCCTGCCCTGGTATAACACGTGTCACCAGGTATGCCCAAGCCCCGATCAACGGGAACTGGATGATGGTGTTGACTACGTTAAAAGTACCGTGAGCAAATGCAATCTGCATTTTCGGCTCCAGGTTGAGCACTCCCGCTATCCATTCCACATACATGGTAAATGGAGTTAAAAGAATTAAGAAAATAACGGACCCGACTACATTGAACAGCACATGAACAGCTGCTGCACGGCGCGCTGCAATAGATGCGCCCAAAGCTGCCAGCACCGCTGTAATGGTGGTTCCGATGTTATCGCCGAACAAAACCGGCAAAGAAGCACCAAGCGTCAAAATGTTCTCATCATAAAGCCCCTGCAAAATTGCAACTGTTGCACTGGAACTTTGGACAATCAACGTAAACACCGTTCCGACAACAACGCCCAGAATCGGCATTTCGCTTAAGCTGATCGTGAGATCAATAAACGACGCAGATTCGCGGAGCGGCTTCATGCCGTCGCTCATCAGTTCAAGCCCGAAGAACAATCCGCCGAACCCGAAAATAACTTGCCCCATATTTTGAATCTGGTTTTTCTTAAAGAAGAAAATCAGAAGTGCGCCAAGTGCCATAATCGGCAAGGCATACGCACCGACATCCAGTCCAATGATAAACGCTGTAATGGTTGTCCCGATATTGGCTCCCATAATAACGCCAATCGCCTGCCGTAGAGTCATAAATCCTGCGCTTACAAGACCGACTACAATAACAGTCGTCCCTGAACTCGATTGAATCAGGACAGTTACGATGATACCAACGAGTACCCCCATGAACGGGTTGGTGGTAAAGCGGTCCAAAATACCGCGAAGTTTATCGCCCGCAGCCTTTTGCAAGGCATCCCCCATATACTTGATTGAGAATAGGAAAATCCCCAACCCTCCAAAGAAGGTAAAGAGCATTTCTTGCCAGTTCGTTTCCACGATTATTATTCATCTCCTAAATTTACGATTTCACACCTAACCTATTATGAAGACTTCAATAAGAACTTGTAAACACCTTTTGAGAAAATTTACAATCCCGTAACAAAGCAGTCTATTTTGAGCGCAGATGCATGGTACGATACACTTATAGCTTGAAAGGAAGATTGCTGTGAACCTATTTCAATTATTTAAAGCCAGTCTGATGGAACCTCGAAAGCAGGCAGCCGTCCGTATTATGAGCATCGGAAAAATCCTGCGCTATGTGTTTTTGCTGATTTTGCTGATGACCCTCGTTTCTTTCATAGAACTTGCGGCGGGACTTGGTGAAACAGGCAATGATATGGAAGGCTTGCTGGAATTCGTAGAGGACATCAAATGGCTCTTGTACCCGTTTGCTTTCATCTTTTTATTCGTCTCGACCACGCTTTACCAATTTGTCAAAATCAGCCTCTTTGCCTTGATTGGCCTCGCTTTCATCCATTTGAAAAAGCGCAAAGGCGAGTATCGGCATTTATGGCGCACGACGGCTCTTGCGGTCACAGTTCCGACACTTTTGTCGTTTGCTTTCAGTTTTTTTGATGTTGCCATCTGGGTGACATGGACAATCGGCTTACTGACAATCATTTATCTGCATTTTGCGACAAATTATTATCCGAAGCAGCCTCCGGCGAAAAAGAAGCCTGCCTGACCGTTCTTCTTGTCTTTTCCATTGAGACACTGCTAAAATGGCTATAGGTAACGGAACAAGCTAGCATTTGTCCTAGTTGAAGAAATGGGGAACTGGATATTTAACCAGCCATCCCAAAAAGGAGAGAATTTTAATGAGTGAAAGTATTCACCGTACGAAAACACGCCCCGTTAAAGTCGGAGACCTGACTGTAGGCGGAAGCAATGAATTATTCATTCAGAGTATGGCGACAACCAAAACACATGATGTAGAAGCGACAGTGGCGGAAATCCTGCGCCTCGAAGAAGCGGGTTGCCAGATCGTCCGTGTAGCTTGCCCGGATGAGCGTGCAGCTTATTCAATCGGTGAAATTAAAAAACGCATCAATATCCCTCTTGTTGTTGATATCCATTTTGATTATAAATTGGCGTTGATCGCCATCGAACAAGGCGCTGACAAAATCCGCATCAACCCGGGCAACATCGGGCGCCGCGAAAAAGTGGAAGCCGTCGTGAATGCAGCGAAAGCAAAAGGCATTCCGATTCGCATCGGCGTAAATGCCGGTTCACTGGAACGCAAAATCCTTGAAAAGTACGGCTACCCGACTGCAGACGGCATGGTTGAAAGTGCCCTTCATCATATTAAAATCCTTGAAGATCTCGACTTCCATGACATCATCGTTTCCATGAAAGCATCGGATGTCAGCCTGGCCATCGAAGCATACGAAAAAGCTTCCAAAGCTTTTGACTACCCGCTTCACTTAGGAATCACGGAATCCGGCACCTTGTTCACCGGTACAGTGAAAAGTTCTGCCGGCCTTGGCGCTCTGCTTGCCAAAGGGCTAGGAAACACCATGCGTATTTCGTTAAGTGCGGACCCTGTGGAAGAAGTCAAAGTGGCACGCGAACTGTTGAAAGTGTTCGGTTTGTCTTCAAACGCAGCTACCTTGATTTCATGCCCGACTTGCGGACGCATCGAAATCGATCTGATCTCCATTGCAAATGAAGTGGAAGAATACATCTCCCACATCAAAGCGCCGATCAAAGTAGCGGTTCTTGGCTGTGCAGTCAACGGTCCCGGAGAAGCACGCGAAGCAGACATCGGCATTGCCGGTGCCCGCGGAGAAGGTTTGCTGTTCATGCACGGGAAAACCGTACGCAAAGTTCCAGAAGAAACAATGGTAGACGAGTTGAAAATCGAAATCGATAAACTCGCTCAAGAGTATTTTGACAAACAAGCAGCTGAGAAAGCCGAAAAAGAAGCGCTTGAACAACAAGCATAAGGTTGTGAAGCTATGAGATACCGTTTTGGCATCGATATTGACGGAACTGTGACGTCCCCGACTTCGCTGATTCCGCATATCAATGAAGCATTCAATAGTACATTGACGCTCGACGACATAAAAGAATACGATTTGACTGCTGCCCTTCCCCATTTGCCGAAAGGCGAGTTCTACAACTGGTTCCGCGGCTCGGAAGCGAAGATTTACGCCGCTTCCCCGGTTTCGGAAAACGCCAAGAACATCCTCGACAAATGGAAGGACCAGTACGAACTGTATTTCATCTCTGCCCGAGGCGAAAACGTGCGCGACATCACGTTCGATTGGTTTGCGGAACACGCAATTGCCTATGACCATATTGAGCTGATCGGCACACATAAAAAGATCGAAACTGCAAAGCGCCACAATGTGAATCTGTTTTTCGAAGATAAACATGACAATGCCGTGGAAATTTCAGAAGAACTGGATATTCCGGTATTGTTGTTTGATACCCCTTATAACCGTGAACCGATTCCGAAAAACGTCATCCGCGTTTACAATTGGCTCGAAGCGGAACAATGGGTACAAAACGAATTTGCTTTGCAAAATGCCTTAAACGGCAAATAAACATAACGAAAGCCATCCGCGCCCTATGCGCGGATGGCTTTTTTGATTCGTTCATGAGTTTGGCTGTTTATATGCGATCAGAAATATTTAGTTGGGTTGTTCATTTTTTATCGACTAAAAAAAGAGCAGGCAGAGAAAATTCTGCTTGCTCTTTCATCTATTACTGGCATTCCGGACATGTGCCGTAGATTTCGAATTTGTGATTGGCGATTTGGTATGCTGGAAGAGCTGCACCGAGCATATCCATCGGACATACCGGAATTTCTTTGACATTGCCGCAATCCATGCAGATAAAATGATGATGGTGATGGTCGCTTTCGCATTGCATACGGAAATGGCGTTCGCCGGACAGTTCCGTTTCTTCCAATATGCCAAGCGAAACAAAAGTGGCCAAATTGCGGTAAACGGTATCGAAACTCATGCTTGGGTAATCTTTTTGCATGACGTCCAGCAAATCGCGCGCCGTCAGATAACGGTCATCTTCTGCAAACAGCTCCAGAATCTGTGACCGTTTCGCCGTTTCTTTATAGCCGTTTTCCTTTAAAATTTCCCATGCTTTCGTGATGTTCATGCAACTGCCCCCTTTTTCATTGAAACCGAAACTTTTTTATAGCCAATGACGATTAACAGCAATAAAATCGATGTCACAACAATGGTGCCTCCAGGTGCCAAATTGAAATAGAATGCGGTGATCAGCCCGGAGATCACGGAAAATTCCCCGAACAAAATCGACAGCCAGATGGTTTGTTTGAAGCTTTTGGATATGCGCATAGCGGCAGCTACCGGTATTGTCATCAGCGACGAAACCAAAAGAATCCCAACGATCCGCATAGATCCGGCAATAACAAGCGCCGTTACAATCATAAACAGGAAATGGATCCATTTTGCCGGAAGCCCGGAAGCTTTCGCGTACTCGTCGTCAAAAGACAGCACGAACAATTCCTTGAAAAACAGGAAAATGAACAGCAGTACGACAATGGCAATGCCGAGAACGATAAAGAGATCTTCCCGGCTGACAGCAGAAACCGATCCGAACAAGTAGCCAAACAAATCATTCGAAAAGCCTTGTGCCAAGGAAATAAAAATGGCCCCAAAGCCGATTCCGGCAGAAAGAATGATTGGAATCGCCAGCTCTTCGTAATGCTTGTATAAACTTCTCAGCCGTTCGATTAAGATCGAACCTCCGACCGATGCCGCAATCCCAAGAAATAAAGGATTCAGCATCGCAAAAGCTGCGACGCTCTGGCTTAAATACAGGCTCCCGGCAATGCCGGCAAGCGTTACATGGCTTAAGGCATCTGCAATCAGCGATAAGCGCCTGACGACGATAAATACCCCGAGAAGCGGCGCGATGACGCCGATGATAATGCCGGCTGCAAAAGCATTTTGTAAAAACGCATACGTAAATATCGCATCAATCATGGCTATGGACTCCTCCGATATGATGAATTTTCCGGACAGAATGGCCATACCATGCTTCGCGCTGAGCGTCGCTCATTGTATGGAGCTGGTCTTTAAATCCGTGGAAGTGAATGGTCTGGTTCAGACACGCTACGTGCGTAATTTTGTCCGTCACAGTATCGACGTCGTGCGTCACGAGAACCAATGTAATGTTCTGGTCCCGGTTGAGCGACGCCAGCATATTATAGAACGACTGGACGTTCTGGTGGTCGATGCCGACCGTCGGCTCATCAAGGATCAGCACTTTCGGTTTGGCTACCAGAGCACGTGCAATAAAGATGCGCTGCTGCTGGCCCCCGGACAACTCGCTGACGCTGCGTCCGCTGAATGCTTCCATGCCGACCGCAACCAAGGCCTGTTGGACCTGCGCTTTGTAGTCTTTCGGCAAGCGGTGGAACAAGCCGGACTTTTTAGCAAGCCCTCCTGCCACCACTTCTTCAACCGTTGCGGGAAAACCGGAGTTGAACGAATTCGATTTTTGTGACACATAGCCGACCCATTCCCGGTGCTTGAAATTTTTGGCGTCAACACCGAACAATTCAATCGAGCCTTGTGTCGGTTTGATCAAGCCAAGCATGATTTTCAGAAGCGTCGATTTGCCGGAGCCGTTCGGTCCAAGAATTGCCAAAAAGTCTCCTTCTTCCACTTTCAGTGAAATATTCTCGAGCGCTTTTGTTTGTTCATATTCAAAACTGATGTCTTTAATGTTGATCAATGGCGCGTCCATGAAGCCGCCTCTTTTCTAATTAATAATGATTACGATTTACAACCATTAAGAAATTATAGAGGAGTCTTACGTGAATGTAAATAGATAGGACTTAATTTGGTATCTTCTGATAATCGTATGCCGTTCCTGGTTTGTTTTGCTGATGTGCTTTTCTATGCCGAATCGGCTGAACTGCAATTCCAATGGTTGAAAGCCAGTTTTAGAACTAAAGTTTGCTTTCCATATAAAAAAGCCGCAGGCGAACCTGCGGCTTTTTTGTCCTTCTCTTAAAGAGGCGTTTTCAGTTCTTCGATGACGCCTGGCGTGAAAATTCCGTTTTTGAACATTTCAATTTCAAAAGCGTACGGCGCTTTTTTGTTTTTGGCATCAAGGCCGACGTAAGGCGTTTCCAGGATTTTCGGTACGTGCTTCAAATCCCGATGATGGACAATGCCATTCAACGCTTCAAAGCCGATTTCCCCGAATCCGATGTTTTCGTGGCGGTCTTTGCCGGCACCGCGGACGTTTTTGCTGTCGTTGATGTGCAGTACTTGGATCCGGTCCTTGCCGACGATGCGGTCAAATTTCTCTAACACGCCGTCAAAATCTTCTTTGATGTTGTAGCCGGCGTCGTGCGTATGGCAAGTATCGAAACAAACCGACAAGCGCTCATTATGGGTGACTCCGTTGATGATCGCAGCGATTTCTTCGAAGCTGCGGCCGATTTCCGTGCCTTTGCCCGCCATGGTTTCAAGGGCGATATTCACCGGATAATCCTGGGACAGCACTTCGTTCAGGCCTTCGATGATTTTCGCCGTCCCCACTTCCACTCCGCCGCCGACATGGGCGCCGGGATGCAGGACGATCTGCTTCGCGCCGAGCGCTGCTGTGCGTTCGATTTCCTTTTGCAGAAATTCGACGCCATGGGCGAACGTGTCCGGCTTCAAGCTGTTGGCGATATTGATGATATACGGTGCATGGACCACGATATTCGACAGATTGTTCGCTGCCATATGCGCTTGCCCCGCTTCAATATTCAATTCTTCAATCGGTTTGCGCCGCGTGTTCTGAGGCGCACCGGTATAAATCATGAAAGTAGTAGCTCCGTAGGAACTCGCTTCTTCACTGGCTGCAAGCAGCATTTTCTTGCCGCTCATTGACACATGTGATCCTAATAACATGATAAAATCTCCTTACTTTTTACGGTTTTTGCGGCGTTCGATTTTCTTGATTTCGTCCATTTTCCACTTCATTTTCTTTTTATAGCCCGGTTTTACGGCTTTCGGTTTATGGACCATTGTCTTCGCTTTAGCATCTGCTTCGTTCGGCGTTCTGCTGCGGGATTTACGGCTGTGGCGGTTTTTCAGGTCGACAAATTCGCCTTTGACAATGTCTTTCTGCTGGAATGGAATGCCCATTTTCTCAACGCGGACAATCGCATCTTCTTCTTCCGGATTGAAAATCGTGATGGCCAGGCCTTTCATTCCCGCACGGGCCGTACGCCCGACACGGTGAATAAAGAATTCCAGGTCTTCCGGCAATTCGTAGTTGATGACATGGCTGACCCCTTGGATATCGATTCCGCGGGCGGCCAGGTCGGTTGCCACAATGTACTGATACTCCAAGTCGCGGATCTGTTTCATCATTTTCACGCGTTCACGCGGCGGCAAATCACCGTGGACGCGTCCGACGCGAATGCCTGCTTTGCCCAGTTCCCCCGCTACATAATCGGCGTTGGTCTTCGTGTTGACGAAAATGATGCACAAATACGGATTGATAATGCCCATAACTTCTTTTAGGCGTTCAACTTTGCGCTTGCTGCGGGCTGGAAGCAAGTAGAAATCCAAGCCGTCTGCTGTCGGGCGCTTGTCGCCGATTTTCACATGGACCGGTGATTCCATATATTTTTTCAGGAACGGCTTTAATTTTTCCGGAATGGTTGCAGAGAAGACGTACATCTCCAAGTTCTCCTGCATTTTGCCCGCCACTTGGTCAATTTCTTCGATAAAGCCAAGGTCAAAAGCTAGATCCGCTTCGTCCACTACCAGGATTTTGCCCGTGTGGACCAAAAGTGCGTTTTCTTTTACTAAGTCTCTTAAACGCCCAGGTGTACCGATGACGATATGCGGCTGAGTCTTCAATTTATTGATCGACCGCTGCTTGTCTGTTCCGCCGATAAAGCTTTTCACTTCAATGTCGGACCCTTCTACAAGCTTCATCATTTCGGCATAAATTTGTGTTCCCAGTTCACGCGTCGGCGCACAAATGACAGCCTGCACTTCTTGGCGGCTCGTATCGATGCGTTCGGCAATCGGGATGATAAAGCTGTGGGTCTTCCCTGTTCCTGTATGGGATTGCCCGATTGCTGAGTTGCCTTTCAATATATGGGGCATGATTTCTTTTTGGATCGGTGTCGGTTCTGTAAATCCTAATTTTTCTACCGCTTCAAGTATAAACGGCTTTAAATTATATTCGTTAAATTTTGTCATGGGATTGAATCCCCTCCTTATGCTCTTGACATTATAGCATGAAATTGCATTTTCCGTATTGCAACTTTTGTAAAGCAGCGCCGTCTCCGTTATAATGAAAGTATGTTTTTGAAAGGAGTGCGGTTATGAAAGTAATGAAGATTTCTCCAAGAGGGTATTGCTATGGAGTGGTAGATGCAATGGTCATTGCAAAAAATGCGGCCATGGATGAAACTTTGCCCCGCCCTATTTATATATTAGGCATGATTGTACACAATAAACACGTAACAGATGCATTCGAAGAAGATGGCATCATTACACTGGACGGCAAAAACCGTCTGGAAATTTTGGAGAAAGTCGAAACCGGCACCGTTATCTTTACAGCGCATGGTGTTTCCCCACAAGTCCGCGAACTGGCGAAACGCAAAGGGTTGGTTTCAATCGATGCGACTTGTCCGGATGTGACCGTGACCCACGATTTGATCCGTGAAAAAACGGCAGAAGGCTACCAAATTGTCTATATCGGCAAAAGCGGCCACCCGGAACCCGAAGGTGCAATAGGAGTGGCTCCGGATTTGGTGCATTTAGTGGAAACAGTCGAGGACGTCAACAACTTGGAACTCGATTCCGACAAAATTATTGTCACCAATCAGACAACAATGAGCCAATGGGATGTTGTCGACATGATGAAGCGGTTGAAAGAAAAATTCCCGCATTCGGAAGTCCACAAAGAAATCTGCCTGGCGACGCAAGTGCGGCAGGAAGCTGTTGCTACACAAGCTACGGAAGCCGATTTATTGATTGTTATCGGCGATCCGATGAGCAACAACTCAAACCGTCTGGCTCAAGTTTCACAGGACATCGCCGGAACTCCGGCTTACCGCATTTCGGACCTGTCCGAATTGAACCTGTCATGGCTTGACGGCGTCGAAACCGTCGCGATTACAGCCGGCGCTTCTACTCCGACGCCAATTGTCAAAGAAGTGATGAACTTCCTGGATAAGTACGACCCGGAAGATCCAGCTACCCACGATTTGACGCGGAGCGTACCGCTTAACAAAATTCTACCAAAAATCAAGCATCCGAAACCTTCGGACCGCATTGAACCTTACCCGGTCGGTGAATAAAAGCATTGTCACGTCCACCCGTTAAGGTTTAAAATAAGGCAAGTGGAAAAAGACCGTCCCTGCCCCTAGCGACAAGTAAACCGTGAGCTTTTAAATAAGTCTCACGGTTTTTCTGTACATTACATCTTGGATATGGAGTGGATAGGATGAAAAAAATTGCTGTGATTGGATCCGGAGGCTCTGGCAAATCAACTCTTTCAAGAAAACTTGGCGAAAAACTGTCCATTGAAGTGTTCCATTTGGATGCGATTCTGTGGAAGCCGGACTGGGAAGCGGTTGCAAAAGACCAGCAAAAACTCATCCAGCAGCAATTGGTCGCAAAAGACCGGTGGATCATTGACGGCAATTACAACGGCACACTTGATATCCGCCTGAAAGCGGCCGATTGCATTATTTTTATGGATATTCCCCGTTCCCTTTGCCTGTATCGCGTCATCCTGCGGACTTTTCGCCACCGCAGCCAGCCCCGGCCGGACATGGCGACCGGCTGCGAAGAACGCTTCAACTTCAATTTTTTGAAATGGGTATGGAATTACCCGACCGACAAAAGGCCGGAAGTGATGAATAAACTTGAACGCTTGCGTGGGCAAAAAGAAATCATCATTTTAAAATCCCCTAAAGAAGCCCAGCTTTTCCTGGAGAATATAAAAAACGAGAGCACCGTCACTATTCCATAATAGTTCGGGCTCTCGTTTTTTATTTGTTTATTGCGGTCTTCCGCATGCAACAGGTGTTACTTAAACCGGAACGGTTCGGTATCGACTTCGGACGGCAAAAATTCACATTGCCAGTTCTGCCGGTTCGACATATGGTCGACAACGCCCTGAATCATGACTTTTTCAACATGATGGCCAGGATCAACCACCGCCAGATCCATCGCTTCTGCGTCCTGGGCTACGTGGAAATACAAATCGCCGGTTACATAGACATCCGCTCCCGAACGTTTTGCGGCCTGAATGTATTTATTGCCGTCTCCGCCAAGCACAGCCACTTTCCGGATCTTTTTGGCCATATCCCCGACAACACGGACTGCCGGTACATCGAGCCGTTCTTTAACCAGTTCCGCAAACTCTTCCAAGTTCATGTCATCAGGCAGCATTCCAACCCGGCCGAGGCCCATCGCTTCTTCTTTATTCTCCAGCGTAAACACATCATACGCCACTTCTTCGTATGGGTGAGCTGCAATCATGGCACGGATCGCCCGGTCTTTTTCGTATTTACGGATCACCACTTCAATTTTGGATTCAGCAGTGACTTCCATCTTCCCTGCTTCGCCGATATACGGATCCGCTTTTTCAGTTGGCCGGAATCGGCCGGTGCCCGATAAAGTATAGCTGCAGAATTCGTAATCGCCGATGGCTCCTGCTCCCGCTTTTCCTAATGCTTCTCGTACTTGTTCTTCGTGGCTTTCCGGAACAAACACGGCAATTTTCACCAGCTCGGCTTCGTATGTAGGGACGAGCACGTTCGTTTCGGCAAGACCAAGCGCATCTGCCAATAAATCATTGACGCCGCCTTTGGCGACATCGAGATTGGTATGGGCTGCATATACAGCGATATCGTGCTTAATCAACTTTTCGATCATACGCCCCTGCGGAAAATCGGTCTGTAGGTTTTTCATCGGACGGTAAATCGGCGGATGATGGGCAATGATCAAGCCGACGCCTTTTTCAATCGCCTCGTCTACCACTTGTTCATTGACATCCAGCGTAACCAGCACCCGTTCAACTTTTTTGTTCAGTGTTCCGACATGTAGGCCGATGGGATCGCCTTCCACCGCCAGGAATTTAGGTGACCATTTTTCAAACTCTTCGATGATTTGCTGTCCATTAGGAATTTTCACGATTCAGCACCTCTTCAACCAGTTTTATTTTTTGCACCAGTTCATTTTTCTTATCGACGATTTCCAGTGTTTGTTCTGTGGATTCAATAGAGGCAATGATATTTGTCCACTGCGCGCTTTCTCGCTGCCACTTCTCCTGGAACGCTTCCGTCTGCTGTTGCATGAGGACGGGCCCCATCAGCAGTTCGGCTGGCGTAAGGACAACCGGCTGGCTGCTCCGCTCCAGCACGAGAATTTCGTAAATCTTATTGTTTTCTTTGATAATTTCTTCATCAATGATGATCCAATGATGGGTTTGTGCCCATTCACGGATGGCTTTGGCATGGACATTCGGCTGGAGGATCAAGCGGCTGACACCCGCCAATTTTTCATTTCCCTGTTCCAGGATCGAAACGATCAGCGGACCGCCCATTCCAGCTATGGTAATGGCAGTAATGCCATCTTCCGGATGGATGGCTTCAAGCCCACTGGCCAGCCTGACCTCAATTTTGTCTTCCAATTGTTCTTGCTTGACCTGTTTTTTTGCGGACTCAAAAGGTCCTTTTACGACTTCTCCGGCAATTGCACGTTCAGCCAGTCCTTGTGAAACGAGGTAGCATGGCAAATAAGCGTGGTCGCTGCCGATATCCGCCACAATTGCCCCGGTCGGCACATGGCTCGCTACACGTGTAAGCCGCAATGATAATTGTTGAGCATTCATTTTTTAAATCCTCCTAATCTAGAAAAGCGCAGGCGCCTTGCTTAGCCCCGACAAGCGTTGGAAGGTTGGCCGATGATGGCGCTTTTTTGCCATCGCCGGCTGACCTGAAACGACTCGAGGGGCTAGGCGCCGGAGCTGGACAATCGAAAAGCGGAAACGGCCGTTTAGGTTCGACAGGCAAGAGATGGACCAAACTTCTTTGGTCCATCTCTTTGCGACGAAGCACAAAGTGCTGCAGGAGCAATAAGGTTTTTTGACGAACCAGCGAAGTGGCGCTCTTTGCCACTTCGCTGGGTTGACTTATGACCCGAGAACCTGGCCGTTCCAGCTGGACAATCAAAAAGCGCAGGCGCCGACTAAAGAAAAACCCTTAGCTCGTTGTGAACTAAGGGTTTTTTAATACTATTCGAGTGAAAGTACCCACTCAGCCATTGCTGGGATGTTCTCACCTTCGATGAGTCCACCTGGCATTGCGCCTTTACCATTTGCAATAATGTCTTCGATTGCTGCTTGATCCAGTTCAGTTGCGACTAGTGAAGGACCTACTCCGCCTTCATAGCTTGAACCGTGGCATGATACACAGCTTTGCTGTGCTTGTGCTTCAGGATCGAATTCAGCAGATTCCGTGCTTCCGCCATCGCCTTCTGGCGCTGCGTCTCCACTTTCTCCGCCTTCTTCTGCATGTTCAGCAGCAATGTCTTCTTGGTTATTGGCGCCTTCTAAAGATAAGAAGAAAATCAGACCAATACCGAACGCCATGATTAAGATGTAAGGTACAATTGCATTTTTTTGCATCCGTTACCCCTCCCTCTATAAGTTCTGCTTGATGATAGTGTTCGTATCATTCATTATTGTACTGTATTATTAGCAAAACGAAAAGCCATAACGGAGAACTTTTACTCGATTGTGACAAATTCAGCAACTTAACAGCCGATTTGGCGGGCGATGACCATCTTCTGCACTTCCGAGGTCCCTTCGCCGATTTCAAGCAATTTGGCATCGCGCATATAGCGCTCCACTTCGTACTCTTTCATGTAGCCGTAGCCGCCGTGGATTTGGATGGCTTCATCCGCCACTTCCATGGAAATTTCAGAAGCATACAGTTTTGCCATGGAAGCTTCTTTTGTGAACGGACGCCCCTGGTCTTTCAGCCATGCCGCTTTGTAGACCATATTGCGAGCCAATTCAATCTTCAATGCCATATCGGCTAATTTGAATTGCGTAATCTGGAATTCAGAAAGAGACTTCCCGAATTGCTTGCGCTCTTTTGAATAGTTCAAGGCACGGTTAAATGCCGCCTGCGCGATTCCTACCGCCATTGCAGCGATTCCAATGCGTCCGCCGTCCAAAGTTACCAGGAATTGCTTAAAGCCTTCTCCACGCTTGCCAAGCAGGTTTTCTTTCGGTACCCGTACGTTTTCCAGCACCAATTCCGTTGTATTCGAAGCGTGAAGGCCCATCTTTTCATAATTGTCGATGATGGTGAAGCCTTCTGCATCCGTCGGCACAATAATCGCCGAAATTTCTTTTTTGCCATCGTTCATGCCTGTAATCGCCGTGATGGCCAAATGTTTGGCATAGCTCGCGTTTGTGATATACACTTTCGATCCATTGATGACCCAGTCGTCGCCGTCTTCAACTGCACGCGTTTCCGTACCGCCTGCATCCGACCCGGCATTGGGTTCCGTCAATCCGAACGCTCCGAACGATTCACCTGTACAAATCGGCGCCAAGTACTTTTCTTTCTGCTCTTCTGTCCCGAACAGATTCAACGGTGCACCGCCCAAGGAAATATGGGCCGAGTAGGTTATTCCTGTAGAAGCACAGGCGCGGCTCAATTCTTCTGTCACGATCGCAAAGCTCGTCGTATCCGCCCCGGCTCCGCCGTATTTTTCATCAAACGGCAATCCCATCATCCCCATGTCGGAAAGCTGTTTGAAGATTTCTTTCGGAAATTCATTGGTGCGGTCACGATGGACGGCCCCTGGAGCTACTACCTTATCGGCAAACTCTTTAATGGTTTTCTTAATCATCTGCTGTTCTTGCGTCAAATCGAAATTCATTTCACTACATCCCCTTTGTTGTGAATACGCTTACAACTTTCATTATATAGGAAAAATTTAGACAAACTCAACTGTTATCCTAAAATACATAAAAAAACGCTCCTGTGCTTTATGCACAGGAGCGTTTGCAATTATTATTCCAAGAAATCTTTCAAGCGTTTGCTGCGGGAAGGATGGCGAAGCTTACGGAGCGCTTTCGCTTCGATTTGGCGAATCCGTTCACGGGTTACGCCAAACACTTTGCCTACTTCTTCAAGTGTACGTGTGCGGCCATCGTCAAGGCCGAAGCGCAACCGGAGTACATTCTCCTCGCGGTCGGTCAAGGTATCCAATACATCTTCAAGCTGTTCTTTCAGTAACTCGTAAGCCGCGTGGTCGGACGGAGACTGCGCGTCCGAATCTTCGATAAAATCGCCAAGATGCGAATCGTCTTCTTCACCGATCGGTGTTTCAAGCGATACCGGTTCTTGTGCAATTTTCAGGATTTCACGCACTTTTTCAGGAAGCAAGTCCATTTCTTCACCGATTTCTTCAGGCGATGGCTCGCGGCCAAGGTCCTGAAGCAACTGGCGCTGAACACGGATCAGTTTATTGATCGTTTCAACCATATGGACGGGAATCCGGATGGTCCGCGCTTGGTCAGCAATCGCACGGGTGATGGCCTGGCGGATCCACCAAGTGGCATACGTACTGAACTTAAATCCTTTGGAGTAGTCGAATTTCTCAACAGCTTTGATCAAGCCCATATTCCCTTCCTGGATCAAATCCAGGAACAGCATGCCGCGGCCGACGTAGCGCTTGGCAATACTTACTACGAGGCGAAGGTTGGCTTCAGCCAAGCGCTTTTTCGCTTCTTCATCGCCTTGTTCGATCAATTTCGCCAAGCGGACTTCTTCTTCCGCTTTCAACAGATCGACACGGCCGATTTCTTTCAAGTACATACGCACCGGGTCATTGATTTTCACGCCTGGCGGTACGCTCAAGTCATTCAAGTCGAATTTTTCTTCAGTCGGCTTCATCAGGCGATCCAAATGTTCTTCGTCGTCTGATTTGCGTTCAAGCTCTATGCCATGGCCTTCAAGTTGCTCAATGAACTCTTCAACTTGATCGGACTCCAGTTCAAAAATCGCTAATTTATCGGCTATCTGTTCATAGTTAAGTTCACCGGTTTTCTTACCTGTTTCGATTAATTGTCGTTTTGCTTCTTCTACTGTTGTTTCGGGACCTTCTGCACTTAATGAAACATTGCTTGCTTCAACTTTGTTTTTGCGTTCTGATTTCTCAGCCATACGACTTCCTCCTTTTAAAACCGGATAAACTTACAATGATTTGCGCAAAGCAATCACTTCTTGCGCAAGAAGTAAAGCGCGTTGTAGATCATGCTGTTTTTCCGCTTCTTTTGATTGCTGGATTTTCAAATTTATCTGCTGCTCTATCCGGTGCTTTTCAAGATGCTTGATGCAATCCGCTATTTCTTCATCCACATGCTCCGGATCACGTTCAGAAAGCGTCGTTTCCATGACCAGTTTCCGGAGTTCCGAGTCCTGGAGCGTTTCCAGGAATTTATGGAAATCCGCCTTGTCCCACTCTTCATAAAATCCGAGGAGCTGGACATACAGCGCTTTAAATTCTTCACTGACAAAAGGCATTCCCGATTCGACTTCAGCGAGTTTCCTCATCACTTCCCGATTGGCTAAGGCATGCGAGAAAAGCAGCCGTTCGGCCCGGTGGAAAGAGGTGATCCGCTTCGGCTCCCGCTTTACGGTGGTTTTGGCGGCCCTTTCCGGGCGGCTTTGCTCAATCGAGCGGTTCTCCAGTTTGCGGTACTGCTGCAAAATCGCTTCTTCAGACAATCCGGTTTCATTGGCCAATTGCTTTATATACAAATCACGTTCAATCGGTGAAGAACGGCCAGCCAAGAGCTGCAGCACTTCCTGGATATATTGCAGAAGATCGTTTTCATATTGGAAATTCTTATGTCTGCGGGCATGCATCATGGCAAACGCGATAAAGGCGTGCGGTTTGCCGATGACCTGTTCCCGAAATGCGTCTTGGCCATGCTCCCGGACATAATCGTCCGGATCCATTTTCCCCGGAAGAACAGCAACTTCCACTTTGAACTTGTCTTCATTGAGTGCAATAGCAGCCCTTTTTGCTGCTTCCCACCCGGCATCATCGCCGTCAAAGCAAATGACGATTTCCTGGGCAAAGCGTTTCATTGCGCGGATATGCTGTGGGGTCAGCGAGGTGCCCATTGTCGCAAGGGCATTGTCGACGCCGGCTTTTCCGGCAGCAATGACATCCATGAAACCTTCAAACAGGACGATTTTCCGGTTTTTCCGGATGGCGCTTCTCGCCTGATGAACATTGTAAAGGACCTGGCTTTTCTGGAAAATGGGTGATTCCGGGCTGTTCATGTATTTTGCTTCCGTCTTCGTATTTTCCAAGATTCTGCCCGAAAAGGCAATAACTTTGCCGTTTTCGTTCATAATCGGAAACATTACACGGCCGCGAAAGCGGTCAAAAAAGCCGGTTCCCTGTTCGCGCTGAATCGCCAGCCCGCTGTTCACCAATTCTTCTTCGCTATACCCTTTGCGCTGCAGGGCCGTCGCCATATAATTCCATTCCGGCAGTGACCATCCAATACGGTACCGTTCAATCATTTCCCGCGTAAATCCCCTGTTTTCCAGGTAATCCAGCGCAGATTGGCCTTCTTCCGTATTGAGCAGTATATGATGATACATGTCTGCCGAAAATTCGTGCATCAAAATCAGCTGATTGTCGCTTTTAGAAGGGGCATTCGCTGCTTCACCAGAAGCATGCGTGTTTACTTCGACTTCAATGCCGGCACGGCTTCCCAATCGGGCCAATGCCTCTTGAAACGTAATATTCTCTATATCCATGAGGAACGTAATGGCGTTTCCGCCGGCGCCGCATCCGAAGCAATGAAAAATCTGCTTATCGGAAGTGACCGAAAATGACGGTGTGCTTTCTCCATGAAACGGGCAAAGCCCGAACCAATTGCGCCCTCTTTTTGTTAATTGGACGTATTCTCCGACTATGTCCACAATATCCGTTGTTGACCGGATCTTTTCAATCACTTCTTCAGGAACTCGATTGGACACACTATCACCATCTTTTTTTCTTAACTTACTGTATTCGAGATATTCAGGTGAATTCCTTCATCTTTTCATAAAAAGATGAGCCAAATAAATAGACCTTAATATAATTTATCCACAATTCTTCATTATAAAACGTTTCTGTGAAAAAATCCACAAATAAAAATAGAAAAACCGCCCTTAGGGTGGTTTTTCAAATCCGATTATTTCGTTTATTCAAAATCAGGTTAGCGGTTTCTTCTACCGCCCGGTTGGTGACGTCCACCACTTCACAGCCGATGCGCCCCACCACTTTTTCGAAATGCGCAATTTCTTCGTGGATCCGGTTGATTCGGGCGTAATTTGCATCATCGCTTAAACCGAGTGCAATCAGCCGCTCTTTCCGGATATGGTTCAGTTTCTCCGGTGAAATGACAAGGCCGAAGCATTTGGCAGGGTCCACCTTGAACAATTCTTCCGGCGGATCCACTTCCGGCACCAGCGGAACGTTTGCCACTTTCAGCCGCTTGTGCGCCAAGTATTGAGACAAGGGGGTTTTGGACGTGCGGGAAATGCCGACAAGGACAATATCCGCCATCAAAATACCGCGCGGGTCCCGGCCGTCATCGTATTTCACTGCAAACTCAATGGCTTCGACTTTCTTGAAGTAGTCGTCATCCAATTTCCGGACGAGACCAGCTTCTTCCAGCGGCACCGAATCCAGTTCTTTTTCCAAAGCATCCATCAGAGGCCCCATCAAATCGACTGCCGTCACTTTGTATTTGATTGTTTCCTTTTTTATGTAGCTTCGCAAATCGTGAGACACCAGGGTGTACACGATAAAGGCTTTTTGCTGCTCAGCCAGTTTGATGATTTCCTGCAAATGATCCACCGAATCAATGTATGGAAATCTTTTAAGTACGGCATTTTGATCTGCGTATAAATATTGGCTGATCGCCGCCTTTGCGACAAGTTCCCCTGTTTCTCCGACAGAATCGGAGACGATAAACAAGCGAAGCTGTTTCATACTATGCACCTCACAATTCATGGCTTTCCGACAAGGATAAAAATGCCCGTGTAATATTCGTTTTTGTCAATCGGCCAATCACTTTAAAGCCTTCCGGCTGCTCATCGACCACCGGCAATGCGTCAATCTGCTGATTGATCAGGCGATGCGCTGCCTGGATCAACGATTCGTTTTTCACGCAATACGTGATATTCGGCATCCGTGTCATAATGATATGTACGGGGATGGCGGACAGGTCCTGGTTGCCCAGACTGGTTCTGAGCAAGTCTTTGCGCGACAATACCCCTGTCAAAAGGGAATTTTTGTCTACGACAAACAAAGTGCCGACATCGTCCAAGAACATCTGGCTGATGGCGTCGTAGACACTGACGTCTTCCCGCACGACGACGGGAATCGATTGAAAATCTTTCACTTTCATGTTGTTCATCGTATCCGAAATATCCTGCCCTGGTTTTTTGCCGGAATAAAAATATCCCACACGCGGGCGGGCATCCAAAAAGCCGGCCATCGTCAGGATGGCTAAATCGGGTCTTAATGTTGCTCTTGTCAAATGCAGACGGTCTGCAATCTGCTCACCCGTAATCGGGCCATTGCCTTTGACAATCCGCAAAATTTCTTCTTGCCGTTTATTGAGTTCGATCGGACTCACCGCCTCAAAATATGTTATACTCAATGTTAATTATTATATACTAATTAACGCGATATTGCGAAGAAAAGTTTAGCGTGGTACAATACTTATCGAATCGAATATCAGGCTACGATGGAGAAATACAGTACTGTCGCAAAAAGCGAGCGGGGATGGTGGAAGCCCGCACAGACAGGAAACAGGCGCTCCGGAGCCATTATCTTTTAAGAGGGCTGAAACTTTCAGCCAATCGGGGTGGAACCGCGGGTTATAACGTACTCGTCCTCGGACTATATGTCCGGGACGTGTACGATTTTTTATTTTATGGAGGTAATTTTTATGTCAATGGAAGATGTAGTATCGTTAGCGAAACACAGAGGATTTGTATTCCCAGGCTCTGAAATCTACGGCGGCTTGGCAAACACATGGGATTATGGCCCGCTTGGCGTCGAACTGAAAAACAATATCAAAAAAGCTTGGTGGAAAAAGTTTGTCCAGGAATCCGTCCATAACGTCGGCCTTGATGCGGCAATTTTGATGAACCCGAAAACTTGGGTGGCATCCGGACACGTCGGCAACTTCAACGATCCAATGATCGATTGCAAAAGCTGCAAGACGCGCCACCGCGCCGACAAACTGATCGAAGATGCACTCGATGCAAAAGGCATTGAAATGATCGTTGACGGCCTGTCTTTCGAACGAATGGCTGAATTGATCCAGGAACATGAAATCAAGTGTCCGACATGCGGCGCGCAGGATTATACTGACATCCGCCAGTTCAACTTGATGTTCAAAACCTTCCAGGGTGTGACCGAATCCTCAACGAACGAAATCTTCCTTCGTCCGGAAACGGCGCAAGGAATTTTCGTCAACTATAAAAACGTCCAGCGCTCCATGCGCAAAAAAATGCCGTTCGGGATTGCACAAATCGGCAAAAGTTTCCGAAATGAAATCACTCCGGGGAACTTTACGTTCCGTACGCGTGAATTCGAACAAATGGAACTTGAATTTTTCTGCAAACCGGGCGAAGACTTGGAATGGTACGCTTACTGGCGCGATTTCTGCAAAAACTGGCTGTTGAATTTGAATATGTCTGAAGACAATATGCGCCTTCGCGAACATGACGAAGACGAATTGTCCCATTACTCCAATGCGACAGTCGACATCGAATACAAATTCCCATTCGGCTGGGGCGAGCTTTGGGGCATCGCAGACCGCACCGACTTTGACTTGAAGCGCCATATGGAACATTCCGGCGAAGACTTCAACTACATCGACCCGGTTACAAACGAACGCTACGTTCCGTATTGCATCGAGCCTTCACTTGGCGCAGACCGCGTAACGCTGGCATTCCTAGTAGATGCTTACAATGAAGAAGAACTTGAAAATGACGACAAACGCACGGTCTTGAAATTCCACCCGGCGCTTGCGCCTTATAAAGCGGCTGTCCTGCCTCTATCGAAGAAATTGGCTGAAGGCGCAACGGAAGTATTCGCTGACTTGGCGAAGCATTTCATGGTGGATTACGACGAGTCCCAATCCATCGGCAAACGCTACCGCCGCCAGGATGAAATCGGTACTCCGTTCTGCATCACGTACGACTTTGATTCTGTGGAAGATGGCCAAGTAACCGTACGCCACCGCGATTCCATGGAGCAAGTGCGCATGCCGATCGGCGAAGTGCAGGCTTATATCGCTAAACACATTGAGTTTTAATAGATGAACAATCCGGAGCATCCATGTGGTGCTCCGGATTTTTTATGTCCGTGGGACCCGGCGGCTTTTGCTGCGGACAGTAAGGTGCCGGGTTGGGACGGTATTTGCCCCTGTCCCGACAGTATTTCGCCTCAAGCGGATAGTATTCCCTGCCTTTCAGACAGTACCCGCTTCCCGCCATGCTTTTTCCAATAAAAAAGACCCGCTCAGGTGATTTCATCCTGCTGCGGGTCTTCTTCTTCTTTTTTTGGCAAAAATTCAGGGGTGCGTTCAAGCTGTTCCAGGAATTTGCGTGATTTCAGGCGTATTCCCGCCTGTTCTTCGTAAATCGTCCGCACAATTCCTTTCAGCAGCGATTTCGATTCCTTTTTCAGCTTCAGCGAGCCGACGCGTTCGATCGGCACAAAATAAAATGTACGGATCAGCTTAACGAGCGCCGGGCTCAACCGGATGATATAGCGGTCGATGTGGAAACAACGATGGCACAAGAAGCCGAGTTCCTCGAACGAAAATGCGAATTCGCCGTCGGTGGCGCCGCAATTTGCACATTGGTGCAAAGTCGGCGTGAGGCCCGCGGACGGCAGCATCTTCCATTCAATGAACAGCGAAATCGCTTCCGGGTCGTAGCCTTCTTCGATTGCATGAAGCGCCTGGTACAGCATATCGTAAATGGCGGGCTGCGGTTCATCCTGTTCAGTCAGCCGGTCAATCAATTCGGTGATATAGCTGGCATAAGCCGTTTTCATGATGTCTTCCCGGATATGTCGGAGCGACTCCAGCGGGTCCCCGCTTTGCAGCGTGCCCATGCCTTTGCCTTTAAAAATCGAATAACTGCCATGCGTAAATTGCTGGGTCACAGCTGCGAGGCGGCTCGAAGGCTTTTTCGCACCTCTCGCCATGCAGGTGATTTTCCCTGCTTCCCGAGTGAACAAGGTGACGATTTTGTTGTTCTCGCCGTATGCCTGCGCCCGGATCACAATCCCCTCTAATTGATTCAGCATGAAACCGACTCCTTAATATTCGTCGTCTCTGAAACCGAAATCACGCAAATGCACTGCTTTGTTGCGCCAATCCTTCTGGACTTTGACCCATAGCTCCAAAAACACTTTTGAGCCAAGCAGGTTTTCGATGTCCTTCCGTGCACGGGAGCCGATTTCCTTCAGCAAAACACCTTTTTTCCCGATCACGATGCCTTTTTGGGAATCGCGTTCGACCATAATCGTTGCCTGGACGCGGATCATGTCTTTGTTTTCGCTGTCCGGCGCAATTTTTTCAATAACGACCGCGATGGAATGCGGAATTTCCTCCCGCGTCAAATGCAATGCTTTTTCGCGGATCAACTCCGAAATGATAAAGCGTTCCGGGTGGTCCGTCACTTGGTCGGCTGGGTAGTATTGCGGCCCTTCCGGCAGGTATTCCGTGATTTTTGCAAGCAAGTTCTCAACGTTATTGCCTTGCAGCGCCGAGATCGGAATCGCTTCTTTAAAATCGAATTCGCTGCGGTAGCCTTCAATGATTTTCGGCAGATTGTCCGGATGTACCTGGTCGATTTTGTTCAAAACCAAAAAGACCGGCACATCGATGCCTTTCAGCATCTCCAGGACAAAACGGTCTTGTTTGCCGATGCGGTCATCTGCACTCGCAACAAACAATAAAACGTCCACTTCGCGGAATGTGTTCTTCGCAACACGCAGCATGAAATCACCCAATTTATGGCGTGGTTCATTGATTCCCGGCGTGTCGATAAAGACCATTTGGCTGTCGTTTGTTGTTACGACTCCCTGCACTTTATTGCGCGTCGTTTGCGGCTTATCACTCATGATGGCGATTTTCTGGCCGACGACACGGTTTAGAAACGTCGATTTGCCGACATTTGGGCGTCCGATGATCGAGATAAAGCCCGATTTGAATCCGTTATTTCCCTGCTGCATACTCTAAATCCTCCGTTGAAAACGCACCTGGCAACAGTTCGCTGACTGTCGTTTCCTGGACGTCGCCATTTAAATTTGTTAAATAAACCGGCATGTTCGGCGCGCAGAATTCTGCGATCACTTGACGGCAGGCGCCGCACGGTGACACCGGGCCTTTCGTATCTGCTACAACAGCAAGTGCCGTAAAGTTTCGTTCGCCTTCTGAAACGGCTTTGAACATCGCCGTGCGCTCTGCGCAGTTTGTCATGGAATAGCCGGCATTTTCAATATTGCAGCCGTGGTAAACTTTGCCGTCAGCAGTCAAGAGCGCTGCGCCGACCTTAAATTTCGAATACGGTACATATGCCCGTTCGCGTGCAGTTTTTGATTCTGTCATCAATTGTTCTTTTTCCATTACGAATCACCTCTGTTAGTTAAAACCATTTTGGGATAAAGATTAGTAAACCAATTATAGCACTTGCAGCGGCAAATACCAAAACGGCGCCCGCCGCGATGTCTTTCGCTTCTTTTGCAAGCGGGTGGATGTCCGGCGACGCCAGGTCGACGACCCGTTCAATCGCCGAATTCATCATTTCCAGTGCCAGCATGCCGCCGATCACCAGCAGGACGATAAGCCATTCACTTTTTGAAAGCCCTGTCCAAACACCTGCGGCCAGGACCACAAGGGCGGCCAGGAGATGCAGCCGCATATTCTGCTCCCGTTTCAGCGCAGCCCCGATTCCCTGCACAGCAAACTTGAATGAGTTGAAAAATCTACTCGCCTTCATAACCGTCACGGGTTATTCCAAGCGAAGACAAAATTTCTTCCTGCTTGGCGAACATTGTCTTTTCATCTTCTTTTGTCATGTGATCATAGCCCAGCAGATGCAAAAAGCCGTGTACGGCCAAAAAGCCCAATTCCCGTTCAAATGAATGGCCGTAGTCTGCCGCCTGTTCTTTTGTCCGGTCCAGTGAAATGATGATATCGCCGAGCATACGCGGCTCCATCGACCCGACGATTTCAACTTCCCCTTCGCCCAGTTCTTCCATGGCAAAAGAAATCACATCGGTCGGCGCATCTTTGCCCCGGTATTCTTTGTTGATGTTCTGGATTTCTTCGTTGGTCACAAAAGTGACAGACACTTCAGCAGCACCGATATGTTCCGCGTCGGCCGCATGCTGGAGGATTTTTTCTACAAACTGAAGTTCGCTCTCGCCCAGACTTTCCGTTTCGTCCATAAAATCAATCGACATCATGCCTTTTCCTCCTGTCATTTTGTTTCTTTCGGATACTCAATGCGCGAATGGAAAATGCCATTCAGTGTCTCGCACATGATGTGCTTGACCGTCTTGAGTTCTTTCATGGTTAAATCGCATTCTTCGAATTGCCCATCTTTCAGTTTATCCTCTACAATTGCATCGACCAAATTTTTTATTTTTTCAGATGTTGGTTCTTTCATGGACCGCACGGCCGCTTCTACGCTGTCTGCCACTGAAATAATGGCAATTTCTTTCGTCTGCGGTTTCGGCCCGCTGTAGCGGTACATCGCTTCGTCCACTTCCGGATTTTGTTCTTTCGCTTTATGGTAGAAGAATTTCAGCAAACTGGTGCCGTGGTGCTGTTGCGCCACATCGACGATTTCTTTTGGCATCTTGTGTTTTTTCAACAGTTCGGCACCGTAAGAACCATGCTCCAAAATGATGCGGCTGCTCGTTTCCGGCGGCAGCGAATCATGGGGATTACGCATATGCATCTGGTTTTCGATAAAGAAATGCGGCTGCTTGGTCTTTCCGATATCGTGGTAATAGCAGCCGACACGGGCAAGCAGTCCATTTGCGCCGATTGCTTCACAGGAAGCATCCGCCAGATTGGCGACCATGACACTATGATGGTAGGTGCCCGGCGTTTCCGTCAGAATTTTTTTTAATAACGGATGGTTCGGGTTGGACAGTTCAATCAATTTCATCGTCGACAGCAAACCGAAAGCCGATTCAAAAAATGGCAAGAGCCCGATCGTCAGCGCGCCGGACAACAAACCGGAAATGACAGCAGCTGAAAAATAAAAGCCGATTTCGGTCCAATCATACTGGCTTTGCCCGATGAGCAGATAAAAGCCGACAAATAACGCATTAACAACCGCTACCGCAAGGCTTGTCTGGAGCAACCGGGTGCGCCGGTCGTCCTGCTTGATCAAGTAAATGCCAATCAGGCCGCCAAATATAATATACAAGGCAAGGTCCATTCGGATTATGGCGGCACTGCCTTCTTGCAACAACATACCCCCTAATGCCCCTGTAAGAAACGTCACACAGACTGCAATTCGTTCATTCAGCAGCATTCTGACAATCATTCCGGAAAGCGCAGTGGGAAACAGGAAAGCGATGACAACATCAAAATTGCCGCTTACCACATGAATAATTTCCATAATGGCCATCGAAAACGTAAGCACGGAAACCACGACCAGAAGCGCGGTTATTTTTTTCTGTTCGCCTGTATTGGATTGGCGGATCATGACCGCCAAAATCACCATGGCAATTACGACAAACAGCAGCAAACCGAAGAGCGGCTTGTAATCCTGCTGGTCTTCCGTCATGCCGGCAAGTTCCAGCTGCCGGTAAATTTCCCGGTCAACGACTTGCCCTTCCTGCACCAATACCTGTCCTTGCAGAATGCGCGTCGGTTCCACACTGGCTCTTGCCTGTTCAATCTGCGCATTCGTCAATTCCTCGTTGACGACTTCATTGGGAATGATACTGGAACGGCCAATCATCACGGCAGCCTGCAAAATGGAAGCAGGTATTTCAGTTTCTTTCCGTATTTCCTGCTCGGCTGCATTGCGGAAAGCCGCAACTTCGTCCTCGCGGATTGGATGTTCCAATGTATCTTCTACAATTCCCGTTAAAAATTGCTCCACTTCTTGAAGTTTATTTTGCGGCAGCACCACTAAGGCACGCAGCATATCATCGGTCAGCCTGAGGCCATTGTCGCTTGTTTCCATCAGCCGGATATTTTCCCGCAGCGATTCAATCATTTGATCGGTTTCAACCGGTTTGCCGTCTTTTTTATCGGGCAAGTTCTTCGCTTCGATGACATATCCAAACAGCGACTCGATAACGGCTGCCTGATTGGCAGCAATTTCCTCGTTGAATTGATAGCTCGGCTGCACTTCCGAAGCTGCCCGTTCCCTTTCCAATTCCGTTTTGAATGGATCGACTACGGTCTTAGCTGAACGGATCGGTTCTTCTGAAAGCTGAAAAAGTTCGATGGAATACTTGTCAGTTTGCAGTGAACTGTATAAAAACGCATACATGATGGCTCCGATTGCCACTATCAAAATGGCAGCCATCACTTTAAATCCCGCTTTTTCGTATAGTTGTTCTGCTTTTTTCCTCATTCCGAACACCCCACTCTAGTACTTCTATCATATCAATTACCGAATGGGATTTCACGGATAACTTGAAATTATTAGAAATTGAAAACCGGTTTTCACAAGACCGACATAAAAAAACCAGCCCTTAAGAAGGCTGGTCGTCGTATGCTTCGATAATTTTCGCAACAAGCGGATGGCGAACCACATCGCCCCGCTCCAAGTATTGAATATGGATGCCGTTGACGCGCTGCAGAATCGTTTCTGCCACGATTAAGCCGGATTCAGCTCCGCGCGGCAAATCGATTTGTGTTTTATCTCCGGTAATGATCATCTTCGAACCAAATCCAAGGCGTGTCAAGAACATCTTCATCTGTGCCTTAGTGGTGTTTTGTGCTTCATCGAGGATGACAAAGGCTTCATCCAAAGTCCGGCCTCTCATATAGGCGAGAGGGGCAATTTCAATGGTTCCCCGCTCAATCAAGCGGTTGGTCTGTTCTAGCCCCAGCACATCATGCAATGCATCGTATAAGGGACGTAGGTAAGGATCCACTTTTTCTTTTAAATCGCCGGGCAGGAATCCGAGGCTTTCGCCGGCTTCCACCGCTGGGCGCGTCAGGATGATTTTTTTGACTTGGCCGTTTTTCAGTGCCTGTACAGCCATCACGACGGCTAGATAGGTTTTGCCTGTTCCTGCCGGTCCAATCCCGAACACCAGGTCCTTGCTGCGCACAGCCTGTATATAATGGCGCTGGCCGATTGTTTTGGCGCGGATGGCTTTGCCATTGGCATTGCGGGCCACTTCTTCATCATATAATTCAGCGAAATATTCAATCGTGCCGGCTCTTGCCATTTCTATTGCGGAAACGATGTCACGTTGATCGATATTGATGTTTTTGCGGATCACTTTCAATAACTGTTCAATCAGCAATTTCCCGATCTGTTTGCCTTCTTCAGAACCGGACAGCCGGATGATATCGCCGCGGGTGATTATTTGAATTTGGAACGCTTCTTCGATTAAGGTCATGTGACTATCAGATATCCCGAGCAGCAGCACCGCTTCATTTGGGTCTTTCACATGAAGTTCAAGTAGTTGGTTTTCTGTCATGTAGTCGCTCCTTGGAATGTGAATTTACTATAAATTCACTGTATCATTAATTGTGAATAGTTGTAAAATATTTTGGAGTGTTATTTGTTTACATAATTAAATTATAAAAAACTAAAAACCGGCCAGTGTGTACTGGCCGGTTTGCATATTACCTTTTTGATTTTGGCGGCATTAAAATCTCCGCTAAAATAATTCCGCGCTGCACATCTTCTGCATCAAGCGGCAGCAGATCTTCTCTGCTGGTTGTTTCATTCTTCGTGCTTAAAGGCACAGGATTATGCGCAGACAATCTGCCTGGCGATGCCATCTCTTTTGCCTGTCTCTGTGTTTTCTGGACCGGCAGTCGTTCCGCAGCTTTTTCAGCAGCCCGTTTGACTTGCTGGGTTCTTTCCGGCTGCTGTTTCATCTGCGTTTGAAGGTCGCCATAAATTTCTTTGGCGTAATCCTCTGCCCGCTTCAAGGTCCGTTGTCCGGTTTCTCGCGCAGGCGTTCTCCGCTGCTGCGGTGCATCGTTGTCTCCTTCGCCTTTTTTGTTATTAAAGAAGGCACCGATGGCCATTACAATTAAACCGAATATGAGAGCTTCCATGCGAAAAACCTCCCTTGTGGCTGCCCATTATTATTTCGATTCCACTTTTTCAGAGCCTGTACGGGCGATTGAGTCTCTCATGCCGGTATCAGCCTGGACGTTTTTGTAGTTAACGTAGTCCATGACACCGATATTGCCGGAACGAAGCGCTTCTGACATGGCAAGCGGCACTTCTGCTTCCGCTCCCACAACTTTCGCTCTCATTTCGACAACTTTCGCTTTCATTTCCTGTTCGCTTGCTACCGCCATTGCTCGGCGTTCTTCCGCTTTCGCCTGGGCGATTTTCTTGTCTGCTTCTGCCTGCTCCGTTTGAAGTTCGGCACCGATGTTTTTGCCGATATCAACGTCTGCAATATCGATCGACAAGATTTCAAATGCTGTACCGGAATCCAATCCTTTTCCAAGCACTGTCTGGGAAATCAGGTCCGGGTTTTCAAGAACTTTCTTGTGGCTGGTGCTTGAACCAAGTGTTGAGACAATCCCTTCACCTACACGGGCAACGATTGTTTCTTCACCGGCACCACCGACTAAACGGTCAATGTTTGCACGAACGGTGATACGCGCTTTTGCTTTTACTTCGATGCCGTCCATGGCAACACCTGCGATAAATGGTGTTTCAATCACTTTCGGGTTAACCGACATTTGAACCGCTTCTAGAACGTCACGTCCGGCCAAGTCGATGGCTGCTGCACGCTCAAACGGCAATTCAATATTTGCACGGTGTGCTGCAATCAATGCATTCACAACGCGGTCAACGTTACCGCCGGCCAAGTAATGGCTTTCCAACTGATTGATGGAAACCGTCAACCCTGCTTTTGATGCCTTGATCAACGGGTTTACGATACGCGATGGAATAACGCGGCGTAGGCGCATCCCGATTAATGTGAAGATGCTGATGCGGACACCTGCTGCTAATGCAGAAATCCATAATGTGATTGGCACGAATGTAAAGAAAATCGCTAAGACAACGATAATCCCAATTATCGCGGCGCCAAGACCAATTGCTTCAATTCCCATACTTTATTCCTCCTCTTGTTTTTCAAGTTCTCGGACGACAATCCGAGAACCTTCTACTTTAATGATCTTCACTTGCTTTTTCGGATCGATAAACCGGCCTTCCGACACAGCATCAATCCGCTCGTCCCCTAGTACGATTGTTCCGGATGGGCGCAGCGCCGTAGCAGTCACGGCAATTTGCCCAATCAGTTCCGGACGGTTAACAGCTGAAACATAGCCGCTTTTCGTATCGGTGGCATCTGTTAATATCAGCCGTTTAAACAATTGCGGCCGTTTGCCAAAAAATTTCACTATGATCACCATCCCTGCTGTAGCTGCGATTAATGCGATGAAAATTGAAATGGCAGTAGACATTAAACTTCCTCCAGCCAGGAAAACACTGACCAGAATCGACGTGATGCCGAGTATTCCCAAAATGCCTCCGGGAATAAGAAATTCAGTAAACAGCAAACCGAGACCGATGACCACCAAAGCGATGGATCCGAATCCCGCATATCCCGCTACAAAATGCCCGTAAAAATACAGCAGTAGTGAAATGAGGCCGATAAAACCCGGAACGCCGACGCCTGGTGTGAAAAACTCCAGCAGCAGCCCGAGTGCAGCTATTGTCAATAAGACCGGCACTACTAAAGGATGAGTCAAAACAGCAGCCGCTTTGCTGGAGAAAGTTTCGGGAGCATCCGCATTTTGCAGGTCAGGAGCTTCTCTTGCAGATTCCGTTTCAGCAAAAACCGTGCTCTCCGCTGCATGAACGGAAGAGCCATCCAAAGCCTCAGGTAATGCATCTGAAAACAGCAATAATGATAAGAACAAAAGACTGAATGCCAGGATGCCTTTCAAGCTGTGCATAGGACTCGCCCCTTCCACTTTATCCCGCTTTTCCAATCAACAGGCGTACCGGCTCTGCTGAATGGGACTCTCATTTACTGTTCTATTGTATATACGGACAAACACGCTAATGGTTTCATTTTTCTCGCTATTTTTATTATAGACTATTTTCACGCGTTACTTAAAGAATGCGCTTACAGGATCCTACTGAGCTTACTTGGTGTGTCGATCTGATGGCGTATGTTTGTTAGGTGCCGGCTAAAAAAATGCAAATAGAAAACCGGCTGTACGATTAATCGTACAGCCGGTTTGTGCTGGTCGTTCATATTTTTTAAAAGTCATTTAAAAGTAAAGTCAATTAAAATTTACGTTTACGCGCAGCTTCTGATTTCAATTTGCGTTTTACGCTTGGCTTATCATAATACTCGCGCTTTCTTACCTCTTGCATTGTTCCGGACTTAGAAACAGTGCGTTTGAAGCGGCGAAGAGCATCTTCAATTGATTCGTTTTTACGAACAGTTGTTTTTGTCATCTCTTTTTCCCTCCCTCCGAACACACGTTGAAGCAAATAACAACAAGTGTTATATATTAAGAAATTATAACGTATAAACCTAGATAGGTCAACACTTAATAATCAGAACTTGCTGTTAGCCCCTGCATAATTTTGACGCCTGAGCTTGCACCGATGCGAGTTGCACCAGCTTCAACCATTGCTTCCAGATCTTCCAGGCTGCGGACTCCGCCTGAAGCTTTAACGCCCAGATCAGGACCGACCGTTTCGCGCATCAATTTAACATCTTCCACAGTAGCGCCGCCTGTTGAGAAGCCGGTTGATGTTTTCACAAAATCAGCTCCCGCTTCTTTAGTAAGGCGTGATGCCGTCACTTTTTCTTCATCTGTCAATAGGCTAGTCTCAATGATGACTTTGACAATCGCTTTGCCTTTTGCCGCTTCCACGACTGCAGCAATATCATTTTTAACCAACTCTGTATCACCGCTTTTCAATGCGCCGATGTTGATGACCATATCGATTTCGCCTGCTCCTTTAGAAATCGCATCTTTTGTTTCAAATGCTTTTGTTTCTGAAGTGGAAGCTCCCAGCGGGAAACCGATAACGGTGCAGACTTTGACTGTGCTGTCTGCCAATTCTTTTGCCGCTGTCGCTACCCAAGCAGGGTTCACACATACGGAAGCAAAGTTGTATTCTGCTGCTTCTTTGCAGATTTGGACGATTTGTTCTTTTGTTGCTTCAGCTTTTAATAAGGTATGGTCAATATAAGATGCAATGTTTGACATGTTGAGAAACTCCATTCTGATTTTAAATTGATTGGACCGCCATTTCTTCCATCACACGGACAAATTGCCCTTCGTTATATGGATAGCCGGCTTTCGTAATTTTCACTTTGACAATTTTGCCGATCATGGACTCATCGCCAGGAATCACGACTCTCAAGTAATTATCCGTATAGCCTTCCAGCATGCCGCTATCGGAATCCTCTTTAAACCGCTCTTCCGGAATGATCTCCAGCAATTCCCCTTCAAATTGGGAAGCGTATTCTTTTGCCAATTGATCGTTCAGCGCAATCAGCCGGTGGACGCGGTCGTTTTTAATGTTTTCATCGATCTGGTCTTCCATCCGTGCAGCCGGAGTGCCGGTGCGCTGCGAATAAGGGAACACATGAAGCTCGGAAAATTTATGGTCGTTGATAAAATGATAGGTCTCCATAAATTCCTCTTCTGTTTCTCCCGGGAATCCGACAATGACGTCAGATGTAATCGCAAGATCAGGCAAAGCTTTCCGCAGCTGAACAAGCCGGTCCGCGAAAAATTCCATCGTGTATTTTCTTCTCATCCGTTTCAGCACCGTATCCGACCCGGATTGAATCGGGATGTGAAGATGTCGGACCACGATATTGGACTTTTGCAGCACGTCAATTACTTCATCTGTCAACTGGCTTGCTTCAATGGACGAAATGCGCAGCCGCTTCAGCCCTGCGACTTCCATTTCCAAGTCGCGCAGGAGCTGTGCCAAGTTGTAGTTTTTCAAATCTTCTCCGTAACCGCCTGTATGAATGCCGGTCAGGACGATTTCCTGATACCCTGCATCCACCAACTGTTGGGCTTGGCGGACAACTTCTTTCGGATCGCGGGACCTCATGAGGCCGCGTGCCCAAGGAATGATGCAGAATGTGCAAAAATTATTGCAGCCTTCCTGAATCTTTAAAGATGCACGCGTATGGTCCGTGAACGACGGCACATCCAATTCTTCGTACACCCGGTTTTTCATGATGTTGCCAACCGCATTGATCGGTTTCCGCTCCCTTTTATACTGCTCGATGTATCCAAGCAGTTTGGTGCGGTCTTGTGTTCCGACGACAATGTCCACTCCGGGAATCGCCATTATTTCTGCAGGTGAAGTCTGTGCATAACAGCCTGTCACGCAAATGACGGCATCCGGATTTTGGCGGACAGCCCGGCGGATGACCTGGCGGCTTTTTTTATCTCCTGTATTGGTTACAGTGCATGTATTAATGACATAAACATCGGAATGACGATCAAACTCGCTGCGCTCGTAGCCTTGTTCTTTGAACAATTGCCAGATTGCTTCTGTTTCGTAATGATTCACTTTACAGCCTAAGGTATGGAACGCTACCGTTGACATCAGTGGCCACCTCTTTCATTCGAATTCATAGGACATTGCAGATAATGCATATAACGGAGCCGTTTCGGTTCGTAAAATCCGAGGGCCAAGTGACGTGAACAAAGCGCCGCCTTCTTTTAGGAGCGCTACTTCCGTGTCAGAAATCCCGCCTTCCGGGCCGAACAAAAACAAGATTGAGTCTTTATCATACAATGATTTCAAGGTTTCAGCAAACCGCGTCCGGCTCTGTTCGCGGGCTTCTTCCTCATACGCTACGACGACGGCATCAAAGCTTTTTGCCGTTTCCATCAGCTGTTTGAATGTATGGGTATTATGTATTTCAGGGATGTGGGTCCGGTGCGATTGCTCTGCCGCTTCTTTGGCAATCTTCTGCAGCCGCGCCCGTTTCTTTTCGCTTTTCGAACCATCCCATTTGACGATGGAACGTTCTGCAGCAAAAGGAATCAATGCATACATGCCAAGCTCCGTCGACTTTTGGGCAATCAATTCCAGCTTATCGCCTTTCGGCAATCCGCAGGCAATCGTCACTTTTTTCGGCATTTCCACATCCGTTTGAAACTCTTCTTCGACTTGGACGTCGACATCGAATTCCGCTTTTAAAATAGTCGAAAGAAATGCTTTTCCTTCGCTGACAATGATAATCTGGTCGCCGGGTTCCTGACGCATAACTTTGGCGATGTGCTTCGCATCATCGCCAGTTATCGTCACTTTTCGATTTTCAGGAACTGGGCCATCAATAAAATATCTTTGCATCACAGCACCCCGTTATTCCGGTTTTTTAGAAATGATCGTTACCCAGTCTTCCATCATCATGACGTCCTCAATGGCGAAGCCTGAAGCTTCCAGCGCTTCCTTCACATCGTTTTTCTTCGCAGAAATAATGCCCGAAGTGATGTAATGCCCACCCGGTTTAACTACCTGGAACGCATCATCCGTAAAGGACATGATGATTTCCGCCAGGATATTCGCTACAACAACATCCCCCGGCTCATCGATCGTATCAAGCAAATTCCCTTGGACGACGTTGATCCGGTCCTGCGCTTTATTCAATTTGACGTTGATGCGTGCAGAACGGACCGCTACTTCATCAAGATCCAACGCATGCACTTCTTTTGCGCCCAATAAGGCGGCACCGATTGCCAGAACACCAGAGCCGGTTCCGACATCGATGACCCGCTCGCCCTGTTTCACGGTTTTTTCCAAAGCTTGCAGGCTCATGACCGTTGTCGGATGGGTCCCTGTGCCAAACGCCATACCCGGGTCCAGTTCAATGATCAATTCGTCGCTTGATACCGGTTCATACGTTTCCCAAGTCGGCACCACAGTAAAGCGTTGGGAAATTTTGACCGGGTGGTAGTATTTCTTCCACGCGGTCGCCCATTCCTCTTCGTTCACTTCGCTGATGGTTACCAGATTGGCGCCGATGTTGATATCAAATTTCACGAGATTGCTGATGGCGAGTTTAATCGCTTCGACGGTTTCACCCAAAAAGGAATTGACCGGCAAATATGCTTTCACAATAACGCCTTCAGCCGGAAAGTCTTCCGGGTCCAACGAATAGATTTCGCCAAACTGGTCTTCCCGTTCTTTTGTCAAATCTTCCGAGTCTTCGATCACAACACCGCTCGCTCCTGCCTCATGCAAAATATTCGAGATAGGTTCAATCGCTTCATTTGTTGTACGGACCGCTAGTTCTGACCATTTCATTTAAAAACCGGCTCCTTTACTCACCTTTGATGGTGCGCTTGATTTTATCAAACAGCGAACTGCTTTGCTCTTCCGGAATATCTCCGCTGATCTCAGCAAAGTCACGGAGCAGCTGCTTTTGTTTTTCATTCAACTTGGTTGGCGTTTTCACGCGGATGATGATGTGCTGATCTCCAGTGCCGTAGCCATGAACGTTTTTAACGCCTTTTCCTTTTAAGCGGAAACGGGCGCCGCTTTGAGTGCCAGCGGGAATTTTCAGCTTCACTTTGCCGGAAACCGTTGGCACTTCAATATCATCACCAAGTGCCGCTTGTGCAAATGTAATCGGCAAATCCAGGTAAATATCATCGCCTTCGCGTTCAAACTGCTTATGCGGTTTTACACGGAATACGACATATAAGTCTCCTGCCGGCCCTCCGTTGACACCTGGGCCGCCTTGGCCGCTTACACGCAATTGCTGCCCGTCATCCACACCTGCCGGAACCGTAACTTTGATGGTTTTGACTTTGCGGACCGTTCCTTCGCCGCGGCAAGTCGTGCATTTTTCTTCGATGATTTGGCCGGTGCCTTGGCAGTGATGGCAGGCACGGCGGTTGACCATGCGCCCGAAAGGCGTATCCTGTGTCACATTCAATTGGCCAGACCCTTCACAGTGCGGACATGTTTTCGGCTTAGTGCCGGGTTTTGCGCCTGAACCGTGGCAAGTTCCGCACGTCTCGTCTTTAGGAATTTCCACTTCTGCTTCTTTTCCGAAAACGGCATCCATAAAGTCGATCGTCATGGAATACTGCAGATCGTCGCCTTTTCTCGGCGCATTCGGATCGCGGCGTCTCGTGCCGCCGCCGAAGAACGTACTGAAAATATCATCAAAGCCGAAGCCTTCAGCACCTCCGCCGAAACCGCCAAAGCCTTGGTTCGGATCCTGATGGCCAAACTGGTCATACTGTGCTCTTTTTTGGTCGTCGCTCAGCACTTCATATGCTTCTTTTACTTCCTGGAATTTCTCGGAAGCATCTGCTGCTTTATTGATATCCGGATGGAATTGTTTCGACAATTTCCGGTATGCTTTTTTGATTTCTTCTTTTGAAGCGGTCTTGGACACGCCCAACACTTCATAATAATCTCGCTTGTTCATATGTCACTCTCCCTCTTGCAGTCATCTGTAATTGTACACGGTTTAGAATAGCCATGCAAAGACTCTTAGAAAAGCGGAAGCGCCCATGTAGATTCGACGGGCATAAGACGCTTTGGCGAAGTGGCATATTTTCAGCCACACAGTCCCGAAATGCGGAAGTGCCTGTTCAGCTCTGACAGGCATAAGGAAGACCAGCAAAGTGGCGCTTCTTGCCACACTGCTGGTCTCACTTATGTCCAGAAGAGCTAGGCACTGGAGACTGGACACCAGAGTGGCTTATGACCCTAGAATCTGGGCGCTGGAGTCTAGACATAAATCCGCTATTAGTAAAACGTAAAAAAATACAGACACAATGTTCTTTTAAGTGTGAAAAAGCCAAAGCATGTTGCTTTGCTTTGACTTTTTCGGGTCCTGCTTATTTATCGTCTTTTACTTCTTCGTATTCAGCGTCAACGATGTCATCGTTGCCTGGCGCGCCGCCAGCTTGTCCGCCTTCAGCGCCCTGCTGTGCTTGTGCAGCTTGCTCGTAGGCTTTCATTGCCAATCCTTGAAGAATTTCGTTCAATTTGTCTTTTTTCTCACGGATTTCTTCGATGCTGCTGCCTTCAAGGGCAGTTTTCAACTCATCGCGAGCAGCTTCAGCTTGTTGTTTTTCTTCTTCCGTAACAACTTCGCCAAGGTCTTTGATCGTTTTATCTGTTTGGAAGACCGCTTGGTCCGCTTCGTTGCGGATTTCCACTTCTTCTTTCACTTTCGCATCCGCTTCAGCGTTTTCTTCCGCCTCTTTGATCATGCGTTCGATCTCGTCTTCAGTCAAAGATGTGTTCGACTGGATCGTGATTGTTTGCTCTTTTTGTGTTCCAAGGTCTTTCGCCTTAACGCTGACAATACCGTTTTTGTCGATATCGAATGTTACTTCGATTTGCGGAATGCCGCGTGGTGCCGGCGGAATATCAGCCAATTGGAAACGGCCAAGCGTTTTGTTGGCTGCTGCCATCGGACGCTCCCCTTGAAGAACATGGATATCAACAGCTGGCTGGTTGTCTGCAGCAGTTGAGAACACTTGTGATTTTGAAGTCGGGATCGTCGTGTTGCGTTCGATCAATTTCGTGAACACACCGCCCATTGTTTCGATGCCAAGTGAAAGTGGTGTTACGTCAAGAAGAACTACGTCTTTAACGTCGCCAGTCAAGACGCCGCCTTGAACTGCTGCACCCATTGCCACTACTTCATCCGGGTTAACGCCTTTATGCGGCTCTTTGCCAGTTTCTCTCTTGACTGCTTCTTGTACAGCCGGGATACGTGTAGATCCACCGACCAAGATAACGCGGTCAAGTTCAGAAGCTGAGATGCCTGCATCTTTCAATGCTTGGCGAGTTGGCCCTAAAGTACGTTCTACTAATGAATGAGTCAATTCATCAAATTTCGCACGTGTCATTGTCACTTCCAAGTGAAGCGGTCCAGCTTCTCCTGCAGTGATGAACGGCAATGAAATTTGTGTTGAAGAAACGCCGGAAAGGTCTTTTTTCGCTTTTTCAGCAGCATCTTTCAAGCGCTGAGTCGCCATTTTGTCCTTCGACAAGTCGATGCCGTTTTCTTTTTTGAATTCCTGCACCAAATAATCGATGATGATTTTATCGAAGTCATCCCCGCCCAGACGGTTGTCGCCGGCAGTAGATTTTACTTCAAATACGCCATCGCCAAGTTCAAGGATGGAAACGTCGAATGTACCGCCCCCAAGGTCATAAACCAGGATGGTTTCGTCAGTTTCTGTTTTATCCAAACCGTATGCAAGCGCTGCTGCAGTCGGCTCGTTGATGATGCGCTCCACTTCAAGTCCAGCGATGCGGCCAGCGTCTTTTGTTGCTTGGCGCTCTGCATCGTTAAAGTAAGCCGGAACTGTGATAACCGCTCTTGTAACTTTTTCGCCTAAGTATTCTTCGGCATAGCCTTTAAGATATTGAAGGATCATTGCAGAAACTTCCTGCGGCGTATAGTCTTTGCCTTCAGCAGAAACGGTTTGCGTAGTACCCATCAAACGTTTAACGGATTGGATGGTGTTCGGGTTCGTGATGGATTGGCGTTTTGCCACTTCACCGACTTGGCGTTCACCGTTTTTAAATGCTACGACAGAAGGAGTTGTACGGTTGCCTTCTGGATTTGGAATGATTTTTGGTTCGCCGCCTTCTAATACTGCGACTGCTGAGTTTGTTGTTCCTAAGTCGATACCGATAATTTTGCTCATTTAAATTCCTCCATTACCAAATTATTCGTTAACTTTTACCATAGACGGACGAAGCACTCTGCCTTTAAGGGTATACCCTTTTTGAAGTTCCATTAACACGGAGCCCGGCTCTGCGCTTTCGTCTTTTTCCTGCATGACTGCCTGATGGAAGTTCGGGTCGAATGGTTTCCCAAGCGCCTCGATTTCTTCCAAGCCTTCGCGTTTTACCGCTTCAAGCAAGTTGTTCTGAACCATTTGAAGCCCTTTAAGGATAGAAGCGGCTTCGTCGCTTTTTGCTTCGACAGCCAAAGCCCGGCCGAAATTGTCCAGCACCGGCAATAAATCCGTCAAAAGGGATTGAGAACGGTATTTTTCAGCATCCTGTCTGTCTTTTTGGGCACGGCGCTTGAAATTGTCGTAGTCCGCTAACAGACGAAGATATTTGTTCTGCTCCGCTTCAAGCTGTTCGCGAAGTTCGGCCGCTTCATCGACCTGTTCTTCAGCAGGCTGTTGTTCCGAAGCTTGCTCATCCGAAGCTTCAATAGCTTCTTCCGATGCTTCTCTTCGTGCTGCTTCCGTTTCAGGGTCCATTTGTGCCTGGAACTCCTCGTCCACTTCCACTTCGCTTACCACTTCTTCAGTTTGTTGAGGTTTTTTTTCTTTAGACAAATCTGTTCCTCCTTTATTCACTTACCCCGGATCATTCGGGTCAATTCTTTCGACAATTCGCCGCTGAGCGTATCCAATAAGGTAACGACACGTTTATAATCCATGCGTTTTGGACCTACAATGGCGATTGAACCCGTTTGTTCTTCTCCAATGTCGTATGAAACAGTAATCACACTGCAATCTTCCATCGCGGAAAGTGCATTTTCAGAACCGATCCGGATATGGAGACCTTGGCTGCCGACCGGCAGAATCATCGGAATATGCTTATGTTCTTCCATGACATTCATCAAATCCCTGATTTTCTGTAGATCATGGAAATCCGGCTGTTTGAGAATGTTCAGCTTGCCGCCGAAAAAGACATTGTCGTCATGCGGCATAACAACCGCTTGCCTGAAAGTGGAGAACAACTCCCCGTAGCGGTTGACATGCTGTTTGAACACCGTCAAGGTTTCCTGCTCCAAACGAAGATGCAAATCGTTCAGCGAAACTCCGGCAAGGCGTTCATTCAGTATATTGACCATCTTTTCGATATCCGCCGGATCCAGCCCTTCCGGAATGGTGAACACCCGGTTTTCTACATGGCCATTATCTGTGACAATGATGGCCACTGCCGTATCCATCGTCAGCGGGACAATCGACAACTTTTTCACCGTATGCTTCCGGACATCCGGACCAAGCAAAATGGCCGTGTAGTTCGTCAGCTCCGATAAAATCATCGCCGAGCGCTTGATGACTTCTTCGGTTTCAGCAATTTTATCTTCAAAAATAGACCGGAGCTGCTGGATGTCCTGCTTCGGCAATGGCCGAGGCGTCAGCAAATGGTCAACATAATAGCGGTACCCTTTTTGTGAAGGGACCCGCCCCGATGAAGTATGGGTCTTTTCCAAAAATCCTAATCCTTCGAGATCAGCCATTTCGTTACGAATCGTTGCCGGACTAAATGGAAGTTCGGATTTCTTTGATAGTTGGTTCGATCCTACCGGCTGAGCTGATTGAATATAATCATCTACTGTCACTTTTAAAATGAGCAACTGCCGTTCTGTTAACATGATCATCACCTCTGTTAGCACTCTATGTGTGCGAGTGCTAATACTACATTAAAATTACCAAATTCCATTTGGCTTGTCAACGGAGACGCCTGAATTTATCAAAATAAGTCAAACTAAAAAAATTGATTTGTTTTCACTGCTTTAGGGAGCAGCCGATTTATCGGTTCCCGTATTTTCTTAAAGCCATCGGCCGAAGAAATCCCGGCAATGGCTTCAAGGAATTATTTTATCGCAACCCCGACAGACGAACAGGCCGCATCCACTTGCCGGCCTATTAATCCCAATTCTTCTGTTTCATTTCTTTAATTCAATAAAAACTGTTCAAATACTTCGTTGCCGACAAAACGGCCTTGTTTCGTCAGTTTCACCCGGCCATCTTCAATCTGCAGGTGCTGATTTGCCACTTCTTTTTCCAAAATTGCTCCATATACTTCTTCCAGCGACTGCTGGAATTTTTCCTGGAAACCGCTGATGGAAACGCCTGCCGTTTTGCGCAGCCCCAGGAACATTTCTTCTTCCATCTTCTCATTGACGGGCACTTCATGCGTATTCAAGATCGGACGGACGCCTTCTTCAAGCGGCGCCATGTATTTTTTCAAGGGCCCGTGGTTGGAATAGCGCACGCCGTTCACGTAGCCATGGGCGCCCGCGCCGACGCCGATGTATTCCGCATTGTCCCAGTACAACAGATTATGGCGCGATTCAAAGCCCGTACGGCCAAAATTCGATATTTCGTATTGCTTCAAGCCGCGCTGTTCCATCTCGGCCATTAACTTTTCGTACATATCCGCTTCCAGATCTTCCGTCACCGTATTGAGTTTTCCTTTGGTCATCAAATTATAGAAAACCGTTTTCGGCTCGATGATTAGCGAATAGGCAGAGAAATGCGGCAGTCCGAACCCGAATGCCCGCTCCAATGTCTCTTCCCACTGCGCCATCGTCTGGCCGGGAAGCCCGTACATCAAGTCGAAACTCAAGTTCGTAAAGCCGACTTCTTTCGCTTCGGCAACTGCCCGTTCCACGTCTCCGTTGCTGTGGGTGCGGCCAAGGCGCTTCAACAGATCCTCATCGAATGACTGGACCCCCATCGACAAACGGTTGACGCCGCCGTCGAACAAGACCTGCATTTTTTCTTTCGTCAGTTCATCCGGATTGGCTTCAGATGTCCATTCCAGGTTGTCCGCCATCGGGACATATTGATGGATATAGCCGAGCAATTTCTGCAATTGCGCCGGCGTCAACGAGGTCGGCGTTCCGCCTCCAAGAAAAATCGTCTCCAGCGGCTGGTCAAGCGCTCCTTCCTGTTTCCAAAGCGCCAGTTCTTTTCCGACCGAATCGATATAGCCATCTACAGGCTGGTCTTTAAAAAATACTTTATTGAAGTCACAGTAGTGACAGATCTGATGGCAGAATGGGATATGGATATACAATCCTTTAACCATTGCTATTCCTTCTTTCTAATAGGAAAAGGAGGCGCAAAAAATCGGCCTCCTCCATTGTTTATTTTGATTGGTCGTCCATTTTCAGGATGGCCATAAATGCTTCCTGAGGCACTTCTACAGAACCGACTTGCTTCATGCGCTTCTTGCCTTCTTTTTGCTTATCAAGAAGTTTCCGCTTACGTGAGATATCTCCGCCGTAACATTTGGCAAGAACGTTTTTGCGCATCGCGCTGATCGTTTGGCGAGCGACGATTTTCTGTCCGATCGCTGCCTGGATCGGCACTTCAAACTGCTGGCGCGGAATCAATGACTTCAATTTATCCACAATGACTTTGCCGCGTTCGTAAGCAAAGTCGCGGTGGACGATAAAGCTCAAGGCATCCACTTGTTCGCTGTTCAATAGAATGTCCATCTTCACCAGTCTTGACTCTTTATAGCCGATCAACTCGTAGTCAAACGAGGCATATCCTTTTGTCCCGGATTTCAATTGATCGAAGAAATCGTAGACGATTTCAGCAAGCGGCAATTCATATATGATGCTGACGCGCGTGGCATCGATATAGTCCATCGTCAGGAAGTTTCCGCGTTTTTTCTGGCAGATTTCCATAACGGCTCCGACATAATCGTTCGGTACCATAACGGTCGCTTTCACATAAGGCTCTTCCACTTTATCAATCTTCTGTGCATCCGGCATCATGGCCGGGTTATCGATTTTCAGCACTTCGCCGTCTGTCATATGCACATCGTAGATAACGCTTGGTGCGGTTGTAATCAAATCGATGTTGAATTCCCGTTCGATGCGCTCCTGGATGATTTCCATGTGCAATAGCCCGAGGAATCCGCAGCGGTAGCCGAAGCCAAGCGCCTGGGAGGATTCCGGCTCGAATTGCAGCGCGGCGTCATTCAGTTCCAATTTTTCAAGCGCGTCGCGAAGGTCGTTGTATTTGGATGTATCAATCGGATACAATCCGCAATACACCATCGGGTTCAAGCGTCGGTAGCCTGGCAGCGCTTCAGCTGCCGGGTTGTTCGCAAGCGTAATCGTATCGCCGACTGTGGAGTCGCCGACATTTTTGATGGCTGCTGTGATAAAGCCGACATCGCCGACTGTCAATTCTTCCTGCAGCGCGGTATGCGGCGTGAAAACGCCCGCTTCGATTACATCGAACTCTTTGCCGGAAGCCATCATCTTGATGCGGTCTCCCGGTTTGACTGTTCCTTCTACAATCCGGATATACGCGACAACGCCGCGGTACGGATCATAAAGCGAGTCGAAAATCAACGCTTTCAGTGGTGCGCTCGGGTCACCGGTCGGTGCTGGGACTTTCTCGACCACCTGTTCCAGAATTTCTTCGATGCCGATGCCGGCTTTTGCTGAAGCAAGTACGGCTTCTGAAGCATCGAGTCCGATAACGTCTTCGATTTCGCCTCTGACGCGTTCCGGGTCAGCGGCAGGCAAATCGATTTTATTGATGACCGGCAGGATTTCCAATTCGTTGTCCAGTGCCAAGTAAACGTTCGCCAGTGTCTGGGCTTCGATTCCCTGCGCTGCATCCACGACCAATACGGCGCCTTCACAAGCAGCAAGGCTGCGGGATACTTCATATGTGAAATCGACGTGCCCTGGGGTGTCGATCAAGTGCATGATATAGGTTTCCCCGTCTTTTGCTTTGTAATGCAGCTGAACGGCATTCAATTTGATCGTGATGCCGCGTTCGCGTTCCAAGTCCATGGAATCCAATGATTGTGCTTTCATTTCACGGGAAGTCAAAGCTTCCGTTTTCTCTAATATGCGGTCAGCAAGCGTAGACTTTCCGTGGTCAATGTGCGCAATGATGGAAAAGTTACGGATTTTGCTTTGGCGTGCTAATCGTTCCTCATGATTCATTCTCTTCACTCCTAAATAAACTACTTTGAATTATAGCAGTGTAGCCGCCATCCGGCAATGAAAGCCTGTTGAAAACGTTTCACTGTCAAGGAAAACTTCTTTGCATGTATCTATTGCATTCTTTTCCTGGATTTGATAAAATAACTGATGTTGTATAGAGACATAAAAGAGTTGAGATGATTCCCATCTCTGTTCCTAATTGTCTAGGAGGTGAAATACATGCCAAACATTAAATCTGCAATCAAACGTGTCCGCACGAATGAAACGAAAAACGCTCAAAACTCACATGTGAGATCGACTATGCGTTCTGCTGTCAAAAAAGCTGACCAAGCTCTTTTGAACAACGAAGAAAACGCTGGCGATACAGTTAAAGCGGCAATCAAACAAGTGGAAAAAGCGGCTTCTAAAGGTCTTATCCACAAGAACACTGCAGCTCGCAAAAAATCTCGCTTGATGAAAAAACAAGCGTAAAACACAAAAGGCCGATTCCTCAGGGAATCGGCCTTTTTACTTTGTCCAACTAGTTAAAGAAAACGTTTCGCTGTGCGGATACTCCAGCAAAGAGCCAGCAAGAGCATCCGCTTTCTCTATCCACCCTTTGGACACGCCCCTTTTTTAAAGGGGTGTGTTTACTCGGAACGCTTACTGCGCTATTCCCGTTTTTCTCCCCTGCTTGCGTTTCATCAAAAAGAATTCCAGGATGCGTTCGCGGTTGCCGCTTTGGGTTTTCAGCTGCAAGTCGATTTCGGCAAGGTCATTGAGCACTTCGAGCAGCCGCTGTTCCGGAATTTGCTGGCGTTTTTCCACCAGCAGCTTGACCCGGTACGGATGCGCTTTTAATTGCTTGGATATTTGCTGCGCATGGTAGCCTTTTTTCTGCAGGTAGTAGACATGCACCATAAAGCGGATTTGGGAAGCCAGAAGCGCGGTCAGTGCGACCGGCTCTTCTTTTTGGCGGATCAAGTCGTAGTAGACGCTGAGCGCCTCGCTGATGTCGCCGTCAAGATAGGCCTGCAGCATTTTGAATGCATCCTGCTCCAGCGTCCGCGCCGTCATCTGCACAATCAGTTCGTCCGTAATTTCTTCCTCTGCTCCGAGGTACAGCGACATCTTCTCGAGTTCAGAAGACAGGAGCGTCAAATTCGTGCCGGCCATCTCAATCAAGCGCTGGGCAGATGATTTTTCGATGTGCTTGCCGAACTGTTTGGCTTCGTGCTGCACCCATACTTCCAGGTCATTGGCCTGCAGCGCTTTTGCCTCCACCATGACCGCGTGCTGCTTGATCAGTTTGGTTATTTTTTTGCGCTCATCCAGTTTTTCATAAGGCGCCACAAAAACAGTGACCGAACTCGAAGGCGGATTTTGGAGCCAGGCTTCCAGCGCTTTCAAATTGTGGTCAATTTTCTCTTTGCCGCGTTCGGCCGCTTTTAAGAACGAGGCGTTCTTGGCGATGATCAATTTGCGGTCGCTGAAAAACGGAATGGTGTCCGCTTCTTCTATCACATAATCCACCGGCACTTCGTCCAAATCAAAATTGATGAACTCCGGTTCGCCGTCTGTCAGTTTTGTTTTTAATAAATCCAAAGTTTTTTCGATGAAATAACTTTCGGTCCCTGTAATGACGTAAACAGGATCGATTTGTCCGTTTCGAATGGCTTTCCATATTGAAGTGATCATGAATCGCACCTCCTCTCTCTACTATATCGGATTTTCATGCGTTTTGGTATTTCGACATTTCTGTGTCGGCTTCCAATATCAGCGGATTATCTTCAGTTCAATCTAGATTTTTATACGCCGTTCAATTATAATAAGAGGGAATTAGGAGGGATAGCAATGAATGAATTTGAACAGAACGTACAGTCGAAGCGCAATGACGCCATCGACGCAGGAATGGGATTTGTTGTATCATTCGTATTTTTTGCGGCTATCTTCATTATTGCGGCAGTAGTGCAATTTGTAGCTCGCTAAATAGAAAAAAAAGTTCCCGCTTAATTGCAGGAACTTTTTTTTATTTCAGCGCATCGTTTGAAGCGTCGCCTGGCCGTCTTTGATTTCCATCTCGATGGTGCCGGTATCGGCCGTATTCAAAGTGGGCAAGCCAAGCGCGTTAAAGCGCTCGACCACTTCTTCACTGGGGTGCCCGTAGCGGTTATCGATCCCCGTCGAGAAAATCGACAGCTTCGGTTCGACCAGTTCCAAAAAAGCCTGGCTGCTCGATGTCTTGCTGCCATGGTGTCCCACTTTCAAGACGGTCAGTCCGGACAACGCCTGCCCGTATGCCGCTTCCAAATCGCGTTCCCCGGCTTCTTCCAAATCCCCGGTAAACAATGCCCGGTACTCTCCGCTCTCAACCAGCAGCACGAGCGAATCGTTGTTGCCTTCATACTCCGCGTCCGCCGGCGACAAATAGCGGAATGTGATTCCGCCTTTCGCCCATCCTGAACCCCTTCCCGGAAACCGCACGGCCGCTTCTTTCGCAAACGGCGCGATGTCCCGGATAATGCCTTCCGCCTGCGATCCGGGCGATAAATGGAGTTCTTTGATGCGCAGGAGCGGAAACAGTTCTTCCGCCCCTTCGGCGTGGTCTGCATCGGCGTGGCTCAATACCAGCACATCCACCGACGACAGGCCGTTCCCTTTTAAATAAGGCGCCACAATCTGCCTGCCGACTTCATAGGGACTGCCGCGCTTTTTGAATTCTTCCGTATCAAAACGCAGAAGCCCGCCGCTGTCAATTACATACACCCCTTGCCGGTAAGGCAATTCAATCACCGCACTGTCGCCTTGCCCGACATCCAGAAACGCCACTTTCAACGAAGGGTCGAAATACGGCAGCAGCGTGAAAACAACTGCCGGAACGATCAGCACAAGCAACTGCCGATAGCGGAAACCCTGCTCTGCCAAACTGTAAAACAGCAGGACGCTTACAAACAAGGCTGCGAGCATCCATGCTTCCGGCTTTCCCGGGTTCCACATTTGATAAGGCAGCCCCGACAGCCACACCATGAGCTTTTCAATAATCCCCCTCAACGGTTCATATATTCCAAATACAAATTCGGCTGCCGGCTGGAATAAAATCGTCAACGCCAAAAGCACGAGATTTGCCGGCAGAATAAACAGCGTGTAAAGCGGCACAAAAAGGCTGTTGACCAGGAAAGCCGACAAGGAAATTTCGTAAAAATGAAAAAGCAGCAAGGGATACAGCGTCACTTGCGAAATCGCGGTTAAAATCAGGCCGCTTTTAATAGCCGATTGGTCCGCCGTCAAAAAGCGGCTGGAGTAAATAATGCCAAACGTCGCCCCGTATGACAATTGAAAACCGATGTCGTACATCATGAAAGGGTTCCATAAAATAAAGAAGACAAAGCTGCCGAGCAGAATATGCGCAATCGAGACGCGCAGGTTAAAAAGGCGGACAAAAAGCACCGCGCTTACCATGAACACCGAACGGAGGACGGAAGGTGCACCTCCTGCGAGGACTGCATACACCGGCAAAATGCCAAGAAGCAGCAACAGCGCGGTTTCTTTCCGGACCCTAAGCCGCAGGAGCACAAAATACACAATGCCGACAAGAATGGCGACGTGCAAGCCGGAAATCGCAAACAGATGCGTAATGCCAAGTGTCTGGTACATGAGACGGTCTTCGTTCGCCATGTTTTCCTGCTCTCCGATCAGCAGCGCTTCCGCTTCTGCAGATAAACCGGCCGGAAACGCCTGTTGGATATGCTTTTTCAGCCATTGCCGCTGCCGGTATAATTTGCTGATCACCGTCTCTTGGCGCTCCATGCCGTTGATCGATTCGACGGCCAAAATGTAGCGGGCCCCGTTATGGTCCAAATGCTTTTGCATATCAAAAGAAAAGCGATGGGACGGCGGAGAAGGTGCTTCAAAGGCGCCTTGTACCACTAACATAGATTCAAACAAATTTTCTTCCAGTACCGCTTTTTCTTCAGCCGTCCCGATGCGGTATCTGGCATAAACACGGATGCCGCCGTCCAGCCGGGCAAACCCTCTCAGTCCGTCGCCGTCAATAACATAATCACCATCAAATTGGAGTTCTCCCGTATACGGCTTGCTATAATCAAACGAATCGTGGCTGCGGATTTCCTGCAGCAGGAAAAAACCGGCCGCAATGGCGGCGATAAATAATATATGCTGAAACGATTCCTTTTTCCAGCCCATCCAACAAAAAAGCAGCGCCATGAACACAAGGATTACCAGTGTTTCATGCGCTGCCAAAGTAGCCAGGACGATTGCGATCGCCAAGTAAAGCCAACTATTTTGATTTACACTTCGACTTCTCCGAATAATGCATTCACCCGTTCTGTATAATGGGCCAATTCTTCTTCGGTGCCGCCTTTTTCACGCAAAGTCTCCAGCATTTCCATGTAGAGTCCTGCTTTTTCCGCACTTAAAAAGTCGATTTTCCGTTCGTCAAATACGACTTGCACCACTTCGACTCCTGCCTGTTCGAATAATTCGATGGCATAGGCATGGTTTTTATAGTCTGCCGCGTAATATAGCCGGGCAATTCCTGCCTGAATGATGGATTTTGAGCATTGGAGGCACGGAAAATGGCTGACATACATATCGGCTCCATTCACGCTGACGCCGTATTTGGCGCATTGCAACAAGGCGTTCATTTCTGCATGGATGGTCCGCACACAATGGCCATCCACGACGTAACATCCTTTGTCGATGCAGTGGTCGCCACCTGAAATGGATCCGTTATAGCCGCCTGCCATGATGCGCCGGTCCCGGACAATCGTCGCGCCGACCGCCAGTCTCGTACAGGTGCTTCTGAGTGCTAATAAATGGCTTTGCGCCATGAAAAATTGGTCCCACGTGATTCGCTTCATCTAATTGCCTCCTGCTAATGTGTCTAAAATAAGTGTAGCAGAGGGGGAATTTTCGTCAACCGTCCGTTTGACTCATCTCGCTTTCAGTTGACGGTGATGCTGTCTTTCAATTTTTCGAAGGTTTTGTCGCCGATACCCGTGACATTCGTCAAGTCTTCGACTTTCTGGAAGTTGCCGCTGTCAGTCCGGTACGCGATGATTGCCGCCGCTTTTGAAGGGCCGATTCCAGGCAGCGTCATCAGCTCGGCGTCCGTGGCAGTATTCAGGTTAACGAGCGCTTCTTTGGCACCGCCTGCCGCCGTTGCACCCGGCTGAGCCGTTGGCAAGGCAGCTTCTTCACCGGCTTTCGGTACGTAAATGACCATTTCGTCCGCGACTTTCATCGCCAAATTGATCGCTTTTGGTTCAGCCGCCTCCAAAAAGCCGCCAGCTGCCTCAATGGCGTCTGTCGTCCGGGAATCCGCCGGCAATTCATAAACGCCGGGTTTCGCTACTTGGCCTTTAATGTCGACCATCACAGTTGTTGGAACTACTGTTTGGGTGGGGGTTTCTGACTGCTGTGGGGGTTCAGCTTGGATCAAATCAAGTGATGCCTGAAGATCTTCTTCCGGTTTTTCCTGAGGGATTAAAAAATAGATGGCTAACAACACAATGACTACTGCCGGAATCAGCAGCCAGCCAAACTTGCTCTGGAGCTCGGATACTTTCAGCGGGCATTCCTCATTTCTCCAGAAAGCAATTAGATAGAAGCTGTCTGAATTGTACATTAATGAAAAGGGATTGTCTATACTGTTTTATCGGTACATGAATATAAAAACTGACCACCAAATAGAGGCATTTTTCTGAGGCTGTCGAGCAACTCTGATGGTCTGAACCATTCCGCTTCTTTACAAGATGCCACGTGTAAAGGAGTGGGAAAATCAAGCAATCTGTAGTTTCCTGCCCTCTCTTGATATGAAGCAAAACAGCGGAGACTCCCGCGGGGCAGCGAAGCGACGCAGGAGCATATGTTTTTAGCGGAGCTGTTTTGCGGAATATCGCAGGTATTCTAAGTAGAATTTTTTCTATACCTTTCTCAACACGTTAAAAACCTGCCCGCAAAATGCGGACAGGTTTCTCGTCATTCATTTGATAATTTTTTGGCGTGGAAAAAGATCCGTTCGCTTTCCCCGTCCGGTGCTTCACCGGAAAAGTCAGCGGTGATCGATTCCACTGTAAAGCCTGCAGCTTCGAGCCAAGCGATGTAATCTTTGATTTCGTATGTTCGCTGCTCGTGCGTTTCCTCAAAGCGTTCAAACAAACGGCCCTGGCGGATAAAAAACGTGATGTCATGAACGACACTATGCGGGCAATCCCCCGGTTCCGTATGCCAAATATACGCAACGTCTTCCCCGTCAAAAACGAAAGGGCTGTCCATGTAGACCGCATCCACTTTATGGATGGAATGCACATCAAAGAAAAAATGCCCGCCTTCATTCAAAGCTTCGAACACTTCTTTGAATGTCTGCTGCACTTGTGTTTCCTTTTCCAAGTAATTGAGCGAATCTATGGCAATCGTCACGGCGTCAAAGCCGTCCAGACCTTCCAAATTGTCCATCGACAACTGCAGCGTCGGGATGCTCTGGCCCGCTTCCTGGAAGCGCTGGCTGGCGATTGTCAGCATTTCTTCCGACAAATCGCTGGCCGTTACATCAAAGCCCACTTCGTTAAAAAGCTGTGAAAGGGTGCCTGTCCCACAAGCCAGATCCAGAATTTTTCCGGACTGGATATGAGCGGCCACCCATTCCACATACTTTTCATACGGAATGTCTTCCATCAGTTCATCATAAACCGATGCGAATTTTCCGTACCTCATATTTCCATTGTCGGTGCTTCTCTCCATAGGCGTTCAAGATTGTAGTACGAACGCTCGTCTTTATGGAATACATGAGCCACGACATCTCCTAGATCGACTAAAATCCAGCGTGCTGCGTCAAATCCTTCAACGCTTTTCACCGGGTTGCCGGCTTTTTCAGACTGGTCGATCAATTCTTTGGCAATTGCCTGCACTTGGCGGTCGGAATTACCGCTGCAGATGATGAAATAGTCGGCAAGCAATGAAATGCCTTCCATGTTCAAAACGACGATATCCTCGGCTTTTTTGTCCTCGGCAGCACTGTATGCCATTTGTAGTAAAGTTTGTTTAGTCATTCTTTCACTTTCCCTTTCTGTTGTACGAAGTATTGATGACACTTCAGTGAATCCGGATACACCGGTTGATTTTTTGATACCAGAAACTCGATGGTATGTTTAATACTGGCTTCCATCATAACATCCAATCCCTGATCTTGTAATTGACGCAATTCTTCAACACCTGTAAATTTGCGGTTCGGTTCGACCAGGTCGGCAATATAGACGATTTTTTCAAGATCCGACATGCCGGCGCGGCCAGTTGTATGGTATTTGATGGCGTTCAGCACATCTTCATCTTCTACACCGAATTCTGTGCGGGCGACATAGGCGCCAACCGGGGCATGCCATAATTCTGCGTGGTACTCAAGCAGCAGCGGGTCCATGTTTTCGGAAATAATGATCGACTTCATCCATTCCCGGTCTGAAAACTTCGCCACGTCGTGCAAAATCGCCGCAATCCGGGCTTTTTCTGCCGGCACATTGAATTTCTCCGCCAAAGCGACAGCCGTTTCCACTACACCTCTGACATGATTGTACCGATTTTCAGGCAGCCGTTCCTTCACTTTCTCAATCATCATGCTTTGGTCCATATAACCGCTCCTCTCGAATAAAAGCTTCCACTTTTTCCGGCACTAAAAACCTGATCGTTCCTTGTGCAGCAACGCGTTCCCTCAGCATCGTCGATGACAAATGAAGTTCCGGCGAGTCGATCAATAAGACGGGATATGCGCTTTCGTGCAAATAGCCCGGGCGCCGTATTCCGATAAAGCGGACCATCTGCGCCAGTTCATCAATCCGGTGCCAAGTAGGCAGCCCTTCGATGCTGTCGCCCCCGATAATAAAATAGAACGCCGTCTCCGGTTCCCGCTGAATCATTGCTTTCATCGTGTCAAACGTATACGAAACGCCGCCTTGGCTGATTTCAAAATCTTCTACGCGAAATTGTTCATGCCCCTGGATCGCGAGCCGGGTCATTTCGAGCCGCTGGGCTGCAACGGCGCCGTAGACTTCTTTGTGCGGAGCAATGTAATTGGGCATAAAGCGGACTTCATCCAAACCGACGGCATGAAGCGCTTCGTTGGCCATGATTAAATGGCCTATATGAGGCGGATTGAAAGTTCCGCCTAATATCCCGACTTTTTTCATTTGGCTCTTGGCAGCTCAATTCGCTTATTGTTGACGGACGGCTTGTAAAGAACGACTGTGTGGCCGATCAACTGGACAAGCTCCGCGGAAGTGCCTTCAGCCAATTGGTTGGCGACATCGTGTTTGTCGTCATCGTTGTTCTGCAGAATGCTGACTTTCAATAATTCGCGCGCTTCGAGCGCTTCTTCGATCTGGCGCAGCATCGTTCCGCTGACGCCGCCTTTGCCCACTTGGAAGATGGGATCTAAATGATGTGCTTCGCTTCGCAAAAAGCGTTTTTGTTTACCTGTTAACATAATTGCCTCCTAGTTTTTCAGTGATAATCTGGATCATCTTTTCAGTATCGGGCTGGATGCCCGTCCATTTCTCAAATGCGATGGCGCCTTGATAAACGAACATGCCGACCCCGTTCAATATGGTGCAGTTTTTTTCTTTTGCCGCTTTTAAAAACGGCGTTTCGAGCGGATTGTAAATGATATCCGCCACAAGTGATCCGGTGCTGACCCGTTCAAGGGAGATCGGCAGCGCTTCATCTTTCGCCAAACCGACAGAAGTGGTCTGGATGATGATGCTGAAATCGCCAAGCGCTGCTTCTGCATCTTTTAAAGTCATAGCGGAACTGCCGCAGTCATTCGCCAGCTCCACTGCCCGGCGATGCGTGCGGTTCGTGATGGTGACGTCCGTGAAATTAGCGCGCTTTAATGCAAAAGCGATGCCTCTTGCCGCGCCGCCTGCACCGATGACCAATACTTTTTCATTGGGCGTGATAGGCTGGGCAGACAACGAGCGGACAAAACCGTCGCCGTCCGTATTCCAGCCGACATACTGGCGGCCGTTATAAGTGACGGTGTTCACCGCATTCATGATGACGGCAGTTTCATCCAATTTATCCAAAAACGGGATAACAGACTGTTTGTGCGGCAAGGTGATATTGAAGCCGCTGACGCCCAAAGCTTTCATAGAATGAAATGCGTTTTCCAGCTCGAACGGCTGAACGTGGATGGGTATATAAGTGGCATCGATTCCATGTTCTTCAAACCACAAGTCGTGCATAAAAGGCGACAAGGAATGTGCGATCGGGTCGCCGATGACAGCGTACCATTTCTTCATCAAAATCCCCCTAGATCAATGATGGACGTAAAAATACTTCAACGCCTTTAGGCGCATAGGCTGCTACTACCACATTCGGGTGCTGAACCGTAATCCAGCCAAGGCCGGAAAACACGATATCCGTTTTCCCTTCTTTTACCCGGAATTCCCGGCGGACTAACTCTGGGAACTCTTCTTTGTATTCAGCAGACGGCGGCGCGAGCATGCCACCTAAATGCTGTTCGTACAATGCATCGGCATTATCCAGCTTCGTCCGGTGGATCTGCAGGTCGTTCGCTACATGGACAGTGAACGATGAGCGGTCCCCCTGTATAAAGTCAAAACGGGCAAGTCCGCCAATAAACAGCGTTTGTTCCGGATTCAACTGGAATACCCGCGGTTTCAGCTCTTTTTTCGGCATGATCATTTTCAGTTCGGACGGGTGCAGATGATGCGCCAGTTGGTGGTGGTTAATAATCCCCGGTGTGTCATACATCGATTTATCGTCATCCAACGGAATTTCGATCATATCAAGAGTCGTTCCAGGGAAATGGGAAGTTGTGATAATATCCGCTTGGCCCGTCGCTTGTTTGATAACGCGGTTGATGAACGTCGATTTCCCGACATTCGTCGATCCAACGACATAAACGTCTTCGCCCTGGCGGTATTTATCGATTGCTTCCATCGCTTCCACGACGCCTGTCCCTTTATGGGCACTGACGGTCAAGACATCGATGGGTTTTAATCCCTGTTTTTTCGCTTCCTGTTTCATCCAGTTGATCAGCTTATGCTGTTTAACGGATTTCGGCAGTAAGTCGGCCTTGTTGGCAATCAGCAAAATATCGTTCGAGCCGACAAAGCGGTGAAGCCCCGGAAGCCAGCTGCCGTTGAAATCAAAAATATCAACAATTTTCACAATCAGGCCTTTCCGTTCTCCAAGTCCGTTCAGGATTTTTAAAAAGTCGTCATCAGTCAGCGACACCGGCTGCAGTTCGTTGTAATTTTTCAAGCGGAAGCAGCGCTGGCAAATGATTTCTTCTTTTTCTAATGAGGATACGGGTGCATAGCCAAGTTCCCCTGGCCGTTCTGTCTGGATTTGCGCACCGCATCCGATACATGTTGGCATTTCGTTCAATTTTCTTCCTCCCACGTTAATTGTCCTTTTTCTTTTAACTTCTTCATGATCCGGCGTTCCAGCAGGCGGTTAAATCGGGTGATGAATCCATCCGACTGCGCCACTGGCAAGACCAGGATGGTGTGCAATTTGTTTAAGTTTCCGCCAAAAATGTCCGTCATCATCTGATCCCCGATCACCACAACCTGGTCGCGTGAAACGTTCATCAATTTCAAGGCTTTCCGGAAAGCGCGTCCCATCGGCTTGCGCGCCTGGAAAATAAACGGAATTCCGAGTGGATCGGCAAACGATTTTACCCGCAGCTCTTTGTTGTTTGACACAATGATCACTTGGATTCCCGCTTCTTTCATGGATCTTAGCCAATCAATCAGCTTCGGCGTCGCATCCGGCCGGTCCCATTCGACAAGGGTATTGTCTAAATCGGTAATGATGCCGCGGACACCTTTTTCCAATAGCGACTCCGGCGAAATGTCAAAGACACTTTTTACGTATTGACTTGGTATGAATTTTTGATACATCATAAACCACTCCTGTTTCCCGAACTTAATTCTATTGATTATACCATATGTGCGAGTGCTTCTCCCACCTTGATTCGCTCTCCTGTCCTGACATTCGGAGAAAATTCAATGCGATCCCCTTCAAAAAACAGCACTACGGTAGAACCGAAACTGAAATATGCCACTTCTTCGCCTTTTTTCCAGGACTCCCGGGAGTTCGTCAATTGAATGGAATTGACAAACATAGCTCCGACTTTAACAACCAGCAGATTCGCCGATTGGGTTTCCAGCTCCGTGATCAAGCGGTAATTTCCGCTGATCGGCGACTTGCCGTAACGCAGGCCTGCGCCATTGACAGGATACGATTTTTTCCCTAACACATATTGTTTGAGGACTTTCCCGCTTGCGGGGCTGTGGATTCGATGATAATCGGCTGGTGAAAGATAAAGCACAATGTATTTGCCGTTCTGGTAGGAATCTGCAAGCGCAGCATTGCCAAGCAGATCCGCAAGCGAATATTGCTGGTTTTTCACAAGGAAACGGATGCCTTCATGCAAATCCCCGAAAACTTCAATTTTTCCGTCCACTGGCGATACGACCGGCACATCAGCTACTGGTCGGCTTTCCGCTTTTAACGTTCGGATGAAAAAATCATGCAGCGTCGGAAAAGATTCCAACGGATTTTCTATATCGGCTGTCGGTATTTTATAAGTTTTGATATAATTTGAAATCACCCGCCGGCTCAAAGAAGACTGGGCGAAAGAGCGGATCATTCCTGACGTCAACGGTCCATTCGTCAGTTCGATCGATCGCTGATAGATTTTTTTCTTCACACTGGCACCTCCATTGCTTAAAATAGTCTACCATTTTTTGTTCTTTCACAGTATAATGAACTGAAGAAGTTTACAAAAAAAAGGAGTGTTTTCCATTGCTGATATTAGAACGAATGGATCACACAATTAAAAAACTACGCTCTCAGGCAGCAAACATGCTGACAATAGGCAATATGGCTTTCGGCGGGGCGTCCTTAATGGCCGCTCTCAACGAGTTTTACAGCTATAGTGTGCTATTTATTTTTATTGCCGCTTTTCTGGACCGCTTTGACGGCATGGTCGCGAGGAAATTCAACCAGGAGTCCGAACTCGGCAAACAACTGGATTCAATGAGCGACATCATTTCCTTTGGCGTTGCACCGGCGATCCTGATTTACCAGCTGGTGCTGACTGAGTTTGGTGTGACCGGTATGGTCTTTACTGTCATCTACATCGCAAGCGGTGCTTTTCGCCTTGCACGTTTCAACATTTCGGAATCCAATGGCTATTTTGTCGGATTGCCCATCACAGCCGCAGGCACTGTGGTGACGTTGTCTTATTTCGGACTTTCCGTTTTTCCGCCTGTCGCATATATGTTTATGTTTATCATATGCTCACTCTTGATGATCAGCACTTTTACCCTCAGAAAAGTATAATAAAGATAAAAGCTGGAAGCGTTGTTTACAACGTTTCCAGCTTTTTTTGCATTTACTTGGCAGCCAGCCGTTCTACGACATTTAAAACAATTTCAGTGGAATGCTTTGCAGCAACCGGCAAAAATTCATCAAACGAGATATTGGATTCTTTTCCGGCAATATCCGATAACGCACGGATCACTACAAATGGCACGTTGAATTGGTGGCAAACTTGCGCTACAGCGGCCGCTTCCATTTCAGAAGCTTTCATCGACGGGAAGAACCCTCTGACTTTCTCCACACGTTCCGGATCGTTCATGAACGAATCCCCGGTTGCGATCAAGCCAACACCGTATGGATGCTCTCCCAGCTCTTCTACAGCTTTGGTCGCCAAGTCTATCAATTTCTTGTCTGAACGGAATGCTGCCGGCAATTGCGGCACTTGGCCCATCTCATAGCCGAAAACGGTCACATCAACATCGTGGTGGCGGACTTCATCTGAAATGACGATTGCCCCTACTTCCAGCGCCTGGTCAAATCCTCCTGCAGATCCGGTATTGATGACAACATCCGGCTTGAACTGCTGCAAAAGAAGCGTCGTGGACATCGCGGCATTCACTTTGCCGATTCCGCTCTTCAGCAGCACAACGTCCTGCCCTTTGTATGTACCTGATGTAAATTCACAATTAGCGATTTCGCTTACTTGCGCATTTTCAAGGCTGCTTCTCAATAATTCCACTTCTTCTTCCATCGCTCCGATAACGCCGATTCTCATTTTCCATCGCCCTTTCCCTGTCTAAAATCTATCCTGCCTAAATTCCCGCAAAAAAAGACGCCCATTAATAGGCGCCTTCCAGTGTTTTTAATACATCCATTTTCACGGGTTTCCAGCCTTCGCCATCTTTAAATTCCAGATGGACGCGATATTTTTGTGATTTGTCTTTGGACTGCACGACACCGATCGATTTCTGCGGGCCGCCGCCATTCTTAATCATCATAACATACATATTATCTTGGCTTAAACCGGTAGCATATGAAATTGCATTGATTTTTTCGTTCCAGTCGACCGACCCTTTATCATAGACCGATACGTGTTTGCCTGACTGTTTTGTGCCGACCGGCTCCCAGCTTGTGTTGATGACTGTTTCTTCAACAACCGGATCGCTCGAATCTTCACGCGTAATGGTGCCGCCTGTTACTTTTCCTTCTTCAGCAGCCTTTTCTTCTTCTGCTTTTTCTTCCGCAGCTTTATCTGCTTCTTCTTTTGCTTTCGCTTCTTCTTCAGCCTTTGCGTCAGCTTCTTCTTCCGCTTTTTCATCGGCTTCAGCATCTTCTTCTAGGTTGGTTTCTTCTCCGCTCGTTTGCTGTTCAGTATCTGTTTCGATTGTTACAGATTCCGGTTCTTGGGCACTTTCATCTCCGTTGTCCAGGAAGATAAAAGCTCCGGTAATCACTATCAAGGCAAAGACTACCCCGATCATCCAATTTAGAAGAGAATTCGACCGGTTCTTTTTGTCCAAACGAGAAGGATAAGGTTTTTTTTCATTTGTCATCGATTTGCCTCCTCTTCACATTATTTTAGCATAATGCCATGTTACAAATTTGACGTTTTAACAAAAGAAATGTTTCAATTTCGTGTTATTTGCTTTTAAGCTTGAATAAATTTCAAAAAAACAGCCATTCAAAAAAGAATGGCTGTGTATAATTTAAGAAATTGAAACGATTTTGATTTCCATTTCGCCGCCTGGCGTCAACACTTTTACATTTTCGCCAATTGTGCGCCCAATCATGCTTTTCGCGATAGGCGAGTCATTGGAGATGCGCCCTTCTAATGGGTCCGCTTCTGCAGAGCCGACGATTGTGTAAGACTCTTCATCGCCATCCGGCACTTCTACGAAAGTGACAGTTGTCCCTAAACGGACGATATCTTTATTCAATTCGTTTTCGTTGATGATCACGGCGTTGCGGATCATCGATTCCAACGTAGAGATGCGCCCTTCAACAAACGCCTGATCTTCTTTTGCTGAGTCGTATTCCGAGTTCTCGGAAAGGTCCCCGAAACTGCGTGCTATTTTAATCCGCTCAACGACTTCTTTCCGTTTAACGGTTTTTAGGAATTCCAGTTCTTCTTCCAACTTCAGCTTACCTGCAGCTGTCATCGGAAATTGTTTTTCATTTGCCATTATTTTTCCCCACTCCTTCAACTGCTGACTTTAGAAGGTTTTAAGCTACCATCCGTCAGTCTCGTATCATCATATTATAAATTGTCAATCTATTCAAGAATTGTTTTAATTTTTGTAACCATTAAGTCGATTGCCACTTCGTTTTGCCCGCCTTCAGGAATAATCACGTCGGCATAGCGCTTCGTCGGCTCGATAAACTGGTTATGCATCGGACGCACAACGTTCAAGTACTGGTCGATTACTGAATCGATCGTCCGGCCGCGTTCGTTGATGTCGCGCAGCAAGCGGCGGATAATGCGCAAGTCTGCATCGGTATCTACGAATAATTTGATGTCCATCAAATCACGGAGACGCTCGTCTTCCAGAACCAGGATCCCTTCGAGGATGATGACATCTTTCGGTTCAATCAAAACGGTTTCTTCAGCCCGTGTATGTAAGGCGTAATTGTAAACCGGTTTTTCGATCGGCTCCCGGTTTAATAATTTATTGACATGCTCAATCAGCAAATCGGTATCGAATGCCAATGGATGGTCATAGTTTGTTTCCAGACGTTCTTCAAAAGCCAAATGGCTTTGGTCTTTGTAATAGTAGTCCTGTTCGATCACTACCACTGAGTTTTCTTTGAATACTTCATAAATGGAATTCGTTACGCTCGTCTTGCCTGAGCCCGAACCTCCTGCGATCCCGATAACGACCGGACGGTTTTTAGACATTCTTCCAAGCTCCTTGCAAACTTATGTTTTTTAGTTGGCTCTTTTTTTGCAGACCATAATGCCGTCTCCGACCGGCAAAAGCTCCGTGTCATAAGAAGGATGATTCAGCATATGTTCTTTAAAAATTTTCAAGTTCCGGATCATCGTGCGTTTTCTCCGCGGAATCTCCGAAATCTCCTGGTCCGCCATTCCATGCATATACATATTATCACAATATACGACTCCCTGCTCAGACAATAAGGTTTCGTATTTTTCAAAAAACCGCTCGTATTGCCCTTTCGCCGCATCAATGAAAATCGCATCATATTCCTGGCTTAACAAAGACAGATCCATTTCGAGTGCATCCGCATGGAAAATGCGTATTTGATGGCCCAATCCGGATTGTGCGATAAACTCCACAGCCTTCTCATAGCGTACGTCATCCCGTTCAATTGTATCGATTCGGCAGCCTGCCAGTTCAGAAGCCATCATAATGGCAGAAAACCCGATTGCCGACCCGATTTCGAGGATTGACCCCGGCTGTTGCTGCAACAGCAAATCGGTCAATTCACGGATGCCCTGGTCTTCCATAATGGGAACATGGTGCTCTTCTGCATAAGCTTTGACCGCTGTTATTGTCTTTGCCAATTGTTCATGGTCCATTGTATTAAAGCTCCTTTTCGCCTGCTGCAAAAATTACAACCAATAATAACATAAAACAAGAAGGAAAGCGAGGTCGCTTCCTTCTTGTCATGTTTTGTACACTTATTCCCGTACTTGCCGGCGAGAAACCGCCGGCTTTTCCGAGGCAGCACTCTTCTTATTGGCCGATGTACTCATCGCGCTTTTTAAGATGTTCTTCATAGGTAGTAGAGAAATGGTTCGTTCCTTCTTTGTCTGCCAGGAAGTATAAATACTCCGTGTCAGCCGGGTCAAGCACAGCGGCAATCGACGATGCTCCAGCAGCGGCGATCGGCCCTGGCGGCAGCCCTTTATTCGTATAGGTGCTGTAAGGATGCTCGAATTCGTAGTCTTTATTGAATAAGCGTTCTTTGTGTTCGCCCATTGCATAAATGACTGTCGGGTCCGTCTGCAGCGGCATGTCCTTTTCGATGCGGTTGTAGAAGACGCTCGCGATCGTGTTGCGGTCAGAACCTGCTGTCGCTTCTTCTTCCAACAGAGAAGCGAAAGTCAGCAGCCAATGCGGCGTTTTACCCATCTCTTCCAACACGGCCTGGTACTGGACCACATTGGATTCCGTCGCCTTGAGCATGTTTTCGATGATCAAGTTCAACGAAGGGTCTTCTTCATAAAACGGATAAGTCGCTGGGAATAAATAACCTTCCAGTGCGTAACGGACATTTTCACCTTTGATTTCATCTGTCAGCAAAGTTGGGTATTTGACCATCAACTCGTCAATATACGCGTCGTCTTCCATTTTATCCATGAATTCCTCGGCGCTGTACTTCGTTTTCTTTGCAATGACGTTTTCAGCAATCTGATCCAGCGTCAACCCTTCCGGCACCGTAATATTAAACAACGGCTCCCGGTAGACTTTACCGGTCTTCAGGCTCTCGGTGATTTCATCAAGCGTCATGGAAGGCAAAAGCCCGTACGTGCCAGCCTGGAAATCCGCCTGATTTTTGAATTTCACGTAATACTTATAGATGCGCGCATCCTTGATCAAACCGTTCTCTTCCAGCAACGCTGAAATGCTGTCAAGGTTTGAGCCGATCGGCACTTCGACTTCGACGATTTTTTCTGACTCCGCATCAACCGGCTCCAGCGCGTCGGTGACATAGCTGTATGCAGCAAAAGCGCCAACGCCCAACACAAGCAGCAAAGCGACCGTCACGATAAAAACAATTCGGCGGACAACTTTCACTTCTTTTTTCTTCTCACTCATGCGTTCATACATAATTTCTTTTTTCGATTGCTTGTCCACGGGTCCCCCCCCTTAGCTTTTTCCTCTATCCCGTTTGAATGGCCAGCAATTTCCCGCCGGTAAAGCGGAAAACCACTGACCACACATACGCGTTTGGTACTACTCGCCCCCAGTGGAGATCATAAACCCAATGGTTGTAGTTTCTCATTTACAGTATACCGAATTTCCGGCAAAAGAAAAAGACGGAATCTACGTACAATTCCGCCCTTCTCCTGATCCGATTAAAGTTCTTCGTTCTCTTCTTCTTCGTCAAGGAACGTATTCAACATTTCTTCAATCATATCCCACTCCGCGTCCGTTTCGACCGGGCGAAGTTCTCCGCCTGCAATTTTGCCGTCTGTGTCGGCATTTTCAGTGAAAGAAGAAGCCTGGATTTCGATTTCGCCTTCATCATCTTCTTCAGCGCCTACCGGGAAATACAAAACATATGATTTTCCGAATTCTTCTGAGTCAAATGTGAATAATACTTCAAATAGCTGCTCGTTGCCGTTTTCATCAACGACTGTAATGTGTTCTTGTCCGTGTTCCATTTGCGTCACCTCATCATTTTTTAAAGTCAAGATAGCCTTGCAAAATCATGACCGCAGCCATCTTGTCAATTACTTTTTTGCGGTTCTTGCGGCTGACATCCGCTGAAATCAGCATTTTTTCTGCTGCCATCGTTGTCAGTCTTTCATCCCAAAGCACCACCGGTATAGCATACGCTTCTTCAAGCAAAGCTGCAAACTTTTCCGATGCTTCTGCACGCGGGCCGATCGAGTTGTTCATGTTTTTTGGATAACCAACCACAACTTGGCTGACTTCGTATTGCTTGATCAGTTCGCCCAGGCGCCCAAATCCGAAATCTTCTGCAGCTTCATTGATCTTAACTGTCTCGATGCCTTGCGCCGTCCAACCGAGTGCGTCGCTGATTGCGACGCCGATTGTTTTTGATCCGACATCCAGTCCCATTATTCTCATGCTTAGTCCTCTTTATTCTTTTTGATATAAAACTTTACAAGCTCTTCCAGAATTTCGTCCCGTTCAAGTTTGCGGATTTTATTTCGAGCATCCTGGTGGCGAGGAATATAAGCCGGATCACCTGATAATAAATATCCGACAATCTGATTATTCGGGTTGTACCCTTTTTCCTCCAATGCAGCATGGACTTGCAGCATTACCTGCTTCACTTCCTGCTCCATTGATTCATCAGACGGGTTGAATTTCATAGTTTGATCAAATGAGCTCACGACAAGCACCTCGCTTTCGGGTCTAGATAGGAGAAGAGCGCTCTCGCTGTCTGAAGTTTATTATAAACGATATCCGGCATTTATTAAACCTATTTGAACAAGTTGTAGACAGATTCCAACGCTGCGCCCAGTTTTTCCGGGTTCTTCGCGCCTGCCATTGCCATATCCGGACGGCCGCCGCCTTTGCCTCCGCACTGTTCCGCTACGTGTTTGACGATTTGACCGGCATGATAGTTCCCGCCTGCCAGATCTTTTGTGACGCCGGCAATCAGCATAACTTTTTCGCCGTCTGTTGCACCGAGTACGATGACCGCTTTTTCGAATTTCTGCTTCAGGTCATCCATGATCTGGCGCAGCTGGTTGTTGTCTTTTGCTTCCACTTTTGTAGACAGAACCGTAATATCGCCAATTTGAAGCGCCGAGTCCAACAATTCCCCGGACTGTGCATTCGAAATTTTCGCCATCAGCGATTCGTTTTCGCGCTGCAAAGCTTTCATGTCCTGCTGGAAGGTCTGCACTTTTTGGACCAAATCTTTAGCAGACGACTTCATCAGCCCTGCCGCTTCTTCAAGCGTGCGTTCGCTGTCTTTGAAGTTCTCGTATGCGCCTTTGCCGGTCACGGCTTCGATGCGGCGAATGCCTGCGCCAATGCCGCTTTCTGAGACGATCTTGAAGACACCGATTTCGGATGTATTGACGACATGGACACCGCCGCAAAGTTCAAGCGAATAGCCGCCGATTTCCACTACGCGGACCACATCGCCGTATTTCTCGCCGAATAAAGCCATTGCGCCCATGTCTTTTGCTTCCTGCAAATTGTGGTAGCCGGTTTTCACATCGATGCCGCTCCACACTTTTTCGTTGACAATTTGTTCAATTTGCTCGAGCTCTTCTTTTGTTACTTGCCCGAAATGAGAGAAGTCAAAACGCAGACGGTCCGGTCCGACATACGATCCTGCCTGATTGACATGCGTGCCCAATGTATCTTTTAATGCCTGATGGAGAAGGTGCGTTGCCGTATGGTTTTTCACCGTATGGCGGCGTTCGCTTGCGTCCACTTGGGCAAAAACAGCGGTTTTCGTCAATTCGCCGGTTTCAACACGGATTGAATGCAGGTTTTGGCCATTTGGCGCTTTTTTCACGTCCAATACAGAAGCCTGCACCAAATCGTTGCTGAGCGTTCCGCGGTCGGCAATCTGTCCGCCGCTTTCTGCATAAAACGGCGTGCGGTCCAAAATGACTTGCACTTCTTCGCCTTCGTGCGCGCTGTCAGCCAGTTCGCCGTCTTTGATGATTGCCAGGACATTAGCTTCTGCAGCAGTCAGGCTATAGCCGATAAATTCGCTTTCGTCTTTGATATTGCCAAGCACTTCGGATTGCGTCTGCATCGAGTTGACGTTTTGGCGCGCTTTTCGTGCACGGTCGCGCTGCGCTTCCATCGCCGATTCAAACCCTGCATGGTCGATTGCCATGCCGCTTTCTTCTGCATACTCTTCCGTCAATTCAACCGGAAAGCCGTAGGTATCGTACAAACGGAATGCGTCTTCGCCCGGGATTTCATTGTGCCCGGCTGCTTTTTGCTGTTCGACGACAGCCGACAGGATTGCGAGTCCGTCGTGAAGCGTTTCGTGGAAACGCTCTTCCTCGAGTTTCATGACGCGGATAATAAAGTCCTGTTTGTCGTTCACTTCCGGATAGAAGTCTTTCATGATGTCGCCGACAACCGGTACAAGTTCATACATGAACGGTTTTTCGATGCCCAATTTTTTCGCAAAACGGACAGCGCGGCGCAATAATCTTCTCAGCACATAGCCGCGGCCTTCATTGGACGGCAATGCGCCGTCTCCGATTGCAAATGCAACGGTGCGGACGTGGTCAGCGATCACTTTGAAAGCCATATCCGCTTCAGCGTCTTCGCCGTATTTTTTGCCGGAGATTTCTTCGGTTTTATTGATGATTGGCATGAACAGATCCGTATCGTAGTTCGTCGGCACGTCCTGCACGACAGAAGCCATGCGCTCAAGCCCCATGCCCGTATCGATGTTCTGTTTCGGAAGCGGTGTATACGTGTGGTCCGGGTTGTGGTTGAACTGGGAGAATACCAAGTTCCACACTTCCAGGTAACGGTCGTTTTCGCCGCCCGGGTACAATTCAGGATCGTTCAAATCATTGCCGTACGTCTCTCCGCGGTCGTAGAAGATCTCGGAGTTCGGTCCGCTCGGGCCTTCGCCGATATCCCAGAAGTTGCCTTCCAGGCGGATGATGCGCTCAGCCGGCACGCCGACTTCGTTCAGCCAGATGCTGTACGCTTCTTCGTCTTCCGGGTGGATCGTGACGGACAATTTCTCCGGCTCGAAGCCCATCCAGCGGTCGTCGGTCAAGAATTCCCAAGCCCAGTGGATCGCTTCTTTTTTGAAGTAATCGCCGATGGAGAAGTTCCCGAGCATTTCAAAGAATGTATGGTGGCGCGCCGTTTTCCCGACATTTTCAATGTCATTCGTGCGGATCGACTTTTGTGCGTTGACGATTCTCGGGTTTTCCGGAATCACGCGTCCGTCAAAATATTTTTTCAGTGTTGCTACACCGCTGTTGATCCACAATAGCGACGGATCTTCAAACGGCACAAGCGGAGCACTCGGCTCCTGGTCATGGCCTTTTTCTTTAAAAAATTCGATGTACAATCTTCTGATGTCTGCAGCTTTCATCGTCTTCATGGTTTTCATCTGTATTCCTCCTTCAACATAATAAAAAGCCCTCATCTCTTGCGCTTTGCGCAAGGGACGAAGGCTTTATTTCGCGGTACCACCCTAATTACACGGACAAAAGGGCTCCGTGTCTCTCATTGTGCCTTAACGCGGCTTCACGGCAGGGATTGGCTGCACTCCGGAGTAGCTTTCTAAAATTGCATGGCGAAGGTTCTTTCAGCCTGGGAACCTCTTTCTAAACAGATGCGAATTTTATACTGTCTCCATCAATGTGTTGGTTATTGATTATAGATTGAATTATATAGAAAAAGGAAGGGCTGTGTCAATAGCGGCGAATTTCGGGAATGCAGCCGGCAGTTTTGAAATACGCTCGGTTAAGGTTAAAATACGCTTCGTTTGGCAGAAATACGCCCAGATAAAGTTAAAATACGCCCAGCAGCAAAAGAAATACGCTTCTGGCTGAAAATTTCCGACAAAAAAGCGCCCGCAATGGACGCTTCTTTACGCTTCAATAAAATCAGTCGGCTTGACGCCTTCCATGCCGATCAGCGGATGGATCAGATGGGCATTTTCAGCAGTCAGGCTTACGGGTCCGCTCGGCTCTTTCTTCTCAACTGAAGGAGCGGGTGTTTGTGCCGCTGTGGCATCAGCTGAAGCTTTCACTGTAGCTTCTTCTGCTTCTTCCGGTTCTGCTGCCGATAACTGCAGACGGCTTTTCAACGTAGTCATGCGCTGCGTATCATCGGTCCGCTCGACGCCGTAGCGGAACACTTGCGGGTCGCCGCACAGGATCAGGAAATCCTTGCTGCGCGTGATGCCGGTGTAAAGGAGATTGCGACGCAGCATTTTCATGTAGCCGCGGACGACCGGCATGATGACCGTCGGGAATTCCGAACCTTGCGATTTGTGGATCGAGCAGCAGTACGCGAGCGTCAGCTGGTTCAAATCCGAGCGCTGATACGTCACTTCGATGCCATCGAACGATGCGACGAGCAGGTCCTGTTTCTCGACCGTTTCTTTTGCTTTCAAGATGGCGATGACTTCACCCATATCGCCATTAAAGACATTGCTTTCGGGCTGGTTGACAAGCTGCAAAATCTTGTCGCCGATGCGATATGTCACATCGCCGAACACCAATTCTTTCCGCTTGCCGTCCGTGTTCGGGTTGACCATTTCCTGGATCATGCGGTTTAAGGCATCGATGCCGGCCGGCCCTTTGTACATCGGTGCGAGCACCTGCACATCGCGAATCGAATGCCCTTTTGCGAGTGCGCTCTTGACCACTTTTTCCACCACTTGCGGAATCTGGTCGGCACCTGCTTTGATGAACGAACGGTCCGCAGTTTTCGCGGTGATGTCCGCCGGCAGCTGGCCGTTTTTCATTTGGTGGGCTAGCTCGATGATCGACGAGCCGGACGTCTGGCGGTAAATGTCGGTCAGTTCGACCGTCGGAATGCGCTTTGATTCCAACAAATCACGCAGCACCTGCCCCGGTCCGACCGGAGGCAATTGGTCCTGGTCGCCCACAAAAATGATCTGGGCGTCTTCTGGAACCGCTTTTAACAATTGATGCGCGAGCCATGTATCGACCATCGACATTTCATCGATGATGATCAGCCGGCCTTCAATGTCTCGCTCGGTTTCTTCTTCTTTTTCCTGGCCGTTAAAGCCGAGCAGACGATGGATCGTCATCGCCGGCAGTTCTGTCGATTCGCTGAGCCTTTTGGCTGCACGCCCGGTCGGAGCCGCCAGGATGATCGGGAACGGCTCTTTTTTCTTGGCATAGTCTTTCGGGTCAAGCGATAGGCCGTGGAGTTCCGCATATACTTCAACCAGTCCACGGACGACGGTCGTCTTGCCGGTACCCGGTCCGCCTGTCAGAATCATGACGGACGAGTTGATGCTTTGTTCAATGGCCTGGACCTGTGTTTCCGCATAATTGACGCCGAGCCGCTCTTCAGCTTCACCGAGCGCTTTCCGCACTTCGGACGCCGGAAAACGGTCGCGGTTGGCCTGAGAAGCGAGCATGGTTTCGATTTTCGTGGCGATGCCCAGTTCCGAATAATACAGCGATGGCAAATAAAGCCGGGTTTCTTCCCCCGCCACTTTTCTTTCTTCATTCAGTTCGATCATCGCTTTTGAAATCATCGGGATTGGAATTTCATCACGCTGGCTCGCTTCCAGCATTTCTTTCACCATCGGAATCATTGTTTTGGCATCCAGATAGACATGCCCTTCAGACAAAGACGCCTGGTTCAATAAATACAGGATCGACGCTTTGATGCGGTCCGGATGGCTGCCGGTAATCCCTAGTTTCCATCCGAGCTCATCGGCACGCTGGAAGCCGATCCCTTCAATTTCTTCAATCAAGCGGTACGGATTTTTCGTCAGCACATCGATCGTTTCTTCGCGGTAGGCCTGATAAATACGCATGCCGACTTGCGGGCCGAAACCCCAGTCGTTCAATTGGATCATAACCCGCTCCAGCCCCAAATTCATTTGCAAGGTTGAACGGATGGTATCTTTCTTGTCGTCCGACAAACGGGGCACGGCATCAAGCGCTTCCGGATCTTCCAGAATTTTTTTGATGGCGTCTTTGCCAAGCTTTTTAACGATCGTCTCTGCCGTCTTCCGGCCGATGCCGTTGAACATATCGCTCGACAGGTAATGGACGATGCCCTGTTCGGTTTCCGGAACTTCTTTCGTGAATGTTTCGACCTGGAACTGCACGCCGTATTTCGGATGATTTTTCACAGCCCCCGTAAAACGGTATTGTTCCTCAAGCGACAGTTTCGGAAAATAGCCCGACACGATAATTTCTTTTTCAGGGTATGAGGTGTTGGTTTCTTGAATTTTCACTTTGGCGATGGAAAACAAGTTTTGGGGATTGTGAAAAATCGAGACGACAGGACGGCCTAATACGAATTGCACTTCTTCTTGGAATAAATCAATTTGTCCGGTCATTGATGCCGTCTCCTTTCACAAATTATTGCAGTTTCGAAGCGATCATATCATACGCATAACGCGCCATTTCATTTCGTTCATCAAGCGTGTACGCCTGTTTCAAGTGAAACATGGCTTCGTTGACGCGGTCCGTTGACACCGCGTACAGAACGCCGAGGTTGTAATGGGCATCCGAATGGTTCGGGTCCTGCTCGAGCACTTGCAGGAAATGCGGTTCCGCCAACTCAAACAGTTCCACCGACGCCAGCGTGATGCCGTAGCTTAAGCGCGCTTGTGCGTCTTCCGGGTCCAATTCGATGGCACGCTGAAGATACGGAAGCGCCAATTTCGGCTGTTCTAGCTTCTCGAAACATTTGCCGATCATGAAATGAGCATCTGCGCCTTCCAGCCCATATTGGACCGCTTTTTCATACAATTTCAATGCTTCCGCGTAGCGTTCAACATTGAAATACAGATTCGCCAGCCCGTAATAAGCGGTAGCGGATGTTTCATCCAGGACGATCGCTTTTTGGAAAAAGCGCTCCGCCCGCTCCACATCGTCCATCGACGTCAGCACATGGCCGAAGTTGATATAGCCGAGCGGGTTGTTTGGTTCTTCTTCGATTGCTTGAGTAAAAGCTTTGATTGCTTCTTCGGTGTTGCCTTCTTGAAGGGCCTGAATGCCGATTTCGTTGTAATTCATACTAGTCTCTCCCATTAACCTACGTATTCTAGACGTGCGCCGTTTTTGAAGACACGGTCGATTGTTCCGCCGCCCAGGCATTCTTCGCCGTCGTAGAAAACGACTGCCTGCCCCGGTGTAATCGCACGGACCGGCTCATCGAATGTCACGATGGCTTCGTCGCCTTTAAATTCTACCGTTACGCCTACATCTGCCTGGCGGTAGCGGAATTTCGCGGTGCATTTCAATATACCTGTCGGCGCTGTATCTGAAGTGAAGCTCAAGTTGACCGCTGACAAGCTGTCAGAGAACAAAGCTTCGTGGTTGATATTTTGGCCGACGTATAAAATGTTTTTGTCGAGGTCTTTGCCGATGACGAACCAGGGGTCCCCTGCTCCGCCGATGCCAAGGCCCTGGCGCTGGCCGATGGTGTAATACATCAAGCCGTCGTGTGAGCCTTTTTTGACGCCGTCAAGCGTTTCCATCGAACCGGGCTGTGCCGGCAGATATTGGCCAAGGAATTCCTTGAAATTGCGTTCGCCGATAAAGCAGATGCCCGTCGAATCTTTTTTCGTCGCTGTAGCAAGTCCCGCTTCAAGCGCGATTTCGCGCACCCGTTTCTTTTCCATATGGCCGATCGGGAACATCACTTTTGACAATTGGTCCTGATTTAATTGATTCAGGAAATAGGTCTGGTCTTTGTTATTGTCTTTGCCGCGCAGCATTTTCGTTTCGCCGTTTTCAGCGTGCGCAACTTGCGCGTAGTGGCCGGTCGCAAGGTAATCCGCACCCAGGCTCAAGGCGTGCTCCAAAAATGCCTTGAATTTGATTTCTTTATTGCACATCACGTCCGGATTCGGCGTACGGCCCGCTTTGTATTCTTCCAGGAAGTACGTAAATACTTTGTCCCAGTACTGTTTTTCAAAATTGACGGCGTAATATGGAATGCCGATCTGGTTGCAGACGCGGATGACGTCTTCGTAATCGTCCGTCGCTGTGCAGACGCCGTTTTCGTCGGTATCGTCCCAGTTTTTCATGAAAATCCCGATGACGTCATAGCCTTGTTCTTTCAATAAATACGCGGCAACTGAAGAGTCGACCCCTCCGGACATGCCGACGACAACACGTGTATCTTGTGGTGCTTTTGCAGTCATTTTCTAATCACCTTTTCATTTTAGCGCGAGGCGCTTACTGATTTGAGCTGTCTTTTGTGCAGCTTCCGTTATTTGTTCTTCGGACAAACCGATGCCGAAACTGAAGCGGATCGAATTCCGCAGTTCTTCCGCCCGCTCGCCGTACATCGCCACAAGGACATGCGACGGGTCGATCGAGCCGGCCGTGCAGGCAGAGCCGCTTGATGCGGAAATGCCGGCTAGGTCCAAGTTGACCAAAAACGATTCAATTTCGATTCCGGGCAGGCTGAGGTTCAGGACATGCGGCATTTGGTTGATGCCGTTTTCCTTGAATTCCACGCCTTCCTCTCGGAGAATGTTCTTGAAAATCTCTTTATAGCCTTGGTAGGCCGCCTGTTTCTGGTCCATCGTTTCCAATGAAATTTCCACCGCTTTGGCAAATGCCATGATGGCCGGTACGTTTTCAGTCCCTGCGCGGCGTTTCCGTTCCTGCTCTCCGCCGTATAGCAGCGGCGCAAGCTGAGTGCCTTTTCGCTGATACAAAAAGCCGATACCTTTCGGGCCGTTCAGCTTATGCGCCGATACGGACAATAAATCCACATGCAGAGCTTCAACATCAATCGGCAATACGCCATACGCCTGCACGGCATCGGTATGGAACACTACATCGGTATCTTTTAGCAGTTCCCCGATTTCCGCGATCGGCTGCACAGTTCCGACTTCATTGTTGCCTAGCATGATGGTCACTAGAATTGTATCGTCCCGCAGCGCATTTTTCACGTCTTCTGCTCGGACGGAGCCGTTTTCGTCCACCGGCAAATACGTTACGTCGTAGCCTTCGCTTTCCAGCTTTTCGCATGCATGCAGCACGGCATGGTGTTCAATGGTAGACGTAATGATGTGTTTGCCCGCCTTTTTGGCAGCCGTTCCGAAAATCGCAAAATTATCGGCTTCTGTCCCGCCGCTGGTAAAGACGATTTCCGGATCGTTGGCGTTGATGCTTCCGGCAAAGATCCGGCGCGCTTCATCCAGCGCTTTGCGCGCAACGCGGCCGGTGCCGTGAATGCTTGAAGGATTGCCGTAGACGGTTCCGAGTGCTTGGGAAAAAACTTCAGCCACTTCCGGATGCATCGGTGAAGTGGCCGCATGGTCTAAATAGATTTGTTTCATTTTGACTGACTCCTTATATATAAAACATGTAGTTTTCGTTATCGTTGTCCTGCGTTTTCATTAAATCTTCAATGCTGGTCGTGTCCAAGACGTTTTTGACCGCGTCCCGGATGCGCACCCATAGCTCGCGCTGCGGCTGGGCTTCGTCTTCGATGCCTTCAACCGGCTGGATCGGCCCTTCCAACACGCGGATGACGTCGCCTGCCGAAATTTCTTTCGGATGGCGGGTCAGCATATAGCCGCCGTACGCCCCGCGCACACTTTTCACAAGGCCGGAATTGCGGAGCGGCCCGACGAGCTGTTCTAAATAAGCTTCGGACAAATCGTATTCCGCTGCAATTTTGCGGAGCGGAATCGGCCCTTCGCCGTATTGTTTGCCGAGCGCAATCATAATTGTTAAGCCGTAGCGGCCTTTTGTTGATATTTTCATCTTTACACCCCTGAATCAGTTTCCAATTATTCTTCAAAATAGTATATCATAACTCAGCAAAATGGACTTGCAATGACTTTTATTTCGTGAAACGCTATACTGATAGAACGAATGTACGGAAGGAGTGCTTAGTTTGCAGAACGAACCTTTAGCTTTCCGTATGCGTCCGCGGACGGTCGACGAAGTGGTCGGCCAGAAACATGTTATCGGACCGCATACGGCGTTGTATAAAATGATCCAGAACGGCCATGTGCCGTCGATGCTGTTGTACGGCGACCCCGGAATCGGCAAAACGTCGATTGCCCACGCCATCGCCGGCACCTCGAAACTGCCGTTCATCGCGTTGAACGCCACAACTTCCGGCAAAAAAGACGTCGAAGAAGTGGTCGCCGAATCGCGCATCACCGGCAAAGTCCTGCTGTTCCTGGACGAAATCCACCGCTTCAATAAACTCCAGCAGGATGCCCTCTTGCCCCATGTCGAAAGCGGCGCAATTGTGCTGATCGGCGCTACGACGGAAAACCCGTTCCACGACGTCAACCCGGCCATCCGCTCCCGCTGCGGCGAAATCAAGCAATTAAAGCGGCTGACGCATGAAGACATCGTCGAGCTCCTGAAAAACGCGTTGAGCGACGAAAAGCGTGGACTCGGTAATTACGAGATCGAAATATCCCCTGCGCAAGTTGAACGCATTGCAGAAGGCACCAACGGCGACGCCCGAAAAGCGCTGACGATGCTTGAATCCATTGTGGTGGCATCAGACGAGCGCGACGGCAAATACATCGTCGAAGACCAGATGGTGGAACAGATGATCAAACGCGTCGGCGTCTTCGGCGACAAAAAAGGCTCGCATTTCTACAATTTGCTGTCGGCGCTGCAAAAATCCGTGCGCGGCAGCGACGTCAATGCGGCGATGTATTATTTGGCGCATCTGCTGGAAAACGGCGATTTGACGGCCGTGACGCGCCGTTTGCTCGTCATGGCCTACGAAGACATCGGCCTCGCCAACCCGCAAGTCGGCGCCCATGTGCTCGCTGCCTGCCAGGCGGCCGACCGCCTCGGCTTGCCGGAAGCCCGCATTCCGCTCGCTCAGGCGGTCGCGGAGATGTGCCTGTCGGAGAAATCCAATTCGGCGTACAAAGCCATTGACGCGGCCATTGCGGCGATCAATAAAGGCGACACCGGCGATATCCCGCCGCACCTGAAAGACACCCATTACGCCGGAAGTGCTGAACTCGGCCACGGCGGCTACAAATATCCGCACGACACGCCGCTCGGCTCATTCGGTGGCTGGGTCGACCAGGATTATTTGCCGAAAGAAGTGAAGTCGGCGGATTACTATCAACCCGTCATTGCCGGCTCCGAAAAGAAATTTGCCGGCATTTACGAGAAATTAAAGTCTTTCCGAAAGAAAAAATAGTACGGCAGCCGTTTCCACTCATGGAAACGGCCTTTTTTATGGCTTTTCGCCCGCGAAAAGCGCCTTTTCTTTTGGCAATCGGCATTTGTGTTCGTTGATTGGAATTTATTTGCGTTCGCGGGAAGTTTATTTGCGTTTAAAATTTTTTATTTGCGTTTAAATAAATTTATTTGCGTTCAAAGCCGGTTTATTTGCGTTCAGCAAAATCCGACTGGCCAAGACCCGGTTTTGATGGCTTTTCGCCCGCGAAAAGCGCCTTCTCTTTTGGCAATCGTCTTTTGTGTGCATTTAGAACGATTTGTGTGCGTTCACAACGATTTCTGTGCGTTCGGCCAATTTCGGCACGCAAAAGCCGGCTCTACCTGCGAGCCGGCTTTTCATTAATTATTTCTGACGCGTTCAATCGGAATCTCGCGGGTGATGTCGTTGACAACCCAGCTTGCGCAGATCAAGCCGACAGTAGACGGCGTGAAGGCGTTGGAGCTCGGCGGCATTTTCGCTTTGCGGATGGCGGCATCCGGCTTTCCGACAGTTCCAACGACGTCTTCCCGGATGACAATCGGGCTTTCATCGGAAAAGACAACCGGAATGCCTTTGCGGATTCCTGCTTCACGCAATTTCTTGCGGATAATTTTCGCAAGCGGATCGGTATGCGTTTTGGAAATATCCGCAATGCGGAAACGCGTCGGATCCGTCTTGTTCGCTGCGCCCATGCTTGAGATGATTTTCACGCCGCGCTTGTAGCATTCCTGCATCAAGTGGACTTTGTAGATCATCGTATCGGATGCGTCGATGACGTAATCCGGGTTGTAGCTGAAGAATTCTTCAAACGTTTCTTCCGTATAAAACATATGTAAAGAAATCACTTCACATTCAGTGTTGATGTCGGCAATGCGCTCCTTCATCACTTCCGCTTTGGATTGGCCGACAGTTGAAAGGTTGGCCACCAGTTGGCGGTTGATGTTGGTGATGTCGACATTGTCTTTATCAACGAGGATAATGCGGCCGACTCCGCTGCGTGCACATGCTTCAGCGGCGAATGAACCCACGCCGCCCACGCCCAGAACAGCGACAGTTGTATTTTTCAGTAATTCGATTCCTTCTTTGCCCACGGCTAATTCGTTTCGTGAAAATTGATGTAACATGATTTTCCTGCCCTTCAAATTGAAAGTTGAGAGATATACTAGGAATTATACACAATTAAAAACCCCCCGACAAATTGCCGGAGGGTGAAAAGTTAAAATAATGGAGAATCCCAATCGTGCCGTCCTTGTGGTGCATATCGTTTTTGAACCCGCTTCTAGCAGGTGGGTGACCTCTCCATCACTTATAACTTCCCCTGAGAGGCATGTTAGCCATGACGAAATTTGGTCTCCCGACGACAAAATGTTGGGTCAAAACTGAATAGCTTAAAACGAACACATCAGGATTCTCTACTACTTGTATGTTAGCACACCTTTTTTAATTGCACAAGAATTTTACTTTAGTTATTTTTCATTATTCTGAATACTGACCGATAAGCTTAATTCTTCAAGCTGCGATTCGGAAACCGGGCTTGGCGCATCCGTCAAAAGATCGCTGGCGCTTGCTGTTTTCGGGAAGGCAATGGTGTCGCGCAAATTGGTGCGTCCTGCAAGGAGCATAACGAGACGGTCGAGGCCGAATGCAATCCCGCCGTGCGGAGGCGTTCCGTACTCGAACGCATCCATCAGGAAACCGAACTGGGCACGGGCTTCTTCGTCCGTAAATCCAAGCATTTGGAACATTTTCTCCTGGATGTCGCGGCGGTAGATGCGCAGCGAGCCTCCGCCAAGCTCATAACCGTTCAGGACAAGGTCATACGCCTGTGCGCGGACTTTCTCCGGCGACGTCGTCAGAATGTCCAGGTCTTCTTCAAACGGCATCGTGAACGGGTGGTGAGCCGCAAAATAGCGCCCTTCTTTTTCGTCGTATTCAAACAACGGCCAGTCCGTAATCCATAAGAATTTGTATTGTGAGTTGTCGATCAGGCCAAGTTCTTTGCCGAACTTCAAACGCAAAGCGCCGAGTGCATCTGCTACGACCGAAGAAGAATCCGCTACGAATAACAGAAGGTCTCCCGCTTCCGCTTCTGCGCGTTCTGTTAACGCAGTGGCTGCATCGCCTTCAAAGAATTTCGCAATCGGGCCTTTCACGCCGTCTTCTTCCACTTTCAGCCACGCCAGGCCTTTTGCACCGTAAACGGAAGCAAATGAACCGAGTGCGTCGATGTCTTTGCGTGAGTAGTTGGCTGCCTGGCCTTTGACATTGATCAATTTGACTTGACCGCCGTTTTCAACCGCTCCGGCGAACACTTTGAACGAAGAATCTTTCACCAAGTCGGACACGTTGACCAGTTCCAGGCCAAACCGGACATCCGGCTTGTCGGAGCCGAAACGGTCCATGGCTTCGGTATAGCTCATGCGCTGGAATTTCGGTTCAATGTCAAGGCCTTTGACGTCGCTCATCATTTGGACCATCAAGCGCTCGTTCATCTCCAGAATTTCTTCCATCGATTTGAAGCTCATTTCCATATCGATCTGTGTGAATTCCGGCTGGCGGTCTGCACGCAAGTCTTCGTCACGGAAGCAGCGGGCAATCTGGTAATATTTATCGAATCCGGAAACCATCAGCATTTGCTTGAACAATTGCGGCGATTGCGGAAGCGCGTAGAATTCGCCTTCGTGTACGCGGCTTGGCACCAAGTAATCGCGTGCGCCTTCCGGAGTGGATTTTGTCAAAATTGGTGTTTCCACTTCCAGGAATCCTTCTTCATCCAGGAAACGGCGGATTGATTTCGTGATGTCCGAACGCATTTTGAACGTTTCGTACATCGCCGGACGGCGCAAATCCAAGTAACGGTATTTCAAGCGCAAGTCTTCATTGACGTCGGTATTGTCTTCAATCGCAAATGGTGGGTTTTTCGCCGCATTGATGATGCTGGCGTTTGTAACCTGTACTTCCACTTTTCCGGTTTTCATAGCCGCATTGATTTGGCCGTCCGCTCTTGCAACGACGAGGCCTTCGATATGCACAACAAATTCGTTGCGCAAAGTTTCTCCGACTTTCGTCGCTTCTTCCGAAATTTCCGGGTTGAACACCACTTGGACGATGCCGCTGCGGTCGCGGACATCGACAAAAATCAATCCGCCCAGGTCACGGCGTTTTTGTACCCACCCCTTTAATGATACGGGTTGTCCGATAATTGCTTCGTTGACTTCTCCACTATAATGCGATCTCGACATGTCTATTCCTCCAATGATTTCTTTTTCGTAATCGTTCCAGCGATCTCTGCAAATGCAACGGTCTGTTGTTCGCCGGTCGCCATTTCTTTTAAAGCAACTTGTCCACTCGCCATTTCCGTCTCGCCCATGACGATGACATAGCTCGCGCCTTTGCGGTCGGCCGATTTCATCTGGGCTTTTAATTTCCGGCCCGTGTAGTCCATATCAGCTGAAATGCCGCTTGAGCGAAGGTCCTTGATGATGCCGAAAGCTTTTTTCTTCGACGCTTCGTCCATGGCAATCACGTATACTTCCAGGTTCTGCGACTGGCCGATTTCCACTTTTTCCATTTCCAGCGCCAGAAGCAGGCGTTCGATGCTCATCGCAAAGCCGATGCCCGGCGATTCCGGTCCGCCGAGGTCTTCCACCAGGCCGTTGTAGCGCCCGCCGCCACAAAGCGTCGTAATGGCGCCGAAGCCTTCCGCATCGCTCATGACTTCAAATGCGGTGTGGTTGTAATAATCCAGGCCGCGCACCAAGTTCGGATCGATGACATACTCAATGCCGAGCTCGTCCAAGTACATTTTCACCTGGTCGAAGTAAGCCTGTGATTCTTCGTTCAAATAATCAGCCAGTGACGGCGCTGTCGCCATCAACGGGTGGTCGCGGTCCACTTTGCAATCAAGAATGCGCAGCGGATTTTTCTCAAGGCGCGTCTGGCAATCGCTGCAGAACTCGTTGATGCGCGGTTCAAAATGTTTTACCAAAGCTTCTCTGTGTGCGATGCGACTTTCTGTATCGCCAAGTGAATTGAGTACGAGGCGCAGCCGCTTCAAACCGACGGAACGGTAAAGCTCCATCGCCAGTGAAATGACTTCTGCGTCAATCGCCGGATCTTTCGAGCCGATCGCTTCCACACCGAATTGCACGAATTGGCGCATGCGGCCTGCCTGCGGGCGTTCGTAACGGAACATCGGTCCGGTATAGAACAATTTCACCGGCTGGTCCGGCAAGCCGAATAATTTATTTTCCACAAATGAACGCACAACGGATGCAGTGCCTTCAGGTCGAAGCGTCAAACTGCGGTCGCCGCGGTCCTGGAATGTGTACATTTCTTTTGTCACGATATCCGTCGTATCGCCGACGCCGCGCTGAAACAATTCCGTGTGTTCGAAAATCGGTGTACGAATTTCTTTGTATTGGTAAAGATTGCACAGTTCAATGATTTTCGCTTCGATTTCCTGCCATTTGGCAGAATGATCCGGCAGCACATCGTACGTGCCGCGCGGTGCTTGAATATTATTGCCCATTTTTTCCACTCCTTCATTTTTCCATACAAAAAAGCCCCCGCCCCTTGCTTACGCAAGGGACGAGAGCTTTTAATATCAGCTTCCGCGGTTCCACCCTAGTTGATGCCAAAAAGACGGCACCCTCTCATTCCGGGTAACGGCCGGTTCCGTTCCTTCCTAATAAGCGCATGCAGCGCCTTTCAGAAAAAAGCCTCTTAAGTGTTTTTCATTACAGATTCCTGCAGGAAAGTTTACAGCCCAGGACTTTCCCTCTCTTTTCAGCCAATCTTGCAATTACTTTCTTCGTCATCAGCAAATGTATATAAGTATAATAATCTTAATCTTAAGGACTGCCCCAAACCTTGTCAACCTTTTTTGACAAATGGCCGTTTTTTTTTCATAATACTAAGAGGTGTAAATTTAAGGAGGTGCTAGATGAACCGCAAGTGGTTTATTGCCATTATTTTATTCATATTCATGTTTTCCGGAATTTCTCCGGCCCCTGCGGCTGATCCCGCACTCGCTGCCGCCGGCGATGTAGAGATTACCGGTGAAACCGTCAATGTACGGACCGGCCCCGGCCTTTCCTACGATGTGATCGGTGAATTCGCCCAAGGCGACACGGTGAAAACGCTATCGCAAAGCGGCGACTGGCTGGAAATCGAAATCGGCGGTGAACAAGGGTGGATCGCTTCCTGGCTGACGTCCGGAACGGCATCCGGGAATACGGAAGTTTCCGGCGTCACGGCTGTTGCAAGCGTCGACCGCCTGAACGTCCGCGCACAGCCGGACATCTCCGCTTCGGTGCTCGCCCAAATGAACGCCGGCGATCAGGCAACGGTCATCAGCGAAGCTGGCGACTGGGCAGAAGTGGATTTCCAAAATACGCGTGGATTTGTGTCTAAACAATACATAAGCACGTCCCAACAAACAGCGGAAAAGCCGGCCCCGGCCACTGCAGAAGCCGCTTCTTTTGAAATTGCGGTGGATGTTCTGAATGTCCGCAAAAAACCGGACCTCAACTCGAAGGTGCAGGGCAGCGTCAATAAAGGCGAAGTGTTCCCGGTGAAATCGACCAAAGACAATTGGGTCGAAATTCAGCTTTCCGAAAAGAAAACCGGCTGGGTCTATGCGTTCCATGGCCATTTGTCCGATGAATCAGCAACTGCTGTCGAAGAAACGGCAAAGTCGGATACTAAGAGCGTGACCGTCATTACGAACGGCACCAACCTCCGCTCCGAGCCTTCCACTTCTTCAAGCGTGGTAAGCCGTGCAGATGCAGGCGATAAACTGCAAGTTGCTGAACAAAGCGGCGACTGGTACAAAGTTTCGTTGCCGGACGGCACTGCTGCTTATGTCGCGACTTGGGTCGTAACTAGCGGCGAAGCGGAAGACACTGAAGAAGAAAAAGAGAAACCCGACCGCAAGAAAGGCACGCTTGACGGCTTGACGATTGTGCTCGACCCAGGCCACGGCGGCAATGACGGCGGTACGGTCGGCGCCCGCAAAACCCTGGAAAAAGATTTGACGCTGCAGACGGCTGAAACGCTGTCGCACCATTTGCGCTCTGCCGGAGCGGACGTGGTGTTGACGCGCCAATCCGATACATATGTCGACTTGCGGAAGCGCGTATCTGCTGCCCATCAAGTCTCAGCGGATGCCTTTATCAGCCTTCACTACGACGCAACGGATGACAGCAGCGTTTCCGGGTTTACGTCTTATTATTTGCATGAATTCCAGGAGCCGCTCGCGGCAGCCATCAATTCCGGCTTAGCCGGCAAAATCGAGCTCCGCAACCGCGGTGTCCAGGCCGGAAATTACCTCGTGCTTCGTGAAAACAAGCAGGCGGCTGTCCTGGTCGAACTCGGCTATTTGAGCAATTTCAACGACGAACGCACTGTGACGGCGTCGAAGTTCCAGGAACAAGCAGCGCTCGGATTATACACCGGCATCGTCAACTATTTTGATGCACAATTGGAAGAATAAACGGAAACAGCACGGGAGAAGAAAATCTCCCGTGCTGTTTTTTTATGAAATTCTTGCTAAGGCAAGCCTTCACGCTCCTGCAAATAAAAAACCGGCACAGGAAACATGCTCCTGTACCGGTCTTCTTACGACTCCACCAATATCGTCACGGGCCCGTCATTGACGAGCTCGACATCCATCATGGCACCGAACACGCCGGTTTCGACGGTCAGCCCGTTATTCCGCAAGGCGTCATTGAACGACTCCCAAAGCGGTTCAGCGGCTTCAGGGCGCGCCGCCGAAATAAAGCTCGGGCGCCGCCCTTTTTTCACATCGCCGTAAAGGGTGAACTGGGAAATCGACAGGATGTCCCCGCCGTTTTCCAGGATCGAATGGTTCATCTTGCCTTCTTCGTCTTCAAACAACCGAAGTCCGGCAATTTTATCCGCCACGTACTTGGCGTCTTTTTCTGTATCTTCATGCGTGATGCCGACGAGCAGGACGTAGCCGGAATCGATGGCTCCCGTCACCGCGCCGTCCACTTTCACGCTTGCTCTTTTGGAACGCTGTAAAATGACTCGCATATGTCCTCCTTAGTTCGTTACCCGTTTCACCGAATAGACATCCGGAATCTGCTTGATGCGCTCGACCACCCGGTTCAGATGAGAAATATGCGGAATCATGATCGTCATGTTGATGGTTGCGATTTTATCCGAATTCGCCCGGCCGCTGACAGCTGTGATCGTTGTTTTCGTTTCGCTGACCATGTGCATCACTTCGTTGATCAAACCGGTGCGGTCGTAAGCTTCCACTTCAATGTCGATGTGGTAGTCTTTTTTATCCGGTGCGCCGGCATTTTCCCATTCAACCGGTATCAGCCGGTCGGATTGGTTGGACTGTACATTCGGGCAATCCGCGCGGTGCACGGAAACTCCGCGCCCTTTGGTGATAAAGCCGATGATGCTGTCGCCCGGCACCGGATTGCAGCAGCGCGACAAGCGGATCATCATGTTGTCAATGCCGCGCACGATGACGCCGGACTCGGTTTGCTTCACCGGTGTATTGGATTTCATTTCCACCGTAATTTTTTCGATGGCTTCTTCCTGTTCGCGTTTTTTGCGCTGCTTTTCCGCCAGTCGGTTCACCACTTGCTGGGCGGTGATGCCCTGGAATCCGACTGCTGCGTACATATCGTCTTCCCCGGCGAAATTGAATTTTTCGCAGACGCGCTTGATGTTCTCATTCGTCAGCACTTCTTTTACCGGAAATTCCTGTGCCTTGATTTCTTTTTCAATCAATTCTTTGCCTTTTTGGACATTGTCGACGCGCAATTGCTTTTTGAAGAATTGCTTGATCTTATTTTTTGTCTGCGTCGATTTGGCGATTTTCAACCAGTCGCGGCTAGGGCCAAATGATTGTTTCGATGTCAAAATCTCCACGATGTCCCCGGTTTTCAGTTCGGTATCAAGCGGCGCCATCTTGCCGTTCACTTTAGCGCCGATCGTTTTATTGCCGATTTCCGAGTGGACGCGGTATGCGAAGTCGATCGGCACGGATCCTGCCGGCATCTCGATGACATCGCCTTTTGGCGAGAACACATAGACCATATCCGAAAACAAATCGTATTTCAACGATTCCATGAATTCTTCCGCATTGTCCGACTCGTTCTGGAAATCAAGGATTTCACGGAACCACGTCAAGCGGGAGTCCACAGTGTTTTTCGGCATATCGACTTTCCGGCCTTCTTTATAGGCCCAGTGCGCCGCAACCCCGTATTCGGCGATGCGGTGCATTTCTTCAGTCCGGATCTGCACTTCGAGCGGATCGCCCTGCGGCCCGATAACCGTTGTGTGAAGCGACTGGTAAAGGTTCTGTTTCGGCATCGCGATATAATCCTTGAACCGGCCCGGCATCGGCTTCCATGTCGAATGGATGATGCCCAAGACAGCGTAGCAGTCTTTGATGCTTTCCACTGTGACGCGGACCGCCAACAAGTCATAAATTTCGTTGAATTGCTTGTTTTGCAGCACCATTTTGCGGTAAATGCTGTAAATATGTTTTGGACGCCCAAAAAGATCCGCTTTAATGCCGACTTCGTCGAGCTGTTCGCGAATTTCATCCATGACATTATTCAAATATGCTTCCCGCTCTGTGCGTTTCTTTTTCATCAGATTAACGATGCGGTAGTACTGCTGCGGATTCAAATAACGGAGCGCTGTGTCTTCCAGCTCCCATTTGATCGTATTGATCCCTAAACGATGCGCAATCGGCGCAAAAATTTCCAGCGTCTCGTTCGCTTTCATGCGCTGCTTTTCCACCGATTGGTATTTCAGTGTACGAAGATTGTGCAGCCGGTCTGCCAGTTTAATCAAAATGACGCGGATATCCTGCGCCATGGCGACAAACATCTTGCGATGGTTTTCCGCCTGCTGCTCTTCTTTTGACATGTACTTGATTTTGCTCAGTTTGGTGACGCCATCGACCAGCATCGCCACTTCTTCATCAAAATCACGGACGATGTCTTCCCGGCTGACGGGCGTATCTTCTACAACGTCATGCAAAAAACCTGCAGCCACTGTTGCAGGATCCATTTGCAGTTCAGCCAGTATGCCGGCCACTTGGACCGGATGGACAATATAAGGTTCACCGGATTTCCGGAATTGTCCCTCGTGGGCAGCAAGCGCCACTTGGTATGCCCGTTTTATCGTATCAACATGATCGGCATTCATATAAGACGCAACCATTTCGAATACGTCTTCAGGTGTCCTAACTAAATCTTTCGCCATAATTGCCCACCTTGCTTCTGATTTTTCGAAAAGTATATCTTTCTATTATAAAAAACAATGGACAGAAAAGTAAAGCTTTCTTATTGCTGCTCCATTACTTTAATGAATTCGCGCATATAGTCCGGCAAATCCGGCGGCCGTTGGCTCGACACCAAATGGCCATCCACAACGACAGGTTCATCCAGCCATTCGGCACCGGCATTCACCATATCGTCTTTGATGCCCGGCGTACTGGTTACCTTTTTGCCGGTCAGAATGCCTGCTGAAATCAGCACCCAACCCGCATGGCAAATCTGGCCGATCGGCAGTTCGTGCTCGTCCATAAACTGGACAATATTCAGCACTTCCGGGAACCGGCGGATCTTGTCAGGCGCCCATCCGCCTGGAACCAGGATGGCGTCATAGTCTTTCGGGCTGATGTCGCCGTAGGAAAAATCCGATTCCGCCGGCACACCGTATTTTCCGATGTACTTTACCCCCGCTTCTTCCCCCGCAATGTCCACTTGCGCCCCTTCTTCACGCAAACGCAAAATCGGATACCACAATTCCAGGTCCTCAAATTCATGATGCACGAAACTAAGAATTTTCTTGCCGCTCAATTTCACTGGATGCACCTCCCTTTATTGGCTGTTACTTGTTATTTTATCGCTATTTTCAGTGAATTGCTGAATGAATGCCTAAGTTTTTTATAAATAGTAACACAGCATACACAAATTCGACATTTTTCGCGATTAATTTCGACAAAAATTTTAAGTCGGAAAAACCGCTTCCTGACCGACATTCTCCACAACGACCGTTGCATTGCCTTTGCCGCCTTTTACCGGATGCTCCGCAGAATCAAAGCAAAGGATATTTCGCACCATTACCCGGTCGCCGCTCCCTATATACAGATCGGATTTCGACTTTTTAAAACCGGTGATCCGCCCGTTCGTCAGCGATACGTCTCCCGCTTTGTACTGGATGGCTGCGGCCGGATGTCCCTTGTAATCGTATTCCGGGTCGCCGATAAACAGAAACCGGTTGATTGCCACATTGCGAAAGCCGGATACGACCAAAGCACGCGGCGACGAACCGGCATACATATCGGTGAATACCGGAGCAACAGATACCAGGCGCTGTGCGGCAATATTAAAGGCGGATAGGGAATCCGGGTCTTCGTTCGCATGGTGGCCAATATGGCGGAAGTTGAACGAGCGGTTGTCGCTGACCGACAAATGGCCGGAAATGAAGACGCCTGTCGCGGCGGAACTGGTCGCATGGGCTTTGATCTCCACGCCGCCGAAACAGCGCGTCGTTGAATTGTTGAGCAGCCACACAAAACGGGAACCGTCATCGATTTCAATGCCGTTTGAATTGGAAAAGCCTTTTTTATGCGAACGGCCGCTCGGGTCGCATAAATGCGAATTGGAAATGAATATGTAATCGCTGTGGTGGGTCGTGATGCCGTCATCGCCGAATCCCCAGCCGTTCACCCGGTCGAGCCAGACATACCGGCTGCCGCCTCTTGCCCGCCGCCCGTCGCCGCCGTAATTGTAGACAGTAGACGAAATGTCAAAGCAATGCAGCCCCGGATTCACAGCCGCCACTTCTTTCACCCAGCCATACGTAACATGGGCATAGGTCAGGCAGCTCGAAAAATTATTGCCGGCGCTCGTATTTGACACATTTCCTAGGCGCTCCACATTCCAATCGAGCCCCAAGCGCTCCACCGAGATGTGGCTGTTGCCCCGTATGAAATTCCGGTTGGCCAATAGGCGCTGGCGTTTCGGTGCAGCGCTATGCAATTTCAGCACGGTTGAAGCTTTTCCTGCTCCCCGAAGCCGCGTCCAGGAAGGCAGTTCCAGTTTCCGGACGATGTACACTCCTGCCGGCACATAAACATCCACCCGCCCGTTGCCGAATGCTTTCTGGAATGCTTTGGTGCAATCGGTTACGCCGTTTCCGACCGCTCCGAAATCCTCCACATTTACTTGCCGTGTAAAGGCGTTTTCCAGTTTGGTATATTCTTCGTCCAGCTCTGTTTTCCATTCCGGAACCACGTCGCCGTTTTCCACCCGCTCGGAATAATGGTGCGGGTCTTCGATAGAATGCTCTTCGGCCAAGAATGACCAGAGCCGCTCCAGGCGCGTTTTCTTGTAGGCGAAATTCCTATTGGGGCGATCGTTTGATTTAATTTGGCGGAAAAGTTCCTGTGTTTCGTTGGTCAGCTCTTCAATCGGCTGCGGGTCGTTCAATATCGCTGCCAGCAGTTCCTTGTTTTTTGCTGGATCGTGGTATTTGCTAAGCTCCATGTCCATCACCTCTCCCTTCCATACCCGCCGGACTATAAAAAATTCCCCCCGCCATTAATTGGCGGAGGGAAAAGATTAATATTGCATAAGTGTCATAACGTCATAGCCGTCAAGGTTCTTGCGGCCGTCCAAATATGTCAGTTCAATCAGGAATGCACAGCCGACGACGATGCCGCCCAGCTGCTCCACCAAATTGATGGTTGCGCCGATCGTTCCGCCCGTCGCCAATAAATCGTCCGTGATCAATACACGTTGGCCTGGTTTGATGGCATCTTTGTGCATCGTCAACACGTCTTTGCCGTATTCAAGGCCATATTCAGCGCGAATCACTTCACGCGGCAATTTTCCTTCTTTGCGGACAGGTGCAAAGCCGATTCCCAGTGCATACGCAACCGGGCAGCCAATGATAAAACCGCGGGCTTCAGGGCCGACGATAAGTTCTGCATTCACTGTTTTCGCGTATTCCACAATCTGGTCGGTAGCGTATTTATACGCTTCCCCATTGTCCATGATTGTCGTAATGTCTTTGAAACGGATGCCTGGTTTTGGCCAGTCTTCAACAATTGTTACGTACTGCTTTAAATCCATAATTCTTCCTCCTTGGCAGACACTTTCGCATCAAACCACTCTTTTAAATCCTTATAAGACGCATACAAGAGCTTTTGTTCCAACGCGATTTGCTGCTGGCGCTTCTTATAAATCGGCGCTTCCGACAAATCCCGTTTTCCCGGTGCTGCTGCAATCTCTGTAAGTCCATTGTTAAGTGTAACAAAACCGAGTTCAAAAAACACCTGAAGCATGAAAAATAATGCTTCCCGCGTCCAGCCTTTATGCTTGGCCAGCTCATCACTGTGCTTTTTAAAATCGAACGAACCGCGTTTTTTAATAAAGGCAAAGAGCCACGCAAACTGCTCCCGCGTAGGGATCTGCTCAAAATACTGCGACTCTTTTGCATAGAAATGGGCATAGATCCGTTTCGGATTAATATGTGACAAAACTTCGGCTAATTGCTCTTCGGTGTCCGGCAAATCCAGAAGCACCAGATGGAATTTCGGTTCATCAAGCTCTTGAAGCGTCTCTGGCGTATAAATCGGCTGCTGCAGAAGCGTCTGGAATACGGCAACGGTTTCCGGTTTAAATGCCAGGAAAACCTGCTCTTTTTCCGGAATCAGCTTCGACCAGCGGGACACTTGCCGAATGCCGCGAATATCGAACAACTGCCATTCATCCGTTCGGATGTCTTCGATCATCAGCTGCGGCTTTTTGCGGCCGTTCCATTCATTGATCTGAAGGTCGCCGATCACATCGATTTTCACATCCGGCGTCAATTCGTCGCCGAGAGGGCCGATGCCGAAACCGACCGCATCGATCGTCGCTGCGTTTTGGGCCAGTTCCATTTTCAAGTGGTTTTGCGCCGCGCCGATTTTACGGATCGACGCCACTTTCACTTCATCGAGGAAAAACTTCGGCTTGGCAAAGCCCATGCCGAATGGCGCCAAATAGCGCATCGATTCAATTGTGTCGATATCGATTTCTTCCAGGCGGACAGGGATGTCAATTTCCACTACGGGAATTAGATCTTCTTCGGTCAAACTCGTTTCCGCCTGTTTGTTCAACCGTTCGCGAAGCGCTTCGACATGTTCCATGTCGAGCGTCATGCCGGCTGCCATCGGATGTCCGCCGAAATGCGGCAGAATGTCGCGGTTCGCAGCCAGTTCATTGTACAAATGGAAGCCTTCGATGCTGCGGGCAGAGCCTTTCGCTTTGCCGGTTTCCGGATTCAGCGACAGCACAATCGTCGGACGGTAATATTTCTCCACGAGCTTCGAAGCCACGATTCCGACAACGCCGGGATTCCAGCCTTCCTGGGCCACCACAATGACGTGCGGCGGACCGTCCGGATAGCGCGCTTCCACTTGCGCCGTCGCTTCGTCTGAAATCTGTTTGACAATCGCCTGGCGCTCTTTGTTCAATACATCGAGCCCTCCAGCAAGGCTGCGCGCTTCCGATGCATCTTCGGTCATAAACAATTGCACCGCCGGATCGGCATCCTGCAGGCGGCCAATCGCATTGATGCGCGGGCCGAACATAAAGCCGATCGTTTCTTCCGTAATTTCGCGCTGCTTCACACCCGAAACTTCAGACAAGGCGTCAATCGCCGGACGCGGCGTATCCCGCAGCGCTTCCAAGCCCATTTTCACAAGAATGCGGTTTTCATCATGCAAAGGCACCAAATCGGCAATCGTGCCGATTGCGACCAGTTCCACCAGATGGTCCGGCACTTCTTCATACAAGGCCTGGGCGATTTTGAATGCCACACCGACGCCTGCCAGTTCGCCGAACGGATAATTGCCTTCCGGATGGCGCGGATGGACGATTGCCAGTGCAGCTGGCATCGTTTCACCGATGTCATGGTGGTCGCTGATGATGACTTCCATGCCGAGGCTATTGGCAAACGCCACTTCGTCGATGCCGGAAATGCCGTTATCGACGGTGATGATCAAGTTCACCCCTTCATCATGCGCTTCCTGGAACAATTCTTTATTCGGCCCGTAGCCATGCTTAAAACGGTTCGGGATCTTAAAGGAGACATCGGCGCCGAGGTCTTCGAGCACCGTCAACATGACGGTCGTGCTCGTTACGCCATCGGCATCGTAATCTCCGTATACTAAAATTTTCTGCTGTTCTTCAATGGCTTGGCGGATGCGCCCGACGGCAATGTCCATATCTTTCATGAGATACGGGTTATGTATTCCGTGCGCGTCCATGTTCATGAAATTGCGTGCTTCTTCAGCGGTCGTAATGCCCCGCGTTACTAATATTTTGGCCAAAACGGACGAAATGGACAATTCTTTTTGGATGGCTTGCACCCGCTCCATGTCCGGAGTGGTCAAGCGCCATCGCTTTTTGGATTCTATCATGTACATTCACTTCCTTACCCGTTCATTATACAGAATTTCCGCGCAGACAAAAAGAAGATGCCCCAAAAAGAAATTTAGGACATCTTCTTTGTCTGGTTTAAAGCGTTTGGCGGTCATCCGTGACGACCATCGCTTCCGGATGGACATCGGCTTTCTGGTATTCCGCAATTTCATTTTGCTGCGTGGCAATCAGCGATTCCTTCACCGCAATTTCTTTTTGCAGCGATTTGACTTTTCGCTGCAGCGTGAACATCCGGATGATGGCAACGATGCCGCTGAGCAGAAATCCTAAAAGAGCGGAGACAAGAATAACGAGAATGAGCGGCCATTGGGCTTCCCCAAATAAATAATTGACTGGAACATTTTCTACATTGGCAACGGCAAAAATTGCGAGCAATACGGCCAGTATAAGCCCGATAATGGCGAGCGCTTGAAATTTCATCGTGCACATCTCCCTTCAAAATGAATAAAAAAATGGAACAAGGTCATAAGTTCTATACCCTGTTCCATTTCTTTTATAAACTTATCCCGGCAAGGTAAAGAACCTACCTGAGCCAAACTTCTTTTTTAGACAACAGGCTCGTCAGAACCCCATTTGGATTGCGCTTCTTTTTTCTCGATATCGATTGGGCCTTTCTTGCCAAGCTCGCGTTTTTTCAAAACAAGCCATAACTGGGCTGCAATGAAAATCGAAGAATACGTACCGGCAATCAACCCGATTAATAAAGCGATCGAGAAGTTCGTAATAGATGGAGCACCGAAAATCAATAATGCGATTACAACAAAGACCACTGTCAAAACCGTGTTCACCGAACGCCCAAGCGTCTGGCGCAGCGACGTGTTGACCACTTTCTCCAGCTGCTCTACCGTATCGATTTTCTTCATGCGCTTCATATTCTCGCGGATCCGGTCAAAGGTGACGATCGTATCGTTGATCGAGTAGCCAACAATAGTCAGCACCGCAGCGATAAAGGTGATGTCCACTTCAAGGCGCAGCAAGCTGAATATGGCAACAATGAAGAACGCGTCATGCAGCAAAGCCACGATGGAAGCGACACCCATGCGCCATTCAAAACGGAAGGCCACATAAATGATGATGCCGATGGCCGCATAAGCCAATGCTTTAACTGCATTTTTCGCCAGTTCCAATCCGACTGTCGGAGATACGGTTGAAATATTCGGCTCTGCACCGAATTCTTCAGCAGCCACAGCCTTCAATTCATTGATTTGTTCCTGGCTGAAATCATCGGTATAGCGCGCTACGCCAATATTCGACGCATCGCCTGAAATGACGACATCCTCTGTCTCAAACCCGGATTCCGTCAAGAAGCTTTGGACTTCTTCTTTGGTCAACGCGGATTCAGATGTAATTTCGACACGCGTACCGCTTGAGAAGTCGATTCCAAGATTCAAGCGGAAAATTCCGATGACCACCATGCCTGCCACAATCAAGGCGATGGAAGCAATAAAGAATTTATTGCGGTTGCCGGCAAAATCGAATCGGTCGAAACGAGTCGACAAATCAAGGATTTCAAGATTTTCTTCCGGTTTGTGGACAAGCGATCTTCTAAGTCCGAACAAGCCGTATTTGCCATCCAGTACGCCGCTGTTCACCCATAGTCCAAGCAATAGACGCGATCCCCAGACAGCTGTCAGGAAGGAAACCAGGATCGAAATGATCAATAGCGTCGCAAAGCCTTTAACAGAACTTGTTCCGAAAATGAACAAGACGATCGCTGCAATCAACGTCGTTACGTTGGCGTCCAGGATTGCTGAGAACGAACTCGCTGCTCCGGCTTTGAACGATTCCTTGACGGAGCGGCCAACACGCAGTTCTTCGCGGATCCGTTCGTACGTAATAATATTGGCATCGACTGCCATCCCGACACCGAGCATGATCGCTGCGATACCCGGCAGCGTCAGAACGCCACCGATCCATTCGAATACAAGAAGAATCAAGTAAACGTAGACGGATAAAGTCACAACAGCGACTAGCCCCGGCAAGCGGTAGTAAATCAGCATGAATAATAAAATCAACGCGATACCGACACCGGCAGCAAACACCGTCTGGTCAAGCGCCTGAGCACCGAACTGGGCGCCGACTGAAGTCGAGTAGATTTCTTCCAGGCTGACCGGAAGCGCACCGGCGTTCAAAATGCCCGCCAAGTTCTGCGTTTCTTCTACTGTGAAGGCACCGGAAATTTCAACCGATTGTGAATTGATGCGCTGAGAGACACGCGGCGCGGAAACGAATTTCGGATCCGGCTTCGTTACTTCCTCTGCATATGAATCTACGCCTTCTTCAAAATCCAGCCAAATGACCAAGACATTGCTTGGCGGCGGCAATTGTGAAATTTCGCTCGTGATTTCCGCGAATTTCCCTGGATCGTTCAATTCAAGGGTTACAACGGGTGCTCCGTTTTGGTCAAACGTTCCTGTTGCTCCGCCTTGCTTCAAGTCACTGCCGTCAAGCATCACTTCATCTTCCGCATTGCGGAATGTCAAGTTCGCTTCGGTCGACAACAGTTCCCGGGCAGAAGCCTGGTCTTCTACACCCGCCAATTGGACGCGGATGCGGTCTTCGCCTTCAATCTGGATGACCGGTTCACTGACGCCGAGCACGTTGATCCGGCTCATCAAAGCGTCCGTTGTATCGGCCAGGACATCCTGCGTAATTTCCTGCTCCCCGCCGTTAAGCGGTTTTACTTCATAGAGAACTTCGAATCCGCCTTGCAGATCCAATCCCAATCTGATGTCTTTTGCAATGGGTAAACTCGTGGGAGCCATAATTCCTATCAAGGCGATGACGATTAGGAAAAAGGCGATTATACGGCCTCTTGCTTTCATATGTAACTATTCCTCCTCAGTGTGAAAAACACAGCACTATCATTATGAAACAGCCGCTTTAAGGTGTCAATTCGAAGAAGGCTTTTTTGGAACCGGACGCAAGAGCTGCTCGAGCTCTGCCAAATTTCCTTCTGCAAAGAAGCTTGCTCCTTTTAACCCTTCCACCTGATGATACGCGACAAATTCCGAAGCGGTCGTCCCCATAATATCGTTGACCATTTCGTGAAGCCGCATGTCCTCGATATTTTTCTTCTTCCACTTTTTCTTCAAACAGAATTGCCACAATGACTCCGGTGTTACGGTGTCGTACTGCATGTAATGGAACTCAGCAATTTTGCTTTCCAATGCAGGCAGCACCATGTCATATTGATCGGTAAAATCTACCATTTTAAATCTCCTTCCATCCGTTCTTTTCCATTGTATCCGATTGCAGGAATATTGAGAACATTGCTTTTTATTTTTTATGAGATTATTGCTTATATTTGACGATATTCCGTAAAACAGCTCCAAAGCAGTGTATAAAGTAAATACTTCTTTAATTCAAAATGCCGAGAAATTTTGGCAATCATAATTATTCCGCTTCAGGCGGACGCTTTTCGCGGGCTCGCGTCGAGCCGCTTCGTTGCTCCTGCGATTACTCGTCGCAAATTGAAAAAACATTCGCTTTGCAACTCCAGGGTCTCGACGGCTTCGCTTTCCCGCAGAAAAGGCATTGGCCGAAGCCTGCGAGGGCAAGCCTTTGCGACGAAGCTAGCGCAGCGATGCAACGCTCTTTCATGTTTCGAAGCTAGCGAAGCGATGCAGAAACAGGAGCAGTGGTTTTTCGCCGCCTTCCGCTTCATTCTATTTTCCCGCTTCTTTACAAGATGTCACGTGTAAAGAAGCGGGAAAATCAAGCAACCCGTAGTTTCATGCCCTTTCTTGATATGGAGCAAAACAGCGGAGACTCCCGCGGGACAGCGAAGTGCCGAAATCCACTCGGCTGCCAGGCCGAGTTAGTTCGGCGCAAGCCCGCAGGAAAGACATTAGCCGAAGCCTGCGAGGCTAAGTCTTTGCGACGAAGCTAGCGAAGCGATGCAACGCTCTTTCATGTTTCGAAGCTAGCGAAGCGATGCAGAAACAGGAGCATATGTTTTTAGCGGAGCTGTTTTGCGGAATATCAGAGATACTCTAAAGGAAATTATTGTATATCTTACTCAACAAGCTGTTTAATTCAACTATATACGGTTCAATTTTTAATTAAAAAAAATCGCCTTCAAAGTCGAAGGCGAGTTTTCTTAGACAGTTGTTTTTGCTGAATCGACAACGCGGGCGATTGCCTGGCGCTCGAATTGCATACGAGTTCCGTCTGCAACAGTCAGGTAAACCGTTGTGTCATCCACAGCGTCTACTTGGCCGTGAAGGCCTCCGATTGTTACCACACGGTCTCCGCGGCGCAATTCCGATTGCATGTTAGCTGTCGCTTTTTGACGCTTTTGTGCAGGACGGATAATGAAAAACCACATTAACAAGAACATCAAGATTAACGGTGATAATGCTACCAAAGTATCCATTTTTCAAGTTCCCCCTTTCACTCTCTCTTTTCTTTTAGAAATTTTTAGCGTTTGGCTTATTGAAACCATAAGCTTCAAAAAATTCTTCGCGGAAATCTCCCAGGCGGTCCTCACGAATCGCTTGGCGTACCTGTTTCATTAAGTTTAACAGAAATTGCAGATTATGATAACTAGTAAGTCTGATTCCGAAGGTTTCATCTGCACGAATCAAGTGATGCACGTACGCACGCGTGTAATTTGTGCATGTGTAGCAGTCGCATTTTTCGTCGATCGGCGTGAAATCGCGCTTGAATGCTGCGTTTTTGATGTTCAGGCGCCCCGTGCTTGTCATCAGTGTGCCGTTTCGCGCAATGCGTGTCGGCAGGACGCAGTCAAACATATCGACGCCGCGAATCGCTCCGTCGATCAATGAATCCGGAGAGCCAACGCCCATCAAATAACGCGGCTTGTCTGCCGGAAGCAATGGCGTCGTGAATTCAAGTGCGCGGTTCATGACGTCTTTCGGTTCGCCGACGGATAAACCGCCGATGGCGTATCCCGGGAAATCAAGCGACACCAGATCGCGTGCGCTTTGTTTGCGCAAGTCTTCGTATTCGCCGCCCTGGATGATGCCGAACAAGCCTTGGTCTTTTTTGCGGGCATGCGCTTCCATGCAGCGCTCCGCCCAGCGGGATGTCCGCTCGACGCTTGATTTCATATATTCATGGGAAGCCGGGTATGGCGGGCATTCATCAAACGCCATCATGATGTCAGAACCAAGGTCGTTCTGGATTTCCATCGCTTTTTCCGGGCTCAGGAACAATTTGTCACCGTTCATGTGGTTGCGGAAATGGACGCCTTCTTCTTTGATGTTGCGGAATTCGCTCAAAGAGAACACCTGGAAGCCGCCGGAATCCGTCAAAATCGGACGGTCCCAGTTCATGAATTTGTGCAGGCCGCCTGCTTCGCGGATCACATCGTTGCCTGGGCGCAGCCACAAATGGTACGTGTTGCTCAAAATAATGCCGGCATCCATCGCTTTCAATTCTTCAGGCGACATCGTTTTCACGGTTGCCTGCGTGCCAACCGGCATAAACGCCGGCGTTTCAAATGAACCGTGCGGCGTGTGGACAATCCCTAAACGCGCTCCGGTCTGTTTGCATGTTTTAATATGTTCGTACCATACTGCTTCAGTCATTGGTGAGTCTCCTTTTTCTGTGGTTCAATGAACATCGCATCCCCGAACGAGAAGAAACGGTAGCGCTCATTTACTGCTTCGTTATAGGCATTTAAAATGTTTTCGCGGTTCGACAAGGCACTGACCAGCATGACCAGCGTCGATTTCGGCAAGTGGAAATTGGTGATCAAGCCGTCGATTGCTTTGAATTCAAAGCCTGGGAAAATGAAAATATCGGTCCAGCCGCTGTCTTCCTGAAGCTCGCCGCCAAATTTCTCTGCAACGGATTCAAGCGTGCGGGTCGACGTCGTGCCGACGGAAATGACACGGCCGCCCTGTTTTTTCGTGTTGTTGATGAGATCTGCCGTTTCCTGCGTAATGCGGTAGAATTCGGCATGCATTTTATGGTCATCGATCGAATCGACCGATACCGGGCGGAATGTGCCCAGTCCGACATGCAACGTGATAAAAGCGATATTGATGCCTTTTGCGCGGATTTCATCGAGCAGTTCTTCCGTGAAATGAAGGCCGGCAGTCGGAGCCGCAGCGCTTCCCCGCTCTTTTGCAAATACGGTCTGGTAGCGCTCCTGGTCTTCCAGCTTTTCGCGGATATATGGAGGCAAGGGCATTTCGCCAAGAGCATCCAAAATTTCATAGAAAATGCCGTCGTAGATCATTTTGAAATGGCGGCCGCCGTGGTCAAGAAGCGCCGTACATTCTGCTTTCAATAGTCCGTCGCCAAATGAAATGACCGTGCCCACTTTCACTTTCTTCGCCGGCTTGACTAGCGTTTCCCATACATCGTCTTCAACTTGCTTCAACAGCAGCAATTCGATATGGGCACCGGTTTCTTCCTTGACGCCCATCAGGCGCGCCGGCAAGACGCGCGTATCGTTCAGGACGAGCGTGTCCCCTTCGTGCAAATAATCGATAATATCGCGGAAATGGCGATGGTCGACATCGCCTGTTTCTTTATTCATCACCAACAGCCGGCTTGACGTCCGGTCAAGCAGCGGCGTTTGGGCAATCAATTCTTCTGGCAGGTGGAAATCAAAATCGTTTACGTTCATTTTTCAAAACTTCCTTCATTTAGAATCATTCAGGCATTTCCATCTGGAAATGCTCATAAGCAAGCCGTGTAACAATGCGCCCTCTTGGCGTGCGCTGGATAAAGCCGATCTGCAGCAAATACGGCTCATAGACGTCTTCAATCGTCGTCGACTCTTCGCCGATGCTTGCAGCAATCGTATCCAGGCCGACCGGGCCGCCGCGGAAACGCTGGATCATGCCCATTATCAATTTATGGTCGATATGATCCAGGCCGAGCGGGTCGACCTGCAGCATTTCAAGCGCCTGGGAGGCCATGTCTTCTGTAATCGTGCCGTTGCCGCGTACTTGTGCATAATCGCGCACCCGTTTTAACAAACGGTTCGCAATACGCGGGGTCCCACGGCTTCGCCGAGCGATTTCAACCGCTGCATTCGGCGCAATATCTGCTTCGAACAATTTCGAACTGCGTACGACGATATCCGTCAGCGATTCGGTGTCGTAATAGTCGAGTCGTGCATGCACGCCGAAACGGTCCCGCAGCGGTGCCGACAAGGCGCCTGCACGCGTAGTGGCACCAATCAGCGTGAACGGCGGCAAATCAAGCCGCACCGAGCGCGCAGTAGGCCCTTTGCCGACCACGATATCCAGGCAGAAATCTTCCATTGCCGGATACAGCACTTCTTCAATCGAGCGGTTGAGCCGGTGGATTTCGTCGATAAAAAGCACATCCCCCGGTTCAAGCGACGATACGACGGCCGCTAAATCGCCCGGGCGTTCGATTGCCGGTCCGCTCGTCATTTTCACATTTACTGCCATTTCATTGGCGATGACGGCTGCCAATGTCGTTTTTCCGAGTCCAGGAGGCCCGTACAAAAGTACATGGTCCAAGCTCTCCTCGCGCATTTTCGCCGCTTCGATGAAAATTTCCAAATTGTGCTTCACTTTTTGCTGGCCGATATACTGCGCCAAATACTGCGGGCGCAGCGACTGCTCAAAGCGCTCATCAAATTCGGAAACTTCGCCTCCGATTACCCGTTCTTCCATGCCGTCCGCCTCCTTTTCATCAGTTTTGTTTCAATAATAATTGCAGCGCTTTTTTCATATAGCCTTCTGTGTTCAAATCCAGGTCTTTCAGCTTCGGCTTCACTTTCGCAATTTCGCGTTCGGAATAGCCGAGTGCCCCAAGTGCGAGCATCGCCTCTTCCAGCTCCACATCGTCATGCGCCAAAAAACTGTGTGACACGTCGCTTTCAAACGGCTCGCCGAAGAATTCGGTCAGTTTGCCTTTCAAGTCGAGAATCATCTGGCGCGCCGTCTTTTTGCCGACGCCCGGGAATTTCACGAGATACGACTCGTCTTCCCGTTCGATCGCTTCAATGACGTGCTGCGGCTGGCCGCTTGCTAAGATCGCGAGCGCCCCTTTTGGCCCGATGCCGGATACCGAAATCAGCTTGCGGAACAATTCCCGCTGCTCGAGTGTCGGAAAACCGAACAATAAATGCGCATCTTCCCTGACGTGGTAATGCACAAACACTTGCAGTTCCTCCGTTCCGAACGAATACGGATTCGGCGCGAAAATCTGCCAGCCAATCCCTTGCTGCTCCACTACTAAGTATTCCGGGGTCACGCGTGTGACAACCCCTTTTATGTAATCGTACATGTACGTCGCCCTCCAATTTAACTTATTGATTATAGCATATTTGTTCCCCTTTTACGAAATAAACCCGCTATGAAAATAGCCGTGTTAAAATAGAATTACCATTTAAGAAAGCTGGGATTCCCTATGACAAAATTATACGGCGAACAGCGCCGGCAAATCTTGCTCGAAAAATTGAAAACCTCAAACGAACCGTTGACCGGCGGCGAACTGGCGAGCTTCGCCGGCGTCTCCCGCCAAGTCATCGTCAGCGACATGACGCTCCTAAAAGCGCGGAACGAACCGATCATCGCGACTAGCCAAGGCTACCTTTATATGCGGGAGCGCGGAACGGAAACCATTAGCCGCCGCATCGCCTGCCGCCACCAGCCGGAAGACACCGAACGCGAATTAAAGATTCTGGTGGCTGCGGGCGTCACCGTCAAAGACGTATCGGTTGAACACCCGGTATATGGTGAACTGACAGCAGGCATCCACGTGTCGAATGCCGCAGAAGTCGAAGCGTTCATGCAGCGCGTCCGCGAAACCGGCGCGAGCTATCTATCGGAGCTCACCGACGGCACGCATCTGCACACCATCACCGCACCAAACGTCGCCATGCTGGAAAGCGCGATTGCCGCTATGCGCGAGCACGGCTTTTTGTTAGTAGATAACGAATAAGGAATGGCGAAAATCCGGAAACCCGTTTGGCGGTTTCCGGGTTTTTGTTTTGTGTGCACTTGTTGGAATTTGTGTGCGTTCAGAAAGTCTTCTGTGCGTTCAGCATATTCCGGACACTTTTTCGCCTTCACCACCACGGCCAAACCCTTTGAATGGATGCTTTTCGCAAGCGAAAAGCGAAACGGCCAACCAGAAGACAACTTCCCATAAAGTTTATTTGCGTTCATGGCGATTTATTTGCGCTCAACGGAATTTATTTGCGTTTAAAACTTTTTATTTGCGTTCAGCACAGGTTTATTTGCGTTCAGCATTTTTCGACAAAAAATCCCCGCAGCACAATCGCTGCGGGGATTTCTTTATGCCTGGTTGCGGTACGTGAAGTACGAACCGAGCGTTTTGACTTCACAGCCGATGGCGGCCAGTTCTTCGAACGCGCCGCGCATCATTGTGGCGCTTTCGTCTTCCAAGACATCGATGATAAAGAAGTAATTGCCGAGGCCGGTCTTTAACGGACGCGATTCGATTTTGCTCAAGTTGAGCTGGCGCCAAGCGAATACCGACAGCACCTGGTGCAGGACACCCGAGCGGTCGTCTTTTGGCGGCGAAATCATCAGCGTCGTTTTGATCTGGCCTTCGTGCCCTGTAACTTCCAGTTTATGATCGGTTTTGGACAGCACGAAAAAGCGTGTGTGGTTAAAATGGAAATCATGGATATCACGGTGCAGAATCGTCAAGCCGTATTTCTGCGCCGAGAATTCATTGCCAATGGCCGCAATCGGGCGCTCGGGCAGTTCCGACACCATTTTCGCAGCAGCCGACGTCGAGCTGTATTGCTCGAGCGGCGTGTTTTTATATGTATAATATAAAAATTTATGGCTTTGGGCCAATGCTTGCGGATGCGAATAAATCGCTTCGAACGAATCGGCGTCTGCATTGTCCGGGTGCACCAGAAAATGCTGGCCAATCGGCGAAAGGACTTCAGCCGTTACGTATAATTGAGCTTCATGGAACAGGTAGTCGACCGTCAGCGAAACCGATCCTTCCAACGCATTTTCCAGCGGCACGACAGCGTAATCGACGCTGCCTTCTGCCACTGCTTCAATGCATTCAGGAATCGTTGCAAACGGGACCTGCTGGCCATCCGGGAAAACCCGGAGCGCCGCCAAATGCGTAAACGACGCTTCCGGCCCTAAAAATGAAATTCGGTTTTTTGCAGTTTGTCCAGCCATCCAACCACTCCTCTTTATGATGATCCACTTGATACAATATCAGCCGACTCGACAAAATCGAGTTTCTTCAGCTGTTGCAGAAAAGCATCCAGTTCCATCTCCATCGCCGTCACGTCCAGCGACAGCGTCACATTGGCGCGCCCCTGGATCGGAATCGTCTGGTGGATGGTCAGGATATTGCAGCGGGCTTCCGCCACCGTATGAAGAAGCATCGCAAGCGTCCCGGAACGGTCCTCCAATTGAAGGAACACCGTCAGGATCCGCTCGCGCACGATTGAATGGAATGGAAATACCGCATCCCGATATTTATAAAACGCCGAGCGAGATAAGCCGGTTTTATTGACCGCATCCAAAATCGACATGCGGTCGCGCTGCAGCAGCCGTTTGACTTCCAGCGTCTTCTGCATCGCTTCGGTCAAAACATCCTCGCGCACTAAATAAAACCGTTGTTCCGATATATCCTTCATTCCTCAACCCTCCAAATAAAGTGCAACTAAAACCGGTAAGGGAGAAATCCCTTATCAGTCCATAAATTCGAATTCGAACTCAAGCAAACGGACCGTGTCGCCGTTTTCAGCACCGCGTTCGCGCAGCGCGTCGTCAATGCCCATGCCGCGCATCTGGCGGGCAAATCGGCGAATCGAGTCTTCTCTTGAGAAATCGGTCATTTTGAACAAACGCTCAATGGCATAGCCCGACAAAACATACGCGCCGTCCGGATCGCGTGTAATATCGAAGCCGTCTGCCTCTGATTCGTGCTTGTACAGAACGGTGCTTTCTGATTCATCCGCCTCTTCGTCGATCAATGGGAATTCTTCTGTGACTTCCAATAGATCGGCGATAGCGTGCAATAAGCTCGACAAACCTTTGCGGCTCAGCGCAGAAATCGGGAAAATGCGGGCATCTTCCGGCAATTTTTCACGGAACTTCGCCAGGTTTTCTTCCGCATCCGGCATATCCATTTTGTTGGCGACAATCAATTGCGGACGTTCCGTCAAACGCATATTGTATTGCTGCAATTCTTCATTGATGGTTACGTAATCCTCATAAGGATCGCGGCCTTCCATTGCGGACATATCGATGACATGCACGATGACGCGCGTACGTTCGATGTGGCGCAGGAATTGGTGGCCTAAGCCGACGCCTTGGTGTGCGCCTTCAATCAATCCCGGAAGATCGGCCATAACGAAGCTGCGGTGGTCTTCTGTTTCAACCATGCCGAGGTTCGGCACGATTGTCGTGAAGTGGTATTCCGCAATTTTCGGTTTTGCTGCAGAAACAACGGACAACAGCGTCGATTTTCCGACACTTGGAAATCCGACAAGTCCGGCATCCGCCAATACTTTCAATTCCAAGGTTACATTGCGTTCATAGCCCGGTTCGCCTTTTTCAGACAGTTCCGGTGCCGGGTTTGCAGGCGTCGCGAAACGGGAGTTTCCTCTGCCTCCGCGGCCGCCTTTTGCGATGACCGCTGTTTGGCCGTGTTCCACCAAATCCGCAATCGTTTCGCCGGTATCGATGTCTTTAACGACAGTGCCCGGCGGAACTTTGATGAATGTATCTTCGGCTTTCGCGCCGTGCTTATTGGAGCTCATGCCGTGTGTTCCACGGTCAGCTTTAAAGATCCGTTTGTAGCGGAAATCCATCAATGTGCGCAGACCTTCTTCAACGATGAAGACGATGTCGCCGCCTTTGCCGCCGTCGCCGCCCGCAGGACCGCCATTTGGTACATATTTTTCGCGGCGGAACGCAACCATACCGTCCCCGCCGTCGCCACCTCTAACATAAACTTTTACGTGATCGACAAACATATTATCCCTCCATCTGTGCGCGTACCGTGACCCGTAAGCCATCCGGACCGCACTCTTTTACAGCGTATAAATTTGAAACTTCCGGAATCTCAAGATCCGTCCAGTTTCCGTTCAAAGCTAATTCCATCGTCAAAGACTCGCCTTCATTTTTCAAAAGGATCTGTCCTGCGTACTCGGCATACGGATCCAGCTTCGGCTCTACGGTATGCACGAATTGTTCCATCACAGCCAAAAACGCCGCATCTTTTTTCCGTGATCCCTTTTGTCGCCAGGCACTCCACTCGAAAATGAAATTCCGGGTGCTGCCATTTTGAGAGCAGCAGCCACTCCTCAGTCATCGGCATTTTCAAGCCGGACAACCGGCTCAGATGCATAGCCGCTTCGGCATGCGAGCGAATAATCGCTTGGGCCTCTTCCTGCCGTCCCAGATCCAAATACATATTGATCAATTGCAATTCATTCAAGAAGTCATGGCGCGCATGCCGAAGCGATTGTGCCACCGTTTTCGTCTCTTTCATAAGTCACGTCCCGTTTTAGCTTCTTTTATTAGTATAACAAGATTCCGCGGGAATTTCTTGAAAAAGAAAAAGGGCTGCAAGCGCAGCCCTTTTCGTTTTGTATTAAGCTTCTTGTGCTACTGGGTATACGCTCACTTTTTTCTTGTCGCGTCCGTAACGTTCGAAACGTACGATTCCGTCAACTTTAGCAAAAAGTGTGTCGTCTCCACCGCGTCCTACGTTTTCACCAGGGTAAATTTTAGTACCGCGTTGACGGTATAAAATTGAGCCGCCAGAAACGAGTTGGCCGTCTGCACGTTTTGCGCCAAGGCGTTTAGATTCTGAGTCACGTCCGTTTCTCGTTGAACCTACACCTTTTTTGGATGCAAAAAACTGAAGATCTAATCTTAACATTCTGTTCCACCTCCTAAGCTGTGAAGGTTATTTTAATATATTGCCCATAATCTTGTTCAATCGTTTTTAAGGAAACGATCATCGCACGCACGAGCAATTGAACTTGCTCTTCTGTCTTCTCATCAAGGCGATCGGGAAACACAACTTTTAAATAGCCGCTGCTTTCCTGCTGGATTTGGGGTTCGATTTTCGTCAGCTCCATAATGGCATTCACCGCTCCAAAGGAGACAGCGGACGCTCCAGCACATACGAGGTCTTGCCCGTGTTCAGCAAAATCCGCGTGGCCTGACATTTCGAATGACAAAATGCGGTCAGATGTTTCTTTTACGTTTACTCGTATCATGTCTTACAGGTTGATCGCGTCGACAGTCAATTTCGTGTATGGCTGACGATGACCTTGTTTTTTGTGATAGTTCTTTTTCGCTTTGTATTTGAAGACAGTGATTTTCTTTTGTTTGCCGTGTTTTGCAACTTTAGCAGTTACAGTAGCACCTTCAACGAAAGGAACACCAACTTTAGTGTCTTCTCCACCTACGAATAAAACTTTGTCAAATGTGATGACGTCACCAGCTTCTCCGTTCAATTTCTCAACGTAGATCTCTTGGCCCGCTTCAACTTTGATTTGTTTACCACCAGTTTCAATAATTGCGTACATATCCTTGCACCTCCTCTTAGACTAAGACTCGCCTATTCAGGTGATCTGCATTGCTGCTGATTCTTACGTAACCTGATTCGAGCGGTTGTAGCACAGGTGCGCTACAAACATAACATTAAAATAATACCATGCGACAAAGGTCGCGTCAACCGATATTTGAAAGTAAGCGGCAATGTTTTGTTGCTTTAATATATTTACCCGGAAATTCCGTGAACTATTCATAGAACTGACCTGAATGCACGTAGAATTTTTCCGAGTGATCATAGAATTGCTTCGAACGCTCATAGAACTCTCCTGAGTGATCATAGAACCACTCCAAGCGCTCATAGAACTCGTTGAAGTGATCATAGAACCACTCCAAACGCTCATAGCCCCAGCATGAGTCAAATCGGCGACAGATTTCCGCCGCAAATAAAAAACCCCTGCATTTCTGCAGGGGCTCTCATTTTTATGATTTTGCGAAAATCGATTTGACTTTCGAGAAGAAGTTTTGGTTTTTCTTGTCCATCGTCATCAACGGCACAGATTCACCAAGAATCCGGCGTGCGATGTTGCGGTAGCCGATGGCGGCACGGTTTGTCGGATCCATGACAACCGGTTCGCCGCGGTTCGAGCTTGAGATGACCGATTCTTCGTCGGCTACGATGCCGAGAAGATCGATTGACAAATGCGTCGTGATTTCATTGACGTCCATCGACTCGCCGGAATTCATCAAATGCTGGCGGATGCGGTTGATGATCAATTTCGGCGGCTCAATGTTTTCTTCAAGTTCCAACAGGCCGATGATGCGGTCAGCGTCGCGGACAGCTGAAATTTCAGGCGTCGTCACGACGATTGCCTTGTCGGCGCCGGCAACGGCATTTTTATAGCCTTGCTCGATGCCTGCCGGGCAGTCGATGATGACGAAGTCATAATCTTTCTTGAGTTCCATCACCAATTCTTTCATCTGTTCAGGATTGACGTCGTTCTTGTCAGCTGTTTGCGCAGCCGGCAAAAGATACAGCATGTCATCAAAACGTTTGTCTTTGACAAGCGCCTGGTGCACTTTGCAGCGTCCTTCGAGCACATCGATCAAATCATAGATGATGCGGTTTTCAAGCCCTAAAATAACATCTAAATTGCGCAAACCGATATCCGTATCGATCAGGCAAACCTTTTTCCCTTGAAGAGCCAATGCAGTTCCGAGATTGGCGGTTGTCGTCGTCTTTCCGACGCCTCCCTTACCTGATGTAATAACTATAGCTTCTCCCACATTAGCTTCCTCCTTTAAACGTTGAAATTTCCGGCCGTAAGAACCGCAATTCCTGTAAACGATCTATGATGATGCTGCCACTCTTATGTAAATAAGCGCATTCCATTTCCGGCTGCTCCGATAATACGGTTAATTCATCCGTCATGATTTCCAGCATATCATCAATTTGCAGATGCGTCGCTTCCAGCCACGAAGCAGCAATGACTGCGTCGCGGTTGCCGTTGGCTCCTGCATGCGCGATGCCTTTCAGGCGCCCGAGCACGTAAATATTGCCGCCGGCCACGATGCGGCCGTTCGGATTAACGTCGCCTACAACTACGAGGTCGCCGTCCGCTTTGACCACTTGGCCCGAACGGACGATGCCGACGTAGGTTTCCGACTGCTGTTCCAATACCCGCTGGTTGCAATCCGCAACCGTCACGACGTCGCTTTTCACGCCCACGACCTGCAATTCGGTATTTTTTTGGGTAACTTCGGTAATTTCTTTGATCTGGGCCTCAGTGCAATACCGATTGCCCAGGGAAATCTGTACTTCTGCACTGCCTTCCAGCGCAGGGTCCGACACCTTTGCCTGCAGCTCTTTCAGCAGATCGGTGTAAGAACACTGGTCGTCGAGCTGCAGTACGAGCCCTTTGTTCGTCCCTTTGATATAGACAAGATTCTTCAAAAATGTGTCACCTGCGCTTCCATAATAATAAAAAACAGCTTCGGCCATCGGGCATCCAAGCTCCGACAGCCATCATCTTCCGCTTGAAGAGGCGGAAGTTTATTGATTGTAAAACCGTGACAAAGTCAGGCTTTTATTCTGTTCGAACGTTCTCCGGACGATAACCGACCGGAATGCCCAGCCAAGAACGATCAAAAATAATGAGTTTGCAATCATCGACGGCAGTAAGCGCATATTCAAAAACGAGCCTATTGAAACGGACGTTAAGCCGATCAATGAGAAAAACTGAAACAGCACAAATTCAAATACAGCCGTAAGCACCAATGCGCTGATTGCAGCAACGATTAAATTGCGCTCGATATTTTTCACGATGTACCCTGCAGCCACACAAAGTGCAGGATACAAAAACGAATATAGTCCAATTATATCGATGAAGAACACATCATACAAGAGCCCGAAGAATAATCCGTACAGCATTGCCCGTTTTGTGTTGTGAAAAATCGACACAAAAATTAAAAATATGATCAAAAACCGCGGCACAACGTAGTAATAGTCTCCGCCAATCGTCAAAGGTGAAAACATGCCGAATACCGGCTCCAGAAAAAACAGCGCTAGGCCGATCAGCGGAATCCAGAATCGTGTCATGATTCATCATCCTCAATCACGCCGTTGTCTTCCCCATCCACTTCCGGCAGCACGCGGTCTGCAATCACGACATGGTTCAACAACGTAAAGTCGGCAGCAGGTTTGACGTAGACAAGCTGCGTCAAGCCAAACTCATCAATGGTGATTTCGGTGATTTCCCCGATGACGATGCCTTTCGGGAAAATGCCGCCGAGCCCGCTGGACGTGACTTGCTGGCCTTTTTCAAGCTTGATGTCGGCGTCAATCCGTTTCAGGAGCAATTCGCGCCGTTCCACGTCGTAGCCTTCGATCAAACCAAAAACATTCTTTTGGCCGCCGATAACCATGGCGGAAACCCGGTAGTTCGGGTTCTGGGTCGAAATCAATTCTACTGTAGCGGTATTAGGGGTAGTTAAGGTCACTTTTCCAATGAGGCCTTGCGCCGTCATGACGGCCATGTTTTCCGACACACCGTCGTCCGTGCCTTTATTAATGATCATTTTTTCTTCCCATTGATCCGGATTCCGGGCAACTACTTGCGCCTGGATCGGGTTATAACTGCGCAAATCGGCTTCCTTGCCAACGAGTGTCTTCAACTCGGTATTTTCCGAGCGCAAGTCGGTCACTTCTGCCTGCACACTTGCAAACTCTTCTAGACGGGATTTCAAATACTTATTTTCTTCATATGTATTCAAAAGAGAATCGATATTATCAAACATTCCCGTGATGAATTGGGCTGGCACGGAAAAAACCATCTGGCCAGCGCCGACGACATCCTTGATCATTTGCTCCGGCGCCGATACATTGTCGCGGTCGCGAAGCGAAAAAGAAATTAAGGCAACAAGCAGGATAACGCCGAGCAGCAGCAAAATAAGCCGCTTGTTTGAAAAAAAGTGAAACATTGCGGCAATCCTCCTTATTTATGTGATTGCTGATATCGAAAATCTTCTATATGATCAAGCGCTTTCCCGGTCCCGATTGCAACGCAGTCGAGCGGATTTTCAGCCACAATCACTGGCATATTTGTTTCGTCTGAAATCAGTTTGTCCAGGTTTTTGAGCAAAGCTCCACCCCCGGTCAAGACAATGCCGCGCTCAATCAAATCCGCGGAGAGTTCCGGCGGCGTCGCTTCAAGCGTGGCTTTCACTGCATCCAGTATCGAAGCCACCGGTTCTTTCACGGCTTCGGCAATTTCTTCAGCACTGATTTCAATCGTTTTTGGAAAGCCCGTCAGCAAATCGCGCCCACGGATTTCCATTTTAGCATTTTTTTCTGAATCCGTAACAGTGCGTGCAGACCCAATTGTCCATTTAATCGTTTCTGCCGTGCGTTCGCCAATCGTTACATTATAAGCCTTGCGAATATAGTGGATAATGGCGACGTCCAGCGCATCGCCGGCAATTCGAACCGATTGGCTGGAGACGATGCCGCCGAGTGAAATGACGGCCACTTCAGTCGTTCCGCCACCAATATCGACGACCATACTGCCGGCAGGTTCCCAAATCGGCAAATTTGCTCCGATGGCTGCAGCAAGCGGCTCTTCAATCGTGAACGCTTCGCGCGCTCCCGCTTGCCTGGCTGCATTTTTAATGGCCCGTTTTTCGACAGACGTGATGCCAAATGGCACACAAACCATGACATTCGGCTTGCCCCATGAGCGGCCGGCCGTCTTCAGCGCGGTCTGCAAATAATGCCGGATCATCGCAGAAGTCGTCTCGAAATCTGAAATGACGCCGTCTTTCATCGGCCGTATCGCTACAATCGATGCCGGCGTACGGCCGATCATATTGCGGGCGTTTTCCCCGACGGCGACGATATCGCCCGTATTCGTATTTTTAGCGACTACAGAAGGTTCCCGCAGCACGATGCCTTGATCTTTGATGAAAACTAATGTATTGGCCGTACCTAAATCGATGCCGACATCTCTGGATCCGATTCCAAACACATCTATTCTCCCCTTCTTTAACGCTCTTTAACGGCCAATAAACCCACCTCTTAAAAAAGGTGGAATTGTATAGGGCCGCAAAGTCCGATTCAATCAACAAACAGCCTGCAGAACACTTATGCCCTGCGGATTGCGGTGTCTCTTTATAGAAAAAAAGTGATAGTGCCGATACAATAACTCTCATTATAGCGGATAAAATCCGAAAGTAACAGCCCTACATAAATCCCTTTTCATTCAAGGAAGTAAACTGATGGTCCCCGATAATGATGTGGTCCAATAGTTCAATGCCGATGATGCTGCCGGCTTCCATCAGGCGTTTTGTCACGGCAATGTCTTCCGGCGACGGCGCCGGATTTCCGGACGGGTGGTTGTGCGCACAGACGATCGACGCCGACGATCGACGCACCGCTTCCCGAAAAATTTCCCGCGGATGGACGATGCTGGCGTTCAGGCTGCCGACGAAAATGGTTTGTTTGTGCATGACTTGGTTTTTGATGTTGAGGAATAATACGACGAAATGTTCTTGTTTGAGCGAAGTCATATCCGCCATCAAATACGAGGCGGCGTCTTTCGGGGAACGGATGGTGAATTTCGTGTCGGTTTGTTTGGAGGACAAACGGCGCCCAAGTTCAACGGCTGCAAGGAGCTGCACCGCTTTGGCTTGCCCGATGCCTTTAATCGACGTCATTTCTTCGATGGTGGCATCCTTCAATCCCTGGATCTGTTCGAAATAAAGGAGGACCCGGTTCGCGAGATGCAAAACCGATTCCTGCTTTGTGCCCGTGCGGAGCAGGATCGCGATGAGCTCCTGGTTCGATAAGCTCATCGCGCCCTGGGTGACCAGCCGCTCGCGCGGACGGTCAGCAGCATGGACATCCCTGATCATTAAGGCTTGTTCAATCTGCATGGACATGGCTCCCTTCAAGCGAAATAAAACCGGAAAGCATCAATTTCTGCGTCAGGCTTGCCAGTGGAAATCCGACCACCGTATTGTAGTCGCCATCGATTTTCCGGACGAACAAACCGGACATTGTCTGGATGCCATAAGCACCCGCTTTATCGTATGGATCTTCGGTGCTGGTGTAAGCTTCAATCCATGTTTCCGGCAAGTCGTAAAACGTCACGCGGGTGATTTCCTGGAAGGTCTGCTCGCTGCCGCCTTTCACAATCGTGACAGCGGTGATGACGTCATGGGTCTCTCCGGACAGTTGGCGCAAGTAACGCTGTGCCTGTTCTTTGTTCTGCGGCTTCCTTAGGATTTCTCCGTCCAGTACGACAACGGTATCCGAACCGATGACGACGGCTTCCGGATGCTTTTTCGCCACGTCTTTCGCTTTCAGCAAAGCGCATTCGATGACATAGCCCATAGCGGTCTGGAACTTCGACGGATCCGGCTCTTCTTTGGAACTCGGCACAATTGAAAACTCGATGCCGAGGCTTTCCAGCAATTCTTTTCTGCGCGGTGATGCGGACGCCAGGATGACCGGCGCGTTGGCTTTAAATTTCATAAAACTATTCCTCCCTTTTCTAGCATCATACCGAAAATCGCCGCAGATGAAAATTGTAGACAAAAACACAAAAATAATTTTTGCCCGTGTTTCGGGATCTCAAAAATGAGATTTGAAGGATGTTTGGATTGGAAATCGCTTGGCTCCGCGGTTTGGGAAAATATTTTGAATGATGGGCAGTTGATTGATATTCCGCAAAATAGCTACGCTTGCCGCGGGCGAGCGCCGAGCCGCTTCGTCGCTTCGCTCCTGTTTCTGCATCGCTGCGCTAGCTTCGAAACATGAAAGAGCGTTGCAGGGTCTCGTCTGTCTCGCTTTCCCGCTGGCGTCTCCGCTATTTTGCTCCATATCTTTGATGAAAGAAAATGTAGCATAATAAAAAAGATGAAGCATTAAGCTTCATCCCCAGAAATTCATATACCAATTCAACAGCGCATCGCCCCAGAAATAGGTGATGACAGCGCCAAGTGCAATCGACGGTCCGAACGGTACCGGCGTTTTGCGGTCCTGATTACGGACGCGCAGTTGGACAATCCCGGCAATCGCCCCGATGAGTGATGCAAAGAACAATGTCAGCAACGTGCCGCTTGTTCCGAGCACCAAACCGATGACGAAAAACAATTTGATGTCGCCGCCGCCCATGCCGCCTTTTGAGATGACGGCAATCAATAACAGAATCCCGAACCCGACAGCCGCTCCGAGCAATGCGTCCCACCACGGATCAAGCGGGATAAACAAACGCAAAGCGAGCAGCACAATGCCGACCGGAAGCAACACTTTATCCGGAATCAGCATATACGCAATGTCCGACACGGTAATGATGACCAGCAATGAAACAAAGATCAAGGCGACAATCAGTTCCGGCTGGAAGCCCAGCTGCCAAAATGAAATGGCAAAAAGCGCTGCGGTGATCGCTTCCATCAACGGATAGACCCAGTGGATCTTCTCGCCGCACGAACGGCAGCGGCCTCTTAAGAACAGATAGGAAAATACCGGCACCAGGTCAAGCGCCGTCAATTGCCGGTCACATTTAGTGCAATGCGACGGCGGAAAGGCGATCGATTCGTTTTTCGGCACGCGCAAGCCGACGACGTTATAGAACGAACCAAACACCAGCCCGAATATGGAAAAGAATGCGGTATAAGTAATGAACATAGAAACCCTCTTCACGTTTAAGATTTTTTAAAGCAAAAAGAGAAATCACGATGATTTCTCTTTGGGTGTTTCCTTTTTACTGGCCGTCGGCAGCTGCCGATTCGCCGTCTTCAACATTGACTTCGACGTTGACATCAACATCCGTTGTGTCTTCAGGAGCAACAACTGCTTCCTCTTCCGCTAAAGCCGTGCCGTCGTTTTGCGGCAGCGGATTGACTTTTTTCGCCGGCGGCGGTGCATCCACTTTTGGAAGCGTGTCGGTCAATGCAATCAAATCCGGTCGGAAATATGCGGTAAAGCCTAATGTGACTTCAAGCTTTTCTTTTTCCGCTTCCATCGTCGTCACTTCTTCATTGGCGCTGAAGTCGATTGAATCGATGACCAAGATCCGGTCCATCGCTTCCACTTCTTTGATGAAGGTCGTGATGCCTTTATAATCTTTCGTTTCAAATGAAACGGTCGTTTTTACTTGTTGTAGATTTTCCAATCCTTCGACAGGAACTGGTAAAGTGACCGGCTCTTCAGCGATGGCAATATCGGTTACAAGCGACTTCGAAAGCAATTCAGCTTGTTCAATCTGCAGAACCAGCAATTCCGATAAGGGTTCGATTGATACTTTTTGCTGCAGTTCACTTGTGCTGATCTTCTCGCCTTCCGGCAGTTCTTTCAACTGGGTCTGAAGCGCGATCAAAACGTCACGTTCCGAGCTCAGTGTCTGTTCCGCTTGCAGGCGTGCATCTTTCGCCGGTGCATAAACCATGAAATAAGAATAAGCACCGAGCGACAATAGGAAGACAACTGCTAAAATGATCAGGCCTTTTTCTTTTTGGCTTTTCGTCAAACTGCTCATTGGCCATTCCCCTCCGTTCCTTCTGGAGTGGCTGGTGTTTCTTCGTTAACTTCAACGTCTACATTTACATCTGTATCAGTTGCTGGCGTTTCGGTTGTTCCAGCAGCCGGCGTCTCAGCCGGAGCTTCTGCTGCTGGAGTTTCAGCAGGCGGCGTTTCCGCTGCAGGTTCTGCCGGTGTTTCTACTGGCGTTTCGCCTTCCACCACTTCTGCCGGAATCCGTTCGTCAACAAAAATCAAGGTATATGTAGCAAGATAGCGTGGATTTTCGATGACTGCATCTTCATCTTCTACGACAACCACTGTTTCTCCCGCTACAGCAGCAACCGTTTCTTCTTGCAATTCTTCTTGAGATACAGAATCTAATGTCGCTGATTTAAGCAACTCAGAAGTTTTCAACTGTGCTAAATAAAACGCTGCTTCACGGGCTGTATCGAATTGAACCGTTAAAAGGGCTTGATCCAAACCAACATAAGAAAAACTGTCGAAAAATCCGCGCTGCGGCAATTTGGATACCAAATCGCTTAAGATGGGCAATGTATCAAATTGATAACTTTCCGCCCAGTCGACGGTAACTTTCAATTGCTGCTCTTCGTTCATGCCCTGCTTCGCTTCCAACTGTTCGCGGATTGCCGCTTGTTCGGCAGCCACTTGTGCGGATTGCGCATTAAGTTCGGCCTGTTCTTTTTCATTGGCACTCGCCATAAATGCAAAAACTGCCCATAGGATGACAGCCAAAAGTAATATCGCAATCGCCGCGATGAGAAAAGCGGGACGGTCCCGCTCTTTTTGCGGCAATAAGTTAATATCGACAAGCATGGATTACACCTCTTTCAGCGCAAGACCGATGGCGCGGTTAAAACGTCCGGGTATATCTTCCGAATCATCCGTTGGGATGGCATCAAGCACAACCGGCAAAACCGGCAAAGAAAAACGCTCTTCCAATCGAGCCCGGAATGCGTCCCAATCGCTGTATTCGCCGTTGCAGATGACTTTCGTTATGCCGACTTCGCCGCCATTCATATTAAAGCTATAAAAGTTGGCAAGTTTTTCTGTTTCCTCTTCAATGACCTCCATTACAGCTGCCGGATCTTCCGAAATCGTTGTGGATAATTCCAGATCAACCGGCCGCATAAATAGCGGGAAATGTTCATGGAAGATGGAAACCGTCATTTTTTTTGATTGCAGGTCAATCAGCATGACATGTTCGTCTTCGGTGAAGTCATGCTGCAGGTAAGCCAAGCGGTATAGGGCAAGCGGCGTGACGTCTGCCACAACTGCTTTTAATTTCACTTTATCCAACACATTTTCATAATCGTTGATGACCGATTCTTTCGAAGCGATAATAATCACTTCCGGTTCTTCAGTATCGGTATGATAAGGCACCACATCAAAGACGGGATCTTCGAAAGGCAAGTAAAGCGTTGAACCGATTTCGATGAAGAAATGTCCCTTCAGTTCATCGGGTTCAACATCTTCGGGGTAAGGTACTTTGCGGATAATAACGAATTCGTCAGGGGCGAGGAATCGGACTGACTTCTTAGAGAGACCCCACTGATTGACAGCCTTATCGAGTATCGCTTCCAGCGCTTCCGCATCGATGATTTTCCCGTCTTCTATGATACCGGCGGGAAGAGCAAGCTCTTCCGCACAGCTCAGTTGAAGCGGTAAATGGGATTTCAGGTCGACATGACGAATCGCGTCTTCTTCTATAGTTATTGTCGCGACTCGCGCTTTTCTCGATAAAAACGATAAGGCCATTTTCTCAGCTCCACTAATAAATTATAAATAATTATTGATATATTTGTTTCTGGGAACAAATTTTAATTTTATCTTCCGCTAACTGTAATTGAAGTGCCGGCTGCATAAACTGGATCTGCTACATATGCACCATTCTCAGCGCTATTTGGAAGTCTAGAAATATCGTTCTTAGTTGCAGCTTCAAAAGCAATTGTAATTCCATTCAAAGGTTCGTTAGTGCCTGTGAATTGACCAGTAGCTAGATTGATACTTACAGCTTTCTTCTCAGTTTCAGACAATCCTTCGAAACTTCCAGAATCTTCAATAAAGCCTGCTGATTCTAGCTGGAATAAAGTTACTGATGTTCCTGGGGTTGCTTCAGTATTATACAGATCTGCCGCATTTAAGATGTTTGTAGCATCAGACTTAATTGCACCAACTCTTGAATTTTCGATTATTCCTGCAATCGCCGGAATAGCAATTGCCGCAATAATCGCGATGATAACAATAACTGCCAAAAGCTCGATCAATGTCATACCTTTCTGGTCTTTCAATTTCTTTTGAAGAAATTTCTTCATTTTCTTTCCCCCTATAATTTGTATTTTTAGCACTACTTTGAGTACAACTTAATTATAACCATAGTCACGAATTACGCAATAGCATTTTTCAATTTTTTTAGAATTTTTTTCAATTATTTTTGTTATTTTGACCTACATTTGGTCCACATTTTGGAACATTTCAAACATAGGCATCATTATTGATAGGATTATAGTCCCAACAATTGCAGCTAAAAAAACAATCATCAACGGTTCTATCATTGCCTTTAAGCGGTCGGTTTCCGCTTCCACTTCTTTTTCGTAGAATTCCGCTACTTTGGCAAGCATATGATCGAGCGATCCGGTTTGTTCCCCGATCATAATCATATGCGGAATGAGCGGCGGAAAGGCCCAGTGGTTTTTCATCGGCTCTGTCAGAGATCCACCGCGCTCCAGTGAATCACGTGAAGCGATGATGACTTTGGACATAACGGCGTTGCCCACCACTTTTTCCGTCATGGTCATAGCCTGAAGGATTGGAACTGAACTCGAAAACAAGGAACTTAATGTGCGCGTTAAACGAGCAAGTGCCGATTTTTTTAACATATTTCCGAATAACGGTATCTTTAGCATGATTGTATCCAGAATAAACTTACCTTTTTCATTCCGTTTCATCAGCCAAATCGTTCCTGCAAACATCAAGGCTGCCGCTATCAAGATATACCAATAATTTTTAACAAAGTTACTGGAACCCATGACAAATTGTGTGAGCGGCGGCAATTCGCTGCCCATGCCTTCGAACATTTCCGCAAACATCGGGACGATAGACGATAGAAGGAAAATAACTACCCCGATCGCTAAGAATCCAACAACTATTGGATAAGACATCGCTGAGATGACTTTCTGCCGCGTCTGATACGCTTTATCGTAATGCGTCGCAAGCCGGTCCAGAGATTCATCAATATTCCCCGACAATTCTCCAGCCCGGATCAAGTTGATGGTCAGCGGCTCAAAAATTTTCGGGTATTTCGCCAAGGTATTGGATAAGGAATTCCCTTTACGAAGCTCATCATCCACTTCCGTCAAAGTTTTTCGGAGTGCCTTGGAATCGACTTGTTGAGATAAAATTTTCACCGCATCTACAATGGTTACCCCCGCTCGCATTAAAGTAGAGAACTGGCGTAGGAACATGATGAACTGGTCGCGTTTTACCGGCGCTCCGAAAGAAATATCTTTTTGAAGTGCCGTTGTCGGAATCTCCCGGATATCGATTACCCGCACTCCATCGTCCCTTAATTTCTGAACAGCACTTCGCTGGTTATCCGCGACGATGATGCCGGAGCGGATTTTTTTGCGGTCACGCCCTTCGTATTTAAAACGCGCCATCTTATTCCTCCTCTACCAAGAAAGGACGGGCAATTTCCCGTGTGATTTTCCCTTTTTTCAATAGCTCCTGAACAGTAGTCGACATCATATGCATACCGGAAGCACGATTTGTCAAAATGATGTTCGGAATCTGGTGCACTTTTTCTGTCCGTATCAAGTTGGCGATGGCGGTGTTATTGATCATGATCTCCGTTGCCGCTACACGTCCTTTACCATCAGCTGTTGGAAGCAAGCGTTGGGAAATAACTGCTTTTAAAATACCGCCAAGCTGCGTCCGAATCTGAGAGTGCTGTTCTGGCGGAAATACATCGATGATCCGTTCTACAGTAGAAGCCGCACTCGATGTATGGAGTGTCCCCATAACCAAGTGACCAGTTTCAGCCGCTGTGATGGCCGTCGTGATGGTTTCCAAGTCACGCATCTCACCGACCAGGATAACATCGGGATCCTGACGGAGTGCTGCCCGCAGGCCGTTCGCAAATGAGTTTGTGTCAAAGCCGACTTCACGCTGGTCAATGACCGATGTGCCATGGCTGTGCATATACTCGATTGGATCTTCCAGGGTAATGATGTGCTTGGACAGGTTTTCATTCATATGGCGGATCATCGCAGCTAGCGTCGTCGATTTCCCGGAACCGGTCGGGCCTGTCACCAGGATCAAGCCTTGGTGGGTGTCCGATAGTTTCTTCAATGTATCCGGCATGTTCAAATCATCGATAGTAGGGATTTTGGTCGGAATCGTCCGGAACGCATGAGAAATGGAGCCGCGCTGGTGGAACGAGTTGACCCGGAAACGGGCAACGCCGGGAATGGAGTACGAGTAATCCATCTCGCCTTTTTCAAGGAAGGTTTCCCACAGGGAGTCCGGCATCAAAACGCGGGCGATTTCTTTTGTCATTTCCGGCATTAGCTTTTCTTCGCCGTATTGCTTTAAGGCGCCGTGCATCCGGAATACCGGCGGGATGCCGGTTGTCATATGGATATCGGAAACTTTCAAATCCGTGGCAGCGGTCAAAACTGTATCTACGTAATTTAGCGTCGTATTCATCGGTTAATCTGTCATGGCAACGCGCAGCACTTCTTCTGTCGTTGTCAGACCCTCCTTCACTTTTAATAAGCCATCGTCGATCAGGAAGATGGTGTTGTTTTTCACGGCAACTTCGCGGATTTCCGCTGCCGTACCGCCGCGATTGATGATCGTTTTGATGTCTTCGTCGACCACCAGCACTTCGTGGATCGCCATACGGCCGCGGTAACCGGACATATTGCAGCGCGGGCAGCCTGCGCCGCGCGCTACGGTATCGACGGTCAAACCGCGTTTCGCAAAAATCTCCTGTTCACGCACGGTCGCCGGCTGCGCTTCTTTGCAATCCCGGCAAACCCGGCGGATCAGACGCTGGGCGACTACGGCATTCAGGGACGCGGTTACCAGGAACGGCTCGATGCCCATGTCCATTAGACGCGTAATCGATGCAATCGAATCGTTGGTATGGATTGTGCTGAGCACCAAGTGACCGGTCAAAGATGCGCGGATCGAAATATCGGCCGTTTCCTTGTCTCGGATTTCACCAACCATGACGATGTCCGGATCCTGGCGCAGAATCGAACGCAATCCGGCGGCAAACGTCAACCCGACATTCGAATTCACCTGGATCTGGTTGATGCCTTCAAGCTGGTACTCTACCGGATCTTCTACGGTGATGATATTGACTTCTTCACTGTTCAATTTATTGAGTGCTGCATACAGCGTCGATGATTTACCCGAACCGGTCGGACCGGAAATGAGGACGATGCCGTTCGGTTTGTCAATTTCACGAAGAAACCGTTGCATATTCAGTTCATTAAAGCCGAGCTTGTCGATATCGGTCAGGTTAGCGCCCAAGTCCAAGATACGCATAACGATTTTCTCACCGAATACGGTCGGCAGCGAGGATACGCGCAAATCGATGGCGCGCAGGTCGACGGTCGTCTTGATTCGTCCGTCCTGCGGAATCCGGTTTTCAGTGATGTCCAGGTTCGCCAGGATTTTGATGCGCGCCGTGACCATTTGCTGCATCGTTTTCGGCAGGATTTTTTCCGTGCGCAGCGTGCCGTCAATGCGGTAGCGCACGAGAATGCGGTTTTCCTGCGGGTCAAGATGCACGTCGCTCGCTTTCAGCGAGACGGCATTGGAAAGGATCTGGTTGACGAGGCGGACAATCGGCCCGTCAATGTCATCCAGGTCTTCTTCTTCCGTTGTGTTTTGCGGCATTTCTTCTAGCATGTCGTCGTACGATTCTTCTTCGTAGTATTTGGCGATCGTTTTTAGGATATCTTCTTTTGAAGCAATCGCAGGTTCAATCTGGAATCCCGTCGTCAGACGCAGATCATCAATTGTGATGAAATCCGTCGGGTCGGTCATCGCGATAAACAGCCGGTCGCCTTCCGCACGGAGCGGCACCAACGATTTCCGTTTCGCGAATTCTTTTGGCACAACGTTAAACAGTTTCGGATCGAACGGATAGCGGAACAGCGTGACATGCGGAATGCCGAGCTGCACTTCGAGTGTTTCGATCAATTGCTGCTCGGTGATCAAGCCGCGCTGTACTAATGCATCTCCGAGCTTTTGGTCCGATTGTTTGCCGTCGAGCGTGCCTTGCAGGTCTTCTTCGGAAAGAAGGCCCAGTTCTATTAAAATGTCACCTAGTCTTTTTCGTGTTCTTGCCAAATCTCTTCCCCCTCAAAACTCGTTAAGGATTGACTTTATTCCCGCTTTTGTCATACACCGGATCTTTCTCTTCTTCGGTATCTGGTGTTGTACCAGACGCCGGTGTATCGTGGACTCTGTCTCCGTTTTCATCCACAAGCCCAGGCTCGCCCGGTTGCGGTGTTACTGGAGTAGCAGCTGGTGTATCGTGTACGCCATCTCCGTTCTCGTCCACAAATCCTGGCTGGCCTGGCTGCGGTGTCGGCGTTACTGTTGATGTGCTGTCATGGATCCCGTCGCCATTGGCATCGACAAATCCGGGTTGCCCCGGCAGCGGTGCTGCGACAGTTCCGTCATGGACCCCGTCACCGTTGGCATCGATAAATCCTGGCTGGCCCGGAAGCGGCACCGCAGTACCGGCTGCAGGAGCCGTTTCGGTTTTGGTCAGCGGATAAATCTCAATGCGGTGAACCGGCGGATAAAAGTCCGTTGATACCGGATCAAGTTCCAATTCTTCTCCATCTTCGCGTGTAGAGCGAAGAACATTGATCCGGACGCCGTCGCGCCCTTTTTCTTCAAGCGCTACGCCTGAAGTGACGAATGCACTGTATTGTTTGATCAAGCGCGGTTCCACTTTTTCTTCCCCGCTTGTCATAATTTCATATTCGTAGATAAATGGATAACCGGTAATCATCGCTGTCAGCGAATCTCCGTCAATGCTCAAGTTTAATTGGAACGTATTGTCATTCGGGTTTGTGAAGACGAAATCGATTCCTAGCGGCCGGTTGATCGCGGATTCCTTGCCGAGCGGCACGGCAGTCGGTGCAACGGTTCCGATGCTGCGTTCTTCCACGGTAAAGTTGGTCTGGAGAACAGCGGCATAGATAGATGAAGCAATCTGTGTCAGCTCGGAATCGGTCACATTGGCTAGTTCCAAGCCGCTGATAAAGTCCAAGAAAGAAAACGGGCTATTCGGTGCAATGTCGATACCGTTCAATGCATTGACAACTGCCATGGCATCTCCGCCTTTTAAGCTATGGGAAATTTTCGCTTCGGATACAACATCTTTTGCCACTTGGAGTGTATCGTCGCTGATGGCTACTGTTGTTTGAGTCTGGCCGCCAGCCAAAGCTGTTTCCAGTTTTGTTGTGATGTTCTCAACGTCGGCTTCTGTAAAGGAGGCAGCCGGAAAATGCTGTTTCAGGAAAGCGCCGGTCGTTTCCGGTGAAAGCTGGAAAACGAAGCTGTTTTGCGTGCCGCTTTGTGCTTGTCTAATGGTATCGTCCAGCAGAATTTCCGCATTTTTAAGCGGGTAGCTTGCCGTAGCATCCTGGTAAGTCACCAGGAGCTCCGCTGTCTGGCGCCATAAATCCGCTTGGCCGACAAATAGCTGTTTTGCTTCTCCATGTTCCATATTGGAAACATCGGTTGTTCCGATATACGTATTGTCGCCGAATTCTTCCGTCGGGAAAATCCAGGTGTCTACGGCCATCGCTCCCGCGTTGGCTACGCCGAATAATAGCAGCGCTGATGCCAGTATCGCTGCAAAGGTAATTCCGAATACTTTATTGTCCACCTTGATCTTCCTTCCCGACTGGTTTAATCGATTGCATGCCGAACGGTTTCGCGCCGACAAGTTCTTTGATGCGTTCCGGTTCCTTCACAGGCTCCGGTTCTTTTTTCAGATCCGGCATTTTCACTGTTTCCGGCATGATGATCTTTTCCGGCACTTTGATGGTTTCAGGTGCCTTCACCGTTTCGCGCTCTTTGATCGGTTCCGTATCTTTAACGGGTTCCGCCTTTATGGCAGGCGGTGTAGTGGCTGCTGGAGCAAGCAATTCTTTCCGGCGCGCTTTCCGCTCTTCGGCATCCTGTTGTTTTGCCAGCTCTTCTTTTTCCAGTTGCTTCATATAAAGAAGGCTCGATAAAAGCGAAATGCCGACCAGTGCAAGCACCGGTAAATACCAGGCAAAACTGGATTGCATGAATAGTGCTACGGCGGCAGCGGCAAGCGCTCCGCCGGCCAAAGTCATTCTTCTGGCGAGCGGTATGGTTTTAAAGCCGAAATAAGCAAGCGGCAGTATTATAGCCGCGATAATGAGTAAAAATAATAAGCGTATCAAATTGTGACCCCCTAATCATGTGAAAAACTTTAGCTGAAAAAAATAAAGCTTAATACTCCACCTCGAAATCAAAATCCGTATTAATCGGATTCGGAACCGAAACATCTGTTGTCACTGTTTTCGTGTTCTTTAAAGTGACCCCGCAATTCTTTAAAAATGTGGAATACGTGTCTTCTCTGACTACATACAAAGCTGTCATATCACGCGTCTGATTATCTACTTTCGTTGTACGCGGTGTTCCGTTCGGGTTTTTCAAGGTGAAAGTCTTGCTCGGGTCTTTTGAGTAGTAAGAAAGCTTGCCGCCTTCTGAAAACTCGATTTCTTTTGAAAGCCTGTCCAGGTCGGTTTGTGATATCCGGTCGATATCGATGCAAAAATGTGAGAAATTAGAGACTTCGATATGATTTTTCCAATCAATACTTGCTTTTTCTGATTCCGTCACAGGATTTTCATAGCCCAGAACCAGGAAGTTTGTGTAATACAAATTTTTGATATTAACATCCACACTCAGCTCTTTGACAATAATGGTCTGTTTCACGCCATTTTTCCCCAGATTGATTAGGTTGTTTCCAGCATCCAGCTTTCCGTTAATAATCAGGTTCGCATTGACGAGATTGTTCATATTGTTGAAGGCGTTCGCATCTCCCTCCTGAACCACTATGCTGATGCCTTGGAAATCCAGGTTATTGCAATTGGTGGTGCAGACGTAGCCTGTAAAATCAGTGGTATAAACCCGGAAATCTTTCGGATCCAGATGTGCTGCTTTGATGTCAGTTATGAAAGCATTCAGTTTTTCTCCAGTTTTGGATACGCATTCGTATGGGGCAGCAGCAGTATTTGCTTTCACTTCAGCCAATAAGGTCGCACATGATTTAGTTGGAGGATTTAAAGTGAAGATTTTCTCATAAGTTAAATCCTCGTCAAGTTGAATTAGGATCGTATCTACTTTTAATGCTTCATCTGCATTTAAAAACGTGTCCGGCACGTTAATATCAAAAGTTGCGGTCAAGTCTTTATTGATACTTTCAGCCGTCCCTATTACGTCCAGCTTCACTTCAATGCTTTTCACTTTTTTATCCGCAACTGAACTATCGTTAACATCTAGCTTATCGGCATTTCTATTTGTCGCTACAGCAGATTGGACAGAATAATCAATTTGCCCTGTGGAAAAAGGATCGGATTGAGCTGTCAAACTATTTAATGCATTTACTTTAGCCAGAACTTCATTAATATATAGGGTTCTCATTTCTCCATCTATTTTCTGCTCCCAAGCTGTCCGCTTTTGAGGTGTATCGCAAGCGGTTCCCATCGGCGCCTTGATGCAGTCAATCAATTCATTCAGCTTTAATTGAGTTTGTTCGGAAACTTCTTGTTTGATAATTTTAAGCTCCCGCTCGAAATCTGATGTAAAGTACAGCGTGCCCATTTCCGCAGCTGCTACGGCATGATTCGACGTATCCACTGTTTTTTCTTGAGCAGCATGATTTAACGATCCTGCAATAAAGGTGGCAGATATCCCTAGAAATAAAACAATCACTAATAAAACGATTACCAAGGCATATCCATGTTTGTTTTTTATATATTTCATTTATCCTGCCCCCATCAACTAGTCCGTTATTATTCGTGTAAAAGTTGTATTAACAGTTACTTTGCCATCAAGTTGTAAACTAAAGTTTGCATGAGTTTTTTTAGGTTCAATTAGGACCGGCCCATCCGAATTTCCGTCAAATTTAGCATCTTTTAATTTAGTGCCTGTAAAATTATGATTGCTGCTCGATACCCGCATAAAAGGGGCTGTCGATGTATTGCATGTAGCCGCATCTGGACAGACCTGAATTTCAAGCTGGTTATTTGCATCGTACCTTAATATATATGAATCATTTTGGCGATGTGCATTTGATAAAGCAGTGATAATGATATTCGCTTCTTGTTGCAAGCGCGTTTTATTATTTTCTAATGCAGAATGCTTCATACCGATTGAAAGAGCTGTCCAGCCGATTCCGGCTATTAATGAGACAAGGGCCAATGCGGCAATCAGTTCGACAAGCGTTATTCCTTTTTGATTTAATTTCATCTTATGATTCACCTGGCTTTTCTACAGAAAATTTAATATAGGAAAAAGTTTCACTGCTCAATTGATTGTCTTTAAACACTTTAAGGTGTACTTTGTATAATTGGGTCAAGCTGGGGTCCTCACAAGGCAAGTTGACTGTTGCCGAAGAAGGCTGAAAAGGTTCACAATTCAGGTAAACATCTGCTTCATATTGATATTCCCCGCCTTTTTTAAACCTTACAAAAGCTGTGTTCGAGTTAGCAGTATCTTCTATATAAGAATATGTCCCATCTTGCGCTGGAATATTAGTCATCTCAATCGGAAGTTTCATTAGGAAAGTTTCATATACGGAAGCGTCGCTGGCGTCCCTTTTGCCTTTCCATTTTTCTTCTGACACGATTTTCGCCATTTCCTGCTTCACCAAGTTCATTGTGTCCAATTTTGCTTCAGTCTTATTGTTAAAAAGCGTCATTTGCGGAAAAATGGTTATGATGCTAGTAAATAGGATGCCAAAAATGACAAGGGAAGCAAGCACTTCAATCAAGGTTAGACCTTTTTCATTCCCGTACTTTTTCATTTCCATCCTCCTACTTAATATAGTAGTGTTTTTATTCCTTAATTTTACATTTAAAGCTGTATTTAAGTCTAAACGGTATTATAAGCCTATTATTACATTTTATCTACAATTTGGCACCACTTATTTACAGTAAAATATAATCTTTTTACCAATATTCTATTTTTAAAAAGTGTTTAATATAGTAAAAAAGACCGTGAAACGATTTAAAATCGCTTCACAGCCTTATTTGGCGTAGGCAGCAACTTTGTTACGCCCTGCCTGTTTGGCTCCGATATACAATGCGCGGTCTGCATTCCGCAGCAAAGCGTTCGGTTCGTCGCTGTCATCAGGGGCGGTCGAGACCCCGATGCTTAACGTAATATGGATTGTTTCAAGTGAACGCACTGCGTCCAGGTCCTGCTGGATTCGGAAACCGTGCTTTTCGATTTTCTTGCGCAGCCCTTCGGCAAACAGCAGCGTCAGGTCTTTGCTGTAGCCTTCGAATACGACGACAAATTCTTCGCCGCCGTAGCGTGCGACGATTCCTTCTTTCCCGACTTCCGCTTCTAGGATCCGCGCCAGCTCGACAAGGATGTCGTTGCCACTTTGATGGCCGTACCTGTCATTGATTCCTTTAAAATGGTCGATGTCTATCATGACGAGTGACAGGTTTTTAACGGCACCCGACTTTACTTTGTCCATGCTCCTCTCAAGCGCCTGATCCAGGTAGCGGTAATTGTATAGTTTGGTCAAGCCACAGCGTTCGCTGGTGGCGATCGCTTTTTGGACGTAGCCGGCTTTTTCAAGCGATACCGCGAAATAGGCACTCAAAATATCCAGTATTTTTAATTGGTGGTTCTTGAATGCGTATTTCTTTCGGGATGCCAGCATCAGGACACCCTCAATGCGGTTATTGCGGGAAATCGGCATGCACATGATGCTTTCTGAATCAATCGGCAGATAGCCCGTCACGATATCCTGCCATTCGCTTTTTTTATTGTAAAAAATAGGCGTATTCGACAGAATGACATTACCGGCGATGCCTTTGTAATAGCGAACCGGCGGAATGCTCAGTTTTTGGAACTCCTGGTATTCGAACATCCGGAGCATGAGCAAATTGCTGTCGCGGTAATCGATGACATACGTATAGTCCGATTTGAACATATCGGAAACCTGAATGACGAATTGGTCGAGCACTTCATCGGTCGTCAGCCGGGCCGCCAGCTGATGGCCGATTTCCCCTGCCCTTTGCAAATCGTTATTGATTAATTGACTGTTGTTGTAAAGCTTCATCACAGCGGTCATGATCAGGAACGGAATGCCGAGAAGGAGCAGCGCCGGAATGCCGATATAGGCTTCCGAAATGTATAACGCAATCGCATACGGGAAGATGATGAGCGTCAGCGCAAGATCCCATAAGGCATCGACGGAGAAGAATTTCACTTTATTGCCGGTCAAGCGGTCATATGAGTAGTAAATGATCTGATTGGCTGAAACGGATACCAATTGGAAGATCAAACCGTAAAACAGGATGTGCAGCAAATTCAGTGAACCGATTTGTCCGCCAGCCCCGAGATAGGCAAGCCCTGAAAAACAGGAAATCATGAAAAACATAATCGAGTTAAACGGAATCCGCATCGTCAGCGGTTCGTCGGTCCGGCTTCTGACCATGACAATCAGCATCGTCAACTGCGAGATCAAGATTTCAACGAAGATGCCGTATTTCAGGAAGACGGCGATTGTCACCCACTGGACGAGATAGGTCGAAGCCCCGTTGATGTTCATCGGCATCAGGCAGGTGAGAACAAAAAACAGGATGTATGCCGATAAATGCCAAGGTTCTATTTGAGGCGGGGGAAAGATTTGGTAGATCAAATACAGTCCCGGCGGCACAAGCAGCAGCCAGACAATCCATAAAGCCCAGCTGTTTTTGCTGATTCGCGTCATTTCTTCACCTCCCTGTAAGTCTGTAAAAGCAGCTTTCTTTCTCACTCAACAGGTTCTTGGTAGTTCTTGAACATGCTGAAATGATTGTTTCGAAGTGCGGACAGTAAATAAAGAGAACCCGTGACTATTGTCACTTCTTCTTTATTAGATACAGGTAATATATCACAATTAGTTATAATTGTCTTTATTTTACTTCTACTTTCTGTAAACAAAATTTTGGCAGGCAACGCGCGTTCATTGTCAAAGTCGATAAACGTAAAATGATCGCTAATTGTTTCCAGCTGCTCCAGGATATTGGCGTATGCTTTATCTTTCATCAGCGCCATCACGATATGAATCTTTTTATCGGGATAAACTTCTTTGATCGTATCAACAAGCGCACTGACGCTTGCTTCGTTGTGTGCGCCGTCCATGATGAGGTTCGGGTAGATTTCTTCAAAGCGGAACGGAATGAATGCCGAAGCCAGCGCCGTTTCTGCTAAGTTGTGGTTGAATTTCAGCAGCAGTATTTCTTTCGCCGCTTCGAGCGCCAAGCCGGCATTTTCTTTTTGATGCCGGCCTTTCAGTTTCAGTTCGGTGTTGATTTGTTTCTGGGGCCGAATCAATTCGGCGTGCAAGGAATCTGCTTCCTCCCGAATGACTCGTTCCGCCGCTTTTGGCAAATTGCCGATGATGATTGGTTTCCATTTTTTTATAATTCCCGCTTTATGCCAAGCAATATTTTCCAGCGTATCGCCCAAAAAAGCCGTGTGTTCATAGGAAATCGACGTGATGATCGAAAGTATCGGATTGATGACGTTCGTGCTGTCGAAGCGCCCGCCCATCCCTGCTTCAATGATGGCGATATCCGGTTTTTGCTGTTCGAAAATTAGAAACGCTGCAGCTGTCAATAATTCAAAATCGGTCAGCGGGGTTTTGATATTGGCCAACCGTGCCATTGCCTGATCCATGTCTTCTTCAGTTACGGCTTTTCCGTCCACCTGGATCTGGTCGTGCAGGTCTTCGATCCCTGGCGAGAAGAAATTGCCCACGGTCAGTCCGTGCTTGCGCAGGATGGCAGAAAGGAAAGCACCGGTCGAACCTTTTCCGTTCGTGCCGGCAATATGTATAAAGCTGATGTTTTGATGAGGGTTGTTTAATTCCGCAAGTGCGGCTGTAATGGCTTGAAGACCTGGTTTGATTGAAGCATCCGTCTGGATGTTCCATTTTTTCTTGTAGAAATTGAGTCCATTAATCATGATTTCGGCCTTCCTTCCCCGGTAAACGTGATACACTTTTTTTAAGTTAATTATAGCATGAAGGTGGAGTAGAAATGAAAACATGTTGGGTGATCTACAACGGGAGTTTGGTTTCGGATAAATTCGCGGACCAGGCGCAACTGGTGGCAGAAGCAGCGGAACGCGCCGGTGTTCAAACATATATAATGAAGAATTATGAAATTTTAATGGATTTGAAGAATGATGCAGCGCTGCCCGATTTTGCGGTGCTGCTCGATAAAGACATCCTTCTTGGGTATTTTCTGAAAAGCCACGGGATTCCGGTATACAATGATCCGGCCATCATCGACCTGTGCGACAATAAAGCCACACAGTATATCCGGTTAGCAGCAAGAGGACTGCCAATGCCGCGGACGATTGTGGCGCCGAAAGTGTATCCGAATTTCTCGATTTTGGAATCCGGTTATTTTGAACGGATCATCGAAGAGCTGAAGTTTCCGATGATTATCAAAGAAGGCCACGGCTCGTTCGGCATGAAAGTGTATCTGATCGAAGATGAAGCGGCCTTTTACGAAAAAGTGGAATCGCTTCGCGGCGTCGATTTTGTGTTTCAGGAGTTTATCGCTTCGAGCCGCGGCCGTGACATCCGCGTCAATATTGTCGGCGGCGAAATTGTAGCTTCGATGTACCGCCATTCGGAAACGGATTTCCGTGCAAACATCACAAACGGCGGAAAGGCGTCTCCTATCGACTTGACGGAAACCCAGAAACGGCTGGCACTAGATGCAGCGGATGCTGTTGGTGCCGTCTTTGCCGGCGTGGATCTGTTGTTTGGTACGGATGAAGAACCGCTTGTCTGTGAAGTGAACGCCGCGGCCCATATCCGTAACATCCTGAACGTTACCGGTATCAACGTGGCGGATGCCATGATCGCTTATATATTGGAGGACTTGCGATGATCGTTTTATACGAAACGAAAGATGCAGTTCGCAACGCCGGGTTTATCCAGGAACTGCAGAAGTTCGGGGAATTCCGGCTCGTGCAATGGAATGATTGGACCGAAGACGGACTGGCGGTTTTAGCAGATACTCTTCAGGGCCAGCTTGTGCTGTTCCGGGTGCGCCGTCCCGAAGCTGCCCGTTTTCTTGAAGACCATGGTGTGTTTCTCGTAAACCGCGCCGAAGTGAACCGCATTGCCAATGACAAATGGCAGAGCTTTCAACTATTGCAGATGCTCGGTGTGCCGGTAATTCCGACTTACCGGGAAGCGCCGGCGTTTCCTTGTGTGGTGAAGACGGCGGACGGGCACGGCGGGACGGAAGTGGAAGTGATAACGTCTTTAGATGAGATTCCGTTTGAATCCTGTTCGCTCGTTTTTCAGTCAGTGGTGGACCATACGGCCGATGTGCGGGCCTATGTTATTGGCAACGAAGTGATCGGCGCTGTGAAGCGGAGTTCTGCGGACGGCTTCAAGGCGAACTACTCGCTTGGCGGTTCTGCTGAGAAGTATATTCTTTCTGCTGCACAGGAGCAAGATGTGCTGAAAATTGCACGGGCGTTGAACAGCGATTACATCGGAGTGGATTTTTTGCTGCTGCCGGACGGGCGCCATGTGTTCAACGAAATTGAAGATCCGGTCGGTGCACGGTCGTTTTATGAGACGCATGATGACAATATTGCGGAGCTGCTGGTTACATATTTGAAAAAGATCGAAAAAGAACGGCCGTTTCGGCCGAAAGAGAAATGATTGGGCAGCCTGCTTTTGCGGGCTGTTTTTTATGGGCTCTTTTTCTTTGATTAGCAGTTCTGCAAGTTTGGTTTGAGTTGAAAGCTTTTCGTTGTGAGCTACAACCTCTATCGACTGAGTTACGACCCGCTTCTATACTAAAGCCTTTCATTTTCCAGGACTAAGTTTCCCAAAAGCGGGTATCTTACTAATTGGACAAAAAATTACTAGGAGGGATTCGATGAAGATTCAAGCAGCGGTAACGCACGGATTGGGTGAAGAGTTTAAGTTTGAGGAAGTGGAACTGGGCGAACCAAAAGACCATGAAGTTCTTGTGAAAATTGTAGCTTCGGGGGTTTGCCATACGGACGCAGTGGCAAGAGACCTTGGACTGTCCCCTTTCCCGGCCGTCCTTGGCCACGAGGGTTCGGGCATTGTGGAGAAAGTCGGTTCGGCGGTGACTTCGATTGAAGCCGGCGACCATGTCGTGTTGTCGTTCGCTTACTGCGGACACTGCGAAAACTGCCTGACAGGACACCCGACGGTATGCCTAAACTTTAACGACTTGAATTTCGGCGGAAAGATGCAGGACGGCACAAACCGGATTCATCACCACGACCACGCCGTTTCCACTTTCTTTGGCCAATCGTCATTCGGCACGTTCGCTGTGACGAATGAACGGAACGTCGTGAAAGTCGACAAAGAAGTCGACTTGGCTTTGCTTGGCCCGCTTGGCTGCGGCATCCAGACGGGTGCCGGGACCGTGCTGAACCGCATGAAGCCCGAATTCGGTTCATCGATTGCCATCTTTGGCAGCGGCGCAGTCGGATTGAGTGCGGTGATGGCAGCGAAAATTGCCGGCTGCCTCAACATCATTGCTGTCGATATCCATGACAACCGCCTAGAACTTGCCAAAGAACTTGGTGCTACGCATACATTGAACGGAAAAAATGTTGACGTCGTCAAAGAAATTAAGGAAATTACGGGCGGCGGCACGCATTACGCAGTGGAGACGACCGGTGTCCCTCCGGTTGTGAAACAAGCCATCCATTCATTGCGCCCGCTCGGCTCTTGTGCCATAGTCGGGGTAACACCGGAAATGACGTTTGATGTCCACAACGACATCATGGCGGAAGGCAAAACGGTGATGGGGGTCATCGAAGGCGACTCGATTCCGCAAGTGTTCATTCCCCAACTTGTCGCTTATTACAAACGCGGCATGTTCCCTTTTGACAAGCTGACTAAAGTTTATGAGTTTGAACAGCTTAATGATGCTTTCGAGGACTCAAAAAATGGCGCAACCATCAAACCGATTGTGAAAATCGGGAAATAAAAAAAGGGGTCCTGGAATTCGTTCCAGGACCCCTTTTTTTATTAAGAAGTCAGCCGCAACCCGACTACCGCCGCGACAATCATGGCGATAAAGGCGATGCGCTTCCAGTCTTTTGATTCACCGTAAACGAACATGCCGAGCAGCGTGCCGCCAACCGTTCCGATGCCGGTCCAAACTGCGTACGCAATGCCCATCGGCAAGGTTTCCATCGCCTGGCCGAGCAAGGTGAAGCTGACGATGAATCCTCCGATCAGAATGGCGTAGGAGGAAAGCTTTTTGTGTTTGACGACACGGTTCATGCCAATCACGCCCACCACTTCAAACAAGCCGGCTAATATTAAGTATACCCAAGCCATATTATATTACCTCTTCTTTCTTTTCGGGATCTGCGGTAACAAGTTTCAGCCCAAGAACTCCGGCTAGGAGCATGCTGATAAAGAACACTTTTGTCCAGCTGAACGGCTCTCCGAACACGACCATTTCCACAATGACGGTCCCCGCTGTCCCGATTCCGGTAAATACCGCATATGCTGTAGCGACCGGCACTTTTTCCAGTGCTTTTAAAAGTACGACAAATGAAAAGTAAATGAGTACCGCGACGCCCACCCATTCCATCCATGTGCTCGCGTACTTCAATCCGGTCGCCCATAGTATTTCGATAATGCCCGCCGCGATGACGAGTATCCAATGTAAATTCATAGCTTTTCCTCCGTTACTCTATTCAAACTTTTGATATGCCGCGCCAATAGAAATGCCAGGAAGCATCCAGTCTTTTATTCAGCCGCTCGGGCCCGCCGTACAGCATTTCCACAAAAATGCCGTCCAGTACGCCGAGAAATGCTGCAGTTGCCCGCTTTACATCAATTGACGCATCGAGCTGCCCTTCTTTTACAGCGTTTTCCAGAATCGGCTCCAGCTGATCTTCGAGTGAGTCGAGGTACAGATAAACCTTTTCCATCACTTCCTCGTACAGATGGGCCGGCGGGAAAAAGGAATTGCGCAGCCAGAACTTCGTATCGGCATTTTGTTCGTAGCGGACTTTATGATGCACGAGAAAATTGTATAGGAACTCCTTGATCGGTTTTGTTTGGTTGTCTTTAATAAAATCTGTGATAGAAGCAAGTTCATTGGCTACCACATCATTTGATACCTGCATAAACAATTCATCTTTCCCTTTAAAATGGGCGTAGATCGACTGCTTCTTGATGCCGACCGCTTCCGCGATATGCGCCATCGATGTCCCCTCGTAGCCATGTTCCGCAAAGCGGTTTAGTGCGGCTTCTTTTAATTGATTCAGCGTCATTTCTCCAGGCCCCTTCCGAACGTTCGTCAGGTATAACTATAGCAATTCGGTTTTCAGGTGTCAATCTTGGCGTATCGGGAAAACTTCGATAAAAGTCCTGGAAACTCCGATAGAAAACCTTAAAACTTCGATAAGAACTCCGAAAACGCCGATAGAGACTCCAAAAACTTCGATAAAAATTCTAAAAACCCCCGTTAGCGATAAGCTGCTTCGCAAGCTAAACGTTCAGCACATAAAAAACCGCTCTCCCGAAGGAAAGCGGTTCGTCATTTTACAGGTTTTTTAATTCTTCGATGCGTTTTTCGACTGTGGCGTGTTTTTCCAAGTAGTCGGCTTCTTTTTTGCGTTCTTCCGCAACTACCGCTTCCGGCGCTTTGGAAACAAAGCGTTCGTTCGACAGTTTGCCTTGAACGAGTTTCACTTCTTTTGCCCATTTCTCAAGTTCTTTGTTCAAGCGGGCCAGTTCTGCGTCGATGTCAATCAAGCCTTCAAGCGGCATGAACAACTCGGCACCCGATACAACGGCGGACATTGATTTTTCCGGAGCTTCGATGTTTTCACCAATCGTCAAAGTTTCCGGGTTGCAGAAACGCTCGATGTAGGCGGCGTTCTCTTTCAGAACCGCATGGATACCCGCGTCTTTTGCAGAAATCGTCAACGCCACTTTCTTGCTCATCGGCGACTGCACTTCTGCACGAATCGTACGAACAGCCGTGATGATGTCCATCAACAGCTTCATGCTCGACGACTGGCTTTGGTCGGTCAACGACTCGTCCACTGTCGGCCATGCAGCAACCGTAATTGATTCGCCTTCGTGCGGCAAGTTCTGCCAAATTTCTTCGGTGATGAATGGCATGAACGGATGCAATAAACGCATCGTGTTATCGAGTACATACGCCAGAACCGAACGCGTCATTTTCTTCGCGTCTTCGTCTTCGCCGTACAATGGCAATTTCGCCATTTCGATGTACCAGTCACAGAAATCATCCCAGATAAAGTTGTAAAGCGAGCGGCCCACTTCACCGAACTCGTAGCGTTCAGCGAGATGCGTCACTTGTTCGATTGTTTCATTCAAACGGGTCAAGATCCAAGAATCCGCTACCGAACGTTTGCCGGAAAGTTCGATTTCCTCGTATGTCATGCCGTCCATGTTCATCAATGCGAAACGGGAAGCGTTCCAGATTTTATTGGTAAAGTTCCAGATGGACTCCACTTTCTCCATCGAGAAGCGAAGGTCCTGCCCTGGAGATGATGCTGTTGCCAGGAAGTAGCGAAGCGAATCCGCTCCGTATTCCGCGATCACGTCCATCGGATCGACGCCGTTGCCGAGCGATTTCGACATTTTGCGTCCTTCGGCGTCACGCACCAAGCCGTGGATCAATACGTCTTTGAACGGTTTTTCACCGGTAAATTCAAGCGCCTGGAAAATCATGCGCGATACCCAGAAGTAAATGATGTCGTAGCCGGTAACTAAGGCATCTGTCGGGTAATAGCGTTTCAACTCATCGCTGTCTTCCGGCCAGCCGAGTGTCGAGAACGGCCAAAGCGCTGAAGAGAACCACGTATCGAGAACATCTTCGTCCTGCGTCCAGTTTTCAGCGTCTGCCGGCACTTCCATCCCTACGTAAATTTCGCCGGTTTCGTTATGGTACCAAGCCGGAATCTGGTGGCCCCACCACAGTTGACGAGAGATGCACCAGTCGCGGATGTTTTCCATCCAGTGCAGGTAGGTCTTTTCGAAGCGGTCCGGAACAAAGTTGACGCCGTCTTCGCCGTGCTGCAGGTCAACTGCCGTCTTCGCCAATGGCTTCATGTCAACAAACCACTGTGTTGAAAGATAAGGCTCAATAACTGCCCCGCTGCGTTCCGAATGCCCAACCGAATGCAAATGCTCTTCGATTTTGAATAAAACATCCATGTCCTGCAGGTCTTTAACGATTTGCTTGCGGCATTCGAAGCGGTCCATGCCTTCGTATTTGCCGGCATTTTCGTTCATCGTACCGTCTTCGTGCATGATCAATACGCGTTCCAAATTGTGGCGGTTGCCGATTTCAAAGTCATTCGGGTCGTGTGCCGGTGTAATTTTTACGGCGCCGCTTCCGAATTCCATGTCTACGTAATCGTCTGCCACGATTTCCATTTCACGTCCGATAATCGGCAATGTTACCTTCTTGCCGATCAAATGCTGGTAGCGCTCGTCTTTCGGGTGAACCGCTACCGCCGTATCGCCAAGCATCGTTTCGGGACGGGTAGTCGCGATTTCGATGTGGCCGGAACCGTCTGTCAGCGGATAGCGCATATGATAGAACGCACCTTGTACGTCTTTGTAGATAACTTCAATATCCGAAATCGCGGTTTTCGTCGCCGGATCCCAGTTAATGATGTATTTGCCGCGGTAAATCAGTTTCTTTTCGTAGAGCTTTACAAATACTTCCTTAACCGCATCCGACAAGCCTGCGTCCAAGGTAAAGCGTTCGCGGGAGTAATCAAGTCCAAGGCCCAGTTTCGACCATTGTTCACGGATATGCCCCGCATATTCGTCTTTCCATTTCCACGATTCTTCCAAGAATTTCTCGCGCCCTAAATCGTAGCGGGATTTCCCTTCTTCTTTCAGCTTGCCTTCTACTTTTGCCTGTGTGGCGATTCCAGCATGGTCCATTCCAGGAAGCCACAGCGCGTCAAAGCCTTGCATGCGCTTCATGCGTGTCATGATGTCCTGAAGCGTTGTATCCCAGGCGTGGCCCAAGTGCAATTTTCCGGTAACGTTCGGCGGCGGAATCACAATCGTATACGGCGTTTTGCCGCTTTCGGGTTTTGCTTCAAAGAATTTGTTGTTGACCCACCACTCATAACGGCCTTTTTCAATCGATTGCGGATCGTACTTCGTCGGCATTTGCGGTGTTGTCGGCGTTTGTTCAGTCATTGAAATTCCTCCTTTTGATTGTATTGCCTTGAGAGAAAGTTTCCCGGAAAATAAAAAAACCCCTTCGTCTGTAAAAGGACGAAGGAGTTGTTCGCGGTACCACCTTTATGCACAAGTCAAAATAAACCTGGCTCTCAAGTTCGATAACGGATTTCACATCCGGTTCCCACTACTCAACTTTCACAGGAACTGCTCCGAGGTGACATTCAAATGCTTGTTCATGAAAACCTCTCACCACTCGGTTTTCTCTCTGAAATGTACGCACATTCTACTATCCTCATCAACGCATCAAATATATACTTTCATCCATTATACTCAAGCTCCGCTTTTAGCGTCAAGTTTTTTCACAATATAGGCAACAATCGGCGACGCCACGAGCAAAATGAAAAACAACCGGAACAATTGGAAACTGGTGATGAGCGCGACGTCCCCACCGGTTGCGAGCGCTGTAATCGCCATTTCTGCAATGCCGCCGGGTGCGGCACTCAAAAAGAAATCAAGGAAGATGTAATCCGGCAGCCACTTAGCGAGAAGATAGGCAATGAATGCTGTGAAGCTGATGAGCAATACATTGTTGAGAACGATGGCTGCACCCAGACGAACTGTCAGCTTGTCGCCGATTCCTTCCATCTGAAGTCCGAGGCCAGCTCCGATGCAAACTTGTGCAAAGGCAGTCAGCCAGTACGGAATATCAATCAGCAGTTCCCCTGTCACCGTCTGGACAATTGCCAGCGTCAAAATCGGTGCCAGGATTTCCGCAGCTGGAAAACCGATACGTTTCATTCCGAAATACAGGATGATACCGACGAGTAAGCCGACAAGCACGGCTGTCGGCGCAAACGTAAATACCTGCTCGCTGAGTTCGCCTTGTTCCCTGCCTGTAAGGAATACTGTCAGAAACGGAACGACCGTCACCACCATGAAAATCCGGATCGTCTGCATCATCGTGACGACGGTGAGGTTCGCCGAAGGGATGTCTTCCGCGATGACAACCATCTGCGCAAGGCCTCCGGGAATCGAGCCAAGCAGGCTCGTTGCCAAGCTTTCATTGACCATCCTCTTGAACAACAGTCCGAGCACAATTGACAAGGAAACGACCGAAATCGTCATGAATGCCATATACGGCAAATCGAGCCACATGAGCAGGACTGCGTCGCGCGTAAACGACGAACCGATTTGTACGCCGAGCAGGATCAGCCCTGTCGTGCGCAGTGATTTTGGCCAGTACAATTGGAGGCTTGTAAATTGGCTAATGAGCAGTATGGTGAACATCGGCCCAAGAAGCCACGGCAAGAAAATGCCGAGCGTTTCGAACAGCCAGCCGGCAAGCGCGGCAATCCCAGCTGTCCTTAAGAATATGTACATCTGCATCCCTGCCTTTCGCTTTCCGAAATACTATTACTTCCTATCGTACAGGAAATGGGGCTTGAAATCTTGTAATTGCGAGAAAATCTTTCGGCGAACCAGGATTTTTCTTTCCTTCAAAACCCAAAAGATTTTGGATGCCGGCTTTTCGCCAGCGAAAAGCGAAACTGCCGGTTTACTTGCGGCAAAACGAAAATACTTGTGCAAAGCTTGTGTTTACTTGCGGCATGCGGCATATTACTTGCAGCAAACGCCTGTTTACTTGCGGCAACCGCTACTTTACTTGCAGCAGCGTCGCTGGAGCTGGTAAAATTCATAGTTTTGATTAGCCTGAGGGTGAAATACGGATTCTATGAGCGCTTGTTGGCGTTCTATGATCACTCCAACTGATTCTATGATCACTCATCGAGGGTCTATGATTACTCAGCCATAGTCTATGGTCACTTACCGCGTTTCTATGATCACTCACCCTAAAATCCGCACAAAAAAGCCCAACCGCAATCAAAGCGACCGGGCTTCAAATCTTATTATCTCGCTAATTTCGCAAATACGGTATGGAAAGCTTCCACTGTTTTCGCGATATGCGCTTCGGTATGTGCTGCCGACAGGAACATGCCCTCGAACTGGGAAGGCGGCAGGAAGATGCCTTCTTCCGCCATCAAGCGGTAGTAGTCTGCGAACAGTTCCGTATCTGATGTTTTCGCTGAATCGAAGTCAACCACGTCTTCATTCGTGAAGAAGAAGCCGATCATTGAACCCGCACGGTTCACAGTGTGCGGGATGTTGTACTTCTCAGCCGCTGCACGGAAACCGGCTTCGAGCTGATCGCCGCGCTGGACGAAGGTTTCGTACGTTTCTTCATTCAAACGGGACAAGGTTTCGTATCCTGCAGTCATGGCTAGCGGGTTGCCCGACAATGTGCCTGCCTGGTAAATTGAGCCGCTTGGCGCCACTTGCTGCATGATTTCGCGTTTGCCGCCGAATGCGCCAACCGGGAGGCCGCCGCCGATGACTTTCCCGAGGCATGTCATATCCGGCGTTACGCCGAAATGGCCTTGTGCACAGTTGTAGCCGACACGGAAACCGGTCATGACTTCATCAAAGATCAAGATTGTTCCGAATTCGGTTGTCAAATTGCGCAGTTCCTGAAGGAATCCGTCTTTTGGCGGCACGACGCCCATATTGCCGGCAACCGGCTCTACGATGACAGCCGCGATATCGTCGCCGAACTCTTTAAATGCCAGACGCACGCTTTCCAAATCATTGTATGGAACGGTGATCGTGTTCGCCGCAACCGATGCCGGCACTCCTGGTGAATCCGGCAGGCCGAGTGTTGCAACACCGGAACCTGCTTTGATCAGCAGGCTATCCGCATGGCCGTGGTAGCAGCCTTCGAATTTCAGGATTTTATTGCGGCCGGTATAGCCGCGTGCCACGCGCAATGCACTCATTGTTGCTTCCGTACCGGAAGACACCATGCGCACCATTTCAATAGAAGGAACACGTTCCATCACAAGTTTCGCGAGTTCATTTTCAAGCAAAGTCGGTGCGCCGAAACTGGTTCCGGACACAGCCACTTCCTGGATCGCTTTGACAACGTCCGGATGGGAATGGCCCAAGATCAACGGACCCCAAGACAAGACGTAGTCGATGTATGTGTTGCCGTCGATGTCTGTGATCGTTGCGCCGCTGCCGGATGCCATGAAAATCGGATCCATGTTAACGGATTTGAACGCACGGACCGGCGAGTTGACGCCGCCCGGCATTAATTTTTTCGCTTCTGTGAATGCTGCAATCGAATTTTCGTATCCCATTTATTTCTCCTCCAGCCAACGTGCCGCGTCTTTTGCATGGTACGTCATCAAAATGTCTGCTCCTGCCCGTTTCATGCTAAGCAAAGTTTCAAGAACCATTTTCTTCTCGTCCACCCAACCGTTTAAAGCGGCTGCTTTGACCATCGCATATTCGCCTGATACGTTGTAGGCAACAATCGGAAGATCGAAATTGTCGCGTACTTCACGGACGATGTCGAGGTAAGAAAGAGCCGGTTTCACAATCATGAAATCTGCGCCTTCTTCGATGTCAGATCCCGCTTCGCGAAGTGCTTCCAAGCGGTTCGCCGGGTCCATCTGGTAGGTTTTGCGGTCACCGAATTGCGGTGTGGAATGCGCTGCTTCACGGAACGGCCCGTAGTAGGCAGATGCGTATTTCACGCCGTAGCTCATGATCGGTGTGTTTTCAAATCCAGCCTGGTCCAATCCGTAGCGGATCGCTGCAACAAAGCCGTCCATCATGTTCGACGGTGCGATGATGTCTGCACCGGCTTTCGCCTGCGACACAGCTGTACGAGCCAGCAAATCAAGCGATTCGTCGTTCAAGATTACGCCGTTTTCAATCACGCCGCAATGGCCGTGGTCAGTGTATTGGCATAGGCACGTATCGGCAATAACCACCAATTCCGGATGGCGCTGTTTTGCAAAGCGGATCGCTTCTTGCGTGATGCCATGGTCGTGGTAGGCTTGTGTTCCGACTGCATCTTTTTCATTCGGCACACCGAACAAAATAACGGATGGAATGCCAAGGTCTACAACTTCGTCCAATTCTTCACCGAGGCGGTCCAATGAAAAATGGAATACGCCCGGCATTGACGAAATTTCTTCTTTGACGTTTTCGCCTTCTACGACAAAAATCGGATAAATGAAATCTTCTTTATGCAAGCTTGTTTCGCGGACCATTGAGCGGAGGTTGGCAGATCCGCGCAAGCGGCGTCCACGGTTGAATTTCAAATCAGTCATTTGTTAAAACTTCCTTTCGCGATTTCGTTGATCACTTCGATATACGTATATTTCTTTGGAATAAAATCCACTGTTCCGCCTTGCTTCTGGATAGCGGCTTCAGTTACGTGCCCGATGGCAGCAATGCGGATTCCTGACCAGTCCCCTCCGGCTTCGCGGTATGCAGCAACAGCGGACGGACTGGCAAAAATCACGGTTACGCCTTTTAAGGCTTTTAATTTCTCGGCATTCTCTATTTTAAAGCTCGTTTCGTAAATAATCCATTCATCCACCTTCAGCGGCATCGATGCAATGGTATTTTTGGCGAGCGACCCTTTGATGAAAAGACAGTCCGCGTTGCCCGCTACAGCCGGGAATTCCTGAATGAACACATCGGCACTGTAGATGCTTGGCATAAAGCTGACGGTGTAGCCATGCTGTTCCAAAACACTCGCCGTCTTTTCCCCTACCGCAGCAATTTTTGCAGCCGTTTTGATATGCAATTGGCAAAAAGCGTCTGCACTGTTGCCGCTGGTGAAAATTAACCAGTCGTAACGTTCGAAATCCGGCAGTTGCGACTGCCGGACTGAAGTTTCTATAAGCGGTAAATACCGGGTTTTGGCACCCAGCTTCTCTGCATAGCCAACCGCTTCCTGCGGCTCGTTGGAACCGGTGAAGACGATGGTTTCGCCTGTTAAAGGAAGATTAGCGTCACACATGGTTCTCGGCTTTTACTTTTTGAATTAATTCGTAGCCGCCTTGTGCACTGATGCGCTCGGCAACGATGCGCCCAGCTTCGATCGGGTCGCGGCTCACGGCTGTTTCTTTATACACTTCATCGGCTTCCGGAGAAGAAATGAGGCCGGTAAACGAGATTTCACCGTCTGCAACCGTTGCATAGCCGGCAATCGGTACTTGGCAGCTGCCGTCCATATCCCGTAGGAATTTGCGCTCAGCATGGACTGCCAACGCTGTTTTTTCGTCGTTGACTTTCGCCAAAGCTTCCAACAATTCCGCATCGTCTTCGCGGCATTCGATGCCGAGTGCGCCTTGGCCAATCGCTGGCAGGCAGTCTTCAACTTCAAGGAATTCCGTTACCAGGTCGTCTTTCCAGCCCATGCGCTTCAATCCTGCAGCTGCAAGGATAATGGCATCAAACTGGCCGGACTGCAATTTTCCTAAACGCGTATCGATATTGCCGCGGATCCACTGGATATCCAGGTCCGGACGCATCAACAAAAGCTGCGAACTGCGGCGCAGGCTGCTTGTTCCGACAACCGCTCCAACCGGAAGGTCCATAAACTTCACATGGCCATTTGAGATAAAAGCGTCGCGCGGGTCTTCGCGTTCCGGTACACAGCCGATGACAAAGCCTTCTGGAAGAACTGACGGCATGTCTTTCATGCTGTGGACAGCAAAATCGATTTCTTTGTCGTGCAAAGCCTGTTCAATTTCTTTTACAAACAAACCTTTGCCTCCGACTTTGGAAAGCGTCACATCAACGATGCGGTCGCCTTTTGTAACGATTTCTTTGATTTCAAATTCAAATGGCGCGCCCGCCGCTTTCAATTTATCGATAAACTGCCCTGTTTGCGTTAACGCAAGCTTGCTTCTTCTTGAACCTACAATAATTTTTCTCAAATGAATCCTACCTTTCTTTAATACCAAAAATGAAATTCAGACAACCGGCTTCCGAGGAAGAAGTTGATGAGTAAAAGCAAAAACGCATAGATATGCGCCATTGCATAAGACATGCCATTCAAATTGCCTTTTCGGTGGCGGTACAGCACCCAGCTATAAATAAGCAGCAGGATGAACGAACCGACGATTTTCATGTCCAGCAGCGAAAATTCCGCCAGAGAGATGATGGCCCATTGCAGCCCCAGAACCAACGACACGAACAACAGCGAAATTCCCACAAGAATGGAAATCGTCATGCCAAGTTCCGTCTGGCCAAGCGACGGCAAATTGCTCCATTGCTTTGTCCACTTTTTCTTTTTCAGCAAGCGGTACAAAACAAGGTGCAGCGCCGAGAACACAAACGACAGCGAAAAAGCGACGTACGACAGAATGGCGAATGTAATATGGATGAACAATAATTCCGAAACCAGGTCCTGTCCTGCCGGTGACTTTTCAATTTGCACCGGCGCAAATGTATGAATGGTCATAAAGATAAATCCGATAATATTGATGAAAAACACCGCAAAATCAAAGCGGTAAAAAATCCGCAGCACGAGCGACAAAGTCACCAGCAGCCACGCATAAAAGTAGATGCCTTCAAACAAAGTCAGGATCGGGAACCGCTGCGTTTCGATGATGTATAAAACGAGGAATACAGTTTGCATCATCCATACGACGCCAAGCAAGCTCATCGCAATACGGCTCGCTTTTTTCTCTTTATATAAATAATCAATAAAATAAAAAACAAGGCTGACAGCATATAGAATAACCATAGCTTCATGCAGCCTTGCCATTGTTATATCAGCCATCCCATTCCCCTTCGTTTCCATAATTAAAGGCGTTCCCGCATCTACATTTTAGCATATAGATTCGAAAACGCCTCTTTCAGAAAGCTTAAAATGAATATCCGGGAGTTTCTTGTTTTTGAACGTTCTGTTCTTTATTGGTTGCCGCCTTTTTCTGCGGAGCTTTCATTTGTTTTGTAATTTCCACTTGCACATCTTCTTCGATGCCGAAAATCTGCTGGAACAATTCAAGCTGTTCGCGTGATTTCGGTGCACCGGCCATTTCTTTTGCCTGCAAAATCGGCTCTTTCAACAATTGGTTGATAATCGATTTTGTGTGTTTGTTCAGGATCTTCTTCTCACGGTCGGTCAAATCCGGCATTTTGTTTTCAATGCTCGCCATTGTTTCCGCCTGGATCGTCAATGCTTTTTGGCGCAATGCGGAAATCACCGGTACGACGCCAAGCGTTGTCAGCCAGTCGTTAAACTGCTGTGCTTCGTGGTTGACCATTGTCATGATTTCACCTGCTGCGCGTTCCCGCTCAGCCAGGTTCGCTTCTACAATCCCCTGCATATCATCGATGTCATATAAGAATACATTCGACAATTCCGAGATGCGCGGATCCACGTCGCGCGGCACTGCGATGTCCACCATGAACAACGGCTTGCCTTTGCGAAGTTTTTCAACAAACTGCATCAATTCATAATCGATGACGTAGTCCGTTGCACCCGTTGACGAAATCAAAATATCCGCTTCTAAAAGTGCGCATTGCAATTGGTTCATTGGCACTGCACGGCCGTTGAATTTTTCTGCCAAGGCTTCGGCTTTTTCAAACGTACGGTTGATGACCGTCACGTTGTCTGCCCCGCTGCCTTGCAAGTTCTTGATGGCCAATTCGCCCATTTTGCCCGCGCCTAAAATAACGACCCGTTTGTTTTTCAACGTGCCGAAAATTTTCTTGCCCAGCTCAACAGCTGCATAAGAAACCGATACGGCATTCTCGCCGATCGCTGTTTCGGAATGCGCCCGTTTTGCCAATGTCACGGCCTGCTTGAACAATTGGTTAAAAACCGTTCCGGTCGTGCCGTTTTCCTGTCCGGCAAGGAAACTGTTTCTCACTTGTCCAAGAATCTGGGTTTCCCCAAGCACCATGGAGTCGATGCCGGCTGTCACACGGAATAAATGCTCAACCGCTTCTTCTTGTTCATGGACAAACAAATACTGGGAGAACGCCTCTTGGGACAGACCGAAATAATCCGCCAAGAATTGCTTCACATAATAGCGTCCTGTGTGAAGCTGATCGACCACCGCGTAGATTTCTGTCCGGTTGCAAGTAGACACGATGACATTCTCCAATATGCTTTTTTGTTCTTTTAACGCCTGCATTGCTTGTGGAAGTTCCGATTCGATGAATGAAAGCTTTTCGCGGATTTCCACCGGTGCAGAGCGATAATTCACCCCGACTACTAATGTATGCATGGGATCAAAACACCTTTCACGTTCATATTTCAATATAAGTAAGTATACCACTTTTGTACTGTTCTAAGCTTTACAATTTGTGAACAAGCAATGAATGTATGTTTATTTATAATTATTATAATGTAAGTTTATCAAAGCGTCAGACCACTAACAAGCATAACGCTCTTAGTCGAAATAGTGCGAGAACTTAAGCGCAGCGCGGCTTCAAATTAAGGAAATTTTGCATAGACAGGCTTAGGAATGAGGCTGGCTTGTGAATACGGCAAGCTGATTGGTTTATCTGCGGTTTTCAGGATTTATCTGCGGTACTTATGTTTTTTCTGCTTTCCTGAAGATTTATCTGCGTTGCTGAAATTATATCTGCGATGCGCAATTATCCAGCTCCGTTTCAAACTGAAAGCTCTTTTAAATGTCTGCTTTTCAAAAGCGAATATTCCCTTTCACTTGCGGCAAACAGGATTTACTTGCACCAACTTAAGTGTTACTTGCAGCATACGCCTGTTTACTTGGGCCATTTCATTTTTATTTGCAACAACCGACCTGTTACTTGCAGCAAAGCCCCACTCTTCTTTTTCCCACAAAAAAAGCGCAGCCTCAGCTGCGCTTCCTTCGCATTACATTCTTTTTTCGATTTCTGCCCAAGCGGCATCTTTGCCGAGGCCTGTTTCGGATGAAAAGACGATCAATGGATCGTTTTTATCCATTTCGAGCGTCTGGCGAACCACTTTTTTGTGCTTCTCCCATTTGCCTTTTGGAATCTTATCCGCTTTCGTGGCGATGATGATGCACGGAATATCGTAATGCTTCATGAAGTCGTACATCGCGATGTCATCCCGGCTCGGCGCATGGCGCAGATCGACGATTTGGATCACCGCACGCAATTCTTCACGTCCGGTAATGTAGCGCTCGATCATTTTGCCCCAAGCTTCACGTTCCGATTTCGAGACTTTGGCATAGCCATAGCCTGGAACATCGACGTAAAACAATTTTTCTTCTATTTTGTAAAAGTTCAGCGTCTGCGTCTTCCCCGGTTTCGAGGAGATGCGCGCCATGCTTTTGCGGCCGATCATTTTGTTGATGAACGACGATTTCCCGACGTTCGAACGGCCCGCTAAAGCGAATTCCGGCAGGCCGTCTTCCGGATACTGCTCCGGACGGACGGCACTGATTACAAGTTCTACATTATTGACTATCATTCGTTTGCTCCTTCTAATGCGATTTCCAGCGCTTCATCCGCCAGCGAAACGAGTTTGAACGTCAATTCTTCGCGGACACTTTCTGGAATGTCTTCAATATCCCGCTCGTTGTCAATTGGCAGGATGATCGTTTTCAATCCGGCACGGTGAGCGCTCAATGTTTTCTCTTTCACGCCGCCGATCGGCAAAACGCGTCCGCGCAAGGTGATTTCACCTGTCATGCCGACTTCGCGGTGGATCGGGCGTTTTGTCAGCGCAGATACGAGTGCTGTCGCAATTGTAATTCCGGCAGATGGACCGTCTTTTGGAACAGCGCCTTCCGGAACATGGATATGGATATCGTGCGACTCGTGGAAGTTCGGATCAATGCCCAGCGACTCAGCGCGTGCTCTGACAAACGACAACGCCGTTTGCGCCGATTCTTTCATGACGTCTCCGAGTTTCCCGGTCAATTGCAATTTGCCTTTGCCTGGTGACAGCGACACTTCAATTTGAAGCGTATCGCCGCCGACAGTCGTATACGCAAGGCCGGTTGCTACGCCGACTTGATTGACTGTTTCAGCCATGCCGTAGCGGAATTTACGTTTGCCGAGGTAATCCTCGATGGCATCCGCTGTTACCACCACTTGCTCTTTTTCGCCTGCAACGATCTGTTTCGTCACTTTCCGGCAAATCGATGCGATGGTGCGCTCGAGTCCACGGACACCTGCTTCGCGTGTGTAATAGCGGACCAGGTGAAGCAATGCACCTTCTTCAAACTGAAGCTGCTCTTCCGTCAAGCCATGTTCTTTCAATTGCTTCGGCGCCAAATGGTTTTTCGCAATCATTTGTTTTTCCGCTTCCGTATAACCTGCAATTGTGATGACTTCCATCCGGTCGCGGAGCGGACCTGGAATGGAACCAAGATCATTCGCCGTGGCAATGAACAGCACGTTCGACAAATCATAGGTTTCCTCAATGTAATGGTCGCTGAACGTATTGTTTTGTTCCGGATCCAATACTTCAAGCATTGCCGATGATGGGTCTCCCCGGAAATCATTCGACATTTTATCGATTTCATCCAGCAGGAACACCGGATTGACCGTACCTGCCCGTTTCATCCCTTGGATGATGCGTCCCGGCATCGCGCCGACATACGTACGGCGGTGGCCGCGGATTTCCGATTCGTCGCGCACGCCGCCAAGCGAGATGCGGACAAAGTTGCGGTCCAGCGATTCCGCGATCGATTTCGCCAGTGAGGTCTTCCCGACACCTGGAGGGCCGACCAGGCAAAGAATCGGTCCGCGAAGTGAATTGGTCATCTGTTGGACAGCCAAATATTCCAGTACGCGTTCTTTGACGCTTTCCAGTCCGTCATGGTCACGGTCCAGCACTTCTTCCGCGTATTTGATGTCGAGGCGGTCTTCCGTCGCTTCTGACCACGGAATCGTGACAAGCCATTCGATGTAATTGCGGATGATGCCGCTCTCTGCTGCTGCAGACGGCAATTTTTCGTAGCGGTCCAGTTCTTTCAAAGCGGCTTTTTCAGTTGATTCCGGCATGCCGGCGTCTTCAATGCGTTTCCGCAAATCGACGATTTCTCCAGATTTGCCGTCTTTGTCGCCCAGTTCCGTTTGAATGGCTTTCATTTGTTCGCGCAAATAAAATTCTTTTTGCGTTTGTTCCATCGATTTTTTCACACGCTGCGAAATGCGTTTTTCCAAATCGATTACTTCCTGCTCATTGTGAAGGCGCGCAATCAGCATCTCGAGGCGCGTATTGACATCAAAAGTCTCCAGCACTTCCTGCTTTTCGTTCACTTTCAGCGGCAGATGTGAAGCGACCATATCGGCCAGACGGCCCGGTTCTTCGATATCAGCTACCGTGTTGTAAGTTTCATTTGACACTTTTTTCGAAGCTTTCGCGTATTTCTCGAAATGCTCGAGCAGCATGCGCATCAAAGCATCTTGTTCAGCCGTGCGCTCCGGCTCATCCGGGAATGAAGTAACTTCCACGACAGTGATGGCTTCTTCTTCCTCGTAATTTTTCCATTGCCCACGCTCCAAGCCTTCCACTAAGACGCGGATCGTGCCATTCGGCAATTTCAGCATTTGTTTTACATAGGCAAGCGTTCCAATTTTTTGCAAATCGTCTTTTTCAGGCTGTTCGATGCTCATTTCTTTTTGGGTTGCCAAAAAGACAATATTGTCTTCGAGCATTGCCTGTTCCAATGCCGCGATTGAACGTTCTCGGCCGACGTCAATATGAAGCACCATTGTCGGAAATACGAGAAGCCCTCGCAGCGGCAATAATGGTACGCGTTTGGTTACTTTTCTTTTAGCCATTAGAGAGTTGCACCTCCGATTATTTTCGTCAAAAAAACAAGCTGACCCCTTACGCGCGGATGTGCACGATCAGAGTCAGCCCGTATCATCCTTTTTTACTCACTTTCCCCTTACGCCGCACTCCCGATTGCTCGGAAGGAAGCAAGAGTCAAAGTCTGATTGGTTAAACAGCCATCCATCGAGCAAAGCTCACAGGGACCGGCGTTTCACATTATGCGGATGTTTTTTCGTTGTCTTTTTCGTCGTATTCAGATCCATCTTCTAAGATGAGTCTTGGCGTTTCGTTTTTCGTTACCGTATCTTTTGTAATGATGCATTCCACAATGTCTTCGCGTGAAGGCAAGTCGAACATTACTTCAAGCATGATGTTTTCGATGATTGAACGAAGTCCGCGGGCACCTGTTTTGCGTTCAATTGCCAATTTCGCAATTTCTACCAGAGCTTCATCTTCGAACGTCAATTCAACATCGTCAAGCTCCATCATTTTTTGGTATTGTTTGATCAATGCATTTTTCGGTTCCGTCAAAATCTGAACAAGTGCATTTTCATCCAATTGCTCAAGGCTTGCCAATACCGGCAAACGGCCGATAAATTCAGGTATCAAACCGAATTTCAGCAAATCTTCCGGAATCAACTGGCTAAGAAGCGACTTGTCGTCCAGTTCTTCTTTGTTTGGATCTGCACCGAAACCGATGACTTTGTTGCCCAAACGGCGTTTGATGATTTGTTCGACGCCGTCAAATGCACCGCCGACGATGAACAGGACATTCGTCGTATCGATCTGGATGAATTCCTGGTGAGGATGCTTGCGTCCGCCTTGTGGAGGAACGCTGGCAGTTGTGCCTTCCAGGATTTTCAGCAATGCCTGCTGAACGCCTTCACCTGATACATCACGTGTGATGGACGGGTTTTCCGATTTGCGGGCCACTTTATCGATTTCATCGATATAGATGATGCCTTTTTCCGCACGTTCCACATCATAATCTGCAGCCTGGATCAGCTTCAAGAGGATGTTTTCAACATCTTCCCCTACATACCCAGCTTCTGTTAACGAAGTGGCGTCAGCGATTGCAAACGGCACATTCAGGATGCGCGCCAAAGTTTGCGCAAGCAAAGTTTTCCCGCTTCCTGTTGGCCCGATCAAGACGATGTTAGATTTCGACAACTCAACGTCATCGATCTTGCTGTTGGAATTGACGCGTTTGTAATGGTTGTAGACTGCTACAGCCAATGACTTTTTCGCCTTTTCCTGGCCGATGACATAGCCGTTAAGAATATCCAGAATCTCTTTTGGTTTTGGCACTTCTTTGAATTCCACTGCTTCTTCTGTACCCAGCTCTTCTTCTACGATTTCCGTACAAAGCTCAATACATTCGTCACAAATATATACACCTGGTCCTGCAACCAGTTTACGAACCTGTTCTTGCGGTTTTCCGCAGAATGAACATTTTAAATGGTCTTTTTCATCATTGAATTTGAACAATGTATTCACCCCTATTCAAGCCATAATATTACAAGATTATGCTTATTGTAGCAACTAATTAGAATTACTACAAAGAGAATGCTTCTATATTCCGAATAAATAAAAGAATAATTTTATGCCGCTTCCGCCGCTTTGGGCACGGCTCTCGCAAGCGCTGGAAAAGCTTTCTATAAAGAGAGATGCTTATCTATATATCCCTCTAATTACTAATCGTTTAGATATTCCGCAAAACAGTGGAGCTATGTTGCGGAATATCGACAGACTAACAGTATGAGTCAAACTTATATAGTTGTGTTTTTTATTCTATGTAGAGGAAAACAAGGCACGTCGCCGTGCCTTGTTTTCTATGAAGCTTATATGTGTTGATTATTCAGCGTCTTGAGCGTTTTCCACTTCAGTTGTGATCTTAGCGTTTTCCACTAGGAATTCAACTGTGTTTTGCATGCGGATATCGTTTTCAAGCATTTCAGTGCCGCCTAAAGCAGTTTTGATTTGCTCGATGTCCATGTTGAACTGGCCGGACATTTTTTCAAGTTCTTTGTCGATGTCTTCTGAAGTAACTTCCATGTTCTCTGCTGCAGCGATTGCTTCAAGCACTAGAGATACACGTACGCGAGTTTCAGCATCGTCATGCATTTGAGCGCGCAAAGCTTCTTCGTCTTGGCCTGAGAACTGGTAGTAAAGGTCAAGGTTCATGCCTTGCTGAGTCAAACGCTGTTCGAATTCCTGCATCATGCGGTCCATTTCAGTGTGGATCATGGCATGTGGAAGATCGATTGTTGCGTTTTCAGCTGCTTTTTGAACTAGCTCGTCGCGAAGTGCTGCATCCGCGTTTGCTTTTTTCTGTTCAGCCAAAGTTTCTTTCATTTTTGTGCGAAGCGCTTCTAGGCTTTCAACTTCTGGATCGATTTCTTTAGCGAATTCGTCATCAAGTTCTGGAAGCTCTTTCGATTTTACTTCGTTTACTTTCACTTTGAACGTTGCAGCTTTTCCTGCAAGTTCAGCAGCGTGGTATTCTTCAGGGAAAGTGACTTCAACGTCTTTTTCTTCTCCTGTTTTTACGCCTACCAATTGCTCTTCGAATCCTGGGATGAATGAGTTTGAACCGATTTCAAGAGAATAGCTTTCTCCTTTGCCGCCTTCAAATGCTTCTCCATCAACAAAACCTTCAAAGTCGATTACTGCAGTATCACCTTCAACGATTGCTTCGTCTTCTTTAACAGCAAGCTCAGCGAAACGCTCTTGGTTTTCTTTCAATTGGTTTTCGATTTCTTCGTCAGTTACGTCTGTAGCTGGCTGAGAAACTTCAAGGCCTTTGTATTCGCCAAGCTGAACTTCCGGTTTAACCGTTACTTTAGCTGTGAATACAAGCGGCTGTCCTTTTTCAAGAGTGACGATATCGATTTCCGGGCGGTCAACCGGGTTAAGGCCTGCTTCTTCAACAGCGTTTGCGTAAGCATCCGGCAAGATGAAGTCTAGGGCATCCTGGTAAAGTGATTCTACGCCAAAGCGTTGTTCGAACATCTGGCGTGGCATCTTCCCTTTACGGAAACCTGGTACGTTAATTTCTTTAACGACTTTTTTGAACGCTTTGTCCAATCCTGCATTTACTTCTTCTGCAGGCACTTCTACTGTAAGTGTTCCTGTGTTACCTTCTTGCTTTTCCCATTTTGCTGACATTTATAAGCCCTCCAAACATTTTCTACAAAGTCATATTACCCGTTTTATACGAATTTTGACAACTTCAATATTATAGCATAGATGCCACTATGTTCAACTATTTCTACCCATTGCGCAACTCAAACCATTGCTCGGCATGAAAAATGAGGCTCATCAGTTCCGAGTCGCCGTCAAAATTCATTTCCCCGGTGAACAATTGGTCCAAATAGCTCAAGTAAGCATCTGCAACTTCGGCCCCTTCATACTCATCCCACTGGAACGGATAAAACAAATAAATATGGCGGTCGAACAGTTCCTGGACCATTTCCAGGCGCGTCGGATCTTTCTCCAGCATCTCTTCCATCATCCGTTTGATGTCCCGGACTCTTGAATTGTTGATTGGATCCGGCAGATTCGCTACGGAAAATTCCTTTTCGTAATGGAATTTCTGCACCGTTACGCGGGCTTTCACTTTTTCCTGGTGAATCATGAACAATATGTATGTCTTCGTCAATAAATCGGTTTCCGGATGCTGCACGATTTCAACCAGGCTGTTCTTCAACATCTCATAGCTTGCCGGCGGCAATTCCATGATCAGCCTTTCCTGCTCATGCGGCGGCAGCTTGACGAAATTCTCCGGCACGTATTGGGTGAGATCGATTTTCACATTGGCGTTTTTCACCGCAATGCGCTCATTCAAATCGCGCAGCTGCAAAAACTGTGCCAGCCGCTCTTCCGGCAAAACTTTTTCTTCAATCAGCACTTCAATCATCCGTTCCGCTTCTTCAAACTCCCGGACCTGCATTAAAATACTTATGTATAATTCCATTGTTTCTAGGTAATGCACAGGCCCGACTTTCAGCAATTCCCGGCACACCTCAAGCGCTTCCTCGTATTCCCCCAACTCAAACAAGCAATAGGCGTATGCACCGAGTGCCCCGGCATGTTCCGGTTCGTAAGACAGCACTTGGTACAGCTTATCGCGAGCGTCTTCGTAATTCTCGTCTTTCAGCAGCGCCATGCCTTCTGTCAGCAGGCGGTGAATCGTGTTCGGAAATACGATCACATTGCCTTTGCGCTGCAAGTCCCTATATTTTTTTCGCATAAAAAACACCCCGTTTGTACTGTCTATCATACCATACCGGGATTTTACGGGAAAATAAAATAACAGACATTTTAGAAATTTCACGTGAAGAAACGCAGCAAACACCCCCTCTTCTGCTAAGACCTTGCCCAGTGGTGCTGTTAAAAACAAGGATGCTTTACTGATTCTTTTGGCTGGAGCCAAAAACAAGGAGCCTGACTGGAAGGCTCCTTGTTACATACCTAATAAAGTTTGGAATTGATTCGTACGGAACCAGCGGGGAAGAAATTGGCGAATTTCATCATCGTTATAGCCGACTTGCAGCTTTTTTCCATCATGAAGAATTGGGAGACGCAGCACACCGGGGTTATCTTGGATGACTTGATATAACTGAGGCATCGACAAACTGTCGAAATCGAGTTTTAATTTTTTTATGGCGTAGGCTTTTTTCGAAATGATCTCTTCGGTGCCTTCGTTGGTCAAAGACAGGATTTCCTGAATTTCTTCAATCGTAATCGGCGTAGTGGAAATGTTTTTCTCGACATACGGAATATTGTACTCATTGAGCCAAGCGATGGCTTTTCGGCAAGAGGTGTTGCTCGTTGCGGTAAATAGTTTTGCTTTCATCTGTTCACGGTCCTTTCCATATCTTTTATTTTTCCAGAGCGCATTTGTTCAATAATGTCCGGTGGAAACAATGTCCGGCAAAATACTTTGGCAAATTCCTTGTAATCCACGCAAACGCCTTCATTCTTTCGGCTTTGCAGCTTTTCCATCATCGACTGCAAGCACCAAGTCAACGTCTCGATGTCGATGTCCGGCCACATGAGCCCTTTTTTCTGAAGCATTTGCAGATGCTCGAGCACTTTTCCCTGCATGCGCGTTTTCGCTTCATTGACCACTTCGGCAAGTTCCGCATCTTTCAATAAAAGTTCCGGCATCAGCTTCCGCAAGTTTTTTTCGTTGATCTTGTGGTAATGCATTTCCAAGCGTCCCGCCAATAGCTTTTCGGGGTCCCCGCTTTTCCATTCCAAATCGAGAGGCATCATAGAATCTATCTGGTTGTCGATCAGCGTCATCAGCAATTGCCGCTTATCCGAAAAATACCGGTAAAACGTTCCCGTTGCCACTTTCGCATGGGCCGCAATTTCTTTCGCTGTTGTATGTTCAAATCCTTTTTCACTGAATAGCAGTTTCGCACTTTCAATCAATGCTTCTCTTTTTTGTTTTGAACGCAGTTGTTTTGGAAACGTCGGGAAATCTCCGACAAGGTTTTCATGCTGCATTTCCTCACCTCATAGATAAGAATAACACGCCGGCCCCCAAAACATGAACTCTGGTTCATGTTTTATTCATCTTTTTTTGCAGAATTGCTTCACATTTTCGCCAATAAATAAAAAAAAGCCCAAGTTTTTTCCTCGAGCCGGGAACCTGCCTACCAAAGAGGCTCTTCTTCGGCCGAAAGTTCCGTAAGAAATGGCATGTAGGCCACACAGAAGCAAAATAGCAGAACCATGAAGCCAATTATTATAAGCGGATTAACCGAAGCAATCGCATTTAATAACAAGGGCAGTAAAATCAGCATGTTCAAAAAACCGATTTTCTTGCGCGATTTTAAGGAGATGTATTGGCCCTTCCCGCAAACCGGGCAAATCAGCTTGCCGCTTAAAGTAAGCTTGAAGGTCTTTTTTATCGTCTGTTTCCATGTCCAGTTGGTTTGGCAATGGGTGCATGTCGGCATTTCGATCAACTCCTGTTACTATTTATACGATTCGCAACGGAATTGGTTTCGTTTTCCAGCTAAATTCTTTGTTAAACATAGGCTGAATCCGACAAACTATTATTGCCATGCGTGCAAATAAAAAAGGCCTTGAAGCGTTTTGCTTCAAGGCCTTCTTCTATGTACATTTCTATAACGTCCCAGGAGAGATTCGAACTCCCGACCGACGCCTTAGAAGGGCGTTGCTCTATCCAGCTGAGCTACTGGGACAAGGCTTTCTTAGCAGCTAAACTTCAGCGCCCCGATTCTAGTGGACGTTTGCGCTTTTCTACTGAAAGACAATTTTAATTATAGAAATGATTTTCGGAAAAGTCAATGCTATTTTAAAAAAACATTAAAATAAATATTATTCGTTTGATAGTAACCATTCAGGTACAGCCTGTTTTAATTGCTGCAAGGCATTGCCTCTGTGTGAAATGGCCGCTTTTTCTTCCGGCTTGAGTTCTGCCATGGCACGACCTTCACTCGGCACCCAAAAAATCGGATCGTAGCCGAAGCCATTTTCACCGCGGCGCTCCGTCAAGATTTCCCCTTCGCAAGAACCGGAGAAGGTGACGGTTTTCTGATTCGGTGCCGCAACAGCCAAGACGCAGCGGAAACGGGCAGTGCGTTCGTTTTCCGGAACACCTTCCAGTTTCCCTAATACTTTGTCGATATTTGCATTATCGTCTTTTGCTTCACCGGAATAGCGCGCAGAATAGACGCCTGGCTCACCGTTTAAGGCGTCTATTTCCAGTCCGGAGTCATCGGCGATAACCGGCATTTGAAGAGCTTTTGCAGCCCCTTCAGCCTTTAATATCGCGTTCTCTTCAAACGTAACCCCTGTTTCTTCAATGTCCAAGTCCTTGGCAACGTCCTGCAACGTCAATACATCATAGCCAAGCGGACGCAGCAAAGCTTCAAAGTCTCTCGCTTTCCCTAAGTTCTGAGTCGCAATCAATACTTTTTTCATAGATTCGATTTCACCTCTTCACCTACGCGATTGGCCAATTCGCCAAGCACTTCTTTTTGTTTGGAGATCAATTGGCGGATTCCTAATTCGCCGAGGTCCAGCATTTCATTCAGCTGTGTACGTGAAAACGTCGCTTCTTCGCCCGTTCCCTGAAGTTCCACAAAATGGCCGGCTCCAGTCATAACCAGGTTCATATCAACTTCTGCAGAAGAATCTTCGACATAGTTCAAGTCCAGAATGGCTCCGTGTTCGCCGTCGATGCCGACGCTCGTTGCAGCCAGAAAATCAGTCACAGGGAATGCGGTCAACTCCAATTTGCCGATGGCCATTGTCATCGCAACAAAAGCACCGGTGATGGAAGCCGTACGTGTACCTCCGTCTGCCTGGATCACGTCACAGTCGATCCACAGCGTGCGTTCGCCTAATTTCTCAAGATCAACGACTGCGCGCAGCGTACGGCCGATCAGGCGCTGGATTTCCATTGTCCGTCCACCGACTTTGCCGGCAGAAGATTCGCGCCGGTTGCGGCTGTTTGTTGCACGCGGCAGCATTGAATACTCTGCAGTGACCCAACCCTTCCCTTGCCCTCTTAGGAATGGCGGCACCTTGTCTTCAATGGTCGCTGTGCAAATCACTTTCGTTTGCCCGACCGTAATCAATACTGAGCCTTCCGGATGGATCAAATAATCTACATCCATGTGCACCGGGCGCAGTTCGTTTGTTTGTCTTTCATCTATTCGTGTCATTTTAAAATTCCTCCTCGTATATGCTTACCTAGCGTATCATATTTGCTCTTCTACAGCCAAAAACCTGACAGCCGAAGCTATCAGGTTTTTGGGAATCGAATGGAATGGATCACAGGTTCTTCAATCTTGAGCCATTTCTCAATAATGGTCTGGAAAATCGGAAGAGAGCCGGATGTATAAAAATGATGCACCGGCGGCCGTTTCCAGTCCGCGAATTTCTGGGCGAACCGAAGATGGCGCTCTACGTCCTTGGCCGTTTCCTGTGCAGATGACACCACTTGAACCCCTTCTCCAAAGACTTCTTCGATAAAGCCCTGCAGGAGCGGATAATGGGTGCATCCAAGAATCGCCGTATCAAAGGTTTCCCCATCAATTTGGGACAGCGTTTCCTGCACCATTTTGCGGGCAAACTCCCCTTCGTATTCATCACTTTCTACTAGCGGCACAAAACGCGGGCAGGCAAGCTGAACCACGTGTGCAGATGATACCAGCGACTTGATCGCTTTTTCATAGGCACCGCTTTGCACCGTTCCAAGTGTTCCGAGAACGGCAATATTCTTGGATGACGAATTTTTGACCGCCGCCCGGGCACCCGGAAAAATTACCCCGATTACCGGAATCGGCAGCTTTCTTTGAAGCGAATTCAACGCTGCGGCTGTTGCCGTGTTGCAGGCGATGACCAGCATCTTGATCCGTTTTTTCATCAATGCCTGTGCCATCTGCCACGTGTACTTCTTGACTTCCTGAAGGGATCGCGGGCCATACGGGCATCGCGCATTATCGCCTATGTAATAAATCTGTTCATTTGGCAGGAGTTTCATAATTTCCTTTGCAACTGTCAATCCGCCTACTCCTGAATCAATTACTCCAATTGGCGCATTCACGTTCATCGCCTCAATTCTATTTCATGTTGTTGTGAAGTTTCTCAAGCAAGAATGATAATTGCTCCACTTCGTCTCCGTCGAAATCAGCGAGAACATTTTCCAAATAATCCTGGCGTTTCTTAATTACTTCTTCAATGATGCGTTCGCCTTCTTTTAACAGCTTGATGCGCACGACGCGGCGATCCTGCTCTTCGCGGATGCGGACGACCAACTCGTTCTTTTCCATGCGGTCCACCAGATCCGTCGTTGTGCTGAACGCCAGATACATTTTATTGGAAAGGTCTCCAATGGTCATATCCCCATGTTCAAAAAGCCATTGCAAAGCAATAAACTGTGGAGGAGTAATGGTATAAGAATTTAAGATTTCCCGGCCTTTCTGCTTGATGATGCCGGCGATATACCGAAGTTCTTTTTCCAGAAACGCAATCCGTTCGGGATCATGGAGATTCGTTTGGTTGTTATCATTCATTGAAATCAACACTCCTTGGCTACGATCTACTATAACTATAGTGACGCTTTTTTATTCATAACGCAAGAACTCACTCAATTTTTCGAGGAAATTAAGCGATTATTTGTAAACAGTTCTTTCTCCTGTTCAGTCCAAGGATGGCCTTTACCGGTTTTTTTCGAAATCTGCACCATGGCACCGCGGCCTGTAAAGCAAGTCTCGCCTTTTTCGTTGGTGACCCAGTAATGCACATCGATTGAAGAATTGCCGACCGATTCCACTTTAACGTGGACTTCCAGCTTTTCGTCGAAATAAACCTGTTGGGTATAATCCACCTGGATGTCTGCCACAACCGGGAACAATTCATTGCCGCCGGCCAGCCAGCTTTGCATCAATCCCAATTCTTTCATATATTCGATGCGGGCAAATTCGAAGTACGTAATCGGCACGGTGTTGTTGACATGCCCGAACATATCCGTTTTCGAAAAACGGACCTGAACCGGCGCCGAAAAACGGAACCCTTTTTTCCAATCCTCAAAATCCTTGATATAAGCTGCTTTCATAAATGAACCTCCACCCATCTCTTTGTTTTTTTAGTATAGCAAATATTCCAAAGGGAAGGTTGCGGCATTTGTCCTATAAACAAAATAAAAACCCTGCCGAGGCAGGGTTTTGGGTAGGAGTAGACGATAAGAAAAAGAAGAAGTTTCTGCGCTTTTCTTGTTGTCTAGCTGCAACGGCCAGGTTCTCGGGTCATAAGCCAATCCAGCTGTGTGGCAAAGAACGCCACTTCGCTGGTCTGTCTTATGCCTGTCGAACCTGAACGGCCGTTTCCGCTTTTCTTGCTGTCTAGCTGCAGTGCCCAGATTCTAGGGTCATAAGCCACTCCGGCTGTGCGGCTGAAAACATGCCGCTTCGCCGAATCGTCTTATGCCCGACGAATCTACACGGGCACTTCCGCTTTTCTTTACTAGTCTACCATTCTGTCGCTTCCGAAGAAGTTGCGGAACATTTGAACAGTAGTGTCGCGGTTCAAAGCAGCGATTGAAGTTGTCAAAGGAATTCCTTTTGGACATGATTCAACACAGTTTTGAGAGTTACCGCAGCTTGCTAATCCGCCTTCGCCCATGATGGCATTCAAGCGGGCGTCTCTGTTCATGGCGCCTGTTGGGTGCGCATTCATAAGACGTACTTGTGAAAGTGGAGCTGGTCCGATGAAATCGGATTTATCGTTGACGTTCGGGCATGCTTCCAAGCATACGCCGCAAGTCATACATTTAGACAATTCGTAAGCCCATTGGCGTTTGCGTTCAGGCATACGCGGCCCTTCACCAAGGTCATGAGTTCCGTCAATCGGAATCCATGCTTTGACTTTTTTCAATGAATCGAACATACGGCTGCGGTCAACGACTAAGTCGCGGACTACAGGGAATGTTTTCATCGGCTGAAGGCGGATCGGCTGTTCCAATTGGTCAACTAGAGCTGTACACGACTGGCGCGCTTTGCCGTTGATGACCATTGAACATGCGCCACACACTTCCTCAAGGCAGTTCATGTCCCATGTTACTGGAGTGGTTTTTTTCCCTTCCATATTAACCGGGTTACGGCGAATTTCCATCAATGCCGAAATGACATTCATGTTCGCGCGATATGGCAATTCGAACTTCTCCATGTACGACTCTTCGTTCGTGGAGTTTCTGCGTTCGATTTCAAATATAACCGTTTTTGCTGCTTCACCCATGGTAAATTAGCTCCCTTCTTAGTGTTTCGCTGAGTAATCACGTTTACGAGGCTTGATCAATGATACATCAACATCTTCATAGTGGAAGATCGGTTCGTTGTATCCATTGAATTTCGCCATTGTCGTTTTCAAGAATTCTTCATCGTTGCGTTCCGGGAATTCAGGCTTGTAGTGAGCGCCGCGGCTTTCGTTGCGGTTCAATGCTCCAAGAGTGATTACTCGTGCTAAATGTAGCATATTTTTCAACTGACGTGTAAACATAGCGCCTTGGTTGCTCCAAAGCTGTGTATCCGTGATGCTGATGTGATTGAAACGCTCAAGCAATTCCTGGATTTTTTCATCCGTTGCTTTCAGTTTATCGTTGTAGCGTACCACGGTTACGTTATCCGTCATCCATTCGCCAAGCTCTTTGTGAAGTACATAAGCGTTCTCTGTACCGTCAAGAGCAAGAATTTCTTCCCATTTGCGCTGCTCTTCAGCAACTGCACGTTCGTAAATGTCCGAAGGAAGATCTTCTGCAAGAACTTCCAGTCCTTCGATATACTCAAGTGCGTTCGGCCCTGCAACCATACCGCCGTAAACAGCAGATAGAAGCGAGTTGGCGCCTAGACGGTTTGCACCGTGCTGAGAGTAGTCACATTCACCGGCAGCAAGTACGCCTGGGATGCTTGTAAACTGATGATCATCAACCCATAGACCGCCCATTGAATAGTGGACAGCCGGGAAAATCTTCATCGGCACTTTGCGAGGGTCATCACCTGTGAATTTCTCGTAAATTTCGATGATGCCGCCCAATTTTATGTCCAATTCTTTCGGATCTTTGTGTGATAGATCCAAGTAGACCATGTTTTCGCCGTTGATTCCTAGCTTCTGGTTAACGCAGACGTCGAAGATTTCGCGAGTTGCGATATCACGAGGCACCAGGTTACCGTAGGCCGGATATTTTTCTTCCAGGAAGTACCAAGGCTTGCCGTCTTTATACGTCCAGATACGTCCGCCCTCACCACGAGCAGATTCGGACATTAGACGAAGTTTATCGTCTCCCGGAATTGCTGTCGGGTGAATTTGGATGAATTCGCCGTTCGCATAATATGCGCCTTGCTGATAAACGATTGAAGCTGCAGACCCCGTGTTGATGACAGAGTTTGTTGATTTACCGAAGATGATCCCCGGTCCACCAGTTGCCATGATCACAGCGTCTGCGCGGAATGCCTGGATTTCCATTGTCGTCATGTTCTGAGCTGTAATCCCGCGGCCTACACCTTGGTCGTCCAGAACAAGGCCAAGGAATTCCCAGCCTTCGTATTTTGTAACCAGTCCGCTCACTTCGTGGCGGCGAACCTGCTCGTCAAGCGAGTAAAGCAATTGCTGGCCAGTTGTTGCGCCTGCGAAAGCTGTTCTGTGGTGCATCGTTCCGCCAAAACGGCGGAAGTCAAGAAGTCCTTCCGGAGTCCGGTTGAACATAACGCCCATACGGTCAAACAAGCGGATAATCGCTGGTGCTGCATCCGCCATTGCTTTAACCGGACGCTGGTTCGCCAGGAAGTCTCCACCATAGACTGTATCGTCAAAGTGAATATCCGGTGAATCTCCTTCACCTTTGGTATTTACAGCCCCGTTTATCCCGCCTTGAGCACAAACCGAGTGGGATCTTTTAACTGGGACGATAGAAAATAAATCAACGGGTGAGCCTGCTTCGGCTGCTTTAACAGCTGCCATTAAACCTGCAAGGCCGCCCCCGACAATAATAAGTTTGCCTTTCGCCATTTCGGTATTCACTCCTCTTTTAGTTCACCAATAATTCAACCGTTCTTAAACGAACGCGAATAAAGCTCTGATGCCAATGATTGAAAGCACAACAAACACTAGAAGCGTGAAATAAGTTGCACCGCGTTGAGCTTTTTCAGACTGCGTGATTCCCCAAGTAACAAGGAAAGACCAAAGTCCGTTAGCCAAGTGGAAAGTTGCCGCTAAAACTCCGACAATATAAAACGCTAACATTAATGGATTGCTTAAAATGTTTTCCATCATGTTGAAGTCCGCTTCAGCTGCATTGCCGATCGCAACTTGGAAACGAGTTTCAAACACGTGCCATGCGATAAAGATCACAAGGAAAACCCCTGTATAGCGTTGTGCTGTGAACAATGCGTTGCGCATGTAGCTGTATTTGCCCACGTTGTGTTTTGAAGTAAACGCTATGTATAAACCGTAGAAAGCATGAAACAACAACGGTAAATAAATAACGAAAATCTCCAAGAAGATGACGAATGGAAGATTCGCCATAAAGTGAGATGCAGTATTGAATGATGATTCACCCTGCGTTGCAAAATGGTTGACGATTAAGTGCTGCGTCAAGAACAATCCGATCGGAATAATCCCGAGTAAAGAATGTAACCTACGCAATAAAAATTCTCGATTTTCCAAAATTTTACCTCCCTCAAGACATTGTTACGCAGCAAAAAAAAGACAATCGTTTAAAGACAAAAGCTTTTTCTAACTGCCTTACATCATGATACAAAATTATGACATATTTATTGTACTCTCCGATATTAGGAGCGTCAAGGCAACTGGGGGTTTTTGTACATGATTCTTAATCGCAATTTATTATATTAAAAACTAATTCCGGCTTCTTGTGAAAACGGTTCCTTTTTCGCTGCTTCAGCCATTAATTCTGCTGCTAAGGGCATAAAACGATTCTGCTCCGTCAAAACTAAGGGATTTTAACATTTTTTTAAGCTTGCAAAATGTGAATTTTATCACAAAAGAAGAAGTCCGTTTCTTTTATTAAGCGGCAGGATGTCCATTCCTATTCTTATATAACATTTACGCTTTATTGTGATAAACGATGACAGCATTGTCATTTTTCTGACATATATAACAACGAAGCAATCTGTACCTCTGTTCGAACTGGCCATTTAATTTCGTAATCCGCTTCGATTCACTACATGATATCTTCTGTTCTTCTTGGCTCCAGCAGAAGGCAAACCGGAACCGCTTAATACATTGGTGTCGGCAAATCAAAAAAGCGCCCGCTCACAAGCGGACGCTTTTCCACAATTCGTTTATTCCGATAAACCAAATGCATCGTGCAGTGCATTAGCAGCACTTTGCATATCCGCTTCCGGCACAACGACGGAAATTTTGATTTCCGACGTGCTGACCATTTTGACCGGAATCCCCTGGACGCGGAGAATGTCGAACATCTGCGCCGCGACGCCGGGGTTGGAAACCATGCCGGAACCGACAATGGACACTTTTGATAAGCCGACTTCGTAATTGGCAGCTGAAAAGCGGATGTCTTCCTGAAATTCGTTCAGTACGCGTTTTGTTTCTTCGAGGCTTTCTTCTTTGATGGAGAAAGACACTGACGGCGGGAATTCGTCCGTAATGCTTTGCACAATGATGTCGACATCGATATGGTGTTCGGCCAGCTTCGTAAAGATATTGGCCAATGACCCGTTGAACGGTTTTTTATACGATACGGTCACCCGTGCAATGCCCGGTTCAAATGCAACGCCTCTGACGATTAAGTTTTTCTCCACAGTGATCACCTCTTGTATGATTGTGCCCGGTTCATCCGAGTAGCTTGCTCTGACGGATAATGGGACTTTGTTGTTTTTCGCAAATTCAACAGCGCGCGGATGCAGGACGCCTGCCCCCAAATTGGCAAGTTCAAGCATTTCGTCATACGAAATCTGCTCGAGTTTTCGGGCGCCGGCCACGGAACGCGGATCGGACGTATACACGCCGTCGACATCGGTGTAAATCTCGCATTTGTCTGCACCAAGTGCAGCTGCCAGCGCTACAGCGGTCGTATCGGATCCGCCCCGGCCAAGCGTCGTGATGTTGCCGATCCGGTCTACTCCCTGGAATCCCGCTACTACGCATATAAAGCCGTTTTCCAATACCCGTTCCAAACGCTCGGTATGGATGGTTTCAATGCGGGCATTCCGCGGAACTGATTCCGTTTCAATGCCCGCTTGCCAGCCGGTGAACGACAGCGCTTCGTGGCCCAATGATTTGAACGCCATCGCCAACAGCGAAATGGTCACTTGCTCGCCTGTAGCGAGCAGCATATCCATTTCTCGTTTTGAAGGTTCTTTTGAAATCTCACCAGCCAATGCGAGCAGCGTATCTGTCGTTTTGCCCATTGCGGATACGACGATGACGACCCGATTGCCTTTTTCTTTTTCCAGTATGGCCCGTTTCGCAACACCGATGATTTTTTCCGGTGTTGCCACGGAAGTCCCGCCAAATTTCATTACCACTGTTTTCATTTCCATTCACTCCCACATTTTTAAGATGTGGCTCTCAGCATGCCAAGTTTGGCAATAAAAAAAGGCAGCCCGCTGCGCATGCAGCAAACTACCTCTTTTATCATGTACGAATACGAAAAACGTCCATGTGAGATAGCCCTCCAGAGATTGACTCTGACAGCCCGGCACTTCTTAAATGCCGAACCAGCATACGGGTTTGCAACAACTCCGCACACTTCGGCGACCGCCCCTTTCTCCAGACTTCACAGATTTTGCACATCTCCGAATGGGTACTATTGACGTTCGCGCCTCTATCATCACTTTTCCAAGTGATTCAATTATGTTTTTACGATAGCATGTTATTGCTCGCTTGGCAATGCCTGCTGGGCAAAATGCTGTTGGATAGAAGTGGCAAGGCTTAGCGGCATGCCCGCTTCGCGCAATTCCTCCACCGTCGCTTCTTTGATTTTCTTGACAGAACCAAAATGTTTCAGCAGCTGCTGTTTGCGTTTTGGCCCGACGCCTTCCAAGTTATCGAGTGCCGATTGGATCGAATTCTTCCCGCGCAGCTGGCGGTGGAATGTGATAACAAACCGGTGAACTTCGTCCTGAATGCGCTGCAATAGATAAAACGCTTCGCTCGTGCGCTTTAGCGGCACCACTTCAATCGGATCCCCGTACAAGAGCTGCGACGTCTGGTGCTTGGCGTCTTTTGCCAGGCCGGCAATCGGAATTGACAAGCCCAGTTCATCTTCCAGGATTTCACGTGCAGACTCCATTTGCCCTTTCCCGCCGTCAATGACAATCAAATCCGGCAAAGGCAGGCCATCTTTCAACACACGCGAATAACGCCGGCGAATCACTTCCCGCATAGCGGCGTAATCATCCGGTTTTGACGCGTTGCGGGTTTTATATTTGCGGTAATCTTTTTTCGACGGCTTGCCGTCGATAAAGGTGATCATCGCGGATACGGCATCGGCTCCCTGGATATGCGAGTTATCGAATGCTTCAATGCGGAGAGGCGTCGCAATATTCATCGCTTCACCCAACTCCAAACAAGCGCCGACCGTCCGCTCTTCCTGGCGCTCCAATAGCCCGAATTTTTCCTTGATGGCAATATCGGCATTTTTCTTCGCCAGTTCCACCAAATCCTTTTTCTTGCCGCGCTGCGGCACCAGCACACGGACATCGAGCCATTCACGCACCAACTCTGCGTCAACGCCTTCCGGAACCAGTACTTCGTTCGGTTTCATATGGTGCGACTGCTCGTAAAATTGGCCGAGATAGGTCATGAATTCATCCTGCGGGTCGCGGTACAGCGGAAACAACGAAACGTCCCGCTCAATCAATTTTCCTTGGCGCACGAAAAAGACCTGCACACACATCCACCCTTTGTCGACAGCATAAGCAAAAACATCGCGGTTGGTGAAGTCGTTCATCGCCATTTTCTGTTTTTCCATGACCGTTTCAATATGCGAAATCTGGTCGCGGAATTCTTTGGCGCGCTCAAACTCCAGGTTTTCGGATGCCTCGGACATTTTTTCGACGAGCTGCTCTTTCACTTCCCGGAATCCGCCGTTCAGGAATTTGGTAATGCCGTCGATCATATCCTGATACGTTTCCTTTTCCACCGGTTTGATGCACGGTGCCAGGCACTGCCCCATATGGTAATAAAGGCAGGCGCGGTCCGGCATCGTATGGCATTTCCGGAGCGGATACAGCCGGTCAAGCAATTTCTTCGTTTCACTTGCGGCGTAAGCATTCGGATAAGGACCGAAGTATTTGCCTTTATCGCGCTTGACTTGGCGCGTAATGATCAATTTTGGATGGCGCTCACCCGTGATTTTCAAGTACGGATAGGTTTTGTCGTCTTTCAGCATGATGTTGTATTTCGGATCATGCTTTTTGATCAAGTTCAATTCCAGGATCAATGCTTCTTTTTCGGAATTGGTGACAATATATTCAAAATCCTCGATTTCACCAACCAGCCGCTGCGTTTTGGCATCATGGCTTCCGGTAAAATACGACCGTACGCGGTTTTTCAGCACTTTGGCCTTGCCGACATAAATAATCGTATTTTGGCGGTCTTTCATCAAATAACAGCCGGGCTGGTCTGGAAGGATTGCTAATTTATGTTGAATCAGTTCGTTTGCCATAGTCTCACCCTATTAAAAAACCGGGCCACCCGGACCCGGTTTAGAATTATGCGTGCTGGTTAACCAATTCTGCCAAAGCTTCTTTTGGTCTGAATCCAACCACTTTGTCAACTGTTTCTCCGTCTTTCATCAATAGAAGAGTCGGAATTGACATGATGCCGTATTTGCCGGCAGTTTCTTGGTTTTCGTCAACGTCTACTTTTACGATTTTTACTTTATCGCTCATTTCAGCATCCAATTCTTCTAATACTGGAGCAATCATTTTACAAGGTCCGCACCATGTAGCCCAAAAATCTACTAATACTAAACCTTCTGAGATTTCTTGTGAAAAGTTCTGATCTGTACCGTGTACAATTGCCATGAATAATTCCTCCTTAGTAGTGTAACCAAACTATGCTCTGATTATAGCATGCCCAAATTCGGCTAGCTATTTATTTGCCTAATGCTTCTTTACCCGGAAAATACCGGAGATAAACGAAGAAACGGCTCCTCTGTATTTAGAGGAGCCGGGTGGTATTACATTACCTTTTTAAACTCTTCAGTCAACATCGGAATAACTTCGAACAAGTCGCCTACGATGCCGTAGTCTGCCACTTTGAAAATATTCGCTTCCGGATCTTTGTTGATCGCCACGATGACTTTCGAGTTGGACATACCAGCCAAATGCTGGATTGCTCCTGAAATACCGGCAGCAATGTAAAGATCAGGTGTTACTACTTTTCCTGTCTGCCCGATTTGCAGGGAGTAATCCACGTAATCCGCGTCACAAGCTCCACGCGAAGCGCCTACAGCGCCGCCAAGCAAGTTCGCCAATTCCTGAAGCGGTGCAAAACCGTCTGCACTCTTCACGCCGCGGCCTCCAGCGATAATCACTTTCGCTTCTGAAAGGTCGACCCCTTCAGCAGATTTGCGGACAACGTTTTTGATGATGGTGCGCAAGTTTGTGATGTCAACAGACAATGAGCTGACGTCGCCAGAACGTTCTTCTTTTGCAAGAGGAGCGATGTTGTTCGGGCGTACCGTGAAGAACAACAAGCCGTCTTTGTTTTTCACTTTTTCAAACGCTTTACCTGAGAAGATTGGACGAACGAATACAGCATCATCACCTTCTCCTTCAATAGCAGTTACATCAGAAATCAAACCGGATTGCAATTTCGTTGCAATCTTCGGCGACAAGTCTTTGCCGACAGCCGTGTGGCCGAAAACAAGTGCTTCCGGGCTTTCCTGTTCGATGACCGCCATAAGCGCCTGACCGTATCCATCAGATGTATAATGCTTCAAATGCGGATGTTCGACTGTTACGACACGGTCCGCACCGTAGTTTACCAATTCTGCTCCAAATTCGCTGACAGCGTCCCCTAGCAGGACAGCTACCACTTCTCCGCCATCAGAAACTTGTTTTGCAGCAGCAATTGCTTCGAATGAGACATTGCGCAACGCGCCTTCGCGCGTTTCCGCCAATACTAATACTTTTTTCGACATAGTCCGTTTACCCCCTAAGTAGATGTGAAAATGTATGGAACGAAATAGTTTCGGTTAAAGATGATGCGAGCTAATTAGCAGGTCGCTTCCGCTTTTCTTATTGTCCAGCTCCGGTGCCCAGCCCCTCGAGTCGCTTCAGACCGGTCTGTGATGGCAAAGTACGCCATCACTGCCCAGTCCTCCAGCGCTTGTCGGTGCTGAACGGGCACCTCCGCTTTTCTTTATTGTCCAGCTGCAGCGACCAGATTCTCGGGTCATAAGCCACTTTGGCTGTGCGGCTGAAAACACGCCGCTTCGCCAAATTGTCTTATGCCTGTCGAACCTAAACGGTCGCCTCCGCTTTTCTTTATATAACTTTCGCTTCGTTGCGAAGCAAGCTGACCAATTCAGATACTTGATTTGATAAATCGCCCTCAAGTACGCGGCCTGCAGCTTTTTTCGGCGGCAAGTAAACTTCAATAGTTTCTGTTTTCGCTTCTACATCGTCTTCTTCGATATCCAGGTCATCCAGTTCCAGTTCTTCAAGCGGCTTTTTCTTCGCTTTCATGATTCCCGGAAGTGATGGGTAACGCGGTTCGTTCAAACCTTGCTGCGCTGTTACCAATAATGGCAATGACGTTTCAAGTTCTTCTGCATCCCCTTCGATGTCGCGGACAATCGTTACAGTAGAACCATCAATTTTCAAATCAGTGATCGTTGTTACGTAGTTGATGCCTAGCAAGTCCGCTACGCGAGGCCCGACTTGGCCAGATCCGCCGTCAATAGCGACGTTTCCTGTCAAAATCAGATCCGGCTCTTTGTCTTTCAAGTATTCAGCCAGTATGTACGCAGAAGTAAACTGGTCCATTTCTTCTAAATCATCTTCCGTATTGATTAAAACCGCTTTGTCAGCACCCATAGCCAATGCTGTGCGCAGTTGCTTTTCAGCTTCTTCTCCGCCCATTGTGACAACGGTTACTTCTCCGCCGTGCTCATCGCGGACAGTGATGGCTTCTTCAATCGCGTACTCATCGTATGGATTAATGATGAATTCCGCGCCGTCTTCCTGGATTTTGCCACCAGAAACGACGATTTTTTCTTCTGTGTCAAACGTACGTTTTACCAATACATAAATGTTCATGAACGTAAACCTCCCAAGTATTATTTCCCTTTAAATTGTGCTTCGCGTTTTTCCAGGAATGCCTGGATGCCTTCTTTTGCATCTTCTGACACAAATACAGTGCCGAAAGATTCCGCCTCAGCGTTTACCCCTTCAAAATAAGAAGCAGATTTGGCGTATTGCAGCATCTGGATCGCCGCTTTTACCGATACCGGGCTTTTCTTCGCAATTTTCTTTGCAATTGAAAGCGTTTCCGAAAGTAGGTCTTCTTCGGCATAAGCCCGGTTCGCAAGTCCAAGCTGAGCTGCTTCCTTGCCTGAAATCGGATCGCTTGTCAACAGCATTTCAGCTGCTTTCGCCACCCCGACATATCTCGGCAGACGCTGCGTGCCTGCAAATCCAGGAATCAGCCCAAGCTGAAGTTCCGGCAATCCCAGTTTAGCATTTTCGGAAACGAATCGCATGTGGCAACCCATAGCCAATTCCAGACCGCCGCCAAGTGCTGCACCGTGAATCGCTGCAATCACCGGTTTGTGGAAGGTTTCGACACGTTCGAAAACCTGCTGGCCACTCGCTGATAATTTCGAAAATTCTTCGCCTGAAGAAACTTCCGTAAACTCTTTGATGTCTGCTCCAGCAGAAAAGAAACGTCCTTCTCCGTGCAATAAGACAACCCGGACTTCGTCGTCGTTTTCCACTTCATTAAGCAGCTGGTCCACTTCAAGAATAAGTGAACGCGATAAAGCATTTGCCGGCGGACGGTTGATTGTAGCAATCGCCACACCGTCTTCTTTCTTCCAACTGATAAATTCCATCCGATGAGCCCCTTTCTTTAAGCGCGCATCCCTTTCATCAACAAGCGATGAACTTTCGGCGCCAAATCGACTAAATCATATTTATGATCGTTCATTACCCAAGTGGTAATCGTCTCATCCATTGTACCAAAAACCATTTGCCTTGCGAGTCTGATGTCCATATCTTTGTCAAATTCGCCATCTTCCATCCCTTTGACCAAAATCTTGTCCATCTGCAATAAATACTCCCGCAACACACCATTTATTTTCATGCGGATCTCATGGTTTGATTGCCTGAGTTCGAGCTGGGTGACGATGGCGAGGTGCAGATCGCTTGAAAGAAGTCCGAAGTGGCTTTCAATCATCAACCGGAGCTTTTCGGAAGCAGACACTTCTTGTGTAAGGATGTGTTCCAGCTTCTCGACGAACATGCCCATTTTTTCCTGAAAAACAGAAATGAGGATGTCCTCTTTGTTTTTGAAATATAAATAAATCGTTCCGTCCGCAACTCCGGCCTGTTTCGCAATCTTCGAGACCTGCGCTTGATGATAGCCATTTTCAGCAATAACAATCACTGCTGCATCAACGATTTGCTTGTATTTCGGTTTATCCTTCTTTACCAATTCATCACCACCCAAAAAAATATGAAAATATGAATGGCGGTTCATTCATATTTTCATATTATAGTTAATTTACTTTTGTGTCAAGCTTTTGTCCCACTTTAACGGTCGGTAGGACTTTCACTTCTTCAAGCGGAAGATCTGCTGACCGTTAAGATCTGTTTGGATCACGATGGAACGGCTTCGTTTTGTTTGGCGATTTCTTCATCGACCAGTGAACGCCGCAGAATTTTTCCGACTGCGGTTTTCGGCAGCTCTTTGCGGAATTCGTAAATGCGGGGAACTTTAAAGGAGGCTAAATGTTCCCGGCAATACGCGTTAAATTCTTCTTCTGAAACATTATACCCTTCTTTTTGGACAATGTATGCTTTCACCGTTTCTCCGCGGTAAGCATCCGGCACTCCGGCAACTACGCATTCCTGGACAGCTTCGTGTTCATAGAGCACTTCTTCGATTTCACGCGGATAGATATTAAAGCCGCCGGCGATGATCATGTCTTTTTTGCGGTCCACGATAAAGAAGAATCCTTCATCGTTCATGTAACCAAGATCTCCTGTCAACAGCCAGCCGTCTACAATGGTTGCCGCCGTATCTTCCGGGCGGTTCCAATAGCCTTTCATCACTTGGGGCCCTTTGATCGCAATTTCACCGATTTGGCCATTCGGAACGGGATCCGTTGTTCCGGGAAGGAAAATCTTGCAGTCAGTATCCGGATACGGCATTCCGATCGAACCTTTCACCCGTTCTCCCCACAGCAAGTTGGAATGCGTAACAGGCGAGGTTTCGGTCAGCCCGTAGCCTTCCACCAGTTTCCCGCCGGTGATCTTTTCGAACTTCTCCTGCACATCTGCAGGCAAAGGCGCAGAACCGCTGAGGCAGGCTTCAATGGATGACAAATCGTATTTTCCGATATCCGGATGGTTCATCAAGCCAATGTAAAGCGTTGGTGCGCCAGGGAACAGCGTTGGTTTTTGCTTGTTGATCGTTTTCAATGCCGTTTCCGGTTCAAACTTCGGCAACAGCACCATTCGGTTGCCTTGCATGACCGAAAGGATCAGGACAGTCGTCAAACCGTATACGTGGAACAGCGGAATGATGCCCATAATCGTTTCTTCGCCGTTTGTTCCTTTATACAGCCAGCTGTCGCACATCGTAGCGTTGGAAATCAGATTTTTATGCGTCAGCATAACCCCTTTCGGCGAACCGGTTGTGCCTCCGGTATACTGCAGGAGCGCCAAATCTTCTTCAAAGTCAAACGGCGTTTTCGCGACTTCGGTCGATGCGGTTTTCATAATTTCCGTAAACAAATGGTTGATGCCGCGGTGTTCGACTTTCACTGTCATGCCGTACTGTTTTTTCTGCACCATCGGATACATAAGGTTTTTCGGGAACGGCAGATAATCTTTGATGCCGGTAATAATGACGTTTTCCAATTTTGTTTCCTTGACCACTTTTGAAATTCGCGGGAACAAGATATCGAGCGATACAATGGCCTTGGCGCCTGAATCGTTCATCTGATAGGCGATTTCCCGTTCGGTGTAAAGCGGATTGGTCATGACTACGACGCCCCCCGCGTACAGCACTCCATAAAAGCTGATCACGGCTTGCGGGCAGTTGGGCAGCATAATGGAGACACGGTCCCCTTTTTTAATGCCAAGCGTTTGCAAGTAATTGGCGAAGCGTTTTGAGGAATCATACAGTTCGTGGTAAGTGACGTCTTTCCCCAAAAAGTGGATGGCCACTTTGTCCGGAAACTTTTCATAGGCATGAGTCAAATATTCCTGGACCGGCATGCTTGGATAGGAAAGGGTATGAGGCACTTCGGGCGGATAATGGGCGAGCCACGGCTTTTCAGTCATTCTTTTTTCCCCCTTTTGAACTTAATAATAGTGCGAATATTCCTATTTTTATTATACCGTGTATTGATAGCGCTTTCAATAGTGAATGACGGCTCATTTCCGTTAATCGTAAATTTATCTTTCCAGCTTCTCCTTCCATTCACTTTAAGCCCAATAAAAAAACGGCGCAGCACTGGGCTGGCCGTTCTCTTTAAATAAACAGAAAAACAATTCCTACGATGACGAATAAGATGCAAAAAACGAACAAAATTTTAATGAGGTTTTCCATTGCCCACAACTCCTATTAAATACTTGCGCCAACGACGTAAGACAATCCGACTGAAATGGTCAATGAAATAAATCCGACGGAGCGGTTGTCATTTTCAATTTCCTGGTCCACATTGAACTTCGGCGTCAGGAATTCAAACAATAGGTAAGCAAAAATCAGCAGCGTAAATCCATACAGCCCCCAGCCGATCATTTGCGCCAGCGTATTATGCTCTTCAATGGAAAAACGAAAAATGTTCGTGACCCCGAAAATCTTGCCTCCGGTTGCCATTGCTACTGCCAAATTCCCTTTTTTAATTTCTTCCCAGTTTTTATACTTGGTGACGATTTCAAAAATCACCATGGAAACGATTAAACACAATACAACCACACTGAAGTATCCAGCTGTTTCAACCAGTGGATGCGTCCAAAAACCTGTTTCTGACATGCCTCATTCTCCCCTATACTGAATCACTTTAACTCAGCGACTGTAACGCCCGAGCCGCCTTCCCCTGCTTCGCCAAAGCGGTAACTTTTCACTCGCGGATGTTTTTTCAAATATTGCTGGACGCCTTGGCGAAGGGCTCCAGTCCCTTTTCCGTGAATGATGGAAACTTGATGGTAATTAGATAGTAACGCATCATCGATGTATTTTTCAACACGGACTATTGCATCTTCATACCGTTCTCCGCGAAGATCCAATTCCAATTTCACGTGGCTGTCCCGGTTTTTGAGAGTGGCCATCGCTCTCGTTTCTTTCTGTTTTTCGGGCTTCGTGTACTGAAGATCGGTTTCCGGCAGCTTCATTTTCAAGATGCCGATCTGCACAATCCACTCGTTGGCGGATACTTTTTCCACCAGCGACCCTTTTTGGCCGAATGAAATGACTTTCACTTCGTCGTTCGGCTTCAGTTCTCGTGTTTGATTGGCTTTAGCCGCTTTTTTCAGGACACGGTTTTCAGGCATTGCCGCTTCCAGGCGTTTTTTGGCATCAATCAGTTGATGCTCTTTGATGCTCGACGCCTGATCCATTTGCATTTTGCGGAGTTCGGACATGACGCCTTCCGCTTCTCTTGTCGCCTGTTCGACGATTTTGCGCGCTTTTTCTTTCGCTTTTTCTTCCAGTTTCTCTTTTTGGTTTTCGTATTGCTTCAATTGCTCTTCCAAATCTTTTTTCAAATGCTCCGCTTCTTCCAAAAACTCTTTGGACTGCTCGGCATCCCGCTCCGATTCTCTCCGGCTCTTCTCGAGAGACGCGATCATTGAATCGACTTCTCTGCGATCTGTCCCGGTAAAGCTTTGGGCATGTTTGATGATGTGTTCAGGCAAGCCCAGGCGCTTCGAAATTTCAAATGCGTTGCTTCGCCCCGGCACACCGATCAGCAAGCGGTAAGTCGGGCTCAAGGTTTCCACGTCAAATTCGACGCTCGCGTTGGCAACGCCCGGCCGGTTATAGGCATAAGCTTTCAATTCCGGATAATGCGTCGTCGCGATGACGCGTGCGCCGCGTCCGTGCACTTCATCAAGCAAGGAAATGGCCAAGGCTGCACCTTCCTGCGGATCCGTACCAGCACCCAGCTCATCAAAGATCACCAGTGAATTTTCATCGAATTTCGTTAAGATGTCGACAATATTGACCATATGCGAAGAAAACGTACTTAAGCTTTGTTCGATCGACTGCTCGTCTCCGATGTCCGCAAAGACCTGGTCGAACACCGCAAGTTCCGAACCGTCAAGCGCCGGGATTGGAAGCCCTGCCTGCGCCATCAGTGTGAATAGGCCAACCGTTTTCAAGGTGACTGTTTTCCCGCCGGTATTCGGCCCGGTAATGACAATCGCCGTTACATCACGGCCAAACTCGATGTCGTTCGCCACCACTTCGTCAATCGGAATCAACGGATGGCGGGCTTTCCGAAGATTGATATAGCCTTCTGTATTCATCTCGGGTTTGGAGCATTTCTTAGCCGACCCGTATTTCGCTTTTGCAAGAATCAAATCGATTTCGCCAAGCACTTCCACCAGTTCAAAAAGTTCATGTGCCACTTCCTGAACTTGGGCTGATAGCATTTGGAGGATGCGGTCGATTTCTTCTTTTTCTTTCATTTTCAACCGGCGTACTTCGTTATTGGCTTGGACGACTGCGTCAGGCTCAATAAACAGGGTCTGGCCGGATGACGACTGGTCATGGACGATGCCGCCGTAATGGCTCCGGTATTCCTGTTTGACGGGAATCACGTAGCGGTCGTTGCGGATTGTGACAATCGAGTCCGACAGCATTTTCGATGCGTTTTTGCCGCGGATCAAGCTTTCCAGGCGTTCGCGCACCCGGCTTTCCTGGGCGCGCAATTGCTGGCGGATGGTGCGAAGCGTTGAACTGGCGCTATCCAGTACACCGCCGTTGTCGTCGATGCACATATTGATATCGTGCTCCAGTGCAGTTAAAATCGGCATCGATTCTTTCTTCTCCAGGAAGTGGGGGATTTGGATGTCCCCTTCTTCTCGGATGCCTTCAAAGAACTGGCGAAGGATCCGGCTTGCACGGATTGTAGATGAGACTTCCATCAATTCCATCGGGCTTAGACTTCCGCCGATTTGGGCGCGTTTTGCGTGCATGCGGATATCGAAAATGCCGCCCATCGGCACATTCCCTTTTACGCGGAGCACTTGCGATCCTTCATCCATTTCTTCCAGCAGGCGGTTTACTTCATTTATATCGGTCGATGGCAAAAGCTCATCGATTTTGGCTTTTCCAAGCGAAGACGTGCAGTATTTTGCCACTTCATCGCGGATTTTATAAAATTCGAGCGTTCTCAATGCGCGTTCAGCGATCAAGCGAGACCCCTCCTATTTTTTCAGGTATTCTTTCAATTTTTCCAATGGCCAGGTGTTGACAACATTGTCTTTTTTCAACCAGGCTTTTTGGGCATGGCGGACGCCGATGGCCATAACGTCAAGTTGTTCGATGGCGTGCGCGTCCGTATTAATGGCTACCGGCACCCCTTTTTCCTGCGCCATTTCCAGGTGTTCCACTGCCAAGTCCAAACGGTACGGGCTGGCATTCAATTCCACGATTTTGCCGTATTCTTTTGCCCAGTCAAGCAATTGTTCCATATCCGGGTCATACCCGCCGCGCTGGCCGACAATGCGGCCCGTCGGATGGGCAATCATGTCGACATGCGGATTTTTCATCGCCGTCAACAGGCGTTCCATGATTTGTTCCTGCGGCTGCTGGAAACTTGAGTGGATGCTGGCGATGACAAAATCAAGCTGTTCGAGCACGCTATCGTCAAAATCGAGCGAGCCGTCCGGCAGGATGTCCATTTCGGTGCCGGACAGCACTTCGATGTCATCGTATTTTTGGTTCAGCTCACGGATTTCCGCGTTCTGTTTCAGTAAGCGCTCCGGCGTTAAACCGTTCGCGACTTTCAAATACTCGGAATGGTCCGTGATGACCATATAATTATAGTTATGGGCACGGCATGCATCAATCATTTCGGTCAACGAATGGGCGCCGTCCGACCAAGTCGTATGCATATGCAGATCGCCTTTGATGTCTTCCAAGTCGACCAGCGACGGAATATCATCCAACAAATCCAGTTCCCGGCCGTCTTCCCGCACAGTCGGCGGAATGAACGGCAAGCCAAAATGAGCATAAAAGTCGGTTTCTGAGGCAAATGTCGCCACGGTTCCGTCTTCCTGCTCGACTCCGTATTCACTGATTTTCTTGTTCTGTGATTTCGCGAGCTGCCGCATTTTTACGTTATGGTCTTTCGATCCTGTAAAGTGATGCAGCGCCGTAACAAACTCTTCCGGGGCCACAAGGCGGAAATCGATGTCGATTGGATCCTGGAATTCCACCGTCACAGAAACTTTTGTATCGCCGGAAGCGATCGTTTCCTGGATCGGCAATGCGTCGAGCAACTGCTCTTTTACGACTGCCGGCTGTGCAGTAGCAACGATGAAATCGAGGTCTTTGCTCGTTTCTTTTGTCCGGCGGTAGCTGCCCGCAACCGAATATTCACTGACTTCTTTGATGCCTGACAAAATCCCATTGATAAACTCCACAGCTTCTTCTGTTTTCCAGATTGGGTGGCGGCCCGGTTTGGAATCGAATTCCATCAATTCCTTTAAAATCTTATCTTCGGATTTCGGCCCGAAGCCAGGCAACTTTTGAATCTGGTGGTCGAGGCACGCCTGTTTCAACGATTCAGCAGAATCAATGCCCAGTTCTTTATAGAGCTTGGCGATTTTCTTGCCGCCCATGCCTTGTAATTTCATCAACGGCACAAGCCCTTTTGGCACTTCTTCCTGAAGTTCTTCAAGCACGGACGATTTGCCGTTCTCCAACAAGTCGAGAATGACATCTCCTGTCCCTTTGCCGATGCCTTTCAGTTTCGTCACATCGTCGATTTCGTCCAGGCTGCGCTGGTCGAGTTCAAGCGCCTGTGCCGCTTTGCGGAATGCCGATACTTTGAACGGGTTTTCCCCTTTAAGTTCCATATACAGCGCAATTTTTTCAAGTGTTCTGATGATAATTTTTTTATTCATCCCAGAGCCCTCCAGTAATTTTGACTTAAAAAAACTTCCCTCGGCAAGAGAGAAGTTTTTGGTTACGTATAAATATACCACCATTCTTTTACTTTCTCAGAGAAATAAGGCGTATGTTCGAGCATCGACTGCGCAATGCCTGAGTTCTCGAGCTGGTTTTGGACCGCATCCATCGGAAGCAGCGCAAACACGTAAATGAAAATGAACAGGAGTATGTATACTTCGATAAATCCTAAAACCGCCCCTAATATTCTGCTGACAAATCCAAGGACCGGCAGATATTTGAGAAAATCGAACATCGTGGCAATCAGCTGCAGCCCAAATTTCACTACAAAGAAAATCAGCGCAAATGCGAAAAGCTGGTAAAAAGTCTGATCCAGATCAAGCTGTTCGATGGCGATGGTAAACCGTGATCCGTCATTGACAGCCGGGTAAGGTACCCACAGCACGAAATAATCAGCCAGCGGTTTGTAGTAAAGATAAGCAACGACGAGTGCGACAATAAACCCTACCATGTGGATCAGCTGGAGCACGAGGCCCCTTTTGGCGCCGACAATGATGCCGCCAATCAGCAAAATCAATAAAATAATATCAAGCATGTCCGTCAACCCTTCAACTTTCTCAATTCATTTTCTAATTGTTCTACCCGCTCTTTCAGTTTAAGATTATCATGTACCGTATTTACAGCTGTCAGTACAGCGAGCTTTGAACTGTCGAGAGATGGGGCCACCGCATGGATTTCACGCATCTTCTTGTCCACAATCGATGCCACTGATTCCATATGTGCAGAAGTCTCAGCGCCGACGATTTTATAAGTATAGCCATATATCTTTACCGAAGTGCGGATTTTGTGATCCTCTGCCAATGTGCCATCCCTCCTTAGAAATTCTATATATAATCATAACATGAACCGAACCAGAATGTGAATTATTAGAAAGGAGACTCACCATGTCAAATACTGTGCTCCAACTTCCAGAGGAAAGTCTCCTCCAAGTGATCAATCATTACGAAAACAAGCGGATTGCGGCGAAAGCTCCCTACATCCGTTTTACCGCTAAACTGACCGACACCGTCGTAACCGTCTACAATTCCGGCAAAGTGATGTTCCAAGGCGCCGGCGCTGAACGCGAAGCAGCCCGCTGGGGTTCCGCCTCCCCTTCTGCTGCCAAAACCGTATCCACTAAAGGCGACACACTGCCGCCGGATTTCGCGAACAAATCCGTCCTCGGCTCGGACGAAACCGGAACCGGTGATTTCTTCGGTCCCATCACAGTGGCAGCCTGCTACGTGCCGGCTGAGGGAGTCGCGCTCGCCCATGAACTCGGAGTGAAAGACTCGAAGCAATTGACCGACGACTACATGCGGAAAATCGCACCGGATTTGAAAGAAGCGTTTGCCCATAGTGTGCTGACCCTAAAAAATGACAAATACAACGCAGTCCAAAGCAAAGGCTGGTCCCAAGGGAAAATCAAAGCGCTGCTGCACAATCAGGCATTAAAGCATGTCCTTCGCAAAATAGCGCCGGAAAAACCCGACGCCATCCTGATCGACCAGTTTGCCGAACGCGGCATCTACTATAAGCACATTAAAGACGAAGCGGAAATCATCCGTGAAAACGTCCTGTTTTCCACAAAAGCGGAAGGCCTCCACGTGTCCGTCGCCTGCGCCTCGATCATTGCGCGCGTCGCTTTCCTGGAAGAAATGGATGCGCTCAGCCGAAAAGCAGGTGTCACTTTGCCGAAAGGTGCTGGCAAAATTGTTGACGAAGCGGCGGCGAAGATTTTGCTGAAGCACGGTGAAGCGTTTATGCAGTCGGTGACTAAGGTGCATTTTGCGAACACGAAGAAAGCGAAGGATTTAGCTTTTAAACGGCGTTCTAAATGAAATAAAGATCTGTTCGGAAACTCGGGGTATTTCTCGGGTTTTTTTGTTTAACTATGTAATTTTTGGAATAATTTTATATTAACATATTACTAGAATTAATGGTGAAGCTTTTTGAGGATTAAGTACTAGGGGGAATCAAAAGAACGGAATCCAAGGATTCCGTTCTTTTGATTATGGTTGGTAATCTACGTCCATTTCTAAATCCCAATCTAATTCGGAGATCAGTAGTGGCAAACTGAATTTTTCTTTACCTTCAACATTATAGTTTATAGAGACGCCGCAACTTTCAAGAAATTTTGTAGCATCATTAAAGTAAACCACTTTTGCTATACTAGGATTTACAGTCGGTATGACTGTTTTTGAGAATAAGTAAATTTTCCCACTTCCTTTAACGGATATATCCGAGCTGCTTTGGCCATTAGCATTACTCGTATCGATAGTAGTAAAGAGGTCACTAGGTGAAGGAGTAATTCCATCAAGATTTACGCAAAGTTTTGACCCATCATTAATGGTGATTTTACTAGCCGTGTAAGTACTTTTTGCACTGTTACCTACGTTAATGATGGTATTATTAACGATATTTTGGTTATTTTGAAAAGTGATGATTTCTGCTACGATAAAATTATTATTTGTGTGCTTATTGGTATTTTGGAAAGCCAATAAGCCTTTATAATACAAGGTGAGATTATCAGACTGGTTAATATTAGTATTTGTAGTAATAGTCCCGCCATCAGCTAATATAGGTATGTTATAAGCATTAAAATTGTTCATTTGGCTAGGGAATTGTTCTACTTTAATATAAAAAGAGCTGTCTACTCCCACTTCTCGCAATTTTTTCAAATAATCTTCAGTAATGACTCCACTAAATATGCATGGGGGCATGGTCTTAGTAATAGCTGAAGCTGCAGGACATGCACTTAAAGGTATACTGGTTAACTGCGGGAAGAAATTTGTTACTTCAGTTATTGGCTGCCCCCACTTTACTTCCACTTCAGACATAGCATTCTCATTAAAAAATGGAACTTCAGGAAAACTAAGATCTGAAGAAAGAATTTTTGTTCTTTGTGCAGTTGGTGTTGTAGATGCATTTTGTGCTACATCACTTTTTTCGCCAACTACATCAATTGTTAACTTAATCGAATTGTCTGTACTGCTCATCGGCATAATCGTAAGATCTTTTAATTTATGAGTAAGCGTATCGCTGATATTGATTTGACTGGCATTCGTTTTTAAAATGTTGAGTTCAGTACTCATCTTAGTAAAGAATTCATTTCTTAAATCTTCGTCATATTTATCAATATTACATTTAATCCAAATCTGCATCGCTTGCCCTGGTACCACAGGACAGCCAGTATTTATCGACTGATGATTTGGATACTTTTTCACTTCTGTTTCAAGTTCTGCTTTCTTCACCAAAGCTTTTGCATTTATCTCTGCATAAACTTTGGCAAAAATATTTTCTGCTTCTTTTGAATATTTCTCTACACCCATTTCAGCAGCTGTTACAGCTAAATTTCCTTGATCGACTGTTTGTTCCTGTTTCGCATGGCTCATAGAAGCTTGAATAAATACCGCTGAGAAACTCAAGAACAACACAATCATCAATAATGCAATGACTAGAGTGTACCCTTCCTCTTCTTTCAATTTTTTCATAGCATCCAGCCCTCCTTCAGAGAAAAATTAATAAAGCAAAATTCAACTTCGTATTTATGAAGGTTTTCTTTTTTATGCAGGTTTATCTTCTTAGCTGCCTTCAATATATCCAAAAGTTTCGCTATTGAACGTATCACCAGACTTTACTATTAAATGAACTTGATATAATTTTTCAATGCCTGTTTGTCCGGTGAATTTGGGATCTTCATAAAAACGCAATTCATATCGGTAATCACCTTCATTTTTTTCCAGGTAATGAATTGCTTTACCTCCAGCATCCACTTCATTCTTTGCGGTTTTTCGAACATAAAGACTAGCAGGGTCTGTTTCTAACTTACTTAATATTTCATTCTGCGCACCTGTAAAAGTCACCCCTTTTATCTCACTCATTTCCTGCCGCGCTAGATTCATCGTTTCCAGCTTCGTATACGTTTTGTCATTAAATAATGTCATTTGAGAAAAAACACCCATGATGCCAACAAATACAATTCCCAATAAAACTAGAGTGGCCAAAATTTCTACCAGTGTTAATCCTTGTTCATTTATCATTAATTTTTTCACTGTGCTCCTCCTTCTTGATTGGAAATTTTGTACCGGGACATCACTTGTGCCATTTTTACTACTAAAATCCCTTTATTCCCAGTTTATCACAAGAAAAATAATTTACTAGTTCTTTTTAATTACTTATATATAGAAAATAGAGACTTCCACCCTGTTTAACCACATAAAAAAGCGGAACCATAAAGATTCCGCTTAATTTTATATATCAATTTTCCTATTCGATTAACTGCGTAGTTCTGCGCCTACTTCTGTTAAGGCACTCAAAACTTTCTCATGAGCATTCGTCACTTCTTCATCCGTCAAAGTTTTTTCCGGATCGAAGTACGTCAACGAAAACGCCACTGATTTTTCGCCTTCTTCCATCTTGTCGCCTTCGTACAAGTCAAAGACGCGTACATCTTTCAATAGTTTGCCGCCTGCGTTGCGGATGACCGCTTCGATTGTGCCGGCTTCAACGATTTTCGAAAGAACCAAGGCAACGTCACGCGACATAGACGGGTAGCGTGGCACTGGTGTGTAAACAAGTGCTTCCAGCTGAACGTCCAATAATGCCGAAAGGTTAAGTTCCATCACAACGGTGTTTTTCAAATCGCGTGCTTTCTGCTCGTTCGGGTGAAGCTGTCCAATCACGCCGATCCGGTTGCCGTTCAACATGATGAAAGCGGTGCGTCCCGGATGCAGATCTTCCATTTGGCCGCGTTCGAATGCCAGTTCAACCCCTAGGCGAGCCGCCAATCCTTCGACAATGCCTTTCAGCACAAAGAAGTCGACTTCTTTCTTCTCACCTTGCCAGCTGTGGTCGAGCCATAAGCCGGTCATAGCGATTGCGAGATGCTCTTCTTCGTTCAATAATTCATCGTCCGCTTTCAGGAACACAGCGCCGGTTTCATACAAAGCGACCGAATCCATTCTTCTTGCGGTATTGTACGATACCGATTCCAATAAATGCGGCAGCAAGCTTTGGCGCAAAGTGCTGCGCTCTTCGCTCATCGGCATCAACAATTTCGTTGTTTCCGTTTCCGTCAATGCGAATTGCGTCGCTGATTTCTCAGATGTCAGTGAATAGGTTGTCGCCTGAAGAAGGCCAGCGCCTTCTAACACTCTGCGGACAATACGGCGTTTTTCCTGGTACGGCGTCAAGCCGCCCGGAGCCGCTTCTGTTACCGGAAGCGTTGCCGGGATTTCATCGTAGCCGTATAGGCGTGCGATTTCTTCCACAACATCTTCTTCTATTTGAATATCCTGGCGGCGTGTCGGAACAGAAATGACAAGTTGGCCGTTGATGGCATCTGTGTTGAATTTCAAACGGCCGAGAATTTCCATCATATCTTCAAATGGAATCTTCATGCCGAGGCGTGTATTGATAAAGTCCGGCGACACTTTAACGATTTTTTCTTCGCGTTCCAACTGATCGAAAACAAGCGATCCTGCCAGCACTTCCCCGCCTGCAAGTTCCGCAATCAAGCTTGCGGCACGTTCTGCAGCCGGGATGACGCGGTTCGGGTCAACGCCTTTTTCATAGCGTGAACTTGCATCGCTGCGAAGGCCATGGTCTTTCGACGTTTGGCGAATCGAACCTGATGCGAAGTATGCGGATTCGATGACGATTGTCGTTGTCGAATCGCTGACTTCCGAGTTGGCTCCGCCCATCACGCCTGCAAGCGCTACAGGTTCTTCTCCGTTTGTAATAACCAGGTTATGGGCAGACAAAGTGCGTTCTGTGTCATCAAGCGTCGTGATTTTCTCGCCTTCTTTTGCCTGGCGGACAGTGATGTTCCCTGTTTTTAATGAATCGTAGTCAAACGCATGAAGCGGCTGGCCGTATTCCATCAAGACATAGTTTGTCACGTCGACCACGTTGTTGTGCGGACGGACGCCGGCAGCCATCAAGCGCTGCTGCAGCCACATCGGGGATTCCTTCACTTCGATGTTGCGGATTACTTTCGCAACGTACAGTGGATTCGCTTCCGGCGAATCGACATTCAACGAAAGCATCGATTCCGCAGAATCTGCCGCTTCCGTGTAATTTGATTCCGGCAATTTGACGTCCTCTGAAAGGATGGCGCCGACTTCATAAGCCACACCGAGCATGCTCATGGCATCCGCGCGGTTCGGCGTAAGCCCAAGTTCAAGCACGGTATCATCCAAATCGAAGTTTGCAATAACGTCGCTTCCGACTTCCGCATCTTCCGGCAACACATAAATGCCTTCTGCATAAGCTTTGGGTACGAGTTTGCCTTCAATGCCCAGTTCCTGGAGCGAGCAAATCATGCCGTTTGATTCTTCGCCGCGAAGTTTCGCCTTTTTGATTTTCATGCCACCCGGCAAGTTTGCGCCGGGACGCGCCACGATGACTTTTTGGCCTGCTGCGATATTCGGCGCGCCGCAGATGATCTGCGTTGTTTCTTCGCCGACGTTCACTTGGCAGATCGATAGTTTATCCGCTTCCGGATGTTTGACGCATGATTCCACGTAGCCGACAACGACATTTGTCATGCCGTGGGAACGGTCAATCACCGCATCCACTTCGATGCCGGAGCGCGTGATTTTTTCACCCAAATCAGCGGGTGCCAAGTCTTGTGTATCTACATAATCTTTCAGCCATTTAATGGATACTAACATGTTTTATTTCCTCCTTAAACTTCAGTGCGTTGGAATTGGGATAAAAAGCGGACGTCGTTCGTATAGAAGTGGCGGATGTCTTCAACGCCGTATTTCAGCATCGCGATGCGCTCCGGCCCCATGCCGAAAGCGAATCCAGTCAGGCGCTTTGAATCGTAGCCTGCCATTTCCAGTACGTTCGGGTGAACCATTCCGGCACCCAAAATTTCCAGCCAGCCGGTTTTCTTGCAGACGTTGCAGCCCGACCCGCCGCATTTGAAGCAGGAGATGTCCATTTCAACGGACGGCTCTGTGAACGGGAAGAAGCTTGGGCGCAGACGGATTTCACGGTCTTCGCCGAACATTTTCTTCGCGAACACTTGAAGCGTCCCCTTAAGGTCGCTCATGCGGATGTCTTCGCCGATGACCAAGCCTTCGATTTGCGTGAACTGATGCGAATGCGTCGCATCATCGCTGTCGCGGCGGTACACTTTCCCCGGGCAAATGATTTTGATCGGTTCGCCTTTTTTGATTTCCATCGTGCGTGCTTGCACCGGTGACGTATGCGTACGCAGCAAGATTTCGTCTGTTATATAGAAGGTATCCTGCATATCGCGTGCCGGATGCCCTTTTGGCAAGTTAAGCGCTTCAAAGTTGTAGTAGTCTTTTTCCACTTCCGGGCCTTCTGCAATTTCATAGCCCATCGAAACGAAAAGATCTTCGATTTCTTCAACGACGCGCGTCAACGGATGCGAATTTCCCGTTTTCACAGGACGGCCCGGCAAGGTGATGTCGATCGTTTCGCTTTGCAGTTTTTCATTGATTGCCTGTTCTTCCAGGATCGCCATGCGCTCTTCAAGAGACGCCGTCACTTCCTCGCGGATGACGTTGACAAGAGCCCCCATTTTCGGGCGTTCTTCAGCCGGGAGTTTTCCCATGCCTTTCAATAAATCCGTAATCGGCCCTTTTTTCCCTAAATACGCCACACGGACATCGTTCAATTCTTTTACGTTTGTTGAAGCTGAAATTTTCTCCAGCGCTTCTGTTTTCAATTCCTGCAATTGTGCTTCCATCTTTTCTCCTCCTTTAAACAGTAAAAAGCCCCGTCCCAGAAAAGGGACGAGGCATTATTCGCGGTACCACCCTAGTTAATGCGCACAAGGCGCAATCACTCATTTACGTAACGGCTCTTCACCGGCCTGTCTTTACAGCATGGATGCTGGTCCCGTCAGGCAGCTCGCGGGGTGAACTTCCGAGGCGTTTTGCATATCCGCACTCCCAGTCAAGGTGCAGACTCCCTTTATGCATGCGCGCGACGTACTCTTCCCGGTCACAGCTTTTCATTATTTACTCTTTCATTATACGAAATCCTGTAAGTTTAATCAAACTTAGTTTTTCGGCACCAGGCTGTATAGCAAGATGCCCGTTGCAACAGCCACATTCAAGGATTCAGCGGCGCCGTAAAGCGGCACCACCAAATTCTGGTCCGTCTGCTGCAATAAAACCGGATCCACGCCGCTGCCTTCGTTGCCGACAAGCAGTGCGAATTGTTCCCGGCTCTCGGCTTCATGGACCGGTGTGGCATTGAGGAGTGCGGTGCCGAACACCGGGATGCTGCGCTCTTTTAAAGCTGGCAGCCATTCCGCCAATTCCCCTTTGACAACCGGAATCTGGAAATTCGATCCTTGCGCCGACCGGACCGTTTTCGGGTTGTAAGGATCGGCACAGCCTTTTCCAAGAACGACTGCGTCCATGCCGCTCGCCAAAGCGGTGCGGATCATTGTTCCGATATTGCCGGGGTCTTGAACCGCATCAATCAACAATAATTTCGTCCATGTCTGCTGCTCTTCTTCAGTGAATTCCGGCTGCGCACAGTGGGCGAAAATCCCCTGCGAGTGCTCCGTTTCCGAAATCTCTTTTGCCACTTGCGCCGTTACTGAGTATTGCGGTACATCCGATACGTCCCAATCTCCCGGAATGTCGACGCCTTCGCGGACAATCAAGGATTTGATCAAGCTTTTCTTTTTCACTGCCTCTTCCGTCAAATGAAAGCCTTCTACCAGAAATTCCGCAAACTTATCGCGTTCTTTCCGGGTAGTGACAAGCTTTTTCCAGTGCTTGACGAGTGAGTTTTGAGTGGATTCGATTCTTTTCATGTTTCGTTCACGCCTTTATTTCAGAATAGCTTAAGTATAGCACAGCTCAGATCTCTCTCGTGAAAAAGTCAAAGCCAAGTGCCGTCAGAATGCCGAAGGTCAATGTCCAAGCGGCGATGCTGATTGTCAGCCAAATGGTCGTGTTCTTCTTTGTCGCTCCGAGCGTCATGCCGATGAAAGCGGCAATGTGCGTTCCGATTAAGATCGGGCCGAGCATCGCAAGCCCCGGCAAACCGTATTTATTCCATATTTTTTTGGCACGCTCGCTTTTTTTATTCTGCGTCTTGCCTTTCGCTTCCTGCCGCTTGAGGTACCAGACTTTGAACCGGTCAAAGCCGATGATTAATGCAAGTACCGTCAGCATATTGCCGACAAACGCCGTGACCATGACCCAAAAAGGCGACAGTCCCCAGACGATGCCGAGCGGAATAACCAATGCAATTTCAAACCACGGAATCGCGGCTCCTAGAAAAACAAGAAAATATTCGTAGATCATTCTGTTTCCTCCTTTAAATGGCTTCTGACTTCACGGTAATAAATCCAGTATTGGCCAAGCGCAACCAATAAGATGCCCCAAATGACGAATAGTTTCGGAAGCGGCAAGATGATGGCAAAAGCCGCTAATAAAGGCAGGCTCCAAGTGATGAAAGTATACACTTTTTGAGCCGCTTTTCTTGTAATGTACGTCATGCCTTCATCCTGCTCTAAATATTCAGGCGGACGGATTGAAAAAGCAGAAACTTTTTGATGCGGATTGTTTTTATTGTGCTTACGAAGTTGGAAAGCGAAAACTGCAAGCAGAATCAAGTAAACCAGAATTGAAATCGTCGCAAAGAGGCTTTGTGCTCCTCCTATGCTTACTGTGACGCTTTGCTCCGTTTCCGTATTGACCACTTCAGTCAGCGGTGAGCTAATGCCATATGCAAAAACGCCGAGCAAAATAATAAATGCCATCATCCATAACGGATACTGCAAGCGAAAATCATTTTTCATCTCCTTCATCCCCTTCCAGCCAGAATAATTCATCGACATTTGTTTGAAGCGCGTTCGCAAGTTTCAACGCCAGCGTAATCGACGGCGAAAACTCTCCTTTTTCAATAAATGCAATCGTCTGCCGCGTAACATCCACTTGCTTCCCAAGATCGCTTTGTGTAAACCCGTACCGCGCCCGCAGCTCCTTCACCCGATTCTTCAGCATCCGCTACCTCCTCTGCTCGTCTCCATGTTCGGTTTATATAACATAATGTACACTATACTTAACATTAAGTAAAGTATTATTGACATCACTTGAACTTATCGGACCGCTGGATGCGGTCCCGGCATTTTAAAAGCCCTCCGCGAATGGAGGGCTTGAAGGTTTGAAATATGAGATGGAGGGCGGGTAATGGATGCTTTTCGCGGGCGAAAAGCGGAAAAAAGACTCTTAGTTGCGGCAAATAGTCCTTATCTTGTAGTATTTTAAAATTACTTGCAGCAAACTGAATCTTATTTGCAGCAAATCCTGCTTACTTGCGATAAAAGACAGTTTACTTGTAGAAAGTCAAAATTTGTCCTTTTTTATTTGATAAACGCGATTCCGATATGTCCCTTGAGTTTCTAAATCGTATTGCGAAAGCTCCCTAGAAGCCGTATATGGAGAATCGATTTTTAGAAAGTCTCTATATTGTTGGTTGTTCACTTTCGAGCTAACTAAAGAAAAATATTCCCTTAGAGCGTCTTGCGATGCTGTATGATCCGCTTTATTACAGCAGCTGCAAATCCATCCAGATTTATTCTTCCGGCTGATGGAGTATGTCATACATTCTCTACATAATATGCCAGGCTTTAACTCCCTCCGGTCCAACCGATATTGTTCACACAGCGGAATCCGCTGGTAAGGCACTTGATTGTCAGCAATCGCGCTCTTGATATTCATTAATCTATGTGAGGCTGTACGTTGAGGAAAGTTTTGAAGAATGATATGCAGATACTCTACCATCTGATAAGTTTTGCAAATATGCTTATCTTTTGGCTTTGAGATGAATTCGCATTGTTTTGGGGTAAACACTATGAGGCCGTCAATCGGCATGTTGATTTTCTGAAGCTTAAACCAGGCTTCCAGAAAGCGCATATGCTTTTTTAATTGAATAACCGGATCTTCCATCACTGTTTTTTCTTCAATTTCATTGAATCTGTAAAACTCACCTGTAGCTTCATCGAAATGAATCTTCCCGCTGATATTCTTCGATTCGATGATCAAAGCACAGCGGTCTGTCAGCAGCAGCCCGTCCATTTGCACTCTCCAATCATCAATCGCTAAATTGACATTCCAAATGATGTGATGCTCTTCTTCACAATAAAACTCTTTAAACTTCTTTTTCATTCGGGCTTCGCCCAACTTTCCGGCTTTGCTCCGGTACAGCTCCACTTCGAAAAACTTCCGATGGGAATGTTCCTCTGGCAGCCGGTTTAATAAGCATTCCAGCGCTTCTATTTCCGACAGCAAGTTCACTTCTTTTTTGTCCATAAAACACCTCCTAATAGATAAAGTAAACCAGTCCCATGGCTGTTTCAAACTATATTTTTAATCTTTATTTTTGATCCTATTTCTTGTATGAAATCCGATGTTTGCATCAAGATATATACTAGCGCTTATCGTGGCCGCACTTTACTTGCGGCAAATCAAACACGCTTGCAAAATACGAAAATTACTTGAGGCATCTTCCCGTCTACTTGCAGCAAATGGTCCATTACTTGCGACAAACACCGGTTTACTTGCACCAATAAAAAAACCCCCGCAAAAAGCGGAGGTTTCCAATCACATCACTCAAATGTAATGCGAGCGACTGTGTCTTTATCCAATTTCTTGATTACTTCGATGATCAATTTGACTGCATTTTCGTAGTCGTCGCGGTGCAGGATGCCTGCGTGCGAGTGGATGTAGCGGGTAGCGACGCCAATCGCAAGTGACGGAACGCCGTTTGCCGTCAAGTGAATCGAACCTGCGTCTGTACCACCGCCGGCGATCGTTTCGAACTGGTACGGGATGCCGGCTTCTTCTGCGGTATCAACCACCAGTTCGCGCAAGCCGCGGTGAGACACCATCGATGCATCGTATAACAGGATTTGCGGGCCAGCGCCCATTTTGCTGGTGGATTCCTGGGAAGAGATCCCCGGTGTATCACCGGCAATGCCGACATCAACTGCGAAACCGATATCCGGCTGGATATAAGCTGCAGCTGTTTTCGCCCCGCGTAGGCCGACTTCTTCCTGGACAGCTCCCACTCCGAAAACAATATTCGGGTGATCAACGCCTTTCAACCCTTTTAAAACATCAATCGCAATGGCACAGCCGATGCGGTTATCCCAAGCTTTTGCCAACAGCATTTTTTCGTTGTTCATGACGTGGAATTCGAAATATGGAGTAACCATATCTCCTGGAGCCACGCCCCATTCTTTTACTTCTTCGCGTGAAGAGGCACCGATATCAATAAACATGTCTTTGATTTCCACCGGTTTTTTGCGTGCTTCCGGCGAAAGGATATGCGGCGGCTTCGAACCGATGACACCGATCACTTCTTTGCCGCTGCGCGTTGTGATTGTTACGCGCTGTGCAAGCATCACCTGTGACCACCAGCCGCCGACTGTCTGGAATTTCAAAAAGCCTTTATCGTCGATTTGCGAAATCATAAAGCCGACTTCATCCAAGTGGCCGGCTACCATGATTTTCGGACCGTCCGCTGCGCCTTCTTTGCGTGCGATCAAGCTGCCTAGTCCGTCCATTTCAACAGAATCAGCAAATGGTGCTATGTATTTTTTCATGACTTCGCGTGATTGGCGCTCGTTTCCGGCAATTCCGTTCGCATCGGTCAATTCTTTGAGCATTACTAAAGTTTCGTCCATGTTCGTCATTAATTCGACCCCCTAAATAGTTGTACTAGCTTATTATAAATCAAAGGCTTCTCATTATCAAAAAATTTCAACTAGTATCCTTCGTTCTGGCGGTCATAATTTTTCTGGTTTTTGGCGATGTATGCTTCCAGCACTTCGTCGTAAGTAAATCCAAGCGAAGTGGCAATGGCGCCGTACCAGCTCCAAATGTCCTGGTAATTCCCCATCGAATAATCTTCCGCAAACTTGTGGATGCTCGCTTGTGTTCCCAAAAACAGTTCAGTCAAATCATCAATCGCAACGGGCTCGGGCCAGTTTTCCAGGCTGTTTAAGTCTTTCTCAATGCCGAGCGACAAAAGGAAATGAATCGAGTCCACGTATTCTTCGAGAATCACTTCTTTTTCAGATGGCCCTTTTGTGCTCCAGAACTTGAAGCAGCGGGTCTCATTGGCCAGCTCCGCGAGTTCCACCAATAATGCCAGACACTTCTTGCGGAATACGTCCTCCTCGATCCCCTGGTTTTCCTGGATAAAGCGGTCCAGTTCTTCCTGCATCACAAATAACTTTTGCAAATTCATAAAAATTCTCCTTTTTTCAAATAAAATCTTGAAACCAAAATACTTTTCATCCGTATATTATACATTAGAACAACTCGAGACAGGGGGACTTCATGTGGCTTTTTTAATTCGCATCATTGTCATCGCCATTATTGTTTATGTATTTTACCGCTTGCTCCGCTATATTTTGGATCCGATGCGGAAACTGGATGCAGCTGTCGAAAACGGCTCTTATTATTTTTATGATGATGTGAATAATGTCCGGAAGAATTTTTTCATCGCTATGCGCGGTGTGGTATTTGAAGGGGAAAAGTATTTGGGGACGACAGAGAATGCATTTGAAGTGGTGTCCATTTTTGTCTGGACCGAAAATCCGGATAAGCTGCAGGGATTCACCAAAGAAGACTTTTATTTCCTTGAAAAAGAAATTTCGATGAATTATCCGGATGCCCAGATCAACTGGAAAAATCCGATTGAGCAATTAATGAAAAACGGAGGGTGATGGACTCACCCTCCGTTGATTAACTGATAAATCCATACGAGCAATGCGGCATCAATTACGGCCAGCATCAAAAAGCCGACCCGGAAATTGGTGTGGCGCGTTTTGTGGCGGAACATCATCATGCCGAGATAGGCGCCGATGCCTCCGCCAAAAATGGCCGCAGTCCACAAATTCTTTTCCGGAATTCTTCGGCCGTGCTGCCTTGCCTGCTTTTTGTCTATGTACATCATGAGAAACGCCAGAACGGATACGGCTCCAAAATAACCGAGAATGATCGCAAACATGTAAATACCTCCATAAAAAAGACTGGCGAGTTTTCGCCAGTCTTTTTTATTTGTCCAGCTGCAATGGCCAGTCCCTCGGGGTCATAAGCCAACCCGGCTGTGCGGCAACTAGCGCCGCTTCGCCGGTTCGTCTTAACCCCCTATTGCTCCTGCAACGCTTCGCGTTTCGTCGCAAAGTTATGGCCAAAACTTCCTTTAGGCCATAACTTGCCTGTCGGGCCTAAACGGCCATTTTCGCTTTTCTTATTTGTTCATTGCGTTTTTAGCTTGGTCAGCCAATGCTGTGAAAGCAGCTGCATCAGATACAGCGATTTCAGCTAGCATTTTGCGGTTGATGTCGATTCCAGCAACTTTCAAACCGTGCATTAGACGGCTGTAAGAAATGTCGTTCAAACGAGCTGCTGCGTTGATACGAGTGATCCACAGTCTGCGGAAGTCACGTTTTTTGTTGCGACGGTCACGGTAAGCATAGTTACCAGACTTCATTACTTGTTGGTTAGCTACTTTATATTGAATGTGCTTCGCACCGTAATAACCTTTTGCTAATTTAATTACCTTTTTACGACGCTGGCGCGTCACTGTTCCACCTTTTACGCGTGGCATAATACATTACCTCCTGCTTGAATATGAAAAATTCGATTTTTGTTTTTGTAGAATTATAGCGTACAGCTTTGACAGCTGTTTTCGCTTTTCGATCTTGTCCAGACTTCAACGGCCAGCTCCTCGGGTCATAAGTCAACCCAGCTGCACGGCATAAACCGCCGCTTCGCTGAACTGCCTTATGCCTGTCGGAGCTGAACGGCCGTTTCCGCTTTTCTTACTTCATGTTGTAGATCAAAGATTTGATGCGTTTCAAATCGCCTGCAGAAACAAGTTTCCCTTTGCGAAGGTGACGCTTTTGCTTAGTCGATTTGTTTGCAAATAAGTGGCTTGTGTGTGAACGGTTGCGTTTTACTTTACCAGTTCCAGTTTTCTTGAAACGTTTCATCGCACCGCGGTGGCTTTTCATTTTCGGCATTTCGAGTTCCTCCTAAACAATTGTACTATTATTCTTTTTCGTGAGTTGGCGCTAGCATCAAGAACATGCTGCGGCCATCCATTTTAGGGCGCTGTTCAACCGTAGACACTTCTTTGCACGCTTCAGCGAAGCGCTCAAGAACGCGTTGTCCGATTTCTTTGTGCGTGATGGCACGGCCTTTAAAACGGATTGATGCTTTAACTTTGTCGCCTTTTTCAAGGAACTTGATCGCATTGCGAAGTTTCGTATTGAAATCATGCTCATCGATTGTCGGGCTCAAACGAACCTCTTTAACAACGATGACTTTTTGATTTTTACGGATTTCACGATCTTTCTTCTGCTGTTCAAACTTGAATTTACCATGGTCCATGATGCGAGCGACCGGCGGCTTAGCTTGAGGAGCCACAAGTACAAGATCCAAGTTGACACGAGCAGCAATTTCAAGTGCTTCGTTACGTGTCTTAATGCCGAGTTGTTCACCGTTCTGATCAATAACCCGTAATTCACGTGCACGAATACCTTCATTTACATTGATGTCTTTGCTAATATTAATCCACCTCCGGATAGTGTCGCGAATAGCTTAAATGCATGAACCGACGGACGTTGTCGGCTTACAGGTTCCGATCCAAAACAAAAGCGGGTGGACCACAGAGGTCCACCCGCAAATATGACACACGCACGCATGCGTGTAGTAGTCAATCGTGTATACCTGCCAACAATACGTCAATCAGGTGAGAAGCGGGTGCTCCTGCTTTGCACATATAAGTATTCTATAACCTTATTCATAATACCATGCACCTATATGCATGTCAACACTTTTAGCGAAGTTCGCTTTGGATCAGTTTCAGGAAGTCATCGAACGGCATGCTTTCTGATTTCTGCTCGCCGTATTTGCGGACGTTGACCGAACCGTTCTCAAGCTCCTGGTCTCCGATCACCAGCATATAAGGAACCTTTTGCATCTGCGCTTCACGGATCTTATAGCCCAGTTTCTCGTCGCGCTCATCAATATCGACGCGCAGGCGATGGTTTTGCATCTTCTCCTGAATTTCCTTTGCATATGCACTGTGGGCATCTAGTGAAACTGGAATTACTTCCACTTGCACCGGTGCCAGCCAAGTCGGGAAGGCGCCTTTGTATTCTTCGATCAGGAAGGCCACAAAACGCTCCATTGTTGAAACGACGCCGCGGTGGATAACGACCGGACGGTGCTGTTTGCCGTCTTCTCCGATATACGAAAGGTCAAAGCGCTCCGGCAATAGGAAATCAAGCTGGACAGTCGATAAAGTTTCTTCTTTGCCAAGCGCTGTTTTCACTTGGACATCCACTTTCGGTCCGTAGAACGCCGCTTCGCCTTCCACTTCTGTATACGGCAGCTCCAAATCATCCATTGCTTCTTTCAGCATGGCCTGTGCACGGTTCCACATCGCGTCATCGTCGAAGTATTTCTCTGTGTCTTCCGGATCGCGGTAAGACAAACGGAATGAATAGTCTTTGATGTCGAAGTCTTTATACACTTCGATGACCAAGTTGACCACACGCTTGAATTCTTCTTTGATCTGGTCCGGGCGAACGAAGATGTGTGCATCGTTCAATGTCATGCCGCGTACACGCTGCAGGCCGGAAAGCGCTCCGGACATTTCATAGCGGTGCATCAGGCCAAGTTCCGCGATGCGGATCGGCAAGTTGCGGTATGAATGGATGCCTTGTTTGTAAATCATCATATGGTGTGGGCAGTTCATTGGGCGAAGCACCAATTCTTCGTTGTCCATTTGCATAACCGGGAACATATCGTCCTGGTAATGATCCCAGTGTCCGCTTGTTTTATACAAATCGACGCTGCCCATTACCGGTGTATAGACGTGGTCATAGCCCAGGCGTTCTTCTTTATCGACAATATAACGCTCGATGATGCGGCGGATTGTTGCGCCTTTTGGCAGCCACATCGGCAAGCCTTGGCCGACTTTTTGGGAGTTCATGAATAAATTCAATTCTTTCCCGATTTTGCGGTGGTCGCGTTCTTTTGCTTCTTCCAGGAATGCCAAATGCGCTTTCAAGTCTTCTTTCTTGAAGAAAGCTGTGCCGTAGATGCGCTGCAGCATTTTGTTGTCGCTGTCGCCTCTCCAGTATGCACCTGCTACACTCAACAATTTGAATTCTTTTAATTTCCCTGTTGACGGTACGTGAATGCCTCGGCAAAGGTCGAAAAATTCGCCTTGCTCATAAATCGACACTTGCTCGTCTTCCGGAATCGCTTCAAGCAGTTCCAATTTATAAGGATCTTCAATAGAAGCAAAGCGTTCCTGTGCTTCTGCACGGGAAACATCCACTCGCACGATTTCCAAGTTTTCATTGATGATTTTTTTCATTTCTTTTTCAATGGCTGGCAAGTCTTCAGAAGTGATTGCTGACTCCGAATCAATATCGTAGTAAAAGCCGTTCTCGATGACCGGACCTACACCAAGTTTAGCATCGGGATACATGCGCTTCACCGCTTGCGCCAAAAGATGCGCTGTGGAATGGCGAAGAATTTCAATCGCTTCATCCGATTCCGGCGTGATGATGGCGATGCTGCCATCTTCTTGGATCGGCGATTTCAAATCAATCAATTGCTCGCCGACTTTACCTGCCAAGGCTTTCTTGCGAAGCCCCGGTGAGATCGATTGAGCGATTTCTTCTGTAGTCGTGCCTTTTTCAAACTCTTTTACTGCACCGTCTGGGAATGTTAATTGAATCATGTCTGACATTTTACTCTCTCCTTTTTATGTAGTATTGGGTTTCTCACGATCCAGCTGCAGCGCTAAACGGCCGCTTCCGCTTTTCTTGTCCAGCTGCAGCGGCCAGCCCCTCGAGACGCTTCCGCTTTTCCATACAAAAAAGCCCCATCCCAAAAGGGACGAAGCTCTGTTCGTGGTTCCACCCTTCTTCTATTCCGGACAGAAAAACTGTCCAAAATGAAGCTCTGCATCGGCTAACGGGCCGGTTCCGTCAACTGCTACTCGAATGTTCACAGTTGCTGCTCAAAGGGGGTAAACGTTTTGCCGGTACTAAGAAGCTTGCAGCCGGGGCTTCTCTCTCTGAAAGTCGTGCAAATCCGTTGTTGTCCTCATCCATGCATTTTAAATCTGATTGATTGTTTTTACTATACTGCGAAAAAATCAAAAACGCAACACCTGTATGGTTAATTCCGGCGGTTTTTGCCATCCAGCTTGATCGGCGCAGTCAGTGCTCTGATGCGTTCCATGACGCGCGCCGCTTTTAGGTCTTCTTTTTCGCCGCGCTGCGAATACGTCAGGTGATGCTGAAGTTCCGAGTAGCTGAAGTTGGACGTCATGAATGTCGGCAGCCGTTCAGCCATCCGGTAATGGAGGATGGTGCCGAGCACTTCGTCGCGCGTCCAGCTGGACATCGCTTCCGCTCCGATGTCATCAAGCATCAGCACGTCTGCACGCTTCACGTAATCGACTTTCTCCTGCAAGGTCTGGTCGCCGATTGCCTGTTTCATCTCACGCATGAATTCCGGCACAAACACCAGTACGGATTTGACGTTCACTTCTGCGAGTTCATTGGCAACGGCACTCAGCAAATATGATTTGCCGACCCCAAATTTCCCGTAGAAATACAAGCCTTTTTCAGGCAGGTTGTCAGGTCCTGTAGCATTATCCAAAAACTCCGTAACGGCACGAAACGCTTCCATGCGGCTCGCGTCCGGTTCAAAATCGGAAAGCGTCGCCTGCATCACTTCTTTTGGCATGTACATGCTGTGGATCAGCGAAGAGGCACGGCGCTTGTTGTCGTACTGGTTTTTCAAACGGCACGGTGTATACGCAATGCCGATATTGCCGCGCTCGAGCACCAAATTCGGCTCAAAGCCCTTCAAGGTATTGATGCAATCCCCAAGCCCCGGGCATTTATTGCAGTCATGCGATTGGTAAATATATTCGTACAGTTTGCCAAGGCCTTTGTCGACCACGTTTTTGTCCACTTCTGCTGCATTTTCTTCCAAGAACTTCTGGACGCCTGGATGTTCCAGCACTTCTCTTCGCATCTCGTTATAGCGTTCTGAAAAAGCAGGGGCGTTTACCACCCGTTTCATTGTTTCGCGAATCGGTTCCATTTAATCACCCTTAACTCTCTTCATCGCAAGTTTTGCGAGAAGTTTTTGTTTTTCCACTTCTAGATTATCGTTTTTCGGTGCGTTCGTTTCTGCCGGCGCTTCATCCTTCTGATAAAACCATTCGGGCAGTTTTTCTTCGCGCACGGGTTTGCCGCGGTTCGACCGTGCCGGCGCTTTGGAAGATGAAGCGGGAGAACCTTCCGACTTCCACTTCACGTACTGCTCGTGTTCTGTGCGCGCCAGCTCCATGGCATCTTTTGCCGTGGTGATATTTTTGCGAAGCCAGTGCGATGCGATTTTCTCCACGTAGGCTTTTGTCAGTTTCATATCCGTGCGCAACAAAACGTATTGCAGCAGCACATTGACGACCGCCGGCTCCATGCCGTATTGCACAACGAGCTGATTGGCCAGTTGGACATCTGCCGGCAGCGGTTCTTTGCCGTTTGCAATATCGCGCAGCACTTCGACCGGAGACGCCGACTCCAAATACAAAATCAGCTCATCCTGTCTTGTTTTCGGCGCTTCTGCCGGCTTCATTTCGGTTTTATGTACCGGCACCAATTGCGGCGCTGAAGTGGCTACGGTCAATTTGTAATAGTCTGCGGCCGCTTTTTTGATTCCTTCGACGGTCAGTCTGTAATCGTCGTCAATCGCGAGCAGCACGACTTTCTGCATTTCCAGCGGCCCCCAACTGTACAAAAATGCCAGCTTGGCGATGATGTCCCGGATGGACGCTGTCAATACACGATTCGGCACCAATTGTTCCGACAGCCCTTGGCGGAGAAGCCCGAAATCAAAGGCGGAATCGGTCTCATAGCTGCCGTTTGTCCGTTCCTGCAAATCTTTCGTTTCTGCCGGGTAGCCCGCTTTGGCGTGGACCGGCTGATATATATCGGTAAACGTGCGGGAAACTTCTTCGTAGCCTTCCCCTATTTCCGTATGAATGATAAAGCGGTCTCTGACTCTCCGGTAAGCCGATTCCCCGATTTTGCTGAACAGGAACATCGACAGCAAAGGATCCGCAAAAAAGCTTTTCGGATCCAGTGGAGGGCATAATTCATAAATGAACGAGCGGTTTTCATCGTCTTTGCGGTATGTACGAAGAAGGCCGATCGCTTCAAGTTGAATGCGCGCTTCGAATACTTTGGCAATCGGGATGCCGAGAATGTTCATCAAGGTGTAATGAGTCGCTTCTTCCCTGCTTACCTCACCTTCCGCCCAGAGCGTCAAGTAAAAGGCAGCCGCTTCCGCGCCGATCAGCGGCTGGTACAGCAGCGTCAATAATTGGCGGTCGTAATTTGAAAACGGGTAGGGCATCCGAATTTTAAAAGAATCCGCAGCTTGAAGTTCTTTATATAGTGCAGACATAATTCACCGCCTTACTCGGATTTCTTATCTTCCGGACTCTTTTTCAATAAATCCTTCAACTCATCAATAAATACAGTAATGTCCTTAAACTGGCGGTAAACCGAAGCAAAGCGGACATAGGCCACTTCATCAATCCCGGCCAGCCGGTCCATCACCAATTCCCCGACTTCTTCAGACTTCACTTCTGCGTTGCCTGCCCGCCGGAGGTTCTTCTCAATATCGAAAACTACTTCTTCTAGCACTTCCAGTGAGACTGGCCGTTTTTCACAAGCGCGGATCAAGCCTCTCAAGACTTTTTCACGGCTGAACTCTTCACGCGAGCCATCTTTTTTGACGACAATCAAAGGCATTTCTTCCACTTTTTCAAATGTGGTATAGCGATAGCCGCAGGATTCACATTCCCGGCGCCTTCTTATGGATTTATTATCATCAACTGGCCGCGAATCAACAACGCGAGTGCCATTGTGCTGGCATGCTGGACATTTCATTTCGACATCTCCCTAAACTTTCTATCTGTTCTCTCTAGTATAACAAAATTTCTTTTAGAAAATAGAAAAAGCAGAGGAATTAATCCCCCTGCTTGTTGTTTTTCATGTTAAATGAATTATGCATTTACTGAAACTTTGGTTTTTCCAACACTGACTGGACCCATTCCGCGTGGCACTTCTACAAATTCGCGTGTACCGGAATTTAGTGCTTCTGCGATATAATTCGCTGCAATGGTCGGATCTAAATCTCCACAAGTATAAACATCAATACTTGCGTAGCCGTGTTCCGGGAAGCTGTGGATCGTTAAGTGCGATTCAGAAATGATGACTACCCCGCTGACTCCTTGAGGTGCAAATTTGTGAAAAGCGACTTCTCTGACTTCTGCTCCGGACTTCAGTGCTGCATCAACAAAAGTTTGTTCGATAAAATCCATATCGTTTAATTTGTCAAAATCACACTGCCAAAGTTCTGCAATTACGTGACGTCCCATTGTTTCCATGGTTCGTTTTCCCCCTTTGATATCATTTTGTGTTTGATGCGCAAAATATTCAAAGTTGACTACCACGGGGGAAAGTTAGTCCAAAGAGGTCCTAACCCTTTAAGCAGTCATGTGAATAAAGATTGCTCCATCCGTTGCCGTAAACCTGTTGGTAACGAAGAAGTTCGCAGCCTTTTTGGCTACGAATGTTAGTATATGATGGATTGAAATGAAATGCAATAAAAATAACTTAAATTAAATAGTTTTTTTAAAGGAAAGTACTACATAAAAAACCGCCACTCTTCTATGAGAAGTGGCGGTTTTTATTAACTATCAGGCGAAAACCAGTGATTTCGCTACTTTTTTCGTCAAATCGACGACACGTGCAGAGTAGCCCCATTCATTGTCGTACCAAGCCAGTACTTTGACTTTGCGGTTCCCGATCACCATCGTGGAAAGGCCGTCAATTGTTGCCGACTCATAAGTGGTATTAAAATCGACCGACACAAGCGGCTCCATCGTAAATCTTAGAATGCCTTTCAAATCCGTTTCAGAAGCGCGGATAAATGCTTCGTTGACGTCCTCCACCGTAACGTCCTGCTCCAGGTCGACAACCAAGTCAACCAGGGAAACGTTCGGCGTCGGCACCCGAAGAGCCATGCCGTGCATCTTCCCTTCAAGTTCAGGAAGAACTAAAGACAGCGCTTTCGCGGCACCCGTAGAAGTCGGAATGATGGACTGGCTGCATGCGCGCGCCCGGCGTAAATCTTTGTGGGGATTGTCCAGGTTTTTCTGGTCGTTCGTGAAGGAGTGGACTGTTGTCATTAAACCGTTTTCAATTCCGAACGCATCGTTCAATACTTTAGCGACCGGCGCCAAGCAGTTGGTTGTGCAGCTCGCATTGGAAATGACGTCATGCTTTTCAACTTCCAGTTTGTCGTCATTCACGCCCATTACAATTGTGATATCGACGTTTTTGCCAGGTGCAGATAAAATGACTTTTTTGGCTCCTGCTGTTAAATGGAGGCCCGCTTGTTCGCGTGAATTGAATTTCCCTGTGGCTTCAATGACAATATCAATGCCCATCTTTTCCCATGGCAGCTTTAAAGGATCCCGTTCATTGACGAGTTGAACTCGTTTGCCGTTAACAATTATTGCATCTCCTTCAGCAGAGACCTCGGCATCGAAAGTTCCATGATTTGTGTCATATTTAACCAAATGCGCTAAAGTTTCAGCAGGGTAGCTGGCATTAATGGCAGCAACGGTGATGTCGTCCATTAAAATCGCTTGTCTAAAAACCATGCGGCCAATACGGCCAAATCCGTTAATCGCAATAGAAACTGTCATGTACGAGTCCTCCAATTAAATAAGTTATACTTATATTTTTAATTCGTTATATAGTATAACACATTTTACGGATTCTGGAACCTTAAAGTCACACGTTTCTTTATTATTCTGAATGTAATCGTTTCCACTGGTCCAAAATGCGGTTTAATTGCCATTTGGTTTCATCGACTGAGCCATTATTGTAGATAACGGCATCCGCTCCTTCTTCTTTTACGGACATCGGCAATTGGGATGCAATGCGCGCCCGTGCTTCTTTTTCGCTTAAGCCGTTGCGCTCCATCAACCGCTTCAGTTGGAGTTCTTCCGTTACGCTGACAACCAGCACTTTGTCGACCAAGTGCTGCAGGCGGCTTTCAAATAAAAGCGGAATGTCCATAATCACTGTAGCAAAGCCCTGATCTAAAAATTCGCCCCGCTGCCGAAGCATTTCCATCCGGATGGCCGGATGGATGACATCGTTCAGCTTTTTTCGGCTTGCCGGGTCGTTGAAAATCAGTTCCCCCACTTTTTTGCGGTCCATGGTGCCATCCGGAAGAATCACTTCATCCCCGAATAGCTCCCTGATTTTCTCCAGTGTTTCACTGCCCGGCTCCACCACAAGGCGCGCCACTTTGTCGGCATCCACAATGGGATAGCCCATTTCCGCAAGCATAGCGGAAACTGTACTTTTTCCGCTGGCAATGCTTCCCGTTAACCCAATAATCATCTTAAACCCTCACTTTTGGCAGGTTGGACAGTAAACCGAAGTCCTGCCGCCGATTTTCAGCGACTTGGTGGCACTGCCGCACACCATGCATTGTTTTTTCCCATACATTCCAAAGCGGTTTTGCATGCTTCCCGATTCACCGTTGATGTTCCGGTAATCCGAAATAGTGCTCCCGCCAGCTTCAATGCTTTCCAGCAATATGGCCACAATCGATTCAAACAGCTGGCTTTTCCGCAAACGGCTAATTCTGCCTGCTGCCCGGTTCGGATGGATTTTCATCCGGTAAAGGGCTTCCGTGGCGTAAATATTGCCGCATCCGGAAATCACCTGGCCGTCCATGATCACTTCTTTGATGGCTTTGTTTTTGTATTTCGGGCTATCGGCCATCTGCAGGAAATGGTCCAGCGCCCCTGCTTCAAAAGGTTCCGGCGCCATCAAAAGAAGCGGCGGGTAATCCGCCTCTTCCTTTAACACACGCATTTCCCCGAATCGCCGGATATCTGAATAAGCGAGCAGGTTGCCGTCGCTCAATGTCAGCACCACGTGGACGTGGCGCCTGAATTTGTCTTCGTTGATCGACAGCAGGCTGTCGACATAAAACCAGGCGCCAGACATCCCCAAATGGTTGACGAGCAAAAACTCCTCTTCTGTTTTCAAGGTAAAATAGATATACTTGCTGCGCCGTTCCACGCTGATAATTTGTGCTCCGATCAAATTGCCGATAAAAGAATCGGCTTCCATCTTTTTAATAATGGCTTCTTTTCCATTTGTTTTCGATAAGCGAATCGTATCTGACACATAGACATCGCGGATCTTTTTCCCAATGGAGACCGGGCGTATCAGGCGGACAACGCCTTCCACTTCCGGAAGTTCAGGCATCCAAGAGCCCTCCTATCATTTTGTATCGTACCAAGTATCGCCAAATGCAAAGTCCACTTTCAGCGGCACGTTCAATTGGACTGCATTTTCCATAATCTGCGGCACGAGTGTTTTCAGTTTCTCCAATTCTTCAGGAGGCGCTTCAAAAATCAATTCATCGTGCACTTGCAGCAGCATACGCGTCTGCATATTTTCCTGTTCCAGCGCATCCGCCATATCGATCATCGCTTTTTTGATGATATCGGCTGCACTTCCCTGGATCGGCGTATTCATCGCTGTCCGCTCGGCAAAGCTGCGCAGATTGAAGTTCGAGCTGTTGATGTCCGGTAAGTAGCGGCGGCGCTTCATCAGCGTCGTCACAAATCCGTTCTGCTTCGCTGTCTGGATGCTGCCGTCCATGTAATTTTTGACGCCCGGGAAACTCTTCAAGTAATTGTCAATGAATTCCGCGGCCGCTTTCCGGGTGATGTTTAGGCTCTGCGACAACCCATAGTCGCTGATGCCGTAGACAATGCCGAAGTTGACCGCTTTTGCGGCACGGCGCATGTCCGATGTAACTTCTTCTAAAGGCACGTTAAACACGTCACTTGCTGTTTTCGTGTGAATATCTAAATCGTGTTTGAAGGCGTCTATCAGGCTTTCGTCTTTCGACATATCGGCAAGTACACGCAGTTCAATCTGCGAGTAATCTGCTGCAACCATGATCCAATCCGGTTCAGATGGCACAAACGCTTTTCTGATTTTGCGCCCTTCTTCTACCCGAACAGGGATGTTCTGCAAGTTCGGATTGATGGAGCTGAGGCGCCCGGTAGTCGTCAAAGCCTGTTGGAAACGCGTATGGACTTTGCCGTCTTCATGAATTTCTTTCAACAAGCCTTCAATATAAGTCGAAAGGATTTTGCCCAGCTGGCGGTACATCAGGATTTGCGAAATGATTTCATGCTGGCCTTCCAGCTTTTCCAGTACGTCTGCCGCCGTCGAATAGCCGGTCTTTGTCTTTTTCAAGACAGGCAAACCCAAGTTTTCAAACAGCACGACGCCTAATTGCTTCGGTGAATTGATGTTGAATTTTTCTCCGGCAAGCGAGTGGATGTTCTTTTCGATTTCGGCCAATTTCTCGCCCAATTCTTTGCCCATCGCCACCAGCTGCTCTTTGTCCACTTTCACGCCAAACGATTCCATCGTCCCGAGAACCGTAGCAAGCGGCAATTCCAGGTTGTAATACAGCTCGAATTGTTCGTTCTCCTCCAATTTCTTGAGGACGGTCGGGCGGACTGCCCAGATCGTGCGGCCTTTTCTGGCAATGTGTTCATGCAGAATGCTGTCATCCGGAACCGATTTTTTCGCGCCTTTGCCGTAAATCTGTTCGTTCTGCGATACGTCTGTATAGCCGTATTCCTGGACGATGTTTGCCAGGTCGGTGTAAGTGAGCGACGGATTGACGATATACGCGCCGAGCATCAAATCAAAATCAACGCCTGCCACTTCCAAGCCGCAGCGATAGAAAGCCGCTGTTGCCGCCTTTGAGTCCGACATGTATTTTTTCTTCGTGTCGTCCATCAACCATAGTTTAAAGGCTTCAGAACCTTTAACGACATCCATTGGAATGACATAGGTTTTAGAAGCAGTGGCAAGCGAAACGCCAAGCAAATCGCATGTATGGTATTGTTCATCATACATTTCAAGATGGATGGCCATTTCGTCTTCAAAGATCGCCGGGTCGATTTCCTGCAGCACTTCAAATACCAGCTCTTCTTTCTCCGACTCTTCTGCTGTGTAGTCCATTTTTTCCAGCAGCGATTTAAACGCCAGCTCATTCCAAACCTGAACCAATTCGTCCTGGTCCGGGCCTGAATAAGCCAGTTCATCAATCTTAATTTCAATCGGCGCCTTGCGCTCGATCGTCGCCAATTTTTTGCTGATCAATGCCAGCTCTTCGTTTTCAACGAGCTTCTCTTTCAGTTTTCCTTTTTGCTGGTCGATCGCTTCATACACGCCTTCGACCGAGCCATGGGCTGCCAACAGTTTAAGGGCCGTCTTTTCCCCGACACCCGGAACTCCCGGAATATTATCGGAAGAATCTCCCATCAGGCCTTTCAAATCGATAATCTGCTCAGGCGTCAAACCGTATTTTTCCTGGATATGGTCAACAGTATATTTTTCAATATCGGTGATTCCTTTGCGCGTAATGTAGACGGTCGTCGACGGAGAAGCGAGCTGCGTCAAATCTTTGTCTCCTGAAATGACAATGACTTCATCGCCTGCTTGTTCCGCCTCCAAACTTAAAGTTCCGATAATATCATCGGCTTCATAATTCGGCAATTCGTAGCGCTTGATGCGGTAGGCATCAATCAATTTACGCAAATACGGAAACTGCTCAGATAGCTCGGGCGGTGTTTTCTGGCGTCCGCCTTTGTATTCACTGAATGTTTCGTGGCGGAAGGTGGTTTTTCCGGCATCGAAAGCGACCACCATATGCGTCGGCTTTTCTTCCTCCAGTATTCGCTGCAGCATCATCGTAAATCCGTAGACAGCGTTTGTATGGACCCCGTGTTCATTTGTTAATAGCGGCAAGGCAAAAAATGCCCGGTACGCCAAACTGTTTCCATCCAATAATAATATTTTCTTCGCCACAATATTACCCCTTTCAATAGGACCCATGCAGACAGCTAGTTCGTCTTCGAACAAATTCGCCCATTCTGCGTCTCCTTGTAAAATCATTATGCTTACCAATTAAATAAAAATAAGCCGTCATTCCTTTTATTTTACCACGTGGGCAAAAAGAAAAGAAATGACGGCCTAGCTTATTCCATATTCCCTGACAGAATTTGGGCATATGGCGAATCAGACGGTAAGATGATGACGGTATCTTCCCCGATTGTTTTTGTATAAGATGACAGCGAACGGTAAAGCCCGTAAAACTCTGGATCTTTCGAAAACGATTGGTTGTAGATTTTGGCTGCTTCCGATTCCCCTTCAGCCTGGATCAAAGCGGCTTCTTTCCGGGCAGTCGCAATCACTTCCTGAGCTTCCCGGTCTGCCTGGGCTTCGATTTCGCGTTTTTTCGCATCGCCTTGCGACAAATAGTCCTGGGCCGTTGAATCCCGTTCCGAAATCATCCGCGTGTAAACCGACTGCTCATTTTCTTCCGGCAAATCGGTGCGTTTCATCCGGACATCGACTACTTTAATCCCATACTGGTCTTTTTCAAGCAGTTCATTGACTTTCGCTGTTACATTGTCATTCAAACTGCCGCGCGAGGAATTCTCATCATTGATGATTTCATCGTAATTCAGCTGGCCAAGTTCCGTGCGGACCACTGAATAAATAAATTCTTCCATCCGCGATTCCGCATTGACGATTGAAACAGCGTTGGTGATCAAATCAATCGGATCTACCACTTGCCAAACAGCGTAGTTGTCGATGATGATGCGCTTTTTGTCTTTCGTATTGATTTCCGCTTCCGATACATCGTAGGTCATCTGGTATTTCGGCAAAGTAGTAATGCTTTGGATAAACGGAACCTTCATCCGGATGCCTGGTTCATCTTGTATCGCCACCACTTCCCCGAATTGGCGGACCACCCGGTATTCGTTTTCTTTTACCACATAGACATTCGTCAAAATGACAACCAAGGCAAACAAGGCGACCGATAGCGCTACAATCAATTTCCAATATTTTTTGAATTGAATAGGCTCTTTCGGCGGTCTTTGCTTTTTCGGCTTGATCGGCTTTTCCCATGGATTCGGTTTTTTAGGCGTTTGCAAAGGATTGTTGGGTTCCATCAGTTTCCGCCTCCTTCCTCTGTTTCTTTCGTTTCTTCAGTTTCTGCCGCTGGAGGTACGACTGTCTGCATCTCGTTAAGAGGCAAATACTTCATCGTGCCGCCGTCGTCGTTCATAATGTAAAGTTTGGCATTCGGCAAAACCGTTTCCAAGGTTTCCATGACGAGGCGCTGCTGCGTGACATCAGGATTTGTTTTATACTCCGCATATAATTTATCGAAGATGGCCACATCCCCACGTGCTTGTTCGATGCGCGATACTTTCTGGCCCTCTGCACGGGAATTGATTGCCGCTTTTTCCCCTAATGCTTCATTTCGCTTCTGGTTTTCGTATTTTTGCGCTTCGTTGATTTTGGTGTTCATCGTTTCACGGGCATCTGTTACATTGGTGAACGCTGCCCGGACTTCTTCGTTCGGCAATTCCACGTCCTGCAGCTTCACCGCCAGAACCGTTACGCCGATATCGTATTTTTCAATCAATGAAGCCAAGAGATCTCTAGTTTCTGCTTCGATTTCCGCTTTTCCGGATGTCAGTGCATCATCAATCAACGAACTGCCGATAATGGAACGGATGGAAGCAGAAGTGGCATCGTGAAGAATTTCCTGGGGGGCTTCTGAATTGAATAAGTACTTTTTAGGGTCGGTGATTTTCCACTGGACGACCAGGTCAGTCAACACAATGTTTTCATCACCCGTAATCATTTTTGTTTCCTTATCAAATGCGACAATCTCACCTTCTGCGTTTTGGTTATAGCCAAACTGAAGGCTGTACGTTTCTTTGGAAAGAATTTCCGCTTTTTGGATTGGCCAAGGCAATTTAAAATGCAGGCCGGACTCCACAACTGTTTCTTTTGCTTCCCCGAATGTAATAATGACAGCTTGTTCGGATTCATCTACGGTGTACCAGCTGGTAAAGACGGCTATCAGCACTAAAATGCCTGCAATGGACAAGCCGATAATCGACAGAACTTTTTTCGTAGCCATTTTTGCTCCTCCTTTTTTTCCTTATATTTCATATACGTAACAATATTGAAATAGTTTCAGGAAAAAAGAAAAAGAGCCCCGGGGAGGGCTCCTTTTCCCTTCATGCGGTTGAAGGGGGGTTCTATTAAACCTTAACACTTGAATGTGAAGCCAGTGTTAAGGTTCTGTAAATGTTAAGATTCTTTGATAAATAAAACAACCAGCGTCACCATTGGTTGTTTAGACTGTAGACAAAAACAAATTAAAGGAATAGCAATGCATAAAACCAACCGGACCGGCCACTTCGCTTTCCGTGGGCTCAGCTTCAGTCTCCTCGTCGCTTTGAAAACCCGCTGCTCCTGTTTCTGCATCGCTTCGCTAGCTTCGAAACATGAAAGAGCGTTGCATCGCTGCGCTAGCTTCGTCGCAAAGACATGGCCTCACTGCCTTCGGCCAATGTCTTGCCTGCGGGGCCTTCAGCTTTCGTCGCTCAGTCGCACTGCTCCTTCACTGCTCCCACTGGAGTCTTCGTGGCCGGACCGGTTGGACGTGTCACTTTCATTTGAAAATAAACAATAGACCGAATGACGCTCAATTTTTTAGTTACAGAAGAAAAGCGACACCTTTGGGTAGCCTGCACACTAAGGATCCGAAGTGAAAGCCCGCGGAACGCGTCCGGCTGTAACGGAGGATCCGGCATTTCCGGTTGCCTGTTCATTCACCTTTCAAGCTTAAAAATTATTTTTCTACAAGCTCAACAACCAGCGTCACCACTGGTTGTTTTTGTATTTCTTATAATAATTCACTTGTCTTGCAAACAGGTACAATTTCCGTTTCAAATGTGTATCTTTCTTATAGAACAAAGGATTGACGTATTTGCCTTTTTTCAATAATTGATTGATGTCACGCTGCACCGCTTTATTGTCGACAAATTTGCGGAGGACAATTTTCGGTACGACCGTGAACAAGAATTCTTCATTCAAATACGTGACAGGTTTTTCCACGCCGTAAATCAAGTCGTCAACAAAATACGTGGCCATGTTATGCCCTAAAGCAGTGACGTAGTAACTTGAACGTCCTTGGCGGATATTCACTTCGAACACTTTGAACTTGCCGTCCCGCTCATCATATTTCAAATCGAAATTGGCAAAGCCGGTATAGCCCACTGCTTCCAGGAAATTCTGGAGCTTGACCATCATATCTTTGTTGTAGCGTGTGATCAAAGCGGTATAGTTCCCGATCGCCGTAACGGTATGCTCCTGCAGCACCACCTGGGCATAGGTTACGAGCTGCGTTTTGCCTTTGGAATTGGCATAGATGACAGAATCCCACATATATGTATCATCGCCTGGAATATAATCCTGGATGATCAATTCATCCTGATACCCGCTGGCAATAATTGTCCGGATGACTTCCTGCAATTCCCGTGGATTTTCAACTTTATAGACTTTCTGCTGGCCTTCGAATTTATTGAGGTTATACTCAATGCCGTTGCTCGGCTTAATGATGACTGGATACATCATTTGCTCTTCAAACGGCTGTCTGGAACGGCAGTCGTAAAAGAACGTTGTCGGTGTATCGATGCCATGTTCGCGGCATAACTTGTAAAAATTCGATTTTACCTGCAACTGGTTCATCAAATCTTCCGAAATGTAATTAAAGACAAAATGCTCTCGTAGGACCGATGCATTTTCGATGATCAAGCGCACGTACAAATCATTTGTGCCGACCAGCAGCAATGTTTTTCCCGGTGTTCTGTATTTGCCGGCCACTTCTGTCAAGATCCCCGCAAATTGCGCCGGGTCGGACAAGCCGGAGCGCAGCTCGATGGTCTCTGTTATTGTACTCATTGCCGTAAACGACAACGGTTCTTTCCCCACTAAAACGGGTTTGATGCCATATGCTTCGTGAAATGAAATGGCCATATTATAAGCGTTCATATCAGTGCCTACAATAATCGGCAGAAAAGGTAAATTATCCATATGTTCCTCCTATATATTAATCTGCTAAAGGCAAATAAATGGTAAAGGTCGTGCCGACGCCTACTTTGCTCGCAACTTTCACTTTGCCGTGATGTGCCTCTATCAAATGTTTAACTATTGATAATCCTAACCCGGTTCCGCCGGAATTTCGACTGCGGGCACGGTCGACCCGGTAAAACCGTTCAAATAGCCTATCAATTTCTGATGCTTCAATACCTATACCCTGATCTTCCACTTCGATAATCGCTTCATCGCCTTTTTTATACAGGCGAACCGTAATGGCTGTTTTAGCTTGCGAATACGTGATGGCATTGATCAATAAATTCATCATGACTTGTACAAGGCGATTTGGGTCCCCTTGTACACTAACCGGTTCGAGTTCAAGTTTCAACTCGATATTTTTATCTTCAAGCTTTCTTTCAACCATTTCTCCTGCCCGTTCGATCAGCATTTCCAAATCGGTCGGCACGGCATCCACTTGAAAACCAGCTTGTTCCACTTTAGAAAGCTCCAGCAGATCCTTGACGAGCATCTCCAGCCGGTGGCTTTCTTTTTCAATGATTTCCAAAAAAGAAAGCGTCGTTTCCGGATCTTTGTAGGCACCGTCAAGCAGCGTTTCCGTGAAGCCTTTAATCGATGTAACCGGCGTTCGCAGTTCATGCGAGACGTTGGCCACAAAATCTTTCCGGATTTGTTCCAGCCGCTTCAACTCGGTAATGTCATGGGAAACAATGACAATTCCGAGCCATTGCTCATGCTCCCCCAAAACCGGCGCGCCGTACACATCGATATGCTTCGTACTGATGCCTTGCTTGAACTCCAGCTGATTGCGGGCAGAAGTTTCCGTCATAAAGACCTGTTCGATAAACCGCTCCAGAACATGCGGAATCGGGATTTCTTTGTAAAATTTCCCTTCGATATCCTCACTCGATAACTGAAACTCGGTCATGAACGAGCGGTTGACCAATGTTATGCCGCCCTGCCGGTCAATCATGATCAGCGCACTGCCCATGTTTTCGATGAGCGTTTTCAAACGTTCTTGCTCCATCTCGCGAACCGAAGTGATTTCCTGCAAGTTTCTAGCCAAAATATTAATAGTGGAACTCAACTCCACTGTACTGGCATTGCTGTATTCAAAGGCCCGCGCCCGGTAATTCCCTTTTGCCAATTCCAAAGCGGTTTCTGTCACATTCTCAATCGGCAGCGCCTGGACTTGAATGATGCGGTAGCCGATAATCGCAGAAAAAAGCATCGCCACCACAAAAATTAAAAACAGGAACAGCCAGACCTGCATTTTGTCGTGCGTTTCCGCATAGATAGGAAAAAGCTGGCCAATGACGACAAAAAGGCCAGCTAACAGCACACCGATCCAAAGCAGAATCGTCATCAGCAATCGATGCTTAAATGATTTCATCCTGCCTTCGGCTCCTCGAATTTGTAGCCCAGTCCTCTAATCGTTTTGATATAGAGCGGTTTCCGGCTGTTTTCTTCTATTTTATCCCGCAAGTGGCTGATATGTACATCAACAATCCGGGTATCTCCTGCAAAATCGTATTTCCATACGGCACTAAGCAGTTGATCGCGCGTCAAAACCCGGTTTTTGTTTTCCATTAAATACACCAGCAGCTCAAACTCTTTTGGTGTGAATTCAATTTGTTCTTCGCCGAGGTAAACTTCAAATTGTTCCGGGAAGACTTTTAAGTTGCCAAATGTCAGCGGTGCAGAAGAATCTGTTTGGGCAACGGACGTTTGATCTGTCCGCCGCAAAACCGCCTTAACACGGGCAACTACTTCACGCGGACTGAACGGTTTGGTCATATAGTCATCCGCCCCAAGTTCAAGGCCCAGCACTTTATCGAATTCATCGTCTTTTGCGGTCAGCATGATAATCGGTGTTTGGACTTTTTGCTGGCGCAGCGACTTGCAAACCTCCACCCCGTCCATAGACGGCAGCATCAAATCAAGCAAAACCAAAGACGGCTTTTCTGTTAAAGCTTTTTCGTACCCTTCTTTTCCATCGTTCGCAATGATCGTTTCATAACCGGCTTGCACCAAGTTATATGACAACAAAGTCGCAATTGAATGTTCATCTTCGATAATCAATATTTTTTTCAGCATTTGACATCCTCCACATTCAGTTTGAAACCCCCATTCCAAACCGCTTTAGATATTATCTGCAGCTTAAGTGGACAGCTGATTGATGATTTGGGGCGGATGGACCAATACAGTTCCTTCCACTACAGGACTGCCTTCTTCATTTGTTGCTGCGATGTGGATGGTGACTTCGTTATGTTTGATATCCACTTCAATCACTTCCAGCAAGAACTCGATTGTTGCATAGTGATAGACCGGCTCGCGGAATTTCAGCTTTTGTTCTGTAATATAAGATCCAGGACCAGGCAAATATTTGGAGATTGCAGAAGTGATAATGCCCGTCAGCATAATATTCGGCACAACGGGTTTTCCGTAAACTGTTTGCGAAGCGAAATCATGCTGTATATACAGCGGATTGCCGTCATTCGTCAAACCAAGATAAAGCAGAAGATCTTTGTCTTCAATTTTCTCTGTCAGATTCAGCTTTTCTCCGACATTCATTTCTTCGACTTTACGGCCTAATTCACGCTTCTTTCCAAGCAACAATAACTTTCCCTCCTAAATCTTGATACCTCTATAGTATCAAGTAAGCTCATATAAGTGCAAGCGCTCGGAGACCTACTCTCCCCGCATCTGCCGCTATTAAAAAAACGAGCAAGAAAAATCCCTGCTCGCCTGGTGTTAGGCTAAAACTTTCATGACGGCTTTTACTGATTCAGCCGAGTTGTTCAATAAGGTTTGTTCTTCATCGTTCAAATCGATTTCGATAACTTTTTCGATGCCGCTAGCGCCAAGAATCGTCGGTACGCCCAAATAAATGCCGTCCAGTCCGTACTCGCCTTCTAAATAAGCGATGGAAGGCAAAATCCGGCGCTGGTCTTTAATAATAGCTTCTGCCATTTCAACCAATGATGCAGCCGGCGCATAATAGGCAGATCCATTCCCTAAAAGATTAACAATTTCCGCTCCGCCTTTTCGCGTCCGTTCCACGATTTCGTCGAGGCGTTCTTTAGAAATCAAAGTTTCCAGCGGAATGCCGCCTGCATAAGAATAACGAACCAAAGGCACCATATCATCTCCATGGCCGCCTAGCACAAATCCGGTGACGTCTTTCACCGATACCTTCAATTCTTCAGCAACAAAGCTGCGGAATCGGGCGGAATCCAGAACTCCCGACTGGCCAATGACGCGCTCTTTCGGGAAGCCGGACTCTTTGAACACGGTATAAGTCATCGCATCTACCGGGTTTGTTAAAACAAGGATGGTGGTATTGGGCGAATATTTTACAACTTCAGCCGTAACAGATTTCATGACTTTTTGATTGGTCTGGACCAGATCATCACGGCTCATCCCTGGTTTTCTTGCGATTCCGGCAGTAATGATAACCAGATCCGAGTCTTTCGTGTCTTCGTAGTTGGCTGTTCCGGTCACCCGTGCGTCGAAGCCTTCGACAGGACCGGTTTCAGCCATATCCAGCGCTTTTCCTTTTGCCGGGTTCTCCATTTGCGGAATGTCCACGAGCACGACATCGCCCAATTCTTTTTGGGCAAGCAGAAATGCAGCTGTTGCACCTGTAAAACCTGAACCGATTACAGAAATCTTTTTACGTTTGAATGTCATAAAAAACTCCCCTTTGGTATCGATTTGGATATGAAAAAAAGAGGGGTTTCCCCCTCTCCTTATCTTACAAGTTTTTAATTAATTCGTCAGCGAACTCAGAGCATTTCACTTCTGTAGCGCCGTCCATTAGACGTGCAAAGTCGTAAGTTACAACTTTAGAAGCAATTGTTTTCTCCATAGAATTCGTGATCAATTTAGCAGCTTCGCCCCATCCAAGGTGTTCAAGCATCAATACGCCTGAAAGAATAACAGATGAAGGGTTTACTTTGTCTTGGCCAGCGTATTTAGGAGCTGTACCGTGAGTTGCTTCAAAAATCGCATGTCCAGTATCGTAGTTGATGTTCGCACCAGGTGCGATACCAATTCCGCCTACTTGAGCAGCCAAAGCGTCAGAGATGTAATCTCCGTTCAAGTTCATTGTTGCAACAACGTCGAACTCGCTTGGACGTGTAAGGATTTGCTGAAGGAAGATATCAGCGATTGAATCTTTAACAAGGATTTTGCCTGAAGCAAGAGCTTCTTCCTGCGCTTTGTTTGCAGCATCAGTTCCTTGCTCATCTTTGATTGCATCGTACTGGTTCCAAGTGAAGACTTTATCGCCGAATTCTTGTTCAGCCACTTCGTAGCCCCAGTTTTTGAAAGCTCCTTCAGTGAATTTCATGATATTGCCTTTGTGTACAAGAGTTACAGACTCGCGTTTTTCAGTCAATGCATAGTTGATTGCAGCACGGACCAAACGTTTTGTTCCTTCTTCAGAAATCGGCTTGATGCCTAGGCCTGAAGATTCAGGGAAGCGGATGTTTTTAACGCCCATTTCATCTGTTAGGAAAGCAAGCAATTTTTTCACTTCGTCAGAACCGTTTGCATACTCGATACCTGCATAGATATCTTCAGTGTTTTCACGGAAGATGACCATGTCAGTGTCTTCTGGGCGTTTAACCGGTGAAGGTACGCCTTCGAAGTAGCGAACAGGACGCAGGCAAGTGTATAGATCAAGTTCTTGGCGCAAAGCTACGTTCAATGAACGGATACCGCCGCCGATTGGTGTAGTAAGAGGCCCTTTGATCGCGATCAAGTATTCGTTGATTACGTCCAAAGTTTCTTGCGGCAACCATTCGCCAGTTTGGTCGAATGCTTTTTGTCCAGCAAGGACTTCTTTCCAAACGATCGCTTTTTCGCCGTTATAAGCTTTGTTGACTGCTTCTTCAAGAACGCGTGATGCTGCATTCCAGATATCCGGGCCAGTACCGTCACCGATAATGAATGGAATTACTGCTTGGTTAGGGACGTTCAATACGCCGTTTTCAACTGAGATTTTTTCACCGTTAGTCATTTGTAATAGCCTCCTGTAGTCAAAGTCATAGGGCTGCACAATGTGCGAGCCCCATGTATTTTTTGTTTTCAACTTAACTGCTTTAAAGCTTGTCTAGTTCCGGTGCCTAGCCCCTCGAGGTCGCTTCAGTCAGTCCAGCAATGGCAGAAAACGCCATTACCAGCCTGACTTCCAGCGCTTGTCGGGGCTGAATAGGCACCTGCACTTTTCTATTGTCCAGACTCTGGCGATCAGTCCCTCGGGTCATAAGCCAACCCAGCTGCGCGGCAAAAAGCGCCACTGCGCTGGTCTGTCTTATGCCTGTCGGGCCTAGACGATCGCCTCCGCTTTACTATTTATCTTTCAGAAACTGGAACATAAGTCTGCATTCCAGGTCCGATGTATTCAGCACGCGGACGGATCAAGCGGTTGTTTGAATACTGCTCAAGGATGTGAGCCAACCAGCCTGATGTACGGGATACAGCAAAAATCGGAGTGAACAGGTCGTGTTCGATATTCAAAGAATGGTAAACAGAAGCAGAGTAGAAATCCACGTTCGGTGGAAGATCTTTTTGCCCAGTTACGATTTCTTCGATACGGATTGACATTTCATACCATTTTTCTTCGTTGCGGATTTTCGTTAATTTTTGGGACATTTCGCGCAAGTGTTTCGCACGTGGATCACCTTGGCGGTAAACGCGGTGTCCGAAGCCCATGATTTTTTCTTTGTTCGCTAATTTTTCATTGATGATTTCATCAACTTTATCAACAGAACCGATTTCAGTCAGCATCTTCATTACTTGTTCGTTCGCTCCACCGTGCAATGGCCCTTTTAATGCGCCGATTGCTGCAGTGATTCCTGAATAGACATCAGACAATGTAGCAACTGCAACGCGTGCAGTAAATGTAGATGCATTCAATTCGTGGTCAGCGTGTAGAACAAGTGCTTTGTTGAACGCTTCTACTTCAATGTCTTCAGGCATAGATCCTGAAAGCATGTAAAGGAAGTTCGCTGCATAGCTCAAATCGCTCTTCGGTGCCACTGGCTCTTCCCCTTTGCGGATGCGGGCGAAAGCAGTAACGATTGTCGAAATTTTAGCCTGGATGCGAATTGCTTTGCGGTAATTCGCTTCAGGGTTCATTTCTTCTGCCTCTTCGTCAAATAGTCCAAGCATTGAAACGGCTGTGCGAAGAGCCGCCATTGGATGAACTTTTGCGATTGGGTATGTTTTGAAGTGATCCAGCACTTCTTGAGGGATGGCCATGTCATCCGCCAATTGCTGTTTCAATTCTGCTAATTCATCTTCTTTTGGCAAACGCTGATGCCAAAGCAGATAAACGACTTCTTCGAAGCTAGCATTGTCTGCTAAATCGTCGATATTGTAGCCAACGTATGTAAGAGTGTCATCAATAATAGAACTGATGGCAGATTGTGTCGCTACTACACCTTCTAAACCTTTTGCCGATGTCATATAAATCGCTCCTTCTTATTCTAATTCATCATTCCAAAAAAAAAGCCCGAATGATGGGTTTTCAATCATTTGTAAATCTGAATCAAATTCCTTACTTTGTCATTATAATCAACTTTGAAGAATTTGTGAATGAAAACGCTTAGTTTTATTAAATTTTCCTGAAAAACGATGAATTCACTCGGGATTATCGGACGATAACCCGAGTGTTTTTCATGTTTTTTTGAATCAGCTTGAAAACAAGCGGTTTATACAATTTCTGGGTCGGTTTAAAAAGCATGGAAAGGCCGACTGCATCTGAAATAAAGCCAGGCGTCAAAAGCAGGACGCCGCCCACTAATACAAAAGCGGCGTTCAGCAAATGATCTCCCGGCGGCTGGAAGCGGCTGAAGCTATCCTGGATATCATGGATTGCTTTCACTCCCCGCTTTTTCGCCAGATAAGCTCCGATAAGCCCGGTTACAATGATGATGGCGAGCGTCGGAAAAAAGCCGATTTTTCCTCCGGCCCAGATAAGCAAGGCCAATTCAAGTGTTGGAACAATAATCAGAGCTGTAAAAAACCATTTCATAGTTCGGTTGAACCTCCTGAGTTGTTTTACAAGACGCTGGCGTGGCCGTGGTAAATAATGCCGGTTTCGGCATCAATCGTAATATCGTAATCATTCTCGATCATTCCTGTCGCATTCGTAACACCGACAATTACCGGAATCCCAAGGCTTAAACCGACAACCGCCGCATGGCTCGTCAATCCGCCTTCTTCTGTCACAATGCCCGCACATTTTTCAATTGCCGGCATCATTTCACGGTCTGTCCCGATGGTTACGATGATTTTCCCTTGAGTATCTGCAGCCAAAGCTTGTTCAGCATTTCTGACAACCAAAGTTTTGCCCATCGCAACCGTTTTGCCGATGCCTTGCCCTTTGGCAATGCTGTCGCCGATTAAATGCACTTTCATCAAGTTGGTTGTACCTGCCTGGCCGACCGGTACACCTGCCGTGATGACAACTAAATCACCATGTTTTACAAAATGGTGCTTCAAGCTTTCATCCACTGCATTTTCAAGCAATTCATCGGTCGAATGGACTTTAGAACCGACGATCGGCTGAACACCCCATACAAGCGTCAGTTTACGGGAAGCGATATCTGCAGATGTAACTGCGATAATCATGACGCCCGGACGGTATTTCGAGATCATTCTTGCTGTATGTCCGCTTTCCGTCGGTGCGATGATCGCTTTCACTTTCAAGTTCAAAGCTGTGTAAGCAACGGCTTGGCCAATCGCTTCCGTCATGTTTGATTCTTTTTCTTTTCTGCGTGTAGAAACGATTTGTTTATAATTCAATGCATCCTCAGTCGTCATCGCAATGCGGTGCATCGTTTCAACCGATTCAACTGGATAAAGGCCGGCTGCCGTTTCTCCAGAAAGCATGATGGCATCCGTGCCGTCAAAAATGGCGTTCGCTACGTCACTTGCTTCTGCACGTGTCGGGCGCGGGTTGCGCTGCATGGAATCGAGCATTTGAGTGGCAGTGATTACCGGTTTGCCGGCGCTGTTGCATTTCTCAATCAGCGATTTTTGAACCAAAGGAACAACTTCCGCCGGAATCTCAACGCCAAGGTCGCCGCGTGCTACCATTAAACCATCGGAAATCATCAGGATGTCGTCAATATTGTCAACGCCTTCCTGGTTTTCGATTTTCGGAATGATTTGGATATGCGAACCGTTATTGTTTTCCAGAAGTTCACGGATTTCCATCACGTCAGATGATCTTCTGACAAAAGAAGCAGCGATGAAATCTACGCCTTGTTCGATGCCGAAAAGAATATCTTGGGCGTCTTTTTCCGTAATTCCTGGCAATTGCACAGAAACGCCTGGTACGTTGACGCCTTTTTTGCTTTTAAGGGTTCCGGCATTTTCCACGTAAGTATGGATCAAGCCTTTTTCTTTATCGATGCCGGTTACACGGAGTTCAATCAACCCGTCATCTAGCAAGATGATGGATCCTTCGTTCACGTCTTCAATCAGTTGGCCATAAGTAATAGAGAACAATTCATTTGTTCCCAGCACTTCCGTCATGGAAATGGCAATGGATTGCCCTGTAACCAGTTCAACTCCGTTGTTCTCCATGTTATGTGTGCGGATTTCAGGTCCCTTGGTATCAAGCAGAATCCCAATAATTTTCCCTGTTTTTTTCGATGCTTCACGGATGCGTTGAATGCGCAATGCATGTTCTTCATGGCTGCCGTGCGAAAAATTCAAGCGGGCCACGTTCATCCCAGCTTCAATTAATGATTCCAGTAATTCCGGGGTTTCACTTGCCGGACCAATTGTACAAACGATTTTTGTTTTTCTCAATATACTCACTCCATTTGACTTATTAAATTGATAACTCTTTCGATAAGGTAAATAAACTCATGTCAGCGTCGTGCTTTTCCGTAAACGCTTTGGTCATATCATAGTCTACCACTTGATGATTTTTCATGCCAATCGCGCGGCCGCCTGAACCTTCAAGCAGCACTTCTACAGCACGTGCGCCAAAAAGGCTTCCAAGTACACGGTCCCGTGCAGTTGGGGATCCGCCGCGTTGAATATGGCCCAAAACGGAAACCCGCGTTTCAATACTTGCGCGTTCTTCTATTAAAGTGGCCAATTCATTGCCGTTCATCACACCTTCAGCGACAATAATGATGCTGTGCTTTTTGCCGCGTTTTCTGCCTTTTTCCAAACGGTCGATCATATCGTCCAAGTCGAAATCTTCTTCCGGGATCAAAATGGTTTCCGCTCCGCCTGCAAGCCCTGCCCATAAAGCCAAGTCTCCAGCATCCCGTCCCATTACTTCTATAATAAACGTGCGCTCATGGCTGGTCGCCGTGTCACGGATTTTATCAATCGCTTCAATGACCGTATTTAATGCCGTATCAAAACCGATGGTGTAATCTGTTCCTGGGATGTCGTTGTCGATTGTTCCCGGTACACCGACACAAGGGAACCCTCGTTTTGTCAATGCCATCGCTCCACGGTAGGAACCGTCGCCTCCGATGACAACCAGGCCGTCCAAGCCGTTCTTTTTCAATTGCTCGATCGCTTTTTCCTGCCCCGCATCGGTTTTGAATTCTTCGCACCGTGCAGAAAAAAGTTTGGTGCCGCCGCGTTGGATAATGTCCCCTACATCGCCGGCTTCCATGTTTTTGATGCGGCCGTCAATCAGCCCTTGGTAGCCGGAAAAGACGCCAGCTACTTCCACTCCGTGGAAAATCCCTTTCCGGACGACTGCCCGGATTGCTGCGTTCATTCCTGGTGAATCTCCACCACTAGTCAGTACGCCAATTCGTTTCATACTAATCGCCTCCCACAATTCCTTTTACTCTTTTCACCTTACCATGTGGCTTCCCACCTGTCAGTCTTGAAAACACAATTCTTCCATTAAGATTTTATTTTGTCAAAAACACGCAAAAAGAAACCGCCGGGGCGGTTTCTTTATTCGCTGAAAATGCCGATTGATTTGAATTTTTCGTAACGCTGATCGATCAGTTCCTGGCCAGACAATCCGTTTAATTCATCCAATGACTCTTTGATGGACTCCCCGATAAATCCGGCCTGTTTTGCGTAGTCGTGATGAGCACCGCCCCGGACTTCTGTGATCATCCGTTCAATGATTTTCATTTCCAGCAAATCAGGTGCCGTAATTTTCATCGCTTCTGCAGCCGTTTGTGCAAGTGCTGAATCTTTCCAGAGAATCGAAGCAGCGCCTTCCGGTGAAATAACGGAGAAGGTTGAGTTTTCAAGCATCAAAATGTGATTGCCGACGCCAAGCGCCAACGCGCCGCCGCTTCCGCCTTCGCCAATTACGATTGAAATGACCGGCACTTCAAGGCCTGCCATCTCCACGAGATTGCGTGCAATCGCTTCGCTTTGGCCGCGCTCTTCTGCCGCTTTACCCGGATATGCACCTTTTGTGTCAATCAGGCAAATGATCGGACGCTTGAATTTCTCAGCCTGCTTCATCAAACGAAGTGCTTTCCGGTAACCTTCCGGATGCGGCATCCCGAAATTGCGGCGGATATTTTCTTTTGTCGCCTTGCCGCGCTGATGGCCGATCACTGTCACCGGCTGTCCATGAAACGAAGCAATGCCGCCGACGATGGCTTCGTCGTCTCCGTAAAGCCGGTCGCCGTGCAGTTCAATAAAATCTTCGAACAGAAACGGAATATAGTCGAGCGTGGTCGGACGTTCCGGATGGCGCGCCACTTGGACACGGTCCCACGGCTTCATATTTTCGTAAATATCGTTCTCAAGCTTGGATAAACGCTCTTCCAGGCTCTGAATCTCCGAACTTAAATCCACGTCAGCTGTTTTCGTATAGTCTTTCAGCTCTTCAATTTTTTGGCGCAGCTGGATCAGCGGCTCTTCAAATCCCATGGCTTTCGGAGCTGTTTTCGTTTTAGGCATTCTGTTGTGCCCCCTTTGTGTGCAAACGCACAAGTGTCGACAATGTCGCCTGCATGTCGTTCCGGTGCACGACGGCATCCAATTGGCCGTGTTCCAACAGAAACTCTGCAGTTTGGAAGTTTTCAGGCAGTTTCTCCCGGACCGTCTGTTCAATAACGCGGCGTCCGGCGAATCCGATCAATGCTTTCGGCTCTGCAATATTGATGTCTCCAACAGAAGCGAAACTTGCAGAAACGCCGCCTGTTGTCGGGTGTGTCAGAACGGAGATGAACAATAGCCCTTCGTTGCTGTGGCGTTTCAGCGCCACACTTGTTTTGGCCATTTGCATCAGTGACAGCACACCTTCCTGCATGCGCGCACCGCCGCTCGCCGTAAAGATGATGAACGGCAACCGTTGTTTCGTGGCTGCCTCGATGGCCCGCGTAATTTTTTCGCCGACAACCGATCCCATGGATCCCATACGGAAATGGGAATCCATAATCGCCACAATCACTTCCTGGCCTTTCAATTTGCCTGAACCCGTCAATACCGCTTCATTCAATCCGGTTTTTTCGCTGTCGGAATTGATTTTTTCCGTGTACCCCGGGAAGCCTAAAGGATTTTCCGTCTTCAAATGATCATCCATTGAAGTGAACGACTCTTCATCCAACAAGCTTTCCACTCGTTCATGCGCCGTCATTTTAAAATGATGGTCGCATTTCGGGCAGACTTTATGAAGTTTAGCCAATTCTTTCGTCAGCGTAATATGCTTGCATGAAGGACATTTTGTCATTAAGCCTTCTGGAACGTCTTTTGCTTTTTTTGTAGGAATCGTCGTTTCTTTTTTGTCTTTATTTCGTTTAAAAATCTCACGAATCATCGCCATTTTGCATTCTCCTCTTTTGTATCCATCCGCTCCACGATTTGAAGGATTGGACGGCTAACTCTGTATCTCGCTGCTCCAGCGCCGATAAAATCGGCTTCAGGAGTTCTTTTTCCGGGCCGGAAACAGCTTCTGCATAAGGATTACCGCTGTATTGCTGCAATAAAAACCATATTTTCAAAGATAAACGATTGCCTGAAAGTACCATGACTTCCCGGACAAAGTCTTCTCGAAGTATATTTTCTTCACTTTCCAGCTTCTTTCGAAAGCTGTCCCACACTCGAATGCCGTCAAGCGCTTCGTTCTGGCAAATCAACCGGATGGCGGCCACTTCGTGCATAAGCCTCGTTTCCCACACATCTTCCTGTGATTGATTGTCCTGCAGGATGAATGTGGATAAAACTTCTACTAATTTGTGGTTGCGGTGGTCTGACAAAAACGTGCCTTCTCCTCGGCGCGTTTCGATCAATCCAAGCAATTCCAAACTGCGCAGCGCTTCCCGCAGTGTAGATCTTCCCACCTGCAAAGTTTCAGCCAATTCTCTTTCTGATGGAATGCGGTCACCCGGACGGATTTTCTCCCGTCGGATCATATCACGAATATCGCTGACTATATCTAAATATCGCTTTGGTTGATTCATGATCGCTCCTCAGTTTCCATTAATTTGAAAGTGGTCTGGCCACTCGTAAGTTAAAGGATACAAAACTTTTCGGCTCTCGTAAAGAAAAAAATACGATTCTTTGAAGAAAAACGAAGAATGCCATGAATAAAGGGATTCAGCGGAAAAAAGACGCACTATTCCAACAACAAAAAGACTGCAAAACAAGCTCATTGCCATGAGTTTGTATGCAGTCTTTTGTCTGTCCCAAGTTATTCTTCTATCGATTTGCAGATGATTGAACTTTTGTTGTTGCGGTTTTCAATCGCTCCTTGGACTTCCAGAACGGCATGCGGTTCGAGCAGCGCGTTGTATTTGGCGTACTCTTTTGGGAACAAGGTAACAGAAGCAGGACCGGTTTCATCCTGCAAGTTGACGAACGCCATGGCGTCCCCTTTTTTCGTGCGGATCCGTTTGACTTCTTCCACCATGCCAAGAACCGCCACTGGCTGCCGGTCTTTGATATTCTTCAGGCTGCGCATCTCGGCATACTTTTTGCCGCGCTTTTCTTTTTCACGGGCAATGGGATGAGTGGACAAATAAAAGCCGAGAACTTCTTTTTCAAAATCCAGTTTCAAATTCTCCGGAATCGGCGAAGCTTTGGCATATTTCGGTTTCATGAAACTGGAGCCCATTTCATCGAACAACCCTGGCTCCTCATTCGGTTTAACAAGTTCAGCATGCTTGATGGCGCTGTCGAGTGAGGCAAGCAGCACCGCGCGGTCCAGGCCGAAATCGTCCAGCGCTCCCGCTTTGATCAGCGGCTCAAATGCCTTGCGGGTAAAGTGGATTGCGGAAATACGTTCCGCGATATCGAACATGCTCGAAAAAGGCCCTTCTTTCCGTGCTTCCAGCAGCACTTTGACGGCGCTTCCCGGAACGCCTTTCACTGAATTCAGCCCTACCCGGATTCGGCCCTCTTCCACCGAATAGGAATGGAAACTGCGCTGTACGGAAGGCGGCAGCAAGCCGATATTCTTATCTTTTATTTCCTGCAGCAATTGCTGCGTCTTTTCAGCATTGCCCGCACTGTTCGCAAGGATGGCTGCGTAAAAGTACACCGCATAATGCGTTTTCATATAGGCCAGTTGATAAGAGATCATGCTATAGGCAACCGCGTGGCTTTTCGGAAAGCCGTAATCGGCGAATCGGACAATCAGGTTATACACTTCCGTTGCAGCTTCTTCCGTAAAGCCCTTGGCGGTGGCGCCGCTCGTGAAATGCAGCCGCTCCTCGTCCAGGATTTCCCGCTTTTTCTTGCTGACTGCCCGGCGCAGCAAATCGGCTTCTCCAAGCGAAAATCCTGCCATGCGGGCAGCAATCTGCATGATTTGCTCCTGATAAACAATGACGCCATAAGTTTCGCTTAAGATCGGCTCCAGAATCGGGTGGACATAATCGACACGCTCCTGTTTATGCTTTCGTCTCGCATACAGTGGAATAAATTCCATCGGGCCCGGACGGAACAAGGCATTGACTGCCACGATATCCCCGAACGCCGTCGGGCGGATTTGCTGGAGTGCGCGGCGCATGCCGTCCGATTCCAGCTGGAAGATCCCTGTCGTGTCCATTGCAGCTAGCAAGGCATAGGTTTTATCGTCATCCAACGGAAGGCTGCGGTAATCGATGCGTTTTTTCGTATCCAAATAGACAAGTTTCCGGATTTGTTCGAGTATCGTTAAATTCCGGAGACCCAGAAAATCCATCTTCAACAACCCAACCGCTTCAAGTTCCCCCATCGGCCATTGCGTGATGAAAATACCTTCGCTGCCTTTTTCAATCGGTACATGCTCGACCAGCGGCGTCGGGCTTAAAATAACGCCCGCTGCATGGGTGGAAGCATGGCGCGGCAAGCCTTCCAATTTCAAGGCTGTTTTGAACCACGATTTGCGTTCTTCTTTTTGGACTATCCAGTCATTCAGTGCAGGCGACTCTTTTAAGGCAGACCTCAAAGTAGTGCCGATCCGGCTCGGAATCATTTTGGAAATGGCTTCAAGCTCTTCCGCTTCAAAACCGAACACGCGGGCTGTGTCGCGGGCAACCGCTTTTGCCGATAACGTTCCGAATGTGATGATTTGGGCGGTGCGCACATCGCCGTATTTTTCTGCTACGTATTCCACCACTTCGTGCCGACGGTGATCGGCGAAATCGATGTCGATATCCGGCAGCGTCACCCGTTCCGGATTCAAGAACCGCTCGAACAATAAGCCGTGTTCGAGCGGGTCAACGTCCGTAATCTGAAGCGAATAGGCGACAAGCGAACTTGCCGACGACCCCCGTCCCGGCCCCGTTAAGATGCCGTTGTCCCGGGCAAACTTCATAAAGTCCGCTACAATCAGGAAATAATCGATATAGCCCATATTGCTGATGACGGATAATTCATACCGAAGGCGCTCGGTATAGGCTTTCGTATACTTCGGAACGCGCTCTTTCAGCCCCTTTTGGCAAAGCTCCCAGATGTAAGCCTTGCGGTCCGTATTTTCAGGCAGCGGATAAACCGGCAGCAATTGCTGATTCATCGGAATGCTAACCTGGCAGCTTTTGAGCATTTTCTTTGTTTCTTCCAGCCATTCAGGATTTGAAGAAAACCAGGAATTGAATTCTTCTCCCGAGGGCACATAAGCTTTTGTATGTTCCGGACGTTTCCGCTGTTCATCGTTCATTTTCAAACCTTGGCCAATGGCTGATGCCACTTCAAACGCAAAAGCATCCGCTTCCTGCATGTACCGGCTTTCCTGCGTAGCCATGATTTGCATATTGTACTGCACGCATTGAGCAGCAAAACCGTCTTCTTCAGCCCTCCGCTCGCCGCCGGGCCGTTCAATGCTGCCAAAGCAAAACTCCCCAAAAATGGCTTTTACGAATCCAAAAACTTCACTTCGGTCCGTTAAGGTCCATTCTGTTTTATTCGGAATCACACACAGGAGCCCGCCGCGATACGCCTTCAACCAGGATTCCGGCAAGGCGGTTTTATCCCGGGTTGACAAAGCACTGCTGATTTTCAATAAATTCTTGTAGCCCTGATTGGTTTGGGCATAGAGCACGACCGGATACTCCTGCTCTTCAAATTCGATAAACGTGGAAAGGCCGACCACCCCATGGATGCCGGCCTTTCGGCAAGCTTCCCAAAAAGGAAGGATGCCATATAATTTTGTGTTGACGATGGCAGCTGATGCCGTCCCTTGTTCCATTAGAAAAGGGAAAAGTTCGTCAAGGCGCACCGTGCTTTTCAGCAGATCAGCCGATGTGCTTATATGCGGATAAACCATTGACAACTTGATCCCTCCTTTTTTAAGATGCGCAAATTTCAATCAGCCGCTCAATTACGCGGTCCGCTTCTTCCCAGGAATACGCTGTAGCGCCAGAAGCCATCGGATGGCCACCGCCTCCAAATTCTTTTGCCAATCCATTGATGACGGGGCCTTTGGAGCGAAGCCGTACGCGGATCTCAGTTTCTTCTTCTATAAAGATGACCCATGCTTTTAAGCCTTTCACATTGCCGAGTGAACCAACAAGCAACGAAGTCTCGCTCGCTGTCACTTCGAATTCCTTCAAGACATCCAATGTGATTTTCACATAAGCGGCGCCGCTGTCATCCATCACAAAGTTCTGATAAATATAGCCTTGCAGATGAAGCAGATTGCGGTCCATCTCATACATACCGTTGTGAAGCTCGTTTCGGTCAAAATTGGATTTGATCAACTCTCCTGCCACTGCAAATGTCTTTTGGGTCGTGCTCGGAAACAGGAATCGGCCGGTGTCTCCGATAATTCCCGCATACAGGAGCCGTGCAGCCGAATCGGGCATTGTCCAATTCTCCTGTTCCTGTCCGTATGTAAACAATTCGTAGATCAATTCCGAAGCAGAACTGGCATTGGTATCCACCCATAAAATATCCCCGTATGCATCGTCGTTCGGGTGATGATCGATTTTAATGATTTTAGCTCCGTTGGCGTAGCGCTGATCGTCTACCCGTTCCGTGTTGGCGGTGTCTGTGACGATGACAAGAGCGCCTTCAAAATCAGCGTCCTGGACAACATCCGGAAAATCCATAAAATCAAGCGTGGTGTCATGTTCTCCAGCTGCCAGGATCCGCTTTTTTGGATAATTGTGCTGCAGCAAGTATTTCAGGCCAAGCTGGGAGCCGTATGCATCGGGGTCCGGACGCACGTGGCGATGGATCACAATGGTTTCATACTGTTTAATTGTGTCGATGATTTGACTGTTCATATCCAAGTTCCTCCGTTATCTAAGGAAATCCATTCGCATTTTCAGCCGATTCTCAGTACAATAGAGTTGAGTTCTGGAATACAGGAGGTCCCTAATGTTAGTATTTGTTGGTTTAATCATTGTATCATTTGTTTTTTATTTTTATTATAAAACAAAACAATTCCGTGCGGTTTTGCCGATTCGCAAAAAATGGTATGCCGCTGTCGCAGCATTCTCACTCGGAAGTTTCATCTTCTTTTTCGGCATCAATTTTCTTTTCATCTACCAGTCTTTGGTGACTTATATCGTTTCCGGCGTTTTCATTATCCTCGGCTTTATGATGATGTACTCTAATTACAAAGCCGCTAAGCACTACCACAAATTCGTGGCAGAAGAAGCCCGGTTGAACCAGTAAAATCTCTCCTTGCGGGGAGATTTTTTATTTGTCCATCATTTACCTGTCCAACAATTGGAACGTCAGCAAAGCTTTGCCCACAATCTTATGGTCGGCCAGCACTTCCACATCCACTTTGGCGGACTTGCGGCTGATGTGCAATATCAAAGGTTTGATATGGAGCGTGGAATCCAGCTGCACCGGGTTCAGGTAATAAATCGTCATATTTTCCAATGCACTTTCTCTCCGGTTTTTGGTTTTTAAGGCAGCTGTTGCCGCTTCCACTAAAATGGTGGTGTATGCCCCGTACGAAACCGATCCATAGGCATTGGTCATCTGCGGCGTAACCTTGAACTCCAAAGCGAGCTTGTCCGTTTGCGGCAAATGCAGCTGGCTCTTGATGATGTCATCAATGGTCTCCCCTTGCTGCGGCTGCCGCTGGGCCGTTTGAATGGCTTTCAGCACATCTTGCCGGCTGATGACGCCTTTCAGTTTTCCGTGGTCATCGGATACCGGCAGCAAATCAATACCTTCCCAAATCATCCGGTGGCCTGCTGCGGCTACACTGGTTTGAAGCGAAACGGTGATGGGATCTTTCGTCATCACTTTCTCAACCGTTTCTTCATCTGAATGGCCGATTACATCGCGGGATGTAATGATGCCGACCAGTTTGCCGCTGTCATCGATTACTGGAAACCCGCCATGCGTCGTTTCTTTGTTCAATTCACGGTACCGGCTGATGGGATCTTTTTCATATAGCAAATGCGTATTTTCGAATGGAATCAAGATATCTTCTATCAACAGGATTTCTTTTTTGATCAATTGGTCATAAATGGCCCGGTTGATCATCGTTGCTACAGTAAACGTATCGTAGCTTGTTGAAATGACCGGCAGCTCGTACTCATCCGCCAGCCGCTTAACATTGTCCGAGGCATCGAATCCACCTGTGACAAGCACAGCCGCTCCTGCCCGCAGCGCATATTCGTGCGCTTTAAAACGGTTTCCGACAATCAGCAGATTCCCGGCTTCGGTATAGCGCATCATGTCTTCAAGTTGCATGGCACCGATGACGAATTTGGTCAATGACTTATGCAGGCCTGCTCTTCCGCCCAGCACCTGTCCGTCGACAATGTTGACGATTTCTGCATACGTCAGCCGCTCGATATTTTCTTTCTTTTTACGCTCGATGCGGATGGTGCCGACCCGTTCAATTGTCGAAACGAGGCGCTGGGTTTCTGCCTCTTTGATCGCCCGGTAAGCCGTTCCTTCGCTGACCTGCAGATCTTTTGCAATCCGCCTCACCGAAATTTTCTCTCCGACCGGCAGCGTCTCTATATACTCTAAAATCTGTTCGTGTTTCGTTGCCATAAACTCACCTTTTCTTTCTGCTTGCTCTTGCCCATAGTGTACCATATTTCCTATTGAAACAAAGGCACTGGTGCGGCTAAAGAGGCGGTTCGAACAAAATTTTTCAGCTCAAAAAAATCCAGAGAATAAGATTCTCCGGATTCTGGTTTTACAAGTCGATGGTTCCGCCGGCCTGCAAGATATTCACTTCTGCATTTTTCACCAATGCTTTGAATTTTTCAGGATCCTGTTTGATTGGCGGGAATGTGTTGTAATGGATCGGCACAACGGTTTTCGGCTTTAACAGTTCAACTGCATAGGCAGCGTCTTCCGGCCCCATGGTGAAAAAATCGCCGATCGGCACAAATGCCACATCAATTGCGTTGCGTTCTCCGATAATCGCCATATCACCAAAAACTTCGGTATCTCCGGCATGGTAAACCGTCTTGCCTTCCGCTTTAAACAGAAGCCCTGCCGGCATGCCGCCATAAATGACGTCTCCTTCTTCTGTCGTATAAGAGGAGCTGTGGAACGCTTTGGTGTATTTCACTGTTCCAAAATCAAACTCATAAGAGCCGCCGAGGTTCATACCGATTGTATTCAGCCCTTGGCTTCCCAAATAATTCGCCAGTTCCACCGGCGCCACAACTTGGGCATCATTGGTTTTCGCCAAGTCAATCGTATCGCCCACATGATCGTTGTGTGCATGCGTCAGTAAAATGACATCCGGCTTTTCTTCACTGGCCGTCAAGTCTGTTAAACTGTTGCCGCTGATGAATGGATCAATCAAAATCGTTTTGTTTCCTGTTTTGATTTTTACAACCGAATGGCCATGATAAGATACTTGCATGTAATCCCTCCCGAGTTTATTGGCAATCATTTCAAGCAGTATTATACCCTGAAATTTGATATGCTACACATATAGAAGGAGGAATACATATGAATAAAATACAGCAATTGAAAGCTTACTTAACCGAATCCGATATTGATGCAGCATTTATCACTAACCCTGACAACGTTTTTTACGCCAGCGGTTTTAAAAGCGATCCACACGAACGCCTTCTTGGTGTCATGGTCTTCAAAGATGCAGAACCGTTTCTGATTTGCCCGCAGATGGAAATTCCGGATGCGAAAAGCGCCGGCTGGAACGGCGACATTGTCGGCCATGTCGATACAGAAGACGCGATGCAGGTACTGCACCGTACAGCTGCGGAACGGAACGAAAATGTCCGCCGGATCGCCATCGAAAAATCCCATATGACGGTGGACCGCTTCGAAGCTTTGAACCGGCTGTTCGGCAATCCTGAATTTGTGGCGCTTGATGAAAAGATCAATGCCATGCGCGTCATTAAAGATGAAGCAGAACTTCAAATTTTGAGAGAAGCAGCCGAACTTGCGGATTACGCGATTGAGATTGGAGCCAAAACTTTGCGTGAAGGCATCACTGAAATTGAAGTGATGACCGAAATCGAATTGGCGCTGAAAAAACGCGGCGTTACGCATATGTCGTTTGATACAACCGTCCTCAGCGGACCAAAAGCGGCTTCTCCGCACGGCAAAACCGGCGACCGCAAAATCCAGAAAGGCGATTTGGTGCTGTTCGACCTTGGCGTTGTCCATAAAGGCTATTGCTCGGACATCACCCGTACACTGGCGTTCGGCGAACCGAATGACGAACAAAAAGCCGTGTATGACATTGTCCTTCGCGCTGAACTTGCTGCTGTAAATGTCGTGAAACCGGGCATAACTGCTGCAGAACTTGATCAGGCCTCGCGCCAAGTGATTGAAGATGCCGGCTACGGTGAATATTTCACGCATCGCCTGGGCCACGGGCTTGGCATTTCCGTGCACGAATTCCCTTCCCTTCATGGATCCAACGATATGGCGATGGAAGCTGGAATGGTCTTCACCATCGAACCCGGCGTTTATGTACCTGGAAAAGTCGGCGTCCGCATTGAAGATGATGTCGCCGTTACAGAAAATGGCGTTGAAGTATTGACGAAATTTCCAAAAGAACTTCAAATCATTTCAAATTAAATGCAAAAAGCAGTCACCGGAGAAAGTTCGGTGACTGCTTTTTTGATAATGCCCAATTGTTCAATAATCTTACTTACGCCAACAATTCGTCGACTGATTTGTACTCGATGCCCTGGTCGTCTGCAACGGCTTTATACGTTACATAGCCTTTAAGCGTGTTGACGCCTTTTTTCAGCGCTTCGTTTTCTAAAATAGCTTTTTCGTAGCCTTTGTTGGCGATTTGTACTGCGTAAGGAACGGTAACGTTCGTCAAACCGATTGTCGAAGTCCGTGGAACAGCTCCTGGCATATTTGCCACCGCATAGTGAACCACATCGTGCTTAACGTAAGTCGGGTTGTCGTGAGTTGTGATGCGGTCGCTCGTTTCGAAAATACCGCCTTGGTCGATCGCGATATCCACGACCACAGAACCTGGTTTCATGGATTTGATCATTTCTTCTGTTACCAGTTTCGGAGCTTTCGCGCCTGGGATCAATACAGCACCGACTACCAAATCCGCTTCTTTTACAGATTCTGCAATGTGGAATGGATTTGAGATCAATGTCTGCACATCACCGCCGAACAAGTCATCCAGCTGGCGCAGGCGATCCGGGTTCAAGTCAAGGATTGTTACGCTTGCGCCCATTCCGACTGCCACTTTCGCTGCGTTCGTACCAGCAACACCGCCGCCGACAATAGTTACTTTGCCGCGTGAAACGCCAGGAATGCCGCCAAGCAGAATGCCGCCGCCCCCGTGGATTTTCTCAAGGAATTGTGCACCGATCTGAGTGGACATTTTGCCCGCCACTTCGCTCATTGGTGTAAGCAATGGCAAAGTATTGTTCGGAAGCTGAACTGTTTCGTAAGCAATCCCGACCACTTTGGAATCAAGCATCGCTTTTGTCAATTCCGGTTCTGGAGCCAAGTGAAGATATGTAAAGAGAATCATGCCTTCACGGAAATAACCGTATTCCGAAGAAACCGGTTCTTTCACTTTCATGATCATTTCCTGTGCCCATGCTTCTTCAGCAGTGTTTACGATTTGCGCTCCAGCAGCTTTGTAATCTTCGTCTGTAAAACCAGAACCAAGACCAGCTTCTGTTTCGATAAATACTTCGTGTCCATAAAGCGCCAAGTTTACTACGCCTGCCGGTGTCATTGCTACACGGTTTTCATTGTTCTTAACTTCTCTAGGTACCCCAATACGCATTACAAAACCCTCCATTTGTGTGCTATAGAATAGTAATTTATAAAACATCTAAATGTTCAAAGCAAGTCTATTCTATCAGATAATTCCTGTTTCTGCTCTTCTTTTTTATGTTTTTCGAATTTTCTCCTTAAAAAGCCCGTTCCGACAATTTAATTATTATGATAAAACAAAAACTACCTCCTTTTAGTTCTCCAAAAAGCGTAAATCCGTTCATATAACCGCCAAATACCCGGTAAATTTTTGTGCGAAAAGAAGGAACTCGCCTTTATTTATCGAAAGATATAACTATAGACAAGGAGGAATGCACAATGACATTGAAGTATTCACAAATCCTAGTGGCAGTTGACGGTTCGAAAGAGGCAGAATGGGCTTTTAAGAAATCGGTGGGAATTGCCAAACGAAATAATGCGACATTGAATTTGGTAAATATCATCGATACACGTTCGTTTGCGGCTATTGAAGCGTATGACCGTTCGATTGCAGACCGTGCTCAGAAGTTCGCTGAAGATTTGCTTGGAGGCTATAGAAAAGAAGCCGAAGCAGCCGGTGTCAGAAGCGTTAATATTCTCGTGGATTACGGTTCTCCAAAATCAATGATTTCACGTGAACTCGCTAAAAAGGTAAATGCTGATTTAATCATTTGTGGTGCAACTGGTTTAAACACAGTTGAACGTTTCCTCATCGGCAGTGTGTCTGAACATATTGTGCGTTCGGCAAAATGCGACGTTCTAGTGGTGCGTACAGAAGACGCAGATGACGACGACATCAGCGCAAGCACATACAGAGCAAGCGATGAGATCGATTCAGACACAAATTCTGAACAAATTGTCGGCGACAAAACTCCGCTTCATCAAGGTTCAGAAGTAGGCAAAGACATCGGCAGACGATAACTGGTTAAAAAATCCCCTGATTGCAAAAACTGCAGTCAGGGGATTTTCTTTTGCATTCAATCGGAAGGGCTTTTCTTTTTCATGAGGATCAGCCGATTTGTCGAAGAAATTACGTCCACTTGCTCTTCGCCTTTGTGGTACATCACCGAGGCCCCTTCTCTAGTCCCCTTTTTCCAGCCGCTTGCCCGGATGACAACTTCATAGCCAAAGGGAATCCCATTTTCTTCTGATGCACCGTTCCAATAGTACAATTTTGCAGTTTCTTTATCTTCTGTAATTTCCGCGAAAACCGGCTCCGGGAAACCTGAAAGTGTTTCAGCCGGTTCGTATGCATAAAACGTAGCCACATATAAAAATCCGGCAAGCAAAATTAAAAAAGCACCTGGCCATGCCAGCTTTTTCTTCATTTGTCCTCCTCCTAGTTTTACCGAAGCATCTTAACTATATGTACGCTTTTCATTTAAAAAAGTTACGCAGAATAGAGTGAATTTACAAATTTCTTTTCGAAATAAAAAAACAAGCGGTAGATTGCATCCGCTTGTTTTTGGGTCACCGTTTAAAACTTCCCCGGGTATTCCTTTGCCAGTTTTTCATTTAGATCTTCCATCACATAAGGGTTCCAGACCAGCTCCTGTTCAACAATCATTTTGTAGCCGCTTAGAGGGCTGGGCGAATTTATTTTTTGGTAAGCTTGTTCGAGCAGCTCAAGCTCCATCGGATCGTAATAGTCGCCGCTTTCCTCGTTTAACGCTTTGGCCTGTTTCAACTGTTCTAATGATTTTGCCGGATCCATGATTAACTGCACTTCGGCAAGCAAAAGCAAATCATCTATTTGAAACTCCTCTTCCCCTTTGCTGATTTTCTCCTCCAGGGAAGCAATCGCTTTGGCGTACAATCCTTGCTCCAAATAGATATCCGTCAACATCCAATACGCCTCATCTACCTCAAACTTATTGCCGCTCTTTTGAAGGTCTTTTAAGATTTGTTCCGCTTTGTCAAATTGCTTGGCGTCGATGGCATTATACGCCTGATCCAATTTTGCATTGCGCATTTTCTGTTCTTCCAGCATATCTTGCAAAAACGTTTTCTGGAATTCCGCAAGTTCCATCCCGGTTAATGCCTCCAGTTTGCGGTAAAATTCCGAAGTATTTCTAGAAGCTAATAAATCAGGAATAAAATCCGTTCCGTGGTCCATCACCAACGATTGTACAGCCAGAAAACTTTGGGCATACGGGTCGTAGCTTTCGGTAGATGCCTCTTCAAATTCGGTGTAGATATCCAGACTGCGGAAATCAATCAGCTCGACCGATTGCAGGTCATACCAGTAGCTATTATCTTCCGCCAGAAAATCAGCGAGCCCTTCTTCAAACCAGGACGGAATCCGTTGAATACCCAAATTGTTTTCTTCGGCATATAGATGGCTCTGGTAATGGGTATATTCATGAAGCAGGATCAGCTCCCAAATTTCATCCTCGGGCATCAGATGAATCGTCCGGTTGCCGGAATTGTAATAACCTGCAATCCCTTCCATTCCCGAACTCGACTCAAGCGATTCATAGCTGCTGTGGAATTCAATCGACAACCCACTGTCATCTTCAATGCCAAAAAATGAATGGAATCCCTGCTTTTCTTCTTGAAGCAGCCGGTCGATTTTTTCAATTTGCTGTTTCTGGTCTTCAGAATAAAAATAGGTCACCCCATTTTTTTCAGTCTTTTTCAACTCTTTCTGGGAAGGCACCTGAAAAATGCTGCTTGCAAAAAGACGGGATTTTTCTGTATAGGCTAAGTTATTGTCTCCGACTGTGTATTCCACAAAAGAGTTCGCGACTGCAACAGATCCTACTACGGTTGAAAGAACAATGGAGAATATCATTAAACCGATGTGCTCTGGGATAGTACGGAACCCTATAAATTCCAAGCGGTTCGTCACCACTCCGTAAACGCTCACAATAAAGAGAATCAGACAAACCAAAAGGAATAGTGAAGCGATTACCAGCCCTCCTACAAGCCCTTGGTCAAAAATTAATAAAAAACTCGCAACCGATGACGCAACGAGTACTAAAATTAAGGTAAAAAACTTCATTGTGCTATTCATGTCATCCTCCGTCTTTCTGTAATGGCCGTTTTGTCCGATTCTCATTGCTCTGTAAACGAATCCGTTTTCAATTTATACTTTCCTATATCATTCCCCCGGAGCCGATTACGTACGCAGAAATTCAGAAAAAAATCTTGAGTGGATTTTTCCTCGTTTATCCTTGCGGCATCTGGATTTTTCAGTGCTCCAACAGCCAGCGAAATGTCTGCCTATTCATAAGCAAATATCTTTTAAAGTTCTCCAGTAAAAAACCGTCTCTTTTAGCTTTTTGCCAGCGATTTCAATATCCAGTTGATCGATCGCTTTTCCGCCTAGGTTGCTATAAAAGCCGCATGCTGGATTGTCTTCCAAGGCGAGGATAATGAGTTCATCCATCTCTTGTTGCTGCAAATTATCGATAATCGGCTTTATCAATTGCTTTCCGAATCCGCGTCCCTGATATTCTTGCAAGAGATAAATGGCATACACTTCTCCGACAGTATCCCCGTAATTTCCAGTCCGTTCTTTGCCGCCGGTCGAAAAACCGGCCACTTGTTTGTCTTCCGTTTCCGCAATGAATACCTGGCTTACCGCAATATTGCTGCGCCATTGCTGTTCCCGGACTTCGTAATCCAAGCGGTCCAAATAATCCTGGGGGACAATGCCGCGGTAAGTGGTTTTCCAACTGTCTATATGAACTTGCGCAATCCCTTTCGCATTACCTATTCCAGCTTGTTTAATATGCATCAAACCACCTCAGTCTTTTCTATATTTTAACAGCTTCTCTTTTCAGAAAATAGTTTTATTTTCAATAAAAAAGCTCTTTCATTTTGTGAAAGAAATCCAGGTTGAGTTGAATGCTATACAGCAAGTCAACCCAAACAACCTTCTGGTTGGTCATGTTTTGATTGTTAAAGGAGTTTGAATATTTACCTAACGGGTATTTCTGGGTTAGTAGACTTTTCAAAACTAGGGGGCTTTAAAATGGAAAACAATGATCGAAATGATTCTGTCCGAAAAGATCGGCAAAATACTCAGCAATTCCAGGCATCTGATTCAGGTACGCCTAAGGATGTTGGAAAAGAAGCGCAACGGGACAGTGTTCTTCAGGAAAGAGGCACTTCAGACACACATAACAATAGTTCCAACGAGCCTTACCTTGCTGACGGGGACACCACCATCAGAAAAAAAGACCCGGATAATTCAGCGGACTGGCGGGAATCGGAAGAACCAAACCCGAGCAGAGAAACAAGCGGTTGGCAAAAAAGCAATGATTTTGACGACACCATCCGGGAACCAGAGGGAACTTTTACAACAGGGGAACGCGGAAACGTCATAAACAGCGCTACTTGGGATCCGGGGAGCCAGACAAGTGAAGAAGATGTGGCACACGTAGATGTGAACGATTACGATCAAACCAGTTCACCAGAAAACCAAAAGCGGGAACAGCAGATCAAATCTCGCGAAGAGCGTTTAGACGTGAACAAAGACCGTACTTAAAAAGAGAAGTAACTATAGAAAATTGCTTGGTGGAAGAAAACCATTCCATTGACATACCGATAAAGCGAGAAGAGCCGAAAGGATGAACCAGTCCTTCGGCTTTTTTTATGGACAAATTCCAAAAATAAAGAATTCTCCTTAATAGGAACGCCCACCGTACTTCGTTTTCAGCAGGTGTTTTCTTCCTTGATTTCCCTTGAGAAGATGCAGATTCAGTCTTTTGGGTTCAATTTTCGGTATTGTAATTCGCTCCCTTTTTAGCATGTCACTTAGACACTGAAATAGCCGGTTTATAATTCTATTTGCAGTCCTGATAATCAGTGTCCAAAAAAGACGCAAAAGTGCTTGAACCCTCTTGGCATCCATAAAAACAGACCGCTAATTAGGGGTCTAATTAGCGGTCTATTTGACGTTTTTAATGACGGTTTTGCGATTTCAAAACTGAACAGCTTATGTTCAGAAGCACGGTTTTCATTTATTGGAGCCAGCTATCCAAAAACTCCCGGTGTTCTTCTCCGTAATATGAAGTGAAAAAATCTTTAAAAGTCGGCGTGTTCACGTATTTGAATTGATATTCCTCGTAATAAGCCGCTAAAAACTCCAGCGCTTCGTCACTGCCGCCGCGTTCCTCGAAGAAATTCCGCAGCACAAGCGGCGCTTCCCCGTAAACGGTCGATACGTATTCACCTTCGTTGTATTCACTCAACGGCAGATTCGCATACTTCTCTTGGCGGTAAGCATCTGCTGCCATTTGTGCCGATCTGAATCCGTAGTCTTCATCCTGGTAGTAGTCCGACAGAAAAATGGAAGTGGCAAACTCGGTGATGCTTTCATCAAGCCAGGCATCTTCGTATGGATCATTTCCCACAATATAATAGAACCATTGATGCCCAATCTCATGGACCAGCACTTCATCGAGCGCATCCCATGTACTGGCTACTTCAATCACGTTCGGGTATTCCATGTAGCCGTCATTGGCAATGATATCGAGTTCCGGAAACGGGTTGTCCCCAATCCGTTCTTCAAAAAATGCGTACGCCGCTTTTGCCTTGACGATATTTTCATCCATAAATTCCTGGTCCCTTGGCATAAAGAGCCGCAGGACCGTCTCATTTACTTCTACCGACTCAGAGAGCCATTCTTCGGTGTTCAGAAAAGCCAAGTAAAAATCTTTGATCCGCTCCCCTTTCACTGTACCGGATGAAGACGGCTGGATGCTCCCTTCAGTGGCAGAACTGGCCACCAGGTACTCGTTCAGCAACGTATAGCTCACTTCAAAATCCCCAAATCCGCTATGGTAACTCTCCCCGTTCATATCAAAATCCTGAATGTCCCATCCTTTGTCATATTGGGCAAGCATCGGGTACCATTGCGCTAAAAAGTAATTGTCCCCGTCCTGTGACAATCGCATGCCGTTTTCCGGCAGCTTCAAGGTATAAGCAACTGATATTTCTTCCGTACTTTCCGGTTCCAATCCCGCTTCCAGTTCTACCAGCAATTTATTGTTCTCCAGGCTATAAGACAATTCTTCATCTCCGCGCTTTACTGATTCGACAGCGATTTCAGCGGATGCTTGCGCCAATTCCGCCATGTCGTCCGGGTTGATGGCATTTGGAATCAAATAAAATCCAAGATCTTCAAAGGCTTCGTTCGATTCATTCAACACGTTGATGTCCGCAGAAATCCGGAAGCGATTTTGATCATCCATTTGTACGTCCAATTTGTAATCAGCGCTTGCGCCCATTTCGGTTGAACCTTTTTCATTACTGGTTTCGCGCAGTGAAAAATAGATAATCGCTGCCGCAACCAGGATCGCAACTGCTGCAACCGCTACCCATATCATTTTTTTATTTGCCGACTTGTTCTTCATGTGGCATCTCCTATCTTGCTTGTGCTGCTGTCCAGCACCCAGTCCGCCTGCTCTGCTGGCCTGAGCATTTCTTCGTAATACGCTTCCGCTTTCCAATAGCGCCGCTTCAATAAGGCACTATTGCCCCGCATTGTCTCTGATTCCCGTAAAAACCGTTGGTCTGCCGGACATTCCAGGTATGCCACGCAATCGAAAAAATGGCGCCATTCTTTCCTTTGAAGAAACACCCCTTCAATCAGGATCACGCCTTCACCAGGCAGGGTAAACGTCTGCAAAGAGCGGCTATCCCGGTCCGCATCATATACCCAAAGGTTTAACTGTTCTGCCGTTTTCAACTTTCCAAAGAAGAACTCAGCGAGATGTTCCGCTTCCCATTGGAGAAAATAATACTCCTGCCACTCTTCAAGCCCGGTTCCATAGCGCCGCTTCTTTTCCACGATGAAATCATCGATATGAAAGACATAGACCGTTAAGCCCTGTTTCGTGAGATGGGCTTCGAGTTCTTTAGACAGTTTTGTTTTCCCGGTGCGGCTGAATCCATCAATACCAAGGATGGCCCTTCCGGAGAAATCCTGCCAATCCATTTGTGAAAACCATTCTTCTGGTTCTATTTTCAATTGTTCCTCAAACCTTTCCCTACTTCTTCTTTAAATCCTATTCGACGATTGGCGTTTTTTTCCTTCTTACACATTCATACGCTAACTGTTCTGTAAAAGTTTCAAAGTTTTCCCTGTTTTATTCTATGTTATTATTAACAGTGTTCGAAAAAAGAGGTTCGCAAACTCCCTCTCTAAAAAACTAAGGAGATGTTTCATTTGAAAAACGAAAAAGCGGTTGTCGTATTCAGCGGCGGCCAAGACAGCACCACTTGCCTGTTCTGGGCATTAAAGAATTTTAAGGAAGTAGCTACCGTGACATTCGATTATGGACAACGCCATTCGGCAGAAATCGAATGCGCTCTTAAAATTGCAGAGGAGCTCGGCGTCTCGTTCAAAGTGCTTGATATGACCTTGATCAACCAACTGTCAGCCAATGCGCTGACGCGCGACGACATCGAAGTAACAGCAACCGAAGGCGAATTGCCCTCTACATTTGTGCCGGGCAGAAATCATTTGTTTTTGTCTTTTGCAGCGGTTTACGCCGATGCCATCGGAGCGCGGCATTTGATTACAGGCGTCAGCGAGACCGATTTCAGCGGTTATCCCGATTGCCGGGATACGTTCATCAAATCGCTGAACGTGACGTTGAACCTGGCCATGGACAAGCAATTCGTCATCCATACTCCGCTCATGTGGCTCGACAAATCCGAAGTATGGGAGCTGTCGGACCAATTGGATGCGCTCGACTTTGTCCAGGAGAAAACACTGACCTGCTACAACGGCATTCCGAGTTCCGGCTGCGGTGAATGTCCGTCCTGCATCCTGCGGAATGAAGGGCTCAGGGCCTATAAAGTGAAAAAAGCTGCAGGTGCTCATTTATGATGCAGCAATTCTATCCGTCTGTGCCGCATGCGTTCCGATTCGAATTGAATAAAGACATGCATTTTTCAGCAGCCCATTTCATCCCGAGCGAAGACGCAGGCAAATGCCAGGAAATGCATGGCCATACGTATTTCATCAATCTCACTATCTGTGGAAACGAACTCGACGCCACTGGTTTTCTAATCGACTTTAAACTGCTGAAAAATTTAATCCATAAAAAATACGATCATTCGGTATTGAACCACCACCCTGAATTTGAAGCCAAATTCCCAACGACCGAACTGTTGGCCCAACAAATCTGGCAAATGGTTGAAAACCTTCTTCAATCCACCGCCAACCAGCCGCATTGCCTGCAGGTAATCGTCCGGGAAACGCCGACGAGCTATGTCGTATACCGTCCCGCCAAGGAGGACTTCGAATGAGAATACCGGTTATGGAAGTATTCGGTCCGACTATCCAAGGCGAAGGCATGGTCATGGGCCAAAAAACGATGTTTGTCCGGACCGCCGGCTGTGATTACTCTTGTTCGTGGTGCGATTCCAAATTCACATGGGATGGCACCGGCAAAAGCGTCTCTAAACAACCAGCTGACATCATCGAAGAACTAAAAACGATCGGCGGCCAAGCTTTTTCTCATGTGACCATATCCGGAGGCAATCCGACGTTGCATAAAGGCATTGCCGAACTTGTGGCTCTATGCCATGAAAACGGCTGGAAAGTCGGTGTGGAAACGCAAGGGTCGATTTGGCAGGACTGGATGCCGGCAATTGATGACATCACCATTTCACCGAAACCCCCAAGTTCCGGCATGAAGACGGATTTCAGCAAACTGGACTTCTTCATGGATAAGCTGGCATCTGCCAATGCCAGCTTAAAAGTGGTCATTTTTGATGAAGATGATTTCAAGTATGCCGAAGACCTTCATCTGCGCTACCCAGCTGTCCCGTTCTTTTTGCAGACAGGCAACAGCGATACCGCAACAACGGACGACGCCGGGCTGACAGCCTCTCTTTTAGAGCGCTATGAATGGCTCATTGACCTGGCCGTCCAGTCATCGGTGATGAACAATACCAAAGTCCTGCCCCAGCTCCATACCTTGGTGTGGGGAAATAAACGCGGCGTGTAAATAAAAAAGCGTGAAATCGAATGATTTCACGCTTTTTTGGCTGTCGAGAAACATTCCATTCTATAAGCCATTTCGCTCCAAGTGGACGCTTTCCGCTTCATTCGGCTCACTCTTTTAATAAAGAGTTGTTTTCATTAAAAAGAGTGGATGAGTATACATGCTATTTATTCACAGTTCACTGTCGATATGGAGCAAACCAGCGGAGACGCCTGCGGGAAAGCGAGACAGCCGAGACCCTGCAGGAGCGAAGCGACGAAGCGGCTTGGCGCTCGCCCGCGGCAAGCGCAGCTGGTTTGCGGAATATCGGAGATATTCTAAAAGATTTTTTCTATACCTTTCTCAAAAAGCTAAAAAGCGTGAAATCGAATGATTTCACGCTTTTTCCTGTTCAGTTAATACTTTCAAAGCCTGTTTGACCGTTGCATAAGACTCGGTCATCGACATGTCCATTCCTGTGTTGACAATTGTCTGGGCAAGATCCGGACGCAAGCCGGCAACCACGATATGAATCCCCATCAAACGCAGTGTGCCGCCGATCTGGTAGATGGCTTCTGCTACTTGGGCATTGATCATCACTAAACCTGAAAAATCCGAGATGACGTGCCGGACATTCATCTCAGCCAACTGAGGAATCACATTATCAATGATGTGGCGGACTCGTACTTCATCGATAAAACCGATCAGCGGCAGAACCACTATATCGTCCTTGATTGGAACAATCGGAGCTGATAATTTGGTCAGCTCTTTTCGCGTTTCTTCCTGGTACTGATCCGACAGCCGTTCAAATGCAAAAAACGTTTCGTTTAAACTGACATCCAAAATTTGGCTGATGCGTTTCAAGATAAAACCTGCTTCTCTGACAGTCAACTCAAGGTCTACGCTAAGATCGGTAAATATTTCATTGACAATCTCCCGCGTCGGGCCATAGCGCACCACGATCTCAGAAATTTTGCCGCCACCCGCAACTTGCATCGCCGCATTGTTTTTGCTCCATTTGATCAGTTCTTCCGGAACCACTTCTTCGTCTTTATAAATCAATACATCGCCGAAAAAGCCAAGAAGTTGATTGTACATGGCAAGGGCCTGTTCTTTTTCAGCATCGGAAATGACTAATCCCATTCTGCCAATGACACTTTCAACAATTTGATTGGAGATTGAATCTACATTGCTGTTTATATAAGTAGAAAACTTCGAAATTCCGTTCATGGCTCTTCCCCTTTTTAGATACTCACTTTTCATTATATATGAAAAAAGCAACTATACTCTAAAAATATTGACAATAAACGGAATTTCTACCTAGTTTCTTATACATTCTCTCAAAAACATGTCGCAATCTCCTTGGTTACTGCAGTTCTTCCGCTTTCCGGTAAGTCAAAGTTTTGCCCGTATAGCCAAACAGAACCGTTAAAATCGGTGACAGGAGGCAAAAGAAGGCAAACGGCAAATAAGTTAACGTGGAAACGCCTAAAACGGAAGTGATAAAAATGCCGCAGACGCTCCAAGGGACAAGCGGGTTGACCACCGTTCCTGCATCTTCCATTACACGGCTTAAATTTTTCCCGGCAAGACCGACTTTTTCGTACTGCGATTGGAAAGCTTGCCCGGTCAATAAAATCGACAAATATTGCTCACCAATCAAGACGTTGATCCCGATGGCTGTCAACGCTGAAGCCGCAATGACCGAAGAAACCTTTCTTAATAAGCTTTCCAGTTTATCTAGCAGACATTGGACGATTCCGAGCGTGAACAACAATCCGCCCATGCTGAGTGCAAGCAGAACCAAACCAATTGTAAACAGCATGCTTTCCATACCGCCTCTTGATAGCAGGGTATCAATATCCGTAACCCCTGTTTCAGAAACAAACCCGCTGTACAAAATCGCCAGCACTTCTGCCGCGCTGTAACTGAAATGGAAAAAGGAAATCGCAACAGCGACAAATGAACTGACGGCAAGTGTCATCATGGCCGGCACTTTTCCGATTGTCAAAAGGATCAGGACAATTAACGGAATCAATGAATACCAATGGATGGCACCGGTATCCAGCAAGCCTTGCTGGAAAATGGCGACATCATCTACTTGAGCCACAGAAGAATCCGGCGACAGCACGGCAAATACAATCAGTGAAATGATAAATGCCGGAACGGTCGTCCATCCCATATTGCGGATATGCTCGAACAAATCCACACCGACCATAGAAGATGCCAGATTGGTCGTGTCAGACAGCGGCGACATTTTGTCCCCGAAAAATGCACCTGAAACAATGGCACCGGCCGTAATCGCCAGTGAAATGTCCATAACAGATGCCATGCCGATAAAGGCAACGCCGACCGTTGCTACGGTCGTCAGTGAGCTCCCGATGGATAGCCCGATAATGGACGTGACCACGAAAACAATGGCAAAAAAGAACAGCGGCGTGACCAAATTGAAGCCTGCATATATAAGCGTTGGAATCGTACCGCTCATCATCCAGCTGCTGATCAGGATGCCGATGAAGAAAAAGAGAAATACCGCGCTCATACCGGCTCCCGCTCCGGCGACCAAGCCTTTTTCCAGTTTGTAGTACGGCACGCCTTTGATCAATCCGTAGCAGATCAACAAGAGAATCGAAAAAAGAATCGGAATATGCGGCACTGCTTCAAATTGGATGAGGCTGACGCTAATGATCAGAACGATCAAAGCGGTCATTGCAAACGCTTCTTTGACGGACGGTGTTAAAACTTCTTTAATCTGAAACATGGCTGATTCCCCCTGAATGTAAAAAAATATAATAAAAAAAACCTGTCATCCCCATAAAAAGGGACGAAGGTTTCTCCGCGTTACCACCCTATTTGACAGCCTAGGCTGTCCACTTCATTAAAAAGTTGAAAAACGGATGGCGTACTTCATCCATATCGCTGCCTGAACTTCCACCACATATCCAGTCTCTGCTTGCTGCCCGCGAAATGCTTACTGCACCATCTTCAACACTATTTGATTGCATCTTTGATTGTTCTAAATCTTATCATGTTCCCTGTACAAGTCAAGGCCTTATTTGGCCGGGGCATTAGTTTTTATGGGAAGATCCCGCCAAACTAGTGTTTTCTGCCCTGCTTTCTTTACCAGCGAAAAACTTTACAAATGGCACAATGAATACGGACAGGAATAAAATCCGGAATAATTGAAAAGCCGTGACCACTGTTACATCGGCATGGACCGAAGCCGCAATGATTCCCATTTGATCCAGCCCCCCGGGCACGACGCTCAGGAAACTTGTGGAAAAGCTTAAATCGTATAGGTCCTGGAGAATGAAACTAAGGCCATAAGCAAAGGCAATCAGTACCGCACTTGAAAAAATGGAATAGAAAATCAGTTTCGGAGTGAGTTTCATGTCTTCTTTTTTCAATAGCAAACCAATATAAATCCCGATCAGCAGTTGCGCTATATGGAGCAGCAAGTTCGGCATTAAAGGGACGTCCACTCCGGTGATGTTTAGCACCATAATCAGAAACACAGGCCCTAACAAAAAGGCAGTCGGCACGTTAATTTTCTTAAAAAGCATACCTGCTGCGTAGCAGAAAGCTAAAAGGACGAAAAGATAGATTGAATATTCGCCTGCCGCTGCCGTCCCTGGCTGCACAGCACTGCCGCTTGCCACGATAAACGGCACGGTCGCGACAATCAACAATACCCGGAGCACATGGTAAAACGTTACGGCTGTCAAGTCGATATTTTTCTGTTCTTCGGCAAACGTGATGATCTGGGACAAGCCACCTGGCACACAGCAGGTCATGGCTGTTGCCTTATCCACTTTTGTCCGGTTTGCCATCAACGAACTGATAATCAGAAACAGCCCGAAAAAAGCAATATTGATGATGAGCATCGGCAGAAAATACTGTTTCATGCCATGCAGCGCATCTAGTGTAAAGGCAATTCCGATGACGTATCCGGCAATCACAAGGCCGGTATTCCGGAAAGCGGCGTCCCACTTCAACGAAACCGGCGTAAACAATTGGACCAGCAGCACGGCAAACAAAGAGCCCAGCAGCCAAGGCATAGGCGCACCCAAAAACTCAAAAAGCAATGCTCCTGCCAATCCAATGATAAATGCTTTTCCCATTGGGTATAAGTTCAAGTAGGTCATCTTCTTTCCTAATTTGCCATTCTATTTTTCCATTATAGCTTTTTTCTGTTGTTCATAAAATTTTTTCACTTGGATTCCTGCATAAAAAAAGCCTGCCTCTGTCCGGCAAGCTTTCGTGGTTTATTGATTTCCGTTGATTGAAACGGTTTATTTTTTTATGAAATGGCCGGTTCCGAATAAACGGGGATCGGCAAATCAGAAGTGCCGCGCACTTTAGCAAGGAAACGGGCTGCTTCTTTTGACAGGTGCATCTCCTTCGACTGCATTTGTTCTCTCAAAACTTCGAGCATCCGGTAAGCTGTCTCTTCTTTTTGGTAGGAGGGATTCACGGAAAAGTGCAAGATGACAAAGTAATCATCCTGCTGCTCCACTCCTGCAAGTCCGGTGATATTGTCTCCTTCTTTCCAAAGAAAAAGCTGCCGCTCCGGATTTTCCTCATACATCCGAATGGTTTCCTGCAGCAATCTAAAATTGAGGCCTTTTGCCATTAAAGACAATAATCCTATGGCCACTTTGTTATATGATTTTTTGTATTTGTAAAACATCCTGCAATCCCTCGATTTCGATTTTCTAATCTTAAACAGTCTGTCGCGCTACCCATCTACATTTGTATACGCCTTTTTTAAAATTTATAAACCTGAAATTACTATTTTTTTATAATTTCACTCTCTTATTTTTACAAATAAAAAAGTCCAACTTCTTAAAGTTGGACTGAAAGGACTTTGGCTATTTATTATAAGTAATTCACAGAATGCAAGGCACGGATGGCGCTTGCTGCATGCGTTCCCCAGTGAATTTCAAAATTGTATTTCCATTCAGCGATTGCTTCTGCATGGTTTCCCTGCTCATATAAAATCAATCCACGTTTGACATCGCTGTAAATGTCCAGCACATCGTCCGTCAAAGTTTCGTTTAGCGGCTCTTCCATCATTTCTTCCAAGTCTTCATCGGAGTGATAGGGATCGTACCCTCCCCAATACACATTGTGGGTGCCAAAGTCTACTTGGGGCAGTTGGAAATCAATATCAAAAGAATCATCTTTGCCTGGTTCGGTTTCCGGCAGATATAGAGCCTTCGTGTACAATTCAGTCACTGCTGCATGCAGCTGCTTAAATTTCTCAATTTCCCCTAAAGAATTTAACGAGTCCATCAAATGGCAGTATTTTTTTGCGGCTTGTAAAAAAGCGGCTACTTCAGTAGATTCCATATCCTGTCACGTCCAGTCCTAGAGTATCTGTGGAAACCTTCGTTTCTCCAATAACCTTTTTGGTTTACTTTTTCCTTTATGAATGATCCTGCAGGGCCGTCTGCTTCACCCTTTTCGGTCTATTTTTTCATGAGTTTTATGTACTCCTGTTGGACAAGGTCACTAAAACTTTCCTGATCTTCTTTGGATGCCAAAAGTTTTGCGATGCGCTTCGAATCTCCTACCACCTTCCGCACTTTTGCATTGTAGCGGATGATGTGATCATATCGAAAATCTTTCCGCAATTCGGCAAACCATTCTTCCTGATCCAGCCGTTCCAGATTTTTTTCGAAATCCGAGGGTTTAAGAAAATAATTTTGCAATTGGTTGCCGGCTTTGAAGAGGACCGCACTCCCTAATAATTTGATCACAAATTTGAACATAGTAAGCCACCCCGTGAACTTATTATCGATTACGTGTACACGTTCGAAAAGTTGTTTATTTCCCTTTGAAGAACGACGGATTTTTTATCCAGTCTTTTATTAGATCAATAAAAGACTTTCTAAACTTTATATTCTCGTTTGCCGCATTAAATTCCTTCTTTAGGAACGGCTGCTGCCCGCTTATCCGGCCAGTTCACCAGGAATATTCCCGTGAAAATCATAAACCCTCCTGCAAGCAAGGTTGGACCGATGGCTTCGCCCAGCAGTAGCCACCCTGAAATAATCCCGAAAAAAGGCGCCAGGAACAGGAATGCACTGACTTTCCCCGGATTGCCGTTTTGCAGCAGGAAAAACCAGATGGCAAATTGGACGATTGACGCCGGGATGGCGAGCCACAACACGATGAAGATCGAAGTTGGATTGATTACAAGCCGGGCATCTTCCAAAAGGAAACTTCCAATCAGCAAAAGCAAACCGCCGGAAAGCATTTGATAAGCGGTCAGTACCCAAATATCAAAACGCTGCCCCCATTGCTTAATGAGCAGCGTGGCGATTGCCCAAAAAACCGCACTGCAAAATCCGAGAAGCGTCCCGACTTCTGCCTGCAGCTGTCCACCCATCGTTACAAATACACCGATAAACCCTAGAATCACACCGCACCATTGGACAAGCCGGTAGCGGATGCCCAGTGCCAATGTCCCAAAGATCACCACCAACAGGGGATTCATGAACGTCAGGATAGCGGATTCGCCGGCTGTGATGGTCCGCAGGCTTAAAAAGATGGAGCCCATAACACCAGCCGTCTGAAAAGCCCCGATGCAGATAATTTTTAGCCAGTCTTGCAATTTTTTTGGATGCGGCCGCCGAAGCACCCGGACGATTGCCCCCATCAGCAAACCAGCCAGCGTAAAACGTATTCCGACTAACAGCAACGGCGATACATGAACCATTCCTATCTTGCCTACCGCAAAAGATGATCCCATTAAACTGGTCGTTAAAATGACCAACAGCGCAAAAGCCCATTTATTGTTCAAACCCACATCTCCCTTTGGCATTCCATTATCCGTGTCTGCTGCCCATACGATTTAAAGTTTGCGCCAGTACCTTACCGAAACGATTTTTTCCTCGGTACTTGAATGGGTAGCCGACAGTTCACTGCAGCTTATAAATTCGCGTGCTTCGTAAAAAGGAATGCCTTTTTCATTTCCTTTCGCGACCGATACCCATTGTTCCTGTGCGCCGAATTCCTCTTTTTGCTGCCGGGTAATGGCCTCCAACAGTTTTGTTCCAATGCCTTCGCCAAGCCTTCGGGGGTCCAGGTATAACACGAAAATTTCTCCCTCTTTTCCGGAAATCATTCCGCCGCCGCCTGCCCCGACTACTTCGCTGTTTTCGAGTGCGACAAAATATCCGCCCCATTCCCTGCTGCTGTTTTCCACTTCTTCCAATATCCGCTGTTCGTTATAAAACTCTTCGATCACTGCTGCGATATAATCAGCTGAATACATCTCGCTGTAGGTCGCCCAATAGCCTTCCGTACAGACGCGGGCAATCCCTTTCACATGTTCCGGCTGTGCTTTTTGAATAACTGCCAATCTGACTTCCCCCTTCAGATAAACTCCATCATTTGGTAGTGGATAAAAATATTTATTATAGGTATGAAATTTTCTGATTATTGTTTATGATTTTATTGTATCTTATTTGGATTAATAAAGTGCTTTGCTTTAGAAACAACTTGATGCGGGAGGAGGAATTGGATGATTACGAGGAGAACGGTCCTTTTTCTTGGTTTATCCCAGCTGGTTTGCTGGGGCATTTCTTATTATTTGATTGCCGCATTCGGTGAAGTAATAGCGGATGAACTGGGCTGGAGCAGCACTTTGGTATACGGAGGTTTTTCTGCCGCTTTGGTCGTCATGGGCCTCACTTCCCCGTTAACAGGAAAACTGATCGACCAGTACAGCGGCCGCTTTGTGATGTCTGCCGGGTCCCTTCTTTTAGCCATCAGTTGTGCCGGCATCGCCTTGTCGCAGTCCGTTTTAGCCTATTACATTTCATGGATTGTTCTGGGTTTCGCCATGCGCCTCAGCTTATATGATGCGGCTTTTGCAACATTGGTCCGCATTGCAGGATCCGGCGCAAAACGATCCATTTCACAAATTACGCTTCTTGGCGGACTGGCTTCCACCGTTTTTTGGCCGATCGGCTTTTTCCTTTCGGAAGCTTTCGGTTGGCGGACCGCCTTGCTTGTTTACGCTGGATTTGCACTGCTGACGCTTCCGCTTCATCTGGCCATTCCAAAAGAACGGTTCCAAGAAAGCGAAACGGACGAAGAACTAAAATACGCTGCTTTTGAAAAACTGAATTTAACGGGCCGCGAACGCATTTTTGCCGGCAGCCTCTACGCACTCATTTTCACGCTGCTTAACTTTTTGAACTCCGCCATGTCGGCCCATATGATCGCCATATTGTCGGGGCTCGGCCTTGCAGCAGCTGTTTCGGTCTGGATTTCCACACTGCGCGGAATCGGGCAGTCTCTCGCACGAGTGGCTGAAATCCTGTTTGGCGGCCGGCTGCATCCGTTCAAGCTGACCGTCCTTGCTTCTTCATTGCTGCCGCTTTGCTTTGTCATCGGATTATTCAGCGGCGATTTTTTGGCAATGGCGTTTATTTTTGCTTTTTTGTACGGCGCAGGCAATGGCCTGATGACCATTACCCGCGGCTCTCTTCCCTTGGTCTTGTTTGACAACCGGACTTACGGTGCTTTCGTCGGAAAACTTCTGGTGCCGAGTTTCCTGCTATCCGCCATCGCACCGGTTTTTTATACCGTCATCATTGAGCATTACGGAGAACAAACCACTCTCTTATTTTCTGTCGCTTTAGCATTTGTTGTTTTTGCGGCCACTTTATGGTTGAAAAAAAGGTATACATATACCGAAGCGGCTTAAACCCTCGGTTACCGCTTTTGAAACAACGCAGCCCATAAAGCGGATACCCCAAACACCTTGTCCGTTTTTGCAGCGTCTTTCATTCGGCAAATCTCAATTTCCTCAAACTCATAAAAAATCCTTCTCAGCCGCTGCTCCGTAAACCCGAGTCCGCCTTCGAGGCTTCTTTTCCGGTATACTTCCCAATCAGACATACCGGATCCTCCAAGCTCTCCTTCCTGCACAAAACAAGTAATGGCAAAATATCCGCCTGGCTTCAGCGCCCGTTTGACCAGGTTGATATAGTCAAGTCGGCGGTGCGGAGCAATATGGTGGAAGCAGCCTGAATCATACACCAAATCATAGGCACCTTCTTCGACTTCAAGCTTAAAGATATTCCCGTGAATATAATTCACTTTCACGCCATGTTCTTTTGTCCGTTCTTTCGCCCACTCAATCGATTGCTCCGATACGTCCACTGCGTCTATAGAACATCCTTGTTCTGCAAGAAAAATCGCATTCCTGCCGGGGCCGGAGCCTAACTCCAGAGCCTTTTGGGCGTTAACCCTTCCCGTATCCATGTAGCGGACTAAATTTTCATCCGGTTTGTCCACAAAAAAGGGATATTCTTTCCGCGGTCTGCATAGAAGCCGTCCCAAAAAGGCGCAGGTTCACGCAGCAACGAATCGAGCATATCGAGCAAGTCTTCTTGATTGTTGATTTCTTCTGCCATAACTTTCCCTGCCTTTGATTGGTCTATTTTAACGTCTGATTGTTCAAATTGCTGATCCACGAAGAGGTGGGATGGTGTTTCGTTAATGCCTTCAAAAGCCACTCTTTTTGTTGATCACTTAAGCGCAGCATCGCGACTGAGAAATCGTGCTGGTCTTTATCCCTTTCTTCTTTCGCTTTATAAAGAAGCTGCAGTTCTGGTGCAATGTATTTTCTTCCTGATCGATCTGTACGAATCGCATCTTGAATCGCCATCCTTATGTCCGGATCTCTTCGGAAGACAATCTCACCATCTTGTTTATCCGTCAGCAGCACCTCAATAAACTCTTCGTTTTTAGTCAAGTGAAGCCCATAACGGGGAGGGCAGAGATCGTCGGCTGAACGGACCGGTTCTAGCCTGTTTTCTTTCGGGATGGCCACTTCGATTTGCCAATCCGAAAAATACGCCAGTACTTCCTCGGCATGTTCCCGAAAAATACAGATATCCATATCCTCGTGTTTTCGAGTAACTCTGCCGACTTCAAGGTCAATCGACCAGCCCCCGCCAATAATTAAAGCCATTCATGATCCGGTCGATATTGTCCAATTGCGGATGACTAATAGTCAATACAAGTCCACTCCTTCTAGGCCATCTTCTAAATGACAGGCAGCATCCAGAATTTCCTGATAGAAATCCCGCCATCCCCCGTGGTAGTAATTGCTGATTTCCTCAGGTGAGATGAATTGCCTTTCGACCGATTCAAATTCTGCTCCAAATGGATGCAGCGCTTCAATCTCCATCCGGTAATAAACTTGATAGCCCACTTTAGGGTAAGGACTGGTTTTGTCCCAGTTCGGATTTTCTCCGTGGTCCACAACCACCCATCCAAGCAACTGGCACTTCCCTGTTGCATAGCCTTCTTCCAGCGCTTCCCGTTGAAAGCATCTTTCCGGTGTTTCGCCCTCTTCAATATGCCCGCCCGGAAAATCCCAGCCGCGGTGTTTCAGCTTTACCAGTAATAACTGTTTTTGATAGAAGCAAAATCCATGAACACTCGTGATCAATTGCCGCGGCGGCAACGCATCCCCTCTTTCCCACGTCAACTTCACTTTTCCGTTTCCCCAATTTACATACGTCTCTGCCACTCGAAATCCCCATTTCGGTTTGTCAGTTATCTTTTGTATTCCATCAGCCAGCAATCTTTCATCTCGCCTTCGTGCAGTTCATGTGCAGGCAGAAACTTCACTTTCTGAAACCCGCATTTTTCGTAACAGGCAATCGCCCGTTCGTTCCAGACCTGTGGATCCATCACGATCGTATCCGCCTGTTTTTCACTCAATAAATATGTTTTCATCAGATTCACGAGCTCAGTTCCGAGGCCTTGATTCCAGTAATCCGCTTCGCCAATGAATTGATCGGTTCCATAGACGACTTCATCGGGATTCCAATAGCCATATTCCATCCGCTCCTCTTCAAGAACCGGATAAAATTGAATATAGCCGATGGGTGTTTCTTCATATTCCACAAGGCATCTTGTTGTCTCATCTTCCCGTTCAAAATAATGCCTTTTCACTTCTTCCATTTCATGCGGATTGTCCCGGCCTTCGTAGTATTTCAACACTTCCGGATCGGTCAGCCATTTCACCATCGTCTCTTGATCTCTTTCTTCCAGCTTCCGGATCGTCATTTTTCCGTCCTGGATCAACATCAGTTCCACCTCTTCCTTCATGGATTAACTTGTTTGGATAACTTGCCCTTTTAGAATATACGGCACTGAACAATTGGCCCTGACGCGTTCTTCGGCCTTTTCTGGAATATGTAAATATTGGGCTGCATGTTGAATCGGCATCCATGTGACTTCTTCGATTTCTTCCGGAAATGCAATCGCGATTTCCCCGTCAAGAATTTGTCCAGCGAAAATGAAGAATATGGCGTGATGCCCTCTTTCTTCAAAGAAATCTTCACTGACCGAAAAAAGGCCGCCGATGGAAACGTCAAGCCCGGTTTCTTCTTTTGCCTCCCGGATAGCCGCTTCCTGCAAAGTTTCACCCGCTTCAACCGCCCCTCCCGGAAGCGTATAGTAAGATCCGTTCTCACCGTAATTTTTCACCATCAACAAATTTTCTCCGCTGTCATCCCGCAGCATGACATACACAACGTCTATTCGTTTCATGGAAGGCTCCTTTTTAGAATGGAATTTAAATCAATGCGTATGCATTTCTTGTTTTAGATGCGTTTCAAACAGGATTCGAATATATTTTTTTATGCCAGCTGTTAATATTAATTGTGATTTTATTTTTTGCATCCTTATATACTTGTTGATTTCCTAATCGGAAATAAAGTGTCTTGGCGAAATTTAAGACATTTGTTTTAAGTTGAAAAAATTCCAGCGAATAGCCATGCGTTTCGTGATATGCCTCAAGTTCTTTAAAGATCTTAACGACCCAACTTTCCAATTCCTGATCAGATAACCCTTTTGCAGTTAATTCATCAATGATGAAAATCAGTCGCTCATCCTCTTCATTGATATAGCAGCCTCTTTTAAATAAACACATATGCACTGTCTCTATAAATTCATTTGCCCATTCTGAACTGTAAAAAGAGTGGCTAACAGCAGCTGCCAAAAGGTCCGCTCCATGTGCAATACTGTGAGCCCAGCCTTTATCTATTACATAACCGCGCGTATCCTCTTCTTCCCTCATATACAAATTAATTTTTTCAAACACCTGTCTCAGGATTTCATCCGTTAAAAATCTTCGGCTCTTATCTTTAACTAAAATCAAAGCTATCACTAATGAGGAAAACGAGCGTGTAAAGACTGCATCATCATTTGCAGTGCCGATCTTAAGAAAAAGATGATGGCCACCCATACATGTTTTCAGTAGATCAGTCATTTGGGCGTCCGATAAAATATCAAGCATGATCAATTTATCGAATGTGCGATAAATCAGCGTGTCCCGCAATTCAGGGTCGACTGATCCGATGTTTATCGTCATCTTTTTTAGTAATTCCTCTATTTCATGGCTATTCATTTGTTTCATCTGCATAGCATCCATGCTTTTTATATTCGTTAGTTGTTCCTTTAACAATCATTCCCACCTCCTAACACAATAAATTATTTTGATCGTTCAAAAAGAAAATCTCTCACGAATCCGTCTTGCCGCTTCATCCGGCTCCAGATCGGTGTTGTTGATCCGGAGATAATTTTCACGTTCTATTTCTCCCTTGAATGAATTCAGCCGGTGGACTTCCATCGATGACAGCAGTTCCCGTTCCGATTCGGCAATATTGCGCTTGGTCGGCTTTTCTTCGAGCCGGCTTGCTTCTTTGTTGCGCTGAAGCCGGGTTTCCACTTCGGCTTCCAATTCGACAAAATAGACTTCATTTCCAGCAGACTCGAAGATTTCACATATTCGTTCGACAAAGTCCCAGTCCTCTTTCATGTCGAATGCCCAGACATAGGTAAAAACGATGCCCTCCGTTTCGCCGGCAGCCAGTGCTTTGAATATTTCCGTTCGGATCATGTCCGACAGCTCGAACATTTCTTTGCTGAAGCCGAAAAAGGGGTGAAGCATTTCAATGGTCATATGGTTATGGAACAGTTTGAATGCGGTTATTTTTTCGAGTTCTTTTCCGATTGTCATTTTCCCGGCCGCTTGCGGTCCGAATAATAAGATGAATTTCATCGCTGCTCCTTTAAGTTTCGTAATCACTTCATCACCATGCATTAAACTTTTGCTCTGATCAAATAACGGGAATAGCTTATCGCCAATCCTTTTTCAGTCGCGTGCGCCCTGAAAATCTGTTCTAGTTCTGACAGATTTTCTTCTGCCGCTTTATTGAACACTTCTTCTGCTTGGCCAAAGCATCTGTACTTAATAACGTCAAGCGGTGCTTCAAGATATTCGGTGCTGGTTACTTCTTCAAACGCACATTCGCTAAATGGCAAGGCACTTAAACCTCGCTGCAAATGATCCGCAATCGGAGTGCCTTTGGATTCTTTGAATAGCCCTGGAAACAATTCTGGCAGTTCCTTCCCAGAGCCATCGCCTGGATGCAGACCAAGAATCTCTCCTCCTTTTTTCACTACTCGCAAGAGTTCAGGATAAGCCGACGTAGGACCTTTCCGGTTATAAGCAACATCAAATTCACCCGTCTTAAAAGGCAGCCCCTGTTTTGCGTTGCCAACCACGAACCTAATATTTGAAGGAGCCTTTTTTTGCGCATTTTCAATAAATCGAGCAGTGACATCAAAACCTACAATTTCCTTTGCCTGTCTCCCGCATTGAAATGTAAAGTCGCCAGGGCCGCATCCTGCGTCCAGCACTTTTTTTCCTGCAGCTAAGCGGACCGCTTCCTCATCAAAAATTATTTCGCCGTTTGGCTCCATAATCAGAGAATGCCACGGGTACTTGTATACGCCCTCTATTTCACTCAATTGTTCATACCATTTTATTGAATGAGGGGTTAACCATTCTGCAAGCTCAGATGGATCGCTAAATCTCATGGTTCTTCTCCCCTTGTTCAGCTCATGATTTTAGCCATATAATACTCATTCACATATTCACCGTTTATGTATAGCGAATCTTTCTTGATTCCTTCGATTTCAAATCCCATTTTTTGATACAGGGCTAAACCGGCTGCGTTATGTTCAAGGACCGTAAGTTCAATCCGGCGAAGCTCTTTTTCTCTTGCCCATTGCTCCAACGCTCGAAAAAGCTTCGTGCCAATTCCTTTTCCGCGCTGTCCTTCCCGGATGCCGATGGCTACGTATGCGGAATAACGTTTTCTCAACAACGCATCTCCAATAGCAAACAAATACCCCTGCAGCACACCGTTTTCTTCTGCCAGGAAAATCGCTGAATGTCCGTCCAGCCCTTCAATCCGTTTTTTGAACTGTTCGGGTACTGTTTTTCTTTCGCCGGGCTCAAAAAGCATAAAGCCGGAGTCTTCCACTTCTTTCATTAACTCAACGAGCTTCTCTGCATCCGCTGCCGCTGCTTTTCGTATACGAATTTCCGTTTCCATAGCAAAGTCATCCCCGTTTCATTTCCGTTTGAATGCGTTCCTGAATCATCACAGCTTCAGTTTTCAAATCCACCGGCAGGTAGTCTTCGTCGATGCATGCTTCCCAAAATGCCAAATGCTTTTTATCTATTTCATGATGGGAATCCGTAACTTCGCTGCCGCCTTCGCCCTGGACGGAATACCAGTAAAGAAATTCGCTTTCTTCCTGCACTTCTCTGAATATCGTTTCGACGTACATTTTTTCATCATTCAAGGTCAACAAAACTTCTTCCATATGTTCATTTAGAAATGCCATCCATTCATCCACTTGTCCAGACTTTCCGGCTTTTACTTTGAATCTGCTCAATTCAACATTAATCGTCATGTTTAATTCCCCCAGTCATTCTCTCTACCTTTAATTGTACCTAAAATTCCCAAATACAGATAGAACAATTAGAATGTTTTGTGAAATCTATCTACAATAAAAACCTTCACCTATGCCGCTCGCATAAGTGAAGGAATTTTACAGAATCGCTTCCGTCGATTCTGTGCTTTTTGAAGTTGTGCCTCTTACGAATAACCCGGTGTAAACAAGGAAAGTACCCATCATTAAAATGACCCCGATATACACAGACATCATCGTCGGGACAAGGTAAGCACCGATGATAATCGTCGAACGTGCAATCAAATCTGCGCCGCTGAATGAAATATTCGAAAAGGCGGAATAAGATCCGCGCTTATCAGCCGGAATCATATTGGCCTGTTCAGCATTCCGGACCGGCGAGTAAATCAATTCCCCAAGGGTTGCAATCATATTAAAGAAAATTAACATGTACCAGCTATCCGCAGAGGTGACGATGATATAGCCGATGCTGTAAACAATCAGCCCGGTGAGCAGCACTTTCCGTTTGGTGAAACGGTCTGTGATCCTGCTGACAAGGAACGTGAAGAACACGACAAACAGCATGTTCTGGATATTGAGCAAGCTCAGCATCCGGACGCCAGCAATGTCAAAGTTCCCTAAACTCACCGTTTCAAATGTTTCGGCCAGCCGGACTCCGATATAGCTGTTCAGGGAAAATTCAGCTGCAAAGATAAACATCGACCCGACGACCACCTTTACAAAAGGCAAATCTTGAAAAGCTACTTTGTAATTATGGAATACATCAATCAGCACGTTTTGATGCTGCTTTTTCAATACGCTTGTCTGTTCATCAATCAGCCAAATCTGATAAGCGAACGGCAAGCTGATGGATGTAACACTCAGCAGCACAAATAATTCAATTTGGTGATTGACGTATAACAAGCCGCCTAGCGCTGCACCGATGGCCATCGACAAATTCGTCAGCCAGTATTCAATCGTGTATACCGCTTTGCGGTTTTCCGGCGTTGTGGAATCGATGATGAGGGCATGCATTGCCGGCCGGCCTAAACTGCTTGAGATGATGAATCCGATATAAGATGAGGCAAACAGCCAGATCAGGTTGTCTTCCGGTATCAAACTGATGGTCATGCTCACAAATGCCAATGCACTGCCCATGGAAGTGCCTACGACTACTCCTTTTCGCGGAAAGCGGTCTGAAATATAGCCGCCGATTAAATTGATGAAAAAACTGATGATGACGGTTCCGACTAAAAACAATCCTGCCCACACTTTGCCCATTTCGATAGCAAAGAACAATGCCATAAACGGCATGACAGCGGAACCTACAGCCCGGTTAAAAAACGAGGTAATCAGCCGGACTTTGATATTTTGCGGGTAGTCTTTCCAGCTCATATTGTCAACCTCCTTTGTCTTATGTATATTAAACTAGACGAATAGATTGAAAAATGGACATTTTCAAAAGACATGTCCCCTTTTAGGGAGGAATCAAGCGTGGACAATAATTTACTGATTCTCTGGCGTACCGTGCCGTCAGGAAAAATAAAAAAAGAGGAGCTTGTGAAGCTCTTGGATGTCAGTGCCAAACAAGCTTCCCGTTATATTCAGAAATGGACACAGGAAGGCTGGTTCGCCTATACCGCCGGACGTGGGCGGGGCAATGCTTCCGAACTGCACTGGCAAAAAGACGTGGAGCGGCTGTTTGAGGAGCAGCTGATGGGCATCATTGACCGGGAACCGGTGGAAACCAGCAGCAGGTATTTGCTGTTTGACTGGTCCGAAGAAGTGAAACTGCGCTTGATTGAACGGTTCCGCAACAAATTCGGCTTTTCTCAAAACCAGGGCGATATTGATAAATTGATCATCCCGCGCCGGCATCAGCTCATGACGATGAACCCTTTGGAGACGGCAGATGTCCATAGCGCCAATTTTGTAGCTACGGTTTTCAACCGCCTCGTATCCGTGGACAGCAAAGGGAAGGTTTCGCCTGAAATTGCACATAGCTGGGACCTTTCACCGACGAAGCTTCGCCTGTATTTGAAAAAAGGCATTAAGCTCCATGACGGTTCCTTATTGACCGCCGAAGATGTCGCAGACTGCCTGAACCGCATCCGTTCTCATGAAAATTCCCAGGAATTGTGGCGGCCCGTCCAAAAAATCACGGTGCCTGCTCCACTTGTCATCGACTTCGATTTTCCGGGAGGCTGCAGTTACTGCCTGCAGATGCTCGGCATGATCAACTCGAGCATCTTCAAAGAAAGCCAAGGACAGCTGTACGGAACAGGCAGCTTTTGCCTCGACAACAGCCATGAACTAAAAACCGTTCTGGTGGCATTCAAGGATTATTTCGGTGAGCGCCCACTTCTTGATGCCATCGAATTTGTACAGGTTCCGGAAGACTTTGATTTTGCATACCGGACGTCCCAACAAAAAGAAGCCGATGAAACGTACCTGGTAGAAAGCGATTCAGGAGTCGGAATCATTGTCATGAATGCCTTCCGTAATTCAGCAATCCGCCGCAAAGAAGTCCGTGATTACCTTCACGCAATCATCCGAAAGCACCGTTATTCCGTCAGCGAAGCGGATTCCCGCATCCTCCCGAATGAAGAAGGCATGCTGATCGGGCAAAACCAGCAATATTGCCATACGGCTGCCGAACGTCCACTGTTCGAAGAGGCTCTGGTCATCAAAACCACCAGTTATCTGAAAAACGTATCGGAATGGCTTCAGACAATATTCGAGCAGGAAGGAATACCCGTAGAAGTGCGTGTTCTGCCGTTTCACGAATACCTGGTGGACAACGGCAAAGACCAGCAAGCGGACCTCTACATCCACGGCGAAGTGTTCGAGATGAATCAGGACTTTTCTTTCTTTTATTTCCTGACCAACGGCTTGTCTCCGTTTGCCTGTTTGATCGATCGTGATCCGGAGCTAACGCAATTGCTCGGGCAGTACCGGCACACCCCTTTTGAAGAATGGACGGCGCTGAATCTGCAAATCGAAAAATCCTTGGTGGAATCCTCGATTCTGGTTCCGCTCTATTATGCCAAGCGCCAGATCCCGTTTTCATCGGAATTGATGAATATCAAATTATCCCATTTCGGCTATGTCGATTTCAGCAAACTTTGGGTACGGCCAACTTTGGACTGCCGAGCGTTTAGCCAATAAAAAGGGATTTTGCAGCAAGGCAGGGAAATCTATAGATTCTGCTGAAATTATAGATTGAAAGGAGCACTCCCTTGAAAAAACAAATAAAGAAAAGTGAATTAAAAGATCGGTCGGATATTTGGAATGCGGTCATCGCTGAAATCACTAACCACGATCTCCCTTCTGAAGGTGCTTTACTGAACGAATGCAATTTGGCTTTCCAGTACTACTCCGAGATGGAAAGCGGCGGCCACGAGATTTTGCTCAACTGGACCCAGGATTACATCCGGGAAGTTGGAATCGCCCATTACCTGAAGGAGTTAACCGCTGCCTTGGAAAAAATCGGCGCAACGGATTACGCCCAAATCGAAAAGACATACGGTGAACAGCTATGGCGCTTATTTACCGCTCTTGAGAACGAAGAAATTGAAGAAGAAGCGTTTTATGAAGAGGTTGAAAAAGCCGACGAAGAATATTATGCCTTGGATGGCAAGCTGGAGCAGCTTTTGGAATCGTATTTTGTGGATATCCATACAGAACTGTTCGAAATCGTTTGAACTCCCTAAATTGCTGCAAACAAAAAATCAGTTCAGTCTTTAAGCTGAACTGATTTTTGTATGCAGATTTCTTTTTATGGTTAAGAATTGCCATATGACTTCAGAATCGGCAACTTGCAGTTTTCCGTGTTTAATTTTCAGCTGCCACTTTCCGGTTCCTCATAATAGTTATATTGTAAACCCAAGCATTTTCTGCTGTCAGCAGCCTTTGTTGGCTTCTTCTCTTGCATGAAGATCCACCATTTTCCTTAGCAAAGGTTCGATCTGCTCGGACTGGCAAACCTTTTCAAGCATCCATTCCATTTCTTCTTCCACCAGGCCGCTGATTTGTGCAGCTGCCTCTGAATGGGAAGTTGCTGTCATGCAATTAAAGATTTTTTCCACTTTTCCTAACACCGTCTCTGGCAATGAAACACTTAACGCCTTTAATCCTAAACGTGCCCGGTGCGGTGCGTATTTATAAAGCAGCACCCTTGCCAAATGGTCCATAATATACGAAAGCATTTTCACCGACCAAATATCGTTGCCCCGGGCTGCAGACTTTTTATACTGAAAGAGGAACCAGGCTACGTCCATGACGTCGTCCCGGTACTCGTTTTCTGTCAGTTCCAGGCTTTGGGTATCTTTGAATTTCTCCATCAAGCCTTCCGGATCGTACAATACCTTGAAATAGTCTTTCTCCGTAAATTTCTCCGGCGTTACGGTAAACAAATCGATGTGCAAAAAATCATCAAAAACGGCAATGATTTGAGGCGCAATGATGAAAATATCATCTTGAAAGAGTATTGGCCGGTATGCCTGCAAATGGTGCACCCGGTTTTCAAAAAAACGTTTTTCGTTTTCTTCGTCGACGAGGCAATACATATCAACATCCGAATGCTCATCATGCTCGTTTCTGCCCATCGATCCTTTCAGATAGACCGCCCGGACCAACGGGTCTCTTTTTAAACTGCTGCAAATCTTCTGGACTGCATCTTCCTGTGGCAACATAAACTCTCCTGCTTTCAATGAATAGATTAGAAAATTCTCGGCTTTTTTGCCCAATAAGCAGGGCGTGCTATGCCTTTTGGCAATTTCGTGTGGCAGTCTCCAATTGCTGCGTTGACCTGTACTTGCGTCAAATAAAGGCTCGTCGATAAGTCGGCTCCACTGATGTCTGCATCCCGGAAGTCAGCCCCAATTACATCCGCTGTCCGCATATCGGTTAGGCGCAGATTCGCGGCAATGAAATAAGCCCCCCTGAAATCAATGCCTTTCAAGTCAGCGCCTTTTAATTCTGCCCCCATCAAGTCGGCGTTGTGTCGGTTCAGCGCTTTGCTTTTTCGTCCTTTATGCCGTTTTATGGCATTGGCTCTAACTTTTCCGCTTACTTTCACAAGCAGTTCATTCACCAATGCGCGGTGAGCTGGAATATCCAATTTCTTCAGTTCCTCAGCCGGCAGCAAAGTCAGTTGCTCGGTTTTCCCCAGCATGTCCGCCAGTTCTTTTCGGAGTAGCTGGGCATTGTCCTGTTGCATCGCATCAGTTAAATACCACATCATCTCGTGCAGCTGCGTCATTACCGGAAACACGGCAAACATCTCTTTTGCCGCAGCAGCATCGCTTCGCCAGTCTTGACTTTGGAACGTCACTTGTACTACTTTCTGTCCTGAACCGTAGCAGTCAAATACCGTACACCCTTTAAAGCCGCTCCGCCGAAGATCTTCGTGGATGCCGCAGCGGAAATCATTCTGCAGGTTCGGGCACGGCACACCAGCCGCCTTATCAAAAGCAAAATCTGCAGACGCCATAAAAGACAAGCCGACACAGCAAAGTGCGGCGCAATTCCCGCAGTCGGCTTTCAGGCTTTTCTGGAGAACCTCAAGTTGTTCCATGGTTTCATAGTTGTTTTCCATCCGGCTTCCCTCTCCCTGAAAATCGATTCAGTGGCAGTTCGGTTAATCGTATTTTCATTATAAAGTAAAAGGGATGCAATTGAACAAACATTTCGACAAAAGATTTCTATAAAAAAGAGACGCCTTGACTGAAGGCGCCTCGCTTTCTGAATTCATTTTGTATTTCCGGCAATTTGTTCTTCCACGACTTCAGGCAAATGCTTTGTGCAATTGTATAAGGTGCACTCCCATTTGCTTTCCACGTTTTCTAAAATGGTGATGGATGTATTGTTTAATAGTATCTTTTCGAATCGATCCGGCAGCAAATTTTTCAGTGCCAATCCAATCAGCCCGCCATGGCTGACCATTAAAATGCGTTTGCCTGGATACTTTTCCATCGCCTCTTGTATCGCTTCAGTGCTTCTTTTGACGCCAGCCGACAAAGGCTCTCTTCCCAAATCCTTCTCGCGCCAGTCTGTTCCCCATCTCTCGACACGGTCCGCTTCCGTTGTCCCTTCAATCAACCCGCCGGACAATTCACGGATGCGCGGGTCGATTTCATCAATTGGCATTCCCAGTTCCGCTGCGATCGTTTCAGCCGTCTCCCTTGCACGGATCAAATCACTGCTAATGATGACATCCCATGGTTCTTCTTGTGCCAGCCGGCTGGCGATGGCACGGGCCTGTTCTCTCCCAGTTTCGTTCAATGGAATATCCGAACTGCCTTGCGCAATGCGCTGGATGTTCCAATCTGTGATGCCGTGTCTTACAAATCCGATTGTGGTCATGTTTCATTTCCCCTTTTAGTATACTGATTTCCATCATACTGCATTTTTTAGGAAGCTGTCGAACGGATCGCGCTCAAAAATTTCTTCAGTTCCTCATCAAAAAGTTCAGCCTCTTCCAGGAATGGATAATGGTTGCTTTCTTCAAAAACCACCAATCGGGCATGCGGAATCCGCTCTTTCATTTCAATAGAGTATGTAAGGGGGCACTGAACATCGTATCTGCCGCAAAGAATTAAAGTTGGGGCTGCAATCAGCACCAGCTTTCGGGTTACGTCATAAATCGGCAGTTCCCGGTTAAAAAAGTTCATCCGATCAGCAGACATGGATTTAGAGATTTTCCTATGAAAGTATTCGTTGTATTTTTCCGGGCGGAACAGCGAGAATTTGGTCCGCTCTTCTGACAATTGCTTGCGCTTTCCAACTGGAATACCTTGCCGCTTTAACTGCTCAATCAAGTTCTGCATCCGTTCAAATTTTGGATGTTCCGGATTGTAGATGCATTCTTTCGAAAACGTCGCATATTCTCTGGCTGCCGCCCCCGTCAAGATCAAGCAGCTTAATCTTGACGAATAGTAAATGCCGTAAATTATACCGAGCATACCTCCGGTTGAGTGCCCTGCAAATCCCCATTTTTCGAATCCCAGTTCTTCCCGGATCGCTTCCAAATCGAAAATTGTTTCCAGCATGCTTAATTGAAAAGGCTCGGCAGCTTTATCCGACTGTCCAGCTTCCCGCAAATTGACTAAGAAGACGGCATGGCTTGTTGTAAAAGCTTCTGCATAATAATCTCCGGTTTCGTTGAATACGGAATAATGATGGGTGACGCATAGCGGCGGCCCTTCCCCTTTTTGAAAGACTTCAAAGTTTCCGCGCCGGGTTGTGATTATGGTTTGTTTCCAGTTTTCCATAGACAGGCTCCTTCTTAAAGTGATAGAGAACTTGTTCTCCAACACCCCGTTTATTCCCTGCACATTGCGCCTTAGTTCAGAATATAGCCTTATTTTGATTGAGTGATCATAGAATCCTCATAACTGCTCATAGCAGTCCGTTAAGTGATCATAGAATCTTCATAACCGCTCATAGAACCCCGTGAGTGATCATAGAATCTAATAACCGCTCATAGAACCTCGTTTAGTGATCATAGAACCCGTTCCACTGCTCATAAGCATCTCCCCAAAATAAAAAACCCGACAAAAAGATGTCGGGTCCGAAATTAGACGCCCATTTTCCGGCGCGTGTTGCTTACTTTTTTCGTTTGCTGGCTTTTCAGCTTTTTTGTTTCTGCTGACATGCCGGTGCCGCCTTTATTGTTCGCAGCCTGGTTTTTCTTCGCTTCCAATTGGCGTTTTACCGCTTCCTGCAAGCTTACTTTTTTCGGAGCTTCATTTGATTCAGTCATGACCATCCCTCTTTTCTGTTTGGACTATTAATTGCGGATGCTTTAATGACTTCCATTATAACACAAAATGTCCCAATTACTGCTTATTTTCTTTAACCCACTGGCTAACCTGCGAGAAGAATTTGGCCATCGATTGGGCATTCGACATATTCGGAACGCGAGCAAGCAACACTTCTTTCGGCGCTTTGACGCCTTCTTTTTTCTTTTGCAGCACCAGGATGCCTTTGGCAAAAGCCGAATTTTTAAAGAGGCTTTCCGGCAATTCCATGACAGACTGAATATACGCCGTCTTTTTCAGGAATGTATGCAATTGGCTGGCTTGCGGCGATTCAAACAGCGCTTTTGGAATGACAAAAAATAAATAGCCGCCATCTACAGTATGTTTTAACGCTTGTTCAATAAACAGATGATGCGCATACGACATGCCTTCTTCCGCTTTCAGCTCATACGTTGCAGCGACTTCTTCATCCGGATAGTATCCGACCGGTAAATCGGCGACGACTGCATCGACCGGATCGATCAATAGCGGCTGCAAAGCATCCTGCCGGTAGAACGTCACCGGCTGCTCTGTCAAATCCGAAGTCGATGCCGCCAAACGGATCAAAAGATCGTCAATTTCCACTCCGGCTCCTGTAATGCGGCCGTCCAGGTAATTCATGACCGTCAACAGAAGATTCCCTGTCCCAAGCGCAGGGTCAAGCAAGGTGAATTCCTTTTCTTTCACAAACAGTTCCACCAAATACCCGACCAGCAGACCAAGTGCATCCGGCGTCATCTGATGGTGAGGCTGGACGTATTCTTTCATGCCTTTTAACACGGCCAGCTGAATCGCTTTGCGGACGTCCTCTTTTCCGGCTTGTGCGTCAGGCTCGATATGCCCGTCCAACCAAGTCTCAGTTGTTTCCAGCAAGCTTTCCAAATACGGCAGATCCTGTTCTTTTTGCAATTTGGAGGCATGTCCATCGATAAAATTAAATACTTTTTCCATTTCTGAATTCATTCTAATCCGTCCTCAATAAGGAAACCCACTCGGAAAGAGTGGGTTTCTAGTATTAGTTTGTTAAGGCCTTTACGGCTTCAATCGCTTTGTCGTAATTCGGGTGGTCGGTGCCTTCTGGAACATATTCCACATAAGCCACTTGGTCTTTGTCGTCAATAACAAAAATCGAGCGTGCCAGCAGACGCAGTTCCTTCATCGTTGTACCGTAAGCTTCTCCAAACGATAAGTCGCGGTGATCCGAAAGAAGTGTAATGCCTTGTGTACCGTTTTCTTCCGCCCAGCGCTTCTGTGCGAATGGAAGATCAGCTGAAACCGTCAGCACTTCCACATTGTCGCCAAGAGATGCTGCTTCCTGGTCAAAGCGTTTTGACTGCAGTGAACATACTCCTGTATCCAGTGAAGGTACAACGCTGATCAAACGGACTTTGCCCGCTGTATCCTCTAAAGATACGGGACTCAAATCGTTTGCAAGGACCGTGAAATTCGGTGCTTGTTCTCCTACTTGTACTTCTTTTCCGGGCAATGTTACCGGATTTTGCTTGAATGTAACTTGTACCAAACATAACGCCTCCCTTTCCAATACCTTTATCTTACTAGAAGGTTTCAGCCTCTTGCAACTCAGACCCTTCCGAACGCTTTTTCTCAAAGACGATTTGCTTCCGGTACGTCTGTTCATGAATGACTGTTGTATCCGCGATAAAATCGTGGACGCCTTGTTTCAGCTTTGTAAAACCGACAATCCAGTACAATGGCAGGATCGTCACGGAAATGAAACGGCCAATCCATTCACGGAACAACAATGTTCCCCAGGATAAGTGGTCTTCTTTCAACGAAACGACGCGCAGCCCCAAAATCATTTTGCCGACGGTCTGCCCGAAGAACTTCGTCATCAGGACAAAATATGCGTAGAACAGCACAGCCGAAATGATGGCATATGGTGCATACCATACCGTTTCCGCCGTCTCTAAGCCAATCAACAAGAAAATCGGTTTGACTAAAATGGAAGTTACCGAAGCAATGATTAGAAGATCGATCAAATACGCCCAGAACCGTACCCAGAAACCTGCCGGCTGGCGTTCGTAAAACATCACTTCTTTATAGTTCTGCAATTCAGGGCGATCGTTTTGAATAGTTGCTGCTGCATGCGTTTCATCGTTGGAATGATTCGTCATTGGTATCGCCCCTCCTTATTGTTCACCATACATATACATCATTCGCGGTGCACTATTGTCGGTCAAGAGTTTCGCAATCAGTTTCGATTCCATGTCGTTTCCAAACAGGGAACTTAATTTCATCGAGAACAGCGATCCAATTCCTTGGTCTGCTCCGTACTCGATGACTTGTGCACCTTTCAGGTCATAATCCGTACGCAGAGCTGTCAGCACATCTTCTTCAAAACCGAAGTCGTCTGCCAGTTTTGCTTCAACTGCCTGGCGCCCGTTCATGATGCGCCCATCAGCAACCGCTTTGACTTGTTCTTCAGGCATGCCGCGGCCCTCTTCAATCACATCTACAAACGCTTCATACGAGTCGTCCAGCATTTCTTGAAGCAGTGCTTGCTCGTCGGCTGTCATTTCACGTGTCGGGCTTCCAATGTCTTTAAATGGCCCCGATTTGATTGTGACAAAATCCACACCGTATTTTTTTGCCAGTTCTCCGTAATTGACGGTCTGCATGATGACGCCAAGTGAACCGGTCATGGTTTCACGGTTAACGAAAATCTTGTCCGCTGGAGCTGAAATATAATAACCGCCGGAAGCAGCTACAGCACCCATCGATACATAGAAAGGTTTTTTGGTTTCTTCTTGGATTTCCGTAATTTTGTCATGGATTTGCGCCGATTCCACTACTCCGCCGCCCGGCGAATTGACTTTCAGCATAACTGCTTTAATGGAATCATCGTTTTTCACTTGTTCCAATTGCTCCATAAACAAATCGTGATTATAGCCGGTTCCGCCCAAAAGCGAAGCAGCTTCCCCCGTATCCTGGATGGTTCCTTCAACATTCAACACCGCAATGCGCTTATCAAAATCGCCATCTTCAACGATTTGCTCGGAAACGGTTGTTTCAGATACCGCCAATAATTCATCCACATTAGCGCCGAGTGTACTCTGGAAAATCGCAAATGCAGAGTTGATGACCAATGAAATAACCAATATGGCCGCTGCCGCAATTAATGCAATCCATCTTTTCGTATTCATCTACTACATGACCTCCTTTTATTTCTCTCTTTATTATACGGGTATCATGTTGAAATGTTTCACATTAACTCATCTGAATTAATGCTGTGCATTTAATTTTTCTCTTCTGACGCTCCGTGCTTCCATTACTTTTGAAGTTGTAAACAATGCAAGAGCAACCCAAATAAATGAAAACGAAATCAAATCGATCCGGTCAAAAGCTTCTCCGTAAACCAATACGCCAAGCAAGAGCATTAAAGTCGGTGCAATGTACTGCAAAAATCCAATCATATACATCGGAATGAGTGGTGCACCTGTCGCAAACAACACGAGCGGCAAGGCTGTGGCTGCCCCACTGATAATCAGCAGAATATCCGTCGCTGCTCCTTCATGCAAAAACGAAGCGCTGCCGTTCGAAAACAAATAGGCATAATAAATGAGCCCAAGCGGCAAGACAAACAAAGTTTCCAGCGCAAGGCCGCGCAGTGCATCCAGCTTGATTGTTTTTTTGATCAGGCCATAAAATGCAAAGCTGAACGCCATTCCGAATGCCATCCAAGGGAATGTGCCGTAGGAGATGGTCAAAATCGATACGCCGACCGCCGCCAAGCCAAATGCTACTTTCGTGGCGTTCGATAATTTTTCTTTCAAGAAAAACACACCCAGCAACATCGAAACCAGTGGATTGATGTAATATCCCAGGCTTGTTTCGACAATCCGGTCATTTGTCACGGCAAAAATATATAAAAACCAGTTGGCTGTAATTAAATAAGAAGCCAACATCAAACTGAAGAATGTCTTCTTCGACTGCCACAAACTTTTTACATCGGCCAGCAGCTGCTTGCCGCCGCCGATTAATAAGATGAAAATCACCGTCAGGATAAAAGCCCATAAAATGCGCGATGTCAGAATTTCATCGCTTGGTACATGATCCACTTGCTTCCAGTAGAGCGGCAAGAAACCCCAAATCGTATAAGTTAAAATCGTAAACAGTATGCCTTTTTTTTCGTCTGCCATCGTGCTTCTCTCACCATTCTTTCTTTATTTTGCTACTCGAAATAATATTCCTATTATATGCCCGTCTAATTTTAATGTAAACAACAGAAAAAAGCAGCCGGTTTGCACCGACTGCTCAAACTATTGACAAAGTATACTGGAGAATGAATAAATCTGCAGAATTCCCACCCGGTTCAGCCACTTCGCTTTCCGTGGGCACGGTCTTAGCCGCTTCCTTCGCGTTGCTCAGTCCAGCGTCTTCGGCTCGTGCTGGCCCCACAGGAGTCTCGTGGCCGAACCGGGTGGGGGTGTCGCTTCACATCAAGGACTCATTTCCATTCTTTGTTCCACTTTTCGAGTGAGTAAGCAGAAAAATCATCTGTTTTTTACTTCTCTCCAGGTTCTGCCGTGGAAACCGGCGAAAACCTCTGCTCTTGTTTCTGTCCCTGCACCGCTTCGCTAGCTTGGGGACATGATAAACCGTTGCATCGCTTCGCTAGCTTCGTCGTAAAGCGACGGTTGAAACGCAGAAACGAGGTAAAACCCTATTTTTGAATTTCTTCACTGGATTGAAAGTATATTCTTTCATTTACTACAAGCTAAAGCAGCCGGTTTGCACCGGCTGCTCTTATTTTTTCGCTTGTTCTTTTTGGCGCAATTCAACGCGCCGGATTTTTCCGGAAGCGGTTTTCGGCAATTCTTCCACAAACTCGACCGCTCTCGGGTATTTATAAGGAGCTGTCAGCTCTTTTACGTGGTTTTGCAAATTCTTCACCAACTCATCATTCGGCTCATTGCCAGGAACCAATACGACAAAGGCTTTGACAATGGCGCCGCGGATTTCGTCCGGTGCACCGATGACCGCACATTCCTGGACAGCCGGATGCTTCACAAGGGCATCTTCCACTTCGAACGGCCCGATTGTATAGCCGGAAGAAATGATGATGTCGTCGCCTCTTCCTTCAAACCAGAAGTAACCGTCATCGTCTTTTGATGCTTTGTCTCCGGTGACGTAATATTCGCCGCGGAACTGCATTTTTGTCCGTTCATCGTCCTTGAAATACCCTTTGAACAAGGCTGGCGTATCGACGTGGACCGCGATGTCTCCAACTTCGCCGGCTTGGACCGGATTTCCGAATTCATCAATGATTTCCACACGGTTGCCCGGTGTCGGTTTGCCCATCGAGCCGATGCGAATTTCCATCCCTTTCATAACTCCGACAAGCAAAGTGTTTTCAGTTTGCCCATAGCCGTCGCGGACTTCAAGCCCGAAGTGTTCTTTAAAGACGTTGATCACTTTTGCATTTAATGGTTCCCCTGCAGACACGGCACTGTGCAAGGCTTTTAAATCGAACGATGACAGATTTTCCTGTTTCGCCATAATGCGGTATTCCGTCGGCGTACAGCACAAAACATTAATCTTACGGCGTTCCAAAATTTGCAGGTACACTTCCGGATCAAACTTGCCATTATAGACAAAGCCGGTCGCTCCGCTGCCTAATGTAGCCAGGAACGGGCTCCAGATCCATTTTTGCCATCCCGGGCTCGCAGTGGCCCAGACCAAATCGCCTTCTTTTGCCCCGAGCCAATGCTCGGCAGAAGTACGTAGGTGTGCGTATGCCCACCCATGGCTATGCACAGCACCTTTTGGATTTCCGGTCGTTCCGGATGTATAAGACAAAAACGCCGTATCGTTGCTCTTGGTGTCCGCTGCTTCATATACGTCTGAAGCCGCTTTCATTTCTTCTTGCAAAGAAATCCACGATTGATCAGAGTGGCCGATAACGAATTTTGTTACCCGCGCCATTTCTTCCACTTCATTGAATTGATCCATAAACGGCTCATAGGCAATGACTGCTTTTGCGTTGCTGTGGTTTAAGCGGTACGAAATATCTTTTGCGCGCAGCATTTCAGAACTCGGAATCACTACAAGCCCGGCTTTCAATGCCCCGATATATGCGACATACGCTTCAATTAGGCGCGGGACCATCACAAGGACAATATCCCCTTTTTTCAATCCGGCTTTTTCAAAGCTGTTTGCCGCTTTGTTGGCTTTTTTCATCAATTCTTCATATGTAACTTGCTGCTCTTCTCCTTTGTCGCTTTCCCAAATAATCGCCAGTTTGCCATCGCCCGTGGCGTACTTTTCAATTTCTTCGACTAAGTTGTACTTCTCAGGTGCCAGTAATTCTTCACGATTCATTATGTATTCCCCCTAGGCGTGTAATAAAAAATGATACTTTATCATTATACCGGAAAAATTTTATTATTCAAAATAATTTTAAAAAACAAAATACAAACTTGAAATAAATTGAGGTTTTAGTCAAAGAAAAGACAAAAAAAGCGGGAGGCAAATGCAACTTTGCCTCCCGCTTTTTCAGGGTTTCACGCTTATAGGAGATTTTCAAATTTCGCTTCTTTGACGCGTGGGAACTTAACGGTTTCCCGCTGATCTGCCGCTTCCTGAATCAGTTCATCGAACGATACGAAGTTTTCGTAGAACTCAACTTTTTCAAGCTTTGGTTTGGTTTTTGGATTGGCCGGGGTGAAAATGGTGCAGCAATCTTCGTATGGCCGGATGGAAATGTCGTATGTTCCGATTCTTTGGGCGGTTTCAATAATATCCAGCTTGTCCATCGCAATCAGCGGACGGAGCACCGGGGTATTTGTCACCGCGTTAATCGCATGCAGTGATTCCAAAGTTTGGCTTGCCACCTGGCCGAGGCTTTCCCCTGTGATGATGGCCTGGCTTTTCGTTTCCGCAAGCACCAAATCCGCTACGCGCATCATCATTCTGCGCGTGGAAGTCATCGTAATATTATCCGGCACTTGCTTGTGCACTTCCTGCTGGAGTTTCGTGAATGGAATGATATGCAGCGTGACGGAAGAACCAAACTGGCTCAACTTCTCAGCCAAATCGAAGACTTTTTCTTTTGCCCGGTCGTTTGTATAAGGCGGGCTGAAAAAATGGATCAGTTCCAGTCTGACGCCCCGCTTCAGCATATGATAGCCAGCTACCGGGCTGTCAATTCCACCGGAAAGCATCAACAAAGCTTTTCCTCCGGCGCCGACAGGCAATCCGCCAGCTCCTTCGATGACCTCAGCCATCATGTAAGCCGCTTCTTCCCGAATTTCCACTTTCAATTCGATATCCGGGTGTTTCATTTGAACCGAAAGTTCCGGGAAACTGCGGAGCACATGTGATCCGATTTCCTGGGTAATTTCCGGCTTTTCGTGCGGAAATTCTTTGAATGGACGCTTGACTGAGACTTTAAAACTTTTGTTGTCGCGGTCCAATTTGCCGACTACTGCAATTGCCGCTTTTTTCATCGCTTCAAAGTTCAATTCAGCTTCCATGACCGGGCTGAACGATTGGATGCCAAAAACGTTCGGCAACCGCTCAAGCACTTGCTCCATCTCGTGCTCATCGTCCGCCAAGATAAACATGCGGTCCCGTTCCGCTTTGACGCGGACCGTTTCCAGATCGGCAAACATCTGCCGGACGTTGTCCCGAAGGCGCCCGATAAACGAACTGCGGTTTTTTCCTTTTGTGGATAATTCCCCGTAACGGACGAGGACTTGTTTTGTTTTCATACGATTAAACTCCTTCGTTGCCTATCTCTTATTTGATCAAGCGGTAAACCCGCTCAAATGCAGTTTTCAATGCAGCGATATCTCCGGCTTGTGTGAAAGCTCCAAAACTGATGCGGATCACGCCTTCTTTATACCCGCGCGGCACGCCGGTCGCTTCAATGACATGGCTCGTTTCTTTGCTTTTTGATGAGCAGGCGCTTGAGGTGGATACAATGACTGACTCCTGCTGCAAGCCGGATACCAGTACTTCGCCTTTCATCCCTTTCACTGCAATGGCCAGTATATGGGGAGCTGCAGTTTCCGGGCTGATAATTTTAACGCCTGTAAATCCGGCAAAAAATGTGCGGAGCTCCCGGTTCCAATCGGCAAATTCCGTTCTTGGCTCTGCCAGGCGAAGCGCTTTTGCAAAGGCGACTGCCTGCGGCACAGCGACGGTTCCGCTTCTTAAGCCGAACTCCTGGCCGCCGCCGTAAAGAACCGGCTGAAGTTCGACCTCGTTGAACGCCAGGATTCCGCTGCCTTTCAAGCCGTGGATTTTATGCCCCGAAACACTCAATAAATCCGGCATGGCGCTGAGAGGAAGATCCAGCTTACCAATGCTTTGGACCGCATCGACATGGAGCAAGGTCCGAGTTCCGGCAAGCCGTTTTTTCACTTCAGCAATGGGATGCACCGTGCCGATTTCGTTATTGACATGCATCAAGCTTACCAAAATCGTATCGCTTCTGAGGGCGTTATTCAACTCATTCAAACTGATGGCACCGGTTTCGTCGACCCGAAGCCGGGTAATTTCAAATCCCTGCTCCTTTAATACGGCTAAAGGATTGAGAACCGCGGGATGTTCCGTTACGGCGGTGATGATGTGCTTCCCCCGGTGCTGGTATGCTTTTGCAGCGCCGATTAATGCAAGGTTATTGGATTCCGTGCCGCCGGATGTAAAAACAACGTGTTCCATATTCAGGATGTGCTTGATTTGCGTGCGTGCGCCTTCCAGCAAATCTTCCGCTTCGTTTCCCATTTTGTGGATTGAAGCCGGATTGGCGTAAAATTGTTCATTCACCTTTACGAACGCCTCGAGCACTTCTTTTCGCGGCTGGGTGGTTGCACTGTTATCCAAGTAAATCATTTAGCTACCTCCGAAAAGAAAACCACCAGCACGAATGCTGGTGGTTTTCAATATTGTTTTAAACTCGCCATGCTTCTTCTTTAACTAGCACTTCAATGCGTTTCATTGACCCTGGTTCGAAGCTTTCAACTGCTGTTGCCGCTTCTTCCAATGCTTTTGAGTAACGGAGCTGTCTGAATGACTCTTCCGCTTCCTTCAACTTGGCATCCATTTGCGGGTTTGTTTTGCGGAAACGGTTGCCGTACTGAATAATGCGTTCAACGAGAAGTACGTTTTCAATCATTTCAGCTGATTTTTCTTCAACTTCTTCGATTGATTGTTCTGCATTCATCACGTAATTGTCTACCAGTTTCATGTTCAATGGAACTTCCTGCAAGCTTTGCATCGCTACAAACAACTGCTCTTCCGCTTCTTCCAACCGGACATCCATTTCTTCCGGAATGCCTGGTGTATTGGCTTTGTGCAGCATTCTGTCTGTTTCCTGCAAGCGGCGTTTCAAGTCTTCCACTTTTCTGCGTGCTTCATTTTCGCCAATCCGCAAGCTCTTCAGTGATTCTGTGAAATCTTGCTGGGTGACGTCAATCTTCGCTAACTCTTCACGAATATAAACCAGTTCTTCTTCCAGGTTCGAATATGCGGACTGGTCTTCTTCTGTCCGCGATTTGAACAAATCAAACCGGCGGTTGAGCTCTTCCAGTTTTTCCAAACAAGCCTTCGGAATGGCTGCATCGCTCTCAGAAATCTTATAGCTTTGCTGAACAAACAGGCATTCATCGTGCATATCGCGCGCATCCCGGTTGATCAGTTCCAAATGCCGTCCTGTTTCCGCTTTGTAGTAATCCACGAAATGCTTGGCTTTCACTTCTTTTTCCAGAATTTCATAGAACGAATCAATGCGTTCTTTCATGTCTTCTGCTTTTTCTTTTGTTTCATCTACATTCAACCGGGCAACTTCTTCTTTCATCCCGACAAGTTCGTCTTCCATTCTATCGAGTTGGCGCGTCAGTTCCAAATGGTTCAAGTAGTAGGACTGGCTTTCCATTTCCCGGATGCCATTGCGCAATTCATTGATATAGGAAGGGATTTTCGAGTTGATGTCTGTCAACAGCGCCGGAATTTCATCGATCAAGGAGAAAACATAATCTCCTTCTTCTGAAAGGCCCATAACGGTTGTCCGCGCCTTCAAGTAATTGCCTTCCTCTGTCAAACGGTCGTATTCTTCAAACAACGGCGAGAAAGCCTCCAACTTTTTCTCCAAAGGAGCAGCTGCTGCACCGTAGGAATGCTGATGCGCCAATAAATTCTTCCGCGCCAGGCGGTATTGGTCTTTCATGATATCCATTTCGCTGCGGTTTTTCTCTTCACTGCCGATCAATTCTTCAAGTTCACTTAAAATCTCGTTCATTTGGCGGTCGACTTCGTCGATACGGACTTCAATGTCCTTTTCAAGCTCCGTAGCTTTTCCGAATCTGAAGCGATTAATCGCCTCGTCTGCATCAAATAGCAACGCATCAATTTTCGGAATATGTACGTCCATCATTTCCGTCCATATCTCACGCCAGCGCTCGAACATCTCTTCTGTCTGGCCGTTCATGTTCAATTGTTTTACTTTCGTCAATTCTTCCAGTATTGGTTTGTTTTGTATTTGCAGTTTTAACTGTTCCAAGCGTTCAATTTCCGCGTTGTGCTTCTTGCGAAACAACAAGCCGACGATAATTATCGCTAATAGAATGATGACCGCAATGATGATATACTTCATCATAAGTCATTTAGCCCCCTGTTCCAAAATCACATTTCCTTTTCTATATAAATGTTTTACATACCTTAACTATTTTAACATGTATTCGATTCTTATGTTTGTGAAATCGAAGAAAAGAGCGAAATATTTTCAAATCTGTAGAAAGATGGTGGTTTTATGAAAAGAGATGGACACATTCATACCCCTTTTTGCCCGCATGGCACAAAAGACGAATTGCATACATACATAGAAAAAGCGATTGAATCCGGCTTCGGCGATATTTCCTTTACGGAACACGCGCCTCTCCCCTCTTCTTTCGTGGATCCGACTCCTGAAAAAGACAGCGGAATGAGTTTGGAAACCATGCACTCTTATTTAGACGCCATCCGGCAGGCAAAAGATGCCTATAAGAATGATATCCAAATTCGCGCCGGATTGGAAGTGGACTATATCACCGGTTATGAATCCGAAACCCGGTCTTTTCTTGATGAATATGGACCACTGCTGGACGATTCGATTTTATCGGTTCATTTCCTGCGTGTAGACAGCGATTATTTCTGCATGGACTACAGCAAGGAAGTTTTCATGGAAATTGCCCATCAAGCCGGTTCAGTTGAAGCCGTATATGAGCTTTACTACAAAACGGTCGAAGCGTCTATCTCCGCTGACCTTGGAGCCTTTAAGCCAAAACGAATCGGGCACCCGACGCTGGTCCACAAATTCCAGCTTGCACACGGCAAAAAAATTGATGACGACCATTATATCAAACGCGTCTTGGAAAAAATTGCGGAAACAGGCTACGAAATGGATCTGAACGGCGCCGGCTTCTCAAAACCCGATTGCCTTGAATCCTATCCTCCACAGCGTTACATCCCTTTTGCCGAGTCGCTCGGCATCCCGCTCGTCTTCGGCTCGGATGCACATAGCGTCAATGGCTTGCATAAGCATTACGGTAAACTTTATAATAGGTAAATCATAAAACGAAATGGGGCTTTTCTATGTTTTCTCAAACAACTTACAGCGGCTCAAGCTTGGATCAATACACCATGCTCGGCAAACAACTGGACGCACTTCTCGAAGGCGAATCCAATCTTACCGCTAATTTAAGCAATGCTTCTGCACTGCTCAACCAATTTTTAGAGCGCATCAACTGGGTCGGCTTTTATTTGATGGAAGACGGTGAGCTCGTTCTTGGACCATTCCAGGGGCTTCCGGCGTGTGTACGGATTCAAGTTGGGAAAGGCGTGTGCGGAACGGCAGTGGCAGAAAAGAAAACGATGCTTATCGAAGATGTCCATGCGTTTCCTGGCCACATTGCCTGCGATGTAGCTTCCCAGTCTGAAATCGTCATTCCGTTGATCAAAGACGGCAATGTAATCGGTGTCCTGGATATCGACAGCCCGGTACTGAGCCGCTTTACGAAAGAAGACCAAGAAGGCCTTGAACTCTTTACCGAAGTATTAATGAAGCATCTATAAAATTGAAAATGCCCGGATCTCCTAACTTGAGATCCGGGCATTTTTATTACGCTTCCTGTAATTTCGGCTTTACGGCTTCAAAAGCTTTTGTGAGGTCTGAAATCAGGTCATCGGTATGCTCAAGGCCGACAGACAAACGCATCAACGATTCGGTAATGCCCATCGCTTCCCGGCTCGGCTGCGGCACCACCGCATGGGTCATCGAAGCCGGATGCTGAATCAGTGTTTCTGCATCCCCCAGGCTGACGGCAATTTTCACAAGCGACAACGCATTCATGAAGGCCTGTGCTTCTTTTTTCCCGCCCTCAATCTCAAACGAGATCAAACCGCCGCCGTCCCGCATCTGGCGTTTGGCAATTTCCATTTGCGGATGATTTTCATCAAACGGGTAATAGATTTTTTTGACCAGCGGTTCCTGTTTCAAGAATGCAAGCACTGTCTTGGCATTTGAGATATGCCGGTCCATGCGGACATGAAGTGTTTTTAAACCGCGCAGCAAAAGCCACGCATCGAATGGCGACATGATGCCGCCGACATCTTTCTGGACCGTCATCCGGAGCTGCTGCATTTCGGCGCCATCTTTGCCGACCAATATTCCGCCGACCACATCCCCATGGCCGTTCAGATATTTAGTTGCGCTGTGCAGCACGAAATCCGCGCCCAATTGAATCGGGTTCTGCAGATAAGGCGAACTGAATGTATTGTCGACCACGACACGCAGCCCGTGTTTTTTGGCAACCGAAACAACGGCGTCCAGATTGACGATTTCCATCGTCGGATTAATCGGCGTTTCAACATAGATGCAAACTGTTTCCGGACGCAGTGCTTTTTCAATTTCCTGTTCCGTCGTCATGGAAACCAAATTATGCGTTATGCCGTATTTTTCTTCCATCATCTCAAGCAGCCCGAACGTACAGCCGTAGATGCCTCTTGAGCAAAGCACGTGATCTCCCGCTTTTGTCAGATGAATCAGCACCGCACTGACTGCTGCCATTCCTGAACCGAAAGCGAGTGCCCCTTCGCCGTATTCGATTTCCGCCATCCGTTCTTCCAGCACACGGACCGTCGGATTTCCAAGCCTCGAGTAAATATTGCCTTCGCAATTTCCGGCAAAGCGGTTTTCCCCTTCTTCAGCACTTTCAAAAGCAAAAGTTGACGTTTGATAAAGCGGAGTCGCTAAACTGTCATGGTGGAGTGAACTGTTATACCCCTTGTGGATAACTGCTGTCTCCAAATTGATTTCTGGTTTCTTCATTTCCATACACCCCTTATTCAATATAGAAAGCGCTTACATCCCATCTCTTTCCATTCTACCTTTAATAATAAAAAAAAGAAAGCCAGCCTTATTGATCTCCTTTCTGTAATTGTTGACTTATGGTCTTAAGTGCGGTTATACTATAATTTGTGTAAAATAATCGCAGCAGTTGTATGTGCGGGTTTGTCCATTTTATTCCTATTAGTTAAATAAGTAGGTGTATCGCGTAACTCTTGGCTGCTGAGCGAAGGTACAAGAATATAAAATGGCTTACAGCATGAATACAATTGGTTTTTATTTTACTTCAAAAACCAACAATAGAGGAGGAGACATATATGTCTCGTTATACAGGTCCAGCATGGAAACAGTCTCGCCGTCTAGGAGTTTCTCTTAGCGGAACAGGCAAAGAACTAGAAAAACGCCCTTACGCACCAGGTCAACACGGTGCTAACCAACGCAGAAAAGTTTCTGAGTACGGTTTGCAACTTCAAGAAAAACAAAAACTTCGTTTCATGTTTGGTGTAAACGAACGCCAATTCAAAACTTTATTCAACAAAGCTGGTAAAATGCCAGGTAAACACGGTGAAAACTTCATGATCTTGCTTGAAGCTCGCCTTGATAACGTTGTTTATCGTTTAGGTCTTGCGCGCACTCGCCGCCAAGCTCGCCAATTGGTAAACCACGGCCACATCCTTGTTGATGGCAAACGCCTTGACATTCCGTCATACAGCGTGAAACCAGGTCAAACAATCGCATTCCGCGAACGTTCAAACAACCTTGATGTCGTTAACGAAGCAATCGAAGTAAGCAACTTCGTTCCTGAATACGTATCAATCGACGCTGAAAACAAAGTAGGTACTTTTGTACGCTACCCAGAACGCAGCGAATTGTCTGCTGAAATCAGCGAACAGTTGATCGTTGAGTACTACTCACGTTAATAAAAGTGCTTAGTAAACGATAGTATTTAAAACCCTGAAAACCTTGTTAAATCAACGGTTTCAGGGTTTTTTATTTGTTTTCTGCTTTGTGGAATATACTTTAATCC
>NZ_JABWTK010000047.1 GCF_020071995.1 Planococcus chinensis | reverse complement strand
CCGATCAGCAGTGCGATCTGCTCGGTCTCCAGCGACTGCAGGTCACGGCCGAACCAGAACTCGGCGCCGGAGGACATGCCATGGATCGCCTGGCTGCCGCGCTGGCCCAGGTACACCTGGTTGAGATAGGCCTCGAAGATGGTGCGCTTGTCATAACGCGCTTCCATGATCAGTGCGTACAGCACCTCATTGAACTTGCGGGTGACCGTCTGCTCCTTGCCGATGCCGAGCAGGCCGCTGCGGGCCAGCTGCTGGGTCAGCGTCGAAGCGCCCTGGCGGCTCTGGCCACCGGAACGGATCGTCACCCACACCGCGCGCGCGATGCCGGACAGGTCGATGCCGTGGTGGCGGTTGAAGTCCTTGTCCTCCACCGCCTGCAGGCCAGTCACCAGCAGGTCCGGCGC
>NZ_JABWTK010000046.1 GCF_020071995.1 Planococcus chinensis | reverse complement strand
ATCCGTACCCGCACTGTCGGTACCTGCTGCGAGCTACAACGGCAGCTACGCCGTCTCTGTTTCGAGCGTGGCACAGGCCAGCAGCTATCGCATTGAAGAACAATTCAACGGAGCAGCATGGACTGAGATCAACCGGATCAGTGGGAATCAACTGGCCATCAGCGGACGAATCGCCGGCAGTTACGCCTATCGTGCCTTTGCATGCAATGACGCCGGGTGCAGTGCGTCAAGCGCCGTAGGCAGTATCGTCGTGACATTGCCACCGGTCCAAGCCACGGCGATCAATCTCGGTGGCGTGAGCTACAGTTCAACCGTGAGCATGTGGTGGGGCGCAATCCCCGCAGCGACGAGCTATCAGCTGATGGAGCAGCTCAATGGGGGTGGCTTCGGACTCGCCCAGGAAGACGG
>NZ_JABWTK010000045.1 GCF_020071995.1 Planococcus chinensis | reverse complement strand
GATCACCAGCGAGAACGCCGTGGTCAGCAGCGCCAGCGCCACCTCCAGCACCCACACCGGAATGCCGGTCGGCAGCTTGTCGATGGTATGGCCGGCCACCCACGCGGCCGCACCGCTGGAGTCCATCGCCCAGCCGAGCGGAATCAGCCCGGCCATCATGAACACCGTCTTCCAGTTGATCGAGGCATAGGCCTCGTCCATGCGCAGCACGCCGGTCAGCAGCATGCCGGCCACGCCGGTCATCAGCGTCAGCGCCACCGGCAGCTTGCTGGTCAGCGCGATCAGGATGGTCAACGCGAAGATCGCCATCGCGATCTTGAACTTGTGCGGGCGCTGCTCGCCGGTCGGGTAGTCGGTCACCACCACGAAGTCGCGGCTCTTGGCAGCCTGCGCCAGGTCGGTCCAGATGC
>NZ_JABWTK010000044.1 GCF_020071995.1 Planococcus chinensis | reverse complement strand
ACTGACGGGCCTGCGTCACCGAGCTCGCGGTGGCCGAGGCGCCGTCCGCGACACCGATCGCGTTCTCCGCAATCTCGCCGGTGCCCGCGGCCGCCTCCGCGACGTTGCGCGCCATCTCTCCGGTCGTCGCGGTCTGCTCCTCGACCGCGGACGCGATCGTGGTCTGGAAGTCGTTGATGCGGGCGATGATCGCTGCGATCTCGCCGATCGCCTCGACCGCGCTGGAGGTGTCGGCCTGGATCGCCTCCACCCGGCGGGCGATGTCCTCGGTGGCACGCCCCGTCTCCTGCGCGAGCTCCTTGACCTCGTTGGCTACGACGGCGAAGCCCTTGCCGGACTCGCCGGCCCGGGCCGCCTCGATCGTCGCGTTGAGCGCGAGGAGGTTGGTCTGCTCCGCGATGGAGGTGATGAC
>NZ_JABWTK010000043.1 GCF_020071995.1 Planococcus chinensis | reverse complement strand
CGTCCATTCGCCGTGTTCGACCGCAGTGTGGCCATCGGTGGCCGGCAGCACCTGCACCACTGGCACGCCGGCGGCGGCGAGATGGGCGATGAAGTGGTGTTCTTCTTCCAGACAGGCCGCGCTGCGCACGCTGTGGTGGTGGCGCTTGATGAACACCGCGCCGCGCGTGTCGTCGACGATGGCGGCGGCAGACAGCGGCCGCGGGCTGTGCCAGCGCGGTTGGCTGTGCCCGCCCAGCTGCGGGTAACGCGTACTCAGCCACGCGATGTCCGCCGCGCTGATCGGTGGCCAGTCGGCAGCGACCTCGTCGTTGTTGAGGCCCTGCACGCGGTGGGAGGAAGACGTCATGCCACAGTCCGATCGGGAAAGTCACATCCAAGGCTGCGCATTCAACGCCATGCGCGTGGCCAACGC
>NZ_JABWTK010000042.1 GCF_020071995.1 Planococcus chinensis | reverse complement strand
TCTCCGGATCAAAGCTCACTTACAGCTCCCCGGAGCATATCGGTGTTAGTGCCGTCCTTCTTCGGCTCCTAGTGCCAAGGCATCCACCGTGCGCCCTTTCTAACTTAACCATTAGAAAGTCGACCGATAAAATCGGTCTCATCACTCGTGTTGCTTGTTTTCGTTGTTTCAATGTCGTCATATCCAGTTTTCAAAGAACAAGTTGTTGAAGTTCCAGCTCGGCATTGCCGAAGGTGAACCTTCAAAACTGAACGCAAAACGTCAACCGAAACCCGCAGGTTTCGTTCCGATATTATCCTTAGAAAGGAGGTGATCCAGCCGCACCTTCCGATACGGCTACCTTGTTACGACTTCACCCCAATCATCTGTCCCACCTTCGGCGGCTGGCTCCACAAGGGTTACCTCACCGACTTCGGGTGT
>NZ_JABWTK010000041.1 GCF_020071995.1 Planococcus chinensis | reverse complement strand
ATAATAAATGAAGTTATACATATTAAGGAGTGGAACGATGAGAGGTCTAAAAACTTTTAGTATATTGGGATTAATAGTTGCCTTATTTTTAGTTGCAGCTTGTGGTAATACGGATAATTCAAGTAAAAAAGAATCATCAACTAAAGATACTATTTCGGTAAAAGATGAAAATGGTACAGTAAAAGTACCTAAAGATGCAAAACGTATCGTTGTATTAGAGTACTCATTTGCAGATGCATTAGCAGCATTAGACGTTAAACCAGTTGGTATTGCTGATGATGGTAAGAAAAAACGTATCATTAAACCAGTTAGAGAAAAAATTGGGGATTATACTTCTGTAGGTACACGTAAACAGCCAAACTTAGAGGAAATTAGTAAATTAAAACCGGATTTAATTATCGCTGATAGCAGTAGACATAAAGG
>NZ_JABWTK010000040.1 GCF_020071995.1 Planococcus chinensis | reverse complement strand
GTCCAGGATCACCACCACGCGACCATCGCCGGTGATGGTGGCACCGTAGATGCCCGGTACCGATGCGATCTGCAGGCCGACCGGCTTGACCACGATTTCGCGGTTGCCCAGCACCTGGTCGATCGCCACGGCAGCGCGCAGGTCACCGGCACGCACCAGCAGCAGCGGCACCTGGTCCTGGCCATCGGCGCGTGCCGGGGCCTGCCCGACCAGGCTGCCGAGGTCATACAGCGGATAGTCTTCGCCGCTGTAGCGGTAGCTGCTGTCGGCGGCCTCGAAGCGTTCGCGTGACAGGCGGCCGATACCACTGACCGAGGCCACCGGCACGGCGAAGGTGGTTTCACCGATCTGCACGAACACCGCCTGGGTGACGGCCAGCGTCTGCGGCAGGCGCAAGGTGAAGCGCACGCCCTGGCCACGCAC
>NZ_JABWTK010000003.1 GCF_020071995.1 Planococcus chinensis | reverse complement strand
CCGAAACCGTCTTTCCGTTAGGTCCCAGGAGGGACCCAAAACTATTCGGTATTAGCACCGGTTTCCCGGAGTTATCCCGATCTGCAGGGCAGGTTGCCCACGTGTTACTCACCCGTCCGCCGCTAAAGTTGAAGAGCAAGCTCTTCAACTTCCGCTCGACTTGCATGTATTAGGCACGCCGCCAGCGTTCGTCCTGAGCCAGGATCAAACTCTCCATTATAGAGAACCGATTGCTCAAATTCTGCTGGCGTCTCGCCGTTCCGAAGAACGCGCGAGTCGCTTGATCTGGCGTTTGCCTGATCAGTAAGTTGTGCTCGGATCGCTTTGCGACGATCCTCGCATAAATTCGTTTTCGCGCCAAGGCGCTCAAACAATTTATGTTGACGTTTTGCTGTTCAGTTTTCAAGGTTCATGGTTTTAAAATTATGGAGCGGGTGAAGGGAATCGAACCCTCATCATCAGCTTGGAAGGCTGAGGTTTTACCACTAAACTACACCCGCATATAAAAGTTATAAGAAAGAAAAATGATGGCGCGCCCGAGAGGACTCGAACCTCTAACCGCTTGATTCGTAGTCAAGTACTCTATCCAATTGAGCTACGGGCGCATTGCGTATGGTGCGGCCGAGAAGAGTCGAACTTCCACGGGATTTCTCCCACTAGGCCCTCAACCTAGCGCGTCTGCCATTCCGCCACGACCGCATAAAATTATTTTAGGGACAAATTCTATTATAGGACTTAGAGAATCACTTGTCAACATCTTTTTTCGATTTTTTCCGTTTCAATAATTGTTGCGCTGTTATCAATTAGATCGGCATTTTAAAAATGGCTGGGGTACCTGGATTCGAACCAGGGCATGACGGGATCAAAACCCGTTGCCTTACCGCTTGGCTATACCCCAATAAAATGGCGGTCCCGACCGGGATCGAACCGGCGATCTCCTGCGTGACAGGCAGGCATGTTAACCGCTACACCACGGGACCTTTTTGGTTGCGGGGGCAGGATTTGAACCTGCGACCTCCGGGTTATGAGCCCGACGAGCTACCGAACTGCTCTACCCCGCGACAATAATAGTAGTAATACTTTGTTTCTCTTACGCTTCTTTTGTAGCGGACACCTGCATCGCCTTCGGCTGCTTCGGTGTAACTTCGCCGTTTTCATACGGCTCGTTGCTTTACCCCGCGACAATAATATTACTTTATAAGATATATAAGGAACTTCTCTAAAGTATGTATTTCAAAATAGCAATTTAACTCAATTGCTTTTTAAAGTGATTGGTGACCCCTACGGGATTCGAACCCGTGTTACCGCCGTGAAAGGGCGGTGTCTTAACCGCTTGACCAAGGGGCCTTAATGGCTCCGAAGGTAGGACTCGAACCTACGACCATCGCATTAACAGTGCGGTGCTCTACCACTGAGCTACTTCGGAATAGTGTTTCAAGCACTGCTTAAGTACTTGTCGACTTTTTCTATTATAAAGAGGTCCTGAAGAATCGTCAATACCTTTTTTTATTTCTTTTTTATTATTTTAGAGAAAGCTTTCCAGCGCATCTTCCGCAGCGATATCTTTCCACATTCATCCGGATCTTCCGGACATAGTTTGCATTGCATGCGATGCATTCGTAAACGTAGCGTTTCGCCGGCTTTGCCGTTGTCACTCTCGGTTCAATTGACGAGCAGAACCGCGGAGCTCCGCTTTCTTTCAGCAGCATTCTGAAATCGGCATCCCGGTGTTTATAGCCTCTTCCTTCTATATGTAAATGATAATGGCACAGTTCATGCTTGATGATTCCTTCCAATTCGCTGAAACCGAATTTCTCATATGATTTCGGATTGATTTCGATATTATGCGATTTCAATAAGTATCTTCCGCCTGTTGTTCTTAAACGGGCATTGAAAATCCCTTTGTGGCGAAATGGCTTATGGAATACGGAATGAGAGATTTCTTTTATCAGTTCTGTCAGTTCGTTGTTGGTCATCGTTATTCACCTATTTCTTTTTTAAATAAAACAGCCGCTTCTATTTTAACAAGAAGCGGCTGTCTGTGCATGGGCATTTCTTAACCCTATTCGATTTGTTCTTTCGGCGGCAGCATCGTCAATGCAATGCGCCCCTTGTCTTTTTCGACTTTTTCCACCCATGCGGTAACGATATCGCCAACCGCCACGACTTCCAGCGGATGTTTCACAAAGCCTTTTTTCAATTTCGAAATATGAACAAGCCCGTCCTGTTTTACGCCAATATCGACAAACGCGCCGAAGTCCACGACATTGCGGACAGTTCCTTGCACTTCCATCCCTGGCAGCAAATCTTCCATCTTCAAAATATCGCTTTTCAGCAAAGGCTGCGGGAATTCGTCGCGCGGATCCCGGTTCGGTTTTTTCAGTGCATCCAGAATATCCTGCAGCGTCACTTCCCCGACGCCCCATTTTTCGCTGAGTTCGTCCAGCGGCAGCTGCCCTAATTTCTCTGCCACTTCCGGCTTGCCGACGTCTTTCTTATCCGCTCCGACCAAATTCAACAGTTTTTCTGCAATATCATAGCTTTCCGGATGGATTCCGGTTGCGTCCAGCGGATTTTTCCCTTCCGGAATCCGCAGGAACCCGATTGCCTGTTCATAGGTTTTTGCACCAAGACGCGGAATTTTCTTGAGTTGTGCACGCGTTGTAAAGCGGCCGTTCTCATCACGCATTTTGATGACGTTCTCTGCTACGGTTTTGCTTAAGCCCGCCACGTACTGCAGCAAGGATGCTGAAGCGGAGTTTACATTTACGCCTACCTGGTTTACCGCCGTCTCAACGACAAACGTCAGCTGTTCCGCCAGCTTCTTCTGTGATACGTCGTGCTGATACTGCCCGACCCCTACCGCTTTCGGATCAATTTTCACCAGTTCCGACAACGGATCCTGCAGACGGCGCGCAATCGAAGCGGCACTCCGCTCTTCCACTTGAAGGTCCGGAAACTCAGCACGTGCGATGTCTGATGCCGAATACACACTCGCACCCGCTTCGTTGACAATGACATAGGAAATGCCTTTAGCGGTTTCCGAGATAAAATCAGCGACAAACTGCTCGGTTTCTCTGGAAGCTGTCCCGTTTCCAATCGCCATGATTTCAATCGGGTATTTTGAAACGAGCTGCTTCATTATTTTTTTCGCGCCAGTCTGATCGTTTTTAGGCGCATGCGGATAAATTACAGCCACTTCCAACAGTTTTCCGGTTTCATCAATCACGGCCAATTTGCAGCCTGTCCGGTAAGCCGGGTCTACCCCGAGCACCATTTTGTTTTTCATCGGCGGCTGAAGCAGCAGATTGCGCAAGTTTTCCGAGAAGATATGGATGGCTTGCGTCTCCCCTTTTTCGCTCAACTCGGTTCTGATTTCACGTTCTACGGACGGCTGAATCAACCGTTTGTAGCTGTCCTCGATTGCAGCAGCCACAATTTCTCCCGCAGCCGAAGAAGTTTTGACCCATTTGTTTTTCATGAGCGTAAGAATTCGGTCTACCGGCGGATTGATGGAGACTTTCAAGACATCTTCTTTCTCTCCGCGGTTAATGGCTAAAATCCGGTGGGGAACGATTTTTTGAATCGCTTCCTCGTATTCGTAATACATTTCGAACACTTGTTTTTCATCTTCGTGGTTCTTTTTGGCAGCAGTGGCAATCGTTCCGTTTTTGCGGGTCATGTACCGGACCTTTTCCCGGATGTCCGGATCGTCTGCAAATAGTTCCGCCAAAATGTCCTGCGCACCCTGGATGGCTTCTTCTGCCGATTCGATTCCAGCTTCTTTATTGATAAATTCTTTTGCTTTAGCCGTTGGGTTTTCTTTGTGGAATTCCAGGAGCCAATCAGCAAGCGGCTGCAGCCCTTTTTCTTTGGCAATCGTCGCTTTCGTGCGGCGTTTTTGTTTGTAAGGCCGGTAGAGATCTTCTACGCGCTGCAATACCGTAGCGCCTAAAATTTCCTTTTCAAGCTCCGGCGTCAGTTTTTCTTGTTCGGTGATGGAGCGGATGACTTCTATTTTTCGCTGTTCCAGGTTTTGGATATATGTATAACGGTCATCGATGGCTTTGATCTGCACTTCATCGAGCGAGCCGGTCGCTTCTTTCCGGTAACGCGCGATAAACGGGACGGTATTGCCGTCTTCAATCAACGCAATAACTTGCCCTACCTGATTCGGACGCACACCGGTTTCTTTGGCGATCAACGCATGAATTTGCTGCATTTCCATAAAGACACTTCCCTTCATTTCCTTATTATTTTAACACAGAAAAAAGAAGCCAACTTGTTTGAGCCGGCTTCCTTCCGCTTCTTTTCTTACTCAATTTAGCGTGCGCTGCGAGTAAATTAAATTGCAGCCAGATTAAATTTCCGGAGTGGCTTTCACCAAAGCTTGTTCTTTAGCAGCAGATTTCGTTCTCAGAGTTTCGACCAAACCGAAGGAAACCAGGAACGCGACAAAGTAGGAAATCGGAACGACGAGCATCACCGCCGGCAGGCTGTATGCGTCTGCCAACACTCCCGAAAACCCGATAGAGAAGGCGCCGACCAATTCACCCACGCCCATGATCAAGGCATTGGCGGAAGCCATGACCAAAGGCGAAACACTTTCAACCGGGATGATGCTTTGATAAATCGTATTCATCGCCAAAATGATCCCGCCAAACAGTACCAAAATTACCAGGCTCGCAGCTGAGTTCGGGAAAACGAACAACACGAGCGGCGTAACCATCGCCAATGCCAAGTACCCCGGCATCGCTGGCTTTCTCCCGATTTTGTCAGAAGAATAAGGGATGAAGATTTGCCATACAATCGTCAGCAGCCCGAACAGCGAGAAGACAATCCCCATTTGCGTAATCGACAGCTGGCTGATTTGCGTCAAATAAAGCGGCAGGAACGAATTGAATGTCCACATGGCGCCCATGCAGAACACGCTGATGAGTGTACAGATTAAGATGTTCCGGTTTTTTAAGCCATTTAAAATGCTGCTGATTGTAATGGTGTTTGCTTCGGCTGTTGCCGCAGGCTCAACGTCTGTTTCTTTAATGACTTTTAGCATCAGCATGGCCGCAATAAAACTAGGCAGGCTGACAAACAAGAAAGCATAGCGCCAGTCAAACAATTCGCCTAACTGCGTAACAATAACCGGCCCAAGCGCAACACCGATTACAGCAGCCCCGGCATACACTAGCCCCATATTCCGCCCAAGAGTGGTCGGACGTGAAACGGCTGCCAGCATTGAAATGGATAAGGGCAGGATAATCCCTTCACTGGCACCAAGCAAAGTCCGCACAATCAGCAAGTAGTTGAAAGACCCCGCAAACATGGTAATCAGCGCAAGAATCGATGTGACGAGCGTAGCCCAAAACAGGATTTTCTTTTTATGGCCCAAACGGTCTGAAAGTATGGCGAAAACCGGTGCGGAAATCGCAAAACCGATTGTTTGCCACATATTGATTTGGCCGATTTTTGTATTATTGAGCGCAATATCTTCAATAATCATCGGCATTAGCATCGATATAGCCTGTCGATCCAAATACAAAAATCCCCAAGCTACAAAAAAGAGCATAACCAATTTGGTTTCGTACGTAATCCCTTTTTTCAATAAAGCCATTCTCATCACTCCTCCTCGTTGATTCGATTCATCTTACACCTGAACCGGCATTGCCCTAATTACAGCAATCGGTCCACTAATCCAAGCCGCTGTACTTTCACATTCCTCCTTCCGGATAAAATTTATCTGCGTTTCCCCAAGGCTTTTGCAGCAACAAGGTCTCTGGACCGTGTATTTTTCATATCCACAATCCGAAGCTCTTTGATATATAGAAGTGTATGAGAAAGCGCTTTCAATACATAGAATTAAAACCTTTTGATTTTATCAGAATTTTAAGTAAAATTAATTGGTTTTGGTTTTGGTTTCGGTTTTGGTTTAAAAAAGAAGGCAAAAAAAAGAAGCCCACTCATTTGAGTAGGCTTCCTGCTATAAATGTTGCGTCATCACCAGTTTGAATCGAACGCAGGATATCGTAATACAAGCGTTCAGGAATTCCTGCTTGGCGCATCATTGCTTTCGGATTTCGTAATTCCACTCCATCAGAATGTATGAGGAACAGATCGTCTTCTACATACGTGTAAAGTTGCGTCCGCAATTTCTGCGGGCGTCCTGATAAGTAGCCCATGACAGGCAAAGGATAAATCATTTCATCGGTCCCTTTCCGGTATAAATAAAACCGGATATTTCCGACACAGCTGTATTCAAGTGTCTTTTTCTTAAAGTCCACTTTGAAGATTGCAACAGCTGCCCCGCGTTTTTGGACCATCAGATCATTGAACCGTTTCATCAGCTCATCAATGGTTTCATGATGAAACTTTTCTAATATTTGAGGAATAACCTGTGAGGACTCTCGTGCCACAGGGCCATTCCCGAGACCATCGGCTACGGAGCAAATGAAATAATCGTCTGTCAGAACAGTATGGTAGCTGTCCCCAGATTCATAATTCCCTTTTTTTGCTTCGTTGAAAATATAGGCATCAACAAAACTATGCTGGATTTTCTCCACTATGAGACTCCGCCGGCAGCCAAGATGGCTTCTTGTAGTTTTTTAATCGCTTTGCGCTGCAGACGGGAAACATGCATTTGGGAAATCCCCAGCTTGTCTCCGGTTTCTTTTTGGCTCAGCTGCTCTATGTAGGTATACTGGATGATTTGCTTTTCCCGTTCAGAAAGCACATTCATCGCATTCGCTACAAGCATGCGCTGATCCGCTTTTTCGTAACCATCGTCTTCTTGTCCGACAACGTCAAATAAGGTTACTGTACTGCCATCTGAATCGGCTTCCAAAGAATGGTCCATTGAAAGAGCCTGATAGCTCTTGCCCATTTCCATTGCTTCCAGTACATCATCTTCATCAACATCCAAATACTCGGCGATTTCCCATACTTGCGGCGAACGCTGAAGTTCACGCGTCAGCACTTCAACCGTCGACTTGATGCGAGGTCCTAATTCCTTAATACGGCGCGGCACATGGATCGCCCACGTTTTGTCCCGCAGGAATCGTTTAATTTCACCGATGATTGTCGGAACTGCAAAGGCTTCAAAACTTCTGCCAAAAGAAGGATCGTAGCGCCGGATGGCACCAAGAAGCCCAAGCATGCCTACTTGTGCAATATCTTCGTGGTAAGATTTACCATTGGAATATTTGCGTGCAATCGATTCAACAAGCCGTTTGTAATTCATGACAAGCATTGTTTGGGCTTCTTCATCTTCGTTTTTCTGGTAAGCCTCAATCCATTCAAGCACTTGCTCTTTGGTTGGCTGATTAGGATGAGATCGTTTCGACATCCTCTTCCACCTGCTCTCCTCCAACATACTTTGTCATGAAGACTGTAACGCCTTCCTGATGATGGACTTTCACTTCATCCATTAAGGTTTCGATTAAGTACAGGCCAAGACCTCCTTCACGAAGGAAAGCGCCTTCTTCCTGATCGTGGTAAGGACCAACTTTCGCTTTCGTCTCTTCAAAGTCAAAGCTTTGCCCATGATCGGCAACCATTATCTCAATTTTGTCTCCATAAAGGGCACAACCAATAACAACTTCGCCTTCTTCGCCTTCTGTATAAGCGTGCTGAACCGCATTTGTCACCGCTTCACTTGAAGCAATTTTCAAATCTTCAATGTCGTCAAATGTAAATCCAATACGGCTTGCCAACCCTGAAATGGTCAAACGGGCAACCCCTACATATTGTGATTTAGCAGGAACCCTCATTTCAACATAATCGAAAGGACGCATATCAATTACCACCTTTTCCAACTGATTCGATATCCATGATATCGCCCAAACCAGTTATGTCGAATAGCCGTTTTAAACGGGATGAGAGGCCAGTCAGCTTCACATGTCCGCCTTTAGCATTCACTGATTTATAGAATGCTACAAATACGCCTAATCCAGTACTATCCATATAATTAACGTCGGAAAGATCCAACTCTGCATTTATGCCATCTTGGGTTTGGTAAGCTTCTAATTTTTCGCGAAGAACCGGCGCAGTATGCGCATCAATTTCCCCGTGTATATAGCCTTTTAATTTATTGTCTGTTTCTTCTAGTTCCACTTGAATATTCATCTATTTGACACCCCGTTTTTCTTTAATTCGCTTGAACTTAAAAAAGCCATCGTAAGTTTAAATACCACTTGTAAGCGGTCCTTAAACCTAGGATTAGACTTTTTTATAAATAACTAGTGTAAAGTCATCCCGAAGCTCTGCATTCTGCATGCGTTCGAGCTCATCATAAACGTGCTGGACAATGATTTGAGCCGGTTCATCTTTTTTCTGCTGAATCAGCTCAAAAATAACTTCACGCTCGATAAACCCTTCATCGGTGCGCCCTTCTGTCACGCCATCCGTCATCATAATGACCAGATCGTTTTCTTCCAGCTGGACGGTATGTTCTTCATACGCTGCAGCCGGAGAAACACCGAGAAGAAGCCCTTTCGCATACAATTCATCGAATTCGCCCGTTTTTGAGCGGTACAAAATAGCCGGTTCATGCCCCGCAGATCCATAAGTCAATGCCGCAGTGCTTGCATCGTAGCGGCCATAGAACATGGAAACAAACATGGAATCATCAATGCTTTTCTCAACTACCCGGTTGATGACACCCAATACTTCACTTGGGCTGGCCGGCGAATTGTTCAAACTGTCCATGCCGAACTTGACCATGGACATGCAAAGAGCTGCCGGCAGCCCTTTGCCGATTACATCGGCAACGGCGATTCCGGCATGGCCTTCTTCGTCACTGATAAAATATATGTAATCTCCGTTCATTTTGCGGGCCGGGATTGACAAGAGGCCAATATCCAAACCTTTTAAGGCCGGCAATTTTGTCTTCAGCAATGTCTCCTGGACATTCGCCGCCAAATCCATTTCCACCCGTATTTCTTCCTGGCGCTGCAGTAAGCTTTGGCGTTCCTGTAGAGCCAATCCGTAATTGATCATCATTTCAATCAGAAAATCGAAGGAATGCCAGACAACATCCGGCAGCTCCTTGTAAATTTCCTGCATCGCCGCTTTATGGACACTGATCACTTCTTCCGGAGAAATGTTTTCAGAAATAAGCTGGCGGCTGAAGTTTTGACCCACATACAGATTTTGTTCAGATTGTCTTTGCATATACTGATTCAAAATTTCTTTATATTGATTTTCGATTTTGTGGACCATAGTGTGCTCCCCCTATCGAAGCCATTTTGTAGCTCTAATGTCTGTCCCTTCACCCGGGATTGTCTCAATTTTAAATTCATCCATTAACCGTTTGACACCAGGCAAACCTGCCCCCAAACCGCCTGAAGTTGAAAACCCGTCTTCCATCACTTTTCGCACATCTGGAATTCCAGGTCCCTGGTCTGCTGCAATGATCAAAATCCCTTTAACGCCATTTTCCGTTAATTGCTGAATTTCAATCCGCCCTTGACCGGCATAAAGGTATATATTTCGGGCAAGCTCGCTGATAGCCGTCGTAATGCGAGCCTGATCTACTGTGCCAAAGCCCAGCTCTTTCGCCACATTGCGCCCGAGCTGCCTTGCGGCGACAATATCCCATTCCGTCAATATTTCCACCGAAGACTGGTTGCTCATATTTAAGCCTCCAATTCCAGTTGAAGTTTATCCAAGCCATTTTCTAGATCCAGTGCTGTCATTACATCTTCAAGTCGAATTCCTAATTCGATTAAAGTGATAGCCACTGCTGGTTGGATACCGGTAATAACCACTCGCGCTCCCATTAGGCTTGACATGCTGATGACGTCTCCCAGGACTTTTGCGATAAATGAATCGATAAAATCGATTGATGTTAAGTCAATGACAACTCCGCGTGCACTCGTTTCGTGCAGCTTCGTCAGTAAATCCTCTTGAAATTGGATGGCCGTTTGATCGTCCAGTTCCCATTGGATGGATACGATAAGCGTATCCCGCAGCTTTAAAATTGGAATTCGAAAGTTCATTCTTCTTCAACCTCCACGATTTGGCGATTTGTCCATGCCAGTGCCTGCTCTACTCCACGCTGCAGCGTGCTTGTAGTTGTAAATTCGTTCAAATTGATGCCAAGCGTTACAATCGTTTGCGCAATTTCCGGACGGATGCCCACGAGCATGCATTTCGCACCGACTAAACGCACGGCATCTGCCGCTTGGATAATGTGGTGTGCGACCATCGTATCGACGACCGGAACGCCCGTAATATCCAGAAGCACTACTTCCGCCCGGTGTTTTACCACGCCTTCAAGCAAGTTCTCCATAATAAGTTTCGCGCGCTCTGTGTCAATCGTTCCGACAAGCGGCATAACCGATACTTTGTCAAAGACAGGAATAAGCGACGCAGAAAGTTCCTGGAGCGCAATCTTTTGCAGACTCACTGTCCGTTCCCAAGTTTTTGAATATGTATCAATTGTGCTGTCCCGGATCGGGATGATCCAATTATTGAATTCTTTATAAAAATCACGGAAATTGTCTTTTGTGATGAGTCCTTTTTCTTCCATGCCTTCAAATACCACTTCTGAAAAATGATTGATCGCTTTTGTCACGAATGTGATCGACCAGCCCAGACGCACTACTTTTTCTGCGAAATCGTTTAACCGATTTTCATAGGCTTGATGGCTTTCCAATAAATTCGAGACCATCAAATCAGCAAATTCCTTGCTCGTCTGATTCATTAAATCGGTCGGCATCACTTGGAAAGAACGTTCATCTTTCTCATTTTTCATCAATTCCTGCCACTTCGAAATAATCTCCGTGGAATTTTCCTGGATGTATCCAGCCATTTTCTTATTCATCGGTTTCTAGAACCCTCCCTGAATCACTATATAACACTTGCTTCCTATTGGTTTTTATATACTCTATCTTTTATTGTATCGGAAAACTATTTTTTTCACATCTATTTTGTCAGCTATCTCCCGAGTTTCTCGTTCACCCAATAAAAAAACACCCGAAGAATGGATACTTCGGATGTTTTCAGGAGTATGTATGCTTAGAACTTAACAAGGCCGACACTGATTTCAAGTGCTTCGTCCACTTTTTCCATCAACTCATCGTCAAGCTGGGTAATTTTGTCAGTCAAACGTGATTTATCAATTGTCCGCAACTGCTCAAGCAAGATGACCGAATCACGTTCAAAACCATACTTTTTCGCATTGATTTCAACGTGAGTCGGCAATTTCGCTTTTTGGATCTGCGCAGTAATTGCTGCAATGATAACGGTTGGACTGAACCGATTTCCTATATCATTTTGTATCACCAATACAGGGCGGGTCCCGCCTTGCTCAGACCCGACAACTGGTGAAAGTTCTGCAAAAAAAACGTCACCACGTTTTACAATCAAATTGTCACCCTCCGCTTACAAGTCGCACGGTCGTGTGCTCCGCTTCGTACTCGGCATGAGAACATTCACAAGCGATTGATAAATTGATTTGTGACATCTCCACGTAGCCCTTGATCATTGCTTCTCGAATATGATGTGAATCGTATACATTTTTTATTACCCGCTGCGTAGACACATAAACATAGTCTCCGCGCTCTTGAATGAGTTCATCTGAATGAGTAGTCAACTCTGATAACAGTTGTTTTGGCAGTTTTACTACCACTTTCTTTGTCTTTGACCTCTCGTACACAGCCGACACCTCCAAAAATACCGTTCTTTCTCTGGCTCACCCTTTCATCTTAACATCGAAGTGCTGTCGTGAAAAGGTTCTTTTGGCAATCGGAGCTTTTAATGGTACATTCGAGGGATTCTTTTTGTCAATATGCATGGGATTTCATAGGGGATGGTCCCAAGTTTCTCAGCCCACTCGTCAATTCGGACCAACCCTTCTCCCTGTTTGCCGATGAGCTGCACTTTTTCACCAACTGGAACTTGTTCATTTAAACGGATCATGCATTGATCCATGCAGATGCGGCCGACAATCGGCATCCGCTCTCCGCGAACCAAGACATCCTGCCCTTGAAGCCCGCGCAGCATGCCATCCGCATAGCCGATCGGGAGCGTTGCAATCCATTCGTCTTTTTCGCTGCGGTAAGTCGCTCCATAGCTCAAGGTTTCCCCGGCCTTCACTTTTTTCACGTGGACCACTTCTGTTTCAAGGCTGAGGGCCGGAAGCAATTTGAATGGCATTCTGTCTTCTATATAAGGCGACGGTGCAATGCCGTACATCGAAATGCCGACGCGAACGGCCCCATAAGCCAGTTCGGGATGCATGATGGCCGCTGCACTATTGGATACATGGACCAGGACTTGGGGGTCATCCAAGTGATCGATGACACTCTTCATTTCACGAACTTGGCGTTGAAATAATTCTCCCGACTCCTCGTCTGCTGTAGCAAAATGAGTAAAAATGCCGGTGAATTCAAATGGATGCTGGCGGATAAACTCAATGGCTTTTGGCGCCTCTTCTGTCAGAACCCCTACCCGCCGCATGCCGGTATCGACTTTCAGATGGATTTTCAAAGGGGGAAGATCAGCTTCCACAGAAGCTGCTGCCATTTGGAGCCATTCTAGTGAAATAGCGGCTACCGCAATTTCTTCTTTTTGCGCTACTGGCAGGAATGATGCCGGTGTCGCGCCAAGCACCAGAATTTCTGTTTGGAAACCCTGGTTCCGGAGGTATAACGCTTCATCCGGAGTGGCCACTGCAAGAAAATCCACGCCGCATTCCACCGCACGCCGGGCAACTTCAACGGCTCCATGTCCATAAGCATCCGCTTTTACCACGGCGATCAATTCAGCCCCTTGGCTGCGTTCTTTGAAAGCGGCCAAGTTTTTTTCGATCGCACCCAAATCTATGACCGCTTTTGTCGGTCTGTAGTTTTCTGTCATGTCATATCCCCACTTACTTTTTAAGATTGTAAAACAACTTGCGCAGCAGCGTACTCTTTTGTATGAGTAATGGAAACAAAGCCAATTTCCTGCTGGCGGAAATAAATGCTCGGCTTGCCCTTTTCATCTTTTTGGATTTCAATATCGGCAAATGAACACAACTCCCCGATTCCGGTGCCGTTGGCTTTGGCAAAAGCTTCTTTCGCGGCAAAACGGCCAGCAAGAAACTCTACTTTCCGCCTGTCGGATAACCCAGCGTATTCGGAAAGTTCCCGTTCCGTCAAGATGCGTTCACGGAATTTGGAAGACCTGTCGTCAAGCCGCCGGATCCGGTGCAATTCCACAATATCCAAACCGATTCCAGTAATCATAATTGTTTCTCCTTTCAATCGCAAACACTAAGAAGGTATAATAATTGGTAATGAAATCGAGGTGACAAAATGTTTATTCGCACAGAAAGTTTCAAACAGTATCTGCGTTTGTATCCAGTTGTGTCAACTTTGATTGCACTTAATCTGTTGGTGCACGTTCTCACATGGGTGCCTATTCTAGGCAGCCGAATCTTTTATTACGGCGTTGGCTCTAATGCGATGATTGCCAACGGAGAATGGTGGAGGCTTTTCACGCCGATGTTCCTGCACGGCGGCATCATGCATTTGCTATTCAATATGTTCTCATTGTTCCTATTCGGCCCCGAGCTGGAAAGGCTGACCGGAAAAGTCCGGTTTATCACCATTTATGCAGTAGCCGGATTCGTCGGAACTCTTGCCACTTATTTGCTGCAGCCACTGGACTACCTGCATGTGGGCGCGAGTGGAGCAATCTTCGGCATTTTCGGAGCATTTGGAGCCCTTCTGTATTACGGGCGCAGGGCGCTGCCTCAGCTTAGACAAATTATACTCCCAATTATCGTCATCAGTATAATCATGACTTTCCTGACGCCAAACGTCAACGCCACTGCGCATATCGCCGGACTCATTGCCGGTTTCCTGATCGGGTTAAGCTATTTCCATCCGAAACGGATTGTCAGCTGGAAAAAGAAAAGATAAGTAAAGAAAAGCGGAAACACCTGTTTAGGCCCGACAAACGCTGAAGTCTAAACAACGATACACCTAATTCACCCCTTGTCTACAAGCTAAAAAGTCAGCCGGAATATAACTCCGGCTGACTTTTTTCTGCATTGGCGGCTCTTTGATCAGATGGTTCATACCAAGCCAGAATACGGCTGGCATCGTCTTTTTCCATATGCTCGATCCGTGCCGTCGCCCCCATCATCCCCGATTTAATCGTCGATTGAATGGATGCCAAACCTTTCCGGCGCTGAAAATAGCTTTGGGTCACATCGATTGCCTGCACCCTTCTCTTCATCATAAAGAAAGTGTGCTTGCTGATCCCCCGGAACTGCATCGTCAATTGCCGATTGGCTAAAGCATAGCCAGCTGTTCTGTGCTGCCAGATGCCCAATAGGACAATAACCGGAACAATCAGCAATGCGAACAGGCCGTACGGATAAAAATAGTAGCCAATTGCCGCAACAGTTGGCACCATCCAAAGAAAGTCCAGGCGATAGTAAAAGTGAACGCTGCGTTTTGGCGCTTTTGCCATGGACGGTTGCCAGTCCATGTCCGGAAATAATTCCTGCAGGACCGGCAGCATCGTTGATTTTTTCACCAGCGGGAACAAGCGGATTTTTTCATCTTTATCCCCGATGGATCCGCCGGCGCTTTCCACAGTCACCGTGGCATAACCGAATAATTCGCGTAAAGGGTTTTGTGAAATCTTAATGCCCTGCACCCGTTTGAACGGAACCGATACTTTCTTTTTCTCCAGCAATCCTCTGGTCAGGTAGATATGGTCTTCATCCGTTTGGATGGTGAATTGATAGTTCGCAAAAATGGCCAATACGACAGAAATCACCCACGCAATCAACAAGGCGAAAAAAATAGTCAGGGCCACAATCAAATAACCAAAACGGAGAAACAGCATGACTTCCTCATAAATTGCATCATAAGGAATCAATTCGGAAAACTGGGACAGAAAAACAGCGGCGGCTGACAGCACCACTCCGATTCCGCCGGAGGTTGTCGCAAGCACCAAAAGCTCTTTCATCGTCATCCGGTACAGCGTCTTAGCAGGTTTCTTTTCTTCCACAACCTGCTCTTCCACCGCAGCCCTATCCAATTCGACCGCCATTTCCCGCTGGACGCCGCGTTTCGCTTCTTCCATTTTCTGCTCAATCCGGTCTGCATCTTCCCGGGAGATAGCGGTCAATTCCGCTTCGGCTTGCCCGACTTTTCCGGATCCGGCTGTTTCCACTTTCACTTTCACCAATCCAAGCGGCCGGTGAAAAATTCCTTCCGTATAATTGAGGCTTTGAATACGGTCAAAAGGAATATAACGCTTTTTCTTGACGAACAATCCGTATTCAATCCGCAGTTCGCCGTCTTCGAACCAGTACACAAACCGTTTCCATTTAATGATTCCGGCAATCAGCACAAATATCAAAACAACTGATCCAATGATCACCGGAATCAGCCCTTGCCAGCCTTGATTGAACATCGCACTGAGGCCGCCGTCACGGAAAAGATTAACGCCGAATACGACCAGAAACGGAACGATCAGTTCTTTTAGCCCTTTGACAAAGTTGATCAGCGCCGAGATAGGATGCAATTTATAATAGGTTTCAGACATCATCTTCCGCCACCCTTGCCAGCACAGAAATTCTCGCTCTCAGCTCATCCGCTTCCTCAGTAATTAAAGCTGGAATGGTATGCGTAGTCGCGGCCGTCGAGATTGAAATTTCGGCCAGGTCGTATTTTCTCAAAATCGGACCTTGCTCGGTATCGACATGTTGAACTCTTACCATCGGCACCAATGTCCGCTTCACAATAAATAAGCCGTGCTGCAATTCAATTTCCTGTTCGCGCACTTCGTAGCGCCAGCGCTCCCAGCGGATTTTTGGAAATAAATAAATGAATAAAATACCATATGCCACGACGATTAACCCATAAACGGCATAAAGCCACTGTGGCCAGTCGAAAAAGTACGTGAGCACTCCTGCTCCGATGACAAGGACTGCAATGATAGACGTTTGAATCATTCCATACAATCGCCAAACTGTTAACCCTTTTCTGGAAATCTGATTTTTCGGTTGATGCTCCATGCACTTCTCTCCATTCGCGTGTCTTGCTTTAGTATACGATTTTAAACGTGATGGGTTTCACTCTCATTGTACCTGAGAACCGCTACGCAAAAAAGGCGGATACGAAAACAGTTTCCTGTTTCGTATCCGCCTTTTATATGGTAGTGCCTAGATAGGTGCTTCCGCTTTTCTTATTGTCTAGCTGCAGCGCCTAGCCCCTCGAGGTCTTAAGCCTGTCGGGGCTGAACAGGCGCTTCCGCTTTTCTTACCCTTCGTGACGGCGAGTGCGTCCTGGACGGCCTGCACCGCTGCCGCCTTCGCGACGACGTCCAGCGCCTGAACCTGAACGGCTTGAAGATGGACGGCCTGATCCAGTAGAACGGCTGCCTTTATAACCGCCGCCTCCACTGCTGCGTCCGCCTTTGCCTTTATAGCCGCCGCCTCCGCGGGATGGCAATGGGCGTTCTTCAGAGATAGAAACCGGTACATCTTCCGGCTCTTTCGTCAATGTTTTAAGAGCTGCTGCAATCAAGTCAACTGCATCGAACTTCTCAAGCATTTCTGCCGCAAATGTACGGTAGTCGCCCAAGTTGTTTTTCTCAGTCATTTCTTGCAATTGTTCCATCGCAACGCGTTTTTGGCCTAATACAGCCTCGTCAGCAGTTGGTGGGATTAAAGCTTCCATTTTTTTCTTAGTTGTGCGTTCAACGATGCTCAAGTAGCCCATTTCACGTGGTGTTACGAACGTGACTGCGACTCCTTTTTTACCTGCACGGCCAGTACGGCCGATACGGTGAACATAGCTTTCAGGATCTTGTGGAATATCAAAGTTGTATACATGTGATACACCTGAGATATCAAGTCCGCGAGCTGCTACGTCAGTTGCAACCAAAATGTCTACTTTGCCTGCTTTGAATTGCTTCAATACAGACATACGTTTTGCTTGGCTAAGGTCACCGTGAATTCCTTCAGCTACATAGCCGCGGATATTCAAAGCTTTTGCCAATTCGTCCACCCGGCGTTTTGTGCGACCAAAAATGATTGCAAGTTCCGGTTGTTGAACGTTGATTAGGCGTGAAAGAATGTCGAATTTTTCGCGTTCTACCGATTTAACGTAGAACTGCTCGATGTTTTCAACAGTCATTTCTTTTGACTTGATTTTAACGATTTCTGGAGTCTTCATGAATTTCTCTGCAATGCGGCGGATTGCATCCGGCATAGTTGCTGAGAACAACAAAGTCTGGCGCTCTTCTGGAACGCTTGACATAATTGTTTGAATGTCTTCGATGAAGCCCATGTTCAACATTTCGTCCGCTTCGTCAAGGATCAATGTGTTTACATTGTCCAATTTAAGCGTACGGCGGTTGATATGATCCAAAAGACGTCCAGGTGTACCAACGATAATTTGTGGGCGGTTTTTAAGTGCACGGATTTGACGGCTAATTTCTTGGCCACCGTATACTGAAAGGATGCGCACGTTTTTATCTTGGCCCAGTCTGTAAAGTTCTTCAGAAACTTGGATAGCCAATTCGCGTGTCGGTGCGATAACTAAACCTTGGACGTTGCCATCTTTAGTGTCGATTTTTTCAATCAACGGAATACCGAAAGCAGTTGTTTTACCAGTACCAGTCTGTGCTTGCCCGATAATGTCCTTGCCTTCCATGCCAAGACGGATCGTACCTTCCTGGATTGGTGTTGCTTCTTCAAACCCCATGCGTCGTACGGACTTTAAAGTTGTTTCGCTAATATTTAACTCTGAAAATTTTACCAAATTTTTTCAATCTCCTTTTGTCTTCATCTTATTTACAAATGGTGTACATTTTAGATGAAATCGTGACAAAGTCGAGCCTTTATGAGGAAGTTTCACGTCGAAAATCATACTCTGTAGTTTTAAGTCAGAGGGGATGTGTGAACAGAAAAAGCTCGGGCGTTGCCGAGCGGTCTGATCGGCGGGTTTTTTCATGCCCAATAAGTAGAACAAACCGTTTTGCTCAAAAAAATACTCTTCACAGGGAAGAGTGTCTCAAAAATGTATCCATTGCTTTCATTAGAATAGCACGATTTCCAAGTACTTGCAATCAATACGCAAAGGTTCTAATAATCAGTTTACTCTTCGCCCTTCTTCATGAATCCAAGGACTTGCATAAACCAATCTTCGCAATCGTCGCTGTAACAGATTAAATGCTTGCCGGAATCGGAATGGATGATGTGCTTTTCTTCAGAACCGATGTTGTCATAAATATGCTCAGCAGCAGAAACCGGGACGATGCCGTCTTTTCTTCCTTGTACAATGATAGCCGGCACTTTGATTTGCTGATAATGCGGTTCCACCATTTTGACCACTTTTAAAAATTCCGCTGTTGATCCCGGAGGCGTATGCGTCAATTTGTATTTGTACTGCTGAAAAAACTCATTGTTTTTTAATTGCCTTTTCACGGCATCTGCCATCGTCTCTCTCATCTCTGCTAGAAGCTGTGCCGCACTGATATACTTGGCAGCTGCACTCAGCAGTACCAGCCGGTCCACTTTATAACGCAGGGCCAGATACATAGCGATCAAGCCGCCCATTGAAAAGCCGACAATAATGACCCGGTCCGTTTCTCTCTTCAATTCCCGCAGCGCAATCTCCGCAGCCATCATCCAATGTTCGGCTTTTGTCCCCCGCAAGTTCAACTCTCTGCCGTGCCCCGGAAGCGTCGGCACTTTCACAATCCAATCCGTATGCTTTTCAATAAACTCGGCAAACGGCTCCACTTCATAAGGACCGCCGGTATACCCGTGAATGCACAAAACCCCTGTCTTCAAGCGGCTCTCCTACTTTCCTTTAAGATCATGCCTCTGACTTTCGAAGCTTTGTCTTCTATATTAAATCCGGCTTCTTGAATCTGGCAAAATTGATTTTCCGGATAATTTAAAACAGCGGGGGCAAAATCCCCCGCTGTTTGTTAACTTTCGATAAAAGGTTCAACAACCCGTTCAAGTGCCATACCGCGGGATCCTTTAACAAGGATCAGTGAATCCGCTGTAATGCGCTCTTCCAAAAATTGAACGATTGGCGCATAATCACTTTCGCTCCAGATCAATTGCCCTTGGTAAGTGTCTTTCATTTTCTCATAAAGCCATTTCATGCGCGGCCCGTACAGGCAAACACCGTGGATGTCTTCCGAAATAGAGGCTTGAATGGCTTCATGGTATTCCTGTTCGTTGTCGCCAAGTTCCAGCATATCGCCAAGCACAAGCCATTTGTCTTCTTTCATGGTTGTTTCCCGCACAAAATTCAGCGCCGCTTTCATTGAAGAAGGTGCCGCGTTGTAAGCATCGTTAATAAATGTTGCGCCGTTTTTGGCCGGAATGATCTGCATGCGCATATCGGTCAAGGCTGCATTCTTCAACGATTTGCGGATGTCTTCTTCCGACAAACCGGCTTCCAACGCAATCAAAATGGCGGATAATGTATTCTTCACCTGGTGTTCGCCGAGAACCGGAATGGAGAACGGTGCATCAATAATTCCGCTGACCTGGAAGCTGCTGCCGTTTTCAGTCGCTTTAATATCCGTAACAGCCAGTTCATTATTGTTGTCAAAGCCGAACGATACAGCTTGCGGGAAGTCTTCGACGAAAGGCTGAAGCAATGGCTCATCGCCGTCGTAGAATAATTTCCCGTGGCTTTCCAAACCGGCTATGATTTCAAATTTCGCTTTGGCAATGCCTTCGCGGGAACCGAGGTCCTGCATATGGGCTTCGCCGATATTGGTGATGACCGCATAATCCGGACGGGCAAGCAGTGACAAAAATTCGATTTCCCCAAAACCGCTCATGCCCATTTCCAAAACTGCGAACTTCGTGTCTTCATCCAATGACAAAATCGTCAAAGGCAAGCCAATTTCGTTATTGTAATTTCCTTGTGTCTTTTGCACTTTGAAATAAGGCTTCAACACACTTGCCACTAAATCTTTTGTCGATGTCTTGCCGTTCGACCCGGTAATGCCAATCACGACAGTCGACAGTTCATCGCGGTACGCTCTCGCCATTTCCTGAAGCGCCGTTTTCGGATCTTCAACAATCAGCAGCGGCACATCTTTCGGCGGGTTCGGCTCATCCTGCTGCCAAAGTGCGGCAGCGGCCCCTGCTTCAAACGCCTGTTGGACATATTTATGCCCATTGGTATTTTCTCCGCGGAACGGAATGAACAAATCGCCAGGCTGAAGCGTTCGGGTGTTGATTGACACGCCTGTGATTTCAATTCCTTTAAAACTTGTTTTTATATCAAGCCATTTGGCCAGTTCTTCAATCTTCTTTTTCATCGGGTATCTCCACTCAATCCATTTTTACTTGCAATAATTGCTTGTCTTCGTAACGTTCAATGGCTAGTGCAATAAGGCGTTCAATCAATTCTGGATAAGGCAGTCCCGTGTTTTCCCATAACAGCGGGAACATGCTGAACGGCGTAAAACCTGGCAAAGTATTTACTTCGTTGATCAGGATTTCATTTGATGCCGTCACGAAGAAATCGGCGCGGACAAGGCCTGAACAATCCAGTACTTTAAATGCTTTTTTCGCTGAAGCGACAAGCTCGGCATAAACGTCTTCATCCAGTTCTGCAGGAATAATCATCGCTGTATTGCCGTCTTTGTATTTCGCCTGGTAATCGTAAAACGCTTTAAGGGGCTTGATTTCACCAGCGACCGAGCATTCCGGCACATCGTTTCCAAGCACGCCGATTTCGATTTCGCGGGCTACCACGCCTTGTTCCACCACAATTTTGCGGTCGAATTTCAACGCTTCTTCTACAGCCGCAATCAGTTCCTGTTCGTTGTCCGCTTTGCTGATGCCGACGCTCGACCCTAAATTAGCGGGTTTCACAAAAACCGGCCATTTCAATTCATTCGCCACTTTATTTACCCAGAAACTCTGGTCGTTCTGCCATTCCCGGCGGATAAAGTACACATAAGGCGTTTGGTTTAAACCGGCTATTTCAAACAGCTGCTTCATCACGACTTTGTCCATGCCGGCGGAAGAGGCCAGCACGCCATTGCCCACATACGGCAAATTCATCACTTCCAGCAAGCCCTGGACGGTGCCGTCTTCTCCGTTAGGTCCGTGCAGCAATGGAATAATGACTTCCAGACTCTTTTCAGCTTCTTCAGGCAAGAAACCGGAAATGTCATGTGGATGCGGCGAACCTTCCGCCAATTGCAGCTGTTCGATCGTCTGGGCCGGGCCTTCCAGCACCGGACCCTTTACCCATTCCCCTTCTTGGGTAATGTAAATCGGATATATTTCATACTTCTCAAAGTTTAAAGCATTTGTAACTGCCAGCGCAGTAGAGAGCGACACTTCGTGTTCTGCCGATTTGCCGCCATATAATAAACCAATACGTTTTTTCATCCGTTAAACCTCCGCTTATGTCCAGCTCCGAATTTTTCGGCTCTTTTCATGTTCTTAAATTCCTTTTGCATATTGCTTAGTTTATCACGAACAGTGAAAGACGAAAAATTTTTTCCAGGCGCCGGCCAAAAAAGTTCCGTCTTTCAGCTTCGCCCCCCAGGCATTCAAACAAAAAAATAATACCCGTCTCCGGGTATTATCTCCATTGCTTCGTTTTTCGGTCAAAGATGATCTTGCGGGTGACTTCCTGTTTCGTGTAATCCCGGATGTCTGACCAAAATTCGTCCAGGAACGAAATTTCTTCGACTGACCGAATATGCAATTCGATTGTGTTCTTTGTTTTCTCCGGATCCGCCAGTGAAATCAAAGCCCCTTCACGGAAATCATTTTTCAACGAAGCTAAAATTTCCCGCGGCACTTCCGGCACCAGATCTTTCGGTTTGCGGCGCCAGAAATTTTGGCCGCTCGTTTCTTTGCGGATCAGCTGGGTAAAGTAATTACCCACCAGTTCATTTAACCGTTCCATATAACGGAAATAAATTTTAGTTGTCTGCTCTTCTTCGCTCGATAAATAAACAAATTCATTTTGCAAGTCTGCGTAAAAAGGAGGGCGCACTGTTTCTTTTTTATGGCCAATATACAACAATTCGGCCTGCTCTTGGGGAGTCAAAGAATTTAATTGCTTCTCGTTTTTAAAATCGATCCAGCAAAATTCGCTTTTTTTATGAGCCAGTGCTTTTCGAAGCTGCACAAAATCTTCCTGTCCAACAAATTCCATATAAGTATGCATATTGAATGATGCATCTTCATATGGATGTTTGAGCAACAGAAGATTTTTGGGCATCTTCACAGCGTTCAAAAATTGAGCGAAGGTTAAGCCACTAAAAAGAGCGAACTGATCGGCTTCGTTTAAGTAAATGTATAAATGCTGTATGTAATAATCCGCGTTTAACGGTTTTTTGACCATATCCCCCACTCCAATCTCCTTTTTACATTATACGACCATTCCCATGAAATATGAAACATCCTAGCTCTATTTGCGTCATTACTTTTGGTATAGGCACATTCGATGAGAATACGCTATAATGTAAACCGACTCTCAATCCTAAAAAAGTACAGGTGAACGCAAATGCATACTAACAAGAGCTTTTCCGATCGCATTGATTGGCCGCTCGCTTTTATATTGTTTCTCTTTTTCGCCGTTTCTTTGATTGCTATTTCCTCTGCACAAACGTCAGGGCAGTATTTGACGAATTTCGTTCCGAGGCAGGCTCTTTTTTATTTTATTTCCATCTGTATGATTGGCATACTGATGTACTTCGACCCTGAACAGTATAAAAAGATGGCTTATTACCTTTACGGACTGGGCATCTTGCTTCTGATTGTGCTAATGGTTTCTCCGGACGGCCCTGGCCAGATTGCCGCACCTGTCAACGGTGCAAAAGCCTGGTTCCATACGCCGTTCGTCAATATCCAGCCGGCGGAATTCATGAAAACTTTCTATATACTGGCTTTGGCCAAGATGATTTCTTCCCACCATGAAAACAATCCGCTAAAGACCTTGAAAACCGATTTCATTCTACTGGGAAAAATTCTATTTTGTCTGATGATTCCGCTCGGGTTTATCCTGCTTCAGCCCGATTTGGGAACCGCTCTCGTCTTTATCGCGATTACGCTTGCTCTGACAGTTGTCTCAGGCATCACATGGAAAATTATCGCTCCAAGTTTCGGCGGCGTGGCCATAATTGGATCACTCCTCTTATGGATGACTCTTTACATGCAGGATTTCCTGTCAAGCGCCTTCGGTTTGAAGCCGTATATGTTCGAACGGATATACACATGGCTTGATCCGTATTCCTACGCAGAATCAGGCGGCTATAACTTGATCGCTGCGATGAACGCCATCGGTTCAGGCGAAGTGTTCGGCAAAGGTTACCAAGGCCGGCAAGTGTATGTTCCTGAAAACCACACGGACTTTATCTTTACCGTCATTTCCGAGGATTTCGGGTTTATCGGAGCCAGTGCCGTCATTATCCTGTTCTTTATGCTGATTTACCATTTGACCAGAATCACCCTTCAGTTCAAAGACACTTTCAGCACATATGTCTGTGCGGGAATCATTGCCATGATTACGTTCCACGTTTTTCAAAACATCGGCATGACGATTCAGCTTTTGCCCATCACTGGGATTCCTCTTCCGTTCATCAGCTACGGAGGAAGTTCATTGATCGGAAATATGCTGGCCATCGGCATCGTGTTCAGCATGAAATTCCATCATCGGAACTATATGTTTGGCAACGATAAAGAAATCGATTAAAAAACTCCGACGCCGGGCGTCGGAGTTTTTTTGCATTCATTATTGAATTTGCGGTGCTTGCGGCAAAGCCAGAGCTTTCAATAATTCTACACGAGATTTTGCGATGTTTACTTGGATTCCCAGTTTCGATAAATTTGAAACGATTTTGCGAACTTCAACGTCTTTCGCCATCCAGATCACCTCTTTATATTTTCATACTGTTATTGACGTTTAAAATGGCAGTCAGTTTCGTATGTACGGGTTATTAGTTGACTTTTCTGTGTCTATGCATATAATACCATCTTTTCAGAACTTTAAACTTTTCATTTTGATGACAAAGTAAAAAATTTGTAAATCCTTTCTTGAGAAGCGGTTTTACGTTGCATTATTTTTTTACCGCACTGCTATTCTTCTTCACCGCTTCTACCGCTTTTTGGCTTTTCCCGGATTGTTGTTCTTATTGAACAAAGGTAAAATGGAAGTAGAGCCTTTTAGAAAGCAGGAGTTTTCCCATGAAAAAAACCATTCTATTGTTGATGTCTGTCCAATTTTTCGTTTACTTAGGGTTCGGCATTATTATTCCGGTTCTGCCGGAAGTTGTTGTCCAGCAGGGATATGCAGATATCCACGTCGGCGGCCTGATTACCATTTATGCCCTCGCCTCGTTTTTCACCGCGCCGCTTTGGGGCCGGCTGTCTGATAATGTCGGCCGTAAAAAACTGATTTTAACCGGCTTAGCCGGTTTCAGCCTGAGCTTCTTTTTATTTTCTTTATTCCTCGACCATTTGGTTTTATTGTATGCATCGCGCATCATCGGCGGATTGTTCTCCGGTGCCCTATACACAGCGGTAACCGGATATGTTGCGGATATCACCACCTCGGAAGAGCGCAATAAATACATGGGGCTGCTTGGCATGTCCATCGGCCTTGGTTTTATATTCGGTCCGGCAATCGGCGGGCTGCTCGGCGCCGTCTCACTTTCTTTGCCGTTTACTGCATCTGCCATCCTGGTGCTCGCACTGATGGTATATGCCAGCATCGTCTTAAAAGAACCGGATCGTTCGGGTGAAGCGGTCAAGCGGAAATTGCTTCCGCAAGGAGCCGCTATGCTTTGGAACTACCGCATCCGTTACCTGTTCCTGTTCTCATTTACGGTGACTTTCCTATTGGCCGGATTGGAATCGACATTTCAGCTGTTTCAAATCGACCAGATCGAAATTACGCCGCTGCAGCTTGGCTACCTTTTCATGGCCAGCGGGTTTGTTGACGCTGCCATCCAGGGCGGCGTTGTCCGCCGGGTCAAAGATGGAACCGAAACCAAGTGGATCATCGGGGCGCAAATCGTTACAGCGGCCGGACTGTTTTTATTGCCGTTCACTTCCAGCCTGATTTTCGCCGGCATTGCCCTCAGCATTTTTACAGCCGGCAACGCCCTAGCCCGTACGGTACTGGTGTCGCTTACGTCAAAAGAGTCCGGCGGGAAATACGGAACCGCTGCCGGCATGACTTATTCCATGGATAATATGGGGCGCATCATCGGACCGCTGTTTTTCACTTGGCTCCTGACGCTCCAATCCGGATCGATTTATTACTTGTCGGGTCTATTGGCCTTGCTCAGCATTGGGTTGATCATCGTCTACAGAAGCTCTGCCAAAACATTGCAGACAAACGAAAAAGCAAGCACCTCTTTGTGAGGTGCTTGCTTTTTTTAGATCTTAGACGGGTGTCCCCCCATTGATGTTCAGAACTTGCCCGGTAACGTAAGAAGAATCGTCAGACGCCAGGTACACATAGCCCGGTGCCAGTTCATCCGGTTGTCCGGCACGGCCAAGCGGCGTATTTTTGCCGAAACTTTCTACCTGTTCTGCAGGGAACGATGCCGGAATAAGCGGCGTCCAAATTGGGCCAGGCGCCACAGCATTGACGCGGATTCCTTGTTCTGCAAGGGATCCGGACAAGGCGCGTGTGAACGATAGGATGGCCCCTTTTGTAGAAGAATAGTCAATCAATGTCGGCATCCCTTGGAAAGCCGTGATGGAAGTGGTGTTAATAATCGAGCTTCCCGGTTTTAAATGGTCGAGCGCGGCTTTGGTGACGTGGAACATGCCGAATACATTTGTCCGGAACGTCCGCTCCAATTGTTCTGCCGTTATGTCTTTCAACGAATCCTGCAGGTGCTGCTCGGCTGCATTGTTGACCAGAATGTCCAGTTTGCCGAATTCATCGACCACTTTTTGCACGGCTTCCTGGCAGAATGCTTCATCACCGATATCGCCTGCAATCAGAAGGCAGCGTCTTCCTTCTTTTTCGACATGTTTCTTCGTTTCTTCCGCATCTTCGTGTTCATCCAGATAGGCGATGGCGACGTCCGCCCCTTCTTTTGCAAAAGCCACGGCCACTGCGCGTCCAATGCCGCTGTCCCCGCCGGTAATCAATGCTGTTTTCCCAGGCAAACGCTTCGCTTTCCCAGCCAGGTTGCCGGTGAAATCCGGCTCCGGCGTCATTTCAGATTCAAAGCCCGGTTGGCGTTCCTGTTCTTGCGGCGGCAAATTTTCTGGTTTGTCTTTTTCCATTTTGCTTCATCCTCTCTGGTTTTTTCATGTCTCTGGCATTTTTCCCTTCAGAAGAATAGCTAAACCTGAAAAATGAAAAACAGCCGTCTCCTAAGCTGGAGTCCGGCTGGCCAAATTTTTATTGTTTTTGGATTACCATGTTCTCTGGAGCATGGCCAAGTTCTGGATATGCTGCTTTGATTACACTTGTCCGGATCATATACCCCGTTAAAATAACCAGGCATAAGCTGCTTCCCCAAACCACGTATTCCGCTGGAACCACATCGTACAATAAGCCAAATAACAAATACCCAAGCGGCATCATCGCCATTGCCATCGATTCCAAAATTCCAAAGACGCGACCCCGGTATTCTTCAGCAACATCTTTTTGCATCATGACGCCAATTGGTGTATTCACGCATACATTCGATGCACCAAAAGCGAGCATAAGAATAATTAAGTAAGCGACGTTCACATTATAAGAAAATTCGAGGATGAGCGGCACGCCAAGTGCAGCCAGAAGCACGGACATTACCAGAATGGCCCGTTTGGAAAACAGCAACGGGAACTTCACTTCTTTTCGGACAGAGAAGTAAATGGATCCTGCCAGCATGCCGACTGCAATCATCGCCTCGATTACGCCAAAATGAACCGATTCCACTTTTAATTGTTGAATGGCGATAAACGGCAAGCCGATCATCAGTGCGGAGAAAAAGAAATTCAACCCCACGGCGGTCGTTACAATGACCATAATGACCCGGTTGTCTTTTAAATAAGCGATGCCTTCTTTCATCCCTTGAATCACCGACGGCTTTGGCTGTTCGGCTGTTTTCGCTTCGACATTGCTATACAATCGGAAATTCATCGTCATTTCAAGGGCAAGCGCGATGAGGTAAGCCGCAATTTCAATGACGAGAAAAACATTCATGGCAACAAACCCGAACAAAGCGCCTCCGATGACAGGTCCGCCGATTGCAGCAAGTGAAACCGCTGACTGGTTAAATCCCATCGCTTTTTGGATCCGGTCTGGATCGATCAAATTTGCGATCGATGCTGAAAATGTGACGCCATTGAACATGGAGAAAATCGACACTAAAGCCGTTGCTGCATAAATGGCCGGCAGCGACAATCCAGCAATCATGCTATATGCCAGCAACCCGCCAACCGAAAGAACGCCGCCCAGCTGCGATATAATGATCAGCTTCTTCTTAGAATAGTTATCAGCCGCGTAGCCGGCAAGCGGAGCCAAAATCGTCCGCGGCAAAATGCTGCTGATGAGATTGATGGCGAAACTTGCAGCCGATCCGGTTAAAGCTAAAACGTATAAGCTAATCCCGAATGCATAAACACTGCTGCCAAAAGTTGAAATCAATTTACTGACCGTGAATGTGTACAAATGGTAACTTGCCCGTTTAAGCTTTGCCGCTTCTGACATTTTCCCAGCTCCCTTTTACATAAGTTTAATTTAATTAAACAAAATATAACACACGAAAACTGGCAATGCAATAAAAAGTTTAATATAATTAAACTAATATTTAAAAGAGGTGATAAAGTGGAAACATTAGGCGAACGCATCAAGAAATTGCGCAAAGAAAAAGGCCTCACCTTGCAGACGCTCGCAGGCGATGTCATGACGAAAGGCATGCTCAGCTTGATAGAAAACAATAAAGCCAAACCTTCTATGGAAAGCTTGGCTTATATAGCAGGGCAGCTCGGGGTCCATTCAAATGAATTGCTTGAGGAAGTGCCGACAACGGAACTGCGCGAACTTCTCCAGGAAGTTGAAACGCTTTATAAAGCAGATCTGTACCAGCCGGATGATTTTAAAGCGATTGTCGATAAAATCGAACCGTATGCCGAAAAACTCCCGTACCGCTACGAGTCCGCCCGGCTTTTGGAAATCTATAGCCGCTGCCGATATTACGCAAAGCTCCCGGACTGGCAACTGGTATTGGAACGGGCGGAAGCCATGTACGAAGGGCTGCATTTGGTCAATAACAGCGCCGATGTCCATATGTTCCGGGCGATGGTAACGTTCCAGCAACATGAATATACGGAAGCCTTAAAAATGCTCCAAGACTCACGGCGTTCTTTTGAAGAACGGGATGCCGTCATTGATTCCTTGAAAAAGCTCGACTTCGATTTCCTCGAAGCCATTCTGTACTTTGCCGTCGGAGAAGATGCCGAAGCGCTGCGGGTTTTAAAAGAAGGAATCGATTATTCACGGGAACGCCAGATTTACTACAAGATCAATGACCTTTACCGGGTGATGAGTTTTCATGCCATGCTATCCAACGATATTGAACGCAAAGACTATTACGTCGGCAAGCTTCGTTTGTTCGCGGAGTTCTCGGAAGATGAAATAATTGAAACGACTCTCGATTTACTGGAGGCCCATTATTTAGTTTCCTTTGTGCATGAATACGAAAAAGCTGAGAAAATTATTGATATCAACCTCGAAAAATACAAGGACGAAGACAATTTCCAGTTTTACATGGAGAAAGGAAAAGCGTTATATGGGCAAGGAAAATTAGATGAAGCGCTTTTCTGGTTAAAAAAGCACCAGATTTACGAACACCTTCACCACCCTTACGACTTATCGATGAATTACGAAAAAGACGCGTACTTGGCGCTGATTTATGAACAGCAAGGCCAACATGATTTAGCGGTAAAGCATGCGGCAATTGCCAAAGAAAACATCGAACCGATGCTGGACTTGCCTTACAAAAAATTCATCCTGGATGTATATGCGCAAATTGTCCAATAGAAAAAACCCGCCGGCCGGCGGGTTTTTATAGTTGGTGATACTCCGTATAAACTTTATGAAATTTCATGAGCGATTCCCAATCTACTTCAAAACTTGGCTGAATACAGGAAATCTGAAATAAATTGCGCTCTTTCAAATAGCCGCTTTTGGCGTGCAGCTCAAAACCCGACAAGTGGGCATCAAGCGGAAACTGTTTGAAGTCCGTTTCCGCTTTGAACGTGAGCAGCATGGGATAGCCATCTGCTAAAGCCGGCCAAGTGGCAGTTGCCATTTTCATCATTTCAAAGCGTTCCTTTAAGAGTGAATACCTTTTTGGATAGGCACCCAGCGCCTCCTTGAAACTTTTCAACAGCGGATAAGACAAAGTGAACGGCACCTTATTGCCATACAAGCCAATATCGAGATAAGCAGGCAGCAGCGGATCGGGTTCAATTGTGTGGTGAGAAAAAACAATCGCTAAGCCGCTTACGGTGCCAACCGCTTTTCCGCTTACCGCCGTGGCGAGCCAAGTGTTCTTCAATGAAAACGGAAGAGCGCCGAATGTGCTGACAGCATCTACACATAATTTCACTCCAACATCCACACACAATTCCCCTATAGCATCCAAATCATTCAGCATGCCGACTGACGTCTCCCCGTGCACCATCAGCAGCCAGCCGTATTCTCCGCCAGCAAGTTTCCCCTTGATTTGATCCAATGAGAAAGCATGGCCCCATGATTCCTCCAACATATCAAAAGAAAGCTGCCACCTGACGGCTTGTTCTTTCAGCCGCTTGCCGAATTCCCCGTTTACAAGAATCAATCCTTTTGCTTGTTCCTTTTTCAACTGGGCAATCATCGCTTCATTGGCCAATGTGCCGCTTCCGGCCAATAGATGCGGATTCGCTTCTGCCAATAGCTGCAGCCGGTTTCGTACTTCCTGGCAAAGCGCCTGGAATGTGGAAGACCGGTGGGATACCGGTTGGTCCTGAAAAGGCGCTGCGAGTTCTTCGGTCAACTGCACAGGCCCTGGATGAAATAATTTTCTTTTGGTCTGCAGCCTCGCTGCTACAGATTCTGCGTATTGCCGGCGCGTTGTCACCATCGGAATGAACATCGCTTCTCCTTGGCCCACCGGCTCCGCAAACGCTTGAAAACCGATTTGGCCGTAAAGCTTTAATTGCCGCGTGGTTCCTGAAATGACGGCAGCGTCATACCCCTCTTCAAAACAGTAATCGGACAGCGCACGGGCCAGCAAGAAAAATACGCGGCCATTGCGATGTGGCTTGCGGACCGCCATCAGCCGGATCTCGCACATTCTCTCAAAATGCGGAAGAAACGTTTCTACTGCCCCGATTTTCCGGTCAAGCGAAAACGGGCGTTCGTCGCGAAGGGCAATCATGCCGACAATGGCGGTATCCGACAGCACAATCAAATAGGTGTTTTGATTATGGAAAGGGTCAATGCGTGCGCCGGAAGGATCCGGGTCGTGCTGTGGGATTTCTTCTACGAAGGTTTCATAATTCAATTTGGCGATTTCGTCAAATTCAGCTTGTGTCCGAGCAACTTTGCACCAATACACACGATTCCCGCCTTCCTATTTTTCCCGGAATACTTCTTCTACTTTATATAGACTCAAATCGATGTCGATAGGTTGCCCAATTGCCAGCTTCGCCAGTTCTTTGCCCATATAAGGTCCAGCCGTTAAGCCGGAAGAGCCGAGGCCATTGGCCATATACAAGTTTTGATGGCCCGGGACCCGGCCAATCACCGGCAATGCGCTTTGGGTGGACGGCCTGAATCCGGTGCCGGCTCCTGTCACTTCTGCAGCAGCGAGCCCCGGAGCAGCGTCCAATGTTTTATCCAGAATGTGATGGATGCCGCCGGCGGTCAGCTTCGTATCAAATCCGGCATCATTTTCATGTGTTGCACCAGCCATGATGCGGCCGCCTGAAAAAGGCACAACATACAAGCCGTAAGGCACCATTGCCACCGGCCAGTCGACTACCGAGTCTTCTTCTACATGCATATGAAGAATTTGGGCTTTTTGCGGAACAATGTCCAAAGCCAATCCGAGCGGTTCAAACAATTCAGCCGCCCACGCGCCGCCTACTGAAACGATGCTGTCTGCAAAAAACTCTTCTGTTTCTGTGCGGACTCCTGTCACTTCTGAGTCTTCTATAATCAATCGGGCATTGCCCGTAACTTTTCTGGCACCGAGTTTCACAGCTGCGCGGATCAAAGCATCCCTGACCGCATGGCCTTCCACACGCGCCGCTCCGCTGACAAACAAAGACCCATATTCATCTGAGGCAAAAGGAAACAGCTCTTTCGTTTGAACGGGAGACAAACGGTTGATTTCCCCCATTTCCGGAGCATCTTCCCGGCGTTCATACGCTTTCGCTTCCATTTTGTCCAATTTGCTTTCTTCATGGATGCTGACAATGCCCACCTGCTTATAGCCGGTGTCTTTTTCGCCCAGCTGTTCCAGTTCCGTTATTAACTCCGGATAATAAGCGGCTCCGCTTTTTGCCAGGCCGTACCATGCCTTGTTTCTGCGCTGCGAAATCCAGGGGCAGACGATGCCTGCCGCTACACCGGTCGCTTGTCCGGCGTCTTCGCGGTCGATCAATGTGACAGTTGAACCTAATTTTGCAGCATGGTAAGCGGCAGAAGCACCCAGTATGCCAGAGCCGATAATAATGACTGATTTCATGTATAACACCTAGTTCCTATTTTTTTATTCCACTTTGTTTCAAGTTTCTATATGTCTTCATTTTACTGGAGATACTGTCTTTACTCAAACAGCTCCCCTTTAAAAGCCTGCGTTAGGTGATTTGAAATCCAGTTTTGGGGTAAAGCAATATATAGAATCATACGAGGAACCTTGAAGGAGGAATTTGAATGGAAAGAAGTTCATCAACTGAAAAAATCTTGCCGGTAACATCCATCCGGGATGGATCTGGCACTGAAGTGGTACCCGGGGTTTATTGCTATACCACCCAAATAGCAAACGTCTTTTTTATCGGCAATCCCGAAATCAGTAACGAATGGGTATTGGTCGATGCCGGAATGCCAGGATCGGGGCATCGCATCCTATCCAAAGCCGCAGACCTTTTCGGACCCGACCATCGCTTAAAAGCCATCATCCTGACACATGGCCATTTTGACCATGTCGGCGGTTTGATTGACATCCTTGAAGAACATCGGGTTCCGGTCTATGCCCATCCTCTTGAATTTTCATACTTAAAAGGGGCTTCCGATTATCCGGCACCGGATCATAAAGTGGACGGTGGAACGGTAGCCAAAATGTCATGGGAATTCCCGTATAAGGCAATTGACATTTCTGCACATCTCCACGAATTGCCGGCTAACGGCACGGTTCCCGAAATGCCGGGTTGGAAATGGATTCATACACCCGGCCATACTGAAGGACATGTCTCTTTATTCCGGCCTCATGGACGAGTATTGCTTGCCGGCGACGCATTTGTCACCGTCAAACAAGATTCGCTTTACAAAGTGCTGACGCAAAAACGGGAAGTGCACGGCCCGCCGGTTTACTTAACGCCTGATTGGCGTTCAGCTTGGGAATCCGTTGTCAAGATTGTCGAGCTTCGACCTTCAGTAGCTGCAACCGGCCATGGAAAACCGATGCGCGGCGCTGCCCTTGCGAAAGGTTTAGTAAACTTAGCCAATAATTTTCAGGAAGTTGCTGTACCAAAATACGGAAAATTTGTAGAACAGCCAAAAGCCCAATAACTGCAGCTCCCCTGAAAGTACTGCTTTCAGGGGGTTTTTACGGTTATTTCTTTCAAAATCTTAGAGACCCGAAAAGAATTAAAAATTTAATGTTTAGATATTTCTAAAAAGGGAATACAAATAGTCCAGTCTCGTTTTTTTTAGAAACTGTTATTATAAGGAATGGAGATGAGCACGATGACGAAAAAGGCGCTATTTGTTTCTGACCACGGAGATCCGCTGGCAAAATTAGGCGGTAAACAAGCCGGTGGCCAAAATAATTACGTAAAACAATTAGCTCTTGCCCTTGAAAAAAATGGCTGGCAAATAGATGTCGTTACACATTGGTGCGACGCTTCAGCACCGCAAATCGAAAAATTCGGGACTGCCTGCCGCGTAATCCGTATTGAAGCAGGCCATAAAGGTTTCGTGTCAAAAGATGAAATGTACACAATGCTTCCAGCATTTTATAAAGAAATGAAAAGCACGCTGCTGCTTTCTTCATATGATCTTGTCCACACGCATTACTGGCTGTCCGGCTTGATCGGCAAACGATTAAAAGAAGAATTCGGCCTCCCGCTTGTCCATACTTCCCATTCACTGGGCTGGGCAAAAGCGAAAGCGACAGGGATTCGGGACGCTCGCCGCATAAAAGCGGAAAGAGCAATTTTACAAGTTGCAGATGAAGTGTTGGCAACAACCAACAATGAAAAACAGTTGATTCAACACAATGTCAACTCGCCTTCTCCTATTAAAGTAATCCCCATTGGAGTTGACCAAGCATTCAAAGTGCGTGGAATCCGTACACATCTCAGAAAAAAAGCCGGCTATGACGCCCCCCTCTTTGTTTTCGCTGGCAGATTGGAAGAAACAAAAGGCATTTTCACTTTGTTGGAAGCATTCCAATTGCTCATCCAAAAAGGTGACGAAAGCTTAAGACCGCGTCTGTTAATTGCTGGCGGTGAAGAAGACGCCATTGATGTAGAAACACGTTTGCCGCTTGATGAAAAATTGCGCAATGCCGTCAAAGGAATCGAAGAGCACGTGGAATTTTTAGGACCTCAATCACAAGAGCAGCTTTCGCTGTTATTCAATATTGCGACTGCAACCATTGTGCCAAGTTATTACGAATCGTTCGGCATGGTAGCCGCAGAAGCACAAGCTTGCGGAAGCCCTGTAATCGCCTCGGATGTCGGCGGATTGAAAAATGTAGTACAAAACGGCATTACCGGACTTTTGGTTGAACCGAAAAATGAAATAGATTTGGCCATTGCAATGGAAGTATTGTCAAAAAACACATTGTTGGTTGAGCGTTTGAGCCGTCAGGCTGTTCGTATTGCCAACCGTGATTTTGACTGGACATCTATTTCAAATCGTGTCAATTCAATGTATGAGGTGATTACAAGTGCAGAAAACAAAACATATACTGGCAACCGACCTGGATGGAACACTGGTGGGTGACCCAGACGGCCTCCAGCAATTGCTGGAGTTTTATGAACAACAGGTTTATGACGTTTCCTTGATTTACATTACTGGCCGATACTACGATTCCGCATTGTCGCTAATTGAAGAAGAGAATCTTCCGATTCCAGATATCTTGGTTACGGATGTGGGCTCTAGTATTTATATCGGCAACTCATTCGAAAAAGACTTGGAATGGGAAAAACGGATCCAGGAAAATTGGATGCCGGAAGAAATTCATGCTATTGCTTCGACCGTTCCCGGCCTTACCAAACAGCCGATGTTTTTGGAAAACCGCTGTTCTTATTACGTTACAGATGCAGAACCGGTTGAAGAGTTTAAGAACAAGCTGGCGGCGTCTGGCATTCCGCATAAGTTGATTTTCAGCGGCGGCAAAGATGTTGATATTGTACCGGAAGAAAGCGGCAAAGGCCGCGCCCTTCAGTACCTTCTCGACAAATACAAAGTTGAAGATGCCAAACTTCTTGTTGCAGGTGATTCCGGCAATGATTTGGAAATGCTGACGCTTGGCTTCCCTTCTGTCATTGTGGGCAATGCCCAGCCTGAATTATTGGAAAGCGATGAGCATCCTCGTATTTTCCGGGCGAAAAAAGGCTTTGCCGGAGGCATACATGAGGCATGGACACACTTTCATTCCGATTAACCTTTTCCAGCCCTTTAGAGCGGCTGGAAAAGGTTATTTTCATGCGTTGCCATCCGTTATTTCGAGTAAATATTTGTTTTTTTAGCTATTTGGTTTATATTTAGTAGAAAGGCAGTTTCGTGATTTAAAGCAGTGCCGCTATATCACACTATCTGTACGAAGCTTATATCTTGCCTACGAACAGGAGGAATTGAGATGAGTAAAGTCGCGAATTTGCAAAAAGAGTCCATGGTCATGTTGAAAGAAACGAGCCGGACTTTTTTCATCCCAATCAATTTTTTGGAACCGACATTAAAAAAAACCGTCGCTTCCGCTTATCTTTGTATGCGCGCAATCGACGAAATTGAAGACCATCCTGAAATGGACGACGACATCAAACAGCATTTGCTGCTGGCTATCAGTGAAATGCTTCACACGGAATTCGACCGGGATCGTTATCAGGAACTAATCCGTCCATATGTACATATTTTGCCTCCTGTAACTCAGCGCCTTGCTGACTGGATCAGCGTTTGCCCCGAGGAGATTGTTGGTAAAATCAATGAATCTACCGCTATCATGGCCGGCGGAATGGCAAAATGGGTAGAGAAAAAATGGGTCATTACAACAAAAGAAGAGCTGGATGATTATACTTATTATGTCGCCGGCCTTGTCGGTACGATGCTGTCCGATTTATGGAAATGGCACGACGGCACGGAAACCGATCCGGAGCTCGCCATTGCTTTTGGACGCGGATTGCAAGCCGTCAATATGCTGCGCAACTACGATGAAGATCTCGAACGCGGCGTTACATTTGTTCCAGACGGCTGGAACCGTGATGATATGTTCAATTACGCCAATGATAATTTGGCTCAAGCCGACTTATACGTTAAGTCCATTAAAAATAAACGCATTTTGATGTTCTGCAAAGTTCCGCTTGCACTTGCCCATAGCACATTAAAAGCTTTGAAATCAGGCAAGGAAAAAATCACCCGCAAAGAAGTGGAAGGCATTGTCGAGCAGTTGAAACAAGAAGAAAAAATCGATTAAGCCGTAAAAACATTCAACTCACTGTTGAATGTTTTTATTTTCCATATTTTTAAGTTGTATTTACTTAACGGAACGTCCTCTTCCCTTCTTCCTTTCGGCCATATAGTCTATACTGGTTATACAGATCTTTTAAAAGAATGAGGGAAAACTATGACTGCATCAATCTTAAGTATCCTAACTGCTGCAACACTTATACTTAATATTTTTCTTGCCGCAGCGCTTGTTTTTCTCGAGCGCCGGGACGCGACTTCTACTTGGGCCTGGATTCTGGTCTTATTTTTCATTCCTATTTTCGGGTTCTTTATCTATCTTCTGTTAGGAAGACGGCTTCGGAAAAAAACGCTCTTTAAATGGGAAGGCCGGGAACGCGTCGGAATAGAAAGCCTAATCGCCCATCAGATGAACGACCTGCATGACAACGAATTTCCGTTCAAAGATCCCCAGGTGCAGCATTATCAGGACCTGGTGTATTTGCACCTAAGAAATAATGGAGCTGTGTTGACACAGGACAACGCTGTCCAAATTTTCAATGACGGGCGGGCTAAATTCGATTCGTTAATCCACGATATCGAGCAAGCAAAGCACCATATCCATATTCAATACTACATTTTCCGGCTGGATCAACTAGGCAACCGGATAATGGATGCTTTGACTGCCAAAGCGAAAGAAGGCGTTAAAGTACGATTATTGTATGATGATATGGGTTCACGCCGAATCAGCAAAAAGCATTTCAAAGAATTTATCAAGGCAGGCGGCGAAGTGGAAACTTTCTTCCCTTCCATTTTGCCTATTATCAACCCACGCTTGAATTACCGGAACCACCGAAAAATAGTGGTCATTGATGGCCGGGTTGGTTATATCGGCGGGTTCAATGTAGGGGACGAATACCTGGGCTTAAGCCGGAAATTCGGCTATTGGCGGGACACTCACCTTCGCCTCGAAGGAAGTGCCTTGCATCCTTTGCAGACACGTTTTATCTTGGACTGGAACCAGGCTTCTGCAAGAAATGACATCGAGTACGACGAAGTTTTCTTTCCCCTAGTTCCTAAAAAGGGGGAGACGGCAATGCAGATCGTTTCGAGCGGCCCTGACGAAGAATGGGAGCAAATAAAAGACGGTTATTTGAAAATGATCAACATGGCGGAGGAATACATCTATATCCAGACGCCTTACTTTATACCAGATCCCAGCTTTTACGACGCGGTGCGGATTGCGGCGTTATCGGGAATTGATGTGCGCATCATGATCCCGAACAAACCGGATCACCCTTTTGTATACTGGGCGACTTATTCTTATGCCGGCCAGATGCTGCGAGCCGGTGCCCGTGTGTTTATCTACGACAATGGTTTTCTTCACACGAAAATGATCGTGGTGGACGACAAAGTTTCAACGGTCGGTACAGCCAATATTGATGTCCGCAGCTTCAAGCTGAATTTTGAAGTGAATGCTTTTATTTACGACCATAAAGTCTCTAGTGAACTGGCCGAATTGTTCTATCAGGATATGGAGCTATCCGAAGAGCTGACACTTGGCCTTTACTATGCACGAACAAGAATGATCAAAACAAAAGAATCGATTGCCAGACTGTTATCGCCGATTCTCTAAACGATAAAAAAGATCGTCTCCCGGAGGAGACGATCTTTTTAGACTGTCGAGAACCCCTGACAGTCTGACACATTCCGCTTCAGGCGGACGCTTTTCGCGGGCTCGCGCCGAGCCGCTTCGTCGCTTTGCGACTCCAGGGTCTCGACGGCTTCGCTTTCCCGCAGAAGTCGCCGCCTTCCGCTTCATTCCATTTTCCTGCTTCTTTACAAGATGTCACGTGTAAAGAAGCGGGAAAATCAAGCACCCTGTAGTTTCCTGCCCTTTCTTGATATGGAGTAAAACAGCGGAGACTCCCGCGGGAAAGCGCAGTAGCCGGTCCGGTTGGTTTTATGCACCTCTATTCATTTATACTTTGTCTACAAATTAAAAGATCGTCTCCCGGAGGAGACGATCTTTTAATTTACTCCAAGGTATTCTTCTAATGTAATTCCTTTGGAATGAATATCGGTAGCCACTTTTTTCCCAACATAACGGTAATGCCAGGATTCGTGCATATAGCCTGTAATGTTTTCCGCGCCTTTTGGATAACGGAGGATGAATCCATAATTATGGGCATTGTCCTTCAGCCATTTTCCGCCTTTGGTATCACCAAAAGAAGATGAAGCCCAATGCTGTTCTTGTCCGGATTCGCCGATGTCAAACGCGAGTCCTGTTTGATGCTCGGAATATCCTGGCCGTGCACTGTAACGGTCCGCAGCTTGCTGGCCGTCTTTTGCTACATAGCCGGCATATAATTCTTTTTGGCGGTCAAAACCCCGGTATGTGCTGAAAGCCGTCAAATCGATGCCGGCCTTTAACGCATCCGCCCGCATGGATTCAAATGCACTTCTTGCCTCTTTTACTTCACCGGGTGCATAAGTCGCCGGCAACGGATGTTGCTTGTTCGCTAATAAAACACCGGATATGATTGTCGGTTTTGAAGGCAGCGCCGTATCTTCCGCGTATTGGGTAGCATCCAGTTTTTTGCCGGAAGCTGCCTTTTGTTCTGCGGCTTTTTCTTCAGCAGCTTTCTTTTCTGCAACCTCTTTCGCTGCCTGTTCTTCGGCGACTTTCTTTTCTGCTGCTTCTTTCGATGCTTGTTCTTTTATCGCTTTTTCTTCGGCCGCTTTCTCTTTCGCCGCCTGTTCTTCAGCTGCTTTCTCTTTTGCTGCTTGTTCTTCCGCGGCTTTCTCTTTTGCTGCCTGTTCTTTGGCAGCCTCCTCTTTCGCTGCTTTCTCTTCAGGACTGTCTTCCGAAGTTGCCGGCTGCTGGCTTTGGGACGGAGCTGTTGCACTATTATTATTCACCGGATCTGTACTTTTTTCCTCGGTATAGAGCCAGAATACGGCGACCAGCGCCACCAAAGCGGCGGCAGCTATCGATGCCCACTTTATATATGCTTTTTTATTTTTTGGATTTATCGGAGAGCGTGATTTCATCATGTGCCTTCTTTCTGTCTAATTCTTTCTTATTCTACCATTTCTTCCGCCGGATTTCTCCCCTAACCCTTGGACATCCGATATACTGAAATTAGAAGTTTAATGGAATATGAGGTTATCGATTATGAACAATCAAAAATGGCTTTCACTTAACTTTTTTGCCTTCTTTTTCACTTGGGGGGTATTCCTGCCATACTGGACTGGCTGGCTGACCAATGAAAAAGGATTGAGCGTTTCAGCTGCAAGCATCATTTTAGGGGCCGGTATGGCGGCACGTGCCCTCTCCACTTTCTTGTTTTTCCCTTTGCTGACTCGCCTGTTATCACTAGGGAAGCTTATGCAGCTTCTGGCTTTCGCTTCTGTAGTAATTATGGCTTTATACATACCGGCAAATTCCTATATCCTGCTCTTTGCCATTACGTTCTTATTTAATATGGTTTATCCGAATATTCTTCCGGGAATGGAAAGCGGAGCTACTGTCTTGATGCAGACCGAACAGGTTCATTACGGCAAAAGCCGTTCTTACGGCTCGCTCGGATACACGATTGCGCTGTTGATTGTGGGAGGCGCAACAGCTCTTTGGCAGGAAGGGGCCATTTTATGGGTCATGCTGGCCGGCCTTCTCTTTATGGCCGTGACTTTATCTGCTACCTCTCCCGCTCAACTGCAGATTAAACCAAAACCGAAAAACCGCGACAGCAAACACGCAGCTAAAAAACTGCTGAAATCCAAATCCTTTTTAACCCTGCTATTGGTGGCAACCCTGCTCCAAGGAGCACATGCCGCTTATTACAATTTTGGATTTCTGTATCTCCAGGACACAGGCGTCAGCAGCTTTTACATCGGATTTATCTTGAATATCGCTATTTTGTTTGAAATCCTCTTTTTTGCAAAAGCGGATCATGTGTTCCGGAACTGGAGTGTCTCCTCCATGTTTTTATTGGCCGGTGCCGGCTCTACTTTGCGTTGGATTCTGGTTTTTCTCTTCCCATCCGTCTGGGTATTCATCTTGTCGCAGGCACTTCATGCTTTGTCATTCGGTGTTGCCCATTTTGCCTTTATCCAATATATTTCCCAAAAACTTGCACCTAGCCATATGCCTGCAGCGCAAGGGATGTATGCAGCTTTTGCCATGAGCTTAAGTGTTGCTCTTTTGACGATTCCAGGCGGCTTCCTGTATGAAATTTCCCCCGGCCTTTCGTTTCTTGGCATGGTCAGCTTTTCATTGCCGGCTATCATTGTGGTGTTAGCGACTCGGAAAAAGTTTCAATATTAATATTCCGACCCCCAAAAGTCCTGTGAAATATACGAATACCTATGTATATACAATTACAAGGAGCTGGGCAATTTGAAACGAATCTCAGAAAAAGACATCTTAATTCTCATGCACCAATTGGATGCTTTACTGGAAGAGCGCCAAAAAGAGAAATTCGAATATACCGAACAACCATCAGCTGTTTGACGACAGCATTAACCTATAAGAAAAGCAGCACATGCCCTAGGCTTGTGCTGCTTTTTGCGCTTTATATAAAAATCATTGCCAAAACCACTACAAATAACACGGCGAAAATAATGGCCATTCCGAGCATCCATTTGGCTTCCCGGTCCATTCCCCGCTCCTTCATCTGGCGGTAACGGAAACTGTTGGTACACACGAAGAGCAATGTCATAAACAAAACAGCGACTTCGAGATTCCCCATAATCAGAAAAACAAGCGACGCCACACTGAGGGCTGCAATTGCCAGTCCTTGAATCAATTTGTTATTCACTAAATTCATCTCCAAAAAAAGAAAGCCGGCAGATTTGCCGGCTATTCTTAATTATTTTTTCTCTTCTACAGATTCCAACGCCACTTCCGGGTGGTTCGAGTAGAATTTCCGTCCAATGAATGTTTGGATAATCAATAGGATACCGCCGACTGCCCAGTAAACAGGCAAAGCTGCCATCGAACTGAACGATACAAACATAATCATGATCGGTGAAATATAGATGAACAGCTTCATCTGTTTCTGCTGCTGTTCAGGCATGGTCCACAACGATACACGTGCCTGGAAGAAATAAACCGCTCCAGCAATCAATGTCATCAAAATATCAGGGCTTCCCAAGTTGAACCATAGGAACTCGTGGGATTTCACATCCGGAGAATAAAGGATGGCAAAGTATAGACCCATGATGATCGGCATTTGAATAATGACAGGCAAGCATCCCATATTCAATGGATTCACATCATGCTTTTTATAAAGCCCCATCATTTCCTGCTGGATTTTCATCTGTTCTTCTTTGTCTTTTGTTTCTTTTAAACGTTTTTGAATGTCTTCCATCTCAGGGCGCAATTTGTCCATTTTCACTTTCATGCCTTGTTGGCGCTTATACGTGCGCAGCATGAACGGCATTAGAACAAGACGGATAATTACCGTGATCGCTACAATTGCCAGGCCATAGCTCCCATTAAATAAAGCCCCTAAGTAATCGAGGGAAAAATCAAATGGCGCTACAAAAATCGAATAGAAAAATCCTTCTTTATTCTCTACTGATGAACAACCGCTTAACAGCAACACAGCCGCTGTCAGCAAAGATAGTAATGTTAATTTCTTTTTCACTTTAGTCACCTTCACCTTTTTCAACTATAAAGAAGTATACCTATAAGACGCATAAAATTCAATCAGACACTCCAGAAGCATTTATTTTCTTGCCAGTTGTGACGAAAATACGGCTGCAACTGGAAGACTGCCTCCGAAAAGGCAAGAAAAAAAGGAGAATTGCTTCTCCTTATTTCGCGTTTGGCAAATTATAGCGGAAGTACGGAATATGCTGGCTGTCGCGGAATTGTTTTGGCGTGACAGTTGTATATTTCTTGAAAATCCGTGTGAAATAACTTTGGTTGCAGAAATGAAATTGCTTGGAAATATCGGAAATCCCTTTATCTGAATGACGCAGATAATATTGGGATTCTTCTACTCGCCGAACATTCAAGTATTCTACAAGCGTTATACCAGCATGTTCTCTGAAGATGCGGGACAAATGGCTTGTGGAAATATTGAAATGTTTTGCGATGTCTTCCACTGATAGGTCGCGTTCCACCTCATCATTAATAAACATTACCACTTTGTTGACCGTCTGGTGGCCAAAAGAAGGCTGTTTGCGCTCAGAAATAATCGATGTAAAGAACTCGATCAATTCATCTGCTACATAAAGGAATTCAGAATCGTTCATGTGTTTTTCGACTAATTCCACACAAGCTACATTAAAAGCGAACGCTTTCTTTGGTGGAACCCGCATTTCAAATAATTTACGCGCCATTACAGATGACAAGACGATATAGTAGTTGCGTACTTGCCGGATGGTTTCTTTTCCAGAACGAACAGCAATCAAATCAATCAAGACTCTCAGTGTCTGTTTTGCACGTTCTTTTTCCAAATGATTGATTTCATAAATCAGTTGAGTTTCGATTTCGTAAAACTTTTCTACCCCTTCGAATTGGCTCAAAGTTTCGCTTTCATTCATGAAAATCTTGGAAATGGTTTCTTGAATCGTAGGCACTGCGATAATATTCATGTTTTCCCCGTCTTTCTTTGTACAGATTTTGCAGCCGTTAGTTTTACTATATACCGAAATTGATTAGAATAACATAGTTTTTACCATATATTTTAAATTTTTTTGTCATAAACAGTAAGAATTTTTTACCTTAGTCCTTACAAATAGGAAATAAATTCCCTAAAACTATATTATATATAACGTATTACTGCTAAAAAGGTTTCACAAAAACTATGTAATTGCCATTTTTTATAAGACAAATTTAAGGCCGGCCCTTTGAAAATGGCCGGCCATTTTACTTTTATCATTTTATAGTAAACAGTGGAAGCTAAGCGGCGCTTGTGTTTTTATGCTTCTAACTCTTCTTTGTCCGGTGGAACTAAAGCACGGATGTGGCGGGGCAGTACTTCAATCACAAATGGAGTCGCACAGCCTTCGTCCCCATCAATATTACAGAACATTGGTTCATTTGTCCCGATTGAAACCTTTGTCGTGTGAATTACTTCCACTGCCGGATCTTTTTCGAGCTTTCCGATCAGCATCGCTCCAGCAATTCGGACAAAAGCCGGCAAAGCCGCATTTTTTACAATGTAGACATGAAGCAATCCATCATCAGTCAATGCTTCAGGAGCCAGCTTCTCAAAACCGCCCACTGAATTGGTCAGTGCGACCAATACCAGTTTGGCATCGCCTTCCCAATATCCGTGGTCATGTTCCACGGTGAAGTATTCTTCGGCATCTGATGTAATCGCTTTAACGCCTTCGATAAAATAAGCCAAAGCTCCAAGCCGTGTTTTCTGTTCCGGAGATACTTCATAAGTGGACTCTGCAATTTGCCCAAGTGCCAAAATGTTCATAAAGTACTGCTTTCCAACTTTGGCGATATCCACCCATTTTTCTGTTCCACTTTTTAACGCTTCGATTGCTTGGGGCGGATCCAGCGAAATGCCAAGCGCCCGTGCAAAATCGTTCACCGTTCCAAGTGGGATGAGGGAAAAAAGCGGTTGATGCGGCTGTTCAGCGAGTCCGGAAACCGCTTCATTGATCGTGCCGTCCCCTCCCATGGCTACTACAAAGTCATACTGCTGTTCCGCTGCTTCCCGCGCGAAGTGGGTGGCATCTCCCTGCTTTTCTGTTTCTCTTGTATCAACGCTATATCCCATAGATTCCAGTGTGAAGACAACTTGCTCCCGGTAATCGGAAGCCTTCTCTTTACCAGAAGATGGGTTTAAGATAAACATGGCTTTTTTCATGTAGGTACCTCCGGTGCTATAATGTGGTCATACTTCTCTTTTACCCTTCTTTGGGGTAATACTAATCCATGAAGATTTTATTTTTGAAGGTGAGGGCTTCTTGTGCGTTTTTTTATATTGATCATCATTTTCTTCACTTTCTTTGACCTCTTTGCCCAGTTGCCGATCATGAGCCCATTTGCCGTTTCGCTCGGCGCTACGCCTTTCTTGGCAGGGTTGGCCGTTGGAATGTATTCTTTGTCGAATGTCATCGGGAATATTTTATCCGGCATTTTCTCTGATAAAAAAGGGCCTTACGCTATTTTGGTGACCGGTCTGCTAACCAGCGGCATTTTGCTGTTTACCTATGCATGGGCAGACGGCCCGTATAGCTTGCTTGCGGTTCGATTTGTCCATGGGCTGGCAGCAGGATTGACTGTTCCTGCCGCTTTCACCTATATGGCCAACTCGGCCAATAAGCAAAAGCGCGGCAAAAGTGCAGCGGTTTCCGGTGCATTTGTTGGGCTTGCAGCCATTATCGGCCCGGCATTCGGTGCCATTTATGCGAGCCGGACAAGCACGCCGGAAATGATGGCTTTAACTGGAACCCTTCTTTTGGCATTGGGAATCGTCGCTTTTTTCCTTCTAAAAAAACAAAAAATCATGGCAAAAACAGTAGCTGCAGAACCCAAGTCTCCTGTCGTATGGAACCGCGGGCTGCTCATTGCTTTTTCCGGAGCTTTTTTCCTGATGTTTTCCCAAGGCGTACTGGCATACATGCTGCCGTTAAAAGTGGAAGGGTTGAACTATCCTTCCGAAATGAGCGGCTTGTTGCTGAGCATTTTCGGCATTTCAGCAATCCTGGTATTCCTTTTGCCGATTAATCGGATTTTTGATAAGATTGCTCCGATCCGAACGCTCATTTTTGGATTTTCCGTAATGGGGGCTTCCTTGTTCCTATTGAGCTCCGTCTCTGCTGTTCCATGGATGTATGCCACTATGTGCCTCTATGGAATCGGATTCGCCTTTTTATTCCCTTCCATCAATTCACTATTGATTGATTCAACCCAAAGCCATTTCCGCGGAAAAGCCTATGGTTACTTTTATGCTTTTTTTTCATTGGGAGTAGTGGGCGGATCCAGTTTCACTGGCGCCCTCGAGTTAAATCCAAATGAAGGGTTTATGGTAAGCGGAGGATTATTGCTCACTGCCGCAGCACTGGTTTTACTGACAAAAGAAAAATAATGGGCAGCAAAAAGGATGGTTCGAAAACCATCCTTTTTTATATATTATCTGTATTGATCCGTTGTTCCGGTGAGAGCGAATCGGTGTTCTCCGCTTTCTCCCCACTTGTATCGTTCGATGATAATTTTGTATTTGTGTTTTTGTCTTGTGCATTTTCGTTGTAGTACTGAACACCTGGCTTTGTAGCCTCGGTTACTTTTTCATCTTCACGTGAATCGGTCGTGTTCAATACTGCCTCTGATTTATTCAGTTTGTCCAAGTTTTGCGATTCCATAAATGAATTCACCTTCGTCTTCGCATTGTTAAAAGCGACAGTCGCTTTTTCACGATTTTCCGGTTTCTTAAAATACGAGTAAGCGCCAGCTGCCAAACCTGCAATCAGTAATCCTCTGCCTCTTGCCATCCCATTCACTCCTTTGTATTTTCTACCTTTTTGATATATACCCGCTTCCTCATAAAATATACATAAAAAGGCCCTACATTTTATTTTTTGTAAACTTCATATCGACATGTGGAATGCCATCCTCATCATAAGCCTCGGATATTGGCAAAAAGCCGAACGATTCATAGAAATTTTGGAGATATACTTGGCCTTGAAGTTGAATCTCATTCGCCTGCCACTCTGTCACAATGTAATCCATCGCTTTGACAAGCAATTCTTTCGCTAAGCCGCGGCTTCTGGCAGAAGGATGGACAATCACCCGGCCGATCGAGGGCAGTTCGTATTTAATGCCTGCTGGAACAAGCCGCGCATACGCCAAAGTTTGGCCGTTTTCAGTATACGCCAGGTGGACGGACTCCTGATCCAACCCATCCAGTTCCGGATACGGACAGTTTTGTTCCACTACAAATACATCCACACGCAGCTTTAAAAAATCATACAATTTGCTCGCTGTCAGTTCATCAAAATGATAGGTCTCCCAGTTCAAATCATATCTCCTCCTTTTTCTATCATTATTCCACATCATTGGCTATTCGGGTGATTTTTTGTTATCATTACGTAAAGAATTTTAGAGGTGATCACATTGATTCGCGCAGGCACGATTGAAGATATAGCATCTGTCCAGGAAATAGCTTATGTCAGCTGGCATGATACGTACGAAGGCATTATCCCCTCCCCCGTCCAAAAAAGTTTTTTAGATAAATCCTACTCAACTTCCATGATGGAAATGCGAATAAATAGGACCATTGTGCTTTTGGCCATGCACGAAGACGAGCCGATCGGTTTTGCCAATTTCACTAAACTGGATGAGGACGGCGATGCGGAATTGATCGCCATTTATTTAAAACCTCAATACCAGCGCAATGGATATGGCAAGCAGCTGTTAAACAGCGGACTTTCCTATCTTATTGAAGGGTCACAGTTATTCGTCTATGTGGAAAGCGAAAATACAAAAGGCCGAAACTTCTATGAGGCAAACGGTTTTGAATTTGTCGAGGAATTCGAAGAGTTATTTGAAGGGCATCCGCTGCGGACTGCCAAATATGTATACGACTTAAAAACACCTGCTTTGTAAAAAGCAGGTGTTTTTTTGATTTCTATAAAGGTCTGCGCGGCGTGTCATCGCCGTCTTTACGCAGGCGTTCGTCTGCCCGGCGCTTTAAATCCTCGCGCTGGACCAGGTCTTCTTTTGAAAGCTGTTCTTCTGTTTGGCGTACTTGGCGTTCTCTTTGAAGCTGCTCTTCTTTTTCACGCAGCTCGTTTTCTTTTTCACGAAGGCGCTGTTCTTCACGGTGAAGAGACTGGTTGTCATCACGCAATCTCTCGTTTTCGTGGCGCATTGTGCTGTTTCTGTCATCGTCTCGAAGCCCTCTGCCGTCATCCCGGATCTCTCTGCCGTTGTTGCGCGGTTTGCGGACAAAGCACATAATTGCAGCAATATAGAACAGGATCGAAGTCAAAGACAAGATCCCTGCAAACAACCCGGCGATGATGAAGAAAATGCCGGCCAACTTCGGATTGCGGTTTCTTCCAAGGCGGGCAACTGCCAGCAAGGCAAAGATTGTACTGATTGCTAGAAGTGCAACAATGATCCAGCCTACCACTCCAAAGCTTGCCATTACTCCATCAACAATCATTTCAACTTGTTCCGGGCTTGATGACAATGTTGGATCAGCCATCAGTTCGTCTTCCATGTATTGACGGAATTCTGCATTGTTCTGTAAGTTTCCAAAGCTCAAAATGGAAAAGATAAGTAGTGCAATCGTTAAAAGGTTAAAAATGATTCCAATAATGCCCAGCGCCTTTTCTGCGCCTCTGCTTACATCGCGTTGACTATCCATCTAAGTCACCTCTTTCAAAAATTTCTCCTATTAAAATACCATGTTCATAAAGGAGATTTTGTTTTCACCTATTCAATTCCCTTAAAAAGATGAACAAAACCTGTTTAATACCATGCACAGCGGGTAATTTAATAATATCAAACATTTGAAAGGGGTTCTATAAAATGGAAAATAAGTTAATATTTAACCAAGCAGACTTTATGTATGGCGTTGGCGGAGCTTCAATTTTAACAGCAATTGTGTTCTTTATGACAGCCCTATGATGCGGAGGAAAAAAATGAACAGCTACATACTTTCGACATAGAAAAGCAATCCACTATAAGAAAATAGAGGATTGCTTTTTTGTTGCTTTTATTTTTATACTTTTACATCGTCGTATTCTTTATAGCGATCGAAAGCCACAACTGCGTAGGAACAGACCGGCTCCATTTTGTATTGGTTTTCCCGCGCATAATCAGCAGCTTTATCCAATAATTTCTTGGCAATCCCCTGGTTCCTCATCGATTCATCTACGAATGTATGCTCAATAATCATCACGTTCGCCATCTGCGTCCATGTGATTTCCGCTTTTATCGTTCCGTCTTCTTCCAGACGGTAAGCAAATTCCTCTTGCCCGAGTTCAATTAAATCAAAATTCATATCCGTTCCTCCTCCTTGTTACTTGTTAATGGCAAGCGGCCGAAGCGATGCCTCAATCTGTTCGCGTTTCGGCTCTAAAAAAGGCGGCAAAGCCAATTTTTCACCTAGACTGTCCATCGGTTCATCCGTTGCAAAGCCCGGCTCATCGGTGGACAGTTCGAACAAAATGCCATTCGGTTCACGGAAATAAATGGCTTTAAAATAATAGCGATCCACTTCCCCGGATGTCATAAAGCCGTTCGAACGCAAATACTCATTCCATTTGCTGTACTCTTCATAAGTTTTAACGCGAAAAGCGACATGGTGGACACTGCCTCTTCCGGGACGTTCCGGCGGCAAGTCTGTACGCTCCTCTAAGTGTACTTCGCCAGCAGGGCCGCCTTTTCCTGTCGAAAACACCAAAATATCTGCCATGCCTTCAATTTTTGATGGGTAGGAACCGATTTGTTCAAACCCGAGTATGTCTGTCAAAACTCTGGCCGTCTTGTCTTTTTTGCGTACAGTCAGTCTCACATGACCCAGCCCAACAATTGCAAACTCTTCCGGCACACCCGCTTTTGTCCAGGGAATACCAGGCTCAATGCCTGAGCCGTCGTCTACTACAAGCATCAGCCGTGAGCCTTCAAAGTCCTGGAAAGTTAAAGCCAAACGACCAAAGATTTCCTCGGGCTCGCCATGCGGAACTCCGAATTCTTCAAAGCGCTCGATCCAATACGGTATGGCTTCTTTGCTTTGTACGCGAAATGCGGTATTGCTGATGCTGGAAACTCCCGGATACGTCCGGCCAGCCATCGGAATATCAAAATACGTCATGTCTGTCCCCGGTGTGCCGACTGCATCTGCATAAAACAAATGATAGGACGAAGTGGAGTCCTGATTGACGCTTTTCTTTACAAGCCGCATGCCTAAAATCCGGGTGAAAAAATCGTGGTTTTTGTCTGCATTGGCGGTAATCGCCGATACATGGTGAATGCCTTCTAGTTTCATAGTAGTGCCTCCTTTTAAATTATCTTGAATTCGAGATATTAACCTTATCATAGCATGTTCTTTTTTGGTGCGCAAGAAACTGAAACCGAAAGAATAAGAGGAATTCCCTTCTCTGACATCAATAAAAAACAGGTGAACCCACATTCCTGGGTTCACCTGTTTTGTCATCAGCTCACTAAGCCGCGGATTCCGTCGATCAGTTTGTTGAAAAAGTTTTTAACGCTTTGCCAAAAACCTTCGTCGTTTACGACTGTGCCGATTTTGTCTTCAATTGTTTTGCTCAAGTCTTCAAGCTGTGTCGACCATTTCGAAAAATCGATGTCAAGCTTGCGGATGCGGTCCATCAAGTCAACCAATAATTGACGGTCTTCCGGGCTCAATTCAATTTGCAGTTTGGTCAATTGTTCTTCCACAATTTTTTGGACTTCTTCTTTGGTTGCCGGATCTTGTTCAGCGATCTGTTTTTTGATTTCTGTTAACAGTTCACTTACTTTTGCATCTTCTACACCGCTGTCTGCTATTTCAGTGGCAACTGCCAATTCGTCATTGGCTACATCCGTGCGTTCTGGATCCAGCTGCTCACCGTTTACTTCATAAGCTTTGTAAATGCCGACCAGCGCCGAATGGCCCGTTACCGGTTTCGGTGCTGCCACTTCTACTGTTGCGTCTTCGATTCCCGCTGTCAGCATGGCATTGGCGTACATTTCGTTCGTTACTTGCGTAATATTGTCAGGCGTCACAATTTCAATAACCAGCCCTGCCCCTGCATCTTTGCGGGTGATTTTTGCTGAAGAATACATGCGGGCTCTTGAATCGCCGTCTTTAATATAAGTGACCAGGTCCTGCCCCGTCACTTCGATTTCTTCGACTTCAGCTTCTCCGGCTACGTCCAGCTCTTTCGCGACGCTTTCTTTTTCAGCATCGGATAAGTTGCCTCCATAAACCACGATTGGCAAACCGAATTTCTCATTTATCCCTACATTTGCTGAACCGGCCTGCGGCAGCATAAATGCCAATGCGAAAGTTAAGGTAATTCCTGTAATCAATTTTTTCATAATTTATTGCTCCCTTCCTCAAATTAGTACGCTTTTAATTTGAAAAGGTTGCATTAACCGATCAGTTTTGTCCAGCCTTCTTCTTGGACGATGCGGCGTTCTTTGTACAAACGGCCAAGAGCACGTTTAAAGGCAGCTTTGCTCATGCCGAAGATTTCCTGGATTTCGTCCGGCGTGGATTTATCCGTGAACGGCATTTTGCCGCCTGATTCGTTCAAATAGCTCAAAATCATTTCGGCATCGTCCGATAAGCGTTCCTGTTTCCGCGGCAATAGAGAACCGTTCAATGTGCGGTCTTCTTTCACGCCGATAATGCGAACCGTTTTTTCTTCCCCAAGGCGCGGCTCTTCTATACGCTCCGTTTCGTGTACGAAAATCCGGTACATTTCCGGAACTGACAGCATAAATGAGCCGACCGGCAGCAATCGGTAAGCACGTGCTTTCAAATCTTTATTGAACACTTCTTCCGGTGCAGGCATGCTAAGTTCCTGTACTTTCTCTTCAGTTGCCAAACGTCCGTATAAATCACCATAGCGGTCTGTACGCAGCGTCATGAAAATATGATCACCCTGTTTCGGCCACAACTCTTCAAATTGCGGAAGATCCGCCGGAAGGACGTATACTTCTCTCGTAGTGCCGATATCGACGACCAAGCCTTCTCGCGACGATACCTTCAGCACTTTCGCCCAACCGTAAATACTCGGCAAAATATGCGGAATCATCGGGGTAGCCGATATTCCGCCTTGGCGGTTGCGGTATAAAAAGACTTCTATAACTTCACCGACTTCTTGCCCTTCTTCCAATTCAGATGCGTTCATCAGTACTTCGTCGCCTGAACCGTCCGATAAAACCCATTGTGAACTTGACCGGTCTAAAATGCGTAATGTTGTTTTTACTCCTGGGTGCAATGCCATCATGCAGCCTCCTTCAATTAACTCTCTTTTTGTTCGTTCTTTAATTTTTCCAGTTTCATTAGTAAATCCGGGTTTTCTTCCAGCATTTGAACCAAATCCGCGATGCGGTTAATGGAATTCCAGCTTAAATGATGCTCGATGCCTTCCACATCTTTGTAGATGAGGTCTTCATCAACGCCAATCAATCGAAGAAATTGCTCCAGTAAATCATGCCGTTTCAACAAACGCTTCCCCAGCTTTTGCCCACGCGGTGTCAGGACAAGCCCCCGGTAACGCTCGTAAATCAGATAACCGTCTTTATCCAGTTTTTGCACCATCTTCGTAACTGAAGAAGGGAGCACGGATAAAGCTTCCGCAATATCTGATACACGTGCATATCCTTTTTGCTCAATTAATGAATAAATGATTTCAATATGGTCTTCCATACTTGGAGTAGGCAAAGTCGGTTCCTCCCTAACGTAACTCTTTTAAGTTTACTATACCCCAACCTTTGAAACAACTTGCCTCCAAGCCCCTCAAGACAATTCCAATATTCTGGATGTTTGACGCGAAATATTTAGGGGTACTTATTACTATCTGAACGGAAAGGATAGGTGAGGAACATGGGACGTATACTTTGGATTATTTTAGCAGTCATTATTGTTATTTGGTTAGTTGGATTTTTAATGGACGTCGCCGGCGGATTGATTCACATCCTTTTGATCATCGCGGCTATCATCTTAGTTATTAACTTAATTTCTGGCAGAAAAGGCGTATAGCCACTTACCAATAAATAAGCCGGGGACACTTTGTCCCCGGCCTTTTTATTGTCTTATTTTTGCATAGACACAGGTGTCGCGCAATTTGTTGTCAATTCGTGAAATCGAATCATTGCGCAGAATGCCTTCCAGTTCAAAATTCAGGCGTTCGGCAACTGCACGGCTCCGCACATTCTCCGGATCACACCGGATTTCCACACGGTTCGCCCCCAGCTCTTCAAAAGCAAAGCGGCTAATGCGTTCTACCGCCTCTGTCACGTACCCTTTCCCTTCAAAACGATGGTCCACCCAGTATCCGATTTCAAACTTCCGCACTTCCCAATCGATGCGGTGCAAACCCGATGATCCGATGAATTCTCCCGTTTCTTTTGAAAAGAAATGCAGCCGCAAATCTTTGCGCAGCTTGAAATCCGCTTCCGATTCCACCAAATTGGACTCGATTTCCGCAAGCACCGGTTTTTTTTGGGCAAACGGCATCCACGGGCGCAGCGACTCCATTGAGCGAAGTATCGCTTCGTAAATGTGGCCGGCATCTTCTCTTCTCGGAGAGCGGATCAATAACCGCTTGGAGTCGAATTCATCCGGAAAATCAAAAAGCACCGGATTGAAATTCGACTTTTTTTCATTGAGGAATTCATCGTCCCAATGGACTGGCGTGATTACGCCTGCTTCCCAATCTTCCCGGGTCATGCCGTAAGTCACCGCATCGTAATAGCGGTTTTCTCTTGGTGAAAACCAAGTTTGGCGGATATGGGCTTCCTTGACAAAGCCCGTGCGTTCAAAAGCTTTGCGCATGGCAAAGTTGTCGTGGCGTGTATTGCCTTCCAGCCGGATTTTCTTTTCCGGCAGCGAAAAGACGAAATCTGCAATCATTTTCAACGCTTTCGGACCATATCCTTTGCCCCGGTAGGGATCCGCAATCCGCAAATCGAAAAGTGGTATATCGTCCTGCAGATCAAAAATCTTCACGACCCCCACTTGTTCGCCTTCATCATTTTCAATCCAAAACGTTCGGACTTGGTCCGATTTATAGCCGCCTTCTTCGATCGTTTTTTCGATCAATGCACGGACCGGATGTTCCTGGCCATGGAATGGCCAGGAATTATTTGTCATAAATTCAATGAGCTGTTCCTGTTCTTCCATCGTCCACTCTGTTAACTTCAATCCCATATCCCCCAAGCTATTGCTTACTTTTGTATTCTCACAAGCCGCAGGGCATTCATGATGACCAACAGCGTCGCGCCCATGTCTGCGAATATGGCAATCCACAGCGTCAGCCAGCCTGGAATAATCAAAAGCAACGCGATAATTTTTAAGCCTAACGCGAAAACAATGTTTTCCTTTATTATACGCAAAGTTTTTCGGCTGAGTCGAATTGTATAAGGAAGTTTCTCCAAATCATCGGCCATCAAGGCGATGTCCGCTGTTTCAAGTGCTGCATCGGTTCCCGCTCCGCCCATGGCAATGCCGATTGAGGAAGCTGCAAGCGCCGGTGCATCGTTGACGCCGTCACCGACCATGGCAACGCGGCCATACTCTTTTTGAAGCTCTTTGACCGCTGACAGTTTGTCTTCCGGCATGAGCCCGGCCCGTACGTCTTTAACACCGATTTGTGATGCAATGGCACGCGCTGTCACCGGATGGTCTCCCGTCAGCATAATCGTCTCCACAATGCCCATTGCTTTCAGTTTGCGAATGATTTCCGGGCTTTCTGTCCGGATGGCATCCGCCACGGCAACAGCCCCGATCAGTTCCATTTCCGAAAAGACTGCCATGACCGATTTGCCGCTTTCCTGCAATGTGCGGTAGGCTTCAGGAACCGTATAGCCATATTCTTCCGCCCAGCTCAAACTTCCCACATAGATGCGCAGGCCGTTGACAATGGCATGGGCACCTTTGCCGGTAACCGAGCTGAAATCGGCATATGGATAAACCGTCTCTGCTTCAAGCGTAATAGCACGGGCTAGCGGATGCTGCGACATTGCTTCGACTGAAGCGGCGATTTTCAATACTTCTTCTTTCTCATAACCGGCTTCAGCAAAGACGTCCGTCACTTCCGGGTAGCCTTTTGTTAAAGTCCCCGTTTTATCAAATGCGATGGCGTTGATACGGCCCGTTTCTTCCAAGTGGATGCCGCCTTTGATCAAAACGCCTTGGCGCGCTGCATTGCCGATCGCTGTGACGATGGCCACTGGAGTCGATACGACCAATGCGCATGGACAGCCCACGACAAGCACTGCAAGACCCTGATACACCCACAATTCCCAGTTGCCGGTTACGAAACCGGGCACTAAAGCTACCAGGAATGCAATGGCGATGATGGCCGGGGTATAGTATTTGGCGAACCGGTCAACGAATTTTTGCGACGGCGCCTTCTCGGCCTGCGCTTCTTCAACGAGGTGGATAATTTTTGCGATAGTGGTGTCTTCCACCCGTTTTGTGACAGTGACTTCAAGTGCACCTTCCTCGTTGAGCGTCCCTGCGAACACTTCATCGCCCACTTCTTTTGCAGCCGGAATCGATTCGCCGGTAATCGCCGCCTGGTTGACAGAACTAGCTCCTCTTAAAACCGTACCGTCCATGGCGATTTTCTGTCCGGGTTTCACAATCAGAATGTCGCCGATGCGGATTTCTTCCGTATTCAGTTCCATCAATTCCCCACGGCGCTGAATCAGTGCACGTGCCGGTGCCAAATCCATCAAGCCGCGGATCGACTGGCGCGCTTTGTTCATCGAAAAAGATTCCAGCGCTTCACTGACTGCAAACAGGAATACGACGACGGCGCCTTCCCGCCATTCCCCAATAATGACCGCGCCGATAATTGCGATGGTCATCAAGGTTTTCATATCAAATTGAAGCTTTGTTAAATTTTGCAGCCCTGTCCAAAACATCCCGTAGCCGCCGACCAAGATCGATCCGCCAAACAAGGCAATCGCCAGCGGATCGCTTTCTGCAGTCTGGAAAGAAACAATAACCCCTGCAACCAGAAGCAGCAGCGAGATCATCGTCTCAATCGATTGGCGGCGCTTATAAAACGGCACATATTCCACTTTTTCCTTTTCCGGAAACACGCGGATATGGTCAAACGCGCCGGCTTTTTCCAATTCTTCAATGGACACATTGCCGTCGACCGTTAGTTTGGATGCGCCAAAATTCAAATTCACATGGTTGATGTCCGGCAGTTCCCGCACATTCTTTTCAAATTTGGCTGCACAACTCGTGCACGATAAATTTTCAAGACGGTATGTCTTTTGCATCCCGTTCACCCTCTTTCGCATGTTCATGGGCAATGGTCACAAGCTGATAGACATGGCTATCGGATAAGGAATAATAGACTTGCTTGCCTTTCCGTACCGATTTGGCAAGCCCCCGCTCCTTCAAATAGCGAAGATGATGGGAAGCTGTCGCTGTAGATGAGCCAATGACGGCAGCGATGTCGCACACACACATTTCTTCTTCAATTGTCAGCGCATATGCGATATTCAAGCGGGTTTCGTCCGCAAGTGCTTTAAATAAACTTGCCACTTCCGTTAAGTCCGCCATATGATTTTGGACGTTCTCCACCACATCCGGATGCACTTTTGTTACTTCGCAAAGTTCTCTCATAAAAACTATCCCCGCTTTCATTCAAACATACATTTGATTGTTAGCTTCAGTATAAATGTTCAGATAATTATAGTCAAACGCAGATTTGAATGTTCACCGTATTTACACCGTTCTTAATAAATGCTAAAGTTTTAGCTATTGTTAACGCCACGGGACTTCTCTGAGAGTCGGAAGTCATTTAAGAAAAGCGTAGTTGCTGGACACCAAACCAAACAAAAGGAAGTGGAATTTTTTGAACACCTTATCATACAAAGAGCAGTGGTTCGGCAATATCCGCGGAGATATCCTCTCCGGCATTGTCGTGGCACTGGCATTAATCCCGGAAGCGATTGCCTTTTCCATCATCGCTGGAGTCGATCCGATGGTCGGCTTATACGCTTCATTTTCCATCGCTGTCATTATCGCTTTTGTCGGCGGGCGCCCCGCTATGATTTCAGCGGCAACCGGCGCCATGGCGCTTGCCATGGTGACGCTTGTCCGGGATCACGGGCTCGATTACCTTCTGGCAGCGACAATTTTAACGGGCGTTCTGCAAGTTCTCTTTGGCGTTTTGAAAATTGCCCGTTTTATGAAATTCATTCCAAACGCGGTCATGATCGGCTTTGTCAATTCGCTGGCCATCCTGATTTTCATGGCACAGGTCCCGTTCATTTTCGGTGTTAACGCCATGACCTATGTATTTGTCGGGGTGACGCTTGCCATTGTGTATATTCTTCCCCGGTTTTTTACAGCCATTCCGGCGCCGCTGATTGCCATTTTGGTGTTATCCGGCGTGGTGATGTATACCGGCATCGACATGCAGAATGTCGGAAGCCTCGGCACGATTTCCCAAACCTTGCCCAGCTTCTTCCTTCCAAATGTTCCGTTCAATTTCGAGACTTTGCAAATCATTTTCCCAACGGCTCTTGCCTTGTCAATCATCGGTTTGCTTGAGTCGCTGTTGACAGCTTCAATCCTGGACGATGCCACTCAAACGGATTCCGATAAAAACCAGGAAGCCCGCGGCCAAGGCATCGCCAACTTTGTTACCGGATTTTTCGGCGGCATGGCGGGCTGCGCGATGATCGGCCAGTCCGGCATCAATGTCCGTTCAGGCGGACGCGGACGCTTGTCGACTTTTGTGGCGGGTGTGGTGCTGATGTTTTTGATCATCGTCCTTGGCGAGTGGGTCGTCCAGATTCCGATGCCTGTTCTCGCCGGCATCATGGTGATGGTCTGTATCGGTACATTCGATTGGGGTTCATTTAAATACGTGGTGACAGCTCCCAAATCGGATGCCATCGTCATGCTGCTGACCGTCGTTGTCGTTGTCTATACCCATGACTTATCAAAAGGCGTATTCGCCGGTGTTATTTTAAGCGCCGTCTTGTTTGCCGCTAAAATTTCCAAAGTGGAAGTGCACAAAAAAGGAATGGATGCAGGCACGTCGAATATTTATACCATACACGGCCAATTATTCTTTGCTTCCACACAGGATTTTGTTTCTGCTTTTGATCAGATCAAACCGGCCGAACACATTGTCCTTGATTTTTCAGACGCTAACGTCTGGGATGAATCAGGAGTGGGTGCCATTGACCACGTAATAGGCCGCCTGCAAGCAAAAGCGCAAACGGTCGAAATTACCGGACTTAATGCATCTAGCCAAAAACTCGTCAGTACACTTGCCACTTATAAAAATGCCGGAGGAAGTTCAAGCCAACATTAAGGGGGAACTTGGAATGTATCAGAAGATTTTAGTTGCAGCGGATGGCTCGGACCACTCGAAACGGGCAGCCCAGGAAGCCGTGAAGATGGCCAAATCAAACCCGGATGCAGTCGTGACGCTCCTGTATGTTATTGATTACGAAAAAGGGCGTACGGAAGTCCTTCACGGGCAAAGCAGCGACGAAGTCCATTTGGAGCGCCGCAGGCATTTATTGCCGCTTGAAGAAATTTTCCGTTCCGCCGGAGTGGCATTTGAAACCAAAACCCTGCACGGCATACCCGGCCCTACGATTGTGAAGCACGCCAACGAAGTCGGCTACGATGTCGTTTTTATTGGCAGCCGCGGCTTGAACTCACTGCAGGAAATGGTGCTTGGCAGCGTCAGCCACAAAGTGGCCAAGCGCGTGCAGGCACCGGTCATCATTGTTAAATAAGAAAAGCGGAAGCGCCGGTTTAGCGCCGGCATCTGGACAATAAGAAAGAGCGGTTCCCGAAAGCATTTTTGGGAACTGCTCTTTTTGGTATAATCAAACAAAAAGAAAATGGTGAGGTTAGTGGAACAAGGGAAATTGAATTCGATTGCAGATGTCGAAGGCGTAACCGTCGGACATGTCACATTGGAAGAAGACATATCAGAAACAGAAGCCGTCCGTACCGGCGTCACTGCTATATTGCCGCATCCGGACAACTGGTTTGAAGAAAAAGTGCCGGCGGCGAGTTTTGTCTTAAATGGCTTCGGCAAGACAGTCGGCCTCGTCCAAATTGATGAGCTCGGACTTTTGGAATCACCGATTATGCTGACAAACACATTCAGTGTCGCTGCTGTACTGCAAGGGACGATGAATTGGATGTTGCGGGAAAATCCGGCAATCGGCGACTCAACCAGTTCACTTAACTTAGTGGTCGGCGAATGCAACGACAGTTATTTGAATTCAATGCGCCGTATGGCCGTCACACCTCTTCATGCGGAACAAGCCATTAATAATGCACGCAAAGATTTTTTACAAGGTGCTGTCGGAGCAGGCAAAGGCATGATCTGCTACGGCGTTAAAGGCGGCATTGGTTCATCATCCCGCATCGCCCGGGCCGAGGAAAACAGTTTTACAGTCGGCGTCCTGGCGTTGACCAATTTCGGGCGCAAAGAAGACATCATTCTGACCAACTGGATAGCTGATGAACCGGCTCCTGACAAGCCGGACGGCTCCGTTATTATTGTTGTCGCTACTGATGCCCCGCTCGACAGCCGTCAGCTGAAGCGCCTGGCTAAACGCGCGGCAATCGGACTTGGGCGGACCGGCACCTCCATCAGCAATGGGAGCGGCGATATCATTATCGCCTTCTCCAATGCCCAGCGCATTTCACATCAAGCAAAAGAGGCGTTCGAAGCTTCCCGAATCCTAAGGGATGACCATCCGCTGATGAATGAATTGTTCCAGGCGAGTGTCGAAGCGACGGAAGAAGCCATTTACCAGTCGCTGTTCCATGCAGAAACGACCACGGGACGTTTAGGCCGCGTAATTGAAAAAGGCGCATTTAATTAAAAAGGAGTTGGCACCCGTTTGGGGCCAACTCCTTTTTACTATAGACAAATTTTAGATTGGATAAATACAGACGGATAAAACCAACCGAACTGGCCACTTTGCTTTCCGTGGGCTCAGCTTCAGCCTCCTCGCCGCTCTGAAAACCCGCTGCTCCTGTTTCTGCATCGCTTCGCTAGCTTCGAAACATGAAAGAGCGTTGCATCGCTGCGCTAGCTTCGTCGCAAAGACATGGCCTCACTTTCTTCGGCCAATGTCTTGCCTGCGGGGTCTTCAGCTTTCGCTGTCCCACAGGAGTCTCCGTGGCCGAACCGGTTGGAGTGTCCCTCTTTGATTCGATGGTGAATGTGAATCGGGTTGAAGCTTAAACAGACACCTTATGAGGTAAAGCGACACCTCTGGATAGCCTTCAGGTTCAGAATCCAGAGTGGAAGCCGGCGACTCCTGCGGGATAGCGAAGTGCCGAAATCCACTCGGGACGCCAGTTCCGAGTTAGTTCGGCGCAAGCCCGCGGAACGCGTCCGGCTGAAACGGAGGATCCGGGATGTCCTGTTATATGTTACTTCCGCTATCATGTGTAAAAATTCTTTTGTCTATAAGCAAGAGTTCTTGGTATCCATTAAGACCCCAACTCCTTTTCTATAGCCAAGTGTATGCCGCACCGAACAAGACAATTCCGCTAAGCAAGGTGAACGCCAAATAACTTATTCCTTGAAGCCATTTGCCGTCCTCAAAGTCTTTTACAGCATCCAATGCCATCGTAGAAAACGTGGTGAAGGCTCCGAGAAAGCCCGTCAGCCAGAAAGCCGAATGGTTTCCAGAGCCGATTAACGCACCCATTGCGAACGAACCGGCGCTATTGACGAACCAGGTTGCGAATTTCGGATGCTTCGCCCGGCTTTCTGCCAGCCAGTAAAATCCGTACCGCGCCATGGCACCGAAAAATCCGCCTACAGCAATTGCAATCATCTGGCTCCCCGCTTTCTGCCAAGCGCCAATCCTGCCGCTGCAGCCATTACAGAAGCTGCGGTCATGGAAACAGCAAACACCATTCCTTGCCAGAAGGAAGTTTCCATCAGGCGAAACCAGTCAGCGGAAAAGGCGGAGAATGTCGTAAAAGAACCAATGAGGCCGGTTGATAGAAACAGCCGGAATTCAGCCGATTTACCCGGAAAACGGGCTGCGATAAAACCGATCAGCAAACTGCCCGCAAGATTCACTGCCCATAAACCGCCAGCAGAAGTTACCGCTGCATAAACACCGGCCCGGAGCAGGGAACCCGCCATCCCGCCGAAGCCGACCGCTAATAGTCGTTTCAAGAAAACCGCCCCATATCGTTTTCTTTCAGTATAACTCAATCAGCCGTTAAAATTAATGTGCTTCCTTCTGCCTCTTCCCCGATTTTTGTTTCGTGGTAATCCCCTTCGGCCCAATCATCCACCTGGTTATGGAAGTAATCCGATTTCATATGGCCGCTGAGCCCCGGCCCGACAATATGGTAAGCGCTCGACAAATCACTTAAGTCTGCGACAAACCGCCACGAAGCACCGTGGTTCACATTGCCTTCGGCATCAAAAGCCGCCGCCTGGACCGTAATGTTCGACCCGCCGATCGGCACCGGATCCGGATTCAAGAATTGCCCAAGCACCGGAGAAGCACCAGCTATCGGATGCGGGAACGTCAATTGATGGTCTTCTCCCCATTTCCAATCGTTAAAATCTTTGCCGAATTCTTCTTCAATTTCACCCAAACTTGTTTTGAGCGCATCGGTCAGCCATTTGCCTGTGCCGCCGTATTCGGTAACCCATTCACCTTCCTCGCCGCTGAACGCCTCCCGCATCATCTGATCCGTGATATGGTTTTTGCCAGGCAGCAATTCATAGACATCTTCAGGGAAGTCTTTCGCCAGCATCGTTTTCGGCAATTGCTTTATCCATTTATGAAACACAAGCGGTGCTGCCTGATCTTTGCTGTCCACTTGGTCCCATTTCTTCATCATTTCGAACAAGTCATCGTATTCGTCCGTTTCCCCTTCAACCGCTGCAATCATGCTATCCAGAAATTCAGCCGCGTATAAATTCTTCTGGTCCATCTGAAGCGCCATCATGTCTTCGGGCGTTAAGTCATCCGAAGCTTCGAGTACTTCCGCAATCCGTTCATAGCGGTACGGCTGCGCCCAGAAATCCGTGATGTGGTAAGGGTAAGAATCGTCGACCACTTCATTGTTCGCCGTCGCAATAAAGCCATTTTCCGGGTTCACCGCCTTCGGCAATTCATCAAACGGCACATATCCTTCCCAGCCATAATCGGCTGAATCGCCTGGCACCGGCAGCTGGCCGTCTCCGGATTTGCGCAGCGGAATCCGGCCATTCGCTTTATACGCAATCGTTCCGTCCGTTGAAGCGAACACGAAGTTCTGGGCAGGCGCCTGGAAATCCTCCAGTGCTATTTCAAACTCTTCCCAGTTGGAAGCTTTATTGAAGCTTAGCACTGCCTGCAATTCAAGTGTCGGCTCGAGCGCTGTCCATTGCATCGAGAACAGCGCTCCCGGGTCTTCTTCTTCATAAAGCACATTTGAAATGATTGGGCCGTGGCGAGTTACGACCACTTCGAACTCTTCGGTTTTTCCATCTTTCACTTTGATAGGCTCATTCCGTACTTCCGCCTGTTCCCATTTGCCTTCATAGCGGAACTGGGTCGGATCATCCGGGTTCGGCGTTTCAATGTAAAGATCCTGCACATCCGGCCCGACATTCGTCACACCCCAGGCAATTTCTTCATTATGCCCAAGAATAATGCCCGGAATGCCGGCAAAGATGACGCCGCTGACATTTTGCTCAGGCGATTCCAAATGCATTTGATACCAGATAGACGGTGTACTGAGTCCAAGATGCGGATCGTCTGCGAGCAGCGGTTTTCCGCTTTCGGTTTTATCTCCTGACACGACCCAGTTGTTGCTGCCATTGAATTCAGGCGGAATGACCGATGCATCAAATTGTCCGGCCACCTTCACCGGCTGCTCCAAATTCGCTTCGATGATGGACGGCGCATTTTCCGGATACTTGATAAACAGTTCCCGCGCCTTTTCTTCCGAAAACTCATTAAGTGCCCAGTGGCGGATGGCAAGCGTCGACCAGTTGCCTCCCAAGTCATATGCCATGAATTTGCCGATGGTCAATGAATCGACCGGCGTCCACTCCTCCGGTTCATACCCGAGCAAAGCAAATTCGTAGCTCAACGTCCCTTCTTCTTTTGCTTCTTCCATATAAGCATTGACGCCTTCTGCGTACCATTCAAGCACTTGCTTGGCTTCATCGTTATAGCCATCCCATGATTTTTCAGCTGCATCTCGCAAGCTGAATGTCCGGAAGAATTTGTCTGTATCGACAGCTGCCGCACCCACCACTTCCGCTAAGCGGCCGCTTGCCTGCCGGCGCGACAAATCCATCTGAAACATCCGGTCCTGAGCTTGCACATATCCTTGTGCCCGGTACAAATCCGCGTCAGAATCCGCTTTGATATGCGGCACTCCGATTTCATCGCGCGTGACTTTTACGTCCCCGTCCAGTATGGCCACCGTATTCTCCCCTTCAATCACCGGACTCGACTTCCCTATGTAAACGTTTACAAAAACAAGCGCTGCAACTGCCAGCACAAGCAATACCCCCATCGTCCCTAATAACCACTTCAGCCACTTTCTATTCTTCGGCTTTTCCCCCACTTTTTTTCCTCCTCGTGTCTATTGTGTAATTTGTACTCTTATATCTTTTCGACCGCAGAGGAAGAAATTCCTTTAATAGGAAAATGAAAAGCGTATACCTCCATAGAAAAAAGCGATGGCCCCTTCAAGGGCACATCGCTTTTGTTAAATTGCATCTTCTCCGACGATCTTGACTTCCAGTTCCAGATCAATGCCGAATTTTTCAAAGACGGCAGCTTTGACCATTTCAATCGTTTGGATATAATCATTTGCCGTCGCATTGTTTTTGTTGACGATAAAGCCTGCATGCTTCGTCGAAACTTCCGCTCCGCCAAACCCTTTGCCTTGAAGTCCGCTTTCCTGGATCAGTTTGCCGGCAAAGTTGCCAGGCGGCCGTTTAAAGACACTGCCCGCTGAAGGAAACTCAAGCGGCTGCTTGGTTTCGCGTTGAATCGTCAAATCGCTCATTTTCGCATCAATGGCAGCCTGTTTGCCGAACTCCAACGAAAACTCAGCTGACAAGACGTAATAGCCTTTTTTGATAATGATGCTTTTCCGGTAGCCCAGTTCTAAATCTTCCTTAGATAAAACCAGTTTTTCCCCTTCGCGGGTCAATACCGTAGCTTGCCGGATAATGTCTTTGATTTCTCCGCCGTATGCGCCGGCGTTCATTGCCATAGCACCGCCGATAGAACCCGGGATGCCGCAGGCAAATTCAAAGCCTGTCAGCCGGTTGGACGCTGCTATTTTGGAAACTTCCTTAATATTGGCGCCGCCTTGGGCATAAACGGATGTACCTTCAATGCGGACTGTACGCAGGCTTTTCAAGTTCAAGACAATTCCCCGGACGCCGCCGTCACGGACCACCATATTCGAACCATTGCCAAGCAGCAATAGCGGTATTTTATTTTCATATGCATATTTAACTGCATAAGCAGTTTCGTCTTCGGTTGTAGGGGTTACAAAAATATCAGCTGGTCCACCCATTCGTGTTAATGTATGTAAATGTAGCGGTTCATCCATTTTCACGTGATCATCAGCCAAAAAGCGGCGTAAATCACTTAACCATTGTTCTTTCATCATTTAAAGCAAATCCCTTCTAACTTTTCGCTTCTATTAGTATCCGATTTTATTGTTGATTTGACAAGTGATAGCTGCATGTTCCGTTCTAAAGACCGATAAAAAAATATCTCGAATTCGAGAATTATTAAATAAAGACTATTGACTTTGAGACTTCACCATTATATAGTTGAAATAGATAGATTATTTAGGAGGAATTATACATGAAAAGATGGACACTCGACGCAGCTCACTCAGAAATCGGCTTCTCAGTAAAACACATGATGATCTCAAAAGTAAAAGGCTCTTTCACTTCATTCGACGCTGAAGTTGAAGCGAACGAAGAAGATTTAAACGGCGCTTTGATCGATTTTAAAATCGACGTAGCAAGCATTAACACAAATAATGCAGACCGCGATAACCACTTGCGCTCCGCTGATTTCTTCGATGCGGAGAATCACCCGCACATCACATTCAAAGCAAACGACATCAAGAAAAAAGATGACGAGTATGAATTGACAGGCGACCTTACTATCAAAGGCATCACACGCCCTGCTACCTTCGAAGTAGAATACGGCGGCAAAGGCACGAATCCTTGGGGCGTAGAAGTAGTGGCTTTTAATGCAGAAGGCAAAGTAAACCGCAAAGACTTTGGTCTTACTTGGAACCAAGCACTTGAAACTGGCGGCGTCCTGGTTGGGGAAGACATCAAAATCTCCCTTGAACTGCAAGCAAACCCTGCATAACAACAAGAAAAGCGGAAGCGCCTGTTCAGCTCTGACAGGTAAAAGCGAAAGTAAAAAGCAGTGCGGAGAACTCTCCGCACTGCTTTTTTAATATTCCTGCTCGATTTTCTTAAGTGGTTTGACTGCGGGACCTTCCAGCACATCTCCTGTATAGGAAAAACGGGATCCGTGGCACGGACAATCCCAGGAACGTTCGGCGTCATTCCAATGGGTCTCACAGCCCATATGGGTACAAGCCGTATCCACCAGATGTACCTGGCCATATTTGTCTTTATAGCCGCCTGCTTTGCCTTTGCCGTATTTCACTAAGCCGCCTTCGTCTTTACCCAATGTTTCGACCGTTTTGGACGGCATTTTCAACTTCCCTTTGATCAGTTCCTTGGCCACGCCGCCATTGTCTTTCAAGAAGCTCAGCGCATCGACAGCCTTCATTTTCGTGCGCGTCGGATCATACAATTCTGCGTAAGGGTTCGGGTTTCCAAGAATTTGATCCGACAGCATCATGGCTGCTACCGCTCCGTTGGACATCCCCCATTTATGGAAGCCTGTCGCTACCAGAATATTGTCGTAGCCGGCAGTGATGGTGCCGACATAAGGCACTTTATCAAGCGTGGTCATATCCTGTGCCGACCAGCGGTACGGGATTTCCCGTATGCCAAAATACTTTTCGCCGAAATTCTCCAGGTTTTTGTAGTGGTCCATGGTCGGCGATTTGCTTTTGCCGGTCGCATGGCCGTCGCCGCCGATCAGCAGGAGTTTTTCCCCATTTTCATCTGTTGCATAGCGGATGGAGCGCGACGGCATATCCGCACTGATGTACATGCCTTCCGGAACTTTCCCGGTCGTTCGGGCTCCGATGACATAAGAACGGTTTATATTGAGCCGCGTAAAGTAAAAGCCATCAGAACTGTTAAATGGATAATGGGTTGCGACAATCACTTTATTGCAGGAAAGATGGGACATGTTTTCCGTTTGGATAACCGGGTCGTTTTTGCTTAAAATCTTGATGGCACGGGTTTGTTCATAAATCTTGCCGCCGAGGCGTTCGATTTCACTGACCAGCTTCGCCAAAAACTTAACCGGGTGGAATTGTGCCTGATTTCGCATGACAAGCGCTTCCTGTACTTCAAAAGGCAATTCCACTTCTTCTTTTGCTAAACCGCCGTTGATTCCCAACTGTTCGTAAGCTTCCGCTTCTTTTTGGATCAGTTTGGCCCCAATGGCTGTATTGGCGTAGATAAAGGCATTTTGATGCGAAAAGTCACAGTCGATGCCAAGTTCAGAAGCCGTTTCTTCGATGTAGTTCAGACCGGCCATATTGGCATCATAATACTGGCGCGCTTTTTCCTGCCCCATAATCTTGATCAGCGGAAAATAAAACACACCATGCTGAGCCGTGATTTTTGCGGTCGTATATCCTGTTACGCCGTCAATCAATTTCCCTGCATCAATCAACGTTACTTTCCGTCCTGCTTTTGCCAGCAAATAGGCGCTGATCACACCGACAATCCCGCCGCCTATAATTCCAATGTCCGTTGACTCGTTGCCTTGGAGTGCCGGGTAACTTGGCACTTCCTTATACTCTCTCCAATAAGACTTCTGCTCGTCTGGAACTTGCGTGATATTTTCTTCTTGCCGCATGCTGTCCCTCCTCTAAGGTTTTACTAAATGTGTACCCTGTCACCCGAATTCCTAACCTATAAGAAAAACCCAAGAGCTGGACAATAAAAAAAGCCCGAAAGCAAATTTCGCTTTCGGGCTTTCAGAAAAAATTCAATTAGACTCTAACGCCTTGAAGAGAGCGAGCTGCTTGTTTTACGCGCTCCATGCCTTCTTCAATAATAGCAGGGGCTGCTTCAGGATCTGCTGCATGCCCTTCAATGATAATTTCGTTGATGTCCTGGATGCCAAAGAAGTTCATGATGTTGCGGATATAAGTAACACTCATTTCAGCAGGCGCTGCTTCCGGTGTTGAGTAAACGCCGCCGCGTGCATTCAAAATAATGACTTTCTTTTCCGGAACCAAGCCAACCGGACCGTTCTCTGTATATTTAAACGTTACGCCTGCGCGGTAGATGTAATCAATAAATGTTTGAAGCGCTGCAGGAATCGTCATGTTCCATAATGGGAAAGCAAATACAACAACGTCTGCTTCCATGAAAGCATCCATTGCTTTAGCAGAAGCTGTCAAGATGCGCTGCTCTAATTCAGTCATCGGTTCAGCTTGAGCCGACTTTTGCATCGCATTGAAAAAATCCTGGCCGAAATACGGCATATCTTCTTCAAATACATCAAATGTCTGGATATTCAAGCCTTTATCCATTTCATTCATAAACACTTCGTGCATTTTGCTTGATACACCTTCTGTAGACGGACGGTTGTTTGCTTTTACTACTAAAACGTTCATTTTAATACAAAACTCCCTTTATACTATTTATATTATTCTCGATTTCAAGACATCCTTATCTTAACAAAAAGCAGAGTAGAAATCCATTACTCTGCTCACATGTCACAGGAATCTCCTGTGCAATAAGTAGTTTCTTTTCTTCCCAATGGTTTCAAAGCCGGACGAATGCCTTCTTCTTCCCCGATTTGGATAAGCGCATCCACAAATGCTTCTACCGGCTGGGCACCAGAAATGGCATATTTTCGGTTAATCACGAAAAACGGCACTCCTTGCACACCAATTTGGCGGGCCTCTTCAATATCTTTCTGTACTTCGGCCGTAAACTGTTCCGAAGCCAGAATTGCTTGAGCGTCTTCTCGTGGAAGTTCCGATTTCTCAGCAATGTCCAATAATACTTCAGCATTCCCGACATTCTGGGCTTCGATAAAATACGCATGCAGCAATTGTTCTGTCAGTTCGGCATCTTTCCCTAAACTTTCAGCCCATTTTACCAAACGGTGAGCTGCAAATGTATTGGCTTCCACCATGCCGTCAAAATTATATTCAAGGCCTACAGTGCGGGCGTGCTCTGCTACACCTTTAGTCATTTCTTTCGCTTGTTCGACTGTCTGCCCCATTTTTTTCGCCAATGATTCATAAGTGGAAACTGTCGAATCGATTGGTGTATTCGGGTTTAACTGATAGGCTTTGAATGAAATGTCCGCTTGGCTTTCATAGCCTGATCTCTTCAAAGCTTTTTCCAGTGTTCGTTTGCCTATGTAACAAAATGGGCACACATAATCTGACCAAATCTCTATTTTCATTTTATCCACCTCTTGGCATTACTATAACAACGAAAACAACAAGCCTCAATTTTTTTGCCTATACAAAGAAAAGCGCAAGCGGCCGTCTAGCCCCGACAAGCGCTGGAAGCCTTGCCGGTAATGGCGTTCTTTGCCATTGCTGGAAAGGCTGAAGCGACTCGAGGGGCTGGGCGCTGGAGCTGGACAAAAAGAAAAGCGGAAGCGCCTGTGTAGCTGCGACAGGCATAAGCCAGACCGGCGAAGTGGCATCCTCTGCCACATAGCTGGGCTGGCTTATGACCCCGAGCATCTAGGCGCTGGAGCTAGACAAAAAGAAAAACTGACTCCTTAAAGGAGTCAGCTAAGCGCTTCGGTGATTACCGGAACAATTTGTTTTTTACGCGATACGACACCCGGCAAAAGAACACGGTTATCAACAACGCTTGATTTGAATGACTCTTCGATGATGTCCGCTCTTCTTCCCAGAACGATGGCGACAGAGTTGTTGTTCAAAATATCGGTTACAACAAATGTAAACAAGTCCAGCCCTTTTTCAGCGATGATTTGCTCTATCAGTACTTCCAACTCTTTTTGGCGAGTAATGACATCATTCACATCAATGGCATTTACTTGAGCCACTTCAAAACGGTGTTCGCCCGCTTCGAATTCTTTGGAATCCAAAGACATCAAATCTTCCAATGTTTTATTGCTCAAATCTGCTCCTGCTTTCAGCATAGCCAAACCGTATTCCTCTGCATCCACTTTTGCAATTTCAGCCAATTCGCGTGCCGCTGCAATGTCTTGAGGCGTGCAAGTCGGTGATTTGAACAGGAGTGAATCTGAAATGATAGCAGATAGCATCAACCCAGCAATATTCGCGGGAATTTCCACGCCGTTTTCCTTGAACAATTTCAGCAGGATAGTAGTTGTGCAGCCTACAGGTTCCGCGCGGAAATAAAGCGGATCCGTTGTTTCAAAATTGGCGATCCGGTGATGGTCAATCACTTCGATGACCTGGACGTCTCCAATATCTTCCGCACTTTGCTGGCGTTCGTTGTGGTCGACAAGGATGACCTGCGACACTTCTTCTGATACGCGTTCAACAAGGCGCGGCTGTTCAAATGCGAACTTCTCCAGTGCATAAAGAGTTTCGTTGTTTAACTCGCCTAAACGGATCGGCTCTGCCTGCATCCCGATTTGGTTTTTTAAATAAGCATATGAAATGGCCGAGCAAATAGAATCCGTGTCTGGATTCTTATGACCGAATACAAAAACGTTTGACATATTATAGCCTCCTGAATGAAGTTGGTTTCCGTGATAATTTTAACACAACTCAGCGCATTGCCGAAATACAATAAGGCATCTGGCGGCAAAACGGCGGATGCTGCAAACTTTTTAGAAAAGAATTGCCATTCCTCTTCTACTTCTGCAGAAAAATAGAGTTGTCAATAGTTTATTAAATAATCTGATAATATAAATCCTACCGAAATAACAGGGACTAAAATACTAATAAAATAGAAATTTAAGCTAGTATATACTTATTAATTTCCAGCAATAAAAAAAGTTTTTAGAAAATAGAAATAATTATATACATTTTAATAGGACAAATGGTATAATTCCCATAACCAATCCATTGCTTTTCAAAAAAGGAGCGAATTTAATGACCATAATTCTGGAAAAAAAATACATTCCGCTTGCCGATTATTTTTCTTCAGCTTCCGCTTCCAAAATCACCTTGTCTTTTAATGAAATTGAACAGATTATGGGTCAACAATTGCCGAATGCCGCTTATTTAAACAAAAGCTGGTGGAAAAAAACAAAACCACCTGCTAAACATTTCCATGCTTGGATGGATGCCGGCTATCACGTCAGCGAAATTATCACCAACCGCTACGTCACCTTTGAACGCACGGATGCTTCGGGGGCCCATAATGCCAACGCTGGCAATGAAGACATCCTGCTGATCCGCGCCGCGGAACATGGCGATGCCCGCTCCCTTGTGTCGCTTCAGCGCCAAGTCGAATCGGAGTCCGAGTTCATGCTGTACGGGCAGAACGAACGCGTCCAGTCTACCCAAAGCATGCGCAAGCAAATTATCGACTGGAAGCAAAAAGGCCACTCGGCCATCTTTATTGCCATCTTGAACGGCGAACATGTCGGTTATTTAATGCTTGTCGGCAACGACGCAAAACGGGCGGCTCACCGGGCTTCCCTGATTCTCGGAGTTCAGAAAAGCGCCCAAAATAAAGGCATTGCCACGTCACTGCTTCAAAAAGCAGAAGAATGGTCGGCTGCAAAAGGCGTCACTCGCTTGGAATTGACAGTTGTCGAAGAAAATACCGCTGCCCGCAAACTTTATGATAAATCAGGCTACGAAAAAGAAGGCGTCCGCAAAAAATCACTGATGATTGAGGATAAGCCGTACGATGAACTTTATATGGCGAAGTTTCTGGATTAAAAAAAGCTCGCAGCCGCGAGCTTTTTTGTTTGGAATTGTTTAATTTAAAATAGTGAGCCACAAGTAAAGGCCCGTCAAGGTGATAAACAAAGTCGGTACCGTCAAAATGATGCCGATTTTGAAATAATAGCCCCAGCTGATCGTAACCCCTTTAACTCTCAAGACATGAAGCCACAAAAGGGTAGCCAAAGAACCAATCGGCGTAATCTTCGGCCCCAGGTCAGAGCCAATGACATTGGCATAAATCAATGCTTCCCGCACGACCCCGGTCGTATTGGTTTCAGCAATGGCCAATGCATCAATCATGACCGTCGGCATATTGTTCATGACTGACGACAAAATTGCCGCGATAAAACCCATGCCGATCGTTGCTGCATACAAACCGTGGCTGGAAGTCCACTCAATCGCCGTTGCCAAAACAGAAGTCAGACCGGCATTGCGCAATCCGTAAACGACTACATACATCCCGATGGAGAAAAAGACGATATTCCAAGGAGCGCCTTTCAAGACCGCTTTTGTATGGACCGATTCGCTTCTGCGTGAAATGGCCAGGAACACAATGGCTACAATGCCGGCAATGAATGATACCGGTATGCCGAGCGGACTGCTGACGAAATAGCCGACCAGCAAAATGCCAAGAACTGCCCAGGACAGACGGAACAGTTTCAAATCTTTAATTGCCGATGCCGGTGCCTTCAAGGCGCTGGCATCAAACTGCTTTGGTATGTCTTTGCGGAAATACAAATACAAAACGAGCATGCTCGCCAGGATGCTGAACAGGTTGGGAACAATCATATGCAGGGCATATTCGATAAAACTGATCCCGAAAAAGTCGGCCGATACAATATTGACCAGGTTGCTGACCACGAATGGCAATGATGCCGTGTCTGCGATAAACCCGGAAGCCATGATGAACGGCAAAATCATGGCATCTTTGAACTTCAATGCCCGCACCATTGCCAATACAATCGGCGTTAAGATGAGCGCCGCTCCGTCATTTGCGAACAACGCCGCGACAATCGCGCCGAGCACAATGACCAGGAAAAACATCCGCAATCCGCTTCCTTTGGCAAAACGCGCCATATGTAAGGCGGCCCATTCAAAAAAGCCGATTTCATCAAGAATCAATGAAATGATAATCAGCGCCACAAAGGTCAATGTGGCGTTCCAAACGATGCCAGTCACGTCCCACACATCTCCAAAGTCGACGACTCCGACAAGCAGCGCCACAACAGCGCCGCCGACCGCCGACCAGCCAATCGACAAATTGCGCGGCTGTGCAATAACTAAAAATAACGTCACAATAAATATAAATCCTGCTAACAAAACTTCCACGGTTCCCTCTCCTTAATTACAAACCACTTTTTTTCCTTCTGCCACCAAAGTTTCAATTGTCCGTTCCGGTTCCGGAAGAAGACTCAATAAATGAATCAGTATCGGATATTGCGGATGGCGCACATTCAACGCCCAAATGGTCCAGCGGCCCCGTCTTTCTTCCGTAACGAGTTCTGCCTGTTTCAATTTGCGCATATGCTGGCTAATGGCCGGCTGCGTCATGTCCAAAAGCTCGGTGAATTCGCAAATGCACAGCGAATCCTTCGACAGATATTTTAAAATCAGCATTCGGTTATGGTCACTGATCGCTTTTAAATACGATTCCATTTGAAGATAATCCATGTTTTCACCTTCTTCGGCTTAGTCTTGCTTATTATATAAGTGTTTGCTTATTGATTCAATAGGCGATTATAGGAAATCAGGATTTATTCACGCTGCTCTTTTTTAGCCCATTTTGCAGCTTAAAAGAAAAGACTTCACACGAACCCCGACAATTCGTTTGCAACTTTTTTCAGCACAAAAAATCCCGGCAGCCAACCTGCCGGGATTTCTCATCTTTTGGATTAAGCTAATTGTTCAAGAACGCGAAGCGCTTCACGGTTGAATGCCGGAATGTCGTCAGGCTGGCGGCTCGTTACCAGTTGGTCCTGGCATACAGCCACTTCCTCATCGACAAGTTTGGCGCCGGCATATTCCATATCTACATGAATGGATTTGTAGCCGGTCGCTTTGCGGCCTTCCAGCGCTTTCGCAGTGATTAATAATTGCGGTCCATGGCAAATGGCAAAGACCGGTTTTTTGGCATCCATGAATGCTTTCGTGAATGCAACAAAGCGGTCATCCGCACGCAATTGGTCCGGTGAAAATCCTCCTGGAAGGAATAACGCGTCGTATTCATCCGGGTTTACGTCATCGATTCCTTTATCGATGGTTACGACGGCTTCACCTTGCTTGCCCGTCACTTCTTTGCCAGCTTCTTTCTCAATCGTAAAGACTTCATGGCCTGCATCGTTGAATGCTTTCGATGGATCCGTATATTCTACATCCTCAAACATATCTGTAATTAAAGTTGCAATTTTTGCCACTATCTTTCACTCCTTCTGTGTAAGTACTCTTTTTTAGTATTCCACACAGAACAAAGATTAAACACAGCACTTACCGAAATTTCGAAACGAACGGATTATCGCTTTCCCAAAAACGGTACGGATAATGGACCGCTTCTTCCGAGTTGCCGATGCCGACGCGCGGTCCGACTGCCACTGCATGAACCGGATCGCCTTCTGCAATATACAAAGGGCGTTCCGTAAAATGATGGCCGTAATAATCCATCGTAATGCCCATCGCTTTTGTTAGTTTCCCAGGACCGCTCGTCCACTGTTTGATGGGCATGTGCTTTCCGCGCAGTTCAGCCATTAAATCGATGCCTTCGACCGGTTCTACGGCACGAATCAAAATGGCGCGCGGCGTATCGACCGGGCCGCTGACCACATTGATCAAAGTATGGGTATGCATTTGGTACGTATAGACAAGTCCGGGTTTGCCGAACATCACTTCCGTGCGTTTGGTGCGCCGATTGCCAAAGCTGTGGGCTGCCCGGTCTTCCGCACCCATATAAGCTTCGGTTTCCACGATGCGCCCTGCGACGATTCCTTGCGGCAATTCGTGCACCAGGATTTGGCCAAGGAGACTGCGGGACAGTTCAAGCGTTGGCGCTTCAAAAAAGTCTGCCGAGATTGGCGTAAACATAAAAACATCCCTCCTAATCCGTATTATACCGGATTAAGAGCCGTCACCGCCTGTATGAGCGGTTCAATTTCCCGGATGGTGCCGTCCTGGAAAGCCTGGACAATGGCGCTTCCGACGATAAAGCCGTCGACATCTTCCCGCAGCAGGTCCACGTGCTGCGCTTTTGAAATGCCGAAGCCGGCATAAACCGGCACTGGGCTTTTCTCCCGGACACGCCGCATAAAGGCCTGGACATCACCCGACATTTCGTCGCGCGCTCCCGTGATGCCTTTTACCGTCACTGCGTAAACAAATCCTTCCGCCTCATTCAAAATGGCCTCGAGCCGCTCTTCGGTAGTTGTCAGCGTCACAAGCTGCACCAAGGCAATTGCTTCTTTTTTGGCAAACGGTTCGACCAGCTCCCGGTGCTCATAAGGCAGGTCCGGGATGATCAAACCAGAAACACCCGCTTTTTTGCACTCTTTCACAAAATGCTCGACGCCGACCCGCAAAACCGGATTTAAATACGTCATAATGAGTAGCGGAATTTTCACTTCAAATGTCCAGTTCTTCATTTCATCGAGCACTTTTTGCAGCGTTACGCCTTCTTTCAACGCACGGTTGCCTGCTGCTTCGATTGTTGGGCCATCTGCCACAGGATCCGAAAACGGAATGCCGATTTCGATGGCGGTCACGCCTGTTTCCTGCAAGTACTGCACTTGCTCGCTCAAGCGCGATAATCCGCCGTCTCCCGCCATAATATAGGCCACGAATGCTTTTCCGCCGGATTCTTTCAAGTCCTGTAATCTCTTCATGACAAACCCTCCAATCTTTCCGCATACGTGGCCATGTCTTTATCGCCGCGTCCGGAAACGCAAATGACCAGGAGTTCATCCGGGTTCATTTCTTTTGCCGTTTTCTCGGCTTGTGCAATGGCATGCGCCGATTCAAGCGCCGGGATGATGCCTTCGAGCCGGGAAAATGTGACCACTGCGTCCAATGCTTCCGCATCGGTAATGGAGACATATTCGACGCGGCCAATGTCTGCAAGGTGCGAGTGCTCCGGACCGACTCCCGGATAATCGAGGCCTGCTGAAATCGAATGGGCTTCCAGCACTTGCCCCGACTCATCCTGCAACAGTTTCATGAATGCACCGTGCAGTACGCCTTCTGTCCCTTTCGCCATAGTAGCTGCGTGTTTTTCTGTATGCAGCCCTTCACCTGACGCTTCGACGCCGATCAGACGGACCGATTCATCCCCTATGAACGGATAAAACATGCCGATGGCGTTGCTGCCGCCGCCGATGCAGGCAAGAACCGTATCCGGCAAACGCCCTTCATGCGCCACAATCTGTCGCTTCGTTTCTTCGCCGATAACGCTTTGGAAATCGCGCACCATTGTCGGGAAAGGATGTGGCCCAAGTGCGGAACCGATCAGGTAATGCGTATCTTCCACATTCGTCACCCAATAGCGCAGCGCTTCGTTGACTGCATCTTTTAAAGTGGAACTGCCTTTTGTGACACTTTCCACACGGGCGCCGAGCAATTTCATGCGGAACACATTCAATTGCTGGCGCTTGATGTCTTCTTCGCCCATAAAAATGACGCATTCCAAATCGAACAAGGCACAGACCGTTGCCGTTGCCACACCGTGCTGGCCGGCTCCGGTTTCCGCGACAATTTTCCGTTTGCCCATGCGGATCGCAAGCAATGCCTGCCCAAGTGCATTATTGATTTTATGGGCACCAGTATGGTTCAAGTCTTCCCGTTTCAAATAGACTTTCGGGCCGCCCCACGCTTCCGTCAACCGCTTGGCATATGTCAGCGGCTGTTCGCGGCCGACGTACTCGGATAAATAACGATGGTATTCATTTATGAATCCAGGATCCTGCTTGGCTTCCGCATATGCTTCTTCCAATTCCTTGACCGCTTTCATCAATGTTTCCGGCACAAACTGCCCGCCGTATTTACCGAAAAACCCGGTTTTTTCAACTGTTTCCTGCATCGAACCACCCTTTGCCTGTTTGATAAACTCCTGTATTTTAACTGCATCTTTTCTGCCGTCTGTTTCCACTCCGCTTGAAACGTCCACCATATGCGGGTTCGTCTGTCCGATGGCTGCCCGGACATTGGCCGGGTTCAAACCGCCTGCCACAATCAGCCGGGAAGCATCCACTTTCGCTCCCTCCAGCAAACTCCAATCAAAGACCTTGCCGCTGCCTCCGCGGTAATCCGTTCCAGGCGCATCGACCAGAATAAAATCAGCCTTCGAGCGCTCCAAATTTTCCACATCTTCTTTGCTGCGAATCGAAAAGGCTTGAATGACCGGCACCTGAATCGCCTCGACCAATTCATCCGGCTCATCGCCGTGCAGCTGCACCATTGTCAACGGCACTTTTTCAACCGTCTCTTTGATTTCTTCAAGTGATGCATTGACAAACACACCGATTTTGTCTGTGCTGATCGGTACATATTGTGCCAGTTCCGCCGCTTGCTCAATCGATACTCGGCGCTTGCTTGGCGCAAAAACGAAACCGATGGCATCTGCCCCTTTTGCCGCTTCGATATGCTGGACTTCTTTGAGTCCACAGATTTTCACTCGCGTCATTTGACCGCCTCCTCAGCTGTCGCTTCTTGGATCCAAGCTCCCGGATCTTCCGAACGCATCAATGCTTCCCCGACCAAAATTCCGGAAGCACCGGAACCAAATGCAACAGCCGCGTCTTCTTTTGAATGCAAACCGCTTTCACTGATCAGCAAACGTTTATCGCCAAATGGAAAGGTTTTAGCCAGTTCGACCGTACGCTCCACCGTCACTTCGAATGTCTTCAAGTCACGGTTATTGATGCCAATCAGTTCGGCATCGAGCTCTAGTGCCTGCGCCAATTCCTGGGCGTCATGCACTTCCACCAGCACTTCAAGATCAAGACCTGCGGCATAATCAAACAACCGGTGCAATTCTTTTTTCTCAAGCGCCGCGACAATCAGCAAAACAATGGTGGCCCCGGCATGTTTCGCACGGTCAATCTGAATTTCGCTAATCATAAAATCTTTGCATAAAACCGGAATCGATACGTTTTTCGCCACTTCCCGCAAGTCATCGATGGACCCTTTAAAATACGTTTCATCCGTCAAGACGGAAATGGCCGCTGCGCCTGATGCTTCGTATCTCTTCGCTTGTGCCACCACATCGACTTCGGTGCGGATATCCCCTTTTGAAGGCGAAGCCCGTTTGATTTCGGAAATGACGCCATTTTTGCTGCGCAAATGATCAGCTAATCTCGTTTTCTTCGGAAAAGACGGACCGTTTGCTTCCACTTTTTCGTACTGTTTAATTTCCATTCGTTTCGTTTCAATGATTTTATCCAGAATCGTCACACTAACACCCCCGAAGCTAAACGATGCAGTTCAAACACTTTGGCGGTATCACCGGACATGATTGATTTTCGGGCTTGATGTACGCCTTCAGCAATTGTCTCGGCGCGTCCACTGACATAAAGCACCGTTCCGGCATTGAGCGCCACCGTATCTAAATACGGGCTTTCTTTTCCTTCCAGTACTTCCAGAAAAATTTCCGCGTTGCGTTTCGGCTCGCCGCCGCGAATGGTGTCAATCGGCGCAGTTTCCAGCCCAACCTCATTTGGATGGATCGTCAGATGGCGTTTGCCGTGTTCATCGAAAACGATCAATTCGTTGACGCCTGCGAGCGACAATTCGTCCAGTCCACCTGCTCCGTGGACGATGGCTCCGCGTGTTCTGCCTAAGCGCATCAATGCGTCTGCCATCGGCTTCATCATGTCCCGGCGGTAAACGCCTGTCATTTGGACGGTAATCGGCAGCGGATTGGCAAGCGGCCCCACCAGGTTGAAAATTGTCGGTGTGCCGATGCTTTTGCGCACTTCGCGAAGGTCCCCAAGTGCCGGGTGGATGGCCGGCGCAAACAAGAAAGCAATGCCTGTTCCATCCAGCATTTCCGGAATGCGCTCAACTTCCACTTTGGTGGAAATGCCGAGTTCTTCGAGCACATCGGAGCTGCCTGTTTTGCTTGAAACGCTGCGGTTGCCGTGCTTCGCGACGGTCATGCCGCATCCTGCCAGGACAAACGCCGTCAAGGTGCTAATGTTGAAACTGTACGAACGGTCGCCGCCTGTACCGCAAACATCGACCAATTCGCCGCTTACTTCCGGAAGCGGCACCGCTTTTTCTCTCATGGCTTTGACCATCCCGACCAATTCATCGGCTGTTTCGCCTTTCTCATGAAGGTTCAGCAAAAATTGCTTGATGCTGTCCTGCTCTATCTTTCCGTTCAATAAATCCAATGATTTTTCATACATGCTCTGCTCTGTTAAATTCTCTGCTTTTCTCATGCTATCTCTCCTCAGCTCGTATTGAAATGCAAAAATCCCCGCAACCGGATTGATATCCGGTTGCGGGGACGGGGTTAAACCGCGGTACCACCACGCATTAATGCAATTTTGCACTCACTTAAATCAGGCTCTTCGCCTTTCCCTTTAACGCAGGGCCTACGTCTCCCTTACTCGCTACCGCTTTCAGGCCAGCTCTCCTAAGTCCATTCGCGCAAGCAATCCAATCAGCTCCCACCAGCCGCTGACTCTCTAAAGTGGATTCACTTGCCTACTCGTCTCAATCCTCGATTTGCACGCTCTTCTATTCTGACTCTTCTCTGGGCTCTTCTCTCAAATGAACTTGCCGCTCGTCCAACAAGTTGACACTCATATTACAATTGTTTTGTATATTCTGTCAAGTGTTAACGACTCAAACATTTTACAGAAATACATCAACAGCCAATCTGTACATTTTTGTTATACCGCTCAATCAAAGCTTCTCTGCTCTTGGTAATGACGATCCAGCTCTTTTCGCAATGCAGCTTTCAGGAACTTGCCGACGGATGTTTTCGGCACTTCTTTTAAGAATACGATATCATCCGGCACCCACCACTTCGCAAATTGGCTTTCGAGGTAAGCGAGCAGTTCCGCCTTCGTCTGTTCATTTTCTTCGTAGCCTTCTTTCACCACAACGCAGGCCAGCGGGCGCTCAAGCCATTTTTCATGCGGAATCGCCACTACTGCCGCTTCAAATACCGCTTCATGCGTCATAAGGGCATTTTCCAGATCGACAGAAGAAATCCATTCGCCGCCGCTCTTGATCAAATCTTTTGTGCGGTCCGTCAATTTGATGTAGCCATCCGGTTCAATGACTGCTATGTCTCCCGTATAAAGCCAACCGTCCCTGAACGCATCATTCGTGCGTTCATCTTTATAATATTCATCGGCAATCCATGGGCCTTTGACATTGAGTTCGCCCATCGTTTTGCCGTCCCACGGCGCTTCGCCTTGTTCATTGACAATGCGCACTTCAAGCCCGGGCATCGGCAGCCCTGCCATCGAACGGCGCTCGATGCGCTCAGCCATTGACAGATTCGCCATCGCCGAAGTCGTAACCGCTAAACTGACAAGCGGCGAAGTTTCCGTCATGCCATAGCCTGTCACAAATGGCACCTTGTACTTTTCTTCAAATGCCCGGATTAAGCCTTTTGGCGAAGCGGACCCTCCGCAGATAATCATCCGAAGTGAGTCCAAATTGCGCGGATTGGCTTCCAGTTCTTTTAAAACGCCCAGCCAGATGGTCGGAACCCCAGCAGTCAGCGTCACCCCTTCTTGCTCAATCAAATCCAATAGCATTCCGGGCGCAAATCCCGGCCCCGGCAGAACCTGAGTCGTACCGAACAGCACCGCTGCAAACGGCAGCCCCCACGCGTTGGCATGGAACATCGGAACGATGGACATTGCCACGTCGCGCTCGGACAGCCCCATCGAGTCGTTCATCCCCAGCGCGAAACTATGGAGCACGAGTCCGCGATGCGAATACACGACTCCCTTTGGATTGCCCGTTGTCGCTGATGTATAGCACATGCCGGCCGGTGTGTTCTCATCCAAATCTTTCGGAAATACGTAGCTGCCGTCTTCTGCGCCAACCAGCGCTTCATAGGAATGAACCCTTTCCAAAGCCGTTTCCGGAAGGTCCACCCCGTCTTTCATAATGACGAAATGCTTGACGGTTTTTAGCTGCGGCGCGATTTTTTCAATCAGTGGAAACAAGTCATGGTCCACCAGCAGGATTTCATCTTCCGCATGGTTGATGACATAAATGATGTGTTCAGGAGAAAGGCGGATATTGATCATATGCAAAATTGCACCGGAGCCCGGCACCCCGAAATACAATTCCAGGTGGCGATGATGATTCCAGGCAAAACTGCCGACTTTCGTCCCCCGGTCCATGCCCAGTTTTTCCAGCGCACTTGCCAGCTGGCGGGTCCGTTTCGCAAAATCTTTATAGGGAATGCGGTGGATCTGCTCGCCTGTCCGCGAAATGATCAGCTTATCAGGAAAGTATTGCTCAGCACGTTTCACAAAAGAAGATAATAGCAGCGGTGCATTCATCATTGGACATCAGGCTCCTTTTTCTTTGCGATTTGGGGTTCACGTAATCTGGTCAGCAGAAATTCACTGCCTGGCGAGCTGCAAAATGTGGGTGCTCATGGCGTTCATGCGCTTTCAGTACGGGCGCTAAACAGCAATCAATATTCATGGATACCTCGTACCATTCCCGCCAGTCTTTTGTTTTGAAAAAAGCAGCGACTTCTGCATGTTCTTCACTACCAACGGCTTTTGCACTCCATTTTTGCCAATTCGGCTTTTCCGCAAATTCGCAGAAATTGTACCAGAATTTCTCTTCGAGCGCTCCGAGCGTGACGTATCTTCCGTCTTTTGTCTCATAGATAGCGTAGCTGATGCGGTTTCCTGAAATCTCAGGGATGCCGCAAACTGAAGCGCTCGCCTGATGATAAATATCGTGGTTGCCCTGGAATTCAGCCATCACTTCAGCCAGTGCAATGTCCAAATAAGCACCTTCGCCGGTTCGGAACTTCCGCAGCAACGCGGCGGTGATTTTTTCGGATGCCAATAAGCCTCCGGTATAATCTGCAAATGTATTCGAAGGGTGCACCGGCCGGCCATTGCTGTCGGCCATTTGGTCCAATGCGCCGGACAGGGCCAAATAATTCAAGTCGTGGCTGCCAAGTTCAGCAAGCGGCCCTTTTTGCCCGTAGCCGGACAGTGAACAATACACCAAATCCGGCTTGACTGCTTTTAAGCTTTCATAATCCAATCCCAGCTTTTTCATAACGCCCGGCCGGAACGTTTCAATCAGCGCATCTGCCGTCTTGGCCAATTCCAGCATTTGCTCATGCCCTTCTGTTGATTTCAAATCCAGCTGAACAATGGTTTTCCCTTTATTGTTTGCTTCGTGCACGTAGCCGCCGCTCATATAACGCGCCGGATCCCCCGCCGGCGGTTCGATTTTGATCACTTCCGCGCCCATTTCCGCCAGGCGCATCCCGGCATAAGGCCCAGGCAAGTAATAGGTGACATCCAACAAACGGACTCCTGCTAATGCCTTATCCATTTATAAGCCCATCCGTTTGGCAATAATGGTTTTCATAATTTCATTGGATCCGGCATAAATGGCAGCAACCGGCGTATCGCGGTAGCGCCGCGCAATTTTGTATTCTTCCATATAACCGTAGCCGCCGTGCAGCTGCATGCATTCGCCGGATATCTTTTTCGCCGTATCCGTCAGCCAGTATTTTGCCATGGATACTTTCGAGACAATATCTTTGCCGGCCATATGGTCTTCAATCAACGATTCTAAAAACGAATGCCCCAGTTCAATTTCAGTCGCCATTTCAACCAACTTAAATTGCGAATTCTGGAAGGAGCCAATCGGTTTGCCGAATGCTTTTCTCGATTTGACATATTCAAGCGTCGTATCCAACATGTCTTCTGAAGCGGTTTGTGCAGCAATCGCAACGACCAGGCGCTCCTGCTGCAGTTTTTCCATCAAATATGTAAACCCTTTGTTTTCGTCGCCAATCAGATTTGCTGCCGGTACAACACAGTCTTCAAAATACAATTCCGATGTATCCTGTGCGTGAAGGCCGACTTTATCGAGTTTCCGTCCTTTGGTGAACCCGGGCATCCCTTCTTCAATCATCAAAAGCGAGATGCCGCGGTGTTTTGGCTCTGCCTTCGGATCTGTCTTGACAACCACTACTACATGAGTGCTATTGATGCCATTGGTAATAAAGGTTTTTTGTCCGTTGACGATGTAATTGTCTCCGTCCCGCACCGCTGTCGTTGAAATATTTGCCAAATCCGATCCCGCTCCCGGTTCCGTCATGGCAATCGCCGTAATATATTCTCCAGTCACGCAGCCCGGCAGCCAGCGCCGCTTTTGTTCATCCGTTCCGTAAGCTTCAATATACGGGACAGTGATATCGTTATGCAGGCCAACCCCGGTCAAGCTGGTGCCGACACGCTCCATTTCTTCGCCAATGATGACAGCGTAGCGGAAATCCAGTCCCAGCCCACCGTACTGCTCGTCTACTTGCGGACATAAAAAGCCCATGTCGCCCATGCGTTTCCAAAACGATTTCGGGATGATATGCTCTTTTTCCCATTGGTCATATTGCGGCACGGCTTCTTTTTCCAGGAATTTTCTTAGCGATTTCCGGAACAGCTCATGCTCTTCTTCTTCAAAACGGTATTTCCCCATCTCCCTATTCCCCCTTACTTCGGCTGCATACGGATTGCTCCGTCAAGCCGGATCACTTCACCGTTCAACATCGGATTTTCCACAATGCTTTGGACCAATTGCGCGTACTCCGCTGGATGCCCAAGGCGTGCCGGAAACGGCACAGAAGCCGACAGCGACTTCACGGCCGCTTCCGGCAAGCCATCGAACATCGGCGTTTGCATCAGGCCTGGCGCAATGGTCATAACACGGATGCCGTCCCGTGCCAATTCACGCGCAATCGGCAGCGTCATTGAAACTACTCCTCCTTTTGAAGCGCTATAGGCAGCTTGTCCAATTTGCCCTTCATAAGCAGCAACCGAAGCAGTTGAAATGATGATGCCCCGTTCTCCTTCTGCATTCGGTTGGTTTTTCTGCATGGCTGCCGCCGCCACCCGAATGACATTGAATGTGCCAATCAAGTTGACTTGAATGACTTTTTCAAACCGATTAAGCGCTAGCGGCTCACCTTTTGATACGACTTTGCCGGGAGTGCCGATGCCGGCACAATTAATGACTCCGGTAATCCCGCCCCATTTCTCAACCACGTTCGTTACATTTTGCTCCACTTGTTCCGCATTGCTTACATCGGTTTCAAAATAACAAACGTTCTCTTCACCGAGTTCATCAATAAGCGATTCGGCGCGTTCTTTGTTCAAATCAAAAATGGCCACTTTCCCTCCATTTTGTACGATCCGGCGAACCGTCGCTTCACCAAGCCCTGAAGCCCCGCCTGTTACAATTGCTTTCAATTCTGCTAAATTCATGTCCAGCCTCCTTGTCCCTTATAACCGTTCAATGATGGTGGCATTCGCCATGCCCATGCCTTCGCAAATTGCAAGCAAACCGTAGCGCCCTTCGATGCGTTCCAGTTCATGGAGAAGCGATACCAAAAGTTTCGTACCTGTGGCTCCAAGCGGATGACCCAAAGCAATCGCTCCGCCGTTGACATTCAGTTTTTCAGGATCTGCCCCGATATCGTTCAACCAGGCAAGCGGCACAGGAGCAAACGCTTCGTTGACTTCGTAGCGGTCCATGTCCTCGATTTGAAGCTCTGCTTTTTCCAGCACTTTGCGGGTTGCCGCAATCGGCCCTGTCAGCATCAAAGTCGGATCTGACCCGACAACTGCACGCGCCACAATGCGTGCTTTCGGCTTCAATCCCAGTTCATCCGCTTTTTCACGCGACATCAACAAGACGGCCGAAGCTCCATCGCTCATCTGGCTGGCATTACCCGCCGTAATGACGCCGTTTTCATCAAAGACCGTTTTCAAGCCGCCAAGCACTTCTTCTGTGGTGCCGGGACGCGGGCCTTCATCTACAGAAACCAGCTGTTTTTCTCCATCAGCATTTTCCACTTCAACCGGTACAATTTCCCGGTCATAATGGCCATTTTGGATTGCTTGTTGAGCCCGCTCATGGCTTCGGACTGAAAAAGCATCCAGCTCTTCGCGGCTGAAGTTCCACTTTTCAGCAATGCGTTCAGCCGATAAGCCCTGATTGATAATTTCATATTGCTCGGTTAATTTCTTGCTCGGTCCGGCGCCCTGCATATTAGAGAACATCGGCACACGCGTCATACTTTCCACGCCGCCCGCAATGACAATGTCCATATCGCCGGCCAAAATGGCTTGCGCCCCGAAGTGAACCGCTTGCTGGCTCGATCCGCATTGGCGGTCAATCGTCACGCCCGGCACATAGTCCGGGAACCCGGCGATCAATGCCGCCGTCCGGGCCACATTGCCGCCTTGTTCGGCTACTTGGGAAACGCAGCCCAAAATAATGTCTTCCACCGCACCTTTCTCGACACCTGCGCGGTTCACCAATTCTTCCAACACAAGCGCTGCCAGTTCATCCGGCCGGGTATTGGCATACATCCCTTTCCGTCTTCCAACTGCCGAACGGACTCCTTCTACGATGACTACTTCTCTCATTCCTGACACCCCTTTTATATTTTTCTTCCATTGTAATGCAAACGCTTTCAATTTAAAGAATTGAATGACTATTCACTCATTAAAGCAATTGTACAAGAATTCCCAAGCAAATACCATAAGAAAATCCTGCAGATGGCTCTGCAGGATTCTTTTGTTTATTCTTCTATCAAACCTTGTTCAATCAGGAATTCGCGGGCCACTTCGCTTGCTTCTTCTTTATCCACATCGACACGGGCGTTCATGGCGAGCATTTCCTCTTCCGTGATTTGGCCGGCCAATCCTTTCAGCACTTCTTCCAGTTCCGGATATTCTTCAAGCGTTTCCAAGCGGACGACTGGTGCTGCGTCGTATTTCGGGAAAAACGACAAATCGTCTTCCGTGGTTTCCAAATCAAACAACCCAATCCGGCTGTCCGTCGTAAATGCCGGAATCACATCCACTTCGCCGTTTTTTACAGCTTCGTACATGATGGCAGGATCAAAACTTTCAGTCGCTGAAAACTTAAACGGGTAGGTGGCGATCATATCGTCATAGCCATCGCCTTTACGTTCATAAAATGGATGCGGAGCGCCAAACGACATGTCTTCTGTTTTGGAGATTTCCGCTAAGTCCGAGTACGTTTTGGCATCATAGCCGCTGTCTTTCGAAAACGCCAGCGTATAGCCGTTTTCAAATCCAAGCGGCTCCAGCCATGTCGCATTCAGCGTTTCTTCATAGCCTTTTCGCACACGATCAAGCACTTCTTCCGAAGACTGCCCAGGCTGTGATTCTTCTTTCAATACGTCTTTTAATCCGGTGCCGGTATATTCCACATACATATCGATATCTCCTTTTTCAAGAGCCGGCGTCAAAATGGACACTTCGCCGAGCCCGTCTTCATACTCTACGGTGTACTCAGAATTCGCTTCAATATACTGCCCCAGGATATGCGGCAATATGTACTGCTCCGTCCACGGCTTGCCGCCGATCACGATTGGATCTGTTCCTTCGCCGCCGCTTCCGCAGCCAGCCAATCCGACAGACGCTGCCAATAAAATGGCCATTGCTGTTTTTCTCACGGATATTCCCCCTTAAATTTTTAAGCCTTTCGGCGTCATGCGCTTCTCAATTTGTTTCAGCACTAAGTCGAATCCAATGGCCAATAAGGCAACCGGCAATGCGCCGGCCAGCACCAAAGCATTGTTATAGGATTGAAGCCCGCGGTAAATGATGTCACCAAGCCCTCCGGCTCCGACAAACGTTGCCAGTGTGGCGATGCCGACCGTCAGCACGGTTGCGGTGCGGATGCCGGCCATGATAAATGGCAATGCCAGCGGCAATTCAATCTGGCGCAGTATCTGCGTACGCGTCATGCCCATGCCCCGCCCTGCTTCAATTACAGAGCCGTCTACGCCGGTAATGCCGGTATACGTATTGCGCAGAATCGGCAACAGCGCGTAAATAATCAGCGCCACCAAAGCCGTCGGTGAACCAATGCCAAGAATCGGCACTAAAAATCCGAATAAAGCCAGACTGGGTATGGTTTGGAAAATAGCGGTCACCCCGATGATCGGTTCAGCGTAACGCCGGTAGCGGGCAATCCCTATCCCTGTCGGCAAAGCGATGGCAATGCCGATAGCGACAGCCACAAAAGACAGATAGATATGCTCCAGAAAAGCCGATTGGATCATTTCCTGGCGGCTGATAAATGTATCGATGATTTGACTCAACTGGCTGCACCTTCTTCCTTATGAAGGGCCGCCCGCAGTAAATCACGGTCGCTGGCATAAGCGATCACATGCTCATTTTCCATTAGCGCCAGACGCGGAAGTCCGCTTGCGGATAATTGTGCTGCCGCTTCAGCGACGGTTGCATCGACCGAGATCTTTTGGGCATCTCCCCGCCAATCCTTTTCGAACAGAGAAACAAACTCTTTCAGCTTTCTTTCGCCGAATGTCCGCTGCCGGCTGATGCGTTCGGCACCGATGAAATTGCGCACAAAATCGTTCGCCGGTTCGGCAACCAATTGCTGCGGCGTCCCTATTTGCTCCACCTGCCCGCCACGCATCACAATAATGGAATCGGCAATTTTCAGCGCCTCATCCATATCGTGGGTGACAAAGACGATGGTTTTGCGGATGTTCTTTTGCAAGTTCTGCAGCTCATCCTGCAATTGTTCACGGCTAATTGGATCCAGTGCAGAAAACGGCTCATCCATCAACACGATATTCGGGTCTCCTGCGAGCGCCCGCACCACACCGACACGCTGCTGCTGGCCGCCGCTCAGTTCAAGCGGATAGCGGTGGAGGAACGTGTCTGGATCAAGGCCGGTCAATTGCAGCAATTCACGTACCCGTGCATCGATCTCCCCTTTTTCCCAGCCCAGCATTTTGGGCACCAAGGAAACATTATCGGCAATGGTCATATGGGGAAGCAAGCCGATCCGCTGGATAACGTAGCCGATAGACCGCCGCAGTTCAATCTCATCCAGTCCCATGATTGGCTTTTCATCAATCAGGACAGTGCCTTCAGTCGGTTTTTCAAGTTTATTGATCATTTTCATAAGCGTGGTTTTCCCGCAGCCGCTTGGTCCGATAACCGCTGTTAATTGATGTGCAGGCAATGTAAGAGACACTTCTTTTAAGGCTTCCGTGCCATCGGGAAACCGTTTGGTGACCTTATCAAATTGAATCACAGCACCCACTCCTTTCTCTCTCTTTCGACCTACTTTTTAATTTACCCAGAACGGGAATCATTTACTCTTTTTCCCTGCTTCCTTTCCAGAATCAGACGAAATCGCTTTAATGGCTGCTGTCAATTCATTGAAACGGCGATCCAAAGCTCCATACTCTTTATCTTTTGGCTGCATCAAACTAAGTTTGCCCAGAACAGCTTGGCGTTCTGTCTCCAGCTGCAACATGTCGACTTGGACATCTCCATCGGATTTATTGTTCCATTCCGAAAAGCTGTTTTCATACTTGAGCAGCTTGCCTTCCTCAAATACCAGCAATTTATCCGCCAGTTTTTCCATGAAAAAGCGGTCATGGGTGGCAACCAGCAAAGTTCCCGGAAAGCTCTCCAAAGTTTTCTCCAACTGTTCACGGGAAGGCAAATCGAGGTGGTTGGTCGGTTCATCCAATAACAGCACATTGCAGTCCGACAGCATAAATTCCATTAACTTCAATTTGACCCGCTCCCCCATGCTCAAATGACGAACCGGTTCGGTCCAATGGTGTTTTTCAAACCCCAAGTTGTCCATCAAGGTCCGGATTTTGCCGTTCACTTCATAGCTTCCTGTTCCAAATAATTCCGCAGGCGTTTTTTGTTCCGGCAAGTCAAAAACATTCTGGCTCAAGTAGCCGATTCTCATACCGGCAGTCAACCAAATCTCTCCTGAATAATCGGTTTCTTTTCGGAGCATACTGAAGAAAGTGGATTTGCCGCTGCCGTTTTTGCCGACCAGCCCAACGCGTTCGCCGTGCTGCACGGTAAAAGACGCATTTTCAAAAAGAAAACGGTCTCCAAACGCCTTGCTGACTTCTTTCAATTCCATGACGCGCTTCCCTTTTTTATCAGCACCGCCGATTTCAAACTTGACGCTTACGTCTTCTTTCGGCCGCTCTACCCCATCCTTTTCCAGTTCAGCTTCCAGCCGTTTCCGCTTGCTGCGCACTTGAACATCCATGCGCTTTGCTTTGGAGCGGTAAAATTCTTTATAGCCATCTTGTTTCGTCGAGTCCGCATGGGCTTTTCCCGACCAGGACTGCAGTTCCGAAAGCTGCTGTTCCACACGGGCGATTTTCGCCTGCTGCTGATTGTATTTTCTTTGCTGCGTCAGTTTCCGGTGTTCTTTCTCTTCTCTAGAGACGCTGTAATTACCTTTATAAACCGTCAATTTTTTGTCTTCAATTTCCCAAATATGAGTCGCGACTTGATCAATAAAGTGCCGGTCATGCGAGACGATCAGCACTGTACCGGCATACGCTGCCAGTTGTTTGACGGCGGCTTCGATGCTTTCCGCATCCAAGTGATTGGTCGGCTCATCAAGCAGCAGAACTTCTGCATTTTCAGAAAGTGCCCGCGCCAAGCGCATCTTCATCGCTTCGCCTCCACTTAAGCGGCTGCGGACTTCCGGCACATGCCATTTCGTTTCAAGCTTCCGGCTGCTCGCATTCCCAATTTCACCATCCACCCGCTTCACTTCCTGTTTCATATAAGCGACAGACGGTGCTGAACCAATCCATTGAATTCCCGGAAGACCTTCAGCAACAGCATCCAACAAGGATGATTTTCCACTGCCGTTTGCACCAATGATGGCGATGCGTGCACCTTTTGGAATATCGGCCTGTACTTCTTTCAAAACAATCCGATCTTCAAATCCGATTGTCAGCTTATTTACTTTCCCTCTAATGGTCATAGCCCTTCCCCCTAACCGGAGAAATAAAAAAATTCCTCCGAATTGTATTCGGAAGAATTCGCATACCCAAATAACCTGTTTTTCACAGGCTGTTCTTTTTGCTAAAAATGGGCAGACGAATCCAATCTCTTTCACACCAAAATCTTCGGTTGCATAGAAATAGGATTAGTTATCCATCGGCCACCCATCATCCCTTCAGTTTATTGCCACTACTATAACATATTATTCTGGCAGATCGTCCTCGATTTTCAAATGGACCGGCGTCGCAATTTGCTCAAAGCCGATTTCTTTGTAGATTTTATTGGAGGTGGGGTTCTGCAAGTCCGTATAAAGCATGACGAAATCGTATTCACCGAGCAGTTCTTCGGTCACTTCTGCAACAAGCGTGCGGGCATAGCCTTTGCGCCGGTGTTTCGTTGGCGTAAAGACAAACGATACCGTAATGCCATTTTTGGATGGCCGCGATTTTTTCATGCAGGCCACCACTTCATTGTCCACTTCCCATACATAAACTTCTTTCAGTTCAATAAACGAATCGATTTTCCGCGCCGCTTCCGCCGGGGTGGACACGGCAATGCCTGTCTCCTGCTCAAAAAGCAAAATCCATTCTTCAAGCAACGGCGCATCTTTTTTATTCGCCACTCGCCACGTTCCCGGACTTTTTTCAAGGCGGGTGTTTACAGCATCGGCCCGGTATAGCCCTTGGTGCATGAGTACCCGTATTTCCCCGCCAACGCGTTGAATCCACGCTTCAGCTAACCTGTGGGCAACGGCCTGGTCGCCGACAATTGCGTCCACCACTATGCCTGAAGCCAATAGTCGGTGCGCTATTTCTCTTTCAATAGCAGGAACTTCTTGAAAGACGACCAGTTGAAACGGATGAGGCGGCGTCATCAAACAGGCAGCCGCCACTTCTCCCTCATTTTCCATTGTCGCCAAAAAGTATTCTTCGTAGCGTCCCTCTTGTATTTGGTTCAGTATCCCTAAAAATAAACTATATATGTCTTCGTTTTTGTATAGCAGCTTCTCCACTCGCTCTGCAAATGCAGCGGGATTTGTATAAACGATCCAATCCATTTCGGCTCACTCTTTTCTGTCTTGATCTCTGACTATTAGATATTGGCTAAAGGTGGAAAAAACTCCTGCTAAATAAAGTTTTTTCCGAAATTTATTTCGGCTGGCACCATAATAAAATCTAAAAATGGCCCATCCGCTTTATGCGGTTGAGCCATTCACACGTTTCTATTCAAGTTCCATTTGTTTTGTTTCCGTCCCAAGAAATGCCACTGCTAACGCTCCGATAATGATGGATACACAGAAAATCCCAAAGATCCAGCCAATGCCGTATCCTGCCGTCAGCATGAAGCCGACCAATAACGGACCTAAAATGCCGCCGATCCGGCCAAACGAAGCCGCCATTCCCGTACCGGTTCCGCGAATGACCGTCGGGTATTGCTCTGGCGAATACGCATAAAGCGCTCCCCAAGCGCCCAAGTTAAAGAATGATAAAAAAGCTCCCGCTGTAATCAGCACAGCGATGGTGTCGGCATTTCCGAAGACAAGCGCACTGGCAGCCGTTCCAATCAAGTAAGTAACAAGAACAAACTTGCGCCCTGCTTTTTCAATCAGCCAAGCTGCGGAGAAGTACCCCGGCAACTGGGCCAGCGTCATAATCAGGACGTAGCCAAAACTTTGGATCATCGTAAAACCTTTTAAGACCATGACGCTCGGCAGCCACAGGAACATGCCGTAATACGAAAAGACGACCGTAAACCAGACAATCCAAAGCATCAATGTCGGACGGCGGTACTTTTTGGACCAGACGTCTTTTATATTGGTTGAAATCGACCGCAGCACATCTTTTTTGGCTGAAAACTGCGGGGAATCCGGCAGTTTGATGCGCAGATATAACGCATACAATGCCGGCAATGCAGTCAGCAGCAAAGCGACGCGCCAACCGAACGACGGAATCACAAAGTAAGAAATAAGCGCGGCAATCAGCCAGCCGCCTGCCCAAAAACTTTCCAACAGTACAACCACGCGGCCTCGTTCATTCGCGGGCACACTTTCTGAAACCAGCGTCGAAGCAACGGGCAGCTCACCGCCAAGCCCCATGCCAACGAAAAATCGCAGCAGCATAAACGCAGCAAGCGATGTCGTCAATGCGGAAACTCCGCTTGCCAATGAAAACAGCAATAAGGTAATGATGAAAATTTTCTTGCGGCCGACCCGGTCCGCATAAATACCGAAGACAAAAGCGCCCACAGCCATGCCGATTGAATTGACACTGCCGATCCAACCCATTTGAGACGCATTTAAATTCCAGTCTACTTGCAATGCCGCAATGACGAAAGACAGAATCCCTACATCCATTGCATCAAAAAGCCAACCCAATCCTGCCACTCCAAGCAATTTGTTTCTTGATAGCGGAACAGTGTTTTTCTCTGTTAACGTAGCCATGCCAACTCTCCCTGTCTTTACACATGTAATATGATGTCTTTACACCATACTATACTCTTTCGATATGCGGGTGACAAGACAGCTGGTAAAAGTTGAATTTTTCAAACAATTCTTGTCATTCAGAGCCATTATTGGCAGAGGAAGAAATAACGGCGGCGTTAATACTCGCCATCATCGCTGCCTGCTGGGCCTGCATCAACATTTCCAACGATGTTGAAAATGTAACATCAGAAACTTCGCGGGTTTCGATAATGTCTTTCATGCCAAACTGCACTGCCGTTGAAAAAGCGACATCCTTGTACCATCTGAATAATTTGCTGTTTTCCAGCTGCCGTGTATGTTCGACAATCTGCCCAAGTGTGTGGCCGCTCGCTTTTGCCGTTGCCAGCAGCCCTAAAATCGGATACTGGGGCGACCGTATTTTTATTTTCTCGTTCTGCAGAAATTCACGGATCGCCAATACCCTTCCAACCATTTCCGGATCGTATTCCGGGGAATTGAATGTCATAATCTGTGACAACCATTGCAAATCATTGCCCATGCTGAAGCCGTGTTCCCGGAGTTCCCGGTAATAAGCATTCATCGTTGCCGCCCGTTCTTCAGCAGTTCCTTCCCGCCTTCCCAAAAGCACCGCATAAGGCACATCCTCATTTGATGTCAGGAATTTATGATGCTGCCTCATTTGATCGTATAGTTCTTTTGCGCGCTCCGCTTCGCCCGTATCTTCCATCAGCAAGGCGGCCAAATACGTATAAGGCGACTTGCGGAACCCCGCTTCGTTCAGTTCCAGCTGTTTGGCATTCAATTTTTTCAAGCCGCTTTCCGGATCTCCCTGAAGCGCCAAAAAGGCGGCCGCGATATGGAACATATAATTCCTTAACGGAGAAGCCCAGCCTTCATTTTTCTTGATGGCCACTGCGGCTTCTTCGTGTTCTTTTTTCCGAAATCCTGAGTCCTGCGTAAGATAAAAATTGGTCACTGCCAGGGCAATCCGTTTATCCACTGACCATCCAAGCGTTTTAGATACTTCTTTAAAAGTCTCTTCTATAAGTTTCATGTCCATAGAAAACGCCTCCTTGTCTCATTTATACGAGACGAGGAGGCGCAAGGTTTCACTTATACAATCAATACAAGGCTGACCGCCATGACGGCCATCCCAGCCACCAATCCATAAATGGACAAATGGGCTTCATCGTATCTTTTGGCAGCAGGCAATAGTTCATCCAGAGAAATGAAAACCATAATGCCGGCTACTGCCGCAAAAATAATGCCAAACAGCGTGTCGCTAAGGAAAGGCATTAAGATCAGCCAAGCGGCAATGGCTCCGACCGGTTCCGAAATTCCGGATAAAAAACTGTACTGAAAGGCTTTTTTCCGGCTGCCGGTTGCGTAGTAAATCGGAACCGACACCGCAATCCCTTCCGGAATATTATGGATGGCTACGGCAATTGCGATAGCTACCCCTAAAGCCGGATCCTGGATTGCCGACATGAACGTGGCGATGCCTTCCGGGAAGTTATGGATGCCGATTGCGAGCGCTGTAAATATCCCCAATTTCCGAAGATGGGCATATTCCGCGTTGGTCGGCCCTTCATCCATGTCTTCTACCGTCTTCACTTCATGCGGGTTTCCCACTTGCGGCAAAATCCGGTCCAATACTGCCATGAAAATCATTCCGCCAAAAAAACCAGCCAGCGTCAACCAATATCCGAATGATTCCCCATGGGCACCGGTTAAAGCATCTTTTGCTTTCACAAAGATCTCAATCATCGACACATAAATCATAACGCCCGCGGAGAATCCAAGTGAAATCGACAGAAATTTAGTATTAGTGCGGGAAGCAAAAAAAGCAATCAAACTACCGATGCCTGTTGCCAATCCAGCAAATAGCGTCAATCCAAGAGCAAATAATACGGCACTGTCCATAACCCCGACTTCCTTCCATTCTTTTGAATAGGGTTATTGTACGTTAAAAGTTTCCTTTGCGCAACTTTTATCAATCAAGGAAGATATTCTATTATTCTCTAATTTCCCAATTGTTATTCACAGAAATCACAAGACCTATAGAATGCTTAACACCTGTTGCCACTATTCCTTAATCCGCAGCAATTCCCCCAGTTTCCGCCAATCTTCATCTTTCAACTCCCGCACCGGCGGGTTATAAAAAACGCTGGCCGGATGGAATGTCGGAAAGATATGATACACTTCTTCCGTTTCAGTAAAGGCTTGCCTTTCCTCATTCCACATTAAAATCGGCGTTTCCATCAGAACGCCGTGCAGCTGCGTCACTTTCGCTTTCGGCCCCACCAGTCGCTGCAGCCCGATATTGCCCAAAGTGACAATCAGTGGCGGATGGATGTCACGGATTTCGGTATCCAAAATCGGCGCATGGGCGATAATTTCTTTTTTGGTCGGCGCTCGGTTGTATTTCCGCTCAGTTACTGTTCCATTGCGCTCTTTTTTTGTTCCCCATTTATACGGACGGCTCCGCACTGCACTCGTGATATACACATCTTCCCTGGCTAAGCCGACACTTTCCAGTGAAGCCATCAGCTCTTTTCCAGCTCGTCCCGTAAACGGAATGCCGGTTTCCACTTCATTTTCCCCTGGCGCTTCCCCTACCAACATCAAGGCCGGATGAAGCGGCCCGCTTCCTCTTACAAAGCCTTCTACCGGAAATTCTTTGATTCGTTCTATGCCAATTTGAACCAATTCATCTGCAATTTTATACATACCATCACCCCGAATTCTTTTATTTTTCGCGCATGTCATGTTTTCTAACATAAATTTTCAAAAAACTATTGCATTGTCAGAATTTATTGTTTAATATGTTAGAAAACCTAACATAACTTTTGTTAGAATCATTTTGAAGGAGGAAAAACAATGAAAAAGATCGAGACAATCATCCGCCCCTCCGTTTTTGCCAATGTTCGCCAAGCTTTGGCTCTTGAAGGCATTGATGGTTTAAGTGTCACTGAAATCGCTGGAATCGGAAAACAAGAAGGCCGGGTCGGTTTGTTCCGGGGCAATGCCTATACGATGGAGTTTTCTCCCAAGTTGAAACTCGAAATGGTCGTGGATGACTCAAAAGTGGAAGCCATCGTGGATGCTTTGCTGGAATACGCCTCCACCGGCGAAGTCGGCGACGGCAAAATTTTCATCTTGCCGGTTGAGGAAGCCATTCGAATCAGAACAAAAGAACGCGGCATCATCGCCGTCGGATAAGGAGGAATTTCTATGGAAGCAGTTCAAAGTTCAGTTGATATGATGTGGGTTATGCTCGGCACGATTCTCGTCTTTTTTATGCACGCAGGATTTGCGATGCTTGAAACCGGGTTCACCCGTTCTAAAAATACCCTTAATATCCTTATGAAAAACTTAATCACCGTCGCCCTTGGTTCGATCCTTTATTTCTTTGTCGGTTTTGCACTCATGTTCGGCACTTCGGGGTTCGGGATGATTGGAACAGATGGATTTTTATTAGCAGGCCGGGAAGATATCGGCTTCTTTGTTTTCCAGGCAGTATTTGCGGCAACCTGCGCCACGATCATTTCGGGAGCAGTCGCTGAACGCATGCGTCTCGGCGCTTATATTTTAGTGACCATTGCAATGACAGCGTTTATTTATCCGATTGTCGGACATTGGGTGTGGGGCGGCGGCTGGCTGTCGCAGATCGGTTTTATCGACTTTGCCGGTTCGACCGTTGTCCACTTAACCGGAGCAACCGCTGCCTTCATCGCCGCTTGGAAGCTTGGCCCGCGTATCGGCAAGTACAGCGGAAAAATCGTCAATTCGATTCCCGGCCACAATTTGCCGCTCGGTGCATTGGGTGTGTTCATCCTCTGGCTCGGCTGGTTTGGCTTTAATGGAGGCAGTACTTTGGCAGCGGACCCGGCACTTGTTCCGCCGGTCATTTTAAACACATTGCTGTCAGCTTCTGCCGCTGTACTGGCAACCGCCCTGTACACACGTATGCGCTACGGCCGGATCGACCCTTCTTTAACGATGAACGGCGCATTGGCCGGCTTGGTCGGCATTACAGCAGGTGCGGCAAACGTCTCCTTTTTGGGATCTATCGTAATCGGCCTCATCGCCGGCATCATTATGACTGAAGCCGTACATTTGCTGGATGCAAAAATTCGCATAGATGATCCAGTCGGCGCGATTGCCGTCCACGGAGTAGTCGGTATTTGGGGAACATTGGCGCTTGGCTTTTTCGATACAACAGGCGGCCTGCTCTACGGGGGCGGCGCTGAAATCCTCGGCATCCAAACGGTCGGCGTCTTAGCCGTCATCGCCTGGACTTCTGTATCCGCCATCCTTGTATTGGCCATTGTCAATGCCGTCATTCCGCTACGCGTAGCAGCGGAAGACGAAGAAAGCGGGCTGGACTTTGCAGAACACGGTTCTCAGGCTTACGCGATGCAGGACGTCCTAAGCGGAGCTCCATCAGCAACCAATTCTTTTGCCGAACGGCTTAACCAACTCGGCGAACACGCCGCTCCGCAAAAACCATAATGCCCATAAATAAAAGCAGGAACCATTTAACCTGTTCCTGCTTTTCATTGTGTATGCGCCCTTCTGAAAGAGCGTTCTCTCATTTCGTACCAGAATACAACAGCGGCAAACAACGCATAACCTATACACCAGCCAGCTAAGATATCCGAAAAGTATTGCTCGCCGCCAGCCACCCGCGACAAACCGATGGCGATGGCCAGCCCCACTGCTGCCAGCCAAACGAACCCTTGGGCTGTACGGGTTCCAAGCGATCCCACCAGAAAATAAGCGGCCGTCAGGAGATAAAGAACCGCCCCCATGGCATGCCAGGAAGGAAAGCCGTAGCTGTCCAAGCCATGCGAAAAATCTGGCCTTTCCCGTTGAAACAGTTCTTTTAGCCCCTGGTTCAACGCCCGTCCTGCTCCGACTGTCAAAAAGACAAACAACATTCCGCGGTAATCCCTGCGGCGCAGCCATAAGTACACAATCATGGCGATTCCAACAATAAATACAACAGCTTCATCCGCCAGAACAGAAAGAACGTCCAGCAAACCGATTCCCGTCAGCAAATCAGCGGCTTGCCGGTCGACTTCTGCGAATGCCCCGTCAGCGAAAGTAAGCCCGATTCCAATAAAACCGATCAACGCAAGTATCCCCAATAAATACAATAGACGCTTCATAGCCTCACCTTCTTTCCACGAGCTCTTCTGTCTATTATAGTCTAAATTTTCCATTCATTCAAAAATGCTCGGTTTGGGCATTGAAGTAAGCAATGGCTTAGACGCTTTATTTGCTGTAAAAGCATATTTTAACCGTTGTTGTGCGTATTTTAACCTTTACCGAGCGTATCTCCAGAATAATCGAGCGTATTTTAACCTTTACTGGGCGTATTCAAAAAACCCTCCAAGAAGGAGGGTTCAGTTTAATATGCGGCGCTTATTTTTGCTGTTCCAACACACCATCGACCATTTTGTAGACTTTGTCGCAGTAGTCGATAAGGCGGGTGTCGTGCGTCACCACAATGGTGGTCGTCATTTTATTTTTTGTTTCGTCTTTCAGCAAGCCCATCACTTCATAAGCCCGGTCAGAATCGAGCGATGCCGTTGGTTCGTCGGCCAAGACGATGGACGGATTGCTGTAAAGCGCTTTGGCAATCGCCACCCGCTGCCGTTCCCCGCCTGACAGGTCAGACGGGTATTTATTGCGCAAGTCGCCGATGCCCAAATCTTTGTAGAGCTGTTCGACTTCTTCTTTGTTCATATTGTTTTTCTTCACTTTATCCAGCAGCTTCATTTGCTTGTCGACCGTCAAAAACGGCACCAGATTGGAAGCTTGCAGGATAAAGCCGATTTCTTTCAAACGGATTTTGGAACGCTCTTTCTCATTTAAAGAAGTGATGTTTTCGTTATTGATGATGACTTCCCCGTTCGAAGGCGACAACAAACCGCCGGCGATTGTCAGGAACGTGCTTTTCCCGGAACCCGAAGGCCCGATTACCGCAATCATCTCTCCTTGTTCTGCATGAAAGTCAGTCGACTTCAAAGCGTCCACTTTTTTATGGCCGCTGCCGAATGTTTTTTTCACTTGGTTTAATTCCAACACTGCCATCGTTTATCCTCCAATCGCTTTTAGCGGATCTATTTTCACAATCGTCAATACTGAGAATACGGCCCCTGCAATCGCTACGACTACCAGCACTGCCCCGTATATCAGCATCGTCGGAATATCAAATGCAACAGGTACTGCAGCCGGCAAAAACAAGCCGGTTACCAGCGTCAATGCCAATCCAACCGCTACCCCGATCAAAGCCAGAATAAATGTCTGGGCGATCACGGAACGCGCCAGGTAGCCGCTTGGCACGCCTTGCGCTTTCATCACACCAAACATGCTGATTTTTTGGACGGTCAATACGTACAAGAAAATCGCCACGATAACCGATGAAATGACGAACAAGAAGTAGATCATGAAGTTCAATGTCAAACTTTGTGCTGTATACCCCGGCAAGTTCTCAATGAAGGTCTCCACTTCAATGGCTTCAAGTTCGTCTTTATCCGTCGCTGATGAAACATCCTCCGTCCGTAAAACCAATCCGTTGATCTGGTCTTCGTTCGCTTCAGCTGCTTCTCCGAATTTCACCCGTTGAAAAGTTGCCAAGTCGCCGTAAAGCACAGGTGCCGCATTAAAGCGGGCTTCTTCTGTGAATCCGACAATCTCCAGCTTTTCTTCTGTCGAAGACAATTCCACTACGTCGCCAAGAGCAAAGCCGTCTTCTTTCAATGTATCACTGGCAATGACTTCGTTTTCTCCGGCAAATGCTTCACCTTCTGTCACTTCAGGCATGATGAATTCGTCTTCCCGGATGCCAAAGATGGAAACGTTGGCTTTTTGGTCATCGTTCCGTGCAATGGCATTAATCTGGCCAAGAACCGCCGTTTCGTCAGCTTCTACGGCTTCCGCTTCATCAATCGCCAAGGAAGATGCCACTAAGCTTTTATCCGATTCTTCGGTCAGCACCACTGCCGATGCTTCCCATTTGTCTACCGCTTCACGATTTAAGCTGGCTAAACCATTGGCAAGTCCCGATAAGAAAAACACAAGATATGCCACCAGCATAAGGACGCCAATAATCAAAACGAAGCGAAGCTTATTTTTTTGAATTTCGTTCCATGCCAAAAACATTCCATCACTTCCTGTTTCTTAAGTATGTAATCAGTATAGCAGAAACACTTATATATTACTTATACAAAGTTTGTATACCCTTTGTATTTATTGCTAACCCCTGAATACGGAAATAAACAAGGCGGATCTCTGACGTTTCTGCCCATTTCTTCTACATTCATTATTCACTGCTTTCTTTAGCTCCCACAAAAAGAAAACTCCCGCTTTTGAAAAAGCGGGAGCAGGAGAAATCCTATGATAGATATTCTTATTTAAACGCAGCTTGGATGTCTTTAACCATCTGGCTTACAGATTGGAATCCGCCGCCTGACAAGTACCAGAAGTCTGGATCCAAGTAGATGATGTTGTCGTTTTTATAAGCGTTTGTTTTTTGTACCAATTCGTTTTCAAGGGAATCTTTCGCACTTGCTTCATTGCCTACTGCTGCATTGCGGTCAACTACGAACATCATGTCCGGATTTGTTTCCAGAATGTATTCGAAAGAAATGCTTTGGCCATGAGTTGAAGCTTCAATTCCTTCATCTGCTTGTTTAACGCCGAACACGTCATGGATGATACCGAAACGTGATGCCGCTCCATAAGCGCTCACTTTGCCTTCATTCGCTAGAACGATCAATGCTTTTTCGTCAGTAATGCTTGTTTTCAAATCTTCGATTTGCTTTTCAACTGCAGCCAATTCTTCTTTCACTTGGTCTTCTTTTCCGAAGATGTCTCCAAGTGTGTTCATGTTTGCTTCAAATGATTCCATGTATTTCGTTGTATCTACAGCCATGTTGATTGTTGGAGCGATTTTTTCAAATTCTGGGTACATGTCTGCCTGGCGTCCAGAAATGATGATCAAGTCCGGCTCCATTGCATTGATTGCTTCAAAGTCCGCTTCTTTCAACGTACCGATGTTTTCGTACTTTTCAGTGTCTGCGTATTTTTCAAGGTAAGCAGGAATGCTTGCTTGCGGAACACCCGCAACAGATTCTTCAAGGCCTAACTGGTCCATTGAATCAAGAATACCAAAGTCAAAAACAACTACTTTTTTCGGGTCTTTGTCAAAAGTTGTTTCGCCAAGCTCATGTTTCACCGTAATTGTTTCTGTCTCTTTCCCGTCAGCTTTTGCAGCGTTTGCATCCGTTGCTTCTTCTTTCGCGCCGCAAGCTGCAAGTACTGCTACCATCATTAATGTAAATGCGATCAATAACCACTTTTTCATTTTTTCGAGCTCCCTTTTATTAAGAATTGAAATACACGCAAATCCGGCAATTATCCATTTGCTGAATCGGAATATCCATATCATAGATTTCTTTCAATGCTGCACTTTGAATGATTTCTTCCGTTGTTCCGTCTTTCACCACTCGGCCATTTTTCAATGCCACGATGCGGTCGGAATACACAGAAGCGAAATTGATGTCGTGAAGGACGATGACGACTGTCTTGCCAAGTTCATCCACCAAGCGGCGCAAAATCTTCATGATTTGTACGGAATGCTTCATATCCAGGTTATTCAGCGGTTCATCCAACAAGATATAGTCGGTGTCCTGGGCAATGACCATCGCGATAAACGCGCGTTGGCGCTGCCCGCCTGATAACTCGTCCAAATAAGAATTCTCCATTTCCTTCAAATCCATATAATCGATTGATTGGTCGACCATCTTTTCATCTTCGTCATTGAGACGGCCCTTCGAATAAGGAAAGCGGCCAAAAGAAACCAGTTCGCGAATTGTCAAACGGACATTCATGTAGTTGGATTGCTTCAGGATGGAAACACGTTTTGAGAAGTCATTCGATTTCAACTTTTTGGTGTTGGTTGAATCGATGAGCACTTCCCCGGTATCCGCATCCAAAAGCCGGCTAACCATTGAAAGCAATGTGGATTTACCTGCACCGTTCGGTCCGATAAAAGAAGTAATCTGGCCGCGCTGGATATCAACCGAGACATTTTCCACCACTTGCTTTTTTCCGTACAGCTTCGTCAATTCACGAACTTGGATCATTTAGATCGACTCTCCTTTAATAGTAGATAGATGAAGTAAACTCCACCGATGAAATTGATGATGACGCTCAATGTCGTATTGAAAGTGAAGATCCGCTCCACTACCCATTGGCCGCCGACTAAGGCAACCACACTGATGACGATTGATCCTGTCAATAACACCGAATGTTTATACGAGGTGAAAAATTGATAGGACAAGTTTGCAACAATCAGGCCGAAGAAGGTAATCGGTCCGACGAGCGCCGTGGCAATGGCAATTAAGACAGCCGACAGCACCAGCATTTGTTTTACGAGTGCGTCGTAGTTTACTCCAAGATTAATCGCTGTATCGCGGCCAAGCGTCAGAACATCCAATGAGGAATTCTTCTTCCAGGCAAATGCGATCAGCAAAGTGATAAAGACGAGTGAAGTCCATACCAGATCTTCGTTAACATTATTGAAGCTGGCAAACATCCGATCCTGGATGATCGAGAATTCATTGGGATCGATCAGCACTTGCAGGAACGTGGAAATGCTTCCGAAAAACGTTCCGCAAATGATGCCGACCAGCAAAAGAAAGTAAATCGGCCGCTCGTTCTTTTTGAACAGCAATTGATAAAACAGTAAAGCGAATACCACCATGACAGCAATCGACAGCAAGAAGTTCACTTGCTTGTTGACGATCGTAATGTGATCTGAACCAAGGAAAAAGATCAGCAGAGTCTGAAGCATCATATAAAGCGAATCCAGTCCCATGATGCTCGGCGTTAAAATCCGGTTATGGGAGATGGTCTGGAAGACGACCGTCGCATAGGCGATGGCCACTCCCGTCAATACCATGGCAAACACTTTTACGCCGCGTCTCGGCAATGCGTAATCGAAACTCCCGTTCAAATCCTGGAACAGGTATACCCCACAAGCCGCTAAAGCCAAGCCGACCAGTATGAGCATCTTATGTAAATCACGCATATGCTTTCCTCCTAAACAATAAGAAGAGGAAAATAAAGCTTCCGATGACACCGACCATTAAGCTGATGGAAATTTCATACGGGTAAATTAATACTCTTCCTAAAATATCGCATACCAGCAAGAAGATGGCTCCAAGCATCGCTGTATGCGGCAAAGTTTTTTGAAGATGGTCACCTTTGAAAATCGAAATGATGTTCGGGATGATCAGCCCCAAGAACGGAATCATACCAACCGTTAACACTACCGTTGCTGTAATCAGCGCAACCAGCGTCAAGCCGATGTTCACCACGCTCCGGTATTTCATCCCCAGGTTTTTGGAGAAGTCTTCTCCCATCCCGGCAACCGTAAAGCGGTTGGCATAAAAATAAGCGATAATAAAAACCGGAACACTGATGTAGAGCAGTTCGTAGCTTCCTTTCATGATCATCGAAAAATCACCTTGCAGCCAGGCGGACATATTTTGGATAACGTCTGCGCGGTAAGCGAAGAATGTCGTGACCGAAGAAAGAATGTTTCCGAACATCAATCCGACAAGCGGAATGAATATAGCATCTTTAAATTTGATGCGGTCAAGAATTTTCATGAAAAGAAACGTTCCGGCAAGTGCAAAAGCGAATGCTACCGTCATTTTCTCGAGCATTGATGCATTGGCGAACAACAGCATCGAAACGAGAATCCCAAGCCTTGTAGCATCTAATGTACCTGCCGTCGTAGGAGACACAAACTTATTGCGGCTTAACTGCTGCATGATGAGTCCTGCCATACTCATTCCCGCACCTGCCAGCAAAATCGCAACCAGCCTTGGCAGTCGGCTAATCAGGAATATTTGTGTTTCTTCCGATTGGAAGTCAAGCAGATCGGTGATACTGATACTGCTTACTCCGACAAACAACGAAATAACAGACAGTATGATTAATGCTGGTATTAAATATCTTTTTTTCATAGCTGCCCCTCATCCGTGCTCAATAAGGATTTATTGATTAATTAAATCAGTGATAATGATTATCACTTACTCACAAGTTTCAGTATAGCAGTTTGGCGAGAAGAGTCAACGATTAAATGAGAATTATTTTCAATTAGTTGAGAATTAATTGATTTGTTTATAACTTTGCCATATTTGCTTTCATATGCAGAAACGCTTTTTGGGGGCAATAAAAAAGCGCATGCCATATGCATACGCTTTTCTTTCAGTACTATTCCATTTCTTTTGCTTGTTCGATAACATCAGCCGGTACAGTAATAGCTTCAATTTCATTGTATTTGCTATAAGTCGAATCCAGGTCTGACTGAATATTGACGGAGTCGCCTTCAATGTTCATATCGATGTCCATGTCGACATTCATAATGTTTGGCAGGAACGTTTCTTTATCAATGAAAATCTCATAAGATACAGCATTAATTGTCATTTCTTCCATAGCCACTTGTGCTTCCAGTTCCATTTGGCCTAAAAACTGCTCCATTTGCTTGTCGATCAACGCTTGGAACTCTTCGCCGGCAGCATCCAATTTTAGAATGTATTCATCTTCTGTCTGTTCAAATGTGAAATCATCCTCGAATGCTTTCAGGTCTTCGAGCTGCTGGGAAGGATCTGCCGTTTGCTGTTCCATCATTGCCTGAAGATCCTGGATGTTTTCATCCGGCATTTTAATCCAGGAGCCGATTGTTGGGTCATTCATGTACATGCCTTCTTCTGTCATATACATTTCCATTGTCATCGGTTCCGGAGATCCCATTTCTTCCGACACCATCGTCGTTTTAGCCTGCTGGTAGAAAGCGACCGGATCGATGGTCATGTCCATGGCGATATCCATCGCAATCTCCATTTCCATTCCCGCCGATTCGATGCTCATTACCTGGTTGTTCACCATATCCGCGTGAAGGCTCTTAATTCCTTCGGAAGCTTCCTGTGACTTTGCAAACACTTCTTCCAACGTCAATTCACTATCCGCTGCTTTTTTGTCTGCAGTTCCTGCTGCCGGTTCCGCTGTCTCTCCACAAGCTGCCAAGCTCATCGCCAAAGCGCCTGCACCCATTGCCATCATCCACTTTTTCAAATCTCTCATCCTTTCAAAATTTGGCTTTTCTTATAGTACGGGAATGATTGGAAAAAGTTTCAACTAATTGGCATTTATTTAATGAATATTTCGATTTCAGAAACTTTTATTCGTTTATTTCTTTGCTTTCGATTATACTTTTCAATAGATTAAAATCCTTGAGGTGACTAGCAGTGAAGTTAAAGCATTTTTTTAAGTACTATAAACCGCATAAGCGGTTGTTCATTATCGATTTCTCGAGTGCCGTCATTGTCGCTATTTTGGAGCTTGCTTTCCCTGTCGCTGTCCAGTGGTTCATCGACGAACTGTTGCCAAGCGGCGAATGGAACACCATCGTGACCGTCAGCGTCCTGCTGCTCGCCGTGTTCCTGTTGAGCACGTTTTTGCAATACATTGTCAGTTACCTTGGGCATAAGCTCGGCATCAATATCGAAACCGATATGCGCGAAGAGCTGTTCACCCATGTCCAGCGGCAATCGTTCCGCTTTTTTGACAACGTGAAAACGGGGCATGTCATGAGCCGCATCACCAATGATCTTTTTGATATCGGCGAACTGGCCCACCATGGACCGGAAGACTTTTTCATCGCCATCATGACGTTCTTCGGCGCGTTCGGCATCATGTTCTGGATCAACCCAAAACTGGCGCTTGTGACTTTGATCGTCATCCCATTCCTTGTTTGGCTCATTACGTTCTGCAACGTCAAGATGAACCAGGCCTGGGGCAGCATGTACGGCAAAATCGCCGATGTGAACGGGCGCGTGGAAGACAGCGTTTCCGGTGCACGCGTGGTCCAGTCGTTTACGAACGAAGAATTCGAAATTAACCGTTTCAAAAAAGACAATGGCCGCTTCCGTATGGCAAAGCTTGTCGCCTATAAAGTGATGGCTGCGACGCATTCCAGCATTTATATGATGACGCGTTTGCTGACATTGATCGTGCTCGTTTACGGCGCTTGGCTGAATTTCCAAGGCGAATTGTCTTACGGGGAACTCGTCAGTTTCGTCTTATTCTTGAACGTCCTGATCAAACCAATCGATAAAATCAGCGCATTGCTTGAATTGTATCCAAAAGGGATGGCCGGTTTTGGCCGCTTCCGCGAACTGCTGGAGCAGGAACCGGATATCCTCGACCGGGAAGACGCCGTGGAAGTGAATGGCTTACGCGGCGACATCACATTCAACAATGTCCATTTCGGCTACGACGATCATAAAAAAGTGCTGAACGGCATTGATTTGAAATTGAAAGCCGGAGAAACCGTCGCCTTTGTCGGCCCATCCGGTGCCGGGAAAACAACGATTTGTTCGTTGATCCCGCGCTTCTATGACATCTTAGAAGGATCAATTGCCATCGACGGCATCGACATCCGTGATATGACGAAGCATTCGCTGCGTTCGCATATCGGCATTGTGCAGCAGGATGTGTTCCTGTTTACCGGAACCATCCGGGAAAACATTGCGTACGGCAAACGCGGCGCCAGCAATGAAGAAATTCTCGCCGCTGCGAAAAAAGCCCATTTGGAAGATTTCATCAGCAAACTTCCGGACGGCTACGAAACGCAGATCGGCGAACGCGGATTGAAATTGTCCGGCGGGCAGAAACAGCGTTTAGCAATCGCCCGTATGTTCTTGAAGAACCCACCAATTTTGATTTTGGATGAAGCGACTTCCGCGCTTGATACAGAGACGGAACGCGTCATCCAGGAAGCCCTCGGCGAACTGGCCGAGAACCGCACGACGCTTATCATTGCGCACCGCCTAGCGACGATCCGCGATGCGGACCGGGTCATTGTCGTCACTGAAGACGGCATTGCTGAACAAGGCGGCTATGCCGAACTGCTTGAGCACGATGGCATTTTCGCCAATCTCCACCGCATCCAATTTCAACAATCTTAACTGAGGAAAGCCTGCCCGATGCAATCGGGCAGGCTTTTTTGTTTGAGGCGGCTGGGCGTATTCGAATAAATGAAGTGCAGCTTCTTCATTTTCAGCAGGCGAAGCGGGCAAGTTGCTCGTATCGGGTGCGAAGTTGCTCGTATCCGATGTAAAGTTGCTCGTATTTCACCCGAAGTCGCTCGTAAGCCACTCCGACTTGCTCGTAAAAACAAAAAATATGCTCGTCCACTCCCCTTAACAAGGATGGACGAGCATATTTTCGTTTATCTGCCAATCACATATTGCTCAAAGCGGTCGTAGTCCGCCTGGCCGAGTTCTACTTTCATCAACGTGCCTTCTTCTTCGTATTGCGTTTCCAAAATGGTCGCGGAATCATTCAAATACGCGACTACATCGCCGCGTTCGAAAGGAATGATCATGCGGCATGTGACGTATTCCGAGAAAATGTACTGCTTGATCATCTCAAGCAATTCATCAAAACCTATTCCGTCTTTTGCCGAAATCCACAACTCTCCCTGTTTCACTTTCGGATGAGGGATTCCCGCTAAGTCCGCTTTGTTGTATACAAAGACTGTCGGAACATCTTCCACTCCCACTTCGTGCAATGTCGAGTTTGTCACATCCATCATGTACCGGTATTCCTCGTTGGATACATCCACTACATGCAGCAAAAGGTCGGCATTGCGCGCTTCTTCCAAAGTCGAGCGGAACGCCCGCACCAAATGATGCGGCAGCTTGCTGACAAAACCAACCGTATCCGTCAGCAAAAAGTTTTTATTGTCTTCCAGCCGAATTTGGCGCACCGACGTATCAAGCGTGGCAAACAGCATATCTTTTTCAAATACTTGTTTTTCCAGGTCCTGGCCAGACTTTGTCAATAAACCATTCATGATGGTGGATTTGCCGGCGTTTGTATAGCCGACGAGCGACACGACGGGCATCCCGGTCTTCGTCCGCTGCTTCCGCTGGGTTGTACGCTGCGCCCGAATCTGTTCCAATTCACGATTGAGCTTGGACAATTGCTCCTCGATTTTCCGGCGATCCAGTTCCAGTTTTGTTTCCCCGGCACCACGGTTGGCAAGACCGCCACCCGTGCTACCGCCTTGCCGGCCAAGAGAGGCACGCAGCCCTACAAGCCGCGGCAGCATATACTGAAGCTGTGCTAATTCCACCTGAACTTGAGCTTCCCGTGTTTTGGCGCGCCGCGAGAAAATATCCAAAATCAGCATGGTCCGGTCGATGACTTTGCATTCCAGGTCTTCTTCCAAGTTGCGGATTTGGGACGGCGACAATTCATCATTGAAAATGATTAAGTTGGCGTCAGACTCTTCGTAAAAAGCCTTGATTTCCTCGACTTTCCCTTTCCCTACGTAATGGGACGGATTGATGCGTTCCAAGTTTTGGTAAACTTCCCCGACCACACCGACATTGCATGCTTCTGCTAAATTGCGCAGTTCTTCCAATTCGTATTCAAAATGCAGATCTTTCTGCAGCTGAACGCCTACTAAAATTGCTTTTTCTATTAAGACATCCATTTAGTTTCCTCCTTATACCGCAATGGGAATCTTTTGCGTTCCATGACAAAAAAGAAGAGTAGGATACTCTCCTTTAAAAATTCCGGCGGCTCATTTACCTATTATCCTATACATTCCCGCGTTTTGGCAGGTAATAAACCCCGTCTTCAAAAGATAGCCTTTTATGTCCATTTATAAAGTGCACTTCTTCCAGACGCTCTTTCACCCCTTCGGTGCGTTTGAACTCCACTCGGCAATTCGGCAATTCCAAAGAACCGCCTAAAATCCTGCGCCACTTGCCTTCAGCAGCTTCCGGCTCTTTGACGCCAAATACAAGATGCTCGATTGCCAACTCTTCATTAGCCGCCGCAATTGCTCCTCTTTCCCGCAGCCCTTGATAGCGCTGCTCATCGCTTTCCTGCCATTCAATAAAAAACGGCGCCGGCAATTGATCGGTCACTTCTTCTTTTATGAACAGCATTTTCCATTGAATCAATTCACCCGTTTCGGTTCTGCGTTCGGCATCCAGCACGCCGGAAGTTTCAAATCCGTCGCCTTTCAAGCGATTGTCCAGTTCTTCAATCGACCTCGTACGCAGGCAAATGGTGCCGAAGCCGGTTTTGTCATGCAGCAAGAGTTTCGTCAACGGGTGGTCTGCCGCTTCTGCAATTTCCGGCTTTTCTACAGCAAGCCATTCAATATAGCTGTCTTTCGTGTAGAAAAGAGCGTTGTGGGTGCCCCAGTTTAAATGCCTCCCGCCTATCGCCGCGTGCATTCCTTGCCGCTTCCACTCTTCTACCGCAATTTGTGGTTTGTTATCAATAAAATGAACAATATGATCCAAAAACATACAGCACCTCTTTTTCGCTTCATTCATTTATACCTTCGCCATTTCTCGCTCTATTCCCTTTTCAGCCTAATAAAAAGGCTTTAACCTCCGTTAAGAAGGTTAAAGCCTTGGTATTTATTCTATTGCTTTTGCTTTGATTAAACGTTCAGTTTCACTGAACTCTCTATCGATTTCGTCATTCTTCTTGTACGTCACTAAGCTGACAATGACAGCTGCAAGAAGACATAGGATAAATCCTGGGATGATTTCATAAACACTGCCAATGAAGTTTGTAAGATCAGTAGCTCCAGGATCTTCTGAAGTTGTACCGATTGCATCCCAAATAATAACGGTTACAGCCCCGACAACCATTCCGGACAATGCGCCCCAAGTCGTCAGTTTGCGCCAGAACAAAGACAAGAGGATCAGCGGCCCAAAAGCGGCACCGAAGCCGGCCCATGCATAAGCCACCAAATCCAAAATGGTCGCATTTTGCTCCCACGCCAGAAACGCGGCGATAAGCGCAATGGCCAATACTGCCATACGCCCTAACGTGACGTACTGCTTGTCTGTCGATACTTTTTTAAACGCAATTTTGTAAAGGTCTTCTACTAATGCAGATGAAGTTACGATCAATTGCGAAGAAATTGTGCTCATAATGGCTGCAAGAACAGCCGCCAGCATGAATCCAGCAATCAAAGGATGGAAGAAAATCTGTCCAAGGACGATGAAAACCCCTTCCGGATCAGCAAGTGTCGCATCCGGATTTTGCTGGAAATACGCAATGCCGACCAAAGCGGTAGCAGTCGCTCCAAGAAGGCTTAAAATCATCCAGCTGATGCCGATGCGGCGGGCTTGGCGCACTTCCTTCAATGTACTGATTGCCATAAAACGAACAATGATATGGGGTTGTCCAAAGTAACCAAGGCCCCATGCCACTGCTGAAATAATTCCAATCAAGGAAGCTCCCGTCGTCAAGTTCAAGAACGTCGGATCCACTTCACGGATGCTTGCTGCCGTTTCACTAAAACCTCCGGTAGCAAATACACCGATCAGCGGCACCAAGATAAGCGCCAAGAACATCATAAGCCCTTGCACGAAATCCGTATAACTCACTGCCAGGAAGCCGCCGAATAAAGTATAGGCTACTACTACTCCCGAAACGATCACCAGTCCGAGATGATAATCAAGCCCGAATGAACTCTCGAAAAAGACTCCTCCGGCTACCATTCCTGAAGATACGTAAAATGTAAAGAAAATTAAAATAATGATTCCGGAAACAATACGCAACAAACGTGATTTGTCTTTCAAACGGTTTTCTAAAAAGCTTGGAATCGTAATTGAGTCGCTCGTTACAAATGAGTATACACGCAAACGCGGTGCGACGAAGAACCAGTTTAAGTAAGCTCCAATCGTCAAACCAATCGCAATCCATACTTCCACTAAGCCACTTACATATATAGCTCCCGGCAGCCCCATTAAGAGCCATCCGGACATGTCCGCTGCTCCTGCGCTCAGTGCCCCAACTGCTGCGCCAAGACCTCGTCCACCTAGCATATAGTCTGTTAAGTTAACGGTTTTTCGGTATGCATACCAGCCGATAAACAGCATGGCAGCCATGTAAATAACCAACGCAATAATTTGATATGTTGAATCTGACATTCTCTCCACCTCCGATTTTCAGTGTACCATTTTCTAAAATTTTTACCATAAAAATTTTGTTTTATTCCGGAAGCGAAAGGGGAAAAGAAAATCAAGGAGGCGATGGTTGTGCCATGGAGCAAAAATGATTATCCGGATTCTTTTAAAAACTTGACCCCAGCTGTTAGAAACAAGGCAATTGAAATCGCCAATGCGCTGTTGCGGGACGGTTACGAGGAAGGCCGTGCCATTCCTATTGCACTGGATCGGGCGCGTAAAAGCGTGGAAGACGATGAAGAAAAAGTGATTTTCGAAATCAGGGCGCATGATGAAGGATGGCAGCTTAAGAAGAAAGACAGCAAAAAAGCCATTTTGATCGAAGAGACTAAAGAAGATTTAATGGGCGAGGCAAAACGGTATGCCAATAAGAATAACGGCGAACTGCATATCTATACTAAAGACGGTTCGCTTGAAGAAACCTTATACGAATAACCAGCCCGCAAAAAACCACTGTCGCGCGACAGTGGTTTTTTGCGGGCTGGCCTTTTGTGCTTTATGGGCTAAACGGCCATTTCCGCTTTTCTTATTGTCTAGCTTCGGCGGCCAGTCCCTCGGGATGCTTCAGGCTTACTTAAATGGCAAAAAGCGCCATTTACAGTAAGCCTTCCAGCACCTGTCGGGACTGAACGGCCGCCTCCGCTTTTCTTATTTAAACCAGCCTTTTTCTTTGAATTTGGAAATGGCTTCGATGCGGTTGCCCACTTCGAGTTTGTCCAGAATGACCGAGATGTAGTTGCGGACGGTGCCGGTTGTGATGAAGAGTTCTTTTGCAATTTCCTTGGTGCTTTTGCCGTCTGCAATCAGTTCCATCACTTGGCTTTCCCTCTCTGTCAGCGGGTTGGCGTCGGCGTATGCCAGGTCTACCAATTCAGGTGCGTAAATGCGGCGGCCGTCCATAATGGTCCGGATCGAAGTCGCTAAATCCTCGCTCGGGCTGTCTTTCAGCAGATAGCCGCTGACGCCGGCTTTTCGGGCACGCTCAAAATAACCTGAACGCGCGAAAGTCGTTAAAATAATAATTTTGCATGGATGGTCTTTTAGCGCTTCCGCTGCGTCCAACCCGCTTTTTAAAGGCATTTCAATATCCATGATGACAATATCCGGCTGGTGCTTTTCAACCAACGCAATCGCTTCTTCCCCGTTTCCGGCTTTGCCGACCACTTCCATGTCTTCTTCCAGATCAAGCAAAGAACCCAGAGCTCCAAGCATCATACGCTGATCTTCGGCAAGTACAATCCGAATCATATTAGCTCCTCCTCTTTTTCCTTGTAAAGAATCACATTTGGCACGCGAATGTTCAAGGTCGTACCGTCCATCGTCTGGATGTCCACGCTGCCGTTGACAAATTCCAGCCGTTCCCGCATACCTGCCAATCCATTTCCTCGCTGCGGGCTATTCCCTTCAAAGCCGATTCCGTCATCTTGCACTTGCACCAGAACTTCTTCCGGTTTTTGCTTGATCAACACACTGCAGCGCGTTGCCCGGCTATGCTTGACAACGTTTGTTACTGCTTCTTTCAGGCACATGCTGAGGACATTCTCCACAAGCAAAGGCGTGTTGACTAGTTTAGCCGAACCGTACAAGACAAAGTCGATTTCAGCGGCTTTTAGAATCTGCTGGATCCGCAGCAATTCGTCTTCCAATTTCGTGCCGCGCATATCCGAGACCAGTTCGCGTACTTCTTTTAAAGCCGTCCGCGCGGTTTGGCGGATGTCATTGATTTCATTCAAAGCGGCATCGGCATCCCGGTGAATTAGTTTGCCGGCCAAATCGCTTTTCAATCCGATCAGCGACAGCTTCTGCCCCAATGTATCATGCAAATCCCGGGCAATGCGCTCGCGCTCTTCGATGACAATCAATTGGGAAATCCGTTTATTGGCATCTTCCAGCTGGCCTTCGAGTTTCTCGCGCTTGTTGCGGTTATACGTATTAAAAGGCAGCAGAATCACACCTACGATACTCAGGACAATGAACGGCAGCTGCGAAACGTAAAGAGAGCTGTGTTCGATAAATCCGAACACGACGGCTAATATAGTCGTACCGATGTGGATTCCGTAAATGATAAAAAAACCGACTTTATGGCGTATATTGCCGATGAAAAAAGCCAGAAAAATCGCCAGATAGATGTAGCCGAACAAAAAAGTCATACCGATGTTAATCGCAATTTCGATGCTGATCCAGACGTAAATAAAGCCTGTGCGGGAGATGAATGACAGCCGGTAAGCAACAAAAAACAGGATCAATAATGCGATTCCGGCCGCAATTTCTACAGGCGAGGAGGATCTGAAAAGGAAAAAGAACGGCAAGATACAGAAAATGACCCAGGCATATAAACTGAGCCAAGGGTTTTTCGGGAAAATTTGATACCAGCTTTGCATAATCTCGCTCCTCATTCATCTATTATTTTTCATCATAACAAAGAAACAGCAAAAGAAAAAACCATTCAGCAAGGAATGGTTTTTTCTCAAATCTTTGTTATGCCGGCAATTTGCTGTTTTCATTCAACAAATGCTTGATGTCTCTAAAAGTAACGAAAGTTTTGTTTTTCGCATCGTACACTTTATAGCGAAGCGACTTAAAGCTTGTTTTAAGTGTAATGGTTGTCGCTTGTTGAAGCGGCGGCGTCGATTCGTGCGCTTTTTCCAAATTGTAGTTTGGAACCCGCGGGCTCAAGTGGTGGACGTGGTGGAAACCGATGTTTCCTGTAACCCATTGCAGCACTTTTGGAAGCTGGTAATATGAACTTCCTTCTACAGCAGCTTTCACGTAATCCCATTCGCTTTCGTCTTCGAAATACGAATCCTCGAATGTGTGCTGGATGTAGAACAACCAGATGCCAAGTGCCCCGGCAGTGAACATCGTCGTACCTTGTACGATTAGGAATGCCTGCCAGCCGATTGCCCAGATAATCAGTGAGTAAAGGACAACCAATGACACGTTGATCAAATACGTATTGTTGCGCTCTTTTTTGCGTGCGTCTTTACGGTTGAAACGGCTAGAGATCAGAACTAAGAATAATGGCCCAAGACCGAACATGACCAGCGGGTTGCGGTACATGCGGTATTTGAAACGTTCCCATTTTGAAGCTTCTACATATTCTTCAATTGTCATAACCCAGATGTCGCCGACTCCGCGCTTATCAAGGTTACCGCTTGAAGCATGGTGGATTGAGTGTTCGCGTTTCCACTTCTCGTAAGCGAATAACGTCATAATTCCCGTGATAGTACCGACTACTGCATTTGCCTTTTTGTTTTTGAAAAATGAACCGTGGGTACAATCATGGAAAATAATGAACGTACGAACGACGAATCCAGCTGCAACGACACATAAAGCGATCGTTAACCAAATGGATACATCCAGTGCCTGGTAAGCCAGGAACCAAAATAAAATGAATGGTGGAATTGTGTTCACCAATTGGCGTACACTGGCTTTCACATCCGCTTTTTCGAACGGTGCGACAAATTTACGTAATTGGGCTGTCTTTTCTCTGCTCATGTTCTTCCTCCTTATACGAGCTCTTTCCGCTCGGATAACTTATTGTCCTTATCATAAAAAAAATCGGCCACCTAAAAAAGGCATAAACGTCTGGTTTATATATGACACTTGTCATGTCTTTTCAAGCCATATTTCAGGCTTCCGACCGGCCTGGCGGCTGCAAATGCTGCAGTTAAAGGATTTCTGCGAAGTATTTGCCTTTTCGGAAGTCGTTGCCGTACCGGCACCTTCCATCACACCATGACAAAGAATTAGTCTTTTCTCCTTCAAGAAATTGTTTTTTATCAAACAGAAATCCTGTATACTGATTGTAATCAGAATTTTCAGGAAAGAGGTGAACGTCGTGACCGGTCTAGTAGCCGTCGTTATGGTTTTTTCGATTCCGCTCGTTGCCATCATTACCTCACACTTCCAAACGCAGACAAAACTAAAGAACAAAATGATTGAAAGTGAAATTGAACTGGAAAAATTGAAATACGAGAACTTTGTCATCGAAACGCAGAAAATGAGGCTCCAATTGGAACAGCTGAAACTCGAAGATGCTAAGCGCGGAAATGATCTGCTACTCAAATAAAACCGGAAGACTTCCTTCAAGATCGAAGGGGAAGTCTTCCGGTTTTTCTTTTTCCCTGCTGGGGGCTCCTGCTGAAAAAGCAGCAGTGCCATTGGGACAGTATTTCATGCGTTTCAGACAGTATTCAACGTCTTCCGGACAGTATATCCAATGACCGGAAGATAAAACCGCGAAAAACAGCCGAAATCATGCAAATATGCTCTTTTCAATCTGCTTGAGTTTGAAAAAGTGGCCTTGCTTTTCCATAACCTCTTCATATGGCCCGGCTTCGACGATTCTTCCTTGTTCCATGACGATGATTTGGTCCATTTGTTCAAGGCCCGTCAAATCATGGCTGATAATGACGAACGTATCGTCTTTGCCTTGTTCAAACAATTGCCGGTAAATGGCTTTTGCTGTAACGGCATCGACCGATGATACCGGTTCGTCCAGTAGCCAAAGCGATTCCCCTCTTAATATTGCCCGGGCAATAGCGAGACGCTGCTTTTCGCCGCCGGACAGGTTTTCGCCTTTTTCATTCACTTTCGTCGTTAAAGAGAAAGAGCCAAGCTGCACTTTTGCCAGCGCTGCTTCCATTTCCGCGTCCGTTGCCCTTTCATTGGCAATCAGCAAGTTGCTGCGGATTGTACCGAAGAAGAAATGGTTTTCCTGCAGTACCACATTCATCCGCTGCCACAGCTTTTCCGGATCGAGTGCCGCTAAAGGTTCTCCGCCAATTGAAATCGTGCCGCTGTCTGCAGGCAGGATATTCAAAAGAAGCTGCAGCAATGTCGATTTCCCTGAACCGCTCGGCCCGACGATGGCGGTTTTCGATCCCGGTGCAAGACGAAGAGATGCCCCTTCAATTGCCCGCCGTTCTTCTTCCGGATAAGTGTAAGAAACGTTCTCCAATTCGATGTCCAGTGCTCTTAACGGCAATTCCGCGTTGCCAGCCGCTTGCACAGATTCTGCTACTACCTGGTCAAGGCGTACAGCCGCTTTCCGGTTTTCTTCAAAATGAGCCGGAAAAACTGCCATCGGTGCGACATTTTCGAAGACCGCCAAAGAAATCATCACAAGCATCGCTAAATACAAGCCGTCGAGTTGCCCTTCTGCGACAAAATATGCACCAAGCCCGAGTACGAAGAACGAAGCTAAGAGCGCCACAAAAGCGTTGACGGACTGGGCCATGTTTTCTTCAAAGCCTTCTTTCCGCTGCTGTTCGCCGTAGCGTTCCGAAAAAGCCGTCAAATCCTGTTTTTTGCGGTCAAGCTGCTGATAAATTTTCAAATCACGGAAACCGTATAAAAATTCAGTCGCTTCTGTCGATAGTTCTGCCCGGCTCGCCCGGACAGCTGAATCGATTCTGCGCTGCCGCCATGCGAAAACAGCCGGCACCACAACAATCGTCAATAACATGCCAGCGAGCATCACCATCGCAATGGCAAGCGAGAAATAAGAAGTGAAGAAAATCGTACTGATAAAAACGATGGCCAGTACGACCGGCGGATAAAATACCCGCAGCAAAAAGTTTTGAAGGCTTTCCACATCGCCGACGATGCGCGCCAGCAAATCCCCGCTCCGGTATTTTTGAAATATTCCCGGAGCCAGTGGCGACAACTTCTCAAAAAAAGATACCCGCAAGTTGCTGAGCATGGTAAATGTCGCACGGTGTGAAAACAGGCGCTCAGCATAGCGGCTTAAAGCCGAAGTGAGGCCGAATAATTTCAAACAAGCTCCCATGACGATCAAAATAGTCATTTGAGAAGTCAGCGCCGCTTTTGAAATCAAATAGCCGCTCGAAGCCATCAGCGCCGCTCCGGCAATCCCTGCCAGGAAACCGAAGAAAATGGCAATTGCTACGTCTCTTTTTTCACGAAGCGTTAACAACAATATCTGTTTCAATTCTGTCATTGCACAATACCTCCATGCTGTATTTCCAGCATTTCTCCATAAGGCGCGTACGTTTCCAATAATTCGTCGTGGCTGCCGGCAGCTGCCAGCTGGCCTTCAGACAAAAGCAAAATCGTATCTGATTGTCTGATGGTATGCAACCGGTGGGCAACCGTAATAACGGTCGCCTGTTTTCCGAGTTCAGCTATTGATTGCTGCAGAATTTTTTCAGTTTGAAGATCAAGGCCGGTTGTCGGCTCATCAAACAAAACAATGGAAGGTTTCTTCAAGAAAGCACGGGCAAGCGCAATCCGCTGCTTTTCGCCGCCCGACAAGCCTCTTCCCGCTTCACCAATCCGCGTTTCCAAGCCATGTTTCAAAGAACCGACCAGTTCGCCGATTCCTGCTTTTGCAGCAGCTTCCCAAATTTCATCATCTGCCGTTACCCGGCTGGCTCCGATTGCGATATTTTCTTTTATGGTTCCTGCAAATAAATAAGGATTTTGCGAAATATAGCTCAATTGATCAAACCATGATTTTTCATCAATTTGTTCACGCGGAACACCGTTCACCAGTACAGCGCCGCTTGAAAGCGGCAGCAGTCCTGCTATCGCATGCAGCAGCGTGGTTTTACCGGAACCGCTTTTGCCGATAATGGCCAGTTGGCTGTAAGGCGCAATTTCCGCATTAATCGATCCCAGCTTGAAACTCTCACCATACTGGAATGTTAAATCTTGCAGCAAAAGATGCGGAGGGTCGTTCGATAATGTTCCTGCTCCCCATTCAACTGCGGGCGCTTCTTTTTCCAAGTGTGCAGACAGCCGGTTAGCCGCAGCCGTACTCCCTTTCCCGGTATGGAAGGCACTGCCGAAATCTTTCAGCATGTTAAAGAAATCCGGTACAAGGATCATCACAAAAAACGCCTTGAAAAATGTCAGGCTATCGAATACGACTAGCTGCAATCCGATTTCAAGTGCGATAATCCCCATGCTGAGCATGGAAATATATTCAAGCATAAGCGATGACAAAAAGGCCGATTTCAGTACTTCCATTGTGGCATCCCGGAAATCCAGGCTGCTTTTTTGAATGGTCTGTTTTTGCCGGTCCGCTTGATTAAACAACTTCAAAGTGGTCAAACCTTGCAGCACATCAAGAAAAGTTCCAGAAAACTGGCCCAGCTTTTCCATCTGCTGATCCGCTTTCTCCTTGGTTTTAATGCCGACAAGCGCCATGAAAACTGGAATAAACGGCGCCGTGATTAAAATGATCAACCCGGTTACCCAGTGCTGTGAAAAAATGACGACAAGCAAAAGAAGCGGAATGATATAGCTTTGGACCATCTGCGGAATGTACTTGCTGAAGTAGCCGTCCAGCTCATCGACCGCGTCCAGCAGCAAACTGACTTTTTGCCCGGACTGCCCTTGAATCGAAGCTTGCAGCGGGTTGCTTGCAAAAGATGCAATCAATTTTTTGCGCAAGTCCATCTTTACTTCCGCTGCTAAATTCACTCCTGATCGGCCGATTATATATCCACACGCCACACGCACCAAAATTGCGCCGAACAAGCCGTACAAATAAGGCAAGACTTCTTCGAACGAAGCCCCTTTAAGAAAAACGCCATCGGCGATCCATACAAAAAATAAAGCTTGCCCGATCATCGCCGCACCTTTCAAGAAGGAGGCAATAAACAGGAAGGCCATGATATTCTTTCGTTCATAAGCCAGTTGTTTTAAATCAACCATGCTTTTCTCTCCTTTAACCGCTGTTGCCTCCATTATAAAGCAATGAGGCCTAAATTCCGTTGCGGTTGCCCGCGCTCAGCCCATTTAACGCGCCGTTTGTTACAAGCTTGTTCACATTCTCTGATTTCCTTTTGTTCCCGATAAAATCAATAAACCCGCCGAAAAAATCTGGCGGGTTTATTGGTTGGACGTATTCATTTTGTCATTTTTGTGATGCAGGAACTGGAGAACGGATTGCAGAAAAGAGATATCTTCTTTTATTTGTGATCTCAAAGAGTTATTTGCACATTTCTGATACTCTGCATTTAATTTATTCAATTCGTACTCGAACACCCGCTTTTCCTCTTGTGTGATCATTTTGGACACCCCAAAGAATTAAGATTTCCGGGACTTTTACATATGATTATTTTGATATGATAGCAAAATAATTAGTTTCTGGCTAGAAATACAAGCAACAACTTATAGCAGCAGCAATAAAATCGAATAGCCGATGATTCCGATGCAGAAAGCTGAAAACCTGCTTTCCCGCTCTTCTGGCAGCTCTTCCTTCAAGACGTTCAGCACGACGCCCCCTGCAAGCAGCGCGGTAAGAAACGAGATTATAAGTTCATTGACTTCTGTCAACACACCAATTGCCCAGCCGATGAAAATCGAAACTGCCAATAACCACCTGCCGTATCGGTCGTAGTCTTCTTTATGGGTTGCCCGAAGCCCTTTATCGTTCGTGATAAAGTGCACGCCCATCGCAATAAAGAAAAGCGGCATGCCCCAAGAACTTTCATACTCTTCTCGGACAAGCAAATAGCCGATCAAAGCATTATAAAAAGCAAAAGAACCGATGTGGACCCAAAAAACGCCGTCCCTTGAATTTTCTCCGCTTGCTTTTGCGTGTCTTCTCTTAGACGACTTGACCATTTGTTCCAAGCCGTAAAAGATAACGAGCCCAAGCATGGCAATTACATAAATATGATGTTCCAGAAAACGCCATGCCGTCCCTTCCACTTCGCCCCGCAGTTCATCTTGGAAAACTCCAAGCTCCGGCAGCAGGTGCAGGAAAACGTAAGCGACCGAGATGCCGCCGGCAATGGAAAGAAAGCGGGAGCGTGGCAGAGCTTTTAAAAAGGTCATGTTTTTAGAAAAAAGATGAATAATTATAAATCCGATGATGAAAAATAAACTGAGCCACAGCACTCGCGCATTCCACTCCTTGCCCATTAGAAATACAAAGCAGACAAGATTTTTTACATCTCACCTGCTTTGCTCACTTACGATTTATTGAGTTTGGCCGTTTTTAATCCATTGCGCCACTTCAACCGTATGGTTTGCCTGGTATTTAACTGCGTCTTCCACATCTTCCACCATGCCGTTTTCGCCTGCGGTAACCGTCGTCCCGTAAGGATTGCCGCCTGCTTTGAACAAGGCCGGATTGTTGTAGCCCGGCGCTGCCACAATTGCACCCCAATGGAACATGGATGTGTAGACGGCGAGTACGGTTGCTTCCTGACCGCCATGGGGATTCTGCGCAGACGACATCGCACTGACCACTTTGTTCGCCAGTTTGCCTTGTGCCCAGGCTCCTCCGGTAATATCAAGGAACTGCTGGAACTGGGTCGGTACGTGGCCATAACGGGTCGGTACACTGAAAATAATGGCATCCGCCCATTCAAGCAAGTCCACTTCCGCTTCCGGTACATCTTGAGTCGCTTCATGATGAGCTTTCCATGCCGGATTTGATTCGATGGCTGCCTGTGGTGCAGTTTCTCTCACTTTTGCTACCCGCACTTCTGCACCGGACTGCTGGGCCGCTTCTTCTGCCCATTTTGCCATTTGATAGTTGGTGCCTGTCGAACTGTAGTAAATGATCGCTAATTTTACATTTGCCATGGGTTGACTTCCTCTCCTTTATGCATTGAGTCCGTGACTGCTGCTAATTCGAGAAATATCCTGAATTAAAGATTTTTTCTTACCCTACCTGTTTCCCCGTTTTACTTGCTTATTAAACAAAAACAAGCTACCAAATGCAGAAACTTCCGCACCCGGCAACTTGTTTTCTGCTTGAAAAAGCGATTACACTTCCGTCTTTTCGGTCCGCTCTGCTGACATTTCACGCAATTTGAATTTCTGGATTTTTCCCGACGCGGTCATCGGGTATTCCTTTGTAAATTCAATATACCGCGGAATTTTATGCCGGGAGATTTTGCCTTGGCAATACTCGCGCAGTTCTTCTGAAGACAGCTTCTGCCCTTCTTTTAAAATGACCCAGGCCATCAATTCTTCTCCGTATTTCGGATCCGGCACCCCGACTACCTGGACATCCTGAATGGAAGGATGCTGATACAAAAATTCTTCGATTTCGCGCGGATAAATGTTTTCGCCCCCGCGGATGACCATGTCTTTGATGCGGCCGGTAATGGCGATATAGCCGTCTTCATCTTCAACTGCAATATCTCCTGTATGGAGCCACCCTTCTTCGTCAATCGCATTCCGCGTCGCTTCTTCATTTTTATAATAGCCTTTCATGACATGGTAGCCGCGCGTACACAATTCACCCGGAACCCCCGCCGGCACTTGCTCATTGGTTACGGGGTCCACGATTTTCACTTCGACTTCCGCATGCGGTTTGCCGACGGTGGACACCCGCTTTTCGATGTCATCGTCCGCACGCGTCTGCGTGATGACCGGAGACGATTCGGTTTGTCCGTAAGCAATCGTAATTTCCGATGCCCCCATGTCATTGATGACTTTTTTCATCACTTCAATTGGACACGGCGATCCGGCCATGATGCCCGTACGCAAAGTAGATGTATCAAATGATCCGAAATCCGGATGGTTCAGCTCTGCGATGAACATCGTCGGCACCCCGTGAAGCCCTGTGCATTTCTCGTCCTGGACCATTTGCAGCACCCGCTTCGGTTCAAATTGCTCGGCGATGACCATCGTTGTCGAATGCGTCACGGCGGCCATTGTGCCAAGCACACAGCCGAAGCAGTGGAAAAATGGTACCGGAATGCACAGGCGGTCCAGTTCGGATAAGTTCATTGTGTCACCGATCAACTTGCCGTTGTTGACGACATTCCGGTGCGTCAGCATGACCCCTTTTGGAAAACCGGTCGTTCCGGACGTGTACTGGATGTTGATGACGTCATCCGGGTCCATCGAGACAAAGCGTTCTTCAAGCTGTTCATCGCTTACTTCTTCAGCAAAGGCCTCAAACTCGCTCCACGTGTAAATACCCGGAAACTGATTTTCCCCCATGACGATGACGCGTTTAAAATGCGGCAGTTTTTCACTTGAAACCGCACCTTTTTCTGCGGATTTCAGTTCGGGGCAAACTTCATTGATGATATCGATATAGCTCGTCCCTTTAAATTCTTCCCCTAAAATCAACGTCGTCGCATCGGACTGCTTTAAGAGGTATTCCAATTCAGCTGACTGGTAGCTTGTGTTGACCGTGACGAGCACTCCGCCCATTTTTCCGGTCGCAAATTGGCTCAATAGCCATTCACGCTTGTTGTCTGACCAAATGGCAATGTGCTCCCCCTTTGCAATGCCAATTCCCATAAAGGCTCTGGCCAAGCGGTCCGTTTCTTCATCGAATTCCTTGTAAGTTTTGCGGACGTTTCGTTCCGGATAAACATATGCTTCTGTTGCCGGGTGCAAGGATGCCCGTTCCCGCACAATCTGCCCCACCGTTTTTTCTACAATTGCCATATCCATCCCCCTCAGTATGTAAACGTTTTCAATCCTCTTCCATATTATCACAAAATTCAAAACATGTTGAGGAAGAGCAAAAGCAAACGTCCAGCCGTATTTTTTTCATGGGTCATGATAAAATACAACTATTATGAAAGACGAAAGGATTTGCAATGGAACTACAAACAATGCATGAACAATTAGCCGAACCCATAGAGCGCCGCGCGCTTGTCTCGGCCACCATCAGCCAGCCGCGCCTCAAGTCGAATGAAATCAAGCGAGTGAAACTAAAGCCGGTAGAAATTAAAAACGAGTATTTTATTCAGTTCGAGTACCAATATGAACATATACTAAAACACGAAAACCTTGCGATAGCAGATGCATTGAAAAAGCTGGAGAATTTATTCGAAGAATTTCGCCAGGCTTTATTCCAGTTCACCGACGAACGGGTCCAGATTCAGCTGTCCAAGAAATTTAAGATTTCCTGGAAAACCGAACAAACCGAAACTAAAGCCGCTGAACTGTCGCATAACCGCAAAAAACAATACTTGCTGGAAGACGGCATCGCTTATCCGTTTCTTGTGCGCCTCGGCGTCCAGAGCCCGGACGGCAAAGTGAAAAAACAGAAATACGATAAATTCCGCCAAATCAACCGCTTTATCGAGTTTATCGACGACGCGCTCGTGCATTTGCCAAAAGACCGCACTGTCCGGATCTTGGATTTCGGTTCTGGCAAATCGTATTTGACGTTCGCGCTGTATCATTATTTGCGCATTGAAAAAGGGCTGGACCTGAGGGTGACTGGCCTCGATTTGAAAAAAGAAGTAATTGAGGAATGCCAGCGCATCGCAGATGATCTTGGCTACGATCAGTTGGAGTTTTTAGTTGGCGATATCAACGACTACAACGAAGAATCCGCCGTCGATATGGTTGTGACGCTTCATGCCTGTGACGTCGCAACCGATATGGCCTTGTCCCGGGCCGTCAAATGGAATGCCAAAGTGATTTTGAGTGTGCCTTGCTGCCAGCACGAACTGAACAGCCAAATTGCGGCGCCGGAACTTGGCATCATGCTGCAAAACGGACTTATCAAGGAACGTTTCAGCGCACTTGCCACCGATTCCATCCGGGCGGAAATCTTGTCACTTGTCGGCTATGAAACCCAGCTGATGGAATTTATCGACATGGAACATACGCCGAAGAATATTTTGATCCGTGCTTACCAAACCGGCAAAAAACCGGCCCCTGGACAGTATGAACGCTACAAGGCATTCACTCAGCTGTTGTCTGCCAAACCGTTCCTTGAAAACGAATTGAAGGAACTGCTATGAAACGGAAAAATTTAGTCAACGGGATCGTTCTTGCATTCTCGGTGATTTTCATCCGTTTCCTCGATGTCCATGTTTATGATATGAATTTACTTTTCACTCTTTTGCTGATTGTCGTATTGATTGCCGGATTGATGAAACTTGTGGACCGTTTTCCTTCTTTGGATAAACCTGTGGGAAAACGGGCAGCGATGATTACAAACATCACGGTCGTATTGGTGATCTTTATAGCGTTTTTCGCTTTGGGTCTGTAAAATGCAAAAAAAGCCCGCTGGCCTCATTTGAGGTTAGCGGGCTTTTTGCATATCTTCATCAAGAAACTTGATCGTCTTCCAGTTTTGCTGCTTCCATTTCGATTTGATAACTTTTTTTGTATTCGCGCGTTTCAGCAAACATGATTAAGCTGAATACACCTGCCAGAAGAAACGCCGGAAGCGAATCTTGTAGAAAACCCCAAACGAGTGAAACGGCTATCGCAGCGAATAAAAAACCAATGGCTTTTGCTGATTTGCTGTTTTGTTCTTTGATCTCTTCGATTTTATAACGATTCATTCTATCACTCCCCCGATATAAGCATTATACGCAATCGGGACAAAATAGAAAGAAGAAATTACTCTTTTCACACATTTTTAACATTTAAAAACGCTTCACCTTTAAAAAATGTACACATCTCCCCAGAACCGGACCATTAAAAATAGCACCCTAACGAGAAGGCGCTATTGACGGTTGGCATTCAATTAGCAGCGGTTTATGGCCGGTTGGAATTCGGCTCGTCTTCTGCTTCTTTACGGATCGACTCCTCCACATAAGCTTTGACCGGCTCCAAAGTGAACTCCAGATTACTTGTCTTTAAATTGTTTTCCAAATAATCCAGTTGATGTTCTTCCACTGCATATGATTGCAGGTTTAATGTGTCGTTGATGTAAAGCATGCCTTCATTGGTTGCCATGGGTACAGGCGTGCCTTCTTTCTCATTTTTCTCCACTTGCTCCATCCCCATGACCAAGCCCTCTTCCTGCAGCGCGGCCATCGCTTTTTCATAGCGTTCTTTTCCAATCTCTTCCCTAAGGCGCTGGTCCAAGGCCTTTACTTCCCCTGTTTCAGCTCCTCGGTAATATTGCACATAATACGCCAACAACACTTGCTCTTTATCTTCAAATTGTTTCATGGCAATTCCTCCTGATTCTTATTGTGTCCCTCATATTCCCTTATTTTCACGATAATATGCTTTTTTATTCGCTAAACAGTATTCAGAATTTTTAATTTTAATTATAATTAAGCCATTACTACTAATAAAGATACATCCGAATGCCAATCCAGCGGAAGAAGGTGGGAACGATGAACGAGAAACCGATTGTGCAAATCCGGAATTTATCAAAGACGATTGGCAGAAAGAAAATTATTAAAGGCTTGAACCTCGATTTATACAGAGGCCAAATTACGGGGTTTCTTGGTCCAAACGGCGCCGGAAAAACCACAACCATCCGGATGATGGTCGGCTTGGTGCGGCCAACCGAAGGCGATGTCGTAATTGAAGGCCAATCGGTCCTGAAAGATTTCGAAGAAAGCATCCAAAAAGTCGGCGTAATTGTTGAAAATCCCGAAATGTACAAATTTATGTCCGGTTACAAGAACCTGCTGCATTTCTCCCGCATGCACAAAGGGGTTTCGAAACAACGCATCCATGAAGTGGTGCAGCTGGTCGGCTTGCAGAACCGGATCCACGAAAAAGTCAGTGCGTATTCGCTTGGCATGCGGCAGCGCCTTGGTCTTGCGCAAGCTTTGCTGCACAAACCCCATTTTTTGATTTTGGATGAACCGACAAATGGCTTGGATCCAGCCGGCATCCGCGAATTTCGGATGTATCTCCAGCGGGCAGCGCAGGAAGAGGGCGTAGCAGTCTTTGTCTCCAGCCATTTGCTGTCTGAAGTCGAATTGCTGTGCGACCGTTTTGCCGTTATCCAGAACGGTGAATTGGTCGATATTATCGGCGTCCACGACGAAGAGCAATCCCGCTATTACATTCAAGCCAAACCGTTGGAGACAGCTTATGAGGTGCTTTATGGCGCCGGATTCCCCATCACCTATCAGGAAGATGGCTGCCTGATCGATACGGAAGCCGAGCACATTCCGGGAGCGATCAAACTCTTGGTGGCGGCCGGCGTCAAAATTTATGCCGTCCACCCATTCCATGCCACGCTGGAAGATCAGTTTCTGGAAATGACGGGAGGCGGCCAAATTGCACAAACTCCTTCAAAATGAATGGATGAAACTATGGAGCCGAAAGCCTACCTGGATTATGGCGATTTTGCTGGCCATTCTCATATTCGGTGCAGCCGGCATCACCAAATGGAACAACTCCGTTTCCAATACCAACATCGAGGAAACCTGGCAGGACATTGTTTCGGCAGAACGTGAATTCAATCAGTCCATGCTTGCCGACCCGGGACTCAGTCCTGTTCAGAAAGAGTATTACGAAGGACGGGTAGCGATTGCTAAATACCGCCTCGACAATAACATCGCACCATTTGAATACACCAGCATGCAACAGCAAGTGCTCGACTCCTATATGCTGATGTCGATTGTTACGTTGTTTACTGTCATTGTGGCGGCAGGCATCGTCGCTTCTGAATATTCCCAAGGGACCATCAAGATGCTGCTGACGCGTCCGGTAAAACGCTGGAAAATCCTGACCTCCAAATACATCACGGTGCTGGTTTTTGCCATTCTCTTTGCTGTACTGACCGTACTGTTTTCGGCGCTAGCCGGTCTGCTGTTTTTTGGCATCGGAGAAGGGAGCTTTCTGACCTGGAATGGCAGTGAAGTGGCCGCCGGTTCCTACTGGCTGGAAGCATTCAAGCTAGCTACTCTCAGTTTCGCCAGCGTCTGGATCATCGGCACCTTCGCGTTTATGCTCGGAACGGTGCTGCGGTCCAGTTCGGTTGCCATCGGGCTGTCGATTTTCCTGATGTTTACCGGCATTCAAGGCGTATTCTTATTGAGCCGCTATGAAATTGTCAAATACTATTTGTTCACCCATACCGATCTCACCCAATACTATACCGGCTTCATGCCAGTCGCCGGCATTACCATGACCTTATCGCTGGTTGTGCTTGCCGCTTACTTTGCGGTCTTTATGGCGATTAGCTATTCGGTGTTTGTATCGCGCGATGTCATGGCGTGAAGTATAGAAAAAGACGGCGCAAGCTTCGCTGCTTGCGCCGTCTTTTTGCTGGTTTTGGGGGAAGTTGCTCGTAAATAGTTCCGAGTTGCTCGTATTTAGCCTGGAGTTGCTCATATCTCCCTTCAAGCTGCTCGTAACCTAAAACTCCGACATCACCAATTAAACAAGATCAGAAAAAAGAGGAGCCGGAAGCCAGTAATATGACTGCCCGATCCTCTCCTTACTTGTCCTTTATCCAATTAAGCAATGCTTCCACAATGAAATCTTGCTGGTCGAGCGGAGAAATACTTGCCGGGTTGTCGCCTTTTTGCTCTCCGTACAGCCCGAACTGTGCATGGTTCCCTCCCGGAATTTCAATAAATTCACTATTGGAAGAAAACAGCGCGCGGTTATTCTCAATGTCTTCAAGCGAGGTCAGGCCATCGTTTTCCCCGTAGAGCGACAGCATCGGCAGCTCACTTTCCGCAAAATCACCTGGAGGGTAGGAGCCCAGGAAGAATAAGCCAGCCAATTTATCTTGATGCTCTTCTGCATACATGGCTGCAGCGACTCCCCCAAGCGAATGCCCGCCGATGAACCAGGACGTGATTTCAGGATAATCTTCAATCACAGCTTCCGCTTTTTTGACCCCGAAGATGCCAAACTTCAATGGCAGCTGCGGGATGGAAACGGTATAGCCTTGTTCGCTTAATTTCTCGCCAAGATACGCATAAGCTTCAGCTTCCACTTTTGCTCCTTGATAGAGAATGAGTCCTTGGCCATTCGGATTTTCTGGAAGGAAAACAAGGCCGTGGTCACCGCTTTTTACTACATCGAGGTCGACTTTTTCCGCCAGCACTTCACTTGGCCCATAATCGAACTGCGCATAGAGGATAAAACCGATAACAGCTAAAGCAACCAGCGCACCAATCCCCATGGCAATTCGAATGCTCCATTTTTTAGCTGCGCTTCTTTCCACACTCAATAGGAAATTCCCACACGGGATTTTAGAAACTCAGAGTTCTCCAGTTGCCCATATGCAAATTCAGCCGTGTCGCCGACTGTGATTTCCTTGCCGCCTTCCGGCAGGAAGTCTTTTTCCGTCCGGTAGCCGCCGCGCGCTTTCCCGTCCGGCAAATAAGTCGGGCAGACGATCGTCCAATCCAGGTCGATCGCTTCCAAGAGACGAAACACCGTTTCATGTTCTTCGGCAGCAAATGTCAGCTTGCGGTTGGAGTCCCCGCCTTGGTAACGGAGCATGCCCGGTGTCAGCCGGCTGTTCAAAATGCCTGCCGTGCCGATGGTAATGATGCGCCGGATGCCTTCGTTTTTCATTGCCCCGATAATGAGCGGCATCGCTTCAGAAAGTGTCGTCGTCCGGTCGGTGCCAATGGCGCTGAATACCGCATCGGCGCCTTGCAGCGTTCGCTCGACGTCTTCCGCTTTCCGGACGTCTCCTATGATAACTTCCAAACTCGGATGTTCATCCAGTTTCGGAGAACGCACAAGCGCCTTCACTTCGTGGCCATCCGCCAGTGCCCGTTTCAGGATTTGTCCGCCGACGCGCCCCGTAGCTCCAAAAATCGCGATTTTCATCGTCATTCCCCTTCTCCGGTTCAATTATTTAAATAAATACCCTTTTTTCGCCAGCACATCTTTGAGATCCGGGCGGCGCGGTTTTCTGAGGAATGTCGCCATTTGCTGTGTCCACGTTGCAACTTTCTGGTTTGTGCTGCGTTCCTGATAGTAACGCTGGATTGTTTCATCGTATTCCGGAAGCAAGGTTTTGTATTTGGCTTCATTGTATTCATTTTCATGCAAAATCGCTTCGACCGGCAAACGCGGTTTTACCTCATTGGATTCGTTCGGCACGCCGACCGTCAAACCATACACCGGAAAAACGCCTTCCGGCAAACCGACCAATTCGCTGATCGCTTCCATATTGTTGCGCACCCCGCCGATATAGCAGATGCCATAGCCTTTTGACTCAGCTGCAAGCACTAGGTTTTGGGCAAGCAAGCCGACATCCGTTACAGCGACGATTAAATTTTCCGCATGGTCGAACGAAATGGCTTCGCCTTGCATGTCGCCGGCATGCTTCAAGCGGTTGTAGTCAGCGCACATCAAAAAGACCGCGCCTGCGCCTTCCATTTGCTGCGCATTGCGGGACAATTCACCGAGCTGCTTGCGTTTCTCGGGATCCGTCACCCAGACAATCGAGTAGGCCTGCACAAAATGGGACGATGCGGCATGCTGTGCTGCTGCCACCAATTCGCTGACTTCTTCCCGCGTCAGCTGCTTTTCTTTGTAATCACGCACAGATGCGTGGGACTTCATCAATTCAATAACCATTATTCAATCCCCTTTCCATTCTTTCTTCTATCCTATCAAAAACTTCTTCATGATACTCTTTCGACGATTTTTGATAAAATAAAGGCAACGAGGTGAAACAATTTGAAAAAGTTTAAAACCGCTTTTTCGATTCTTTTTTTATTGGCGCTTGGCGGTTTTTTCTTCATTTGGATTCAAAATGAGTTGGCATTCCGCGAAGAGCTGCAACAGCGCGCTGCCCCTTCCGGACTGCATCCGGTCGTGGAGGAAAAAAGCAACGAGCTGGTTGCCAAAGCGGCGGCGATCGGCATACAGGTCCTGATTACGGATGGCTTCCGGTCCACAGATGAACAAAACGGGCTGCACGCCAAAGGAAGAAGCACCGCGGGCAACGTGGTGACTTATGCCCGCGGTGGAGATTCCTATCACAATTACGGATTGGCCATCGATTTTGCGCTGAAGCTCGGCAACGGCGAAGTGGTGTGGGACACGGCGCGTGATGACAACAAGAATGGCAAAGCCGACTGGTTTGAAGTGGCGGCTATCGGAAAAGAACTTGGATTTGAATGGGGCGGCGACTGGCAGCGCTTTAAGGATTATCCGCATTTGGAAATGACGTTCGGTTTGTCGATCGACGAGTTGAAGCGGGGCTACCGGCCGGAAGATGTCATGCAATAAATAGAAAAAACGGCCTGGTTCACAACGAACCGGACCGTTTTTTAGTTTTTACAATTCCTGCCGCAGTGCCTGAATTACGTCAATCTGCGTCGCTTTTCGCGCCGGCCGCCAGCCGGACACCATCGCTACACCGATGCTGATGATAGAAGCAATGACCACCAGCTGCCAGGGAATCAAGGAAATGACCATATCGAAGCCTTCGCTGTCCTGTTCCCCGAGGGAACTTTTGATAATGATGGGCACAAGCCAGTTTGCCAGCATACTGATTGCGTAAGAAAGGACAACAGCAATTCCGGTTCCAATGATTCCGATTGCGGCACTTTCCATCAGGAACAGCTTTTGGATCAATTTCGGCTGGGCGCCAATGGCTTTCATGACGCCGATTTCCCGCGTCCGCTCCGTTACGGCCATCGTCATCGTATTAAAAATGCCGATTGAAGCAATCAATACAGCAATCGTTCCCACAAAAATCAACCCGGCTTTCAGTGCCGTGAAAAACATATTCATCGAACCGAGTTCTTCTGTTACCGAATAGACGTAATAGCCATCGTCTTTCAGCGCTTCCGAGATGCCTCCAACAGACTGAAGGCCGTCAGCATAAACCGAAATGGATTTGCTTTCCTCATCGGTTCCAAGCTTTTCATTAAAGGCAGCGGCCCATGAATCGTCCAGATAAACTGAACCATCGCTCATCCAATCTTTTGCCGGTTCTTTCAAAACGCCGGCTACTGTAAAGCTCCAGCTCACGGGTTCGGCTTCTCCTTCATAAGGCGTCAGTTCCAGCTCGAAAGTCTGCCCGATCAGGCTGCCGGCAAAGCCATTCTCGCTTTGCTGCTCTTCCGAAGCTTCCCGTTCCTCATCCGTCAGCAGCGCTTTGGCAAAATGGTACCCGACAACCACTTCTTCTGCCTTTTTTGGCATGGCGCCTTCAGAAAGAGCGAGTCCTGCTTTTTGTTCTTCTTTTAAATCCGACAGAATCGGATTGACATACCCGCTTCGCGCCCCGATTTTCGCCACTGCCTCCGCGGCTACTCCTGAGCGTTCTACAACAGCCTCAACATGCGGTATATTGCGCATCGCCTGAACTTCTGCCGGCGTGATTTTTTCATCGGCCTCCACTTTCGACGGCACTTCGATTTCTGTCACTTTCCGGTTATCGAGCACATCATCCGTAATGGTTTTGTGAAGCCCAAAACCGACGGATGCCAAAACGATTAAAAATGCACAGCCCATCATGGCAGCAAGAATCGTAGTAGCCACCCGGAGTTTGTTGCGTTTCATATGTTGGCGGATAAAATCCACTTGGTCTTTAAACTGCATGGCGCTTTTCCCCTTTCACCAATTCCCCGTCATGAAGACGGTATTGCCGGTGGGCGACATTCGCCACTTCTTCGTCATGCGTGATGATGACAAACGTCAATCCGAGTGTGCTATTCAGCGCTTGGATCAGCTGCAGAATCTCTTGTTCCGTTTCCGAATCGAGGCTGCCGGTAGGTTCATCCGCCAATAAAACCGGCGGGTTCGTCACCAGTGCACGCGCGATGCTGACCCGTTGCTGCTGGCCGCCGGAAAGTTCGCTCGGATAGTGTTCCGCCACTTCGGTCAGGCCGACTTTTCTCATCATTTCTTCAACGAGCACTTTTCTCTCGCCGGAACTGAGCCCTTTGATTTTCAGCGGCAGCTCCACATTTTCAAATGCCGTCAGGCCGGGCATCAACTGGAAGTTCTGAAAGATGAAACCGAAATTCGCTAAACGGAAGGCCGCTGAATCGGCTTCTGTAAGCGCGGATGTTTCCTGGGCATTCACTTTTACCGAACCGGATTCCGGCGCCATAAAACCGGCAAGAATATTCAACAAGGTGGATTTCCCGGATCCGCTTTTCCCAAGAATCGCCACGATTTCCCCTTGTTTGACCTCAAGCGTGATTCCTTTTAAGACAGGAATCCGCCGTTCTTCCCCCTTTTTGCCAATCGCAAAGGTATGCTCTAAATTTTTAATGTTAATCATCGCCTTGCCTCCTTCTTCATCTTGTCTTCAGTATAAAAGGCAAATCTTAACGATTAGTAAGAGGTTTTCTGAAGAATTTCTTAAGATGGGTTCTAGAGTCAGCGAAAGAGGGTAGGTTTAAAGTAAGCATTTGGACATAGAAAATTTCTTTAGTCATCCTTTTTACCATTTGCAATTTCACAACAGCAGTTTTACTTACTGTTTCTACTTTCCCAGAAATTGAAAGGAGGTCTTCTGTGAAACAGTTTGCGGTCATTATTCCGGCGTATAAGCCGGACCATAAATGCGAATCTTTGATTCAGCAAATACTGGCGGCAGGGTTTCAGCAAATCATTGTGGTCGATGATGGCAGCGGCCCTCAATATGCCGATTTTTTCGAATCGCTTTCTCCGGTTCCGGAAGTGGCGGTGCTTCGCCATGCCGTCAACCAAGGCAAAGGGCGCGCCTTAAAAACGGCTTTCCATTACATACTTAATCAAAAACTCCCTTTCGACGGCGTCATTACGGTCGATGCCGATGGCCAGCATCTGGTTTCGGACATGTTGAAAATCGCCCGGAAAATGGCGGAAGCTCCGGACCACGTGGTGCTGGGCGCCAGAGATTTCAAGCAAAAGGACGTTCCGTTCCGCAGCCGTTTCGGCAACCGGTTCACGCGCCTATTGTTCCGCCTCTCCACCGGTGCCGTGTTGACGGATACCCAAACAGGCCTTCGCGGCATCCCGGTCCGGCATCTTCCTCATTTATTGAGCGTTGTCGGGGAGCGCTTTGAATACGAAATGAACATGCTCGCTGCCCTGCGCAGCAAAAAAATCCCGCTCGCTGAAGTGCCGATTGAAACGGTATATCTGGAAAAAAACAAGTCTTCCCATTTCCACCCGCTCCGCGACTCTTATCATGTCTATAAAATCTTTTTATTATATGGTTTGTCCGGAGGCGCTTCTTTTGCACTCGACATTGGCCTTTACTGGCTGTTTATCCAATTATGGCGCAGCGAAGAACCCCAGCTGTTCATCATTTTCGCAACAGTTGCCGCCCGGATTCTGTCTTCTTTATTCAATTATTATGTGAACCGCAACAAGGTTTTCGGCCAAGGATCAAGAAAATCCTTTATCCGCTACTATATTCTGGCTGCGTTCATCATGATGATGTCCGCCGGATCCGTCCATTTCTTGTACGCCGAGTGGTTGGGACGCGGAGAAGTCATCCTGAAAGTGCTTGTCGATACCGTTCTGTTTCTTTTCGGCTTCGTCGTCCAGCGCTCCTGGGTCTTCCGGAAAGAATAAAAAACCCGCATCCTCGTTTCAGGATGCGGGTTTTTCATGTGCGTCATTTCCCATGCGCCAAGGCAATTCGCGGGTCGATTTGGCGGGACATGCGGACCATGATCGGCTGAAAGCCCAGCTTTGGCCAGAAGTATGAAGCCAAATGGTTCGGCGAGTGCCAGTCGGCGAAAATATAATCAAATCCTTCATTTTTCAGTTCCTTGAAGCAATAATGGGCCATCGCTTTCCCGATCCCCGTTCCGCGCAAATTGGGATTGGTGGAAGCGGCGGGCAGCGCCACACAATTCTCAGGCGTTACCAGGCTGAGCGGATCGGCTTTTCTAAAATACACGTGGAAACCGCCAATCTGTTCCCCTTGTTCCGCGAGCCACAAATAGGCACCGCCGTCAGCCGATAATTCTTCGTAGCTGCTCTTGATGTCTTCCATCGTCTCTTTCGTGATCGGCTGCCAAGACGGAGCCGCAGCTTGGTGGATGCTGTTCCATAGCGCCATCTTTTTCAGCAATGGGCCGTCTTCCCGGCTTCCTGTCCGGAAAACCAAGCCCGCTACAGGTTCTGCGGCCTCCGCCTCAAAGTCCTGGAGCGGCAAGACAGCGTATTTCTGTTCATACCGAAAAGACTGGTCAAGCCATTCTGCAACGATTTTCCGGTCCCCGAGCGGCACCATCATCACATGGTGGAAATAGCCGTTTTTGACCCATTCCGCGCCGGCATCCGCATACAACAGCCGAAGCAGGCGCGGATGTTCTGCGTCTTTGATCGCCACGGATTCATAATCCATCCAGACGTAGCGGCCTCTTTCCGCGCTTTCCTTGAATTCATACAGCAGGTAGCCAATGACATCAATGCCCCGGACCGCTACGATTCCGCTGATATATGGCCGCTCCAGCATCTTGCGGAGGACCATTTCAGCTTCATCAAATTCCTCGAATTCTGACGGGAAAAAGGGAAAGAATTTCCGCTCCCGTTCATGCCGTTTGGCCAGTAAGACTGCCATCTGCCGAATATGCTGCTCTTCCACGCCCACAAATTGAATCATCCCCATCACTCCTCTGAATGAAGTTTCACTTCAAGCATCCGGTAGTTCCCATTCGCTGCCTTTTCGCCAAAAACTACGGGAACCGGTTCAACAAAAATCGGCCCATCAATGATCACCGTATGGAACTCGCCTTCCTCGCCGCACGCGTCAATCCCCAGGCTCTCCAGTTCTTCAATCAGGCTATGGGTGAATTCACGGCCCAGAAATTTCTCGTCGAGGCGTGCCGTATCCACTACCGTGACCACGGCCTTAAAGCCTTTGTCTATTAATTCTTTCAACAACGCTTTTCTCGGTTCCTGCCAAAGCGGATGATTTACTTCCATGCCGGCTTCTGCACTCACTTTCCGGATCCACAGCAAATGGTCTTCGAGATCGATGTCTCCGTAAACGCCCATTTGCACTCCTTGGGACTTGAAAATTTTCAGCTGCTCAATAAATTCCTTTTCATACCCTGCCCAGCTCGCTTTACCGATAATGAGCGGCAAGCCCATGCGCTCTGCCTGCGCCTGCATCACTTCAAGCGGCAAGCCGTGGGAACGGGACCTTGTGCCGTCTTCTTCAAACATTGTAAACAGCGCGACCGGTACATGGCCGTCCATCACTGCACGGAAATATGCCAGCGCCGAATCTTTCCCGCCGCTCCATGACATCACAAACGTTTTCTGCATAATGCACCTCTTCTATCTAATTTGCTTCTTCTTGTATGTACTTCGACATGCGGGGAATAAAACCTTTTGCGAAGTGGATTTGCTTGGTGATCCCCAGTGGTGTTCACTTCTTGTTGTCATCGAAATTTAAGCCCAGCTTTGATTGCTTTATGCCCAAGTTCTATTGGTATACGCCAAACTTTTCTTATCTTACGCCCAATTCTAAAGCCGCTATGTTCTTTTGGAGGCAGTTGCTCGTATCTGATGGAAAGTTGCTCGTAACCGGCTGGAAGTCGCTCGTAACACACCCCCACTTGCTCGTATCACACTCCAACTTGCTCATAAGCGGCCGCAACTCTTCCAGAATACAAAAAAACAGCCGCAAATTTGCGGCTGCTCTCGAAACACCATCTTATTTTTTGCCGACCATGTTTTCCGGGCGTACCCACTCGTCAAACTGTTCAGCTGTTAAATGCCCACTCTTCACTGCAGACTCTTTCAACGTCGTGCCTTCTTTATGTGCCTGTTTCGCAATCGCCGCCGCTTTTTCGTAGCCGATATGCGGATTCAAAGAAGTAACCAGCATCAACGAATTGCCTACATGGTTCTGGATGACCTCAAGGTTCGCTTCAATTCCAATTGCACAGTTGTCGTTAAAGCTGATCAAGCTGTCTGTCAACAAACGGACCGATTGCAGGAAGTTGTATGCAATGACCGGTTTAAAGACATTCAATTCAAAGTTCCCTTGGCTTGCGGCAAATCCGATTGTTGCGTCGTTGCCCATAACTTGAGCGGCAACCATCGTCAATGCTTCGCTTTGCGTCGGATTGACTTTGCCTGGCATGATGGAGCTGCCCGGCTCGTTTTCAGGAATCGTGATTTCACCGATGCCGCTGCGAGGGCCGCTTGCCAGCCAGCGAACATCGTTGGCGATTTTCATTGCGTCCGCTGCAAGTGCTTTGATGGCACCGTGCGTGTAGACCATTTCATCATGGCTTGTCAGTGCATGGAATTTGTTTTCAGCAGAAGCGAATGCTCCGCCGACTGCTTCTGAAATGAATTCTGCAACAGATGGACCGAATGTCGGGTCAGCGTTGATGCCTGTTCCGACTGCTGTTCCGCCGATAGCAAGTTCACGCATTTCTTCAACGCTCGCACGGATCATGCGCTCGCTTTTTTCGAGCATATGCCGCCAGCCGCTGATTTCCTGGCCAAGTGTCAACGGCGTCGCATCCTGCAAATGCGTACGGCCGATTTTGATGATGTCGTCAAATTTCTTCGATTTTTCATCAAGCGTCGCTTTTAGTTTCTGGATTGCCGGAATCAGGTTTTCTGTCACTGCCAGAACGCCTGCAACGTGCATCGCTGTCGGATATGTATCGTTTGAGCTTTGCGACATGTTGACGTCATCGTTCGGATGAAGCTTTTCTTCTGACGATTGCTCCGCCAGGATTTCGTTTCCACGGCGTGCCAGAACTTCGTTCATGTTCATGTTGGACTGCGTGCCGCTTCCTGTTTGCCAAACCACTAATGGGAAATGATCATTCCATTTGCCTTCGATCACTTCGTTTGCTGCTGTTTCAATCGCTTTCATTTTCGCTTCGGAAAGCTTGCCAAGTTTGTGGTTTGCTTTCGCTGCCGCTTTTTTCAATTGGGCAAACGCCATCACCACTTCATGCGGCATGCGCTCGGTGCCGATTGCGAAGTTCTGGAGGCTGCGCTGCGTTTGCGCTGCCCACATTTTGTCCGCTTCTACTTGAATTTCGCCCATCGTGTCTTTCTCTGTACGATATTGCATTCCATTCACTCCAATTCGTATGTCGTTATGTAGCCTTCTCTTCTATTAAACACAAGCAGCCCGAAAAAAGCGACCTTTCCAGCCGAAAAAGCCGCTAATTTTGCTGAAGGAAAAAATCTGCAATGATTTCTTCATCCGAATGCGGAATAAACTCTCCCCGGATATTTTGGGCACCGTTAATGCAGCCGCTTGATAATAAGATTATATCATTCGGACCGCTTTCCTGCAGGGCAGTTACAACTGCTGCATGCCGGGTAGTCGCCGTCAAAACCTGCTGTTTATAAGGCACCGTAAACCCTTTCAGCACTTCATTGACCACATCATTCGGATCATTAAATCCCGGATGGTCGACTGTCACCACAAGAACATCCGCTTTTCCTTCAGCGGCTTTCGCCATTTTCGGCATTTTCGAGAAATCCCGTATACCGATTCCGGCCACTAAAGTGATCAAGCGCTTGTGCGGCAACTTTTTCACTTCCCTCATTACAAGGTCCAACGCAACCGGCGTATGCGCATAATCCAATATGATTTTCCGGCCTTCCGGACCTTCAATCAGTTGGAACCGGCCTTCCACTTGCGGCATACGCGGCAGCACCGAAAGAATCTGTTCGATTGTGTTGCCGGACAATAAAGACGCACCGATGGCAGCCGTCAGATTTCCGGCATTGTATTCTCCGAACAACGGAACCTTTACTTGATGCACCTGTTCCTGAAAGTGCAAATCAAAGCGCATGCCGCTTTCTTCGATGCGGATATTGGTCCAGACCAAATCCGCTCCTGAATCGAGCCTTTGGCTATAGGTCAATACCGGATAATCAACCACTTCCAAAATTTCTTTTGCCATGCCTTGGTCATCTACGTTAATGACCGCCATTTTCGCCTGTTTGAACAACTGCAATTTGCATGTCAAATAATTCTCGAAAGTATGATGATACTCCAAATGCTCTTCGGAAATATTGGTATGGATGGCTACATCGAAAAGAATGCCTTCCACACGTTTCTGGTCAAGAGCAATCGAAGATACTTCCATTGCCGCTGCCCGGTCGCCAAATGCCGCAAGATGCGAAAAGATTTGATGGATATCTGAAGAAATGGGTGTAGTGGGCGTGCTTTTTTTATAGGGCGTTTTTCCTGAAGAATTGTAAATACCGGTTGTCCCCAAAAATCCGCACGGCAATCCCAGAAGGTTGAAGAGATTATAAACATAGGTGGCCGTTGTCGTCTTGCCATTTGTTCCCGTAACCCCCACTTTCACCAAGTGGTCCTGGGAGCCTTCAAAAAAATGAATCGCAAAAGCTGCCAGAGCCGACCGTGAATCTTTTACAGCGATGAACGTAACGCTCGGAAACCTTTCTGCATACGACTCTAATTGCTGCCAATCGGATCCGATGATGGCAACCGCGCCTTTTTCAAGTGCTTCTGAAATATAAAGATGCCCATCCGTATTTTCCCCAACGATGCAAAAGAACACTGAACCGACTGTTACATCAGCAGAATTATAAGCAATTGAACTAATTTCCTGAGACCCCGGCCCTAAACGATGTTCTTCTGCCAACTGCAATTTGTCGCCAAATTGAATATCCATTGTACACCCCTTAGCATCCAGTTTCGTTTCCTTATGAACTTCCTCCCGCTTTCTTGTCTAAATATTCTATCATTATAACCATTGTTCGCAAACCGGTTTCGATCCATCTATTAACAATTTTTTGCATTTCATACTATTAACCTATTTTCAACAGACCTTTAAAAACATAAAAAGGCATAAAAGCTGGTTCGCTTTTATGCCTCAATCTCTAAATTTCCTGTTTTTCAAGCGTCTGCTCTTTTTCTTCCAATGCGTAGCGCAATTGCTCGATCGTCTGCGGATAATCTGTTTTGCCTGTTAAGTTTTCCAGCATTTCACGGACGTCGATTCCGGATGATTCTTTTAAGGTTTCCTGAAGGGAAGCCATTAAATTCGTCGCATAGGAAGTGACTTTGTTTGCTCCGCCGCCTTCTCCACCGCCAGTATCCACAACGGTAATCTTATCGATGTTGCCAAGAGGCGCAGCAATCTGCTTCGCGTATTCAGGCAGCATGTTGACGATCATATCAAGCGTCGCTGCTTGGCCGTACATTTCAAAGGCTTCTGCAATTTTGCGCTTCGCTTCCGCTTCTGCGAGACCTTTCAGGCGGATGATATCTGCTTCCGATTCACCTTGTGCCCGCTGCGACTCAGCTTTTGCAAGACCATCCAGACGGATTTTCTCGGCATCGGCTTTTGCCATCGCTTCAACGCGGTATTTCTGTGCATCGGCTTCTGCCAACTGCTTGGACTTTTCTGCCGCAGCAGCCTGCTCGACTGAGTAGCGGTCCGCATCGGCTTTTTTCTTCACTTCGGAATCGTACTGGCGCTCACGGCGCTGGATTTCTTTTTCTTCCAGTTCGATCTGCTTCTGGCGTTCGATGATGCGGATCTGCATTTCCTGTTCCACAACTTCCTGTTTCGAACGGGCTGTTTCCAATTCATACGCCTGGTCGGCACGGGCTTTCGCACTGTCCTGCTCGCGTTTGTATTCTGCCACTTTCAATAAATTCTCTTTTTCCGCTTCGGCGATTTCCGTGGCGCGTTCGATTTCAGCGCGCTGTGCATCTTTGCCGGCTTCCGCCCGTTTGATGCGCGTCTGCATTTCCGACTCTGCCGTTGCAATATCGGCATCGCGCTTCACTTGCGCAATCCGCGCTTTACCGAGTGAATCCAAATAGCCGTTTTTATCGCGGACATCTTTAATCGTAAATGAAACAATGATCAATCCCATTTTCGCCAAATCATGCGAAGCGACGCGCTGAACTTCCTGCGAGAACTTATCGCGGTTTTTATAGATTTCTTCTACAGTCATCGATCCGAGAATCGACCGAAGATGGCCTTCTAGAACTTCTTTCGCTTCATTTTCCCGGTCTTCTTTGGATTTCCCTAAGAATTGTTCTGCCGCTGTGGCAATTTCAGAAATCGATCCGCCAATCTTGATGATGGCTGTGCCATCGGCCATGACCGGCACCCCTTGTTCTGTATAAACTTCCGGTGTCGTCACTTCCAATTTGCTTGACAGCAGGCTGAGTGGAGCTGCTTGCTGAAAAATAGGAAGCAGGAACGTCCCGCCGCCGCGGATGATTTTAATGCGGTTCCCAGAGTCATCCGTGTGGACATTTTTCGAACCCAAATAACTGCCCGTCACAATCAGCGCTTCATCCGGCCCGACCGTCTTATACTTTGTTACATAAACCCCTATAATTGCCAATACGACAAAAGCGGCTATCCCAATTGCAATCCATGCCATTTCCATCCTAATTCCTCCTTATATTCTTTTTTCAGTGCTGAAAATCGGTTCATAATCCCTTACATATAACGTGCCGTCGTTCACTTGGATGATCAAGACCTGCCTGTCCTGCCCGATGGCTTCGTTGTCAAATCCGGCAGCCCGTTTGGAAATCATGCCGCCGTAGGTTTCAATGACGACTTCTCCGTAGCCATCCACCGGAATGGGGACAATCACTTTCGCAACTTGGCCGAGCAGCGATTCCTCCGTATAGGCAATCGAAGATTCTGCGGATGACAATGGCAATAAAACGAAGAAATAAAGTAAAATATCCAAAACCACTGCCACCACCGCTGCAATCCCCAAGATGGCCAGATCACCCAAGTTTGTAGCCAGTTCCAACACATAACCGGCTGCTGCCATCAATGTGACGAATGCCAGAATCACGGCAGGGTTGAAAAAAGGGATTCCATCTCCTGCGTCTGCGATATCCGCAAACAGTACATAAAGGACAGTCAAGGCACCTGCTGCAACGAGCGTATACATATATACTTGTTCCATAGGCAAACCGAGCAACTCCATTCCAATACCTCCCATCTCACCCATTCTTTTTCATCCTACTTAATATACGGAAGAACCCTCCTAAAGTTTCAGAATTCTTAAACAAAAAAATAAAAAACCCGTTCTAGTTAAAGAACGGGTTTTGCAAATTCAAGTTCATGGAAGCCCCTGACCAATTGGAAGCCAATTCCGACGTAGCCTTCAGCCAAAAGCTGGCGCTGCCGTTCCAGGTCATCCAATTTCACATTCGTATGATGTTCGTAGCGAACCGTCGGCTGCTCTAAATCTTTGACAAGGATGTAGCGCTCCATACCGGCGTATTTTTCTTTCAACGCGCCAATATGCATTTGCTGGAGGAACTTATCTTTTAAACTCGGGATGTTCATCGGAGCGACGGTACAGCAAATATAGCGGAACTTTTCTTCCAGATTCGGCAGTTCTTTCATGATCACTTCCGCTAATTTCTGCTGAAGCCGATTGCCGCGGTATTCTGGAAGAACGACTGAAATCTCCTGATAAATGACGCGCGGCAATTCCTCTTCGGAAAGCCCGAGGTCCAGACCCAGATGCTCCTGGTCAATTTCCGGTATAAGAAGTGCCCTAAATCCGATTAAGCGGTCTTCAACAAACGCTCCAATCAGCAAACCACGCTCATTGAGGATAAAGAGAAACTCTTCCGTCGATAACGGCTGCAGAATCGCTTTTTCAGGAAGCGAATCGATGACCTCTTTTTGCACTTGTTCAATGACCGGCAAATCTTCCAAATACAATCGTTTCATGTACATGGGCTGTGTTTTCCGAAGCGCTTGGTTCGTAATGGTTCCTTCGTACAAGAACTTCATAGCGCATTCTCCTAGTCCGTAGTATTTTATATGTTTAGGATACCACTTCATCTTCTGGAGTTGTTATAGTTTTTAAATTTGTTTATTGGACTTCCGGGGGCAGACGCCTTTTATAAATCCATCGATCTGTTTTTGATTGTTTAGGAAAATTACTTGATTGGCCAGATCAGCTTCCAGGAATTCCTGCATGTATGCGCGCATTTTTCCTTTTCGTGCTTTATAAGTCGTAATGATAAACTTCAGAAACGCCCACTCCATCTTTTCCGGGCAGCCTTCCGCCATATCCGGTCGTGTTTTGCCCAAATTTGTCAGCCAGCGTTTCAATACGCGGTATAGGCATACGCTTAAAGGCACTTCCAAATAAATAAAGGTGTCCGCTTCTTTCATGCGGATGTCAAAGCTTGCGGTGTAATTTCCTTCGATGATCCAGCGATCACCTGCTGTAATTTTTTCTTGGGCTGCCCTGAATTCTTCCGGATCGGCTTCGATCCAGCCGGCTTTCCAATAAATCGAATCAAGATGATAGACCGGAATATCCAGTTTCTTTCCCAGTTCAGCCGCAAAAGTCGACTTGCCGGCACCTGCTGAAACCCCCGTCACCATTACTTTTTTCATCTCTTCACGCCCCTTTCCCCTGCAATTCTTTTATTATATAGAAAAGCGCAAACATAAAATAGAAAAACCAATTTCGGCATAAGGCTTGCAATTTCTGTAACCCCATGTTATTCTAAGGAAGAATTATTTTTGTTCGGATAACTTTTTATAAAGTGTCAGATGTTCATCTGCAAGATTTGAGCAAGGATAGTAATACAATGTATGCATATGCATACGAGGAGGAAACACACATGGAACAAGGTAAAGTAAAATGGTTTAACTCAGAAAAAGGATTCGGCTTCATCGAGCGCGAAGGCGGAGACGACGTATTCGTACACTTCTCAGCTATTCAAAGCGAAGGATTCAAATCTTTAGAAGAAGGTCAAGAAGTTACTTTCGACATCGAGCAAGGCCAACGCGGTCTTCAAGCTACTAACGTAGTTAAAGCTTAATTTTAACTTAACTTTCTATGGGCTCCCTTTATGGGGAGTCCATTTTTTCATGTTCTTTTTTAGATAAAAACAGGATGCCGTGGTTTCTCGGCATCCTGTTTTGTTTATTGAGTTGGATTCATCGTGAAATACAATTGGAAGCCAAAGTAGATCAACGCGCATGCTACAAGGGTGCCGACCACTATTCCAATTGCTAGTTTTTTGCCGCTCATGCCCTCACCCCTCCTAAAAGTTCTCTCATTTATTTATGGTTCAATGTTGTCGCTTCTATCAATTTCATGACGTCAGCAGCGCCTTCTCCTTTATTCGAAAGGACCGTTAAAACGGTTTTCGTGTCCGGATAATAGCCTGAGTGGAAGCTGACACCTGGATCGTATCCAGTCACGTGGTACTTTACTACAGCCTCTTCACTGCGTGCAATCCAGACACCGTAGCCGTAAGCATGGACATCGAATGCTACATGCGGCGCCAGCAAGGTCTTCGTCATTTCTTCAGAAAGCAGCGTGAAATCCATCAAACTCTCCCAGAAAGAAGCCATATCGCCGGCCGTTACAAACGCTCCGCCGTCCGCTCCGCCTTTAATCGGTATCGCATATTGATTGGTCCGCCACGAATTTTCTTCTTCAATATAACCAAAAGCTGTTTCTTTCGGCAAGCGGTCCAGACGAAAATATCCTGACTTTTCCATCCCGGCCCGCGCAAAAATATTTTCTTCCACAAAATCGGTGAACGCCTGCCCTGCGGCTTTCTCTACAATAAGGCCCAGCACAATAAACCCGGCATTGTTGTACTGGAATCTTTCCCCCGGTACAAACTTCATCGGTTCGTCTTTAAACAGCGGCACAAAATCAACCGCCGACTGCATGAGATACATCGGGTGCTTGGCCCAGATTTCTTCAAAATCATCCATCGTTTCTTCATCAAAATAATCCGGAATCCCGGATGTATGCGTCAACAACTGATGAATGGTCACATCAAAATTCGGGAAGAATTCCGGCAAAAGCTGCGGCAAACGATCTTCAAATGACAGCTTCCCTTCCTCCACCAATTGGCAGATGGCGGTTGCCGTGAAAATTTTGCAGCCGGAAGCAATCCCAAAGCGGGTATCCAACGCGTTCGGCCGTTCGTTTGAACGGTCTGCAAAGCCCTTCGCCATCGACCAAACTTCCTGATTTTTCAGCATCGCTACACCTGAGAAATCGAGGTTTTCCATACCGTCGGCAATCGGATTGCTTGGACGGACTTCTTGGAACAAGCCGTCTTCCGAGATATCGATCTGCCGGCCATCCGCCAACTCGATTGACAGCGGATGGACTTCACTTTTCTGCTTGGAAAAGTACCAGGTGCGTTTTGGTGCAACCAGCAAGATAAAGGCATCGTCATGGCCAAGGAAATTCAGCGCGTTCGGTTCGATTCCTTTATTGCCGCGGACCGGAATTTCCATTGCTTCGATTTTTCCGCCCACTTCTTCTACGTGATCCGTTGTAATGCTGACTTCGCTGATATTGAGAAGGGAGTCGACGGTGAAATCCCCCATCCGGTCAATATGGCGCCGGGCGATAAACTCCACCACATTGCCGGCAGGATCCTGAAAATAAAACGCATCTGCATTAAAATTGGCGTAATAGATTTCGTCCATGCCTTCTTGGCGATTCAAGGCAACGCGCGAACTCGCCCATCCTTTGGCCAGGGTGTATTGGTTGCCTGGAATGTTAAAAGCAAAATGGTAAATTGCTGCCCGTTCGGATGTTTTAAAAACCAACAGGGAGTCCCCAATTGCCAACGTAAAACTGCTGTCGTCTTCTTCAACAATCCGGAAACCCAATTGATATTCGTAAAAGCCTTTCATTTCATTAAGCCGGTTCGTATATAACGTCACTTTCTTGAACATGAAATCACCTCTTGCTTTTAGCATACCGAAATCCACTTCATTTTTCCTCTTTTAACGAAAAAAAGGAGCACATGGCTCCTTACAAAGTTCCGATAAACTGCAATTCTTTTAACTCCCGTCTGTCTGCCTGGCCATTCAAAATGGCTTCCACATCATGCAAAGTCTGTTCCAGCGTTACTGCAGCACCGGACTGGCCGGTAAACTCTTCAGCCACGTAAAATGGCTGTGTAAAATAAGCTTCGAGCCGCTCGCCTCTCTGGTAGGTTTCCAGCTCGCCCTGCGCGACTCTTTCGATGCCATGGGCAGCTGCAACCGATCGAAGTTCCCGGTAACGGCGCAAGGTTTTTTGGGCACGCTGGCGAAGCTGGAAATGGCGCTCGTCCAATTCGGCTTCTTCCAATAAAGAAGAGGCCGAATAGAGCGGGCTTAACGCCGGATACTGGTGGCGGGCTGCAAGATCTGCGTCGAGCTGCCAAAGCGTTTCAAGCGGTCCGAACGGAAAATCGTCATCAACGACTTCACCGGACAAATCAACCAGCAGCACCGTAACCGATTGAGCACCTAATTGTTCATGCAGCTCGAACAACTCTCCCGAATCCACCCGTTCTTTGTCTGTGAAAAGCACCGCCTTATCACCGTAGCGATTTAACAGTTCCAGCGTTTTTTCCACTGAATCGGTGATATGGTCTGCCAGTTCCACAATGCCTTCTAATTCAGGATGATCTTTTTCAGGAATCAAGTAAACCGTTTGATAACCCTGTTCCTTAAAACGGTGCAGCAATTCTGCTGCAATCACCAGTTGTCCCATTCCCGGACGGGCCACAATTCCTGTCGTACCGCCTTTTACCAATGGTGCGAAAAAATCCAATGCTTTAATCTTTGTTTCGATCATCGCCATCTTCTCCCCTCGGATAATGAGTTCGTCTACTGTGCAATTGGCCAGTTTAGCCAATCCCACTAAAGTTCTGACTTCCGCTTTTCCCAAATCAATTTTGCCTGTGCATAAATTGGAAACCGTCGCTGGCCGAATTCCTGCTTCTTTGGCAGCCGTCGTTAAATTTGGTACCCGTTTTCTGAGCAGCGCCACGTTCAATCGAATATCTTCCATCCAACCCCTCCTCTTGTTACTTCTAATAGTAAATTATATTACTTTAAAGCGCAATGATTATTTCTTTAAAAAGTAATTTAATTTACGCCAAAAAGAAAAACCCTTCCATTTGGAAGGGTTTTATTTCAGTTCATATGCAAGCCGCACCATGTCCTGGCATAAGATGCCGTTTTCAATAATCGGCTCCGGGTAATGGCGGGTGAAAAAGCCGCGGTCGATCGACTTCAATCGAAACCCGCATTTTTGGTAAAGCGCGAGCTGATCGAAACTCGAATTTCCAGTTCCGATTTCTACATGCTTAAATCCGCCGCGCTTTGCTTCTTCTAAAGCGTGGTTCACCAATTCTTTGCCATAGCCCTTGCCTCTTTCAGGCTCGGCAACGGCGATGTTTTTGATTTCCACGACGGTTTCCGACAAAGGCAGCAATACATATACACCGACCAGGCGCCGATCAATTTCAGCTGCATACACTATGCCTTTTGCCGCGTATTCACGCACCAGCTTTTCTGACGGATCTGCTTCAAGCATTAAGTCCAGTGGCAGTGCTTCACCTTGTCCGAGCCGCCGGATGTCCATTACTTCGGCTCTTTAAAGCCTTGATCGAGCAGATAATTTTCCGCGTCATCAAACGTTCCGAAGCTTTCTTCCAGATTTTTTCCTGTGTAGACGTTCCAGAACGGTTCTTCATAAACCAGGTCCAGCTTTTCGTTGTTGCGGTTTGTCCATGTCTTATCGTATGGCGGTTCCGGCTCTAACGACAAATAATCCAATGCGTCTGCCACAATGCTTCGAAGTTCTTTCTCGGAACATTCGCGGATGTTGACAAAGCCTTTGGCGTCCGCTTCATACTGCGGCAAGTTGCCGACATATACAAAACCGTTGCCGTTTGGATGCAAGTGGTAAACAACGATTTTTTTGTCATACAAGCTTTCTTCATAATGAAAATTCACCCGTTTCATCGATACATCTTTACGCGTCAATTCCGGAAACGATTCAATGATCGCCAATTTTTCTTCAAATGTAAGCACAATAGTTACCCCGTTTCATAATTGTTGATTCTTAGCCTAGTATAACACGGCTTCCCATAATCCTACATTAAACAGAAAAAAGCCGCCCGAGGGCGGCTTTTTTGTAAACGGATGAATCATAGGTTTTCCAAAAACAATTAGTTATGAACGTTTTTTGTTGCCGAACGGCCACCAGACGCCGCGGTCAAATGATACCGAAATTGCCGGAATCAGAAGCGGGAGAACGATCAAACCGTACAACAACAAGCCAGTAATTACAATCGTCGCAATTTGCACCAGGCTGAGTACGCCGGACGGCATCATTGCGCCGAATGTACCGGCCAGGATGATCGCAGCCGTGATGATGACGGTGCCCATTTTCGCCATGGATGTTCTCATGGCATCGCGGACACTGACGCCGTTTGCGGATTCTTCACGGAAGCGGTCAAGAAGGAAGATCGAGTAATCGACCCCAAGAGCCACCAGCATGACAAATCCGAAGAACGGCACTGCCCAGCTGATGCCGTCATAGCCAAGGCCGTTCACGAAAATCAATTCCGCGATTGATATCGACGTGTAATACGTCAATAGCAGTGACCCGATCATGTAAAGCGGCATGATCAAGGAACGGAACATGATGGCCAGGATCACGAACAAACTGATCAGCATAATTGTAACGGTATTCGTAAAGTCGTTTGAAGAAACGTCCTGCAAATCGTTGTTGATGCTTGAAATGCCGCCGTATGCGATATCTGTTTCTTCAAGAGGTGTTGCCGTCACCGTACGTTCGACAGCATCTTTGATTTTCGCAGTGGTATCAATGGCCGCCGGAGAATATGGATCGTCTGATAGGATGACCTCCATCTTCATGCCCGTGCCTTCTGCAAACGTATAACGGTCCAGCACTTGGGCGAATTCATCGCCTTCAAGCGTCCCTTCCGGAATAAACAATCCAGTATCGCGAACCGTTTTGCTGTCGCTCATGTTCTGCATCATTTCTGCTGCTTCTGCTAAACCGTTCTGAATTTCCACAAGGCCAGCATTCGAAGCACCGACGCCTTCAGACAGCTGCATCAAGCCTGCTCCCAGTTCACCGGTTTGTCCAGCTGCTCCAGCCAATCCTTGCTGAATTTCAGTCAGCCCCCCGCTGATTTGCGGCAAAGCACCGACTGTCTGCTGAACGTTCCCTGTTTGCTGCAGCCCTTGTGTAACCAGACCCAGCTGGCTATTCAACTGCTCAAGCCCTGCAGCGGCTTCGCCAAGGCCGTTTGCGCCGCGGGTCTGTTCACTGATTCCCGTTAAGTTAGTCTGGATTTCAGTCAGCCCGGCCTGTACTTCTCCGAGGCCGCTGCCTGCTTCTGTCAGCCCTTCTGACAACAAGCCTAATTGTTTGTCTGCATAAAGGTCCTCAATCACTTCGCCTGTAGGGCGGGTAATTGACCGGACGCCTTCAACGCCGTCAATTTTTTCGATTTCGCGGCTGACTTCTTCAAAATACGGAACAATGGATTCTGTTGTCAGCGTTTCATCTGATTTTACGATGACTTCAATCGGCAAGGAATCGCCCTTGCCAAAACCATCTTCAATTGCGCGCAGCCCTTTCACCGATTCATAATCCGAACCGATTTCATCCACTGTGTTGAACGACAATGAATTATTGTACGTAAACAGCAATGGCACGGTAATAACAGCCACTACAAGCATCGACAACAGCGGACGGTTGATGGACAGCTTGCTCATTTGAATCCACAAATTGCTGTCTTTATGTCCGGCAGATTTTTTCGCCGGCCAGAATAGTTTTTCTTTCAGCAATGCCATGAAGAACGGTACGACTGTAAACAGCACAAGCAATAGCACGAATATCCCGACGGCTACAGCTACTGCGGATTTAAAAATCGGGAAATCTGCGAAACCAATCGCAAAGAATCCGATGAATACCGCGATTCCGCTGATCAATAATGTGCGGCCAGCTGTCTTGTACGTGTTGACAATCGCTTCTTCCACACCATGCCCTGCTGACAATTCCTCTTTATAGCGGCTCAACAGCAAGATACAGTAATCTGTTCCGATACCGAACAAGATCGCTACCAAAAAGATTTGGGTATAGTTCGATACCGGGAAGCCGACCCAGTCGATCAAGTAAGCGACAATCGATTGGCTTAACAAATACGAAATCCCTACAGCTACAAGCGGGATGAACGGCGTCACAATCGAACGGAATACCGCAAGCAATAAACCGAAAATCAAGACAACCGTAATGATTTCTGTCCGTTTCAGCCCTTCCTGTGCGCTGATATTCACGTCATTATTGATGATCGCTTCACCTGTAACATAAGCGGTCACGTCTTTTGGAATGATGGTATCGCGAATTTCATCCGCTACCGCATTCACTTCTTCATCGGTGCCGTCAACCGTTACCGGCATCAAAATTGTTTTCTGGTCTTCAGAAACCAATTGTTCTTCAAGATCTGCGCTTTCCACCGGGTTCAATACACTTGTCACCGGTTCGCCAAGAGCTTCTATATCTTTAGCCATGCCGGCCAAAGTTTCACGCATCGGTTCATCGAGCTCTTTTTCAAGCGGGATGACTAAGGAGATGGTCTGATCCGCGGCATCCGCATCTGCAAGAATCGTCGCTGCCATTTGTGAAGAAGCATCTTGCGACAACTGGAATGATCCCGCTTCTTCTGCTTGTTCTGTTAAGTTTGGCGCCAATAAGAATAAGGCAACCGTCAAAATGATCATACCGATTGTAATCGGCCATTTCAGTTTTAAAACAGTCTTCATTTACGACACTCCATCCGTTTTGATAATATCTTTTAATTTGCGGAAAATCGTTAGAAATTGATCGATTTCCTCATCGTCCACGTGCTCAGCCATTAATTTCTCAATGTAATCCGTTAACACTTTATCTGACTGCGCCAAGACTTTTTCTCCCTGCTCGGTCAGTTCGATCAATTTTTCGCGCCGATCCTGCTGTTCGGTTTGAACAAAGCGAATCACTTCTTTTTGCAGCAGCTTTTTGATTCTGCTGGAAATCGCACTTTTATGTACCGCCTGCAAAACAGCCAGCCTGCTGGATGTAACACGTTTTTCCTTGCTGATCAGCTTAAGCATTTGCATTTGTTCCGGAGAAAACTCTTTCCATAGCGGATCATCAATCGCTTTAATGACGCGTTCCGTACCGTATAGCATTACTTCCTGAAACAAATCAACGGCTTCTTTTATTCGCCCATCCAAAATAGTATACCCCCTCAACCAATAAACACTAGTTTAGGGGGTATACTATTTGAAGTCAAGAAATACACATCGGATTTGTTTGCAAAAAATTAACCTCCGCAAATCCAATTTGCGGAGGTTAAAATTACACTTCTTTTGTAGCGGTTTCGCGAATTTGCTGTCTGCGGGCATAGACGTTTTTAGCAATCGTCTTGATTACCGCATAAACAGGGATAGCGAGAATGATTCCCCATAACCCGGCTATATTCCCAGCTGCCAAAATAAGCGTAATGACAGTCAACGGATGGACATCAAGCGCATTGCCCATGACGTTCGGCGTAATCAGATTGCTTTCAATCTGCTGGGCGATAAGCATGATGATCGCTACATAGACCGCCATGATCGGGTCTTGGACTACGGCAATGATTATTGCCGGAATGACTGCGATATATGGCCCGAGGAATGGAATGACGTTGGTCACCATTCCGATCAACGCAAGCAGCAAAGCATAATCGAGGTCGATGATCAAATAGCCGATCAACAACATCACCCCGACCAGGAAGCTGACAAACAACTGGCCCTGGATGTAGGACTGCAAGGTATGATCAACGTCGCTCAAAGTTTTGCGGATCCACGTTCTGCGTTCCCCTTTAAAGAAACCGGCCACAAACGGCGCGAACTTTTCGTGGTCCAGCAAAAGATAGATCAAGAAAAACGGTACAAGGACGAGCGAAACGACTCCTGAAATGAAACTTCCCAGGAAGGTCAAAACCCATGAGCCGATATTGCTGGCCCAGTCGCCCAATTGCCCTGACATCTGATTGATCTGTTCTTCAATCGAAGCCGGCAGCCGTTCACGCTGATCGAATACGTACTGGCTGTATTGTTCGACGTCGTCAATGATGGCCGGTGCATTGTTCACCAATGAATTGACCTGTTTCGTTACAATCGGTCCAATCATTGCATAAAATAGGTAAAAGACCAAAATAATCAGTACCAGAATAATAACAACGATTGACCATTTCGGAAATTGCTTCTTCTGCAAAAACCGGAGAAGCGGCCGGCTGAGATAAAATAACACGCCGCCAAGCAGCAATGGCACAAAAATAGTTTGCGCAATGATGAATAACGGGTCGAATATGGCTTGGACTTCTATGAATAGACGGATGATGACTAAAGCCAATATAATACCGACACCCGTTTGGAACCAAAGTTTGTTTGTCAAATAGCCCACTTCCTTTCTTTTCTGTGTATACCCAGTTTATCACGAAAATGAGCCTTAAATTTATCTGCAGACAGGAAGTTTTTTCACCCGTGGACCTGTTCATACAAAAAGCACCAGCAAAATCGTTGCTGATGCCTTGAACCTTATCGATTGAAGAAATTGGCGGTGAAATAAGGCTGATTGTCCGAGTTGAAGGCTGCCCCAATTCCAAGATAGCCAAAATCCGGTTTTACAATATTTTCGCGATGCCCCATTGAATTCATCAAACCTTCATGGGCAAAAATGCTGCTGTATTGGCCATACGCCAGGTTTTCACCGGCTACGAAGAACGTAATGCCGTCATCTTTCATGCGGTCAAAAGGTGATTTCCCCGCCAGGTTGGTATGGCTGAAATACCGGTTTTCCGCCATATCCTCACTGTGTTTGCGGGCTGTAGCGCGGGCTGCTTCATCCCACTTCAACAGCGGAAGGTCCCGCTGGATGCGCGCTGAGTTCGTCAGTTCAAACAACAGAAATTCAAAGCCTTCTTTCAATTCAGCATCGGGGGCGGCATAAATTTTCTCCCGCTGTTTTTCCAAGTCTTCCGTAACAACTTGTAGAGCCGTTACTGTGTCTTGTTCATGAATATCATAAAATACCGTCACGTATATCGAATCTATTTTAAACACATCGTATTCTTCACGAGTATCCAAAATGTATTGCACATTCCCTTTTTGCAGGCTCTTCAGCGGAATGCCGAGCGCTGCCCGGACTTCTGCTTTGTTGGAATCCATCGATAGCCCTTTTGTCGAGGAAATCAAGTCCTGATTGGTAAACATGCCATTGACCTTGCCATTCTGGTCATACGACAATAACACATAGTTCTGATAGTTTTGATGGTAGCTATGCCAATCGGCTCCATATTCGTTCCGCATTAAGCGAAGAGGCAAGCCGACTTTTGCCTGGGCTTCTTCTTTCGCCATGCCGAGCGTGACATTATGGACAGCAAACAGCGACTCGGTTTCAGCCAAATCCGGTTTCTCGACAGCATCCGGCATTTCTGCAGAACTTTCACTGACAAAAGACTGCAGCTGTCCGCCTATTTCGCCTGTGAATTGCTTGGCTTGCTCCAAAGCTTCCGATACTGTTGGACTGTTTGCGACTTGTTCAACCGTCGCATCAAACTTGTCCAAGAAGCCCAGGTCCACGTATTCACTTGCCTTCTCTTCCCACAGTGGCCGTGCGAAATAAATCAGCACAAGCAGCAGGATGATCCAAAAAACTTTTCGCACGTGCATCACCTCTTCCCTCCAGTTTAATTGGAAAACGGGATTCTATAAAGTATAAGCTTCTCTATCGGAAAGAAAAAATCCTTCTGTCCATAAGGCAGAAGGATTCCATTGGTTTATTCGATTCCTTCAATGGCCATTGCTTTTACCGGCAGGAACAAATCACCCGTTTGCAGGTAGGTGACTTGTACCCGATCGGTTTCTTTTAAGTAAATCGCGAATGGAACATTCTCAGAAGAGACGATAAAATTTGTTCCGTCTTCCATCAGGAAAGAGACGACCGTAAAGTCTCCTGTCTTTTCCTTGAAGACCCGTTCTACAACGCCGGAAGCTGAGGCTTCTTCTGCATCCGAACTGCCGTCCACTGTACTGCCTCCGCGCTGAAGGGCCGTTTTATACAGCTGAAGGGCTTCATTCGGCGTTCCGGCAAAAACGGAAATTTCCGGATTGGCGGCCGAGACGATAAAGTAATTCTGCAAAAAGCCGTTCGAATCGAGCACCGGCGTCAGCCAACTGGCTTCTTCATAAAAATTGTAAAGCACCGGCATTTCCCCCGACCATTGTTTTTCGATGAATTGCTTCTCAATAATCTGTAAATTCCCTTGGGAGTCCATATAGGAATCTTCCATATTTCCGGTGAAATACGTGGATTCCCCCGTACGCGCATTCGTCAAGGAATAGCCGAGCATCGAATCGACGCCTTCTTTCGGGCTGGTAAAATCAGTGAAATAGTACATGTCCCCTTCTGCATCGAAAACAGGGCTGACATTTGCTTCGGTTCCTTCATCCGATGGCAGTTTCACATCTTTCTTGCCGAATTTGCTGTTCCAGAACCCATGGATGTAATTCCCGTAGTAGCTATTTTCCAGGCTGACCGACTCCGGAGAAACCGCGCCGTCGATAAACGCCGGAACTTCCTTAAGTGAATAAGTTTCCGTTTTGCCGGTAGCTGGATCGACAGTTACAATGCCTTTAACCGCAAACCCGTTGCGGGCAGAAATAAAATCGCCGTATGAACGGATATAAAACGGTTTTCCATCATCGTCAATTTCCAGCTGCGAGTCGCCATAAAAAATCGCTTCCGGATTTTCAAGGCGCATATGGCGCTCGATGTTTTTATTAAAATAAGAAGACGGCGTATACACCATCTCCGCTTTCACAAACTTCGGATTTGCCGAAGCGTCGGTCGCGCTCATCGTGAAGTAGCCCGGAGTCGAATCCCCGTTCCACCATTTGAAAAATCCGGAAAATTCCACAGGGGCAATGTAGACATATTCCCCGCCGACTTTTTGGATCTGCAAGCTTCCGAGTTCGTAATAGCTCGTATCCGGCACTTGGCCGAATGCTTTTTTCATTTTATTGCGCGCAAATTTCGGCGGCACACTGGCCGGAGTCTGCGTTTCATCAAATGCTTCAATTTCTTCTTGCTCTTCCATTTGCACTGCTTCGTATTTTTCCGTTGCGTTAAACAACGGCGCCGACAAAATATAGGCGGCAAGCGCCAAAGCTCCGATTGCCAGCACCGACTTCACCTTTTGCTCCGTTCCACTTGAGAACAAGGCTCCAAGCACCGTCGCAATAAGCACGATTGGCCAAAGTGACATCAAAGTCCGGTCTGCATTTGTAAAATAATAATAGCCTGCAATCAATAAAATTCCGACAATAAAAACAAAAACCAGGCCGGGAATAACAATTGACTGATGAGAGTTCCCGGCTCTTTTCCCGTTTCCTGCCAGCGGCACAATAATTACGGCAGCCACAAGAGATGCAATAGCTGCAAATAACAATATACTTCCCACACTAAATTCCCCTTTAAATTCTGATTGGATTTCCACTAGTTATCTATACGGATTGGCCCCTTATAAGTTTCACTAAAGAAACTTTTCCAGCCGCAGCAGCCCGTAAAAAAGCGGCTTCCTGAAAGGAAACCGCTTAAATGAAATTCGTTTCATCGTAATGGAAGTCTGCTGGTTCAGCGAAGGATTTTCTGTGCCTGTTCCATAATGGCCTCAATAATATCTGCCGCTCCCTGCTCTTCTGTCAGCATCCGGGTCGACTGGCCTGCCCATAACGACATAAACGCCGAATCGTTGTTTCGGCCAGCCGCAGCCCGTAAGTCCTTCGTGATTGTGTTTTGTGAAGGAAAAGGAAGCGGCGCGATTCCCCCTTTTTCAAATTCTTCGATAAAACGGTTTTTAATGCCCCTTGCCGGCCGGCCGGAAAATACTTTTGTGATGACCGTGCTTTCTTCATCACTGTCAAAGATGGCTTGTTTATATACAGCGTGTGTCCCGGCTTCATGTGCTGTCAGAAAGCGGGTGCCCAGTTGTACCGCCTGCGCCCCCAAGGCCAGCGACGAAACCAGCCCGCGGCCATCTGCAATGCCGCCGGCTGCAATGACCGGAACGGCAACGGCATCTGCAATTTGGGGGACCAATGACATGGTACCAATTAACGCTCCCTGCGGATGGCGCTCAAGCGAAAACGTGCTGCGGTGTCCGCCGGCTTCGCTTCCCTGTGCCACGACCGCATCCGCTCCTGCCTGTTCAGCTTGCTGCGCCTCTTTTACCGTGGTAACCATGACAACGGTTTTTACGCGCCGCGCCTTAGCAATGTCCATCTGGCGTTTCGACAAACAGCCGAATGCCGTGCTGATAATGGGCACTTCTTTTTCGATGCAAATTTCGAATTGCTCTGCGCTCCAATCCGGTGACGCATAGGAAGACTGCAACTTTTCAATCTTCAATTCGGAATGGAAAGGGGCTAAAGTTTTTTGCACTTCTTCCAAACGGCTAAAATCGTCTTTTTCGTGAGAAGCAAAGATATTGACTGCGAAAGGTTTTTCCGTGCGCGACTGAATTTCCGTAATTGCATTTCTCATGGCATCCGGCGCCAGATAAGCAGCTCCTAAGGTGCCAAGCCCCCCTGCTTCACTAACTGCACTCACCAATTCCGGTGTGGTTGGACCTCCTGCCATGCCCGCTTGAATTATTGGATACTCCATACCGAAAAGCCCGCAAAGCTCCGTTTTCAGTGAAATCATCTGCATTCCTCCCTAATCCCATATTCTTTCTTCTAGTATTGCATAACAGCCATTTTCGGCAAGAGGGAACTTTCTGATTTCCGATGCGTTCTAACTCTTAAGCAAAACAAAAAGGCGGGGTTTATTTTATGAAGGGATTCCTTTCGCTTTTGGGCATCACTTTAATTGTAGGAGCATTCGGTTTAATCCTTTTGTCTTATTCTGGTGATCCGTTGGAAGAATTGAAAAGCCAGGAAAGATTGTATGCATATATGGAAACACGGCAAAACCACCCGGCAGAAGAAATAGCTGCGTTCAGCACCACAGCTGTTCCAGCCAGTAAGGCAACGCCCAGCCAGGAAAATCAATTTTATAATCTGGATGCCAGTTGCGAACGAACTTCTCCATCCACGGAAAAAGCCGGCTCAAATTAGAGCCGGCTTTTCGTATTTAAAAATGCTTTAAGGATCCAGTGCTTGTCGGGGCTGGACAGGCGCCTCCGCTTTTCTTGTCCAGCTGTAGCGGCCAGGTCCTCGGGTCATAAGCCATTTCGGCTGTGCGGCACAGAACGCCGCTTCGCCGCTCTGTCTTATGCCCGTCGAACCTTAACGGCCGCTTCCGCTTTTCTTCTTTGTCCAGCTGCAGCGCCTAGCCCCTCGAGGTCGCTTCGGCTGTGAATCCATGGCTAAGAAGCGCCATGGCTTTCAAATCCTCCAGCGCTTGTCGGGGCTGGACAGGCGCTTCCACTTTTCTTTGTTAAACCGTCAAGCGGATGTGGTTTCCGGATGGGTCGGTTGTTTCCAAGTAGTTTTCGTGTTCTGTAATTTCTACGTCCATGGTTTGAAGGTGTTCCGCCAAACGGCTGCGTTTTTCTTCATCTTCCAAAACAAGTGTATAGTAATTCAAACCAGCCTCTTTTTCCGGTAAGGCCGGTATGCCGATTCCGTTCCAGACGTTCAAGCCGATATGGTGATGGTATTTCTGGTCGGCAAGAAACAGTGCCTGGCCGCCCATGGAAGTGACGATTTCAAATCCCAGCCCATCGACGTAAAATTTTTGGGCTTCCTGCAAGTTTGAAACATGAAGGTGAATATGTCCCATAACCGTGCCTGCAGGCATGCCTTGCCAAACTTCTCCGGCTTCCTGGGCAGTTTGGACAAGCCCTTGCGCATCGATTGGATCAACTGCCATATCTACTTGGCCGCCGTTCCAGTTCCACTCCTCCGGCTCCCGGTCCCGGTAGATTTCAATGCCATTGCCTTCCGGGTCGCTCAAGTACAACGCTTCACTGACTAGATGATCGGAAGAACCTAAACGGATTCCTGAATTGTGAAGATGGATAAGTATTTTCGCCAACTCTTTTCGGTCTGGCAATAGGATTGCGAAATGGTAAAGCCCTGCGTAGCGATCTTGCTTCAGCGCTAAGCCTTCGACAGCTTCCAGCTTCAGCAAAGCTTGGCCGCCTGCCCCTAAAACCGTTGCACTTTCCGTTTCTTTCAATACTTCAAATCCAATTACTTCTTTATAGAAACGCGTCATTTCTTTTAAATCCAATACCTTTAACCCAACTTCGCCTACGTATGTGACCGGTTTTGTATGAAAATTCATTTTGATGGCCTCTTTTCTTTAGTTACTTTATGTAACCAATTATATTAAAGGAAGTTATATATGTCAAGTAACCTTATTCTTTTATTCCACACTGGTTTTGTGCTATTATATAAAAAAGGAGTGATAAGAATGGACACATCCGTCATTTGTCCCCGTTTTGAAAGTGCAATTTCGCTTCTCAGCCAGCGTTGGACCGGGTTGATCATTTATCAGCTTTTATCTGGACCTCAACGTTTTAGCCATTTAACTGAAGTCATCGGCATCAGCGGCCGTCTCTTGTCAGAACGATTAAAAAATCTGGAAGCACAGGGTCTCGTTACGCGCACCGTCTATCCCGAAACGCCTGTCCGGATTGAATACGAGTTGACCGAAAAAGGTTTTTCATTAAAGCCGGTAATGGATGAAATCCAAAACTGGTCGCAAGTTTGGATAGAACCGATTGAAACGGTCGAAACGAAATAAAACAGCTTATCCCCTTGTCGGATAAGCTGTTTTATTTTTGTCTTGTGATAAGTTGCCGCTTTCACATTCTCCGTCAAACGGCACCGATGGCTTGCTTTTTTTCTTTAGCGAATGAATAATTCCCTTCAAAACGCTCAATCGCTTGATTGTGCAGCCAGTAGGTTACCGGAAACAGCTTGTCGAGAAAATAGCGGTCATGTGAAACTGAAATAATGGTGCCCGGAAAGTTGGCGAGCGCTTCTTCCATCACTTCTTTGGCTTCTAAATCCAAATGGTTGGTCGGTTCGTCCAAAATCAGCAAATTGTGGTTCATGTGCATCAATTGGGCAAGCCGGAGGCGCATTCGCTCTCCTCCGCTAAGCTGGCGCACCGGCTGAAACACCATATTGCCGAAAAAAAGGAATTTTGCCAGCAACGGACGGGCTTCGTATTCCGAGACAGGCACGACATCCCGGAATTCATCCAGAACAGTCCGGTTGTTGTCCATTTCCAAGGTGTGCTGGGACAAATAACCGATAGACAATCCATTGCCCAGCTTTATTTCCCCAGCATCCGGCACGTCCGTCTTCATGATTAAATTTAAAAGTGTGGTCTTTCCTGTACCATTGGAACCGACAATGGCAACACGCTCCCGGAAACGGACATGCAAATCCAATTCGTGGAACAAGATCCGTTCTCCGTAGCCTTTCCAAACTCCTTCCATTCGGACTACATCTTTTCCGCTGCGGTCCTCCATCTGGAAATCGAGCGCCATTTGTTTTTTGGAAAGGACGGGGCGGTCGAGCAATTCAATCCGTGCCAAAGCCTTCTCAATGCTTTTCGCCTGGCGGTGCATGCCCGCATTCGGCGGATTCGCCCGGTTTGCCCACTCTTTCAGCCGTTTGATGGTTTCTTTCATTTTTTTGATTTTCTTTTGCTGGTCCTGATACTGCTGGAACTCGATCAGCAGACGGGCTTCGCGTTCTTTTACATAGGCCGAGTAATTGCCGATATACTGAATCAAATCGCCTTGATCCAACTCCCAAATCTGCGTGACGGTTTCATCCAGGAAATAGCGGTCATGCGAAACCAGCACAATTGTCCCTTTATAATGGCTGATAAACGAACCAAGCCATTCAATGGCTTCTAAGTCCAAGTGGTTGGTCGGCTCATCGAGCAGCAGCAAATCCGGCTCCTGCAACAGCAGTTTGGCCAATCCGACTTTTGTGCGTTCGCCTCCGCTTAGATGCCCCCATCGTTCGTCTTTTAAGGATTTGATTTTCAAACCATTCAGAATCTGATCGATCTTCACTTCAATATCGTAGCCGCCCCGCTGAATAAAATCATCCTGCAGCACACCGTAGCGCTGCAGCAGCCGTTCTATGGTTTCCGGAGCTGCACTTCCCATTTGCTGTTCCATTTCTTCGAGCTGCCGCTGAAGCGCAAGCAACTCTGAAAAAACTGCTCGCAGCAGGCAATGGACCGTCTGTTCACCATTCTCGTCAGGTGATTGCTGCAACAAGCCGATGGCACAGCCTTTTTTCCAAGTAACAGCGCCTTCAGTCGGCTGCAGGTTCCCAGCCAGGACATTCAGCAAAGTCGTCTTTCCTTCCCCGTTTCTGCCGACTAGCCCGATGCGCTGGTCTTCGGCAATTTCCCCTTTAATGTGATTGAATAATTTCTGGTTGGCAAAATGGCACATAATGTGCTGGAATTGGCTAATAATCATGGTTCTCTCCCTTTCGTTAGAAGAGACGCGTGCAATACAAAAAAGGCATGCGCAGACGCATGCCTTTACGTAAATCTGTTTGTAGGCAGATGTCTCTCACTGGTTTTTCACTTCATGCGATTGTCTAAAAAAGGACAGATTTGTCCCGTGCATGGATTTTGTGAAAGTAACGCCATGAAGAATGTAAAGATATTCCTGACATTCTGTCATGCGCTTACCAGTTTGATTCATTCTACCCACCTCCTTTATCATTTCCTTTATCTTACTGGAAACAACAAAAAACGTCAATTGAAATTCAGAATATTCTCATCTATAATAAAAATAATACACACGCTTATATTTAAGGAAATTAGGGAAATGGTTAAACAACGCCAAGTATCTATGAAAGGTGGGTGGGCATTTTGTCTATATACTCGAACATGGCTTTTGACAACGACACGAAAAAGATTGAAAAGTCCCTGAAGAAGTACGAGGAAAAGAAAAATGCGGCGCTTGTTTTGCTGGCCGAAATTGACATGCTTGAAAAAATGGAAGACGTAAAAGACGCTGAGCTATGGAGACGCCAATCGATGAAAGAAAAATTGGTCAGCGTGGAGCGGCAGCGCAAAGAATTAAAAGACATGATCACTTCCTACATTCAAAAACATGGAGACCAGGATCTTCAGCGCTATACCGACCTCCTGGATGAACTTGAAAAAGATAAATTCCATTATTAAAACAAAAGGAGCAGCCCTAAAACACGGGCTAGCTCCTTTGTTCTTTTTTCGTTTTCGGATCTTTACTCAAGGCTGTTTTTAAGATATCTCCCGTCCAGCCTCGGTGTTTCAAATAGAAATAAAGGAAAACCGTGGAAGCCGTAATCAGGATCAAAGAACCCAGATACCCATAAGACCAATCCAATTCCGGCATATTTTTAAAGTTCATTCCCCATAAGGCGCCAAAAGCCATCACTGGAGTAAACAGTGTTGTCAAGACGGTCAAAGTCTTCATGATTTCGTTTCCGCGGTAATTGGCCACAACATTTTCCATGTCCACCATATTGTTGATTTCATCTTTATACGACCGCACCAGCATGATGCACCGGTCGATGCGCGTTGAAGTGCGGATGTATTCTTTTCCGCTTTCTGCATCTTGGCCGAAGGTTTCAGAAATCGCCATTTTAATCTCCAGGAACCCCATCACCAGATTTTTCCACAGTAAAATTTCATGGCGCACGACTTCAATTTTGTCTAAAGTCTTTTTGCCGTTTTTTTCTCTTATTTCCCACAGTAAATTTCGAAGCTGTTCTTCAAATTCATCAATCTGGTGAAGGATGGAACTGATCATATCGCCTAACAGGATCATCATCAGTTCAATCGTGGATTCTTTCTCTTTCATTTGCTTAAGAATCGACTGTTTATCCAGGTCTTCATCAACATCGAAGTTCAGTTCATTCGTCACCAAAATCTCTCTCGACAAATAAAAATGAAAGACATTCAAATCATCTTTCTTTTTAGGGTTTTGCCGGTAAATAAGCGAACCCCAAATCGCTTCGTTTCCTTGTTCGGAAGTATCCGCATGCAGAATATTTACGCTGACGTCGCGTGACTCCCGGATCCAGGAATGCATTTTTTGATTGTCGGGCAAAAACTTGAGAAAATCCTGGTCCCGAACGTCCCCTTCTTCTTGCCAAATGGCCTCTTTAAACGAATAACGCGGCATTCAGATCCCCCTTTTTCAAAAACAACTTTATCTGTTCATTCAAAAAACAAGCCGCAAGCGGCTTGCCTCATTTGTCTGTAGGTGGATGGTCTCTGTATTTTTCATTTGAATTTTCTTCGTACTCCAAATCCCGGTCCGGCATTGGATCAAATTCCTTTTTATCAGGCATGTCTCGGCGCGGCTCGACTTCCGGAATCAGCTCTTCACCTTCGTGGTCTTGCTTATCCTTTTTCATCACCGTTCCTCCTCGAAAAAAGTCTTATCAATATATACCCTTTTTAAAAAATTATTAAGCCTTCTTAATTTCGAATTAACGATTCAATCAATTCAATATCATCCGGATAAGCCATGGCCAGCTCCGAAAGTTCCTCAATCGGTTTCCAAGCCACTTCCGCTATCCATTCGTCGCCTTCTTGAACGGTAATCTCACCGCCCGTCACTTCTACTTCAAAATAATGGACGTCAAAAGACACAGCCGCATTTTCATACTCGCCGCTTCGGACTTTCAATTCATTCAATACTTTTACCGTGAGTCCCGTTTCTTCAAAAAATTCCCGTTCGATGCATTCCTGCAAGCTTTCGCCTTGTTCAACGCCGCCTGCCGGGACAGCCCATTTTTTCTCTTCTTCCGGAGGCCCTTGCAGCACCAGCAGCACTTCGTTTTTTTCATTGATGCAAACACCCGCTGCACCTTTCCAGTCGGACATGTCCATTATAGATCTCCTCCATTGCCTGCTTTTCAATAGCCGCCGCCATCTGCTCTTTTCCTTGAATATATTTTTCAATATCCCATGGATGCACTTCTGCCAGCTTCTTTTTTAACGTACCATATCTTTCTGCTTCTTTGGGATGTTTCTTCAAATAATCACGGAAAGCCAAATGGCGCTTTATTTCAGGATTTCCGCTTTCGTAAATATGTACATGATGGCTGCGTTCATCTCCGCCTTTTTGGAAGTACCGCCTTCCCGGCAAGCCGTTTTCCCCTTTCGGTTGATATCCGAGAGCCTGCATCTCGCCATTAAACCGATCCACGGCTTCAATTTTTCGTACTACCGGCATCAAATCGATTATCGGTTTGGCTGCCATTCCTTCCACCGAAGTACTGCCGAAATGGTGAATGGTTAAGCACTCTTCCCCCAATACTTTTTTCAATTCCGCTGCCGCCTCTTCAAAAAGCCGGCGCCATTCCGGATTGTATTCGGACACTTCTACTTTCCTCAGAATCAACACCTCCTCGCTTTTCCCGTCAAAAAACGGCCTGCAAAAGCAAGCCGCCATTCATTATTAAATGATTTCCTTAATTATTGTGCCGTTTCTTTTACTCCGTTGTCCAATGTCAATCCGTGGGTTGCTTCCGGCAATCCCAAATCTGCAGAAAAACCGTTCGCTCTGTAAAAAGCATCAGCAGTAGACGAATCCGTCCGAACGACAATTTCCTTGAAATGGTTTCGTCCAAAATCAATAATTTCTTTCAGAAGCTTTGTCCCGATTCCCTGCCTTCTGGCATTAGGTGAAATGTAAAAGCGGCGAAGCCTTCCAACGCCTTGTTTGCTTGAATAAGGATCGCGGTTTAACCCGCCGATGGCTACCAGATGACCTTGCTGATCCCAAACTCCGTAAAGTACTTCCCCCGGCTGGTTGAACGTGTTTGTACCGTCTTCGTATTGAGTCACCAGCCGTCTGAGGAAACGGTAACCTTCTGCTTCACTTTCTTCCACTAATTTTGAAACATCTACCGAGTTTAGATCTTCAATCACTTTTAAGTTTATCGTCATACAGCTCCTCCTCCTCATGGGTTTCTTTTTCTGTTAGTCTGCTTGTCGGTCTGCATAATCCCTTGCCTCTTCAGTGTATCGGAGTTTGAAAAGGAATGCCATTAAATATCGGAATTTTCCAATATTTTAATATAACAAAAACTGTACCGAAGTACAGTTCCTGTTTTTCTTCCTAGACTGCAGAAGATTCGATATTGGCTTTTTTGGCCTCCATTTTTCTGACGATATAAATACTGGCTTCATACAAAATGGCCATAGGAATTAAGACGATTAACTGGCTAATGAAATCCGGCGGTGTAATCAGCGCCGACACCACTGCAATCACTAAATAAGACCACTTCCGGACGTTTTTCATAGAAGAAGAGGTCAATAAACCGATTGAAGATAAAAACATGGCTACAATCGGCAATTCAAACAGTAATCCGAGCGGTATCGTCGTCATAATTAGAAAATGGACATATTCACTCGCTGAAATCATGACTGCAAAGTTGGCTTCTCCAAGGCCAATGAGAAATTGAAAACTCAGCGGATTGACAATAAAGTAACCAAATGAAATGCCGAGAATGAACAACAGCAGCATGGCCGGCGAGTACAAGCCAATGAATTTGGCTTCCGGCTCCAGCAATCCTGGCTTTACAAATTGCCATAAAAAATAGCAAAGAAACGGCAAGGACAAACCAAGCGCCAATGTAACCGAAATCGAGGTATAAAACTTGATCACTTCAAGCGGTCCGAGTATGACCAAGTCATGGCCTTTGACAACATGCGGGAACCAAAAGTTCAAGGTTGAAAAAACCACCAGCAAGAAGAAGATGAAGACAAAAGCACTTTTGATCAATTGCTTTCTCAATTCCCCCAAATGGTCCACTAAACTTTCTGCTGATTCCGGCGGCTCCTCCATTTTCGGCGGCTCCGGCTTCACTGGTTCCGGCGGCTCTTCCGGAATGGTTTTCGCAGGCTGTTCTGGCTGAACCGCTTTTTTGTGAAGCGGGCTAATTAGTTTGCGTTCTCCATACGGATCCATTTAACCACCTTCATATTTTATCGGATTTTTTTTCATGCTTTTCAACCGTTTCGTCTTCGTCGTCATCCATCAAACCTTTTGTTGAACGCTTGAATTCTGAAAAAGTCTTGCCGACGGCCCCGCCAATTTCCGGCAATTTTTTCGGTCCGAATATAATAAGGACAATAACCAGAATAATGATTAATCCCGGTACACCAATTGATGCTAATCCTCCCATAGCTGTTTTCCTCCTTCCTTAAACAAGTGATCCGCCGTTTTTGCTGTAGTTGATAATGCCTTCCGCACAGCGATAAGCAAGTGCCCCTACGGTTCCAGTCGGGTTATAGCCTCCGTTATGCGCAAAATTCCCGGCTCCCACAACAAATAAATTTTCAGCATCCCAATGCTGTAGATAATTGTTCACTACACTGATAGCCGGGTCTGAGCCCATGACAGTACCGCCCGTATTATGTGTAGTTTGATAAGGAACAATATCGTAATCGGAAATCGGGCTGCCGCCGACCACCGTTTTTGCGCCCATTTCCTGCATAATACCCGCAGCTTTTTCAGTAAGGTAGGCATGCAGGGCCCGGTCCTGATCGGTGAAATTATATGTCAGCTGCAGCAACGGGACGCCGTAGATATCCTTATACGTGCCATCGAGTGCCATATAATTTTCGCGGTGCGGCATGGAAGCTCCCTGACCGCCGATGTTCAGCGTTCGAGGATAGTTTTCAATAGACGCCTTTTTGAAATCTGCTCCCCATGACGGTGTATCCGGCGGCACCGGATTGGTTTGGATCGGCCGGTTTCCGGTTTGGGTGATCGACAGACTGGCACCATGGATAAAGTCCAGGTCTCCGTGGTCAAAATTGTCGCCGTTGAAATCGTCCACTGTCATCCCAAGCGCCCCTGCTCCCATAAAGACATTCATTTTCTCGTCAAAGAAACCGGATGCACCCGGCAATATCTGGTAAGCATAATTGCGCCCCAGGGTTCCTCTTCCTGTCTCAGGGTCATACTGTTCGCCGATTTTTGATACCATCAGCAGCTTGGCATTATTCATCATGTAACTGGTCAGCACAACGACTTCTGCCGGCTGGATGAATTCTTCAAACGAGACCGTGTCAAAATAGCGAACCCCGGTGACCTTGTCTCCTTGCTTCATGACTTCCACTACATTGGCATTGAATTTAATTTCGTAATTGCCGGTATTTTTAGCTGTCGGGACTACCGTGATTTCCGGAGAACTTTTTGCTCCGTATTCACAGCCGAAGCGTTCACAGAACCCACAGTATTGGCAGGCATTAATCTTGGCGCCGTCCGGATTTTCATATGCTTCCGATAAATTGGCAGAAGGCATCATAAACGGCGAGTAGCCCAGATTTTTGGAAGCCGTTTCGAATTTTTGCAGAATCGGTGTTTTTTTCATCGGCGGCGTTGCATATTCAGCTGACCGTTTCCCCCAGAATGGATTGGTATCTTCACCGGAAATGCCCGCTGTTTTTTCAAAACGGTCAAAATACGGCTCCAATTCATCGTAAGTGATTCCCCAATCTTGAATCGTGTACTCAGCAGGCAGTTTGTTGGCTCCGTATTTTTGATCGGTCATGGTCTTTATTTCAAAGTCGTAAGGCAGGAATCGCCAGTTCTGGCCGTTCCAGTGGGTGCCGGAGCCGCCCAGCCCTTCCCCCAGAAGAAATGAACCCATTTGGCGCATCGGCAGAGCCCGCTGTTTGCGGTTGTTTCGGAACGACACCGTCTCCCGCGATAAATCCTGCATCAATTCGTAGCGTATGGCATAGCGGTATTCATCATGCACGATGGCGAAATCTGAAGTGCCCCGCTCACGGCCGCGTTCCAGCCCGACCACTTTCAGCCCTTCTTTTGCACATTCCGCTGCAATGATGCCGCCTGTCCAGCCTACGCCTACCGTTACTACATCCACTTTATCCAAAGTTGTGACCATCAAGACTCCCCCTCTTTCTATTAATGACCCGTGCCAAGAGATTTCGGATCAATTTCCTGGAATTCTTCGTTGTCGATTTGGCTGATATAAGCCGCCTGATGCCCAGGGAACCCTTTCATCTTCCAGCCATCCATGTTTTGGTTTCCGCCGTAAATCGGATCTGCGTAAGCCCCTTCTAGAGTAGCCGAGCGCAGCAAGCGGAAAAAGAATAAAGAAGAAACCCCTTGCATCTGGATTTGGTCTTCCTGGAAGGCCGTCAGGATTTCGTCCATCTGGCCGCCTTCAAGATCAGCAAAGTTGGCTTTAAAGCGTTTTTGCGCTTCCTGCTGCATAATTTGAAGCCCTTGGCGGAACATTTCATTTCTTTTTAAACGGCTTTGATACCCTTGTGTGGTTTCCCCTTCAAAGAAAGGCCCTTGCATGTATTCTTTGGAGTTTTCTCCGTATGCGCCGGCCAGCTGCTGGTCAATAAAATAAGGCACTCCTAAACCGATGGCACCAGGCCCCAAATCATCTTCCGGGAAAATTCGTTCTGTAGCCTGCGATAAAATTTGGAATTCCGCATCGTTTTTGAAAAACATCAGGCCTCTGACGCCGCCAGCTGATCCAGTTTCCCCATGTGTTGCCGGCGCTGTGCCAGGAGAAGCAGTCTCGTTGCCGGTATTGGAGGCAATTAATCCTCCGATAATCCCACCGCCGACCAATGCGCCGGCAGCTACCCCCGAAGTCTTCAAAAAGTCTCGCCTAGAAAAATTCTTTTCTTTTTTTGACATTCCGCCTGCCTCCTTATATGATTAAAAAAGAATAGTGAGAATATTTGAATATTATACCCTACCATTTTGATTTTTACACGCGATAACCTAAATAATATTATTCTATGAGAGGATGAGAGCGATGGACTTAAAAGTATCTTTAAAAGATGTACCGAAATATTTAAACTGGAAAGACCCTGCTTTGGACCTTCGCTACAACGTGGATACCGATACACGCGATGTCGCATTAACCCGCGTTTTTGACCCGCAGCTTGAGGAAGATTTGGAACGCTATCAAATTTTGGACCTGCAGGGCGTCAAACAGAAGTATTCACTGGAAATCGAAAAGGCAGAACAGCAGGTATATTTTTACAGAATAGCAAATCTCATGTTTTTGTTTCTGCTTATCCTGGCTCCTGCAGTCGCGCTTTATTTTTTCCAAAGCGATTGGATTGCCTTGGTCTTTGCACTCCTTTTTATCTTTTTGGTGATTTTTCTGGTGGAATGCTTTAATCAGGCCTACCTCAATAAATTCCAGAAAAAGCTGAAAGATGAAATCGGCTTGGAACAGGCCGTCCATAACAAAACCATTCCTTTTGAAAATGACGAAGTGAAAGTCCACGGTTCTTCCGCTACGGTATTGACGAATCTGTATCCTGAAATTACGGATCCAAATTACAAAAAAGGAAAAGAAAACATTATCCGCTTCGGGCTGAAAGACAATTCCATTCATCCTTTAATTACTGTAAAAACCCTTAAATAACAAAAAAGAGGCAATCCTAAATGGATTGCCTCTTAGCTTGTAGACAAAAGAATTTTTACACATGAGAAATGAATGAACATGCAACCGGGCATCCCGGATCCTCCGTTTCAGCCGGACGCGTTCCGCGGGCTTGCGCCGAACTAACTCGGAACGTGCGTCCCGAGTGGATTTCGGCACTTCGCTATCCCGCTGGAGTCGCCGGCTTTCACTCCGGATCCTGAACATGAAGGCTATGAAGAGGTGTCACTTTTCTTCTTGAGCTGTCTGTTTCAGCTTCAATCGGATGAGCATCTCTCTCCAATCAAAGAGAGATGCCCCAACCGGTTCGGCCATGGAGACTCCTGTGGGACAGCGAAAGCTGAAGACCCCGCAGATGCGAAGCAGCGAGGAGGCTGAAGCTGAGCCCACGGAAAGCGAAGTGGGCGGTCCGGTTGGTTTCATACATTTCTATTCATTTCATTTATACTTTGTCTACAGGCTGAGAGGCAATCCTAAATGGATTGCCTCTTTATTTTTCCCCATAAAAAAAGGCCAAGGGAATGGACACCTCGGCTTTGTAGCATGTTTTTATTAGTCTAAAATTTTGATGTTGATTGTTTTGCGTCCCCAGTCAAGAGCTGCGCCCTGTGACGGGATGAAGACGTCAATTTTGTTTCCTTTGATTGCGCCGCCTGTATCGCCAGCGATTGCAGTGCCGTAGCCTTCAACCCATACTTTTGAGCCTAATGGAATAACTGTCGGGTCTACTGCGATGACTTTCTGATTCGGGTTAGAACGCAAATCTTGGCCAGTTGCTGTTACGCCTGAACATCCTGCACAAAATGCTGTGTAAGCTGTAGCTGAGACAGTCATTTCTTTGCCTGATTGAGCAGATGCTGCTTTAGCTGGTGCTGCTGCTTTTGCAGGAGCTTTGACTGAAGCTTGTGCCGGTGCTTTAGCTGGTGCTTGTGCCGGTGCTTCTTCTTTTGGTGCTTTAGGAACTGAAATTGGCGATCCGCCTTTAACAACTAATTTGTCTCCAGGGAAAATCCAGTGGCCTGTGATGCCGTTCCAGCTCATCAATGTATCCAATGACAAGTTATGTGCTTGCGCGATTTTAAATAATGTGTCTCCGCTTGCTACTGTATATGTAGCTTTCTCCTCTGAAACTGCTGCAGCTTGTTCTGAGCCGATTTCAAGTTGTTGTTGCGGGAAAATTAAGTTCGATGATAAGTCGTTCTGTCCTTTTACTTGTTCAACAGAAACGTTGTTTGCCTGCGAAATGCTCCATAGTGTATCACCTGGTTGTACTGTATATGATTCGGCGCTAGCTTGGCTTGCTACTCCTACACTAAGTGCTGCGATTGCAGTTAGTGTAACGATATGCTTTTTCATGAATGAAATTCCTCCTTTTCACTAACAATGAGCATCATACCACCTACACATTTCATTCCGATGTCAAAACGACAGATAGAAAATAACAATTGTATTACGCTAAACCGAAACATATTACAATTTGTAATTAAACTGAATCCTTTTTTTGAATTAAATAGGTTTAATGGTGGGGAAATAGGGAAAATTTTTTTGTTAAGTAGATTTATAGAAAAGAGGGAAGATATGAAAAAAGTTACACTGGTTTTTTGGATTTCGTTATTTCTTTGTATAGGCATGGTGGGATGGGGGCTCTTCTCTCCTACAGGGTTCAATGAATCTACCGGAAAGCTGACCGCTGCAATATCAGATACTTTCGGGTGGTACTATTTGGTGACAGTATTTATCATCTTAGCATTCTGCATTTATATGATTTTTTCCAAGTATGCAAATATCAAATTAGGAAAACCGGATGAAGAGCCCGAGTTCTCTTTGCCTTCCTGGTTTGCCATGCTGTTTAGTGCAGGCATGGGGATGGGATTGGTTTTCTGGACAACGGCAGAACCGATTTCCCACGCTTTCACAAGTGCACCGCGATCTGAACTCGGCTCGCCGGAAGCGGTTTCCGAAGCTTTGCAGTTTTCCTTTTTCCACTGGGGCCTTCACGCATGGGCCGTTTATGGCATCGTGGCACTTGTGCTTGCCTACTTCAAATTCCATAACGGCGCACCTGGCTTGATCAGTGCCACGCTCGTTCCATTATTCGGCCAAAAGGCCATGTCGGGAATCGCAGGAAAATTAATAGATATTCTCGCTGTGTTCGCTACCATTGTGGGCGTTGCTTCAACGCTGGGTTTTGGGACCGCCCAATTAAATGAAGGATTGTCTTTCCTGTTCGGTACGCCGAACACATTCACATTCCAGCTGCTAATTCTCGGCGTTTCGACTATTTTATACATCGGATCGGCTTGGTCAGGCATTGGCAGAGGCATTAAATACTTGAGTAATATCAATATGGTGCTGGCAGTCGCATTGCTTATTATGATGCTTTTTGCAGGGCCGACGCTTTACATATTGAACTCTTTTACAGACGCCGTGGGAGGGTACCTCTCCAATTTCTTCAATATGAGTTTTAATCTGGCGCCGCAGAATACAGAACGAAGATCCTGGGTTAATGCCTGGACGATTTTCTACTGGGCATGGTGGATTTCATGGGCACCGTTTGTCGGGATTTTCATTGCCCGGATTTCGCGCGGACGCACAATTAAAGAGTTTATGATTGGTGTCTTGTTCGCACCTTCCTTGGTTTGTTTCATCTTTTTCGCCGTGTTCGGAGTTTCGGCCTTGAACCTGGAACAAAACGGCATTGCCGAAATTTCTGCATACAGCATTGAAACAGCTACATTCGGCATGCTGCAGCATTATCCGCTGGGCACTTTAATGGCTTTCATCACCTTGTTCGTCATTGCCATCTTCTTTATCACTTCCGCTGACTCAGCGACATTTGTATTGGGCATGCAGACCACAGGCGGTTTGCTGAATCCCCCGAACCTGGTGAAAATCACTTGGGGCTTTATCCAGGCAGCGGTCGCAGCCATCGTTCTGTACACCGGCGGAACACAAGGCCTTCAAAATGCCTTGATTATCGCTGCATTGCCGTTCTCGGTCGTCATTTTACTGATGGGCGCATCGTTTTTCAAAGCCATTCAGAAGGATCCGCTTGTCAGAAAACGAAAAAGAGTATAATAAAAAGGACCGGCCAGCAGCCGGTCCTTTTGTTTGTTTTTATTTGAATACGCTTGTGCTGTGCAGCGGCTGGATCTTTGATTTTGGATCAAGATACGCTTTTGCGTTATTGATCGCTGTCGGTGCTTCGCCAAAGCCGACGGCAATCAGTTTTACTTTTCCTTCGTATGTGGCAATATCGCCTGCCGCATAGATTCCCGGAATATTCGTTTCCATTTTCGAATTGACCACTACTGAGTTTTTCTCCATTTCCAAGCCCCATTCTTTAATCGGGCCAAGAGACGTGATGTTTCCGTAGTTGACAATGACATGGTCAACTTCAAGGCGCTCTTCGTTGCCTTCTTTATCGATCAAAACCAGCTCTTGAAGCTCACCATTTTCACCAACTAATTCTTTCACGCCGTAAGGCTTTTTCACTTCTACTTTAGACTGCAGAAGCGTATCGATATTCGCTTCGTGTGCCGTCATTTTTTCGCGGCGGTGGCTCAAAGTCACATGTGAAGCGACATTTTCAAGCATCATCGCCCAGTCTACCGCTGAATCTCCCCCGCCCAGAACAACCACTTTCTTGTCGTGGAACATAGTCAAATCCTTCACTCCGTAATGGAGCGTTTTGCCTTCGAACGGTTCTGCCCCTTCTACACCGATTTTACGCGGCTGGAAAGCTCCGACTCCCGCTGTCAGCAAAATGGATTTCGTGTAATGGACATCTTTATCCGTCCGGATTTCGAAATGGTCGCCATCGCGTTCAATGTCTTTTACGGACTCTTCCAGGCAAATCGCCGGATCGCCGTAATTGGCCTGGACTACCAAGTTATCCACTAAATCTTTAGCCAGGACTTTTTGGAAGCCGCCAACATCGTAAATGAATTTATCCGGATACAGCTCTGTCAATTGGCCGCCAAGCTGCGGCAAACTGTCGATAATTTTCACTTTCATTTTGCGCATACCGCCGTAAAAAGAAGCAAACAGGCCGGTTGGACCGCCGCCGATAATGGTTATATCAAAAATTTCACGCTCTTCCATATATAACACTCCTAATCTAATCAATACCTATATCCTATCATATTTCCCCCTAATTCACGCAATCAGACTTATGATTGAACTTGCATAAAATTAAAGTTAGACTTTTCTGTATTTTCGATGCATTTTTTAATTTCTTTCAGTACACTAGTAACTGAATGAATGATTAAAGAGAGGATGAAAGAGATGGAATTAGGCGTTAAAGATAAAGTAGTTGTTGTCATGGCTTCCAGCAAAGGATTGGGCAAAGCGACGGCAAAAGAGTTTGCAAAAGAAGGGGCAACTGTCATCATTTCGAGCCGCAATGAAGAAGCGCTTCAAAAGACGGCTAGTGAAATTCAGCAGCAGTCCGGCAATGACAATATCCATTATCGTGTTTGCGATATGCAGAATGAAGAGGACATTGCCTCCTTGTTCCAATTTGCTGACGAGAAGTTCGGACGTGTTGATGTATTGATCAACAATACAGGCGGGCCAAAAGCAGGCGGTTTTGATGAAGTTGGCGACAGCGACTGGTATGCCGCTTTTGAACGAAACTTGCTGAGCTATGTGCGGACTTCACGTGCCGTTCTTCCTTACATGAAAAAACAGCAATTCGGGCGCATCATCAACATTTCTTCCTCTTCCACAAAAGAAGTGATTGATGGCTTAATCCTGTCGAATGCGTTCCGGGCAGGCATGGTCGGCTTTTCCAAAACCTTGGCACGCGAAGTGGCGAAAGACAATATCCTCGTGAATACGATTGGTCCGGGCCGCATCGCGACAGACCGCGTCGAAGAATTGGACCAGATTTCCGCAGACAATCAAAACGTGGCAATTGAAGAAATTGTCGCGCGCAGGAAAGCCCAAATCCCGATCGGCCGTTACGGCAAACCAGATGAATTTGCGAAAATCGTCGTTTTTCTCGCTTCTTCTGCCAATTCCTATATGACCGGCCAGTCGCTGGTTATTGACGGAGGAATGTTAAAAGCGCTGTAATATGCCAAATGATTATACAGCTACATAAAAAATCGATATACTGATGAGTGTACAACTTGAAAAGGAGATGTTATTAATGGCGAAAAAAGGACACATCCACATGGAAAACGGCGAAATCATCGAATTCGAACTTTTCCCAAATGAAGCACCAAACACTGTAAAAAACTTTGAGGACCTTGCAAACTCCGGTTTCTACAACGATGTAACATTCCATCGCGTAATTCCAGGTTTCGTATCTCAAGGCGGCGACCCGACTGGCACTGGTGCTGGCGGAAGCGGCAAAACAATCAAATGCGAAACTGATGGCAACCCGCATAAACACCAAGCTGGCAGTCTTTCAATGGCTCATGCCGGAAGAGACACTGGATCTAGCCAGTTCTTTATCGTTCATGAACCACAACCGCATCTTGACGGCGTCCACACTGTTTTCGGCCAAGTAACTTCAGGTCTTGAAACAGCTAAAGCGATGAAAAACGGCGACAAAATGACAAAAGTACACGTTTTTGACGAAGAATAAGATTTTAAAAACCGGTTCGGGCAATTGCCTGAACCGGTTTTTTGCTGATTTTTGAAAATACGATCAGCAGTTGTAAAGATACGATTTCCTCCTGAATCCAAGCAGCTTCCATTCCACTGGAAACTGGTCTGGCTTTTAAAGCCAGACCAGTTTTTTAAAGACTTCCGGTTGATTAATTCTTGATGTATTTCTCGACAATTTCCTTATATGTGCCATCGTCCTTCAATTGCTGAAGCCCATCATTGATTTGCTGCAGCAGTTCGCCATGCTCTCCCTTTAGAACAGCAATGCCGTACTGCTCACCTGTCAACCGCTCTTCAATCACTTTAAAATCAAGATTTCGTGAAGTAATGGCATAAGCGATTACCGGGTAATCTTCTACAAAAGCTTCGGAGTATCCGCTTACAACATCCAGGAACATAGAAGGGCTATCGTCAAAATACGCGATTCGGTAGCCATATTTCTCTTGATTTTCACCAACAAACTTTGAACCGGTAGTTCCGCCCTTAACCGCGATGACTTTTCCATCCAGGTCATCCAAAGTCGCAATTTCCGTATTGTCTTTTGTCGTTACCAGCGCCAACCCTGCATCAAAATACGGATCTGAGAAATCCAACACTTTTTGCCGCTCTTTCGTAATGCTCATCCCAGCAATTGCCAGGTCCAACTCTCCTTCTTCGAGCGCAGGAATAATTCCGATAAAGTCCATTGGCCGAAATTGAATTTCAAACCCTTGATTTTCAGCAATCGCTTTGATTAGTTCCACGTCAATCCCTTGATATTCCCCGCCAACCTGAAATTCAAAAGGTGGATAAGTCGTATCAATGCCCACTGTGTAAACTCCGTCATCTGCGCCGTTTTCAACATTCGCTTCTCCTTCACTGCCACCTTCTTCTCCTCCAGATTCACTGCCTTGCTGCACGCACGCTGCTACGATAAGAACCAGTGTCAAAAGAAGCAGTAAGAAACTGTACTTTTTCACCTTTCCCACCTCTTATCGTATTTATATGTACAACTCAAATTTAACACATTTTTCAGAAAATTAATATAAATTTGAGGTAATTATTAAATATTTTATCCTTAAGCTGAAAATTAATCGAATTAAAAACACGTCCGGAAGACGTGTTTTTAACCCTACTTTTGTTTTTGATTTTACTTTGTTTAAAGCACTTTACTCAAGAAAGCTTTCGTCCGTTCATGCTGAGGATTTCCAAACAGCTCGGCTGGGACGTTTTCTTCCACGATATAGCCGCCGTCGATGAACATGACGCGGTCACCCACTTCACGGGCAAAGCCCATTTCATGCGTTACGATGACCATTGTCATCCCTTCAATCGCCAGCTGCTTCATAACGTCCAGCACGTCTCCGACCATCTCTGGGTCGAGCGCTGACGTCGGTTCGTCAAACAGCATGATTTTCGGGTCCATTGCCAGTGCACGCGCAATCGCGACACGCTGCTTCTGCCCGCCTGACAATTCGCCGGGGTAGGCATTCGCTTTTTCACGCAAGCCGACTTTGTCCAGCAACGCGTAAGCTTTTTCGGTAATGGCCTTTTTGTCGCTTTTCTTTAATTTCATCGGTGCCAATGTGATGTTTTCCAAAACGCTTTTATGCGGGAACAAATTGAACTGCTGAAACACCATTCCGACATCTTGGCGGACTTTGTTGATGTCCACTTTTGGATCGGTGATATCCGTCCCTTCAATATACACATGGCCATCTGTAATTTCTTCAAGGCGATTCATGCAGCGAAGGAAGGTGCTTTTCCCGGAACCCGAGGGCCCGATGACACAAACCACTTCTTTTTCTTCGATCACAGTGCTCATATCTTTCAAGACTTCGATTGGGCCGAATGATTTTTTTAAGTTTTCTACTCGAATCATAGTCATCGCAATACAAACTTCCTTTCTACGAAGCTCGCCAACATGGAGAGCAAGTAAATGACAATGAAGTAAATCACGCCAAGCGTCAAATAAATCGTGAATGCTTCAAAGGTTTGGCTCGCCTGGATACGCCCTTCCTGGGTCAAATCGGCAATTCCAATGACTGACAGCAACGACGTATCTTTCAGCGAAATGATTGCTTGGTTGGTGATAGTCGGCAACATCCGGCGGAAAGCCTGTGGCAAGATGATGTAACGCATGTTCTGTGTAGCATTCAAGCCAAGCGAACGCGCCGCCTCTGTCTGGCCTTTATCGATCGACTGGATACCCGCCCGGATAATTTCCGAGAAATAAGCGCCCGCATTGATCGCAACCGTAACAATCCCTGCTGTTGTATTATCCAGTGAAAAGAAGCCCAGTGAATTTAATCCAAAATAGATGAAGAACAACTGAACGATAAAAGGCGTCCCGCGTATCGCGTCCACAAAAATCTTCGCGATCCAATTCAAAATTTTAATCGGCGCCAGCCGGAACAGCGCAACAATCAACCCAATGATAAAACCGATAATGATAGCAATAAAGAAAATATAAAGTGTAACTTTTAATCCATCCATTAAAAAGGGCAAAGCATTAATTACTGTATCCATTTCCACATCTCCTTTGCATACAGAGAAACCATCTATCCAAAAAGCTTTTGCGTTTCCAGATAACCAGTCAATCCAAACCTTTTACAGCCGCTTCATCTTTCCCCTTATGGCCAATAAAAGAAGATAAAAAAATGCAGCGCGCTGCTGCGCGCCACATGATTAACCCTTATTCAGAAATATATTTGTTGAGAATTTCATCGTATTCCCCGCTGTCACGCAATTCTTTCAAACCTGTATTGATTTTTTCAAGCAGGTCCGCATTTTCGCCTTTCAGCACAGCAATTCCGTATTGGTCTCCAGTCAAACGATCGCCAACTGTTTTCAATTCCAATCCGCTTTGGGCAATTGCATAAGCGATGACCGGATAATCTTCCAGCAGGACATCCGCGTTGCCGTTTGAAACTTCCTGGAACATGGATGGGCTGTCTTCGAATTGTGCTACTGTATAGCCATATTTCGATTCGTTGTCCATCGCAAATTTAGAACCGGTCGTTCCGCTCTTCACAGCCACTGTTTTGCCATTCAAATCTTCCAGTGACGTAATATCCGTATTGTCTTTTGCTACTACCAATGACAACCCGGCATCAAAGTAAGGATCCGAGAAATCCACGACTTTTTTGCGGTCATCCGTAATACTCATGCCGGCAATTGCAACGTCTAATTGGCCTGCTTGCAATGCTGGAATAATTCCACTGAAATCCATTGGGTTAAACTCGATTTCAAACCCTTGGCTTTCTGCAATGGCGTTGATGATGTCAATGTCGATCCCTGTGTATTCTCCGCCTTCTTCAAATTCGAATGGAGGATATGTTGTATCAATGCCCACTTTATAAGTTTTGTTTTCGCTTTCTCCGCCCGAACCGCTCGTATCATCAGCAGAATCATTCGATCCACAAGCCGCTAAAACCAGCATAAATGATAATAGAATTAAAAAAAGACTAAACTTCTTCATTTTGGTGCCCCCTTTTTTCTTTTCATAAAATACTACTACTTAATATAGCATAAACTTTCAAGATTCAGAACCTTCTTAAGAAAATAAACTCATTGAATCTTCAATCCAATGAGCCTTAATACCCCCTGCTTGCCACTTCTCTTTTTTTGCGCAGCCGGATAAACAAACGGAAATTGTGGACCACCGTTTTTAAAACAGCATAAAGCGGAATAGCAATCAGGATGCCGACAAACCCATAAAGAGCTGCAGCAATCAACAGCAAGAAAATAATGGTCAGCGGATGGATATTTAAACGGCTTCCCATAATATTCGGAGTCACTAAATTGCCTTCAAGCTGCTGGACAATCAACAATACGGCCAGCACCTTGACAGCCATAAAAGGTTCTCCGCTCATCAAAGCGACAAAAATAGCCGGAATGACGCCAATGAGCGGCCCTAAAAACGGAACAATAATTAGGAACATGGCAAAAACAGCCAGCAACAGGGCATAATCCAAGCCGATGATGCTATAGCCGATAAACATTAAGAACCCGACCACAACCGCCACAATCGCCTGCCCCACAATATAATTCGATAAAGTTTCGTCTACATCTTTCAATAATTTTCTGCCTTCCGGCTTGTGTTCTTCGGACACGTATTTCATCAACGACGGAATCAATTTATGATCATCTTTTAATAAAAAGAACAAGATGAACGGTACGACAATCAGAACAACTGCAACGTTCATTAAAGTACCCAAAATCGTCATGACATTGTCCATCAAGTTTTTGGAGGCGTCCTCCATATAAATAAGCACTCGATTTTTTATCTCATATCCGCTCACCCCGGCAACTTCAAAGCCATTCATTTTCGCTTCGGACTCAGCTGTTACTTGCTCGACTGTTTGTGGCGCCAGTTCTGTCAGGCTTGCCACCTGTTCTTTGATTGTGGGGCCGAAATAATAGATTAATGCAGACAGCGCTGCAAAGAAGACAAAAAAGACGACGGCGATTCCTCCCACTTTCGGCATATAACGCAGCAATACCTGAAGAAAAGGGCGAATCAGATAATATAGAAGTCCGGCAATCAATATCGGAGCAAATACAGTCGCAATAATAATTTTAAAAGGCCAAAAAGCATAATCGATTTTGCCGATAAAAAAGAGAATAATCACAATCAGGAGTATGGCAGTTGCATACTCGAAAAACGGTTTCTTAATCCACATCTTCCCATTCCTCTCTCCAGAAAACGAAAAAACACAGTAAAAGAGCGAAAGCCGCATTGTTCCAGCTTCCGCTCTTTTTACGTGTTTTATTTGTCTTCTTCTAGTTCTTTCATTTCTCTATGAGTTTGCGGGAAGGCATTGGCCTGCCATTCATCGCGGTATGCCGAATCCAATTGAGTCAGCCCTTTTTCAGCTGGATCTACGTCCGCTTCCACGCTTTCGCGCTGATCCACTTCCAAGCTGTTTCTCATATCCGTGTCTTCAGCAATTTTCACTGTATTCTTTTCCTGGTATGCGCGGTAAACGAAAACTCCTGCTGCAGCTGCCAGTGCACTTCCTATTACCGTATTCATTGTCGATTTTTTCATCAAAATCCCTCCAAATAAAAACATGATAGATACGTCTATTGTTTTGTATACCCTATAAACATCTTTTTAACTACAAAGTTAAAAGATTTTTCAGCTTGGCCCTATTCTTTTAATTCCTGCAGAGCCGTTTCTTCAGCAGGAATCCGGACGAGCAGCAATAACAAAGCATTCGCTACGGTAAAAAACAGGGCAGTCCGCCAGGCGCCAAATACGAGCGGCAGTGCAGCAATTTCCAGCGCCACCACAATATAATTCGGATGAGGCAGCCAGCGATAAGGTCCTCTACTCACTTTTGGGGCACCCGGAAGTACGATGATTTTGGTATTCCAGAACTGCCCGAGTGAAGCCAAAGCCCAGACCCGGAGAATTTGGGCAATGATGAAAATAGCCAAAAAAACAGTCCATGCCGGTCCGAGGCCTTGCTGCTTGAACAGCACTTCGGCTGTGAGAGAAACAAAAAACAGCATGTGCAGCAGAACAATCCATTTGTAATGCTCCGCACCGGCTTCAATCGCCCCTTGGCTTTTCATTCTTCGTTCATTGGACTTGGCGTACAGAACTTCAAGCAGCCGCTGAATGATGACAAAGCCGACCAATAGATAAAAAAATGTCATGCGCCCGCTTCCCCCCATTCAAGCCAAAGCATTTCAGAACTAAAGCCAGGGCCAAGTGCGGTCAACAGCCCTTCTTCCCCTCTCTCCGGTTTTTTCTCCATGAATTCTTTCAAGACGAATAAAACGGTCGGCGAAGACATATTCCCATACTGCGCGAGGACGCCCCTTGATATACTTGTTTTCTCCTTGTTGATGCCAAGGGACTTTTCATAAGCGGTCAGCACTTTCTTGCCACCGGGATGAGCCACAAAATGCATAATGTCTGCTGAGGTTTTCCCGATTTTATCCAAAAACAGATCGACGTTTGGTTTGAGCCAGCTCTCGATGATTTTCGGTATGTCCCGCGAAAACACAACATGCAGCCCTTCGTCTTTTACGTCCCAGCCCATGACGTCTTCTGAATCCTGCATCAATGTCGACTGGGTGTCCCGAATAAAGAACCCGCTTCCTTTTGTCCGGTCGTCCCGTCCGGTCACCAAAGCACACGCTGCCCCGTCGGCGAACAAGGAAGTGCCAATCAAATTGCTTTTCGACGTGTCGGAACGCTGAAAGGTCAAACTGCACAGCTCAAGGCACAAGACGATCACTTTGGCATCCGGGTAAGCCATGCAATAGTCATGTGCACGGCTAATGCCGGAAGCCCCTCCTGCGCAGCCAAGCCCCCATAACGGCATGCGTTTAATATGTACAGGCATTCGCAGTTCGTTCATGATCCGGGCATCAATCGTCGGTGTGGACATGCCCGAACTCGAGACAAAAACAAAAGCATCGATTTCTTCTTTTTCCACTCCCGCCTCTTCCAGACAGCGCTTGACCGCATTGCTTCCCATACGCACGGCTTCTTCAATATACAGCTGATTTTTTTCTTCCAGGCCTCGCTCCCGTTCAAACCATTCCAGAGGAGCCGCAAAATAGCGCCCTTCAATTTGGCCGTTGCCAAATACCCGAAGCAACCTCTCAATGTCGTCATAATGCTCTCCGAATAAATTTTCCACGACGCCCACAATTTCTTTTTGATCAACATGATAAGGTGCGTTCTCAGTTACCACTTTGCGGATAAACGACATGCCTTTTCCCCCTTTTTTGAGTTTCTCCAAAAAAACCACCCTTTCTGAGGATGGCTTAACTGCTGTACTTTATAGAACACTTCTGTTCGCCCGTCCCGGCGAGTCTTTGTCCCGGTCATTGTTGTCTTCCAGCAGCACGAGTATTTTCCCTTTGTTAAAATGGGTTTCGTATTCTTGCGCTTCTTCTTCCGGAATTCCCATTCCAATCAAAGCACCCGCGAGCCCGCCGAGCCCCGCTCCTGCAGCTGCTCCTGTAATTCCAGCTGCGATGGGTCCTGCGGCAACAATTGGCCCGATTCCCGGAATCGCCAGCGCCCCGAGTCCGACAATCACGCCGCCTAATCCTCCTAAAGCGCCGCCCGTCACTAAACCGGCTGTTGCGCCTTCGCTCGCATGAGTCCCGGTTTCTTCTGTGACCGTTTCTGTTTCGCCTTTATTTTTACTGATGACGGAAATATCTTCTTGCCGGTAGCCCTGCAGTTTCAACTCTTCGATTGCTTCAATCGCTTCTTGTTCACTGTCGTAATAACCTGTCACCGATCTTTGGGCCATTATCAAAACTCCTTCTTATTAAAGCAGTAATTTAGTTGAAATTACCCTTTCACGTACTGGATTAAACGCCGCAGTATGCGGGTAATAGAAAATATCCTATCTGCGCTTACCGACAGGAGAGATTGTGAATGAAGGAAAAACAAAAAAGAACATCTTTGGAATTCGACAATTTCACTGATTTTTTTAAAGCTTTTCAACAAAAAAAGCATCCTTTTTTCGTCGCTGCACATCGCGGCCTTTGGGGAAAAGCTCCTGAGAATTCCATGGCCGCTGTCAAAGAATGTCTGGCTCTTCACATTTACTTCATTGAATTGGATCTCCAAAAAACAAAAGACGGCCATTTGATTGTGATGCATGATGCTACTGTCGACCGGACCACGAATGGAAAAGGGCAGATTTCCGACCTTTCTTTATCCGACATTCATTCGTTGTTCCTAAAAGAGGGCAAGGGCGGGAGCCAAGCACCGCTCACTTCTGAAAAAGTGCCGACTTTCCGGGAAGTGCTTGCTCTAGTAAAAGGGAAGGCTGTGATTAACGCCGATAAAGCTTGGCTGTACCGTGAACAACTTTATGAAATTTTGGATGAAACCGATTCATTTGACCACGTTTTGCTTAAAAGCGGAGAACCCGTTGAAAAAGTACTGGAATTTCTTCATTCCAAAAAGAAAGCAATGCATTATATGCATAAACTTCAGGACAAAAATTTGGCTCAGCTTGATGAACTGCTGGATCAGATTTCCCCTATTGCTGTTGAACTTCTTTTTCACAGTGAACAGGATCAAGTCATCTCAAAGGCTGTCTTTGATTAACTGAGAAACCGTACGAATATATGGGGCAATTCCCTGGATGGCGCTGAAAATGCAGGCCACTTTGATTCGCTGTCCAAAACTGATCCGGATAAAGGATGGGGCTGGCTATTGGACAGGGGATTCAACATTCTCCAAACCGATCATGCCGTGGAAGCTTTGCAATACGCACAGCAGCGAAAATGAGATGGAAGCTAATTAAGCTTCCATCTCGTAATCATATTCACGGTTCCCAAATTCCCGGCACTGTTCTATCACTTTTAATGCGACATCTTTGGCCGAAGCCGGGTTCTGCCCGGTAATGAGGCGTCCGGATAAAATGACACAGGAAGTGAACGGCAATGCCGCCTGCTTGAACAAAGTCCCTCTTTCCCTCATGCTTTCTTCCAGCGAATAAGGAATGTCTTTGAACATGCCCATCAGCTTTTCTTCCTGATTGGAAAAACCGGTGACGACATGGCCCGACAACAGGTACCGGCCATCAGACAGCCGGACATTCAATAACCCGCACGGACCGTGGCAAACGGCTGAAACGATTCCGCCTTTTTCATAGATGGTTTTGGTCAGCTCTTGCAGGCGGATATTTCCCGGGAAATCGTACATGGTGCCGTGCCCGCCGGCAAAATAAATGGCTACATAGTCATGGCCATCCACCTCTTCAGGGGTTAGCGGATTTTTGATGCGGTCCATCAGTTCATCATTCATATAGTATGCCCGCGTCTTTTTGTTAGTCAGCACTTCAAGCAAGCTCCTCGGATCCAAGGGCACCCGCTTCGGGGCGGTACTAATGATATCGACGTCAAAAAGTTCTCTGACTTCATGGTAAAAATCCGTCAGCTCCCTCAGCCAAAGCCCGGTTTTCTTTCCTCTTTCTCCAAGGGCTGAATAATTGGTTACGACGATCAGAATCTTATCCATAACAGTCTCCTTTCAACTCGTAAAGTCTTTAGTTTAGTATTCCCCTGCTCTCCGGAATTATTCATCAAGCAGCATAGTAAGTTTAAATTATATTTGTCAGAAAATACAGTCTTTTTGTTTATTTCCGCTATATTTTGTGGTAAAATCGACTTAATTAGGGAGGTGGAATCATGAGAAAAATTCTGTTTCTAGCAGCGGCGTTCTTCCTTCTATTCAGTGCGTTTTCTGCTCCTGCCAAAGCCGTTGTCACATTCGATGATTTTTTTGCAACTGACCCGTTTGCTTTTGAAGTGATCTACTTGCATGAACAAGGAATTGTTTCCGGTTATCCGGACGGCACATTCCGTCCAAATGCCTCAGTAACCCGTGCAGAAGCCATCACCATGATCGGGCGTGCACTTGAACTTGACGGAACCAAACGGGCAACTCCATTTAAAGATGTAAGCGCCGGTTCCTTTGCATCAGGCTATATTGCTTCTGGTGCGGAAGCTGGAATCGTCAATGGATTCCCCGGAAACTATTTCCGTCCGGACTGGAAAGTGACCCGTGCCCAAACGGCCGTTATGCTCGACCGCGCTTTTGATTTTCCGAATGCGCCAAACGCAAAGTTTTCCGATGTTGGCCCGAATCACTTCGCCTATGAAGCTATCTCCCGGCTTGCCTATCAAGGAGTGGCGAGAGGCTATACGGATAATACGTTCCGTCCGGACACCAATGTCAGCCGCGTCCATTTCGCCGTATTTTTGGCACGGGCCATTGAACCTTCTTTCATTCCTGACAAACAGGCTCTCCTGGAAACGGCCAATGACATCCTGGCCGACTTGAAAGCGAAAGATTTTGCAGCAGTTTCTTCCTATGTAGGCACGCAAAAAGGCTTGACGTTCTGCCCTTATAGCGGCGGTTGCCTGGACAATGGCGGCGTCACTTTTACAAAAGCCCAAGTGCCCGGCTTTATGCAGAACAGCCGAGTTTATCAATGGGGCTATCAGGATGGCAGCGGCTTCCCGATCAAGCTGACTCCTGCCCAGTACTACAGCGAGTACCTGATGGATGCCACCTACAATGAGAAAGAACGGTATGGCCGTACCGAACAGCCAATGACACACGAGCAGATCAAGGAACGTTTCCCAAATGCTACGATTGTGGAGTTCTATCACCCTGGAACCGAGCAATACGACGGCATGGATTGGCAAAACCTCAACATGGTCTTCGAGAAAAACAGCAGCGGCAAATGGATTTTGGTTGCATTGGTCAATAACCGCTGGACCATTTAACGGACAATTGAAAAGCGGAACCGGCAAGCTTGCCGGTTCCGCTTTTTATTGTGTCAGGAAGTGGTTATTTCTCGGAGCAGCCCAAGCAGGCTTTCTTGAAACTTTTCATTGTCTTCGGGCTTGCGCTTTTTCGGCCCCTTCATGCGGCCGCCTCCATCGCGCACCTTTTTGGCAATATGGCGGCTGTAAAGGAGCTGGTCGATGTTCTGCTCGGAATAAACACGGCCATTCTGGTCGATTGGATATCCTCTTTTCGCAAGCACCATCGCCGCTAAGCCATAATCCTGCGTAACGACCACGTCTCCCTTATCGACCCGGTTAACCAGGACAAAATCAACTGCGTCTGCTCCTTTTGAAACAATGATGGTTTCCGCGCCTGGCCGCTGCATATTATGGGCTGTATCGCATAAGAGCAGGACCGGAAGCTGAAATTGCTTGGCAATGGAAATCGTCAGATCGACGACGGGACAGCCGTCTGCATCTATCAACACTTTTGTCATTTCGCCTTCCCCCGCTCTTTCATGTCATCCACCAGTTTTTCCGCAGCTCTTCTGTAAAGATTGCTGGTATGCACCAATGAGGCAATGAGTAATACCTGTTCCAGCTCTTCTGCATCTTCCATTCCTGCCGCTTGCTGGGATACCCGCCCCGCTTGTTCGTTTAACTCTGCGGCAAAGCTGCCGATATTTCCTTGCTGAAGTTCCAAGTAGCTTTCATAGAAGCTTTCCAAATTCAACCCTTGCTGCAGGGCTCTCTCGTTGAGGCCGTCCAACACTTGTTTGACGTCATTGATGGATAAAGCACTTTTCATCTGGTAAATCAGGCTGATGAGCATAATGTGGTTGCGCGTGTATTTTTTATTGTGTACCGGATAAAAGAGCTTTCCTTTGGCATAATTGTTGATCATCGTCTTTGTCAGGATTTTTTCTTCTTCATTTCTTTTGGCATCAGCAAAGCTCGTTTCGAACAATTGGATGACTTGATCGATATACAAATCGATTTTCGGAATATCTTCCAGCAAAACGCCGCTTTTTACTCCCAAATTCTCAATAAGGCGGTCCATGTTTTCCATTTCGTTCACCTTCAATACATTATTTGATGCTGTTAATTTTACCTTACTATTTTCAATCCTCCAAGCTTGACCAATAAAAATAACAGGAGTATCATTACAAGTAGTTTCAATAACTACATATCGAAAGGTGCGTATAAATATGAATCGTTACATAAGAGAACCCTTTAATGCCCTTTCCCATTTAGCAGGAGCTGTTCTTTCTTTTGCCGCTCTGCTGACCATGGTCATTAAAGCCGCTTACGTCGATGCTCCGGCGCTGCATCTTGCAGCGGTCATCATTTTTGGCGTCAGCTTAATTTGTTTGTATCTCGCTTCTACCATTTATCATACAGCTATCGCCAATCCGCGATTGATCGCTTTTTTAAGAAAACTGGACCATTCGATGATTTTTGCTTTGATCGCCGGTTCTTATGCACCTTTTTGCCTGATTGCACTCGACGGTCCGCTCGGCTGGTCGTTGTTCGGTTTTGTAGCTGCCATTGGCATTGCCGGTATTCTGTTTAAAATGGTGTGGTTCCATTCGCCGCGCTGGCTCTCCACTGCCCTTTACATTGCAATGGGCTGGATCATCATTTTCGCCGTAGTGCCGCTGGCGGACAGCTTGCCTATAGAAGGCCTGCTTCTATTGATTGCCGGAGGGATTCTTTACACAATTGGCGGCATCATTTACGGATTGAAACCAAACTTTCTTTCTTCCAAACACTTAGGCTTCCATGAAATTTTTCACCTTTTCATTTTAGCCGGCAGCCTATGCCATTTCCTGTCCGTTTTCTATTATGTTCTTTAAGTTTAAAAAACCGTTTTCCTTTAAAAAGGAAAACGTTTTTTTTGCAAGAAAGTCTTATTCCAAAATAGCAATTATAATGTTAAGATTATTTAAAAGATTCGAACGGAGTTGTTGATAATGGAGCAAATCGATTTGGATAACCAGAAAATGGCCGATATTTTGTACGATGCATACATAGGGAAACAGCCGATTGCAAAAGACCTTATCCCTGCTTCTTTAGAAAAAAATGATGCCTACCGTATCCAGCATGCCTTAACGAATAAAAAAGCAACCGAAGCAAAAGAACCACTGGCCGGCTATAAAATCAGTTTAACCAGCCTCGAAACACAGGAGCTATTTCATTCCGATACCCCTTTATACGGCGCGTTGACAGCGCCTGCGTTAAACAGCGGGACCATCCTTCTGGAGACCATGTCCTCGCCTTTGATTGAAATCGAATTGATTTTTATTGTCAAAGAAGAGTTGTCTATAGAAGACGATATCCAAGCGATTCTTGAGAAGACAGCAATCGCCCCGGGAATTGAAGTGCCGGACTCCCGGTTTGAAGACTGGTTTCCCAAAATCAGTTTAGGACAAGTGGTGGCCGACAGTGCCGTCGCCGGAAAAATCGTTGCCGGAGAGCCTGTCGAAGGATTGACGTATGAACAACTGGACGGCATAAAAGGAAGCTTGTTCTTTAATGAAGATGAAATCGCTGCTGATACTTCTTCAGCGGTTCTGGGTCACCCTGTTCATGCAGTGAAATGGCTGATCGCCGAATTGGCAGCGCACGGACTGAAGCTTGAAAAAGGCATGGCCGTTTCATCCGGTACATTCATCCTCCCTAAAAAACTGGAAAAAGGCGTTTACACAGCCCGCTTTGAAGGAATCGGCGAAGTTGCATTAAACGTTGAATAACAAAAACAGGCGTCCCTTATACGCGGGACGCCTGTTTTTAATTGGTTGCTGTTGCTTGTTTTTTCATGACCCATACATAATACAAGACAGCGCATAGAATAAAAGCAGCCAGGATCAAATACAAATTCGAGTAACCGAAAGCGGCGGCAATGATTCCGAGCGATACAGAGCCAATCGCAATGCCCGTATCATATAAAGCGAAAAATGTACCGGTTGCGTGCCCGCTCCGGTGTTTGTCCGCCGCCTGGATCGCCAGTGTCTGAAAGCTCGGCAGCAACGTGCCATAGCCGACACCGACCAACGCACCTGAAAACAACAGCATCCAGGCGGAGTCGGTTTGGCTGAGCGAAAACAGCCCAATGGCAAAAATGATGAGTGAAGGGATAATCACCACATTCGGCCCGATAGAATCAAAAATGCGGCCGCTGAAGGGTCTGACGAGCAGCATCGCTATAGCATAAACAATAAAGAAGAAGCTTGCGGTTTTGATCAAGCCGAGCGATTCAGCATATACCGAGATGAACGAAATAATGCTGGCATAAGCAAACGAAACGAAGAAAGCCACACTGCCGATAGGCACCGCTTTTTTCTCCACGAAGTCGCTAAAGACCAGTTTGCGCTTCGCTTCTTTTGGCGCCGCCGGCAATTCGTCAAGTTTAACCGACAAAGCGCATAAGAAGCCGATGACCATGATCACCGCAAAAATGGAAAAGATGCTTTGCGCCGTTACATATGGCAATAACGTCAAAGCGATAAAAGGCCCTCCTACAATTGCCAGGTTCATCGCTATCCCGTAATAGCCCAGCCCTTCTCCGCGGCGTTCCGGCGGAATGAGATCCGCCGCAATCGCTCCGCCCACCGTGGTCATCAAACTAAACCAGATGCCATGGAAAAAACGAAGAAACAGCAAAACGGTAAAGTTCCCTACAAAAATATACAAAATGGTGCTGACAGCAAACATCAGAATGCTTAAAACCAGTACATTTCTTTTGCCGTACTTCTCCAGAATCAGCCCCGCAAAAAAGCGCATTATAATAGCGGAAACCAGGAAAGCCGAAACGGCTAATCCGCCTTGTGTCGCAGTTCCTCCCAAATCACTCATAACGTAAATCGGTATATACGTCAGCAAGGCATAAAAAACAACAAAAATAAAAAACGTACTTATTGAAATATTGATAAAGCTCTTTGTCCAAATCGGTCTTTTTTCAGTCATTCGTTACATCCTTTTCTTCGTTCAGTTATTGCCAATTTTTTTAAGCAGCTCGATCAGCTGCTCTTGCTCTGCTTCCGATAAAGGAGACAGAAGGCCTTTTTCCACTTCCTGAATCCGTTTTTCAATCTGCGGCACCATCGCCTTTGCGCGCTCCGATAATTGGACAAGGCGTTCCCGCTTGTCTTCTCCTTCTTTGCGGACAATCCAGTCGCTATGTTCCAAGCGCATCAACGTCCTCGTCACGGTAGGCGCTTCAACATTCAAATACTGCCAAATCTCTTTTTGCGTCATTTCGCCGAATTGCTTCAGGCAAAAAAGAATGGACCACTGGGAACTGTATAAATGAAATTCTTTCAGCGCATCGTTAACTTCTTTGACAGATAAACGGGATTTTTGATGGATTTCGTGAAATAACAATTTCTGCATACTCGTCTCCTCCGAAATTACTTACCTAAGTAAGTATATGGGTAATAGATAGATAAGTAAAGTTCTCAAATGGACGAAACAAAAAACCTTTCCCGAATGGACGGAGAAAGGTTTTCAGTTTCAAGTTCCTTATTAAATGACAATGCCGTTCTTTTTCGCATCAAATAGTAGCTCTTCCCGGAAATTCGGATGGGCTACCGCAATCAGGCGTTTCGCACGCTCCGAAATTGATGCCCCGTGCAGACGCGCAATGCCGTACTCGGTTACAATATTGTCCACATCATTCTTTCCTGTCGTCACGACCGAGCCAGGCGTCAGGTTGATTTTAATGCGGGAGATGGTTTCATTTTTCGCCGTGGACTGCATGCAGATATAGCCTTTTCCATTTTCCGCAAAGCGCACACCGCGGGCAAAGTCCACTTGTCCGCCACTGGAGGAATAATACTTGCCTCCTACAGTTTCGGAAGCGCACTGGCCAAACAAATCCACTTCAGTCGTCGCATTGATGGAAACAATGTTTTTCTCTTTCGCGATTTCACGCGGATCGTTGACCTGACTTACCGGCAAGAATTCGACTACCGGGTTGTTATCAAGAAAATCATATAGTTTCTTTGAACCGTACGCGAATGTCGTGATAATTTTTCCTGGATTCGTAAACTTACGGGTTCCATCGACTGCACCAGATTTAACCAAATCCACCACCCCGTCCGGCAGCATTTCAGTATGGATGCCTAGATGGCGGTGGTCTTTCAGCATCGAAATGACTGCATTCGGAACAGAGCCAATGCCGATTTGCAGCGTGTCCCCGTCTTGAATGTCTTCGATAATCGAAGCCGCAATCAATAAATCCTTGTCGCTCGGTTCAGCTGCTTTCTCTTCGGTTAATGGCGCATGATGTTCCACAAAGCCGGCAATTTGGCTAATATGGATTTGGTTGCGCCCGTAAGTTCTTGGCATATGTTCATTTACTTCCAGGATAAAAGGGACTTTCCCGACAAATTCAGAAATGTAGTCCGCTTGTGTGCCGAAAGTGAAATAGCCATGTTCATCCATGGGAGAAGCCACGGTCATGATCATTGACATTTTCGTCGTTTTTTTCAGCAAACGCGGCACTTCATGGAAATTATTCGGAATCAGCTCCATTTTTGCTTGCTGGTACACTTTTCGCGTAGCGCCGCTTAGAAAATAAGAAACGTGCTTGAGCTGTTCAAATTCACCTTGAATGTAACGGCGGCTCCGCAAAGCCAACAATTGATGGATTTTCACACCTTCCAGCTTTTTCACATTTTCTTCCAGTATGTCCAGCAGATGAATCGGTTCGCCATTTGCGATTGGAACAATGATGTCTGCGCCTTTATCAATCAACTCGGTAACTTCTTGAGGATTCAACTTTTTTGTCATATGATTTTCACTCCTGATTATGAAATCTCTTTAAACTTTACCACAGCTTCCTATGCTTGCCCATGAATCCCTGGGATTTCGTTTTGCATTGCCTAAGAAAAAGACCGTCATTTGGAATGACGGTCTTTTTAGGCCATCGAGAAACATTCCATTCTCTAAGCCATTTCGCTCCAAGTGGACGCTTTCCGCGGGCACGGCTTCAGCCGCTTCATTCGAAGCACGCTTTTAATAAAGAGTTGTTTTCATTAGAAAGAGTGGAAGAGCAAGCATGTTATTTATTCAGTGCTTTCCTTCGATATGAAGCAACCAGCGAAGACGCCTGCGGGAAAGCGAGACAGCCGAGACCCCGCAAGAAATGATTGGGCTTTGCCCAATCATTTGCGACGAAGCTAGCGCAGCGATGCAGGAGCACAAGGTTTTCGCAGCGGATGAGGAGGCTTGGCGCTCGCCCGCGGCAAGCGCAGCTGGGTTGCGGAATATCGGAGATATTCTAAGAGGAATTTTTCTATATCTTTCTCAACAAGCTGTAAAGACCGTCATTTGGAATGACGGTCTTTTTTTGCCACATTATAAACAATTCCAGCGATCCCAAAGGCAACCATAAGACCCCATAAAATCAGCAGAACCATTGAACCGGTTCCATCCGAACTGTTTAAATAGACATACAATTGCAGAGCAAAAAACGCCAGACTGATTGCCGCTATTACTCCGAAGTAAATCATACGTGTTTTAAAACTAAGTTTTTTCATAATTTCGGCCCCTTTAGTTTTGTTCCTTTGACTCGAGGTGAACCTTGGTCCATACCAAGGTGGTCAAGAGGAATAATTCAAATGCATTGGTGACAGCCGAGCTCTCCACTGGAATCTGCACTGCACTGCCTATTGTCATAACGCCAGCGCCAATCAGCATCCATTTCCAGCCTACCTTTTTCCAGAGCAGAATACCAGCAGCGATCAACACTACTGAAACGAGCAGCACCATAATGGGCGGCCCACTAGACGACTCAGCCGATACATACCGCAATACGCCATACTGCCGTTCGGTCGCTAACTCCAATCCCCAGGTTTCCAAAGCAATTTCCATTGCAATCAATGCCAAGGTATAAATAATGGCTGCGGCAAAAACCGCTTTTTTCCTTACCCAGCCAATTCCTGCATGGTTTAAAGCTCCCCACGAAAACAGCACCAGTGTCGGCGTTAGGAAAGCGTGGCTCCAAAAACGCAGCAGGCTCAAGTTTTCGAGCACCGGGCCTTCGCCGATAAATTTTCCAATCGCAATCATGCCATTGTCGTAAATAAGGCCAAGCAGCACGAAGTAGATAAACGACATGAAATTCCAGGATTTCTGTTTAGAAAATGCCCATACAAACAGCAGAATATACGCTGCAGTAAAAGCAAAATAAAGAATAGTATCCATTTGCACCTTCCTTCCGAAAATTCCCTGTTGTTGTTATCATTCACTATTCAGGGCCGGTTTAAACAAATAGAAGGAAAGATGCTCACCGCTTTAATTATTTGATCACAAACTTTGTCTGGCTGAAACCTTCTTTTGATTTTTTCACTTCCAGGATGGCTGGTATCGCCGCTTTCAGTTCTTGGACATGGGAAATGACGCCAATCATGCGCCCTGATTTTTGCAAGTCAATCAGTGTATCAATTGATTTGTTCAACGATTCATCGTCCAATGACCCGAATCCTTCGTCGATAAACATCGTATCGATCGCCACATTGCCCTGGAAACTCTGGATCACATCAGCCATCCCCAGTGCCAGGCACAGAGAGGCATTGAATTTCTCGCCGCCGGATAAAGTTTTCACATCGCGCGTTTGCCCTGTGTAAGCGTCGTATACATCCAGGCCAAGGCCGCTTTGCTTGCCGCGGGCTTCCTGGCGGTCGCTGCGCATCAAGTAAAACTGGCCATTTGACAGGTTTTTCAGCCGTTCGTTTGCTGACTGGATAATCTGTTCCAAATACTCAATCTGTAAATAGCGCTCGAACGAAATCTTCAAGTCGTTTTGGCCCCGAATCATGTCGTGCAAGTCCGCAATCCGGTTAAATTGCTGCTCGGCCTGCATCGCTTTTTCAGATGCCGCGATGATGCTGTTCATCAACGCTTCACTTGATTTCCGGAAATCTTGCGACCGGTTCCAGGTATTCAGCGCAGCTTCGTATTCCACCTTCAATTGGCTGAGTTCCGTTTCCAGCAAGCCGATGTCAGATGGAGCCTGCCCGGACAGTTGTTCCTGCAATTCTTTGATTTGTTCTGTCAAGGTATGGCGGTTTTGCTTGAACGCCTGAACGGCTTCTTTCAAGGCCGTGCGCTCCCGTTCCGCGAGCTTCGCCAATTGATACGCTTGTTCTGAAGCAAACTCGGATTTTTGCAGCGCTTCATTCCATTGCTGTTGGGCGTTATCTTTTTTCTGTTCAATTTCTTCGGCTGTAGCGGCTGCATGTTTTACGCTCACCGATGCTTCCGTATATTGCTCTTTTGTTCGTTGAAGCTCTTGCTGGATCTTTTCCCAAAGGCGTTCCAGTTTCCCCTTTTCGGCTTCCGCTTCGGCGATTTTTTCGTTCAACACAGACAACACCCGGACTTCTTCCGGAATGGCCAGCAATCCCTGTTCAAAAACCGCTTTGGCTATGCCGTAGGCAGATGCCGCTTGCTGCACTTGTTCAGTGAGCCCTGCTTTATCGTTTTCCAGTTGGCTAACTTTTGCGTTCTGGGTGCTGAACTTTTCTCTCAAAGCACGCAAATTCTTTTTGTCCGTTTGCAATTCAGCCACTTGCTGCTCCTTTGCAGCTTTTTGTTCTTCGATTTCCCGGTAGTCAGCGTCCGCTTCTGTCGGGTCAAGCCCTATTTTGACCGCTTCTTCCTTTTGGCGCTCCAGCTGCTCAGACAATGCATTCCATGTTGCTGCTGCATTGCGGTACTCGCTGTCCACCCCATCAAGTTGAGCTTTTAACCGGTCAAGCTCCTCTTTGGAAACAGACGGCTGATGGGCTTCAATCGCTTTGTTTGGATGATCCACACTGCCACAGACCGGGCAGGCATCGCCGTCGTGCAGCGCTGCCGCAAGCACTTGAGCTTGATTCGCGAACCAGACAGCTTCCAGTTCGCGGTACTCATTCGCAACTTGTTGGAACGCTCTTTCTTTTTCTTCGTTCGCTTCTTGCTGCCGTAACCATTTTTTCTGAAGGCCGCGCAAATCAGCCAGCACCCGGTATTGTTCGTTTAACGCCTGTAATTTTTCTTGCTGTTCATCAAATGCTTCAAGTTTCCGGTCCAGCGTTTCGATTTTTTCAGCCACCAATTGGCACGCAGCCTTCTCCGTCTCCCACTGGCCAGTTATTGCCTGCAGTTCTTTTTCAGCTTGTGCTGCTGCAGTTTGGAGCTTACGCAACTGGGCTTTTTTGCCATCCAATTCTTCAACCGCCGGCAATAGTTTCCGGAGCTCAATCACTCGCTGGCGCATTTCCTCTCGTTCAATTTCACGCTTTTGTTCCGCCTCAAAAGCGGATTCAGCTTTTGCCAAGTTTTCTTTTGCTGCTTGTTCCGCTTTTAACGCTTTTTCCAAGAGTAGAAGCTTTTCCGCTTTGTCCTTTTCCAGCTCTTTGTAGACATTTTCAATGCCTTCAATGAAACCGGCGCGTTCGGCGTCTTTCAGCTGCTGCTCTTTTTGAGCGATTGCCGGCAGCTGCTGTTCCACTTGTTCAAGGCGCTGCACTTTGTCGTCCAAGTCGCTGAAACGGTCATTCCATTTTTTTGCTTCGTGGAAGGCGTTCATTTTTTCATCGTGCTTATTATAAAGGCTCAAGTAGTATTGCTCGTCCTGCTGCATCTTTTCCTGGTAAAAAGCAGTTTCGCTTTCAAGCCCCGCCACAATTTGATGGACATTGTAATGCTCGCGTTGCAATAGCTCGAATAATTCGGAATCACGTACCGGCAACGCCCCTTTGATATTGCCGACATGGCTGGCCAATCCATGCTGTTCACCTTGGTATGCTTCTTTTGCCGCATCCCTTTTCTGCTTTAAACGTTCTGCAATCATTTTATACGGCTCTGTTTTAAAGATTTTCCGCAGGATTTCTTCTTTATTGTCGGTTTCAGATGTTAAGAGCTTGCGGAATTCGCCTTGGGGCAGCATGACAATCTGGCTGAACTGATTTTGCGTCAGCCCGATGATTTCTTCTACCCGGCGGTTGATTTCCGAAACGATTTGCCGCTCTACACAAGGCACTTCCCCGTCTTTTGTCTTCTCGAAAAATTCATAGCGTTCGCCGGTCGCGCTTTTATTGCCTGTTTTGACATGGCTCATCTGGCGCAGGATCCGGTAGACTTTGTTATGTATTTCGAATTCCATCTCCACGCACGTGTGCGTTCCATCTTCGGCAAAATCGCTTCGCAAATGGCGCGTTTCCGCACGGTCCGAACCACTGGCAGCACCGTACAAGGCAAAGCAGATGCCATCAAAAATCGTCGTTTTCCCGGAACCTGTGCTGCCCGAAATGACGAACAGCTGGTTTCCCTTCAAATCGGCAAAATCAATGGTTTCCGTATGCTTGTAAGGTCCGAAAGCTGTCAATTTCAATTTTAAGGGCTTCATTGTTTTACCCCTTCTTTCTCATCAGATTCTTCGCGCAGGAATTCCTGAAGCACTTCTTTAAAAATCACTTCGGTTTCTTCTGTCGCTTTTTCTCCTTTGACTTCTTCGTAGAAAGCATTAAACAGCACCATCGGATCCATGTTGCGGCGCGATTCCGCCGTGCTCTTGCCACTTGTCTGGCCGAAGCTTTTGCGTTCGACATGCATGGCATTCGGGTAAACCGAACGGATTTTTTCCATCGGATACAAAATCGGCGTTTCATCGAGCAGTTTCACAAAAACATAATCTTCATTGATTTCGTGGCGCAGGATTTCTTCCATAAAACCTTCAACGGTACGCATATCCCGCTTCGGCGTCAGCAATTGTTTTTCAACCGAGATGTTTCCGCTGCCGTCCATTTCAACGATCAAAAATCCTTTTTGGTGGCGCTCTTCCGAAATCGAATATTTGAGCGGCGACCCCGAATAGCGGATTGTTTCATTCAGTACATGGTGCGCCTGGTGCAAATGCCCGAGCGCTGTGTAATGGAATCCCGCAAAGTGGCCAGCTTCCACGTGCTCGGCACCGCCAATTGACAATGGCCGCTCTGAATCACTGGTGTTTTCCTGCTGTTCTCCATGAGGCGTCACAAAGGCATGTCCGACGGCAATATGGCGGGCTTTCGGATTTGATGTTTGTTTTATGTTTTCAACGATGGCTTCTGCTGCATCGTTATGTGAGCGAATGTCCGTATTCCCCAGTGCATAACGAACCTGGGACGGATCGGCATACGGAATCAAATGAATATGCACTTCTCCAAATTCATCGGTCAAGACAACCGGTTCATGTTCTTTTTGAACGTGTCCAGCAATGTGGATGCCGTTCATTTTCATGACCCGGCTCCCGAAATTCAAACGCCCTGGGCTGTCATGGTTTCCAGCTACAGCAAATACCGGCGTCTCGAGTTCCAGCACAATTTTCGCCAGCACTTCGTCCAGCAAATTGACCGCTTCTGTCGGCGGCACTGCACGGTCATACAAATCTCCTGCGATAATGACGGCATCCGGACGCTGTTCTTCGATTGCAGCAACAAATTGTTCTAACACATGGCGCTGTTCTTCAGTCATATAAACACCTTGGACCAGCTTGCCAAGATGCCAGTCGGCGGTATGGAAAAATTTCATGATCATGCTCCTTTCTAGGGCAAAAAGAATATATGTTCGTTCCATTATACACGAAAACAGTTTGCTTGTTTTCTTCATTTTTTAGGATTATAATAAGAACAAACGTTCTATTAAGGGAGTGAAAATTGATGAAAGCACAGATTCTTAAGGCCTTCAAACATCAGCAGCTGATTGACATGATGTACATGGCGAACGACGGCAGCATCAGCAAACGCCGCATTAAAATTTTAAAAGTGAGCGGGGACTCGTTTCAAGCATATTGCTTTCTCCGGAACAAAAAACGCACATTCAAAATAGAAAATGTGCTTTCATTGATTCCGGTGGAACGCAAAGAACGCCAGATCATTTAAAGCCTCTCTGCCCTTTCCGGAGTTGTGATACACTGAAGGAAATGGGTTCAAGGAGGATATGTACATGCGATTAACTGTTTATCTTGCGGGAGAAATTCATAGCACGTGGCGCGATGAGATCAAGAAAAAATCTTTGGCTCTGAACTTGCCGGTCGATTTTGTCGGGCCGATGGAAGACCACGAACGCTCGGACAATATCGGAGAGGAAATTCTAGGCGAGCAGCCAAATGCCGTATTTAAAGACGCGGCCGCTTCCAGCTTCAATAATCTGCGCACCGGTGTGCTGATGCAAAAAGCGGATCTTGTCATCGCCCTTTTCGGCGAACAGTACAAACAATGGAACACCGCGATGGACGCCAGCAGCGCACTTGCATTGGGCAAACCGGTCATCCTGATCCGTCCCGAGAAACTGCACCATCCGCTGAAAGAACTATCGCGCAAAGCAAATGCCACCGTCGAAACTGTCGACCAGGCGATTAAAGCATTGGCGTATATTTTCGATTGATAAAACCCGGCCATCTACAAGGATGGCCGGGTTTTTATGCGGGTTTTTGAAAATACGCTCAGTTAAAGTTAAAATACGCTCTACTACTCGAGAAATACGCTCCATTGTTCTCGAAATACGCCCGGTTAAGGTTAAAATATGCTTCCATCAGAAATTTTTAATAAAACAGACCCTTTTTGCCAATAAAAAAACCCCTCAAGAGGAGGGGTTTCATTGGTACCAGGCACCAACGATCGGATAGTCGAATTTGTCGTTGTTCAATGCGCGGATAATGCCCATGATCGGCACGATGACGGTCATCAAGCCAAACACGATCAGCATTGGAATACCGATGATGAAGATCACTAGGAAACCTGAAATCGTCAACAGCACACCCATCACAACTTGGAACAGCAACGCCTGGATGGACAGTTTTTTCACTTCCGGGTCGCTCGTAATCAGAAATACGATAAACGGCACTAAAAACGGAGCAAAGAACGCACTGGCATGGACAAGTATTTTAAAGCCTGTATTCTCCATTTATTTTCATCTCCAGTCTTTTTCTAATACCTTATTTACGGCTGACTGACCGGAAAGTTTCAGAAGTTCAAAATTATTTTATCCGCAATACGACTTTGCCGAATTGCTTTCCGTTGCCTAAATGATCGAATGCTTCCTGCGCGTGTTCCAAATCGAAGACCCGGTCAACGACAGGATGCGTGCCGTGTTCTTCCATATGGGCAAGCATGGCGCGCAGCTCTTCCCGGCAGCCCATTGTCGAACCGAACAATTGATATTGGCCATAGAAGAAACTGCGAAGATTGAAATCCACGTTGTCGTCGGTTGTAGCGCCAAAAATGACGATGCGCCCGCCTTTTTTCAAAACTTCGAGTGAGCGGTTGAACGTCGCCGCACCGACGCTGTCAATGACAAGGTCGACCGTTTCATCGGACAGCCCCTGCGGCCAGTCGCTGTCATTCGCAATGGCCCGGTCTGCACCAAGCTCAAGAGCATGGTTCCGCTTTTCTTCGCTTCTGGAGCTGACAATGACCCTGGCGCCTGCATTTTTCGCAAACTGAATCAAATACGTTGCCACACCGCTTCCCGCTCCGGGAATAAACAACGTATCGCCTTTCTTTACTTCGCCTTTTGTAAACAGCGCCCGGTAACCGGTCAACCCTGCCAAGGCGAGCGACCCGGCTTCTTCCCACGACAAATGGGCCGGTTTCTTCTCGACTTGCTCTGCAGATAAGGCAATTTTTTCAGCAAATGTGCCGTGGTCGGGCATGCCCAAAATATCAAACTCTGCCGGCGGTGCATCGCTGTTGCCGTACCAGCGAAGCGCCGGATTGATGATCACTTCATCGCCTACTAAAAATCCGCTAACCTTATCTCCGACCGCTTCGATAACCCCAGCTCCGTCCGAACCAATGATGAGCGCTTCCGGGCGGCTGCCATAGCGCTTCGGCAATCCAAGGTCTCGCCGGTTGATGCCTGCGGTTTTCAGCGCGACGACCACTTCGTCCGCTTTTGCTTGTGGTTCTTCCATGTCTCTTACTTTCAATTCTCCAGATTCGATGACAAATGCTTTCATGTGTTCTAACCCCTCCTAGACAAATTGGCCACTGAACAGCTCCAGCTGTTCCATACTGATGATGTCCCTTGAAAACAGCGGAATGAAAATAAGTTCCTGTTTCGGGAATTTTTTGCGGATCAATTCAAGATACTGCTGCTCATGCTTTTTCCTTTCGCGCAGAAACTCCCCATCCGCTTCTTCGGGCAGGACTTTATTGATAATCAGCGTATTTACATGCAAATGATATTTATGCAGCAATTCCAACGCTTTCTGTGTTTCAAGAATCGGCAAACGTTCCGGATTCAAGACGAAAATAAATCCGGTTATTTGTTCATCAAGAAGCACTTCCCGCGCTTTCGAAAATCGCTCCTGCCGTTCCCGAAGCACATCGTAAATCGGATCTTCCCTGGGCTCGCCGTCATTCAGCAAAGCCGTATAGTTTGCGTTCGTTTTGCGCCTTTTTTCGAGCAGGCCTTCAATCCAGACCCCCATCAGTTCCGGCAAGGTCAAGAGCCGGATCGTATGCCCGGTGGGCGCTGTATCAAAGACCAGTTTATCGAAGTTTTGGCGTTCTTCCAAGATGATATGAATCAGCTTATCAAACAATGCCGCTTCGTCAGCCCCCGGGGAAGCCTTCGCCGTATCAAGCTGGCGGTTCACTTCTTCCATCATGCTCGTATGGACGGTGCCTCTGATGTTTTCTTTGACCCCTTTGATGTATTTTTCTGTTTCAATTTCGGGATCGATTTCCAAGGCATACAAATTATCTGCAATTTTTAAGGTCTTGCCACCAATTCGCTGATTGAAAATGTCTCCGACATTATGTGCCGGATCGGTGGAAATCAACAAAGTCTTATGCCCGCTTTTCGCCGATTGCCAGGCGATGGCTGCAGCCGAGGTCGATTTGCCGACGCCCCCTTTGCCGCCCACAAAAATGATGCTTTTTGATAAAACGTCCATTGATTCTCCTCATTTCTTCCTGAACTAACAGCAGCGGATGCCGCTTAAAGGTGATTTTTCCATGCCCATCCTCAGGTGCCAGTCGTGAAATTCCTCGATCATGTATGGATACAGTTCAAGCGTATAATAATAAGCCGGATTGGGGATTCCAAGCATTTCTGAGTACAGCATCAGCAGAAACAAATCATCTTCAGCACGCAATTCCCGTGCAATTTCAGTGCGGTGCGGCAATTCCAAAACTTCCTCGTAATAGGCGATGAGTTTTTTCAGCTTATCGAGCATACCTGCACGCCTCCTTCATATGTATAAAGAGAGGGATCATATAAAGATGATCCCTCCCGCCCTTTTAATCCAGATCGATTTCCGATATTCCTGCATCCCGCGGATTCATCAACGCCTGAATCGCTGTCAGGATAATCCACAGTGTAAAGACGAAAATGATGGCTCCGAAAACAAACAGCAAGGTATTCGGGGAATCTGCGTACCAAGCCCATTGCAGGAAGACCTGCTGGAACATTGCCCAAAGCGTCATGAACATCAGGAAGATCATCGGGATGATGGTGACCGCATAATTTCTTCCGAGTTTTTTCAGCCAAATGGAAATCAGCAGCAAACTGATGCCGGCAAGCAACTGGTTCGATGTTCCGAACAGCGGCCAGAGCAAGTACCCACCGGAACCGAAGCCGTTCGGCCCTTCCGGGAGCAATACCAGCGCGGCGCTTGCCACAACCGCAATCGTTGTCGCTACATGCTTTTTCTCCAAAGAAGGAACATTGTACTCTACGCCGAGTTCTGAAATGATGTAGCGCATCAAGCGGACAGATGTATCAAGCGTAGTTGCTGCAAACGACACGACAATAATAGATACAATTGTCGCAGCGACGTTTGCGGGGATTAACAGACCTTCCGCCAACTGGGAAGCCCCTTGGATAAATGTCCCAAGACCGGCTCCGCTTGCCGCTTGAAAGCTGCTGTAAGTCGCAAAGAATGCCTCGCGGTTCGGGAAGAACGTGATGACCGCAATAATGGAAACCAAAGCCAAAATCCCTTCTCCTACAGCCCCCAGATAACCGACAAAGCGCGCTTCGGTTTCTTTATCAAGCTGCTTGGAAGAAGTCCCGGACGAGACCAGTCCATGGAATCCGGAAATGGCTCCACAGGCAATAGTGATGAACAGGAGCGGGAACCACGAGACGTCCGCATCCGGATTCGAAATCGGCGCGGTAATCTGCGGGTTGGTGAACAATAGACCGAGATACAAGATGCCAAGCCCGACGATCAATTGATGCGAGTTAATAAAGTCGCGCGGCTGAAGCAGTTTCCACACCGGCAAGGTGGAAGCGATATACACATAGATCATTAAAATGATGATCCAAATGAAGAACGCAGTGGAAATCGCCCCTAAACCAAACAACCCTGCTCCTTCTTCTCCGCCCATATAGCGCACCAAGTCGATTTGCAGGAAATTGACTTGGCTTGAGATGACGGCTGTAATATACATAACCGCCAAGGCGACAAGCGACGGCACCAGCATTTTCTTGTTTCGCTTGTAAACCGCATGGCCAATCCACACGGCAAGCGGAATCTGGATGAACACCGGCAAAACGCTTGCCGGGAAGGAAATGAACAAGTTTGCAATAACCCAGGCAAACACTGCGTTGACCATCAGCACGAGTATTAAAATGATGAAAAGGAATAACACTTTCCCGCGCTGGCCGATCAAGCGGTGCGCCAGTGTGCCGACCGATTGGCCTTTATTGCGGACGGACAGGACGAGCGTACCGAAATCATGGACACCGGCTGCAAAAACGGTTCCGAGAACCACCCATAAAACCGCCGGGAGCCAGCCCCAGTACACCGCAATTGCCGGCCCTAAAATCGGAGCTGCTCCTGCGACCGAAGTGAAATGATGTCCCCACAATACAAATTTATTGGTCGGAACAAAATCCACACCGTCTTTAAACTTATGTGCCGGCGTTACGTAATTCGGATCAAGCTTGAAAATTTTCTCTGCCACAAATTTGGAATAAAAACGGTAACCTAAAATAAAAACAAAAATTCCGATGGCAGCAAGGGCGATAGCATTCAATTGCTTCAACTCCTTCTTGTTTTTTACAAGTCTAAATAAACTTGTAAATCAAGCATAGAAAACATTCAGAATAATGTAAATATTATTAGGAAAAATAGCTTAATCTTTTTACCTGCTGATTTCATAAAGCTTAAGCTTGGTAAAAATCGTTTCCAAAACGGGTACAGCCAGTCCTCGGGTTTTCGCTTCCTGCAGCAGATATCCTTGAAGATGATCCACTTCGATCGGCTGCCCTTTTTCCGCATCCCGCTGCATCGACGATTTCATCTCAGGTGCAAGCGACATGATTTTTGCATACTGCTCTTCGCCAATCGTTTCTTTGATCGGGGCATCAAGTGCATTCATAACCGTAACCAATTCCTGTAATAAGGCGCCAATTGTCCCCTTTCCGCTCTCCAGTTCCCGGACCGGTCCGATCGCTGACTCCATTGAGGCTGTAATCCCGGACATCGCGGTGATAAACAGATACTTATGCCACATATCCTGTACAATGTTTTCGCTTAAGGCGAATTCTGCTTTCGTTCCACTCAATGCTTCTTTCACTTTTAAAATCCGCTCCGTTTCTTCACCGGAACGCTCTCCGTAAACAAGCTGGTGCATCGGACTGGTCTGGATAATTGTTCCGTTGCTGTCAAGCGTGGTTTCAATAAAGCACAGACCGCCAAGCACCTGTTCTTCGCTGAACGCTTGCTCCAGTTCATCAATATGCGCAATGCCGTTCAATAGCGGGAGAATCATACTGCCCTCGCTAACGAATGGGCGGATGTCTTCAATAGCATTCTCCAATTGATACGATTTCACGGTCAGGACAATCAAGTCATAGTGGCCATCTGGATTTTGCACCGTTACCAGTTTTGGTTTTACATGCACATCGCCATGTACACTTTCAACATTCAAGCCGGTTTCTTCCAGCTGCTTTTTACGCCGTTCGCGCACCAGGAACGTCACATCCTGGCCTGTCTCCATAAGCCTTGCTCCAAAATAGCCGCCGATTCCCCCGGCCCCCACTACAAGAATCTTCATTTACTATCCATCCTTTCCTAGCGCCTTCTGTAATGCCAAACGCCGTTGTCCATTTCACGTTCACACTCTCCAGCATGACGCAAATACTCCAAATGAGCCAGTGTTTCGCCTACCGCAAAACGCATTTCATGAACCGTCAATGGCCGGTTGAAAAGCTGCTCACATGCCCCGTAGACCGTAGCAGTTTCACGGAGCACATCCGCCGTTTCTTCGAGCCGTTCAGCATGATGCGTTTTCAGTTCCGCTATCCGGCTGTTGGCGCCGTAAAAGGGTTTGCCGTGAGACGGAATGACAAATTCAGCATCCAGTTCCTTGATTTTATCCAAAGAAGTCAAATACGAAGCCAGCGGATTTTCGTCGCCATGGTACCAGTAAGAAATATTGGGCGAAATTTTCGGCAGGATATGGTCCGCCGAAAGCAAGACATTCTTTTCTCCATTGTAAAAGCACACCATGCCGTCCGAATGGCCGGGCGTAAAAATCACTTCGTATTTATATTTGCCAATCAGCACTGTCTCTCCTTCTTCAAAATAATGATCGATTTTCGGCAGCGGATTGACCAAGGGCTGAAAGTCCGCCGTATTGCCTGCCATTTGCGCCGACTTTTCGTCCGGCACACCCGAAGCTTTGTAATGATCCGGCATCATCTCTAGAAATTCGGACTGCCAAGAAGACAGACCCGAATTGGCATCTGTCTTCGTCATAGAAACTTTCGCTCCTGTTTTTTCCTGCAGCCCGCCGGCATAGCCGAAATGATCCGGGTGATAATGGGTGATCAGCAGGTCCGTTATTTCGCGTTTTCCGATTTGCTGCTCCCACAACCTTCTCGTATAGTCATTGTTCAAGCCGGCATCAATGATGGTCCACCCTGTTCCGCCTTCCGCCATAAAGCAATTCACATGGTTCAGACGGAATGGCAAATCGATCCGGATGGCTTCAATCCCCAGTTGATCAAGCATACAATCCCTTCTTTCCGAAAAGTTACGGTTTCAACACCAGTTTTCCGATGGTTTTTCTGCCTTGCAGTAAGCGATGCACTTCGGCCGCTTCTTCCAACGGATAGGTTCCGCCGATTGTCAGCTTCAAGTCGCCGCTTGCCATATAGCCCAGCAATTCTTTGAAGCTGCTTTGGAACAATTCCGGCTTGCGCATGATCTGCGGCAGGAAAAAGCCGATAACGGATTGATTCTTCCGCATCAATTGGCCAGGGTTGAATGTAGCCTGCTTGCCGCTCGCCGCACCAAAAATCACTAAACGGCCGAATGGAGCCAGGCATTTCACCGTCTGGTTAAACACTTCGCCGCCGACCATTTCAAGGGCAACGTCCACCCCTTTGCCTTCCGTGATTTCCTTCACTTTGTCTACCCAGCCCTCTTCTGTATAGTTCACCAGATGCGTGGCACCCATTGATTTGGCATGTGCCAGTTTTTCGTCCGTGCTTGCTGTCGCAATAATCTTGCCGGCACCGAACAATTTCGCCAACTGAACTGCAATCTGTCCGACCCCGCCGGCAGCCGCATGGATCAATACACTTTCACCCGGCTCTAGGCGCCCCATGGTTTTCAGAATATGGTAGGCACTCAAGCCCTGCAGCGGCAGAGCAACCGCTTGCTCAAAGTCCACACCGTCCGGAACAGGTGTTAAAACCCGTTCGTCCACTGCCACGTATTCGGCATAGCCGTTCGATTCGATCAACGCGACCACCCGGTCCCCTTTTTGGAACCGCTTCACGCCGCTTCCGGTTTCCGCAATGACACCCGCCACTTCAGCTCCCGGTACGTAAGGCAACTTTGTCGGCACTACATACTGGCCTTCGCGTCTAGCTGTGTCGGCGTAATTAACGCCGCTTGCCTTGATTTCAATCAATACTTCGTTTTCAGCGGGTGCCGGTTTCTCCTCATCCGTCCATTGCAGCACTTCCGGTCCTCCGAATTGCTCGAATTTAATGACTTTCATCCTTTTTCCCCCTATGAAATGTATTGTTCTGCTGCCAAAATTTTCTTCGCAATTGCCCGTTTCGAGGCTTTTCCGCCTGCCCGCTGCAGCCGGCTCAATTCACTTGCCACAGCCCGAACGTTATCGTGCAGCCCTTTTTCAGAAGCTGCACCCTGCAACAGTTTCCGTGCTGACATTTCCACTTCCAGCAACGCATCGTCGACCAGCACTTTTGCCAGTTCGATTTTAAAAGCTGCAGCGTCCTTGCCTTGTGATTCAATGGCTTTGGCAGTGCGCAATACCGCAGACTCCACCGCAAACAAAGCGATGCCGATATCCGCCAGCTTCATCAAGGTTTCCTGTTCTTCGCTGAGTGCTGCTCCGTAATTTTTGTAGGCAAGTCCGGCGCATAACAGGAATACCCGTCGCATGGCACGGACCGCTTCTATTTCCCGGGAAATGGGACCGATCGATTCCACTTCCGGTGATCTGATTTCCAAAATCGCCCGTTCGACAGCTTCCGTGAGCGGTGCTTGGCCTTTAGCCGCTGCTTTCAGCAGGTTGCCTGGAACAATCAGGCGGTTGACTTCATTGGTGCCTTCAAAAATCCGGTTGATGCGCGAGTCGCGGTACATCTGCTCAATTTTGTATTCCTTGATAAAACCATAGCCTCCGTGCAATTGCAGTGCCTCGTCAACAGTGAAATCAAGTGTTTCCGAGCCGTATACTTTGCACACCGCGCATTCAGTGGCATACTCCATCATCCGCTTCGCCACAAGACCTGAATCTTCCGCATCGTAAAGACCGGCAAGCGCTTTTTCCAAATAGCCGGCTGTCCGGTATTGCAGCGACTCCGATGCATAGATACGAAGCGCCATATCGGCGATTTTTTCCTGGGTGGCGGTAAAGTCGGCAATGGCTTTGCCAAACTGGCGCCGTTCTTTTGCATACTTCACTGCCAGTTCAAGGCCGTATTTCGCAGCACCCATTGTTGCAGAGCCTAAATTGTAGCGGCCAAGGTTCAATACGTTCAAAGCAATGACATGGCCTTTGCCAATTTCTCCGAGAAGATTTTCAACCGGGACTTCGCAGTCTTCAAAAATGACGGCCCGGGTAGAAGAGCCTTTAATGCCCATTTTCTGTTCTTCCGCTCCAAGCATCAATCCGGGAAATCCTTTTTCCACGATAAATGCCGTAAAGGCTGTACCATCCACTTTTGCATAGACGATAAACGTATCCGAAAAGGCCGCATTCGTAATGAACATCTTCGTGCCATTCAATATGTAATGCGTTCCTGCACTGTTCAGTTTCGCAGTTGTTTCCGCTGCCAAAGCATCCGACCCTGCGTTCGGTTCGGTTAAGCAATAAGCGCCTATAAATTCTCCGGATGCCAGTTTCGGCAAATACTTCTCTTTTTGTTCGGCCGTCCCGAAATAAGTGATCGGCAAAGTCGCGATGCAGGTGTGATTGGACTGCGCGACGCTGTAGCTGCCAGCAGGCCCCAAAGCTTCCCCGACAATGCCTTTGCTGATTTTGTCGAGGCCGAGCCCCCCATATGCTTCCGGGATGCTGTGCGCAAGAAGCCCAAGATCACCTGCTTTTTCAAGCAACTCCTTCACCAGGACAAAATCTTGGCTCTCAATCGCCTCATTATTCGGCCGCACTTCGCTTTCCATAAAGCGCTTGGCCGTTTTGCCGATCAGTTTATGCTCTTCTGTAAAATCTTCCGGTGTAAAGATATTCGCTGCGTCGGTTTCTTCATATAAAAAGCTGCCGCCCCGGTACATTAAGGTTTTAGGTTCCATCTCGTTTCATCCCTTTACTTTTTCTTCGCTGTCACCAATGCATACTGGATCAGGCTTTTGGTAAACTCCCCAAAATGGGCAAAGCGGGCATCTTTTGTTTGCCCCTTTGCATAGCGGTAGTAAATCTGCTGGCAAATGACCGCCAATTTGAAATAAGCAAAGGTCAAGTAGAAGTCGATTGTTGAGACATCCCTTCCACTTTTCTCCGCATAGCGTGCGATAAATTCTTTCCTCGTATAAAACCCTTTCCCTACCGTTACAGGAGCCTTTCCAAAAGCCGTTTTCAAGAGCTCCGGATCATCGGCTTGAATCCAGTAGCTCATCGCTGCTCCCAAATCGGCCAACGGATCGCCAACCGTTGTCATTTCCCAATCGAAAAGGCCCGTGAGCTCCGAAAAATCTGCTGAAAACATTGAATTGTTGAGCTTGAAATCATAATGGATGATGGACGGCTCCTGAGAATCCGGTATGTGCGTGCGCATCCATTCTGCGAGTTCATCCACTTCAGGAATGTCATCTGTTTTCGAGCGTTCATAGCGTCCGATCCAGCCATGGACTTGGCGTTCCATAAACCCTTCCGGCTTCGCCATATCCGCCAGCGCTGTCTTGGTATAGTCGATGGCGTGCAGGTCGACCAGTGTATCCACCATCAATTCGGATATCCTGCGCCCCAGTTCTTCAGTCGGTTCAATGCCTTGCGGAAATTCAGAATCAATGACTACGCCGCGGCGCCGTTCCATGATGAAAAAGCGGCTGCCAATGATGGACTCATCGTAGCAAAAAACAAAAGGTTTTGGCGCTGCCGGAAAAACCGGATAAAGCGTCGATAAGATATTGAATTCCCGTTCCATGTCATGGGCTTTCGGCGCTACCGGCCCGAGCGGCGGACGCCTCAACACCGCTTCCCAATCTCTTATGGTCAATGCATAAGTCAAATTCGAGTGCCCTGCGCCAAACTGACGGATTTCAAGCGGCCCTTCAGGCAGTCCTTCGATATTCTCTTTTAAGAACTGGACAAGCTTGGCTTCATCAAGCTCTTCTCCGGAACGGACAGGGATCGTGTCACTTGTTTTCCCGACCATCGCTCACACCTCTTCCTTATGCATCTCGAGTTTCGCCCGGATGCCGTCTGGAATCCGTTCACTTTTCTGGGAAGAGAAATCGAAATAAACCGCTCCCGCATCGCCTTCCGCGATCAGCTCGCCGCTATTTTCATCGGTGATCCGGTGGCCTATTTTGAAACTGGAATTGCCGATTTTCGCCACATAGGAAGTGATTTTCAAACGCTGATCAAAATAAGCTTGTTTGTAAAACACACAATTCGCAGATATCATAATGACGCTCCATTTATCAATATCCATTTCAAGCCCCAGTTCCCGGAAAAACTCGATCCGCGCTTCTTCCAAATAGATGAAATAACTGATATTGCTGACATGCCCCAACGCGTCGGTTTCACTAAAACGGACTTTTACTGTAATCTCATGCGCCATCGGTTTTCGCCCCTTACTTGTTTTGGAATGCCGGTTTTCTTTTTTCGATAAAGGCTTTTACACCTTCCTGTACATCTTCTGTTTGGAACACTTCTTCGAATAAGCCTGCTTCAAGGTCAGTGCCACGTTCAAGCGGCAATTCCAGTCCTTCATCCACTGCTTTTTTGATGCGGGACAAAGCCGGCAGCGAGAATCGGGCAATCCGCTTCGCCATTTTCCGTGCCGCTTCCATTCCTTCTCCGCTGGCCGTTACTTTATTGACCAGACCGATGCGTTCGGCTTCGGTTGCTGTGACCGCTTCACCGGTAAACATCAGCTCTTTCGCTTTTGCTTCCCCTACAAGGCGCGGCAAGCGCTGTGTACCGCCGCCTCCAGGAAACAGGCCAAGCGTAATTTCAGGCAAGCCAATCTGGGCGTGTTCTTCCGCAATCCGGATATCGCAGCACAGCGCCACTTCACAGCCTCCGCCAAAAGTCAGCCCGTTCAGCATGGCAATGACCGGTTTTTCAAAGCGGTCGATTCGATTTAAAATGGCGTGAGTTTCCAGGAATTTCTCTTTCAGGCCCCCTTGGCCGATCAATTGAGGAAACTCTTTGATGTCGGCCCCCGCCGCAAAAATTTTGCTTCCTTGCCCCGTCACAATGACTGCATTCACTTCAGGCTCTGTTCCCAATTCGCCGAACACTCTATCCAGTTCCTTGAATACTTGATTGCTGATGACGTTCATTGGCGGATTGTTGATGGTCACTACCGCATAGCCATCCGTTTTTTCTACATTCAATACTGCTGTCATGGCGTTTTCACCTCTTTTTTTGGATAGTCATAAAAACCTTTCCCGGTTTTTCGTCCCAATTCCCCTGCCTTCACTTTTTCTTCAATGGCTGAGGAAGGCTTGTCCTTCGGATCACCGGTTTCTGCATACTGTTGCTGCATCACATAATACGCTACATCGATTCCGGATAAATCCATCAATTCAAACGGCCCAATTGGATGCCGGAGCGCTTTTTTGACAATCAAATCAATTTCTTTGTAATCCGCGACGCCTTCTTCGTATAGATGCATCGCTTCTTTTTGCAAGGCGCCTAAAATCCGGTTGGCAACAAAGCCTGAAATTTCTTTTCGCAGCAATAAGCCGGTGCGGTTGATCCGCTGGCATAATTCCAAGGAAATTTGCGCGGTTTCTTCTGACGTCTGTTCACTCATGACCACCTCGACGCAGTCCATCACAAGCGGCGGAAAAAAGAAATGCATATTGCATACTTTTTCAGGACGGCTGGTCACTTCTGCGAGAAGCGAATTGACGATGGTCGAGCTGTTCGTCGCAAGAATGGTATGCTGCGGTGTGATCTTGTCCAATTTCCTAAAAATCTCACGCTTTACATCCAACTTCTCCACGACCGCTTCAATTACATAATCAGCATCACCTGCCGCCTTTTCCAAATCACTCGTAAACTGCAGCAAATTGAACGCCGCCGTTTTCTCCATATCGGTAATTTTCTTTTTCACTACCCACTGGTCCATCAGCATTTCCAAGCTGCTTTGTGCTTTAGCAAGCGCTTCTTTATCCACATCGTAAAGTGCCGTATGGATGCCGCCAAGTGCACCGAGCATAGCAATCTGATGCCCCATTTGCCCTGCTCCGATTACTGCCATTTTCTGAATTGGAAAGTCGTTCACTGCTGTTCGCCTCCTAGATTAAGTGATGCCGTTTAAAATCATATCGCTGTAAATCTTCGCTAATTGCTTTGCGGTTATGCCTCCCGTCGGATTGAACCACTGGTAACTCCAGTTCGTTACTCCGAGGACAGCAAAAGCCACCATGCCAGGCGGCAAATCACTGCGGAACTCCCCTGCTTTAATGCCATCCGAGATGAGCTTTTCGATATTCAAGCGGAATTGCTCCCGCTTTCTTTTAACTTCCTTGGAATTTTCAGGAGTCAGGTGCCGCATTTCCCTGAAAAATACCCGCCCGCTCGGACCGTGGTCCTGAATATCGCCAATCAGCAGCTCCACAATCGCCTGTAGTTTCTGCTGATTGCCCGAAACCGTTTCCTGAATGCCTTTCTGCCTTTCAAGCAAGTCATCGATATAGTTGGAATGGATGTCCATCAACAGCTGTTCTTTGCTTGGAAAGTAATAATAGAAAGTTCCTTTTGTGACGCCGAGCGCTTCGACAATATCCTGGATAGAAGTTCCGCTAAAACCTTTTTGTTCGAATAGGCTAATGCTTTGCTGCTTGATTTTTGCTTTCATGCCAATTCCCCGCTATTCTTTATCCCGCTTTGATGGTCAGCAGGATTTTCGCTTTAACAAGCCAAAATCAACTGACCGCAAAAGTCCGGTTGGTTCAACTAACAGCCGGTGCGGCAAAACTGCGCTGGCTGAAGCTTCTCTTGATCCCGCTTTAAATAGCGTGCATCCCGCCGTCCACAATGACGACATCTCCTGTCACATAATCCGACGCTTTGGATGCCAGGAACAAGGCGGCGCCTTTCAAGTCTTCATCTGTTCCAAAACGCTTTAATGGCGTTTGTTCAAGGAACCGGTCCCGGCCTTGTTCAATGAGCACTTTCGACATTTTCGTCGGGAAGAATCCAGGCGCCAATGCGTTGACGTTTATATTGAACTGGCCCCATTTCGCGGCTAAGTCTTTTGTGAATGTAATAACAGCGCCTTTGCTGGTATTGTAGCCAATTGTATCCATCAGCTGCGGGTCGATTCCTCCGAGCCCGGCGACCGAAGCGATGTTGATGATTTTCCCGCTTTTTTGGCGGATCATCGTTTCCCCAACTTCCCGGCTCATCAGAAATGTTCCAGTGACGTTGACTTCCATGACTTTATGCCATGCTTCCAACGGCATATCGAGAACCGGGGCTCCCCATGTGGCACCCGAATTGTTGACGAGAATATCAATTGTGCCGAACTCTTCCAAGGTTTTTTGGATGACACGTTTTACGTCTTCCGGATTTGTCACGTCACAAGCTAAAGCCAGGGATTTCACACCTTTTTGCTTCAGCTGTTCACTGATTTCTTCACATGCCTCCAGCTTCCGGGAGCACACCACTACATTGGCACCCGCTTCCGCAAAACCTTCCGCGATTTGCGCGCCCAAGCCGCGCCCGCCTCCTGTTACAATTGCCGTTTTGCCATCCAACCTGAATAAATCCATAACGTCCATTTTCCATTCCTCCATCCGATTGCTATTCTACATACTAACTAGTTGGTATGTTCAGAATACTTAAACATTATGTTAACGCTTTCATTTCTAGAATGCAAGATTCGAATAAAGGAATTTTGCCTTTTCCCAAAAAAATGACCGGTGGATTTGAATAGTTTCCAAATCCGCCGGTCATTTTAACTTATTTCTCATCTGATTTTTCACTTTCCTTGTCCGCCTGTTCTCCAGCCTTATCTGCTTTTTTAAAATCATCTTGCAGATGTACTTCTTGGGCCGCTTTCACGTTCAATTCCTTGTCCGCCAGCTTTTCATGCGGTTGTTTTTCTTCTGCCATTCTTACCGCTCCTTCCTGGTTTTAAAGTATACGTATCTTTTCCCATTCCGGAAGAGGCTAAACCTGATTTTCACTCTGGAAGAAACTGATCTATCTGCTTTAAATCCACATTGCCGCCGGATAAAATCACGCCAATTTTTTTGCCTCTCACTTCCAACTTCCCTGACAATACAGCAGCGAGCGCAGTCGCACTCGAGGGTTCAATGAGCTGCTTGGTGCGCTCCAATGTAAATTGAAAAGCTTCTTTGATTTCGTCTTCTGTCACCAATACAAGGTCATCCAAAAACTCCTGCAAAATCGGAAACGTCAATTGGCCCGGCTGCGATGTCCGCAAGCCGTCCGCGATTGTCGTTGTTCCGGAAATCGCAGTGATTTGTTTGTTCTCAAGCGACAAATACGTATCGTTGGCCGTTTCCGGCTCCACTCCTATGACCCGGATATCCGGATTGAGCTCTTTTACCGCCGTCAGGATGCCGCTGATCAATCCCCCGCCGCCGACAGGAACGACGATGATTTCGATGTCCGGCACTTGTTCGAGCAACTCAAGGCCAATGGTTCCCTGCCCAGCGATGACAAGCGGATGGTCATATGGCGGGATGTAGACGCCTTCGTTTTCTTCTGCCAGCTGCTTGGCTTTTGGAATCCTGTCTGCGGAAGTCAAGCCGCAGTAAACAATCTTCCCGTTGTAGGCTTTGATCGCTGCCACTTTTGCGCGGTTCGCATCTTCCGGCACCACAATCGTTGCCGGCACGCCAAGCTGATCTGCAATATAGGCGACCGCTTGCCCGTGGTTGCCGGAAGAGGCAGCTGTAATAAATTGCGCGCCTTCCTGAATTGCCTGCTTGACTGCATTTGTTGCCCCCCGTATTTTAAACGAACCGGTTTTCTGCAGATGCTCCGCCTTCAAATAAACTTCATTGCCGGTCCGTTCGTTTAAAAGACCAGATGTTAAAACCGGCGTCTTATGGACAAGCCTTGAAATTTGCTGCTGTGCTTTTTTTACTTCGCCCAAATTCACCAAGCCGCACCTCCTTTATTTGCCCTTAGTTTAGCATATCCAAATTAAATTATAAGATTTTTCAGTTTTAATCCACCTAGTTATCCGGGTACACCTTAAAAGAAGAGTGCTGTAAAATAAGAAGCTGGGTATGCTGTTTGAGAGGAGAAGTGACATGTTAAAACGATTGGTTATTACAGGATATAAACAACATGAACTGGGAATATTCGATGATAAGCATCCAGGTGTCCGGTTCATCAAAAAAGCGCTTGAAAACCGTCTGCGCGTTTTGCTCGATGAAGGGTTGGAATGGGTCATCATCAGCGGCCAGCTTGGTGTCGAGACCTGGGCTGCAGAAGTGGTGCTGGATTTGCAGGAAGAATTTCCGCAATTGAAATACGCGGTCCTTACCCCTTTTCTCGAACAGGAAAAGAAATGGAACGAAGCCAAGCAGGAAAAGTACCAAATGATTTTAGAACAGGCCGATTTTCACCGCAGTTTAACCAACCGGCCTTACGAAGCCCCTTGGCAGTTTATCGAGAAGAATAAATTCTTCCTGCGCAATTCCGACGGCATGCTCATCATATACGATGAAGAAACAGAAGGTTCGCCTAAATTCACGAAACGGGAAGCCGACCTTTATGCCGAAAAGAATGAGTATCAAGTGTTAACCATTACAGCCGATGATTTGCGGGTTGTGGCGGAAGAAGAACAGTTGAATGATTGGGAACAGTAAATCACATCCTTTTTTGAAATTGTTGAACTCCTCTGTTTAGTTGACTCTGTCAATTATTTTCGCTAACCTTATAAGTTATATCTGTTTAAACCTTAAAGGAGGAAGTATGAAAAAAGCTTCGAAAGTATTTTACATCACGTTTGCCCTAGTCATTTTGACCGTCGCATTTGGCGTCATTGCCCCGCAAAGCTTCGAAAAAGCAACCGGCAGCATCCGCAGCTTCATCGATACAGGCTTCGGCTGGTATTATTTGATGCTCATGGCGATTATTTTAATTTTGACCTTTATCATCATCATCAGCCCCTACGGAAAAATCCGTCTTGGGAAAGACACAGACCGTCCGGAATTCTCGACCATTTCCTGGATTTCCATGTTGTTCTCAGCTGGAATGGGAATCGGGCTGGTGTTTTACGGCGCTTCTGAACCGTTGAGCCATTTCGCCGTACAGCCTGCAACTGCTGAACCCGGAACCGATGCAGCATTCAAGGAATCGCTGCAGCGCACTTATTACCATTGGGGCATCCATGTATGGGCCATGTACGGGATCATCGCCCTGTCACTTGCATTCTTCCAGTTCCGCAAAGGGGAACCTGCGTTAATTTCATCAACACTGAAGCCGATTTTCGGCAAGAAAATGGAAGGGCCATTAGGAACACTTGTTGACGTGCTGGCGGTATTCGCTACAGTCTTCGGCGTGGCGACTTCACTCGGCTTCGGCGCTGCTCAAATTAACGGCGGACTCGCCTATCTTTTCGGTGTGCCGCAGAGTCCGACGAGCCAGCTTATCATTATCCTGGCCGTGACGTTCCTGTTCATTCTTTCGGCTTGGTCGGGTCTAAACAAAGGCATCAAATACCTGTCCAATACGAATATGGTATTGGCCATCATTCTCCTGATCTCAGTCCTTGTGCTCGGACCGACCTTGCTGATTCTTAATATGTTCACAGAAACATTCGGCAATTACATCCAGAATCTGATCAGCTTAAGTTTCCAGTCCGCGCCGCTTGATGCGGAAAACCGCTCTTGGCTGAATGCGTGGACCATCTTCTATTGGGCTTGGTGGATTTCCTGGGCGCCATTTGTCAGCATGTTCATCGCCCGCGTCTCCAAAGGCCGGACCATCCGTGAATTTTTGATTGGCGTGGTTTTGACGCCGACCATTTTTGGCGCTTTCTGGTTTTCGGCATTCGGCACGACTGCTATCGATATCCAAAAAAGCGGTGTCGATTTAGCCAGTTTCGCTACTGAGCAGACGCTGTTTGCCATGTTCAGTGAAATGCCGCTCGGTTTTGTTATGTCGATCTTCGCCATCCTTTTGGTCAGCACATTCTTTATCACTTCGGCCGATTCGGCGACGTTCGTCCTTGGCATGCAGTCGACCAACGGCTCACTGCTGCCGAGCAACCAAATCAAGGTTCTCTGGGGAATCGCGCAATCCCTGGTCGCAGCTATCCTATTATGGGTCGGTGGATTGTCCGCTGTCCAAAATACGATCATTGTCGCTGCACTGCCTTTCTCGTTTGTGATGATTTTAATGATCATCTCCTTATTCAAGGCGCTGAATGCAGAAGTGAAGTTAAGCAAAACAACCAAAAAATAAGATTAACGCCCTCCCTTTTCCATAATTGGGGGGGCGTTTTGCGTGCATAAATAAAAGCAGGAAGGGTATAGGAAGAATAATGAAAATACTTGGAGGTGTCTTGAACATGGACGGAAATATTAATTCACCGGGTGCCGGCACTGAAAACCCGACCGGCGTCGAAGAAGTTGAAGGGCAAACGCGGGCAATCATCCAGAGTTCGCTCAATGCGCTGCTCGACAGCAACACGTTCTTGCCTGAACTGAAAGACAATATGCGTGTACAAGCGTTCACTTCAATGAGTTCGATTCTTTCCACTCCGAACAAAATACATAAGTCGTTCCTGCGGGTTCCGCTCGATGACGGCAGTGTAGTTCGGATTCCTTCTTTCCGCGTACAGCACAATGATGCACTCGGCCCGTACAAAGGCGGCATCCGTTTTCACGAAAGCGTGAACGAAGAGGAAGTCGTCAACTTGGCCTTTTTGATGACGTTGAAAAACGCGCTGCATAATGTGCCATTCGGCGGAGGCAAAGGCGGCATCCTCCTGAATCCAAGGCATTACTCAGACAAAGAACTCAACTTGATTTGCCGCAAATATGTCCGGTATTTCTCCGATGTTATCGGACCTGACAAAGACATTCCTGCACCTGACGTTGGATCAGGGGAACGGGAAATGGACTGGATGATGGCCGAGTACAAGAGAATCAAACACGGATCTCCGTATCTCGGCAGTTTCACCGGAAAAAGCGTCGCGAACGGCGGATCGCTCGGCCGAAGAGAAGCTACTGGCAAAGGCGTTTACTTTACGTTCCGTTATTTGTTTTCGGACTATGTAAGAGAACATGCAGATGAATTGGCCGCTTCGGACAATCCTTTTGCTGCGACTGCTCTTGCACATGCGAACCGGCCATTGAAACTGGCTGTCCAAGGCTTCGGGAACGTTGGATCGGTTGCCGCGCTCGAAGCATATAACAGCACCGAAACCGACAATAAAGTCGTTGCAGTCAGCGACCGCAACGTGACGCTTTATAACGAAGAAGGTTTGGATATTCCGGCATTGATTGCATTCGCCAATACGAATCGCGGAGATTTGCCTTCTACCATTGATCAAATCGCCCAAACGGGTGTAAAAGCAAGCATTAAAGGCCGGGATAAACTGCTGACTTTGCCAGTCGACGTCCTGATACTGGCTGCTCTCGAAAATCAGATCCATGAAGGCAATATGCGGGAGATCCAGGCACGTGTCATCGTGGAAGGCGCAAATGCTCCGACTACGCAAGAAGCGGATGAATACTTGAGTGACCAAGGCGTCATCATCATCCCGGACATCCTTGCCAATGCCGGCGGGGTTATCGTTTCTTATTTTGAATGGCTGCAAGGCCGGGAAACCCAGTTCTATACGGAAGAAGAAGTATTCCGGCTGCTCCTTGCAAAAATGAAATCCACAATGGATATTATTCTACCGCAATTTTTCGGGGATCCTTTCCCACTCCGCCAAAATTGCTTCATCCATGCCGTGATGAGATTGACAACCGTCTTATACCGCCAAGGAAAGCTGTATTAAATAAAAAACGTTGAAGCCGAATACGGCTTCAACGTTTTTTATTTTTCGCTGTTTCTCCGTTCCTGAGAAATGGAATACGCCGCTTTTCGGAAATGGAGGATTTGGTCTTCTGAACACTCGATTCCTTCTGTTACAGCGGTCGGATCAAATTTTCGATCACCTGCTTCTGGAGCAGGCTTAGCCGAAATCGTCAGTTTCCCAACGGTAAGCTTGTGCCGTTCTTCCGGCCAGGCAACTGTCGGATCATCGGTCGGATCGCCTTCTGCCCCAATGACAATATTTAACCGGAAGCTGACCGGCTCTTTCTGCAGACGGTCTTCAAGTTCCCATTCGTAATAACCGAATGGCAGTGAGCCGGCATCTTTCGGCGTTAAAGTTTCCACTCCGGCATCCGGTTCCCATTCATACTTGATCGGCAGCCGGTTCCCGTTCTTGTCGATAAAGTAAAAAGCGTGGATGGAATGATAGCGCCCTGTCGCAAAACTGGCGGGCGCATGCATTTTCTGCACGATTTTAATGGCTGCCCGGCTTTCCGGATATTGGATCAACAGCTTGGCTAATTCGCGAAGCCGCGGCTTCCCTTTTTTGAATGAAGTTACAACGCCCAGAATCTTAGTAAAAGCTTCCGGGGTTTTAGCCAAGAAAATAGGGGAATTGACCCCCACTATATTCGTTATGCTCCCGTCCGGCAAGAGAAACTGCACGGCCAGCCCTTTTACCGGCGACATGACGTCCGTCCAGGTGGGATCCGGGGAGCTATGGGAAAATCGGGCAAGTGCCTTTACTTCCCCCCCTTGCAGATGCGGCGCCGTTGTATATTCTGCCCCGAAGCCGTTTGCAGAGAATACAGCTTCATAAATCACTCCTCTGGCATGGGCACGCCGGTATTCACGATGTTCCCCAAACACTTTCTCTATCCGGTCTACTGCGGTTTCAGCTAATGGTTTCTTTTCCATGTCCTCACCTCTTACCCCGTGCTATACCCTTTTTTAAAGCAACTTAAAAACTGTCGGCAATTAATTATATTCCTGTGTTTACGGAGTCAAATCTTTCCAAAATCTTATATGCCTCAACCACATTCACCAGCACTTGCAGCTGGATTTTCTTTTACTTCCCTTTTACTTTTTTATTAATTTAACAGCCAAATAATTTTAGAGAATTCATATTAAGAAAGCTGCTAGCCAATAAATTCTGATTGTTTATATGTTATTATATGTAAGTAAAATTTTCATCTTCAATAGCAACTTTTCAAAATTTCGTTAGAAAACTGATTTCAAATCACCAAATAAATATAATTTAGGGAAGCGTTGTGAATGTAATGGAAAATTTAGCAGACACTTATAATCTACCTTTTGTATTCTTTTCAATTTTAATCGCTATTTTTTCTGCGTTTGCTGCGTTTTACGTCAGTGGCCGGGTCAAAACTGCCAAAGATGCCGCACGCCTTCGTTGGATACTGATAGGCACTTTTGCCCTAAGCCTTGGCATTTGGACAATTTACTTTATCGGACACCTTGCTTTTAATTTCCCGGTGGCAGTGACTTATCAATTGAGCATGGTCAGCTTATCAATTATTCCCGTACTGATTTCTGGCGCAATCGCCTTTTTTATTATCAGCAGACCTGAGATTACCCGTAGATCCGTATTCATCGGAGCTTTTTTTATCAGCATAGGAATCGTTTCCATGCATTACATAGGAATCAAATCCATGCAAGCCGAAATATCCTTTGCCTATGATCCAATCATCTGGATTCTTTTGGCTGTCATTGTTTTTGTAGCTTCTATTCTTAGCTTATACCTTCTGTCTTACTTATCGAATGTACCAAGATTTTATCGGGAAAAATTCATAACCGCCATTCTCGTCGGCCCAGCTGTAGCGGGTATTCATTTCACCATAACGGCAGCCGCCTTTTTTTCCGCTACTCAGCAATATATGGACTTTTCACCTTCTTCAATCGACAGCAATATATTGATATACGGTGTCGGAGCATGCCTGTTTATTCTCTTTGGAATAGCATTTAGCAGCCTGTGGATTAAGAAGAGAATAAAAACACATTCAAAAGAATCTGAGTTGAAATTTCAATCCGTTATTGAATCCGTGAACGATGCCATTATTGTTGCTGATGAACAAGGGATGATCATTCAATGGAATCATGGAGCCCAATTAATTTTTGGGTATTCCACTGAGGAAATGCTGGGGTCAAATATCAACTTGGTTATACCGGAGCGCTTTAAGCGAGCACACAATGAAGGAATGAAAAGATACAGCCAAACAAAAATACAGCGGGTCATTGGAAAGACCATCGAAATGACCGGCTGCAAAAAAGACGGCAGTGAATTTCCCTTGGAAATGTCTTTAGGGGCCTGGGAAACAGAAAAAGGAATTTTTTACAGCAGCATCATACGAGATATTACAGAGCGCAAGCTGGCAGAAAAGAAAATGAATGACTTGGTTTATCTCGATCCTTTAACGGGGCTCCCGAACCGCCGCCGTTTCAATGAACGATTAACGGAAGTAATGGCGCTAGCCAGGGAAAACGGCTCCACATTTGCCCTCTTTTATATGGACTTGGATCAATTCAAACTGGTCAATGATACGCTCGGCCATTCAACAGGCGATCTTTTACTGCAAAAAGCCGGCGAGCGGCTGCAGCTTCAACTTCCCAATAATGCCATGCTTTCCCGCCAAGGCGGCGACGAGTTTGTACTCTTATTGCCCGGTGTTAATTACAAGAAGGCTGCAAATTATGCGAAAAGAATGGTTGATGCGCTCAATGAACCGTTTGAATTTGGGGGCGAAGAAGTCTTTACAACTCTTTCAATCGGCATCAGCTTGTATCCTTCGGATGGAAAGGATGTTGAAACCTTAACCAAACATGCGGATATCGCCATGTACCGCATGAAGGAAGAAGGCAAAAACGGCCTTCAGTTTTTTACACAAGATATGAGAGAAGCAATTTCCAGGAAATCCAAACTGGCAAACGGGTTAAGAAAAGGAATGGAGCAAGGAGAATTTTCGGTTCAATACCAGCCGCAAGTCAGCCTGCTGACAAAGGAAATCATTGGAGTAGAGGCTCTTGTCCGTTGGAACCATCCGGAATGGGGCATCATTTCTCCTAACGAGTTTATTCCGATTGCAGAAGAAACCGGAATCATCATTCAAATTGGCGAATATGTTTTGCAGGAGGCTTGCCGGCAAAACAAAGCATGGCATGATGCTGGATTGCCTCCGATTCGCATAGCCGTCAACATGTCTGCCCGTCAATTTTCACAAAAAAACCTGGCCGAAATTGTAGAAAATGCATTAAAAGCAGCGAGATTAGACCCGCACTATTTAGAACTTGAACTGACAGAAAGCATTATTCAAAGTTCCCCTAGCGCCGTCGCCACAATGAACAAATTAAAGTCAATGGGCATTCATTTATCGATCGACGATTTTGGGACCGGCTATTCTTCCCTGAGTTATTTAAAGTTATTTCCCATTGATACATTGAAAATCGATCAATATTTTATACGAAACATTGAAGTTGATCAAAAAGATGCGGCACTGGTCAAGACAATTATTCGTATGGCACATGACTTGGAGCTGAATGTGATTGCAGAAGGTGTTGAAACCAAGGAACAAGTGGATTTCCTGAAAACCCATCGGTGCAACCAAGCGCAAGGATATTATTTCAATCGTCCTCTTCCGTCCCAAAAAATAGAAGAAATTTATCGGAAAGCCAAAACTTATTGACCCTATGCCAGTCACCTGCACCAGACAGGAAAAGCCAAGTACACCGTTCCGTTTTCATTTTTTCCAATTTGAACCTCAACTCCTGAATTTCAGGAGTTTTTTTTCGTTTAAAAAATCGGCTTTTATGGTCTTTAAATAAAACCAGACAAAAGTTAAAAGCTTCCTTCTGATATTGATTTTTTTATTGATGATCGGCCCATAGCCACCAGCTAAATGTCGCTCCAATCCCTGCCATACTGGTCAATAGGATAAGCAGCAGGCTGCTCCATGGTAAAGTCGGCTCCTCTCCTGCAATGCCGCTGAATAGAGCCGGCACTGCCCAAGGGAAATATTGGCCGTAGCCAATGGCCGCTACTACTTGGGCCACCACCACCATGAAAATGACAAAACCAAGCGGTGCAAGATAACCCTTCCCCCAGCAGGCAACAAAAGCGGCAGGTGTGCTAAGCGCGATGGTAAGCAGAGTCGTAACAAGCAGTACGATTAATCCATCACTCAAACTAGACCTTGACCAGCCTGGAAGACCGATAAGAAAGCCGAGCAGTATACCAACGACCGCTACATGGATGCTTAATAATAGCGCGGTGGCAAAAACGGTGAAAAACTTAGCCGCTGCGATGGTCGTCCGGCGGTAAGGGAGAGCCAGCAAATCTTTCAGCGTGCGGTCGGTGTATTCTCTTCCAAATACCCAACTCGTCACAAAGCCGAAGACCAGAATTCCTCCGACAGCAATGATTTGCGCCAGCATACTGAAATAAGCCGGCCAATTCGCCTCTCCCAGAATCTGCGCTTTGCCCCTACCAAGCCGGAACTTTCTGCCAAATCCGGGTTCTTCAAGATGAACATGAAAAAACCAGCCATTAACGGAGCCACAGTAAATGCAGCAAACGTCACCCAAATCATTTTGGATTTGCGGACTTTCATGTTTTCGGCCCAAAACGCCACCCATAAATTACTCATCATGCTCCGCCCCTTTCCTGCCGATTGCCCTTAAGAAATACGACTCGAGATCCTCTTCTTCCACCATCATCCGGGTTGGTGGACATCCTTGTTTAACCAGCAAGCGGGCGATATCGTTCGGATAGTGGATTGCATTCGTATCATAGCTTTCAATCAATCCTTTTGCGTTTAAAAAGCTATGGATGCCAGCCTCCGACAAAATCGATTGTGCTAGATCTTTTCGCCGGGCATCCAGAATCAAACGCTGTTTTAAGAGCCTGTTGAGTTCTGTCGACTCCATTTCCTGCAGCAACTTGCCTTCATGGATGATGCCGATTTTATTGGCGACTTTTGCCACTTCGCTCAGCAGATGGCTGGAGATGAAAATCGTCTTTTTTTCATTCATGGCCAAATGCTGAAGAAGTTCCCGCACTTCAACGATGCCTGCAGGATCCAACCCGTTGACCGGTTCATCCAGGATTAAAATATCGGGATTGTGCAACAGGGCTTTGGCAATTCCGAGACGCTGAGCATTGCCTAAAGAGAGATGTTTTGCTTTCCTGTCGGTATACGCAGCGAGCTGGAGCTGCTCAATGACCCTCGGCACAGCCTGAGAGTCAGGAATTTTGCGAAGCCGGCGAAAGATCTCTAGATTTTCGTTTACGGTCAATTCCGGATACGCATATGGCGTTTCCACCAGATAGCCTACTTTCTCCCATAAACTGTAGTTTGATAATTTCACTTGCTGCCCGCTTAAGTAGCAGCGCCCAGAAGTCGGCCGGATCATGCCGAGCAACATGCGGATGGTGGTCGTCTTTCCTGAACCGTTTAGGCCGATAAAGCCGTAAATTTCGCCTTTTCCGACTTCCAACGAAACTTCATCAACTGCACGGAAGCCTTTGTAATGCTTTGACAAGTATTCGGTTTGAATCATGCTCTCCATGAAGCTTCCCTCCTTTTACGCTTGACTTGAACTTACTCCTCACTGGCTTTATGCCCACAGTATGATCTTCCCAGACTGAAAATTCAATTCTTTTTCCAAACAAACCCAAGTACTTGAATAACTTCTGCCAAACCGGGAATACAGAAAGGAAAGCAAATCAAAGGAGGCAGCTGAATGGATATCAAACAAGACAATAATCGATTCGTCGTCGTGAAAGATTCAGAGGAACTTGGATTTATTTCGTATGTACCAAATGGTGATGTATTGACGGTGGACCACACCGAAGTTTCGCCGCAGCTGGAAGGGCAAGGCATGGGAAAAAAACTGGTCGAGCAAGTCGTGCAATATGCACGCAATGAAGGAAAAACCATTGATCCGCAATGCCCATTCGCTCACTCTGTTATTGAAAAAACTCCCGAATTTCAAGATGTCTTAGCAAAATAATTCGGCACCTGCTTTTTAGCAGGTGTTTTTTATTTGTCTTTTTCCAGCTCTTGTTTTAGATGTGCAGATGCGGGAACAGTAGGAGTAACAAGCGAGCTGGAAAGGAGTTTTCCACGTGGAACAATCACTTGAAGAAGCGGTCAGAATACACGCCCAACCATTTGATTCTCCCGCAGACTTATCGCCGATTATTGAAGCAATTGGCGACGCCAAAATTGTCATGCTTGGAGAAGCAAGCCATGGAACTTCCGAGTTTTATACGGTCCGTGCAGAATTATCCAAACGCTTGATTCAGGAAAAAGGCTTTTCACTCATTGCGGTAGAAGGCGACTGGCCATCTTCCCAGCAAGTCAATCGCTTCATAAAAGGCTATGGGCATAGCGGAAAAACGGCGCATGAAGTGCTGCAGGCTTTTACCCGTTGGCCGACCTGGATGTGGGCCAACGAAGAAATTGCAGAGTTTATCGATTGGCTGAAACTGCATAATGAACATAGCGCAACAAAAACCGGATTTTATGGCATTGATATTTACAGCTTGTGGGAATCCATGGATGAGGTTGTCCATTACCTGACCCATACCAACCCGACCGGGGCCGACCTGGAACTCGCGAAAAAAGCTTTTTCCTGCTTTGAGCCATTCAACCGGGAACCGGAAGGCTACGCCATCTCTTCAGCGAACTTCTCCACCGTTTGCGTGGACGAAGTGTCGAAACTGCTGGCTTCCATACGGGCAAACGAAGAGCAATACCGGGACGAACAAGAAAACGGACTCAACTTGGAAATCAATGCATTGGTTACAAAAAACGCGGAAGATTACTACCGGGCCATGGTCAAGAGCGGCAAAATATCCTGGAACATCCGGGATGAACATATGGTTGAAGCGATCAACGAAGTCCGTGATTATCACGGAAAAGACGCCAAGATCATCATTTGGGAACACAATACCCATATCGGCGATGCGAGGGCAACCGATATGCGAAATGACGGCATGCTGAATGTCGGACAGGTCCTCCGTGAACAAAACCGGCCGGAAGACGTTTTTGCGGTCGGCTTTGGCACATATGAAGGCACCGTCATTGCCTCCCAATCCTGGGGCGTTCCGTATGAAGTGATGGCGGTCCCTCCTGCCCGCATTAACTCGTGGGAAGAAATTCTGCACCGCACCGGCGCCCACGATAAATACCTGCTGTTCGATTCCGGCAACTTTTCCTCCTTCGACCGCTGGACCGGACACCGGGCAATTGGAGTCGTCTACAATCCGGAACATGAAGCGTACGGCAATTACGTCCCTTCCCGCATCGCAAGCCGCTATGACGCCTTTGTATTCATTGACCGGACCAAGGCCTTAATTCCATTGGAAATCCAAAACACTGTTGTGTAAATAACACTGGAGAACCCTGCACGGGGCAATAGAAGAAAGGGGTTAGCTACCATGAAAAAAACCATGTTTCTCTTCTTGTTTGCTGCAGCTGCCGTTCTGCTCGTGCTATTTAGTTTTCAAAGCGACATATGGAACAATCCGTTGAAAGAAAGTGTGCAATCTGAAGATGGCCTGTCAGCCGATGGCAACAAAGTCGAAGCCGGAGAAAAAGAGGGAAAAGCATCAACTAAAGAAAATTTTGAAGAAGAAAAAGAAGTCGTTGTCCAAATTGAAGGCATGGAAGAAAAAGTGATCATGCACTTAAACAAAGGAAAAGATTGCGCTTACGTCATTTACATTGATGAAGAGCGCTACAAAATGGTGAGCGGCGAAGGCGATAGCCCGGATGCCATTACCACTAAAGAAGCCCTTCCCGAGAATTTCCCGGAAGTGTCCATGACCATCGAACAAGTGCCGGATACCGCACCGGAAGTTTTAGTGGAGGAATTTGAAGCCGAATTGAAAGTGGAATTTCCGGATTTGCGAGAAGTCGAGCAGGTGACGGAACCGGTAGAAGGCTACCAGCTTCACGGCATTGCGAATGGCGGTCAGCAATGGAATGACCCGGTCGTCCATGCCTACGTCATCAGCAACGGCCAATCCGGAAGTTTCGTCATCACCGAACGCTATTTCCTTGAAGCAGCCGAAGGACACGGTGCCCGCTTCTATGCGATGCTGAAGGAATTCCATATCGTTGAACCCGAATAAAAGCAAAAAGGATGGCCCAAGGGCCATCCTTTTTAAGTCTTCTTGCTTACAGGTCGCTGTCGGTACTGTTAAGAGAATACAAGTAATTCCAGCTGTCGGATTTGTATAAGGCGTGGAAAGTCAGTTTGTCGCCTGTTCCCATGGTGACAATGTCTTGTTCGATTGCAATGACCATTGCCATTGCCCCGTTATCCAAGTTTAAGTAAACGTCTCCGATAGAAGGCTTGATTGCATTTTCTTCTCTCAGCTTTTCTTCCAATTGGGCGTCTTCTTCCAATTGTTCAGGTGCGACTTTTGATTTGTCCAAATACGTGATGTCATTGCTGCCTGGTTCTTCGCCCGGCACCATGACAAAGAATTCCTTGAACTTCACCGTATTTTGGCGTGTGGTCACTACGTCTTTTCCTTCGACCGATTCGACTTTTTCAAATTCATTCAGCGAATAATGGTCCATGTAATCCGGATCCGGCTTTGTGATGAAAATATAGCCGCCTGGCTCTGCCGGAATATCGTCCCGAAGCGTATAACGCGCTCCCAGGAACAGGAACGAATCCAGGTGTTTCGGTTTGTAGTACGAGACCTGCTCTGCTTTGCTCGCTACTTGTTCCATGTCTTTTAACCGGAACATCAAGACGGATTTTTTCGCTAACGGCTTCACGGAGTAGACTTTATGTAACTCGTTGTTAAAATAGACGAGTTGTCCCTTTCTCACTTGAAGTAATTTCATTTTTTACCCTCCGATGCTATCATTTCTCTCGGCTTCATTCTAGAGGAAAAAACAGCATAAGTCCATGCATCCACTCGAATTGTCTCGCCGGATATGGTATAACGGACAAAGAATCTGTGAAAGGATGTGCCTTATGGAATTTGAAAACCGCGATGAATACATCATCAAGAAATACCAGCAGGATGAAGACACGATGATTCGCCTCTTTGTGCATTGGTGCCACAACCACGACCTTGATCCTGTTGCGCTGTATACACGTGCTTATCCGCATCAGCCTGCAAATGAGGCGCTTTTGAACGTGGTGGAAGAAACGAAAACAGATCCGGCAGAAATTGAAGTCGGTACCGCAACTATGCTGGAAGTTTTACAGATTTTCGGAAACGACGACTTGGCTTTCGTAGTAGCGGAAGAAGCAGAAAAAAGTAAAGATTGAGTGCACCGGCACCCGACCTTTACTTTTTTCTTTTCCGAAGTTCTTTTGCCTTATTTTCAATATAGCTTGTCCGCAGATTTTCATAGCGGTTTGAAGCCACCTTGCTGTAGATCTTATCAAAACGCGAATCGTCTTCCGCCGGCTCCGCTGCTTCTTCTTCCAGCTCTTCGGCTTCGACTAGCTCTTCCTCATTGCGTTCTTTCTCCATAATCATCCATTCCTTTCTCGATTAAATCCCGTTACTTAATTTTCCCCTTAACCCATTCGCCTTAAACCAAAAAAAGCATCGCTGATTTCAGCGATGCCCGTGCTTTATGCAGTAACTTTTGCGCCTTTTAGCTCTTTGCCAAGGAAGGTTGCAAGTTCCAACATGCCGTATGTGCCATGAGCAGCTTCGGCATCTGCATTGTAATTGGTATTTGTGTTGACATCATATGTGAAAATATCGCCTTCTGCATTGCGGATAAACTCGATTCCCGCAACTGCAATCCCGTTTTGGCGAAGGAATTCTTCATATTTGGCAAGAATCGGATCATCGAATCCTTCCACCACTTGGAATTTCGGTTTTTCTTCCACTTGTTCGCCAACCGGGCAGAACAAATCGTCGATTCGGCATGCATCTGCGGGGCACAATTCAAAGCCCTCTGACGTATCCACTTGTACGGCATAGACAAACTTGCCGCCGACAAATTCACAGCGCGTGATAAACGGCTCCGGCGCCTGGATATATTGCTGAACCAGGGTGATGCCGTCGATTGACGGTTCAAAACCGCCGCCGTTCAAGTATTCATGCAAAGCTTCCATTGAATGGAATAATTGCACGCCAAGGCCTTTACCGGCACGGTTGTGTTTAATGATGAAAGAAGACTCGCCAAGTTTTTCTGCTGCCTTCACAATTTGCTCTTTGCCGTTGGCAGCAATCGTTTTCGGTGTTTGGATGCCGGCAGCGTTCAATGCCATATACTGATTGACTTTGCTGACTTCCAAACGCAAAGCGCGGCTGCCGTTAAAGACTTTTCGGCCATGGTGCTCAAGCCAGGCAAGCAAGGACTCCGTCAATTCCGGTGCGTATCGGTGCCCTCTTGTATGAGAAGACGCACTCATCCGGCTGTAAAATACACCTTCCGGCGGCGCTTCGGTCAAGTCGACCAGGCCTTCATTGATAAACCAGTCTTCGTATGGCAATTCCAATTCATCCAGGCGTTTAAAAAGATGTGTTGTCCATTCTTCATTTTCGTGAATTACATATATTTTTTCAGTCATGTGGGTTCCTCCTAATTAGACAATGTTTCCAAAGCTCGCCGTTTCTCTTCTACCAGCGGCATTACCTGTTTCGAAAAGCGTTCCATTTCTTCCAGCTGCGGCGAGAATTGCAGCAGCAGCAAATCCAGTCCCGCTTCTTCGTAAGCCAGAATACGGTCGGCAATCTGTTCCGGTGTACCGATCAAATTCGGGCGCAAGCCGCGGTTCGATACGGAATAGTCCTCCAGCTTCACTTGCTGTTCCAATTGTGATTTTGAAACAAAATCGTTGTAGCCGACATAGCCGCTGGCATCTTTCATATCGACGATGCGGGCATATTCCGCTTTCACTTCTTCTTCGGTATCACGGCAAACCACATAAGCGGCCATGCCGAACGATTGCAGCGGCGCTTTTCCGGCTTCTTCGCGCAGCTTTTTCATGTCTTCAACTTTTGCTTTGATTTCTTCTACCGTGCCGCCATGCATAACGTACGCATCACACGACTCCACAATCGACTTTTTGCCGCGCGGACTTTCTCCGCCAGCGTAAAGAATCGGATTGGGTGTTTGGACCGGTTTCGGCTCCAAGCGTGCGTTCTGGATATCGTAGTACTTTCCTTTAAAAGAAAATTCCTTTTCGGTCCACATGCCTTTGACGACTTGTAAAAATTCGTCTGTGCGGTCATACCGCTCATCGTGCTCGGTGAATTGCCCGCCGTACTGGCGTGCTTCTTCTGCCCACCAAGCGGACACGACGTTCAGTGTAAAACGGCCATTTGAAATCCGGTCAATATTGGCGGCCATTTTGGCTGTGACAGCCGGATTGTGGAAAGCCGGGCGGATCGCTGTCATGATTTCGATTTTCTCCGTTACAGCTGCCAAGGCAGCCGCTGTAGACCAAGCTTCCAGTGAATCGGCTTCCATCCCTTTTATATCGTTCAAGTTCAGTTCAGCGATCAAGGTGGTATCGTAGCCCCATTTTTCAGCTGACTGTACGACTTGTTTGGCATAATCAAATGTTGCCGGCATCTTCTCATCTTCTACATTGCGTAGCCATCCGCCGAAAATCGGCAGCCAAAACCCATATTTCATCCTCATTCGCTCCCTTTACTTATAAAATCTCAATCGTGAAAACTTTCAATCACTTTCAAAGAACTTCTTGATTATACTATAAAGCTATGTATTCTTACCAGTAAACTAGGTTATAAAATTTTAGCACACTACTTGGATGAAGTGTGCATGAATTAGACCGGACCAGCCTTGCATTTTGCTGCTTATTTTCCGAATGATTTCGGCATAACTACTGCCGTTACTTCTCCAGTGGCGCAAATGGAATCATCCGCAAATACTTCCACTTTCACTTTAAATTTCTTCGGATGAATTTCTTCCACATGCCCAATCGCTTTCAACACGATTCCTTCAGGCGTCGGTTTCATAAAGTCCACATGGAGAGATGCTGTAACAAAACGCGGCGGTTCTTCCCCGCTTCCGGGTTCAAAACCATTTTTCCGGTGCAGGGCAAGCGATGCTGAACCGGTCCCGTGGCAATCGATCAGCGAAGCAATCAATCCGCCATAGACAAAACCGGGGATTGCTTTGTGTGCCGGATCCGGCTTGTATAAAGTAACTGTTTCTTCACCGTTCCATTTCGTGCGGAAATGATGGCCTTCCTTATTCAGGCGGCCGCATCCGTAGCACCAGGCAAATTCTTCCGGGTAGTCATCCTGTATGGCGTTCATAATTGTCTCGTTCATGTCAGTTCCCCTTTTCTATGTATGGTTTAGTTGCAGAGCGTCAAATCTTTTTACTAGTTTATCATAAGGGTTCGAAAATAAATAAAGTATTCTGATTTGTTAAGAGGAAAAAATGCAAAGGAAAAAGCATGATCCTTTTCATCAGATCATGCTTTTCCTTTTTCTGCCCCCTCAATAAAACCGTAGAGGGGTTTTGCACGCGGAAAATTTTTTTATTCAATTCCTTCTACAACTAACTTGTTCGTGCTCTGACGAAATTGTAACCCTCGCCAATGCAGTTTGTTGCGCTAACTGCTTTTTGCCATTAAGGCTTTTGGTTCGCATCTACTTCTCAGCGAATAAAATGTTTTGCAGTTAAACGTTTAGATGCACTTCCACAAAAAACTTACTTCTTTTACTGATTTGATTCACTTCTTTTGGAGAGAAACCACTGGTACTTTCGGTCTCTGACAAGAGTAACTATCGCCAGTAAAGCAAAATTTTCCGCCAAGGCTGTGCAAGTTATCGTCTGGATGCGTTCATAAACTTACTTCGTTTATACGCGTTTCCCTACGTTATTCCGCCTTGTACTTTATATGTACCACGTGCTTTTCTTTTTTAAACCTCTTTTTTCGAATTTTTAAAATAAATTAATTATTTTTTTACTTTTTTTATTGTTCCCTTTATACTAAAGGTTAGTTCGACATCCGTAATAAAAGAGGAGAGATAGTATGGTAAAAAGTTTGCCCCAACGGTCAGAGGTCCCCGCAGAAGAAACATGGGATCTGAATAGCCTATTTGCATCCGACAAAGAATTCAACGAAAGCTTACATACATTGGAACAGGATGTAGCCGAATTCCAGAAGCAATTCAAAGGAAATATCCAAGATGCGGCTTCGGTGGTAGATGTGCTTACTGCTTACTTGGCGCTTTTGGAAAAGCTGGTTCCTCTCAGTACATATGCAAGCCTGTCGTTAAGCACCGACCAGACAAACGACGAAGCCCAAATGCGTTCAAGCAAATTCGGCTCTGTTTCTGCAAGAATGAGCAGCCAATTATCTTTTGTTACGAGCGAGCTTTTGGCATTGCCGGAAGAAACGCTGAAATCTGCCATGGAGCAGTCTAAGGAATTTGAAGTTTACTTAAAAGACTTGATTCGGAGAAAGCCTCATCAGCTGCATCCCGAAGTAGAAAAAACTCTGGCCGCCTATTCTTCTACATTCAGCGCGCCTTACGGCTTGTACAACACCACCAAAATGGTCGATATGGCTTTCGATGATTTTGAAGTGAATGGCAAAAGCTATCCGCTCAGCTACGTATCGTTTGAAGGCGATTGGGAAGCAGAGCCGGATGCTGCACTTCGCCGCACCGCATTTACCGCCTTTTCGAATAAGCTGAAAGAATACCAGCACACGACGGCGAAAACATATGACATGCAGCTCCAAACAGAAAAAACCACATCCGACTTGCGCGGCTACGACACCACCTTTGATTATTTATTGTTCAATCAGGAAGTGGATCGTTCCTTATACAATCGCCAAATCGACTTGATCATGAAAGAATTGGCGCCGCACATGCGGAAATACGCGAAATTGCTTCAAAAAGCGCACGGTTTGGATAAAATGACATTTGCAGACTTGAAAATCTCGCTGGACCCTTCCTACGAACCGGAGATTACGGTGGAAGAATCCAAAAAATACATCAATGACGCACTTGGCATCATGGGAGATGACTACTTGGAAATGGTGGAACGCTCGTATTCAGAGCGCTGGATCGACTTTGCCCAAAACACCGGCAAGTCGACCGGGGCATTTTGTTCAAGCCCTTACGGCAACCATCCGTATATCCTGATTTCATGGACCGGCCGTATGAACGAAGTATTCGTTCTGGCTCATGAACTTGGCCATGCCGGCCATTTCTATAACGCAAACCGTGAACAAAACCTGTTCAACGCGCGCCCGTCGCTTTATTTTATCGAAGCACCTTCTACAATGAACGAAATGCTGGTAGCGAACCACCTGCTCAAAAATTCAGATGATCCGAAATTCAAGCGCTGGGTCATTTCTTCCATCGTGGCTCGAACGTATTACCACAACTTTGTGACGCATTTGCTTGAAGCGGCTTATCAGCGCAAAGTGTACGAACGCATCGATGCCGGGCAAAGCGTCAACGCCGGTGTGTTGAATAGCCTCAAACGAGGGGTACTCGAAGAATTCTGGGGAGACGCAGTGGAAATCACACCAGGCGCCGAACTGACGTGGATGCGCCAGCCTCATTACTATATGGGCTTGTATCCATACACGTACAGTGCAGGGTTGACCATTTCCACGCAAGTGTCCAAACGCATTTTGAATGAAGGACAGCCGGCGGTCGACGAATGGCTTGAAGTATTAAAAGCCGGCGGCACCAAAACACCTGTCGAGCTTGCCCAAATGGCCGGCGTCGACATCACAACGGAACAGCCTTTACGCGATACGATTGCTTACATCGGCGAATTGATTGATGAGCTGGTTACGTTGACAGAAGAAATTGAAGAAGTAGCGAAATGATAAAAGGAGGAGCACTCATGTGCTCCTCCTTTTTTAACGGGATTTTTTTCTCCATAGCAGGTACTGTTCGATGGCAATCGCTGCCAGTGTTCCGGTGATCAGCCCGTTTGAGAACGTGGCGGCGACTACTGCCGGCAGTTCCGCTACGCTTTCCGGCGGCAGGAACATGAAGCCAACACCGATCATCAAGCCGAACGCGGAGACTTTATAGGCCTGTTCGCTGTCTTTTTCCTGCGACAGCTCGTTAAACGCCATTTCCACCATTTTTGTAAAGATGGCAAATATCACAGCGTAGGCGACAGGTGCCGGCAAGGCTGCAAGCACAGCCATCAAGTTGGGAAACAAACTGATAAACGTAACAAGCAAGCCGCCCATGATGAATGGTTTGATGGAAGGATTCCGCGTGGCGCTGACGAACCCGGCTGCGCCTGAAATCGGTACCGGCCCGATGGCGGAGAACAGGCCCGCCAGCACGTGGTTGATGCTGGAGGCTACAGACGCCTGCTTGACACGGTCTTCCCGTTCAATGGAAAAGTTATTTTTCAGCACCATTTCCATTACCCGGATCGATGCCATCATATTGGCAATGAGCAAAATGGTCAGGAAAAGCGCCGTCACAAACATGCCGCTGTCCCAGACAAGCGGACCAAATACCAGCATTTCCGGCAATGCCACAATGACATCCGGATTGAAGGTGATGCGTTCTGTTTTATTCAACAATGCGAAAATCAGCCAGCCCGCTGCAATCGCCAGCAATACTGAATAGCGATTGACCCAGGCTGTTCGATGGTCCATCAGGAAAAATGTGATGCTCACAACCGCAATTCCCCCAAGCAAAACCAGCAAATCCACCGGCTGCCCCGCTTCCACAATGCCGAGCAAGCCGCCGATGATCGATTCACTTAATTGCAGGACAAGAAGCAACAAGTAAACAAACGTAATCGTCGGGGTGAACAAGGTTTTCATTTTCCGGACTACTCCGGTATAGGCAAAAACGACGAATAGCCCTCCGCTGTAAAGCAAGCCGCTTTGCAAGGCCTGCAAGGAGGCTTCCATTGTAGGATACATAACGCCGATTAGCCCTGCATAGACAATGAAGATTCCCCACCACAAGCCGGCTGGCCCTTCGTTTATCGGCATCCGGTGCCCAAGCCAGGCCTGGACGAGGCAGGCAATGCCCAGCACGAAAATCGTCCGCTGGACGAATAAAGCCGTGTCGCCGCTGTCCATGCCAAACACATTGGCAATGGCGATCGGAGCAGCAATGGAGGACGCCAAAAGAAAGACCGCCCATTGAACTCCGCCAAATAAATTTTTCATGTTCCATTGCTCCAATTCCTGAAAGCTATTCTATCTTTTGAGTATACCCCTTTTTCTGGACATAAAAAAAGAAGCCCTGAAGAATTCAGGACTTCTTGTCGCGTTCAAAATCGTTTTTCCGGGCATTTTGTTTCTGCTCCGCCGGAATTTCAACTTTGTCTTCCTGGCTACTGCCAATTTCGCTATTTTTATGGTAAACAACCGGATAACCTTGCTCTTCCAATTGCTTTACTTGTTTTCTGGAAGCTCTGATCAAAAGCCATACAATCAGAATCGACAAAATGAAAATGATGACTACCGAGATGATCCCTGGAATGTATTCTGATTTATCTTCAGGAAAATATAAAAATTCCATTGCTTTGTTTCCCGCCTTTATATGTTGAAGTTTCCCTCCATTATACAGGAAAGCAAATTCCACTTTAGAAAGGAACGTGAACATTTCGTGGCGAACTGTTGGCAATTCCCGTACATCTATGCCGGGATTCCGTCCGGTTCAAAAAAGCTGAAAAGTTAACGGCTTTCCGATACAACGGTAAAGCGTTTATTGATGTGCCGAGGATTTTCAATTTCATCCACCAAAGCAATGGCATAGTCCGGATAGCTGACGTAGCTTTTGCCTTTTTTGTTGACGGTGATGCTGTCTTCGCCGATTTGATACTGGCCCGTCCGTTTGCCGTCGGCATCAAAAAATGCTGCCGGGCTCATAAAAGTCCAGCTGATACCTTCTGCTGCTTCAAGGTCGGCCAGGTTTTGCCCCTGGTTCGATGCAATGGCTTTAAACGCATCCGGGAATTCCGGTGTTTCAATCAATCGGGTGGTTCTTGCTTCGTCGACAAATAGACTGCCTGCGCCTCCCACGACGATCAACCGGGTGTCCGGAGCCCCTTGTAGCGCTTGAATCAGTATTCTTCCCGCTTCAACGTGCTGCTCTGCTTTTTCCGGAGGTACACCAAAAGCATTCACGACCACATCAAACGCCTTAAGATCTTCAGACGTCAAACTGAAAACGTCTTTTTCCAAAACCTTCACGGACGCATCTTCCATTTTCGCCGCGTCTCTGACGATAGCTGTTGCGTCATGGCCTCTTGAAACCGCCTCTTTCAAAATCATGCTTCCTGCTTTTCCCGTGGCACCGATAATCCCGATTTTCATTCTGACCGCCTCCATTTTTTATAGTTGGTCTATAGAATCCTTCAGTATCTCAAATGAACGCTTTCTCTTTTCCTGATCATAAATATAGGAAACTGCCATCAATTCGTCAATCTGCACTTCATCAACGAACGAGCGCAGCTGGCCGCTGACGGCTTCCCGGTCTCCCATGAATGTATACTGTGACATGCTTCGTGCCACGTTTTCTTCGTATAAACTCCATTTGCCGTCCATCGTATCAACCGGCGGCTGAAGAAGATTTTTCGTGCCTCTCACCACATTTAAATAGAACATCTGGCTGGAAGTTGACAGTCTTTCCGCTTCTTCGGTTGTTTCTGCCGCTACTACATTGACACAAACAATAACGTAAGGTTCAGCTAAGTATTCAGATGGCTGGAACTGGCTGCGGTAAATCTGGATCGCCTGCTTCAGCTGCTGCGGCGCAAAATGCGCAGCAAATGCGTAAGGCAATCCTAACCGCGCAGCGAGCTGGGCGCTGGATGTACTCGATCCAAGAATAAAGATCGGCACTTCGGTTCCGACTCCCGGATAGGCATGAACCATGCCCTGATGTTCAATCGGACCTAAATAGTTTTGCAGTTCCACTACGTCTTGCGGGAACACATAGGCTGTTTCCTGTGTCGTTCTGCGCAGGGCATGCGCAGTTTGCATGTCGGTGCCCGGCGCGCGGCCGAGGCCCAGATTCACGCGCCCCGGATGCATTGTTTCCAATGTCCCAAATTGTTCGGCTACGACAAGCGGTGTGTGGTTCGGCAACATGACGCCTCCTGAACCTACTTCGATGGACTCTGTATGGTCCAGCACTTTAGAAATCAAAATCGATGTCGCAGAACTCGCAAGTGTCGGCGAATTGTGGTGTTCTGACAACCAAAAGCGGCGATACCCCAATTTTTCCACGTGCTGGGCCAGGCTGACCATATCCTCAAGTGCGTCTTTTGCTGTCTGCCCTTCGGAAATGGCAACCAAATCCAGAACGGATACTGGCAATGTTTTTATATGTTGGTTCATCAAATAACTTCCTTTCAATTCAAGCTGCCATTTAACCATAGAACCAAAATATCTTGAATACAAGCTATCTGCTCGGCAAGACCATCATCAGGCTTTGCCGTTTGGTTGAATCCACGTAGGGACCTGGTCGTCTTCATCAAATTCAATGATGACATCTGTGACGCCCCGCACCCCTTCTTTAATCCGTTTTTCAATATAATCCCGAATGTCATCCGCTTCTGCAATCGTCATTTGAGGATCTACTTCCAGCTTTAATTCCACATGAAAGTGGTCGCCTTCTTTAATAACATCGAGGTCCTGGATATCGTTCACTTTCGGATGCTGCAGAACCTTGGCGCCGATTCTGGCCTGCATTTTCACATCTGCCGCTCCTAAAGCGCCTGCCGCATTATCAAGGAATACACGTCCAACTACCAAAATCAGCATGATTCCGATAATGATCGAAGCGTAGCCTGTGGCGCTATGAAACGGTGTATATGTGGCCAGCACAATGGCAACCAACGCAAGCAGCGCTCCTCCTACTGCTACGTTGTCTTCCAAAAACACGAGTTTCGTAGCCGGTTTCGCATCTTTCACGTTTTTATAGCTCGCTGGGATAAACTTCAATCCCCGCGTCTTTTCTTCCGGCAGGTGCTCCGTAATTTCCCGCATCGCCTTGTACAAAACAAAGCCTTCCAATAAAGCCGCTGCACCCAGGACGCCGATATTCAGCCAGAACCCTTCTTCAGAATGCACGGTATCCGAGATATGGTGAAGGCCTTCCACAATCGTTTCATAAGCCAAAACGCCAACGATTAATACGGCTCCCAGCAGAACAAGATTTACTAAACGTCCAAAACCGCCGGGAAAGCGTTCTGTCGGGGCTTTCTTGCTGAATGCCGAACCGATGAACACGAAAAACTGGTTCGCTGCGTCTCCGAAGCTATGCATCATTTCTGCGAACATCGCGACATTTCCTGATAGTAAATAAGCCGCTGTTTTGATCAAGCCCACCACTAAATTGACAATGGCTGCCCACATTGCTGATTTGTTGCCCATTTTTAATAATCTTATAAATTCCTTCATCTGTCAGCGCCCTTTCCGTCTTCTGCGATTCAAAAGTTATTTCTCTTTTTATTTCCCTGATTCTTGAAGAAAAACACGTAATTTTTTCTGCAAAAAAAAATAAACAACCGGCAGAACTCCCCGCCGGTTGTTTATCAAACTTCAACAGTTTGTCCAATTTCCGCAAACTGAACTTTTCCACTATAAGTTTTTTTGGCTGCTTCCAGGATTTCTTCGATGTTTCCGTACTGCGGCAAATGGGTCAGCCATAATTCTTTCGCACCCGCCTGGGCAGCGAGTTGCCCGGCTTGGCTCCCGCTCATATGCCCTTTAATAATGCCCAGGTATTTTTCGTATAAGTTCGCTTCCGAGACCAACAGCTCCGCATTTTTTGAAAAAGGCACCAAATCGTCTGTCCATTCCGTATCCGCTGTAAACACGACCGATTTTCCGGCGGCTGTAAATTTTAGTGCCAGACAATAAACCGGGTGAATGGTTTCACAGAAGGATACTTGCCAAGGGCCGATTTGCATTTCACGGGAAACGTCAATTGGCCGTCCTTCTGTCACGCCTTTATACGACAGGCTTTCGAACATAGCCGGATCCCGGTCGTGGCCATAAATCGGAAACGGTGTATCCCATTCCTTCAATTGCATTCCGACCATAGCCGCATGCTGAAGCACGCCAATGTCTGCCACATGGTCCGGATGGTAGTGGCTGATGACCGCTGCATCCAGATGGCGCAGTTCCGTATAGTTTTGGACAGCAGCCAATACGCCGCTGCCGCAGTCTACTAAACAGCGGAATCCGTCATGTTCCAGCAAAAACGAGGATGTGGCTTCGTTTTTATTCGGATAACCTCCCCAAATCCCAATCGTTGTAACCTTCATTCAAATCGCTCCCTCGGTTTTTTCTATAGTATACCGGATTGCTGCTTAGCTATCTTGTTTAATGGATGAGCCATAGTGGTATGTATGAGAGTAGATAGATCTTAACAAATAAATTTTGGAGGGATTATTTTGACAGTAAAAATGACCGTAGAAAACGCCGTACAGGCGAAGGCAGAAATTGAAAAGTTGGAGACTCAAGGATACACACACGATGAAATTTATGTATTTGCACACGACAAACGCCGTGAAGCTGATATTGCCGATGCCCTGGATACAGAACAAGTCGGCGGCTTCTTAAAATCCTTGAAAAACATGACCGTTTCACGCGGTGACCAATTGCGCTCGGAAATGGCAGCAGCCGGTTTAACGACCGATGAAGCTGCAGAATATGAAGAAGAACTCGATAAAGGCAAACTTGTCATTATTGCCAACAAGAATGCATAATACAGATTCATGCCCATCTTCCGTACGGAAGGTGGGTTTTCTATGTTTTTATAATATTTCTGGACTGTTTTTATAGTTTTATTGGGAAAGGTCTTCCATACCTGTAGTCATATAGCCGTGTCCTGCTTCCCCCTCTTTTCCTCTATTGAAACGCTTACTTTGATTTGTTATATTTGAATAAGGTTAATTTTCTAATTATAGAGAGGATAACTTCTATGAGGAGAAAATAACTTCAAGGGGGATATATATGAAGAAGAGTTTAAAAATGGGAAGTGCCTTTATCGGCATTATTGTCGGGGCTGGATTTGCTTCCGGACAAGAAATCCTGCAGTACTTTACAAGTTTCGGCCTCATGGGCATTTTAGCTGCGCTTATTTCAACGGTCATGTTTGCCTATCTCGGCATGAGCTTAACACGCTTAGGCAGCCGAATGCAAAAGACCTCCCATAAAGATGTTATTTATGGAATCAGTGGAAAAATTCTCGGCACGATTGTGGATTATATAATTATCTTAACGCTATTTGGCGTAGGCGTCGTAATGGTTGCCGGAGCCGGATCAATTTTCACTCAGCAGTTCGGCCTTCCGGCAGCTCTCGGAAGCACCCTTCTGATTGTGCTGGTCATTTTAACGATTATGCTGAATGTGGAAAAAGTCATTGCCATTATCGGAGGCATTACGCCTTTTCTTATCTTGATGGTTGTCATTCTTGCGGTTTATAGTTTAGCAACGATGGATTCAGCATTTTCTTTATTGGATCCGATTGCCAAAGAACAGCTGTCAGCTGTTCCCAACTGGTTTTTGTCCGCTCTGAACTATGCCTCTTTTAATATTGCAGTCGGAGCTTCCATGGCCATTGTTATGGGCAGCACCGAAAAAGATGAAAAAATTGCAGCACGCGGCGGTCTTTTTGGCGGCCTCGGACTCGGAGTTTTAATCATTTTGAGCCACTTGGCAATATTTGCTAGAGTCGATGAAGTTGGAGGCGCAGAAATGCCAATGCTTCAAATTGCCAACGACATTTCACCTCTTATCGGCTGGTTTATGTCTTTCATTTTATTCGGAATGATTTTCAATACCGCAGTTGGCATGATTTATGCTTTTTCAGCACGCTTCATGCACTCCGGCACAGCCAAGTTCAAGATTTTCGTAATCATTGTGGGAATCATTTCTTACATTCTGAGTTTTGTCGGATTCACTGAACTTGTGAATATGTTCTATCCGGTCGTCGGTTACCTTGGATTCTTCCTAGTAGCGGCTTTGATCTGGGCAGACATCAGAAATTCCGATAAACCTGTAGGCATCAACAGCAGTGTAAATAATAATTAAGCGAAAGCCGCCAAAGCATGCAAGTCCCGCTTTGGCGGCTTTTCATGTTATGGTTTTAGTAAACCCTGCTGGAAGGAGCATATTTTCATGGACGCTTTTATCAAAACCCCTGAACAGCAAAAGCTGGCCGCACAGATCCAGGCGTTGCAGCCAACTTTTCAACAACGCGAGCCGGAACTCGATGCCCTCGGCTCGTTCCCTCACGAAAATATACAAGATTTAAAAAATATCCAATACCATACTTTAACGCTGCCGGCTGAATACGGCGGACAAGGGCTTGGCTTATACGAATACATATTGGCCCAGGAAGCGATATCGAAAGCGTCGGGCCCTACCGGCTTATCGATTGGCTGGCATGTCGGAATTGTGCTTGAATTTGCCGAAAACCGGCACTGGCACCCCGAATCTGCGAAATGGCTGATGAAACAGATTGCCAGCGGCGCCTTGATCAATACGGCTGCTACTGAAAATAACGCCGGCAGTCCGGCACGCGGCGCCTTGCCGCGCACCACTGCTGTACGCGACGGCGACGAATGGATCATTAACGGGGAAAAGACTTACACCTCCCTCGCGCCGGCCCTCGACTATATTTTTGTGACGGCTGCTTTGGAGACCGAAGAAGTAATGACGTTTATCATTCCGCGGGAAGCGGAAGGTGTTTCAATCGATGAAACATGGGATATGCTGGCGATGCGCGGAACTGCGAGCCACACATTAGTGCTTCAAAATGTACGCATACCGGCTTCCTATGTACTGAAACCGTCGGGTGCACAAGCAGCCGGAAAAGGTTGGCTGCTCCACATACCCGCTTGTTACATCGGCATTGCCGCCGCAGCCCGCGATTACGCAATTGACTTTGCCTCGTCCTATGCACCCGCTTCACTTGGCAAACCGATCGCTGAGACGCCGAATATCCGTCAGACCATCGGGGAGATGGAATTGGAACTCGCGACCGCCCGCCATATGCTTTACGGAACAGTCGAACGCTATGAACTGGCACCTGACAAGTCCACAATGGACGAAGCACTCGACGTGGCCAAAATAGCTGTAACCCATGCAGCAATGGGCATTGTCGACAAAGCGATGAAAATTGTGGGCTCACGTGCGCTGTCGGAAGCCAATCCGATGCACCGCCATTACTTGAACATCCGCGCCGGCTTATACAATCCGCCGATGGAAGACATGGTGAAAGCACAACTGGCATCTAAAGCCATCGAGTTTTTCAAAACAAAAAATGGAGGCGAATCAATTACATGAGTACACAAATCCACATTAACGACCGCGTCATCGAAGCTTTTCAATTTTCACATGAAACGGTGAAGACTCCCGGGACCGAACGGGAACTGCATAAGATCATTATTGATTTTAAAGTGACGAGCAACGAGTACCATGACATTGCGGTGCTATTGTATGAAATGGATTTCCAGATCCGCGTGCCTGAAAAAAATCTGGATTTTCCCGCTTCCATTTCCAATTATTCCACGTCCATCACAAATCTTTACCAAGCAGACGAAGTAGCCGATTATCATCTGGAATTGATGGAAAAAGCATAATGATTCATAAGAAAAGAAGGCCGGGAGTTAGTCTCCCGGCCTTCTTTTTGTGTTTATGCCCAAGTTTTGAAATTTATGCTCAGCGTTGCGGCATTTACGCTTAACCGGGATTATTCCCGCTTAAAGCGGCTGCCGCGGCGTCTCGATCTCAGCTTTTGCATCAATTCCTGGGCTTCGCTTTCTTTGGCTTCCGCCGTTTCTTCATCTAATGAAATTGAAATGATTTCTTCTCCATCCAGCTCGATTTCAAACCATGAATTCACTCGGCTGCCTTCCGGCAAATGCCTGATGGGCAAAATGATTTCCTGCTTCGCCTCTTCCAGCAGGATGACCGCCAAATGGCCGTCTTCTATTCGGTCCAGTGTGCCTCTCATCCAATCACTCCCCTATGCAAGCAAGGCCCTGTTCTTTAATGGCGCTAATTTTGCCTTTGCCGATGCCTTTTATTTTATCCAGTTCTTCGATGGTTTTAAACGGCCGCTCGTCGATGATGGCTTCGGCCAAAGATGTCCCGATGCCGGCAATTTCCTGCAATTCAGCAGTAGATGCCTTATTGATATCGAGGCAGCGGTTTTTCCCTTCCACCACTGTCCCTTCTTTTTCCGTACTGATTTCATAGGTTTTTCCGTTTGTATCAAGCACTACCGTACCGTTGACATCAGTGCCGTATACTTCCGCTCCCGCGTTTTCGACAGCCGCGATTACTTCCGCATGCGGATGCCCATAGGAATTATCGATTCCGGCACTGTATACGGCCACTTCAGGGGTTACTGCTTTTAAGAATGCATTGCTTGTAGAAGTATTGGAGCCGTGATGGCCCAAATGCAGAATTTCTGCATCCAAATCCGCTCCATTATCAATCATTGCCTGCTCTTCCTTTACGCCGGAATCCCCCGTAAAGACAAAGTCGATATCGCCGTAAGTCAGTTTCAGCGAGATGGATTCCTCGTTGGCCTTGCCTGTAATTTCTTCAGGATAAAGCACTTCGACTTGCAGGCTGCCGACATCAAACACTTCTCCGGCACGCGGTTCGTAGTAATCCGTTCCCTTCTCGTCAATCGCCTTCAAAGCATTGATAAACGTATTCGAAGTGCTGGCATTTCCGGACATCCAAACTTCTCCGACTTCAAATTGCTCGACGACGCGCTCCAATTGGCCGATATGGTCGGAATCGGGATGCGTCCCTACGACAATATCCAATTTTTCAACTTCGTTCGCTTTCAAATAATCAACGGTCGCTGTACTGTTCCAGTCACCGGTATCAATCAGCAGCTTGTAGTCTTCATACTCCAAAAGCGTGGCATCCCCTTGGCCGACATCGATAAAATGAACTTTCAAATTTTCTTTTGCGGATTCTGTCGCCGCCGGTGTTGTAGGTGCTTCGGATGGGCCGGGCTTCTCCTGGGGCTTTGCCTCTTGCAGGCAGCCAGCCAGCAGCACGAGAGTCAGTGCGGCCAGCCATATAAGTTTATTTTTCATATTCCTCGCCTCTTCCTATACTGAATTTTACCATATTCTCAGCGGCCCGTTCTCTTCCAAAGCAGCTAAAAAGGCCGGAAACCAGGGGCATTATTCAAACAGGAGGCGGCGATTTAATCTCCAGGCAACACAAAAAAGCTGGCCTTCAATCTGGCCAGCTTTTTTCTTTGGAATCAGGTGGACATATAGTCTCCGCCGTTCATATGCAAAAATTGCCCGGTCATATACGAATTTTGGGGATCTGCCAAAAAGACATAAGCTTTTACGAGTTCATAAGGTTGGGCGGGCCGTCCGGCGGGCACATCTTTGCCAAATCCTTCTTCCAGTTCCGGATCCAGATGGCCGAACGTTTTCGGGATCAGCGGGGTCCAAACCGGGCCCGGAGCAATGCCGTTCACCGCAATGCCTTCCCGGACAAAACGACGGGCGAGCGAACGCGTCATCGAGACCATAGCGCCGTTTGCCCCGGCATAATCGATCAAATCCGAATGCCCCCGGTAGGCATTGATGGAGGCGGTATTGATGATGCGAGCGCCTTCTTTCAAATGCGGGCGTGCCGCGCGGACCAGGTACAGCATGGCAAACGCCTTGATTTCGAACGTCTTCAATATATGTTCATCGGTAATATCCACCGGATTGCTTTCCGGATACTGGTACCCGGCATTGTTGACCAGAATATCAATTTGTCCGAATGAATCGAGCGCAAATTGAACGAGCTTATCGCAGTTTTCGGATTTCCCTAAGTCACCGCTCAGCGCTTTTGCCTCGCCCCCGTAGCTTTCAATCGTTTCAATCGTTTTTGCGGTAGCTTCTTCATCGTCCAGGTACCCGATCACCACTTTGGCGCCTTCTTTGGCGTAAGCGAAAGCGACCGCTTGTCCAATTCCGCTGTTCCCCCCGGTAATAATGGCCACTTTCCCTTGGAGGACTCCGCTTGCTTTGTAATCTTTCAAATCCGTATTATCGAAATTCCCTTCCGCCATGCTATCACCCTTCCCGGTACGGTTATTTACTGTGCACTTTTTCCAAATTCCATACTTCGTCCGAATATTGGCGAATGGTCCGGTCGCTTGAAAAAATTCCGGATTGGGCAATATTCACCACCGACATTTCTTGCCAAGCCAAGCTGTCTTCATAGACGGCCAATACCCGGTTATGGGTTCTGGCATAATGCTGAAGGTCTTTCAGCACAAAAAACGGATCGTTTTCGCCGACAAGCTGCTGACGGATAAAGTCGATATTTTCCGGTCCTTTTGACAAGCTGCCGCTTAACAATTCACTGACCACCCGGCCGATTTCCCGGTCTTTTTCGATGAATTCCCTTGCATGATAGGTTTTCTCTTTTTCAAACTGCATAACTTGCTGCGCAGACAACCCGAAAATAAAGGCGTTGTCATCTCCGATTTGTTCAACGATTTCTACAGTCGCTCCGTCAAAAGTGCCCAATGTTACAGCGCCGTTCATCATGAATTTCATATTCCCGGTGCCGGAAGCCTCTTTTGAGGCGGTCGAAATCTGTTCGCTGATATCAGCTGCAGGAAACATTTTTTCAGCCCGGCTGACGCTGTAATCTTCAACAAAGACAACATGAAGATGATGGCGCGCGACAGGGTCATTGTTCACCTTTTCTGCTACAGTATTGATCAGTTTAATGACTTGCTTGGCGAATTGATAGCTCTTTGCCGCTTTGCCCGCAAAGAAAAAAGTGCGCGGGTATGGCCGGTAAGAGGCATCTTCTTTAATCCGGTTGTAAAGCATTTGGATATGCAGAATATTCATCAACTGCCGCTTATAGCCATGGAATCTTTTGATGTGCATATCGTAAATCGATTCAGGATCGATGGTTATAGCTTGGTGGCTCCATACATAATCGGCAAGCTGGTTCTTTTTTTGCTGCTTCACGGCTTTAAAATCACCGACAAATACCGGATTCTGCGTAAATTCATTCAGCTTATGCAGCTTCATCGTGTCCCGCTTCCATTCGTCTCCAATTGCGGAAGAAATCAGATTCGAAAGTTCAGGGTTCGCTTTTATCAGCCAGCGCCGGTGGGTGATGCCGTTGGTTTTATTATGGAATTTATGAGGAAAATGCTCATTCAGCTCTTTCATCTCACGCCTTTTTAAAATGTCCGTATGCAGCTTGGCAACTCCGTTCACTTTGTAGCTTCCCACGACAGCTAGCGTCGCCATTTTGACCATTCCGTCATCGATGATGGCGAGTTTCTTCAGCGCTTCAGGCTCTAATTTTTCCTGATGGCATTTCTCCTTAAAGCGGCGGTCGATTTCCTGGATGATCATATACACGCGTGGAAGGAGCTGTTCAAGAATGTGGCTGCTCCACTTTTCCATCGCTTCTTCCAGAATGGTGTGGTTGGTGTAAGAAATGGTGTGAGTCGTAATTCCCCACGCTTCTTCCCATGACATTCCTTCTTCATCGAGCAGAATCCGCATCAGTTCAGGAATAGCTAAAGCTGGATGGGTGTCATTGATTTGGATGGCTACGTGCTTTGCCAGAACCGTCATCGGAAAATCACGATTTTTGACTATGGTTTGAAGGGAAGCGCTGCATAGAAAATATTGCTGCTTCAACCGGAGGATTTTCCCTTCTTCGGTTGAATCATCGGGGTACAGACGATCCGAAATGGTTTCGACTTGCTGCTGATAAGCGTCGATGTCGCCATCAGGCAGCAAATGCGGTTCCGGCAGTTCGGCTTGCCAAAGGCGCAGTGTGTTAACTGTGTTTCCATACGCGCCGACTACCGGCATGTCGTATGGTACAGCTTTTACCCATTTCACATCTCTATGTTCCGGCTTGAATGGCCCGTCATCTGAGGCATGCAGTTTCCCGAAAAACGGGATATACAAAGCCAAATCTTCCCGTCTGGTATCCCATCCGATGGAATCATTTATCCAGTCGGTCGGCTTCTCGGTCTGAAAACCATCGCTTATGCCTTGGCTGAACAATCCGCCTTTGTAGCGGATGCCGCAGCCATGCCCAGGCATCTGAAGCGAGGCAAGAGAGTCCATAAAACAGGCGGCAAGCCGGCCAAGACCGCCATTGCCAAGACCCGGTTCTGGCTCCTGTTCCTCAAGTTCCGCCAAATTATAGCCAAGTTCAGCCAAGCCTTCGTTTACCATTTCATAAAGCGACAAGTTCACTAAGTTCTGTCCCAGCATGCGGCCGATCAAGAATTCAATCGAAAAATAATACAGCTGTTTCCGCTGCTCTTCCTGATACAGATAAGTCGTTTCATCCCAATCCCGTTGGACAAATTCCCGCACCATTCCAGCTAAAACGAAGTAGGCGGTTTCGGGAGCTGCAGGCTGTTCTTGCTGTTCCAGTAGCTTTGCAAAGTTTTCTTTAAATTCTTCTTTTGAATAAAACATCCGCCACCTTCACTTTCCGGCGATTCCCTCATATACACTGGCGTATTCTTTTGCAGAACGTGACCAGGAGTAATCGCCCCGCATGCCATTTTGTTTGATCATTTTCCAGTGTTCGGGCTGTTGATACAGGGACAGGGCACGGTTCACGGCTTCTGCAAAACTTTCCTGCTTTGAAAAATCGCTTAAAAATCCATTGCCGCTTTGCAGGTCTGGATCGTATTCCACGACCGTATCTTTGAGCCCCCCTGTCTTGTTGGCTACCGGCACTGTGCCATAGCGCATCGAAACCAGCTGGCTTAATCCACAAGGTTCAAAATGGGAAGGCATCAAAAAGATATCTGCGCCCGCGTACAGCAAATGGGCAAGCGATTCGTCAAAACCGATATGGGCTACCACTTGCCCAGGAAAGTCCGCTTCCAGGACTTCGAAAAACTGCTCATACTGGCTTTCACCGGAACCAAGCAAGACAAACTGAACGTCTTGTGCTTCCAGTATCCCCGGCAATGCCTGCTCCAAAACATCAATTCCTTTTTGGCCCGACAACCGGGAAACCATGGTTAACAGCGGTACGTCGCCACGCTCCGGAAGGCCGAAACGGGATTGCACCGCACGCTTATTGACAGCCTTATTTTCTACAGAAGTCTGGTCATATACCATTTCGATATCCATGTCGGCAGCCGGATTATAAGCTTCGGTATCCAGGCCGTTCAAAATGCCGATTAAATCTTCTTCTCTCGTACGCAATAGCGAATCCAGTTTTTCCCCGTATTGCTCGGTCAGGATTTCGTTCCGGTATGTTGGGCTGACGGTCGTGACTTTATCGGCGTAAACAATGCCGGTCTTTAAAAAATTGACATTGTTATGCCAGGCAACGGCTTCTTCGTGAAAATGGGAGTCATCCATTTCCAGCTCGTCCACCAGCAGTGTTTTAGGAAACCAGCCCTGAAACTGCAGGTTGTGAATCGTTAAAATCGTCTTCAACTTCCCTTTTAATACTGCGTAACGCTCATCTTCTTTTAATAGAAAAGGAATCATTCCGGTATGCCAGTCGTGAATATGTAAAATATCCACGCCTTCTTCCAAGGTTTCCACTGCTGCCAATACGGCGCGGTTGAAAAAAGCGAAACGCTCCCCGTCGTCGGGTTGGCTGTATATTTGCTCACGTGCAAAATAAGAGTCGTTTTCCACTAATACATAACGGACGCCTTTGAGCACGTACTCGAAAAGCGTGTGAGTGTTTTGTTGCCCTTTAAACGGGACTTGGATTTCTCCAAACAACGAAAACTCATTTTTATATTCTTCCGGAATCAGGCTGTATTTGGGAAGAATCACGGTGACTTCATGGCCAAGCGCCACTAATTCTTTTGGCAATGCGCCCATCACGTCTGCAAGCCCCCCGGTTTTTACAAAAGGCACGCATTCCGCAGCAGCCATTACAATCTTCATCGGACTTCCTCCTTTGTTACCCGCTCTCCTTTGCGGAGAACCACCGGTTTTTCCGGTGTTCCTTTAAGTACTACACCTTCTTCGACATAGACATCTTTATCAGCAATCACATAAGACAACTCGCAGTTTTTCTCAATGAACGATTTTTGCATGATAATGCAATGGTCGACTTTGCTGCTTTGGTTGACGGAAACTGCCCGGCTGATGATGCTGTTGCCTACAGTGCCTTCAATCGTACTGCCATTGGCGATCAAACTTCGGGCGACGTGCGACCCCGGCATGTAACGGGTAGGCGGCTCATCTTTCACCTTTGTGTAAATCGGGCGTTTTGAAAGGAACAATTCGTTTCTTTTGTCCTGTTCCAGTAAATCCATCGACGCCTGAAAATAACTTTCAATGGAATCAATGATGGCGTAGTAGCCTGTATATTCATATTTCCCGTAAGAATAAGGCGCTCTGTTCAGTCTAACAACGTCTTCCACACTAATAACGCGCTTTTCCCGGTGCGTCCGGATCAATTCCTTCAGCAAGCTTTTCTTCAAAATATAATTGTTCAGCCCCAACCCGCCGCCGACAGCTTCCGTTATATCAACACCGGACGCTATGTGGGCATCAAGCATGTCTTCGTAATCGATTTGGCATATTGTCGAGCAAGCCGTCACAACCACATAATCCTGCCGGCTCTTATCGAAAAAGTCCATATGTTCTTCAAGCGCTGCGAAAGATCCAACAGTAATTTGGTCTCCAGCCTTTTGGGAAATCGGGAGAAAAAACAGCCCGTCTTTCCGGCGATCCAAATCCCAGTTTTTCCCCATTCCAATATGATCCAATAATGAAACAAAAGGATAGGAAGCAAAAACGCCGACGGAATTGATATTGGAATTCACGATATTTGATAAGGTAAAGTCAATCAAGCGGTAACGCCCGGCAAAAGGAACCGAAGCAGTGGTGCGGTACATCGTTAAATCTTCCAGGCCCGGCTTCTTCACTGCAGCATCAATGACTGCGACTAATCTCATTTGCCAACACTTCCTTTCCACTCATCTATGATGTCTTGGGTCAATAAGACAATTTCATCCCCTTGTTCTTTCAGCTCAAAATTTTCCGGAATCACCAAATCAGGCGGAATGATCACTCTCGATAACTTGGCGCCGCTGCCAATCTTCACGCAGTTCATGACGACACATTCATAAAGAGTAGCGCCTTCTTTCACTTCAACATCCTGAAAAACAACCGATTTCTCCACTTTTCCGTTGATGACACAGCCTTCATTAATCAGCGCTTCCTGCAAATAACCGGTTTCGCCGACCACTTGCGGCGGCAGCTGGCGATTGGAGGAGAAAATGCGCCATGCCGGATCATTCAAATTCAAATCCGAATCTGAATTCAATAAATCCATATTGGCTTCCCATAAACTCTCTACCGTCCCTACATCTTTCCAGTAGCCTTTGTATGGGTAAGCCACCATCTTCTCGCCTTGCTCAAGCATCAACGGAATAATGTCTTTTCCGAAATCATGGGAGGAATTTTCATTGTCGTTATCCATCAGCAAATACTTTTTCAGCTTCGCCCAATCAAAAATGTACACCCCCATTGAAGCCAGGTTGCTTTCCGGTTCTGCCGGTTTTTCCACAAACTCTTTAACCTGCATATTTTCATCGGTGTTCATGATCCCGAAGCGGCTGGCATCTTTCCATGGCACTTCAATAACGGAAATTGTCGCTCCCGCATTTTGTTCAATATGGAAATCCAGCATCGTCTGGTAATTCATTTTGTAAATATGGTCGCCTGATAAAATGATGACGTATTGCGGATCTTGTTCCGTCAGGTATTTGATGTTCTGATAAATGGCATTCGCTGTGCCGTTGTACCATTTAATGCCTTCCATTCCGGCATATGGCGTCAACATCGTAACGCCCCCTGTACGCCGGTCAAGATCCCAAGGCGTCCCAAGTCCGATATAATTGTGCAGAACATGAGGCTGGTATTGTGTCAGGACGCCAACCGTATGGATTTCAGAATTCACACAGTTCGATAAAGGAAAATCGATGATCCGGTACTTTCCGCCAAACGGAATAGCGGGCTTCGCAATATCATAGGTCAATGATTTTAAGCGGCTTCCTTGACCTCCTGCCAAAAGCATCGCAACTATTTTTCTTTTCATGCCTCTACACTCCCATCCTGTTTTAGTTTCCAAATGCTTACTTCAAATGCTGGCAAGTCTATTTTCATGGAGTACTGCTGCTTTTTCAAAGGGACTTGCTGCGCTTGAATTCCCGCACCTTTCCCGTCCCCCGTTTTTCCGGAATTGCCACTGGCTGTTGAAAAGATTTTCCGGTAAAAACCATTTGCAGGCAGACCTACTTGAAACGCGTCATAGGACCGTTCTGAAAAATTGCAAACAACAATGCACGTGTCTTCAGCCGAGCGGCCCCTTCGGATAAATGAAAGCACTCCTTTTTCGCTATCGTCTGCATCCAGCCATTCAAATCCTTGGCGATCATAATCCAACTCAAAGAATGCCCGTTCTTTTTTATAAAAGCTCAAAAGTTCTTTTGTGAAAGATGCCATTTCCCGGTGGGCTTTAAAATCGAACAAATGCCAATCCAATGTCGGCTGGAAGTCCCATGGGTCGACCTGCCCGAATTCCTGCCCCATAAATAACAGCTTTTTCCCCGGAAAAGCCACCCAGAAACTGAGCAATAGCCGCAGCTGGGCAAACTTTTCTTCGGTTGTTCCCCACATTTTCCCCAGCAGAGATCCTTTTTCCGGAATTACTTCATCATGGGAAAAAGTCGAGATGAATCTTTCATCATAGTAGTACATCATCGCAAAATTAAGCTTGCGATGGGAATCACGCCGTTCGGAAAACGGTGTCTTCAAATATGATTGTGTATCATTCATCCAGCCAAAATTCCATTTATAATCAAAGCCGATGCCGCCTTCTTTGATATCCCCTGTGACTTTCGGATAATGCCAGGCATCTTCTGCAATCAAAATGGCTTCTGGATAATGGAGGCGCAAGCTTGCAGTCAACTTCCGCAAAAAATCCGCCCCTTCTTTGTTATGCGGCCTTTCCGGGCGGTTCGGGATAAACAACAGATTCACCAGTGCATCCATCCGGCAGCCATCAAATTTATACTCTTCAAACCAGTAATGTGCACTCGATAGGATGAAACTGACGACTTCTCCTTTTTGCACGTCAAAATTTAACGTTCCCCAGTCGGGATTGCTCCTGCGCTCCGGCCGTTGTTCTTCGTAAAGCAGCGATCCATTGAACGATGCCAGTGCATGAGCATCGACGCAGAAATGTCCGGGCACCCAGTCCGATATTAAGCCGATGCCGCTCTCTGCGCATTTGGCGATGAAATATTTCAAATCATCTACCGTGCCGTAGCGGCTAGTCGGCGCAAAAAACCCTGTTGTCTGATAGCCCCAGGACTCATCAAGCGGATGTTCCGTAATCGGCAAGATTTCAATATGCGTGAAACCTTGTTTCTTTACATACGGAATCAATTCACCTGCCAGCTCCCGGTAAGTCAAAAAATCTCCTTCTTTGTTCCGTTTCCAGGTTCCGATATGTACCTCATAAATGGCCATCGGCTTTTCAAAATGATTTTTCACGATACTTTTTTTCTGCTCCAATACTTCCGTAGACCATACGTGTTTGGAGTTGCCTGCTACAATCGAACGGTGCTGCGGCCTTTTCTCATTGGCTCTTGCAAACGGATCTGTTTTTCGGATAAAATCCCCTTGAACCGTTTCAATTTCATATTCGTACACAGCCCCTGTTAAATCTTCCAGTACCCGCACTTCCCAAATCGTTGGATCAAGCGAAAGCGGCGCCATTCGGTACTGTCTTTCATCCGCATCCGCCGAATTGGCAACAATGACGGAGACGCTTTTGACATCCGGTGCCCAAACCGCAAAGTATGTCTCATCCTGGTGAATATGTGAACCGAAATACAGATAAGCATCTGTCATCTTTCCGGTATGAAAATCCGATAGTTTTTCATCAGTAAAAGAAACCAAGGTATCGCCCAAAAAAAACACCTCCAAAAGTACTGGCAATTTTCTCGTTCCTATTACCATTATTCTACATTCAACAATAGAATCCCTTGAAAAAAATCGGAATATTTGAAAATCAAATAGATTCATAACATATTTAAAGAAAAAGGGCAGAAGCGTTCGCAATTTTTACACATAATTAAGGTTGCTAGCTCTTGTTTGTAAGCCCTTTTTCTACTAGGCTTAGTGGAGGCGAGTCATTTCAGAAAGGAAGAGGCATCTTGCGGAAAACCTTATGGATTTCAACACTGTTACTTTTCAGTTTATTGCTTGCCGGATGCGGCCAAGCCATTGAAGACCCCCTTAACTGGGAAATAGAAGATTTCACTTTTACCAATCAAGAAAAAGAAGAATTCGGCTTGTCCGATTTAAAAGGAGAAGTATGGGTGGCAGACTTTGTCTTTACAAATTGCACGACTGTCTGCCTGCCGATGACATCCAATATGGTGGATTTACAGAAGCAGTTTAAAGAAGAGGGACTGGACGTAAAAATTGTTTCATTCAGTGTAGACCCTACTGTGGATACGCCGGAGATTTTAAAATCCTATGCGGAAAATTACGGAGCGGATCTGTCTTCATGGAATTTGCTTACGGGCTATTCACCTGAAACCATCGATCAATTTGCGATGGAAAACTTCCAGGTGCTCGCCAGAAAACCTGAAAATACAGACCAGGTCATCCACGGCACTTCCTTCTATCTGGTGGATCAAAACGGCGTCGTCATGAAAGATTACGACGGCGTCAAACTGCCGGCTGAAGAAATCATGGCGGATGCGAAAATCCTGCTTTCGGAGGAATAAGTAGATGAAGAACAAAAAATTGTGGACGGTGGCAGTCGGACTAATAGTCATTGCATTGATTGCTGCGATGTTCATGCCGCGCAACAACGAACCGGCTCCGAATACACGCGTCGTGCTCGAACATACCCACCGGACCTATATTGCCCCATCTTGTTTTGATGAAGCGGATGCGACAAATTTCCTGGAAGACGCCACCTTGGGCGATGCCGAGGAACTTGGTTACCTTCCGCATTCACCATGCACCGAAAAATCATTCCAAGGCAATAACGACAGCTTCTTTATTGATTTAATGAAAGAACTTGGCGTGATGGAAAAAGAATCGGAAGATTGGTAATTTAAAAAAGCAGCCAGAAGCTATTCTGGCTGCTTTTTTCTATCTAATTACTTTTACACAGACGGGTGAAGTCGTATGGATCGGTTCGCCGGTGATTTCCGGTATTCCAGACGCGTCAATTTTCATGATGCACAGCGAGTCTGATTGTTCGTTTGCCACAACCAGCCATTCGCCTCCCGGAACAAGTGCAAAGTGCCGTGGCCCAGCTCCGCCTGAAGGGACATGCCCCTGTAACTGCAGGCTTCCGTCTTCCAGAATTTCAAAAACAGCAATGCTGTCATGTCCACGGTTGGAGGCATAAAGAAAACGGGCGTCTTCGGACACTGCCACTTCTGCACTCGTATTTTCTCCCACAAAATCTTCCGGCACCAAATCAGCCACTTGGGCAAATTTCAAAAACTCTTCTCCCCCTAGCCGATACACCGACAAAGCTGAGCTTAACTCTTCCAGAGAGTAGACGTAGGGTTTTGCAGGATGAAAAGCTAAGTGGCGAGGACCTGCACCAGGAGTAGTCGCAACGATTTGCTTGGTTGCCAATTTGCCGGTTGCCGGATCCAATTCGTAGACAAAAATCAGATCCGTCCCTAAATCAGAAACCAAAAAATTGTTGCTGCCCGGCAGCTGGAACACCGAATGTGGATGCGGCGCGTCTTGGCGTTCTTCATTTGGCCCTTCGCCTTTATGGCGAACGGAATCGGTCCGTTCACCAATAGAACCGTCTTCCATAAAAGGATAGACATTGACATTGCCTCCTGAGTAATTGACAGAGAGCACCCATTTCCCCGATGCATCAATGCAGACATGCGCCGGGTGATCTCCATTGGCAGACTGGCGGCTGATTTCTGTCATCTGGTTGGATGAGAGCTCCAAACGGAAAGAAACCAGTTCCCCTTCGCCCACTTCACTCGTCGCTACAAAATGTTCACCATCCGGATGAACCGCAATAAAAGAAGCGCGATCAATTCCACCGATTCTATTCATTTCGGTTAATGTTCCTTCTTCCAAATTGAATCTCCAAAGTTTGATGCCCGGTTCCTTCGCCGAAGCGTAAGATCCTGTTAGCAAATAAGTTACAGCCATCTTGTCTCCTCCAGTCCTTTTTAAAATTGAGTGAATTATTATTCCGCTTCGTGTAAAGTAGGGTTGAGTACCTTCTGTTTTCAACTTACTATCAATAGAAAAGAGTGGTTGCCAGTGAGAAATTTCGAATTGTCCATTCGTGAAAAAAGCATTGTGTGCATCGGCTTTATGGGTGTGGGAAAAACCACTGTCGGGAAATTGCTGGCCCAAAAACTGTACCGCAATTTTATCGACATTGACGCAGAAATTGAAAAGGAATTTGCCATGCCGATTCCTTTAATATTCGAGACTTATGGCGAAAAAGCCTTCCGCAAAAAAGAAAAGGAACTGATCAGCTACTATAGCCGACAACCCCTTTACATCATCTCCGTCGGAGGAGGCGCTTTTCTGCAAAAAGAAATCCAAGCCATGTGCCTCAAAAATTGCATCGTATTATTTTTGGATATTTCCTGGGATTCCTGGAAAGACCGCATCCAGATTCTTTCCGGCAACCGCCCATTGCTCAAGAACCGCTCAATCGATGACATCAAACAACTTTTCCACGAGCGGCAAGCGATTTACTCCCTAAACCACTCAACATTCCAAATAGATCAGTTTGAAGCCGACGAGGCAGCAGAATATCTGGCAGGCGCCCTAAAACTATCCTGGGAAATCCACGCCCCGCAAACATAAAAAAGCGGGAATGGCCATTAGCTTAAAACAATAAAATAAAAGGAAGAGCCCGTTTAATCAGGCCCTTCCTTTTTGCTTTTAATGGTATTGGGCTTTTACCAAATCATACAGGTTCACCTTTTTCAAATAACTTTCAGGAGCCAGAAAAGTAACGGTGACTACCCCTGGATGGCGCCCGATTTCGATGGAACCGGTAATTGTCGCCCGGTTCATAATTTCCGGAACGGTTACATCGAATAATGCGGCTGCCCGTTCTAATCCGTTGTCCGTAGCTGCGTTTAAGGTCGGACCTGTACCAATGAACGAGACCGGCAAGGATTCTTCCAGTTGCGGCACGTTCCATTTGTCCGCAATTTTCTGCGCAGCCAATCGCTCTTCCGCTGTAAACGGTTTGGCTGTATAAGGCAAATCCTCCACATTCGCCAGCAATATCGGACCAGCATTGTTCAAGCCTTTGATCAATTCCACTTCCAGATGAACAATTCCGGCTACGTCCGCTGTATGGCCCGCTATTTCCCCGTCTCCCTGCATCGCATGCATATCGCCCAAGTAAACGCCGCCGCCGGGAACTTTCACCGGACAAATCAGGACTGAACCTGCCCGGACCCGGCTGATATCCATATGGCCATCTGTGCGGTGCATGTCGAGTTCTTCTTGGGTGCTGACGTATTCATGCGGTGCATCAATTAAAAACGATCCAAAATCGCCGGCATTATGGGAATCCGGAATCGGGCGCGACGGAGTGGTTCCCAGCTGGCCTAAAAAAGGCCGCATGCGTGCAATGGTTCCAACTAAATCATGCGGCGCAAATGTGACAATCGGGTTTTGCACCGACGCATCCGGCGTCTTCATATACGCCCTCCCGTTTTGTGCAATCATTTCAGCCGCTTCCCGATTGAGTGTAACGCCGACATCGCCTTTCTCGCCCATAAACATGGTATAGCCATTGGTGAACACAAACGGTGTGACATCTGCATCACAATTGGCACAGCGGATTGCTTCGCTGCCGGTTCCTTTGATTACAGTCTCCGGATACAAAGTTCCGCAGCCCGGACATTTCACCGCAATAAACGGATCTCCGAGAAAACGACCTTCCACCGGACTGTCATTGCCCGATGAAGTAGCGAGAGAAGTCACTTCAATCGACTTTATTCGGATGACAATGGCGTCTCCAGGCTCTGCGCCTTCGACATAGACCGGTTTAGTTACTTCATGGCCGCCACGGATGCACGGCGTAATCATCGGCCCCCAGCAGCCAGGAGCTGTATGCGCCACGATATGCCCTCCGCTTTTGACAGGACCCAGCATATCCAGGCTCGGATCCAGGACACCGTTCACATACTGATTAACCATCACCGTCTCAGATGCTGTAATTTTGGTTTCTTGCATATCTTTCAACTGAAACCCTCCTTTTTCTGATTATTAAGTCTATTGAAAGTATACGGCAGGATGGCAGAGCTTTCAATTCCGCGCGCTCGTTTTTTAGTTCCGGTTAGGTAGAACCCTGATATTCGATTATAATAGAAAACAGAAGCCATTTAGGTTTCCTATTTATCCATAAAAAAATATATCCGGCGGTTCCGCCGTCTCTTGTTTCAATTGTCTTGCGATCGAAAGCGGTTTTAAAAGTATAGGAGGAAAAAAAGTGGGGCTTACTAGAGACTTTTTCATAGCATTATCCAAAAACCAGCTATTAAATACCGGAGCAAAAAAATGGGGTTTAAAGCTTGGCGCCAGCAAAGTGGTAGCGGGTACTGATATTGATAGCATGATGAAATCCGTCAAAGAATTAAACGCCAATGGCATCGGTGCAACCATCGATAATTTAGGAGAATTTGTCTACAGCAAAGAAGAAGCACTTCAGGCAAAAGAAAACATCTTGGCTACACTGGAAGCTATTCAACAGCGTGGCGTGACTGCTCATATGTCCGTCAAATTGACTCAGGTCGGCTTGGATGTCGATTACAAATTCTGCTTGGAAAATATGCGCGAAATTGTTGAGGCAGCTGCCCGCTATGCCATCTTCATCAATATTGATATGGAAGATTACAGCCACTTGCAGCAAACGCTAGATATCCTCCATGAACTCTTAAAGGAATACGACAATGTCGGCACAGTGATTCAATCGTATCTCTACCGCTCTGAAAAAGATTTGGAAAACTTGCAAAATGCCCGGATTCGCCTTGTAAAAGGGGCGTACAAGGAAATTGCCGAAGTGTCTTATCAAAGTAAACAGGACATCGACGCCAATTTCTTGAAGCTCATCAAAATCCGGCTGCAGCAGCCCGGCTTCACTTCAATCGCTACCCATGACCATCACATTATCGATGCCGTCAAGAAATTTGCGAAAGAAAACCAGATTCCGCGTAGCCGCTTTGAATTCCAGATGCTATACGGCTTCCGCACCGATATGCAAAAAGAGCTTGCCGATGAAGGCTTTGCATTTACCACCTATGTTCCTTTCGGGCAAGACTGGTACGGCTATTATATGAGACGGTTGGCTGAACGTCCTCAAAATATCAACTTAGCGTTGAAGAGCATGGTCTCAAAATAACCATTAAAAAGAGCGTCCTGAGGAATATCCTTAGGACGCTCTTTCCTTATTGCTTTAATCCAATTCCCGAACGGCAATCGGCGTCAAATCTTCATTCAGCCTTGCCCGGTAATGCTCGTATTGCTTTGGCAGCATTAAACCCTCACCGAGAGTATCAGGGGTTTCATCAACAGCAAAACCGGGAGGGTCTGTCGCAATTTCAAATAATAGATCACCGTATTCACGGAAGTAAATCGCTTTGAAATAATTGCGGTCCTGGACCGGCGTTACTTGCAGACCGTACTCTTCAATCTGCCGCTTCCAATCTATTTGATCTGCGTTGTCGGCCGCGCGCCAGGCAATGTGATGAACCGTGCCCGCCCCCATGCGTCCTGGACCAACAGGGCTCAGTTTTACGTCAATCACGTTTCCAAGTTCCGCTGAGGCACGGAATCGCATCAAATCGTTTTCCTGGCCTTCTTTTTCCAAGCCAAGGCCTATCTCCAGCAGTTCTGTGGTTTTTTCAGCATTGGCAGTAAACAATGTTGCACCGGCAAATCCTTTGATTGCCGCTTCCGGGCCGATGTTGCCAAAGCGCCAGGCATTCGGTTTTCCCGCTTCTCTTTCCACCAACTCCAAATGCAAGCCGTGAGGATCATCAAAAGTGATATACTGCTCTTCGAAACGGGCTGTTTTTTCATAAGGCACCCCAAACTTGGATAGCCGCTGTTCCCAAAAGCCAAAAGCACCCGTTGGCACTGCATAAGTCGTCACGCCGACTTGCCCATCGCCAATTTTCCCTTTATAAGCTTGGTCCCAAGGGAAAAAAGTAATGATTGTGCCCGGTTCACCGGTTTCGTTCCCAAAATAAAGATGATACGTTCCCGGATCATCAAAGTTGATGGTTTTCTTGACTAACCGCAGCCCTAAGACGCCGGCATAGAAATCCACATTTTCCTGTGGGTTTCCGACGATTGCCGTAATATGATGAATCCCTTTTGATTTTTTTGCCATACTGCCTTTCCTCCAATTCCGCTAATCTGCTCTTTCATCGTACCATTTCAACGTCCCGAATGAAAAATGACTAGGTATCCTGCTGTCTTTTCTCTTTCTGCTGCTCTTTTACTTTTTCTTTTTCGTGCTCTTTCTGCTCTTTTAATTCTTGCTGGTCTTCTTGTTTTTCCTGCTCAATCTGTTCTTTTTGCTGCTCTTTTACTTCTTCGATTTTCTCCATTTCTTCCTGGTATTGCTCTTCTACTTCGCTGGTTGATGGAATAAAAGGCTCCTGATTATAATCGGTACGCCGGCCATAACGTAGCATTTCATAAATGATGAGCCCGTTGTTTGGCATGCCATTTGCCGTTTTCATTGGTACAATGTCAAATAACACATAGTAAAAAGCATAAAACACAAAGCGGCTCCAAAATGTTTCATATTCCTGCAGCAAACCATTGGCCAACATAGCATTAATGGTCAGTGCTACAATCAGGTTTACGAGAATTGGCCCCGCATAAATGCTTACATAGACAAACTTGCTTTTCCTTTTTAATGAATCATAGGAATACCAGCTATATAAATGATAATATTTGCGTATATCAAACATGCCAATTTTAATGATTCGCGGACCTGAACCGATTGTCAGCCTTGGATTATTGACGCCAAAGACGAAACTGACAATCAAATAACCGCTTTCCCTTAAAAATACAACAATCGGCAAAATGATAAATGCCGAAATGATTAACGATATTAGATCGGCTAAACCGAACATTGCATACACTTCCCTGTCTCAAACTTCATCCTTATTCAATACCCGGAAAAAAAGAGATAAAGCATGAAAACTGCAAATTAATATTTGTTACAAAAGTAATAATAGGTAATTAGTCTGTATTTTTTCTTTCATCCTCACGTTACGCTTTAGCTATTGTCCAGCATTAAATTTTTTGCAAAGGATGCTTACGATGTCTTTTAAAACCACATTCCAGCAATCAAATAAAAAAATCCTGCTTTTCTCCGTGGCCATCTTCATGATTGCAGCTGCCGCAGTATGGGCAACTGCTTCGTTCATGGATGACCCTTCTTCACCGAAAGCTTCCGAGGCTTTCTTATTTGACCTGGAAAAAATACAACAAGAAGTCAACATTGTCAAAGACCTCGTTTACAGCGATAAAAAAGACAGCTTATTGGATATTTATTATCCGGTTGAAGGCGGTGACAAGCTGCCGGTAATTTTATGGATACACGGGGGTGGATTCGTCGGCGGCTCTAAAGACACCCGGCAGGAATATGGAATGGCTTTGGCCCATGCCGGCTATGTGGTGGCAAATATCGACTATGCACTGGCGCCTGAACAGCTTTATCCCGGCCCGGTCATACAGGCAAACGAAGCGCTTGGCTATTTGCAGCTGCACGCTGAAAAATACGGCGGCGATATGTCCCGCGTGTTTATCGGCGGTGATTCGGCAGGAGCCCAAATATCCAGCCAAGTGGCCGCTGTCATGTCCAATGAAGATTTAGCGCAAACAATGGAAATCGTGCCCGCTGTCCAGCCGGAACAGCTGAAAGGCGCCCTGCTTTTTTGCGGATTATTCAATATGGAAACGGTTCGTGCTACCGGCTTTCCCAATATTGACAACTTTTTAAGTGCTTATACCGGTGCCAAGCCTTTTGAGTCATTCGAAAACATCGACCAATTATCAACGGTCAATCACCTGACTCCGGCGTATCCTTCTGTTTTTATCACGGTCGGGGATGCGGATCCGCTCGCTTCTCAATCCGTAGAGCTCGCGGAATCCCTTGAAGCTGCCGGTGTGGCCGTAGACAGCATGTTTTTCATCGGTACCGAAAAACAGTTGAAACACGAATTCCAATACGCATTAGACACCATTGATGGCCAGGAAACCTTAGCCCGCGCATTGGATTTTCTGTTTGCCAACAGCAATTAAAAAACGAGCCCCTGCATATAGCAACGGCTCGTTTTTGGCTGTCGAGAAATATTCCATTCTCTAAGCCATTTCGCTCCAAGTGGACGCTTTCCGCGGGCACGGCTTCAGCCCATAGCTGTCAACTTAAGAATTTCCCCAAAACCCTTCCGGTCATTTTTTCTGTCCGGAGGGGTTTCATTCGTTTGGACATCGGAAATGGAAATAAATAAGAACGCCAAATAAGCCTCCCGGCCAGGAGGCGTTGGGGTTCTGCTACATGGCGTGAAGGCGTTTCATGGCGGTCCCCTTGGCGGAGGCAGGTTTCCGGGCGGTTCGGATAAGCAGCCGCGTAATCAAGTGGACGAACGCCTGAGGCGTCTTCTTTTTTTGCCGGAAAGCTTCGTAGAGTTTCGCCAAGAGCCCGCATCCGATGCTCCGGATCGCCACCATCTCACTGATTTCCTGTTCTTCTTCCCAGATTGCGTTCCGGAATCGATACGCCATCAATTGGCTCAGGAGAAAAACCAGGAAGATGCCATACACGTGGCAGAGCCAGCGTTCCTGTTTGACCAGCTTAAAGTGATCGATCGCCAGATACGACTTGAGGATCTTGAAACTCAATTCGATCTGCCAGCGCAACCGATACAATTCGACCACCTGGGCATCAGAGACCGATTCTGGCAGATTGGTCATATACCCGGTGATGCCGGCGAGGTCCTGCACCAGCTGCTTCGGTTTTTTGCCCGACTTCGTCGCGCGGCGCTGGATGCGTCCAAGGCGCACTTGCCGCTGCGCATCATCGTGAGACAGGAGGATGCACCGGGCGGGGAAATGGGCGTCCCTTCCGAAATGGACCTCTTCGAGCTCCAACACTTCACCGGGCGCCATGTTCCGGCAAAGACCGGCCAGGTCAATGCGGTGGTATTGGCTGCTCGCCACCACGTCCCCGTTCGGATGATAGTTGGGAAACGGGTTCCGATAGGCCAGGTAGGCATCGCTCCGGAATTTGGTGAGGAAATAGCTGCCGTAGTGTTGGATCCCTTCGAATACCTTGAAGTGGAAATAGCCCAAGTCCTGCAAACACAACTCCTGTCCCTCCAGAAACGGCACCCGTTTCGCGCCGATGACGGCGTCGTTGATGTTCTGGCGGTCCAGGCAAAAGAACGTGAACCGCCCGGTCAACAAGTCAAACTCGTATTGGATTTTCACCGACGTCTGGCGCGTCTTCTGGGCACGGGCCTTCAAATGGTCCGGCACGCTGGCCGCTGTGGCATCAAGGATCCGGATGCTGGTGAAGGGCAGATTGTGGACCTGCCCTTCGGGCAGAAGCTGGTGCTGGAAACGACATAACTCCTCTACCAAGCGATGGAGAAAGTGCACGGCGTTCATGGTGAATTTCTTATCGAGTGCCGCCCGGCTGATGGAGATGTCCTGTTCGGTGGTGAGCTTGAAACAGAGCTCCTGAAGCGTACAGTCCATCAGGTTCCCCTGAACCTGGAACAGCAGCGCCAGGAAATCACTGGCCGTGACAACCCGTTTCCGTTGGATGAAGCCCGTCTCCCGGGCGATGGCGTCCACTTTGTCCGGTTCCAGAAAGGCGAACAGCTGGTCAAGAAAGTCGGCAGTCGCTAAAGGCGACATAGGAAAAACCCCTCTCGTTCATGGATAGTCTTCCATACCATCTTTTGAGAGGGGTTACACTTTTTCTTAAGTTGACAGCTATGACGGCTTCAGCCGCTTCCTTCGCGCTGCTCAGTCCAGGGTCTTCAGCTCGTGCTGCTCCCGCAGGAGTCGCCACTTTCCGCTTCATTTGATTCATTCTTTTAATAAAGAAATCTTTCTATCAGAAAGAGTAGAAGAGTAAGCATGCTGTTTATTCATTGCTCTCCTTCGATATGGAGCAAACCAGCGGAGACGCCTGCGGGACAGCGAGACAGCCGAGACCCCGCAAGACGCGCAGCGGCTGAGGAGGCTTGGCGGATCGCCCGCGGCAAGCGCAGCTGGTTTGCGGAATATCGGAGATATTCTAAGAGAAATTTTTTCTATATCTTTCTCAACAAGCTAAAAACGAGCCCCTGCATATAGCAGCGGCTCGTTTTTAATTTCATATGGAGCTGTGGTTTACAGCATTCTTCTGTACGGAAACAGGTGCCTTTGCTTCTGCTTTTCTCTTTGAAGGAATCATATGGAACAGAATGTTCAGCGCAATCGCCGTCACGCTGCCCGCTACAATGCCGTTGCTTGTCAAAATCTGAAGGCCCGCCGGCAATTGGGCAAAGATTTCAGGCACGACCGTAACGCCGAGCCCGATTCCTACCGAACATGCCACAATCATTGAATTTTCCTGGGATTCTGCAATGATTTTGCTCAGCATTTTAATGCCTTGTGAAATGACCATTCCGAACATGGCAATCATAGCCCCGCCAAGTACGGCAGTCGGAATAATTGTCGTAAAGGCTGCCACTTTTGGCAAGAAGCCAAGTGAAATCAGCATCAAGCCGGTAATCAAGATGATTTTTCTCGATTTGACGCCCGACATTTGAATCAGCCCCACGTTTTGTGAAAACGTCGTATACGGGAACGAGTTGAAAATTCCACCTAGAATAATCGCCAGTCCTTCTGCACGATACCCTTTGGATAAGTCCTTCTCGTTTAATTTTTTTCCGGTAATATCGCTTAAAGCGAAATAGGTGCCTGTCGATTCCACTAAAGAAACCATGGCAACCAAAGTCATCGTAAGAATGGCAGACCATTCAAATGTCGGAGCACCGAAGTAAAAAGGCTCTACCATATGGAAGTAAGAAGCTTCGCCGATTGCGGAAAAGTCGACTACGCCCAGCAACGTTGCAGCAAAGGTTCCAACTGCCAAGCCAAGCAAAATCGAAATGGCCCGTAAAAAGCCCGTGGCAAATTTATAAACCAAAACGATGAACAGCAAAGTGCCGAAAGACAAAGCGATATTTGTAAGGGATCCAAAATCGCTCGCTCCTTGGCCGCCGCCCATATTGTTGATGGCTACCGGAATTAGCGTGATTCCGATAATCGTTACAACCGATCCTGTCACCACAGGAGGGAAAAAGCGGACAAGGCTTCCAAAAAAGCCGCTGATCAGCACAACAATCAAACCGGAAACCAGAATCGAACCGTAGATAGCGGAAATTCCGTATTCAGCACCAATGGCAATCATCGGGCCGACTGCTGTAAAAGTACAGCCTAATACGACCGGAAGGCCGATTCCGAAAAAGCGCGTGTTTACGATTTGCAGAATAGTGGCGACACCGCAAAGCAGAATATCGATGGCTACCAAATACGTCAATTGTTCTGATGTTAAGCCGAGGGCGTCTCCAACGATCAATGGAACTAATACGGCACCTGCATACATGGCCAGCAAATGCTGGAATCCTAAAGCTGCACTTTTCATCCCACAGGAACCTCCTCAAGAAATTCAACTTTGCCATTAGCCAAAGAAGCAATATTCGCCAAGGATTCAACGTGGACACCGCGGTCGCGAATCATCTTGCCGCCGTCCTGGAATCCTTTTTCAATCACAATGGCCACACCGCCAAGCGCTGCATCTGCTTGTTCAATAATATCGATCAAGCCAAGAACCGCTTGCCCGTTCGCCAAAAAATCATCCAGAATCAGCACGACATCATCTTTGCCAATGAATTTCTGTGAAACGGAAATATCGTTTGTTTCGTTTTTCGTAAACGAATGGACACTCGCCGTATATAATTCGTTGATTAACGTGAGGGATTTGCGTTTTCTTGCAAAAATCACCGGTACACCGAGTACCAGGCCCGTCATCATCGCAGGTGCAATCCCGGAAGACTCAAGCGTCAAAATTTTGGTGATGCCCTCGTTCGCAAATTTGGAAGCGAATTCCTCACCGATCGCCTGCATAAGCACCGGATCGATTTGGTGGTTCAAAAACGAATCTACTTTTAGGACTGAATCCGATAAAACCTGACCGTCTGTCAATATTTTTTCCTGTAATTGTTTCATGCTATTAGCACTCCTTTCGTCACGCCGAGAGCATAAAAAATAGCCCTCAGAACGTGCATCCATTCATACCATGAGTGGAGCAATGTCCTTCGAGCTAAAAATTCGAAAGGAAATAAACAGGTTCATGCCTCCCAAAAAAGGCACTTCCCCATCATTTCGTTGCTTCTCATAGTCAGTTTGTTTAAGGCAAACCGGTAGAAACTTGCAGGCCATATCCCCGCGATTATATGAGTGAATATTATTAGAATGGTATCATTATAGCACGTCGAAAAAGCATTTCAAGATAACATAAAATAAAAGAGAATTCAAATAATTAACCAGAAAGTTAATCCTGCCTCCCCCATGGTTCCTATGATTGGAGATGCTTTTCTAATTCCTCCCGGATGCCATCCGGAATTTTTTCGGATTTCCCGACAGCCAAATTGTAATTTACATAAACCACTGTATTTTTTGCACAAAGCTCTTCTTTTTGATAAAGCTCTTCATGCAATTCCAGGCTCGAATTGCCGATTCTCTTTACCCATACGCAAATTTTCACATCGGAACCGAAATGGATTTGCTTTACAAACTCCAATGTCGTTTTCGCAATCACCATTTTCCATTTTGAAAAATCGTGGTCCGGCGTAAACAAGCTGAATAATGGATTTCTGGCAGCTTCAAACCAGACCGGCAAAGTCGTATTGTTGATATGACCAACCCCATCTGTTTCCGACACCCGTGGTTCAATAATTGTCTGATACATCTATGTATATCCCCCTTTAGCAAATTCTTCCTTCACGTATTTCGTATAACTCCATTCTACCATTTTCCGAATCGTCCCACTCGATTAAAAATTCCACGATTTAAAGTTGATTTCATGGAAATGAAGCTATATATTTAGAGAGGCGAAATAATAATAGGCAAAGTGAGTGAAGCGCATGCAAACGTGGGTTGTCGACTGGAAAAAGAAGTTTTTATCTTTTAACCGCAATATCAAGTTGTTTATGCTGGCCAATGTCCTCATCCAGATCGGCATGGGCGTTTTTATGGTGATGTACAACCTCTACATAAAAGAACTCGGCATGCCGGAATCCATCAACGGCAAAGTGATTTCAATGACTGCCTTGGCTTCTGCCATTATGCTGATTCCTGCCGGCTTTTTGAGCGACCGGTTCGGGCGGAAATGGACCATTGTCGGAGGAGCCGTGCTCGGCGCATTGACTCTTTTTTACCGCAGCTTTGCCGTAGCGGAATTGCCGCTTGTCACAGCGGCTTTTTTGACCGGTCTGTTCATGGCATTTGTCCAAGTGTCCGGCATTCCTTTTCTCGCGGAGCATTCCAAAGCATCCGAACGCGTCCATCTGTTCAGCATGTATTTTGCTTTGATGACCTTGGCCAATGTCTTGGGTAGCTTGCTTGGCGGTGTGGTATCGGATGCCCTCCAATGGCTTCTTGCAATGGATGCCGTCCACGCCATTCGCTGGTCTCTTTTGTTTGGTTCCCTGCTTTATGCTTTCGGGCTGATTCCGCTGCTTCGCTTGAGCAACCAGAAGCCGCCGGGAGAAGAAAAAATAAATACCCGCATCGACATCGATGCGGCGGATGCCCGCCTTTCAAAAAATTTAGTCGCCATTTTTCATTTCTCGTTCGCCAGCCTGCTCATCGGCCTCGGCTCCGGATTGGTAGTTCCTTATCTGAACTTGTACTTTTCCAACCGCTTTGAAGCATCCAACACCTATATCGGACTCATTTTGGCACTCGGTTCCGCCATGACAGTAGTGGCGACATTGATCGGGCCTCTGCTGGTCAATAAAGTCGGGAAAGTAAAAGCGATGCTGCTGTTTCAATTGCTGTCGATTCCCTTTTTGATCTTGACAGCTTATACGACCTCACTTCTCCTCGCTTCCCTTGGCTTTTTATTGCGGCAAGCTTTGATGAATGCCGGCAATCCGATTCAAAGTGCGATTGCAATGGAAGTGGTCCACGACAAATACAAAGGCCTTGCCAATTCGGCCAACCAGATGGTTTTCAACATTGGCTGGGCAGCGATGGGGCCGATTGCTGCAGGACTGGTCATCTCGTTCGGCTCCTACTGGGGGTATGCCTATGCTTTCACTATCACAGCGGCGCTTTACTGCATTTCCGCTATCTATTATTATTTCATTTTCGGCAAAAGAAAATTGGCAGAAACGAAAAAAGAATGGCTCACGGATTGAGCCATTCTTTTTGGTTTTATTTATTTTTTCCCTTTTGATGTCAAACGGCCAAGCAGGAATGCTCCGGCAGCCAAACCGATTGCCGTATTCGTACGCTTGTTAAATACTTGTTTGACAACAAGGTTCAAGTTTTGCGGACGCTCAGCAAGGCGGCGCATGAAATAGCCGTACCAGTCATCGCCAAACGGCACGTATGTGCAGAAGTTGTAGCCTTGGCGCGCCAAATTCAACTGCATGTCTTTCCGGAAGCCGTACAGCATTTGGAATTCGAATTTTTCACGCGGAATGTCATTTTCTTTCACAAATTCGATCACGTGATTAATGACATTATGGTCGTGAGTGGCGATAGACGTGAATTTCCCGTGCAGCAAATGGTATTCAATCAACTGAATGAAATTCGCATCAATTTCTTCCCGTGTTTGGTAAGCATACTCGGCAGGTTCTTTATAAGCCCCTTTAACAATGCGAAGACGCAAGTCTTTATGCTTTTTGATGTCGTCTTCTGCCCGGAAGAAATACGCCTGTATCACAGTTCCGATGTTGTCGTATTCTTTCAAAAGCGTTTCAATCAAATCGTATGAAGGCTGTACGTGCCCGTAGTCTTCCATATCAATATTTATATGCATATCGTACCGGTTTGCGGCCGCAACGATTTCTCTTAAGTTTTCATAACAAAAATCATAATCGATATCCAATCCGATCTGGGTAGGTTTCAAAGAAATATGCGCATCTACTCCATTTGCATGGATACTTTCAATTACTTCAAGAATGCTTTCTTTCGCTTTTAATGCTTCTTCTTTTTCAAAAACGAATTCCCCAAGGTTATCTACTGTGCAGCTGATTCCTTGTGCATTCAATTCCCGGATGCTGTCGATTGTTTGTTCGATATTTGTTCCCGCCACAACGGTTTGGGCTCCTAATTTCAAGCCATACTTTTTCGCTGCGCTTGTTAAAAATTGATTTTGCGACAAGCCGATAAACACATCTTTTAACATGATTTCCCCTCCTGATACAATTCCCCTAAAAGTCGCTTATACGAATAGACAACAGAATGGGACGCACTCCTTCAATACAAGCAAGTCTTATTGTAATCTTTTTTTTCAAAACCTGCATCAAGAAAATAAAACAAAAAAAGAAGTGCCTTTGAAGCGGAAAAAACTTCAAGAGCACCAACTCTGCGCTTAAGCCATTTTGTTGTAAAATGTAACGAAATTGTCCACCACCTGGTCTAAAAAGCCAAGTGTTCCGGAATCGATAATTTCGTTATTTTCATTCAGTTTCTCGTGGACCGATCCGATATAAACTTCATTTCCCGGCAACAGCATCGGAGACAATGACGGATTTGACAACACTTCCCGTAAATGAATCTGGGCTCGCACACTTCCCAGCACCCCCATTGAAGATCCCACGATGAACGCTGGTTTTTCACGAAGCACAAAACCGCCGCGCGACAGCCAGTCAATGGCGTTCTTTAAAGATCCGGGAATTGAGTAATTGTATTCCGGGACCGCAAAAAGAACCGCATCCGCGTTCTTCACTTTGTTTCTAAAGTCGACCACTTCCTGCGGCACATTTCCTTCAATGTCCGGATTGAACAGCGGGATATCGTTGATGGTAACCGATTCGATATCCAGACGGTCTGCATAACGCTTTTTCATAAACTCCACTAGCCTCATATTCATCGAACCTTCTCGCACACTTCCAATGATTGCTGCTACTTTGATGGCCATATTATTCTCTCCTCCAATTCTATTTATCAAAAAATTCCTTTTAATTAAATTTCTCTTCAGTTTCAGCTTAACATGGAGAGATTTTGAGCTGGTCAAAAATGCTTCAAGAAAATAAAAAAGGGCCTTTCTTCCCTAACAAAATCAGAGAAGAAAGGCCTTACCAAAGTTTAGTTGTTGATGTATTTTTCGAAGACATCCCCAAAATCTTTTACATGGTACTGGTTGCGGACAGAAGTCATCCACGTAAAGCCGAAATCCGTCAATTTCGAGTACTGGACATCCAAGGCCACGTCATTCGGCCGGGAGTTTTGCAGAACCGTTACTGCTTTATCCAAGCTTTGGTTTGCCATCGAAATGATGATTTCATTTTCATGCGTCATTTCAGCAATGCGCAATAACGATTTGTAAAGATCCTTCAAACGTTCAATCTGATTTTTCTGCACATCGATTTTAAACGGAATCTGGCCCAATTTAAAGCCGATTTCAATGTCCAAGTCGATTTTTCCCGCCGTCTCCATCACTACGTCTGAAATAGAGTGCTGAGAATACGGATAGCGTTTCAATGTACGCTTCGACGACATCGCACTGTCTCCGTCCACATGAATAAGCGCCAGATTAGTGAAGCAATATTCATCCGCTTTTGTTTTGATTAAGAAGAAGATTTTTTCTTGGTCTTCGTGCATGACGTAATCGTCTGCATCGGTTTTGTCATAATCCTGCGGATCGATAATTTTTCCGACATCTGATAATCCTAGAGCGTCTGAAGCCATTTTTTTGAACATATGTATAAATTCCTCCTATTGGAAAATAATAGACTCTATTATCTAACAGTTTATCAAAAAATTTGACTGTCTACACGAAGAAGTGAAAATATTTAAAAAGACAGGAATCACAGAAATGTTTCTGAGATTCCTGTCTTTGAACTTTTTATTTATTGAGTTTCCATACGGAATAGTTAAGGCCCAGCGCAAAACCGACCCAGCCGATATACGGCACCATCAACGATCCTGCCAGTTTGTCCTGTTTGTAGAATTCATAAGTGGTCCACGTCACGGCCCCCAGCAGCAACGCCATTTCAACAAGTGCGATCCCCCGCAATCCCCATTTGAAAAACAGAAACGACCAAAGGAAATTCAAGCCGAGCTGGATGTCATAAGGTACATCCGTCTGGGTTTTCTGGTTTTTCAATTCCGCTTGTGTCTCTGCCCGGTATTTGGCAAGGCCCATTGTCGTATATAAAGTGGTCCAGACCGTCGGAAAAAGCCAAGGCGGCGGCGAGAAAGACGGCTTTTTCAATTTCTTGTACTTTTCCTGTGTATTCTTGTTGGCGAGAGCTCCGATAATCGATCCGCCGACAACCGGTACGAGAATGTTCACAGCCAGTTTTTTGCCATCCAGTTTTCCATTTACTTTTGCAATCTCCATGTTTTCTCCTCCTAATTTAGTCTTCTGTCCTTTTCTTTCCTCTTTCCTGTTTCCGGAAAAGTAAACATCCGAAGGGATCGCTCCTCGCTGCCTTTAACGCTTAATGTTTTTTGGCACAAGGATTGCAAACCATAAGAATCCAATGATTTTATTGCGTTTTCTAAAGCTTTCACTTTGGCGGAATGGTAAAATACCGATTAAACAAGATTCAAGGAAAGAGGTGGAAACAAAATGAAGATAAACCTGGTGCCCATCACAAGAACCAACTGGGAAGAATGCTTAAACCTAAATGTCAGCTCAGAACAACGCCGGTTTGTCCCTGCTGCAGCGGTATCTCTAGCAAAGCCTTATATTAAACCGGACGGCGATCAGGTGGAGTACCTGCCATTTGCTATTTATGATGGTGAAACGATGGTCGGTTTTATCATGCACGCTTTCGAGAAAGAAACGGTTGATATGTATTGGATCAATGGCTTTTTCATTGATGAAGCGCAGCAAGGAAAGGGTTACGGCAAAGCGGCTCTTTCAGAGATGGTCCGCTGGATTGCCGCCCACTCGCCGCAGTGCAGGGAAGTGCGCTTGACGGTCTACCCGGAGAACCAACGCGCCCGCAGCCTGTACCTCAATTTCGGTTTTAAATTAACCGGCGATTTCCACGGCGAAGAAGAAGTGATGGTTTTCCCCCTCAGCTAAATGGCGAATTCATTTAAGCAAAAAAAGACTACACAAAACTGTGCAGTCTTTCCGGCTAATTGGCTTCAGCTGTTTTCAGGATTTTGCGGCTTCGGCGGCTGAGCACCAGCCAAAGCAAGATATTGCATAACACCATGAATCCTCCCAACACCTCCATGCTGGTCAAGAAGGTCTCAGTTCCATAAGCTGATGACATGGCTTCCCGGAACCCGAGAAGCGCGTAGCTCATCGGCACGAAATCGTGCACTTTTTGGAAAAATGAGTTGGTCAGTTCGACTGGGAACATGCCGCCGCTTGCGCCCAGCTGCAACACCAATATGATCATCGCCAAGAAGCGGCCCGGATTTCCAAGCGTTATGCTCAAGAACATAATCAGGAACATATAGGCGAGCGATGTGGCAATGGAAATCGCAATAAATTCCCCGATATGTTCGACTTGCAAATTAAAGCCGAAAAGCATAATGGCATCGACAATCAGCGCAGAAGCCGTCGCTTGGATAAAGCCGAGCGAAAACTTGCTGAACCACCAGGCAGCGCCTGATGTCGGGCGTCCCGCTGGCTGATTGAGCGGGAATACCAGGTTGAACGACAACGCTCCGACATAAAGCCCAAGCGATAAAATATAAGGCGCCAGTGCGTGACCGTAGTTCGGCACTTCGCTGAGCTGGCTTTCTGTAGCAGAAGCCGGCGCCGCAATCATTTCATAATTGGCATCCGTCAACTGAGTGCCGTTTATGTCTTCTGCGCCTTCTTCCAAGCTGCCGGCCAGTTCATTAGAGCCTGCTTTCAGCTTTCCGATTCCGGCACCGAGTTCACCGGCACCTTCCTCAAGTGCCCCAGCGCCTTCATTCAAGCTGCCGGCTCCACCGGAAAGGCCTTTTGCGCCTTCAGCTAACGCCGGTACGCCTTCTTTCAAAGCAACGGTGCCGTTTGCCAATTCGTCTGCACCGGATTCGAGCTGTGCAGAATTCGCTGCCAGTTCGTCCGACCCGGCTTTCAAGCGGCCTGCCCCTTCTGCCAATTCCGCAACTCCATTTGTATAAGCTGCAGCTCCCTGAGTGAGTGAAGCAGATCCGGACTGAAGAGCATTGGCTCCGTCTACAAGCTCATTAGACCCGGATGCAAGAGACGAAACGCCTTCATTCAAAGCAGTACTGCCTTGTGCGAGGCTGTCCACTGCTCCAGCCAGCTGCGGAAGCGTGGCAGCCATTTGGCTGGTCCCTTCAGTCAATTGGCCGCTCGCTGCAGAAGCTTCTGCAAGGCCATCGTTTAGAGAGCCCGCTCCCGGTATCAGTTTGCCGCTTAACGCCTCGCGGATAGCCGCGTAGCCGCCAAGTGCCTTGCTCGCTCCCGGATTGACCTGGGCGACGGCGCTGTTTAAACCAGCTGTTAACTCAGGCAAGCTGCCGAGCGATTGATAAGCCGGCAGAATTTTTTCGTTCAAGCCAGCGGTTGCTGCCGACAAATTAGCGCTTAGCGCTTCGAGATTTGCCTGCTGGTTCGCTGCCTGTGTATCCGCGCTTTGCTGAAGCGCAGCATCCAGTTCTGCCTGAAGTTCAGGCGTTAAGCTATTGTAAGCCTCTGTTTTTTGCACCGCTTCCACTGCGCTTGCAGAAGATGCATTCTTCAGTTCTTCTAAGATTTGCTGGGCTGCAGCCAGATTGCCCTGCAGTTCTGAAACGCTGCCGCCAGCACTGCCGGCAGAGGCAGCCGCATTCAGCTTAGCCGCATTTTCCTGGATACTGGAAAGGCCTGCTTGCAGCGTTTCAATTTGCCCGCTGTCCGGCAAAGCGCCTTGCAGTGAAGCAAGACCCTGCTCCAACGAGGCACTTCCTGCCTGTAATTCCTTCAGGCCTGTATGGAGCCCTTTCTGTCCGTCTGCCAATTGCTGGACGCTTGAATTTTCTCCGACCAGCTGACTGGTTTTCGATTGCAGTTCGTGTAAGCCTTGATCCAGTTTTCCGCTGCCGTTTTGGGCATCGTATAAACCGGCGTTCAATTGCGCTGCTCCAGGGACGAGCGCTCCAATGCCATTGGCAAGTTCTTCAGACCCCTGAACGAGTGCTGATCCGTTTTCGGACAACCGGACGCTTCCGTCAGCGAGTCCAGCTATGCCCGACTGCAAACTGCCCACTCCGGAAGTGTAAGCAAAAACCCCTTCCCGAAGCTGTCCAGCTCCAGCGCTTAACTGGTTGACCCCTTCTGCGAATTGGCCGACGCCCACTTCCAGCTTGTCAGCACCATCGCGAAACGTCAAAGTTCCGCTTGTCAGTTCACTTAGCCCGGCAGCAAGCCGATTGTTCCCTGTTTGAAGGTCACCTGCTCCGGTTCCGAGCTTGCCTGCGCCTTCTGACGCTTCGGCCATGCCCTCGCCGATAGTCTGGATTTGGCTGAATACCGCCTGCACATATTCTTTTGTGACACTTTCTGAAATCTGTTCACGGATATCCGCAGTCGCCTGTTTGCTGACCGCTTCAATAAAAAAGCCACGGCCCGGATTGGTTTCGTATTGAAGGTTCATCGGCTTGGGCTGCATCCCCATAGCCGTGGTTGCATTAAACGAAAAATCTTCCGGAATGGTCAATGTCATAAAGTACTTGCCTTCTTCCATTCCCCGTTCCGCCTCTTTGGCATCCGTAAAATGCCATTCCAGGTCTTCATTTCCCTTTAGATTATCGACCAATTCTTCTCCGACTGATAAAGTTTGCCCTTCAAACTCTGCCGTTTTGTCCTGATTGACAACAGCTACCGGCAGCCGATCGGTTTTGCCATATGGATCCCATGAAGATCCCAGAAAAAAACCGCCATAAATAATAGGGATAAACATCATGACAAACATCGTTCCGATCAGCAGCGGCTTAGAAAACAGCTGCTTCCATTCCTGTTTAAACATCTTCACTTTTTATCATCCTGTTCTTTATTCAATACATCACTTAAAGTTTCCCGATTCCAGTTGAGCGTCGGCAAGTTTTCCACGCCAAACCCTTCTTTCAGCAAATCGGCAGCCGTCACTTTCGAAAAATATTCGATGAGCAGGTTGTCGCCTTGAGCGAAAACTTTGCGCAAAATCGTTTCGCCGCGTTCGGCGTACTGGCCATTGTGGAAAGCTCGATTGATCAGGCCGCTGTCCGGATACATCTCAATGGGCCCTTCCATCGCTTCAATCAAATCAAGCATTGTGATTTTTTCCACAGATTTTGCGAGTGACACGCCTCCGTTTGTTCCCGGTACCGACATAGCAATCCCTTGCACCACCAGCTTTCTGGTGATTTTTTTCATATAAGATGGCGACACATCCAATCGCCTGCTAATTTCGTCCGATGCCAGCGGCGCACTGCTTTCTTGGGTCGCAAGCAAAACAATAATGCAGATTGCCTGTTCCACGCCTTTTGTTAATTTCATTTCTTCCACCTCTATTATATACTTCGTTTATCCATTATAGATAAAATATATCCACAAATAATTTAACACGATTTCTTTTGGATTACAAGAAGCGTCCCTGAATTTTTTGCCACAAAAAAATGCGGAGCTGCTTTCTCCGCAATTTTATATGAGGTTTGTGTGTTTATCCACTTTGTAAGTAAATTCCACCACAACTGATTTTCCTGCAGCTACCCGCACACTGAATTCCACTTCGCTGGTATTTTTAACCTCGTAGTCATGGGTTGAAGATTCCATCTTCCATAACTGTTCGTAAATGACATGGCCGATATCAATCCGAATATTCTCTTGTTTACCGTTTCGCAGTTCATATCGATACGTTACATATTCGAGTCCTTCGCGTTTTTCACGTGTTATTTCCCGGCTCTCCGAAATGACATCGAAAGCCTCTCCAATCGTCAAAGACAATTTCTCTTCAACCGGAGTATGGCTGATTTCATCTTCTCCTGTAAATTCCATCTCTCCATCCTGATCGGCTTCATAAACTTTTACCATTCCTGTAGGCAAAGGAATTCCCAGTCCGTTCTTTTTTGTATTAGCGAGCAGCAGGCACGCTCTTGCATGCTTGCTCCCTTTTTCTACTTTATAGACTTTTTTGAACGCAACTTCTTCCACCGACAAAAAACGGACTTGCTTGGATTGCCCGTTTAATAAAACGACTTTACGTTCGAGTGCATACACATGGGCATCGCCAAAACTGCGCTCTTCAAAAGAATCCCGTATGGGCATGTTTTTTGCGAGCATCATACTGGCTTCTTCATACAACTGGTTTGGACCTTGCCGATTTATTTGACCTGCAACCAATTTCAATCGGACATCGTGAAAATCAATGCCCGTCTGGTTATTGGCATTAATCCAGCCCGCCAAGCTAAGCACTTCTCCCCGGATTTCCACTATATAAATTGCTTCCCAACCAAGGCCCCGTGTTAAATATGAGACATGCACTTCCTCATTTAACGGCCCGTGTGCAGTCTTCCAAGTGACAGACGGCTTCATTTTTGCGCCTTCCGGCAATGGCGGCAGAACTAATTCACCGGAAGGATTTAATAAGATTTCCTTGGTCTCGACGCGTTCGCCGATCAGGCTTGGAGACACGCTCAATAAGCGCAATTGAGTTTCTTCCCCCACTTCCAGGTTGCGGACAGTCACTACATCCCCGATGTACAATTCGAGCAGCTTTCCGCTAGCTAAAAGCCCCGGATCAAAACTTTGTTCCGTTGTGGTTGACCCCCGGATAACGATGGAACCGGGTTCAATCCGTTCTGCCACATCCAGAAATTGCACTTCTTCAATTACTGATTCCGATACAAGTTTACGCATGTCTTTAACTGCTGCAAAGCCGTCCATATAAAGAGTCAGACCCAGCGATAGCCTATCGTTTTTAGTGGATTGGAATTCCATCTCGACACATCCTTTATGTGCTTTAGAATTGGCCGCTTTCCTGTCATACAGAGATTAACTGCGGTGCTTCGCTAATAGGGCCGGCTTTAAATCATCTATCGCTTTTTCTCCTGACAGCGCCAGTGTAATATCCAAGTCGGCAATCATATTGCGCAATACTTCTTTTACTCCCTGCTCTCCCGCCACAGCAAGGCCGTACATCGCCGGACGGCCGATTAATACAGCGCTCGCCCCAAGCGCTAATGCTTTAATGACATCCGAACCGCGCCGGATTCCGCTGTCCATCAGCACAGGAATCCTTCCCTGCACCGCTTCGCAAACTGCAGGAAGCGCATCAAGTGCACCGATCGCCCCATCTACTTGGCGGCCGCCATGATTGGAAACAATGATGCCATCCACTCCATGCCGCATCGCCAGCTCGGCATCATCCGGATGCAGAATGCCTTTCAGCAAAATCGGCAGCTTGGTGTGCTCTTTGAGAAACGCCAAGTCTTCCCAAGTCAATCCGGCATTGCCAAAAATTTGCGTCCAGTACATGATGGCAGCATTCGGGTCTTCTTTTGGCGATCTTTCAAGCTTTGCGCAAAATGCCGGATCACTCAAATAATTGCCGACTCCTTCTCCGATCAAGAATGGCAAATAGACGTTTTTCAGATCGTATTCGCGCCACGCCATCATCGGTGTATCCAATGTCACGACAATTGCCGAATGGCCTGATGCTTCTGCCCTTCTCAAAAAGCTGGCGGTGATATCTTTGTCTTTGCTCCAATACAATTGAAACCATCTTTCAGCATTGCCCATGACTTCAGCAATGGCCTCCATCGGCACGGAGGAAGCGGAGCTGGTGATATACGGAACCCCGATTGCCGCACACGCCTTAGCGGAAGCAAGCTCTCCATCTTTATGGATGATGGACTGCACACCGACAGGAGCCAAAAGCAGCGGAAACTCTTGCTTCCTTCCAAAAAGCTCCACACTTAAATCCCGATTTTCTACATTGCGCAGCATCCGCGGAACGATTTTCCATTGGTCAAAGGCATTCAGATTGGCGGCCATCGTCCGTTCCCCGCCTGCTCCTCCTGCCACATAATAATACGGTCCATCCTCCAGCACTTCCCGCGCCCGTGCTTCCCAATCTTCGTAGACAATCGGCAAACGGTCAGGCGAAGGATTCGGCATTGTCTGATACACTTCAAATTGAACTTGATTTCCGAAATTCGGCATCTTCTTTCCCCTTTCAAGCAGCAGTTATTTCACATCTACCGACATTTTAACATTTTCCCCTAAAAATAGAATGACTTTTCTGACAACTAAATTTAAATATTACTCTCTTCTCTGCCCGTTTTGTGTGAATGCTTTTGTATTTTATAGAAAACCTATCGCCGGCAGAAATTCTGTTTTAAACTGAAAAAAGGAGGCGATTTCAATGACCATTAAAATGTTTGCAAGCGATAATAATTCAGGGATCCATCCAGCTATCCTGGAAGCCATTGCAGAATCCAACGACGGCCATGTCCCGGCTTACGGCGATGATTTGTATACAGCCGACGCCATCAGCAAATTCAAAGACCATTTCGGCGAAGACTGCGAAGTGCTGTTTGTGTTTAACGGCACCGGCGCCAATGTCACAGGCTTGAAAGCGATGGTGCGCTCCCATCAGGCCATCATTTGCACGAATGGTGCCCACATCCATGCCGATGAAGGTGGCGCTGCAGAAGGCTTTATCGGCGGAAAACTGCTGACGGTCCCGTCTGCAGACGGCAAGCTGACAGTCGAAGGGATTGCTGAACACTTGCACCATATCGGCAACCAGCAGCGCAGCCAGCCAAAAGCCGTTTCCATTTCGCAATGCACCGAACTCGGAACCGTTTATACCATTGAAGAAATTAAGAAAATCACTTCTTTTGCCCATGCCAATGGCTTATATGTACATATGGACGGTGCCCGCCTGAGCAACGCAGCTGCTCACCTTGGCTGTAGCTTTAAGGAAATGACCGTGGATGCCGGAATCGACATGCTGGCGTTTGGCGGCACCAAAAACGGACTGATGCTAGGCGAAGCCGTGGTGTGCTTTAGTAAAGAACTGGCGTCCGAACTAAAATACATCCGCAAACAAGGCATGCAATTAGGTTCGAAAATGCGTTTTATTGCCGCACAGTTTGAACGTTTGCTGACGGACGATTTATGGCATGAAAACGCAAGCCACGCCAACCGCATGGCACAATTGCTAGCGGCTGGCCTGCAGAAATTTCCGGATACAGCACTCACTCAACCGGTTGAATCGAACGCCGTTTTTATTTCCCTGCCAAAAGAAAAAATTGAGCTGCTCCAGAAGACTTATGCATTTGCCTTATGGAATGCGGCCATTCATGAGATCCGGTTGGTGACCTCGTTTGATACCACCGAAGGAGACATTGAAGAATTTCTTTCCGAAGTCGAAAAAGCTTATTCCTAAACACAAGAAAACCACTTCAGCGATTGAAGTGGTTTTTTAAATAAGCGATTACCGCCGTGCGGCAGCTTTCCGATAATGGAGACTTTTCTGGGTGCACCAATTCCCCGTAAAGCAAGTCATCCAAAAACCTGACTTCTTCCCGGAATTGTTTTTCAGTTTCAGCATCCTGTACTTCCAGCTGAATGTAAAGCGAGCTCCCCCGTTCCACGTAATCAATGATGGAAATTCGGTGTTCCATTTTTATAACTCCTTTTTATTGGCTTATGAGCGACTTATCAGCGGATACGAGCGACTTCCTCGTTTTTATGAGCGACCTTCCGTCAAATACGAGCAACTTCTACGAGATACGAGCTTCTCGGCCTGCACGGCCCAAAAAGAGCCCAAAAGCTCATTAGCTTTTGGGCTCTTCTCCTTTAAAACAAACCAATCCCTTGGCCGTCTGGCCCTACATCCATCTTCAAAGCAGCCGGCTGCTTCGGCAAGCCGGGCATTGTCATGATGTCGCCGGTCAGGCAGACCAGGAAACCTGCCCCAAGCTTCGGCATGATTTCGCGGACAGTGATTGTAAAGCCTTCCGGCCGGCCAAGCAATTTCGGCTGATCCGATAAGGAATACTGGGTTTTCGCCATGCAAATCGGCAACTCGTCCCAGCCAAACTTCTTCAATTCCGCTAATTGCTTTTGCGCCGCATCCGTCAATTGGACATCTGCTCCGCCGTAAACTTTCTGTACAATGATCCGGAGTTTTTCTTCCACGGAATCAGTTTCGTCATAAAGGCGCACGAAGTTTTTCGGCCGCTCCAGTTCCTGCAAGACCAGCTTGGCCAATTCCAAACCGCCTTTTCCGCCTTGTTCCCAGACATTCGTCAATGCGACCTGGACACTTTTGGCCTCGGCCCAGCTGAAAATTTCAGCAAGTTCAGCGTCAGTATCCGTAACAAAGCGGTTCAAAGCAACGACCGGCTCGATGCCAAACTGGCGAATAGTATCTACATGCTTTGCCAAATTGACCATGCCGCGTCTCACCGCTTCATGGTTTGCTTCCGCCAAGTCCGTTTTCACTATGCCGCCGTGCATTTTTAATGCTCGTACAGTTGCCACCACGACCACTGCATCCGGATGGAAGTCACCTTTGCGGGATTTGATGTGGATGAATTTCTCAGCGCCCAAGTCTGCGCCAAAGCCGGCTTCTGTCACCACAATATCAGCCAATCTTCTGGCTGTCTGGGTGGCCACAAGCGAGTTACAGCCATGTGCAATATTGGCGAACGGACCGCCATGGATAATGGCCGGCGTCCCTTCAATCGTCTGCACCAAATTCGGTTTGAACGCCTCTTTCAATAACAGCGCAAGCGCACCTTCTACGCCCAAGTCCCGTACCATCACTGGTTCTTTCTGATACGTGTAGCCGATGACCATCAGGGACAGCCGCTCTTTTAAATCTTCCAGCGAGGTAGCCAGGCATAATACGGCCATGATTTCAGAAGCGACCGTTATATCAAACCCGTCTTGGCGTGGAACGCCTTGCGCAGGGCCGCCAAGGCCGATCGTCACTTCCCGGAGCGCCCGGTCATTGATATCAAGCGCACGCTTCCAGGTGATGCGCCGAGGATCAATGTTCAGCGCATTGCCTTGGTGCAAGTGGTTATCAATAAAGGCAGCGAGTGCATTATTTGCTGATGTAATGGCATGGATATCCCCTGTAAAATGGAGATTGATGTCTTCCATTGGCAGCACTTGCGCAAATCCTCCGCCCGTCGCTCCGCCTTTTACGCCCATCACCGGCCCCAAGGACGGTTCACGCAACGCGACCACAACCGATTCTTCCAATTGCTTGAATGCATCCGCAAGCCCAACCGTCACGGTCGATTTCCCTTCTCCCGCCGGCGTGGGGCTGATGGCTGTGACTAATACCACTTTCCCAAGGTTTTCTGCAGGCGGCAATAAATCGACATTAATCTTTGCTTTATAATTTCCGTATTGTTCAAGAGCTTCACCCGGAATTCCCGCGCGCTCAGCAACTTCTTGTATCGGCAACATTTTTGCATCCATAGCTATCGATAAATCCGTAAATGCCATTCATTCCCCAACTTTCAAATTTTTCTTTTATTATAACCTGCAAGCGCAAAAAACAAAAAAATAACCGTCTCTTGCATCAGCAAGAAACGGTTCATTGGAAAAATTATTGTTTTTTTGTCAATTCTACATGCTTTTCTTTGTTAGGCTCTTCGTCCATTTTGAACTCTTCAGTCACGTCGTCCATGATGCCTTTTGTCGAGTTTTTAAACTCTCTTAAAGTTTGTCCTGCTGCACGGCCCAACTGTGGCAATTTAGCCGGTCCAAAAATGACCAAAGCAATGATAAGGATTAAAATCAATCCTGGTACGCCGATATTTGGCATAAGGTTCCCCTCCTGTCCGTAAGTAATATTATTCTTTTAACGCCATTTCTGCAAGTCTTTTGTTTGTGCGTTTCAGCGTCCAGCTTGAAATGATGATGCTGAATTCAAACAAAACGAGCAGAGGTACGATGATCAAAATATCCGATATGAAATCCGGAGGCGAAATCAGAACTCCAAGGACCACAAGTGCGAAGTAAGCCACTTTCCGCATTTTCCGCAGCGAGGCTGGGGTCACGATCCCTAATTTCGTCAAGAACATAATGACAATCGGCATTTCAAACACAATGCCCACCGGTATGACCAGATTAAACAAAAAGCTGAAATACTGATTCATCCCGTACGTTTCGGTTGCCCCGATGGATTGGTTGATGTTCGACATAAAATTCAACATCATCGGGAACATGACGAAATAACTGAAACTTACCCCAGCCAGGAATAAAAAGAAGGATGCGGGAATGAACCACGCGGTCCCTTTAGCTTCCGCTTCTGACAGGCCGGGTTTGACGAACAGCCAGATCTGGTGCAAGGCAATCGGCAAGGTGATTAAAATCGCCAACAGCAACGCACACTTGAAGTAAATCATAATGCCGTCCGTAAAGCCGAAAACGTTCCATTCGACATTTGCGGCGGTCGGCTGCATTTTAATAAAATTTAAAATTCTCGTTGCAATCGCAAATCCAATGCCCAGAGAAACGACAAAGGCTAATGAGATAATGACCAGGCGTTTTCTTAACTCGGTTAAATGCTCAACAACGGTATATTCCTGCTCCATATTTGTTAACCACCTATTTTTGCTAAATATAAAAATTCAGTCACTGGCCACTACATAACAGCTGCACGTTATCCAAACCAATCAACCATCTTTTCGGCCTTGCTTTAAAGAAGATTTTTCGCGCTTCAATTCACTAGCTATTATACGCTACACAGCTTATTTGTAAATCATATAGCCCGTATTTCAATGAATTAACACTCGCAGGTGTGAACAAAATGACAAAACATCCCATTGTAAATACTGCTTAAAAAATCAAAAAAAATTCCGCTTCAAATTTCGCCATTAAAGGGGCTTTTAACAGCAGGAGGCGCCGTTTAAATCGTTCAAACGGCGCCTTCTTTATAAAAACAGGAATTTACAAAATTCCTACTTCAATTCTTTCTCTTTAACAACAACGGTTTTTTTATCCAGGCTTTCCTCTGTCTTAGCCTCTTCAGTTGTCTCGTCCATCAATCCTTTGGTTGAGCTTTTAAACTCTCGCAGCGTCTGCCCAACGGCTCTTCCGAGTTGCGGCAACTTGGCTGGCCCAAAGATAAGCAGCGCAATAATAAGAATCAGGATCAGTCCCGGCACACCAATATTCGGCATTCTGTTCGCCTCCTAAAAATAAAGTTTCCACTTATTCCATTCTAACGTGTTCCCCTCGCAATAGCACGGCTGAAAGGCCTGAAATCTGTGGCAAATAAAAATAACCATACCGCATATATGGCGGGTGGCTATTTTTGATTTCCCTTTGAAGTTCGTTCACTTTTCTTTTCCCGTTTTCCCGTCTTCTTTTGCGTCTTCCATGATTCCTTTCGTTGAGTTTTTAAACTCTCTCAGCGTTTCGCCGACAGCACGGCCGAGCTGCGGCAATTTGGCCGGCCCGAAAATGATCAAAGCAATCACTACAATAATAATCCATTCAGTTGCGCCGATATTTGCCATAAGGGCTCCTCCTCTAAATGAGATACATGCAATCGGTAAAGCAATGAAGTGTTAGTCCGGCTGAAGGAATCATGGCTGTGGGTTCATAACGTCATTTAATAAAGAAGCGCTGCTGCAGAAGAACTTTCTATACAAGTTATACCATGAATTAAAAGACTATTGAAACAATTATCGGATTAAAACTGAAAATCTTCTTTTGCCTTTAATTCCGGAAAATCTTTTTCAATTACGTCATCCAGTTCGAATTCTTCCAGCTGCTCATACAATTCTTCTTCATCCGCTATGTGGAGGCTGAAATCTTCTGAATAAGAATTGCCGTGATATTTCAAAATGTATTTTTTGCGCCCATTTTTCCCTACGCTGTAAATATCAAACGGCTCGTACTTTTTGACGTTCCGAAGGTTTTGGTTTTCAAGGACCGAAGCAATGTCCATTTTTTCCAAGTGAGTATATAGGAAGCCTTCTGAGCGTTTCCGCTCGGCGGAAATGAAACTCATTTTGGCGTGATGCCGATTGATGAAGCGCTCCGACAAATCCTGATGAAAAGAAATCGTTTCCCACTCTACCCGGCTGCGATGTTTTTCAATAAAGCGCTCTGACAGCACTTGTACTCTTGTCACCGTATGCCAGTCCACTTTATCGGCATGCCGGTCAATCAATGACATCGGCAAGGTTTGGCAAAGCGACAGGCAGCTCCACGCCAGCTTGTCTTGGTGCCTTTCCATAAATGCAGGCGACAAGCCCTTGGCATTCGACAACTTCTGCTTCATCGAAACAATGGTCCAATATTCGCCCTCATCAAACTGTTTGCCTTCTCTTTCCAATGTTTTCAACTGGCGTTTGCTCAGCTTTTCTTTTGCCGGTTCCCATTTCTCTTTTGCAGCGAATTCCTCGATAAACTGCTCCGAAACTTTTTGCTCCGACAGAACCGGCTCCCAAAACAGGCGACCGCTAAATTCCCGGATAAAGGCTTCTGACAGCTCTTGGTGTTCCGACAATAATCTCCAATTAACCTGCTCTTCGTTTTCCTGGATAAACTGTTCACTCAATTTTTCTTCCTGGCAGATTTTATTCCATTGGACAGCCCGTTTATCTTTATACTCTTTTGCTTCCATTAGTTCTGTTAACGAATTAAACATAACCCCACTCTCTTTCCGTATGCTGGATTGTGTACATTTTATCACGTTGCTAAACCCTTTCAACTAAAAACCCCGCAGACCGGTTAACCGGCTTGCAGGGCAGTGAAAATTATTTTTTTTGCTGATCCTCATCGTCCAAGTCGTTCTGTTCCCGCCGTTCATCAGGAAAACGTGTCTGTTGTTTTACTTCCTGTGTCTCTTCCCTAAACTCCTGTTTTCGCACCGTGTCTTTAAGTTCTTCTAAATTTTTGTCTCTAGCCATGTAATCCCTCCTCTTACTGCTTGTTATTCCCCAAAGAAATTTAATAAAACTGCAAAATTTTTAAATTTTTTATTTCGTTATCTTGCTGTTCCATCGCTAAAAGCTTAATTATTCAAGCTTAGCGTATATACTATTACTAGAGGTGAAATGCGATGGCAAAACAAAAATCTGCTGTTGTTCCCGCTGTTTACTGGAAAGCCATTTTGGAAAACGATGCCTCATTCGACGATCAGTTTTTTTACGGAGTCCGAACTACCAGAATCTTTTGCCGTCCTTCCTGCCATTCCCGAATCCCGAACAAAGAGAATGTGCTTATTTTTAAAAATGCTTATGCCGCATTAGCTGAGGATTTCAGGCCATGCAAACGATGCAAGCCGGATGGACTGAATCTTCCTGCAGACGAATGGATTGAGCAGATTACGGACTGGATTGATGAACATTTTACAGAATCTATAAATTTGGAACGCCTTGCCGACATTTTACATGGCAGCCCCTACCATTTGCAGCGCCTGTTCAAACGCCTGAAAGGCTGTAGTCCTTTGGAATACATCCAGCAATTGCGCCTTGAAAAGGCATCCCGGCTTTTAGCTGAAACGGATGATCCGATTGCAGAAGTCGGCCGGCTTAGCGGATTTCCGAATGCGCCGTATTTTATCACTTTATATAAGAAGAATAATGGGCAGACGCCTGCCAGCTACCGAAAATCCTTGAGGGGAGCAAATGAATATGGAAAATCAAATTGAATGGGCGGTTTTAGAACACAGCCGCTGGACTTTGTATGTCGCCAAAACTTCTAAAGGCCTTTGCTACGTCGGTTCTCCCGGCCAAAGTTTTAAAGATTTCCAAGCCTATCTCAAAAAACGTTTTCCTGGAGCGGTGCTGCACGAAAATCCGGATTCTCTTGCACCTTATCTGCAAGAACTGCAGGGTTATTTCAGCGGTAACCGGACGCTTTTTTCTTTGCCGATCGATGTGAAAGGGACTCCTTTCCAAGAAGAAATTTGGCAGGCATTGCGTGAGATTCCTTATGGCCAGACCGTCTCCTACTCCGACATTGCCGTGCGCATCCAGCGTCCAGCGGCAGTCCGGGCAGTCGGAGCCGCAATCGGCGCAAATCCCGTGATGATCAGCGTACCTTGCCACCGGGTCGTCGGCAAAAATGGCGCCATGACAGGCTACCGCGGCGGCTTGGAATTGAAAACCTTCCTGTTGGAACTTGAGAAGGCACATAAAGAAAACGCGCATACTCCCGGCTCTCCTTCTGTGGAGCGGAATTGATTTCAAGCTCTATCAAAAAACCTCCAAACGGCCAGTGAAAGCCGTTTGGAGGTTTTTTCGGATAACGTACGTATCCATTATTTATGATTCTTTTGATTGAATGCCGTGCAAGATGAAGTCTGTATACATATCAGCCAATTCCCTTACGGACAAATCGCCGCTCGGGTTAAACCATTGATAGCTCCAGTTGGTAATGCCCAGGATGGCAAATGTAATCATTTTGGCTTCCAGATTTTTACGGAATTCACCATTTTCAATCCCTTCTTTAATGATGCTTTCAATGTGATCTCTGAACTCGGCGCGCTTTTCCCGGATAGTCGCTGCATTTTCAGGAGTCAAATGGCGTATTTCCCGGTAATAAACCCGTCCAAGGGCTCCCTGCTTTTCAATATCATGAATCAGCAGTTCGACCACTTTCACTAGTTTTCCGCGTGCCTCTTTTTCTGTCTCCAAAATCGTTTTTTGCCTTTTCAGCAAATCATCAATATAAGACAGATGAATATGCATAAGAAGCGCCTCTTTGCTCTTAAAATGATAATAGAAGGAACCTTTTGTCACGCCCAGCTTATCCACGATGTCCTGGATTGAAGTGGCACTGAACCCCTTCTCCACAAAGAGATTGATGCTTTCCTTGATTAATTCTGCTTTCATCGCATTCCACTGCCTTTCGCTATAACCAGATGTTTTAAAATATTATACCATTACTCACGCAGCCTTCACTTATCCAGAAAGTAAAAGAGAGTACAATTTGTACTCTCCAGCTTGTTGAGAAAGATATAGAAAAAATCCCCCTTAGATATAGAATAGCTCCGATATTCCGCAAAACAGCTCCGCTAAAAACATATGCTCCTGTTTCTGCATCGCTTCGCTATCTTCGAAACATGAAAGAGCGTTGCATCGCTGCGCTAGCTTCGTCGCAAAGACTTGGGCTCGCAGACTTCGCTCAATGCCTTTCCTGCGGGGCAGCGCAAGCGACGGAGCCGTCGAGACCCTGGAGTCGCAAAGCGAATATTTTTTCAATTTGCGACGAGTAATCGCAGGAGCAACGAAGCGGCTCGGCGCAAGCCCGCGAAAAGCGTCCGCCTGAAGCGGGATAAGGAAGACTTTCAAGGTTTCTCGACAGTGTGAGCTGCATGATTATTTCTCGATGACTTGTATTTCTCCATTTTCTACATAAGCAATGCGCAGCATGGAGCCGAATCCGCCGTCTTCCCCGACTTCAGGAATCATATAGACCTGCTTGTCTTCCGGCAAGTTTTTGGCGCCCTCGTCAAACGCTGCCATGATGGCTTTTGTATCGTCCACTGAACCTGCCGCTTTCATCGCTTCCGTTAAAACATAGAGAGACACATAATGGAATGCCGATTCAGCACTCGGGTCGCGGTCGTTATTCTCTTTATACTTCTTGATGTATTCTTCTGTACCCGGGAATTCTGTATGGATTAACGGCGTCGTGGAAATCGCACCTTCGAGCATATCGTAGTTGCCGCCGAGAACTGCCGCCATTTCGTCAAGCTTTGCTTGGTCCATGATCAGGAATCCGCCTTCAAAGCCAAGATCACGCGCCTGTTTTGCCACTAAAGCTGTCGGCTCAGAAGGTCCGCCGATAAACAGCACATCCGGTTTTTCTTCCAATGCATTCGCTACAATCGTCTGGAAATCCGTGTCTTTGCTGAAATCGATTGATTCATTGAACACCACTTCGCCGCCTTTTTCTTCCCACACCGGCTTAAGCATCTCTGCCCAGTCTTTTCCGTACTGGCTAGCTGTCGGCAGAAAGGCGATTTTCTTGCCGAACTTTTCCATTTCGTAATCTGTAAACGGCTCTAAATATTGGTCATAGCGCGGCGGAATCCGGACGTTCAATTTATTGCCTTGATCTGTCACTCCCGGTTCGCTTGTATAACCCATGATGATGAAGTCTTCCATTTCATTAAATACCTGCATTGCGTAAATACCGCCGCTGTGCGGGGAATAAATGAACTTTGCATTTTCTTCCTGTACTAAGCGCTTGGCATTGGCCGCTGTTTCGTTCGGCAAATATTTATCATCGATTGTTTCCAGTTTATACGTGTAGGTTTTGCCGTCTACTTCAAAACCGCCTGCTTCATTAATATCTTCTACTGCTATTTTTAAACCTTTTAACGTTTCTTCTCCGTAAGACGCTGCAGGGCCGCTAAGCGGGCCGCTGTATCCGATGGTCACTTCTCCTCCAGAACCGCCTGAGCCGCCGCTTTTCGCATCTGCGTCATTTGCCTCTTCTTCGCTGCCGCACGCCCCTAATATCAGAAGCATAAGGAGTAAAAAACTGCCGAATAAGCTTTTCTTCAATGAGTGCATTCAAATCTCCCCTTTTTCATATAAGATTATGGTGCTTAAGCTAATTCCAAAGGCAGTTTCCACCCCCTTTAAAGCCTTTGGATCCGGGCTTGTCTCATGCTCCAATATAAGCTTGGCGAATGGCATCGTTATGGAACAGTTCTTTGCTGCTTCCCTGCAGGACGACCGATCCGTTTTCAATCACGTAGCCTCGATCTGCGATTTTCAATGCTGCGTTGGCATTTTGTTCCGCAAGCAAAACCGTTGTCCCGCTTTCATTGATCCTCCGGATGATTGAAAACATTTGCTCCACGATGAGCGGCGCCAGGCCGATTGACGGTTCATCCATCATGATCAGCTTGGGGCGGGCCATCAATGCCCGGCCGATTGCTACCATCTGCTGCTGCCCGCCGCTCAATGACCCTGCTGCGTGTTCTTTTTTCTCCCTTAAAATCGGAAACAACTCGTACACTTCTTCAAGTGAAGTTTTCAACTGGTCTTTATGGCGCCGATGGACGAACCCGCCCATCATCAGGTTTTGCTGGACCGTCATATCCGGGAACAGCTTTTTCCCTTCCGGACACTGGGACGTCCCTTCCTTTACCATGCGGTCCGGCGAATAGCCGTTGATTCTTTTTCCGACGAATTCAATTTCTCCCGCTGCCGGCTTATACAATCCGCTGATCGTATTGAAAATGGTGGTTTTTCCGGCTCCGTTTGCTCCAAGCAGTACAACGAGTTCGCCTTCTTTCACTTCGATATTGATTTTCGTCAGCGCCTCGAACGCCCCAAACCTTACCGTAACGTCAGTTAGCTTCAGCAATCGGCTCACCCCCTAAATAGGCTTCGATGACCACCGGATTGTTCTTGATTTCATTCGGTGTGCCCTCCGCAATTTTTGCTCCTTGGTTCAACACCATGATTTTGTCTGCCATGCCCATAATCATCTGCATCTTGTGCTCGATTGTGCAGATGGTAATCCCGCTGGCTGCCAGCTTTTTCATCAGTTGGGCGAGCCCTTCTGTTTCGTCCGGGTTGATGCCCGCTGCCGGTTCATCAAGAAACATGACTTTTGGGTCAGTTGCCAATGCCAGCGCAATGGCCAACCGCTTTTTTTCTTCCTGGGTAATGGTCGAAACCGGTACTTGCGCTATTTTTTCCATGCCGACAAATTCCAGCGACTCCATCGCTTTTTGATATGCGTTATGCTCTTCCTGCTTTTCGCGCTTTGTCCGGAAAATGGCATCAAACAGCTTCGATTTGGTCCGCAGCCTATGCCCGACAATCACGTTGTCGATCACTGTGGACTGTTCAAATAAATGAGTCGTTTGGAACGTCCGCGCAATCCCGAGCCGCGCTCCTTGATGGACCGGCAGTTTGGTGATGTCGCGGCCTTCGAAAAAAACACTGCCGGATGTCGGCTTATGAAAGCCGTTGATCAGATTGAAAAAAGTCGATTTCCCTGCACCGTTCGGACCGATGATTGCCGTAATTTTGCCTTGTTCAATTTCAAAATCCACGTTGTCCACCGCCGTCAATCCACCGAACTTTTTGGTGATTCCTTTTACTTCAATAAATGCCACCTGAAATTCCCCCTCTTATTTTTCAGCGGATTTCTCTGGAACCGGATTAAAGTATTTGCTTTCTTTCGGCAGTTTTTTATGCTGCAACTTGGCTTTGATCTTGTAAAAACCACCAACAATTCCAGTCGGGAAGAAAATAACCATCAGCACCAGGATCGGACCGAAAATCAGCAGGTGGTATTCCTGGTAGCTCCGGAGAAACTGCTCAAGCCAGATAAACAGCATCGTTCCTACGAGCGGACCGGACAGCGTACCGATTCCTCCAACTATCAAGTACATTAAGAAGTTGAAAACCATATTGGTGCTGGCTACATCGGGACCGATAAAACGGGTCAATGAAGCGTAAAGAGCTCCAGCCAGACCGGCATAAGCAACCGAAATGACGAACGATACGAGCTTATTGACGCGGGTATTGATGCCGAGCGTCTGGGCCAGTTCCTCGCTATTGCGGATGGCGATATACGTCCGGCCGGTAAGTGAGCGGACAATCCGCACCGAAATGAAAATCGACAGCAGCAAAAACGCCAGCACGAGATAATACATCGAAGTCGCCGATTCAAACGTCAACGGGCCGATCGGGTCGGGAATCGGGATGCCGATCAATCCCCTCACGCCGCCGGTTAGTCCGTCCCATTTATCAATCAGCAAGTAAATCAAATAGCCGACGATTAAGGTGTAGATAGCGAAGAAATGCTCTTTAGTCCGCAAGGCAATAAGACCGAGCACCAATCCGGCCGCACTGGTCAGCAGCACCGCAAGCAACAATGCGAGCCAGAAGTTCATTTCGTTGCGGGTGGTCAGGATGCCGAGCGTATACGCGCCGATGGCAAAAAAACCGGCATGCGCAAGCGACAATTGGCCTGTAAATCCGGCAATCAGGTTCATGCCGTATACGCTGATTGCGAAAATGAATCCGATGGTCATGACGTGCAGAACATAGCGGTTATCCGCGTAGATCAATGGGAAGACTAAAGCAAAAATCACCAGGACGGCAATAACGGTTCGCTGATTTAAAATCTTTCCCATTTAATACACCCCTTTCGCAAACAGCCCTTTTGGCCGGACCGTCATAATGACAATCAGCAGCAGAAAAGCGATCATGTCTTTGTAATCGTTGGAAATGTAAGTGGCCCCCATGCTTTCGGTCATGCCCAGGAGAAGTCCCGCCACAATGGCGCCGGGTATGCTGCCCATGCCGCCGATAATCACGACCACGAAAGCTTTCAGAATGACAAGGTGGCCCATCGCCGGGAAAACCAGATTGATCGGAGAAGCCAGAGAAGCTGCAATTGCAGCAAGGGCGCCGGATATTGCAAATGTCATCATCGCCACTGCATTGGCATTGATGCCGACAAGGAATGCGCCTTCCCGGTTTTGCGCCATCGCCATGATGGATGCGCCGATCATTGTTTTCTTCAGAAACAGCGTCAGCAAAAATACAGTGACCACCGCAACCACGATGACCAGAATGCGCTGGCTGGTCATGGAAATGCCGGCTATGGAAATATTATTGTCAAAAGGCGTCATCATCCGCTGGTATTCGGTTCCCCATATGAGCTGGACCAGTGCTTCAAAAAACAGCACCAATCCGATTGCCGCTATTTTGTCATGGATGGGCGGCGAATTACGGAGCGGGTTGAATACGAGGCGCTCCATTAAAACGCCGAGGGCAGCCACTACCAGAATGGATGCCAGTATGGCAATAAAATAATGGACACCGGTGCTTTGCATGACGACGAGCGTGACGTAGCCCCCAATCAAATACAAGGCGCCGTGTGCGAAGTTTGGGATGTGCAGGATTCCAAAGACCAAGGTCAGGCCTATTGCCACCAGCGTGTAAACGCTTCCAAGAGTCAATCCGTTGAACACCTGCTGCAAAAACAACTCCATAAGATCCCTCCTTTTCCTAAGCTTGTTATTCCATTAAACCTTTACACAGGGACGAGGAATTCTTCCAATGCCTCCCGCAAACCAGCAGGTATGAGCTCCGTCTGCTGCTGTGCATAGTCGAAGCAGACAATAACCGCACTTCCTGAAGCGATGCGTGCCCCGGTTTCCGATTCCGTTAATTCGTGCACCAGCTTAAAGCTTTTCGAGCCGATCTGTTCAACTGTCGTTTTAACAAGGAGCGTTTGGCCGGCATAAGCCTGGGCTAAAAAATCACAGGCAGTCGAAGCGATGATAAAATCGATGTTCCCGCGTTTTTGGGTTCCGGTATAACCGATTTCCCGGAAGAATTTTGACCGCGCTTCTTCCATATAGAAAAAATAACTGGTATTGCTGACATGCCCTCCGGCATCGGTTTCGCAAAATCTGACGTAAACGTTGATCTCCGGTTTTTCCTTCACCCTAGCTCACCCTTCCCGTTCGATGATTGTTGCGATTCCCTGTCCTCCGCCGATACAGGCAGTGATCAGTGCGTATTTGCCCTCTGAACGTTTTAATTCGTAGACCGCTTTCGTCAGCAGGATTGCTCCTGTTGCTCCGAGCGGATGGCCTAATGCAATCGCACCGCCGTTGACATTGACTTTATCAAGGTCCATTTTCAATTCTTTATCGCAAGCCAGAACTTGTGCAGCAAAGGCTTCGTTGATTTCGATTATGTCCATGTCCTCCAAAGAAAGGCCGGCTTTTTCGAGAACTTTACGGGTTGCCGGCACCGGACCGATGCCCATGATATTCGGATCCACTCCGGCTACGGCGTGCGCGCGCACAACCGCCAAAGGAGCAAGCCCCAGTTCTTCTGCCTTTTCCCTCGACATCAGCACCGCTGCTGAAGCCGCATCGTTCAATCCGGAACTACTGCCAGCTGTCACCGTGCCGCCTTCCAGAAATGCCGGCGGCAATTTTGCCAGTGCTTCTTTCGTTGTCTGCGGACGCGGATGTTCGTCTTTATCAAAAACCACCGGTTCCCCTTTGCGCACCGGAATGGTGATCGGCACAATCTGTTCGTCAAAACGCCCTTCTTCCATAGCGCGCGCTGTCCGCAGCTGGCTTTGAAGTGCAAAGTCATCCTGTTCCTCGCGGCTGATGCCGTATTTTTCCACCAGATTTTCTGCTGTAATGCCCATAGGCGGGTCGCCGATTTCTTTTGGTGACAATTGGGATTTCCGGAATTTCGGCGGAGCCGGGCTGAACGGTTTTTCTGGACGCGCCATCAAATAAGGCGCTTGGCTCATGCTTTCCACTCCGCCAGCTATGTACACATCGCCGTCCCCGGACCAAATGGCTTGCGCTGCCAGATTTACCGCATTGATGCCCGATCCGCATTGGCGGTCGACCGTCAGACCGGCTAAATGGTCGCCCATCCCTGTCTGAAGCGCCGTGAGCCGCGCAATATTTCCGCCGCCGCTCAAGACATTGCCCATAATGACGTCATCCACTTCTTCCGAACTGATGCCAGCGCGGTTCAAAGCCTCTTTGACTGCCTCTGCACCAAAGACATGCGCAGGAACCGAAGCAAGTGCCCCTCCTTGCCTGCCAATCGCCGTACGAACTGCTGATACAATAACTGCGTCCCGATTATTCGCCAATCCATTCTCCTCCTCTTTTTTCACTCTTTCTCATTCAAAACGAAAAAACGACATCGCCTTTTAGTACATCCTTGCCTTGCTGATTGACGGCTTGTACTGTGAACTTCGTGTATTCCTGCTGCTTTTCCGAAACGGCCGCTTTTAATGTAATGACGTCGCCAATAAATACCATGCCTCTAAAACGGATTGAATAGTCCTGGATAAATCCTTCACTTAAGTAAGGCGTAAACAGCTTGGATAGATTGCCCATCGTCCACATGCCGTGGGCGATGATTCCTGGAAGCCCTGCTTTTTCAGCTTCCGCATCAATCGTATGAATCGGATTAAAATCGCCGGAAGCACCTGCATATTTGATCAAATCCAGGCGCTCAACCGGCGCCAGTTCCATCTCTGAGAGGGATTCTCCCAATTGAAGATCTTTCAGCTGCTTCATACCGGCATCCCCTTTCTCGCCGCTTCGTTGATGATGACGATGCGTTCTTCTGTAAACAGCAAAGCGCCTTCTGCATCTTCTCCGTATTTGGTGATGACCAAAAAGCCCATATCGCCGAAATTGCCGCTTTTCTCGTAATAGTCTTTGACTTCCATCCAGCAATAAATGTCTTCGCCTACAAACAGCGGCCGGTTGTAATGGTAAATTTGCTCGCCGTGGATCAATCCTTGCGAAGGCAGTTTCAAATCGGGGATGCTGCCGGCATCGAATGTCACCGGAAATGTCGCCGGTGCGATATTTCTCCCGTATTTCGACTCTTTCCCGGCCTGTTCATCCAGAAACAGCGGCGACGGATCGCCGATTGCTTCTGCAAATTTCCGGACTGCGCCCCGTTCAATCGTATTTTTCACTTTCTCCGAACGTTTCCCAATGCTTTCTTTCAACATAGTTTCTGCCCCTTTCATCAGTTTTTCGGACCGCCTGCCACATACAGTACTTGCCCGCTGACAAACGATGAGCGTTCATCAGCGAAAAATGCCACTGCATTGGCAATGTCTTCCGGCTTTCCGCTCCGGTTGACCGGAATGTTCGAGACGCTTGCCTGGATCAAATCGTCAAACGGAATGCCAATCCGTTCAGCCGTCGCTTTCGTCATATCCGTTTCAATAAACCCTGGCGCTACGGAGTTTGCAGTAATGCCAAACTTGCCCAGCTCAATCGCCAATGTCTTCGTAAACCCTTGGAGGCCGGACTTGGCAGTGGCGTAATTCGCCTGGCCCCGGTTCCCCAGCGCAGAGGTGGACGAAATGTTGATGATGCGGCCATATTTGTTCTGGGTCATATATGCCTGAGCGGCGCGTGTGGCATAAAATGCCCCTTTTAAATGGACATCCATCACCGTCAGCCAATCTTCATCGGTCATTTTAAACAGCATATTGTCCCGGATCACGCCGGCGTTATTGACCAGGATGTCCACCGAACCGAATTGCTCAAACACGCCTTTCATCGCTTCTTCGATTTGTTCTTTATCGGTCACACTGGCATTTTTCGTATAGACGGAATAGCCTTTCCCCGAAAATTCCGCGGCCGTTTCATTCAGCGCTTCTTCATTGACGTCAATGATGGCGACGTTTGCACCTTCACTTGCAAAGCGCTCCGCAATCTCTTTGCCGATTCCCCGGCTGCCTCCGGTTACAAATGCCGTTCTTCCTTCAAATGTGTTTTTCATCTCCATAACTTCCTTTCAGTCCGTGGATTTAAATGAATTGGCCTACCTTCACATGCCCTTTTAACAAGTTGCGCGAAATGATCATGCGCTGAATTTCATCCGTGCCGTCGTAAATTCTCCATAGACGGGCTTCACGGTACCAGCGTTCGATCGGCAATTCCCTTGTGTACCCCATGCCGCCGTGGATCTGTAAGACACGGTCAACAACGCGGTTGCCCATATTGGCGCCGTACAATTTTGCCATCGATGCCAAATGGCGGTTGTCTTCTCCTTGGTCGAGTGTAAATGCCGCATTCAGCACCAGCCATTTCGCTGCCTCGATTTCCACCGCGGAATCGGCAATCGGCCATTGGATGGCTTGGCGCTCAGCAATCGGTTTGCCGAAGGTCTTGCGTTCTTTCGAGTAGTCAATCGCCATTTGCAGGAGCCGTTCACTCATGCCGACAGCGCGCGCTCCTACCACCCATCGGGCAAAGCCGATCCACTCAAGCCCCAGGTTATAGCCGCCGTTGACTTCGCCGAGAATGTTCTCTTCCGGAACACGAACATTATCAAACACCAGCCCGGCTGGCCCCCATTCACCCATCGTATCGATGTATTCGGATTTCCAGCCCATGTCGCGGTCGACGATAAAGCACGTCACGCCTTCGCGGCCGGTTTTTGAATGCAGTTCTTTGTCTGTAATCGCAATGACCATTACAAAATCCGCTTCGTTCCCGCCGGTAATAAAGGTTTTCTCGCCGTTCAGCACCCATTCATTGCCTTCTTTGACGGCCGTCATTTTCAGGTTCTGCGTATCCGATCCCGCATCCGGCTCCGTCATCGCAAAACACGATTTTTTATCTCCGTTGATGGTCGGAATCAAGTATTTCTGCTTTTGTTCTTCGTTGCCATAGTAGAGAATATTGTCAGCTGAACCGCCGAACGTGAACGGCACGAAGGTTTTCGATACTTCCATCAGGACCAGCGCCATCATCATCTGTCCCATATCCGCTCCGCCATATTCTTCCGGTGTATTGATGCCCCAAAAACCGAATTCTTTTGCTTTTTGCTGCAATTCCTTCAGTTTTTCTTTTGAAATGCCAGGCTTACCTTCCCGCTCATTTTTCAGCACATCGTTTTCCAGCGGAATCAATTCTTTCTCGACAAATCTCCGGATTGTTTTTCGGACCATTTCCTGTTCTTCCGTTAAACGTAAATGCATCGTCATCTCTCCATTCGTTTTTATTGGGCTTTATTGTTGATGAATTGCTCTCGCAACGTACGTTTCAGTATTTTGCCCACCGCTGTTTTTGGCAGGTGTTGAACAAACTGGACATGTGCAGGGACCTTATAGGCCGCCAATTCCGTTCGGCAAAAATCAATCAATTGCTGTTCGGTCAGTTCCGCTCCTTCTTTCAGCACCACCATGGCCTGTACGGTTTCTCCCCTGTATTCGTCCGGAATCCCGAACACCGCAGTTTCCAGCACAGCGGGGTGGCGATAAATCACATTCTCCACTTCAATCGGGTACACATTAAAGCCGCTGGCAAGAATCATTTCTTTCTTGCGGCCCACAATATAAAAGAAGCCATCTTCGTCCATTGTTGCCAGGTCTCCCGTGAACAGCCAGCCCTCCCGTATTGTGAGATTGGTCTCTTCCGGCCTGTTCCAATAGCCTTTCATGACTTGCGGGCCTTTAATCACCAATTCGCCGACTTGGCCGGCTTCAAGTGTTTGCTCACCCGTTGCAATATCAACGATGCGGGCATCCGTATTCGGCAAGGGAATGCCGATGCTGCCATTTTTCTGAAGCCCTGAAATCGGGTTGCGGTGCGTGACCGGAGATGCTTCCGACAACCCATACCCTTCTGCCACTTTGGTGCCGCTGACTTTATTGAACTGTTCAAGCACTTCGAGCGGCAGCGGAGCCGAGCCGCTTGAACAAGTGGTTAGGCAGCCCAGATCGAACTGCCGGGTTTTATAGTAGTCCAGCAAAGCGATGTACATCGTCGGCACGCCTGGAAAAGCTGTTGGTTTTGTTTGTTCGATCAAAGCCACCACTTGTTCGACATCGAATTTCGGCACCAGGATCAGATTGCCGCCATTATGGAAAGTCACGCACATGCCGCTCGTCATGCCGTAGACATGGAACAGCGGAGCAATCGTCAGTACCCGTTCTTCGCCTTTTCTCGTTTTCACCAATCCGGTAGCCGCACTTTGCAGCGTATTTGCTGCGATGTTGTAGTGGGTCAGCATGGCACCTTTGGGAAGGCCCGTCGTTCCTCCTGTATATTGGAGAACCGCTACATCATCTATAGGGTCAATTTTCACCTGGGGCATTTCTTTCGCTGATTCTCCATCCGTAAAATCAGGTTCCAAGCCAACCGCTATCACTTCTTTTACGGGTGTTTCTCCCGCGATGTTTTGAAAGAGCGGCAACAAGCGGTCCAGGATGATCAAGGCTTTTGTTTCTGAGTCCTTCAAGATATGAAGCAGTTCAGCCGGCTGAAACATCGGATTTAATTGGACGACTGTCGCTCCGCATGAAAGTGCCCCGTAGAAATTGACCGGATACTGTGGGCAGTTCGGCAGCATAATGGCTACCCGGTCGCCTTTTCGGATTCCTTTATCCCACAGCATGCCGGCCGCTTTTTGGATGTGGCTCTCCAGTTCCTTGTATGTATAAGTCTGGTTGAAAAAAGTTACTGCTGTATGGTGCGGATACGCCTGGAGCGATTCGCCAAGCAGCTCCACTAATGAAATTTCCGGAATTTCTATTTCTTTTGGATTGCCTTCTACTACGTATTGCAGCCAAGGTCTTTCCATCGCCTTCCCTCCTCACCGAACTTTATAATGAACTGCCTCCATCAACTGCTATAATCTGGCCGGTTACGTAGTCGCTTGCTGCCCCTGCTAAAAAAAGCGCCACGCCTTGAAGCGATTTCGGTTCTCCCAGCTTTTTCATCGGATTTCTGCTGATGATTTTGTCAGCATGCTTTGCGATTGTCTGTTTTGTCATTTTTGTCTCAAAAAAGCCGGGGGCGATGGCATTCACGTACAGGCCATGGCCAGCCCACTTCCTAGCCAGATCTTTTGTGAAATGGTGGACCGCAGCTTTGCTCGTGCTGTAGCCGATGGCATTCAACACTTCCGGAGATTCCGCCTTTAAGCCGGCAGTCGAACCGATGTTGATGATTTTTCCGTAGCCGTTGCCAATCATGTGCTTGCCAACGGCTTTTGACATGAGAAAGGTTCCAGTCACATTGACATTCATCACTTTCTGCCACGCTTCAAGCGGCATGTTCTCAGCAAATTCGCCCCAAGTGGCTCCACTGTTATTGACCAAAATATCGATGGCGCCGAAATCCTGAAGCACTTCCGCAACGGTCTTCTCGACTTGTTGTTCGTTGCTGACATCGCATTCGTAAGCTTTTGCTTTAATGCCGAATCTGCGCTCCAGATCTTCTGCAGTTTCCTGGCAATTGGTGAGTTTGCGGGAACAGACGGCAATGTTTGCTCCATACTCTGCGTAGACTTCGGCAATATTTTTCCCTAAACCGCTTCCTCCTCCAGTAACGAGCGCTGTACGTCCACTCAAATCAAAAAAAGAATTTGTCATCATCATTCTCCTTCCGTACATATCGGATGCCCAAAACTAAATACTGAACGTTCGGTATGTTAGATTTAAAAAAAGACGCTTACTATCTTTCTTGGAAGCTGGAACCAAAAATGTAAGCGCTTTAATTAATCATTTTCATTGAGTATACATTAATCCGTTCTACAAGTTCAATATGTTTTTTAATTTTTCTGACTAATTAAGTTTGAACAGTTGTCCTCTTTCAAAAAATTTCCCGCATAACCTTAGCGTTTTTTGGGGGCGATCGCTACGGTGCAGCGCGATACACAAATCAACTTTTCTTCTTCGTCCATTATTTTTATATCCCATACCATTGTGGTCCGGCCTTTATGTAAAGGAGTTCCGACAGCCGTTACTGTTCCTTCTTGTTTCCCGCGGATGTGATTGGCATTGATCTCCAGCCCGACCGCAATTTCGGTTTCCTGATCGATTAAATTCCATGTACCGATGCTTGCGACCGTTTCAGCCAATACAACTGAAGCGCCTCCGTGAAGAAGGCCAAATGGCTGATGCGTTGCTTCGTGGACCGGCATTGTCGCGACGACACGATCTGCTTCCACTTCTCCCATTTCGATTCCGAGCGTTCCCATTATCGTTTTTTCATATGGCTTGATTTTCATAAACTTCCTCCTTTTCGTTAATAGTGCCAACATATCATATCCCAAGAATGATGCCTACCTTTTTCAAACCCGCTTTTAATTTTTTCCGCAAAACTTCTGCGGCTTGCAGTGCTTCCCAAACCCGCTTGTCAGTCCAAGAACATCTGGCTTGAAAACAAAGCTGATGTTTTCTGTTGGCGCTGTCTGCCCTCCTTCAGAAAAATGTATACTGAAAGAAACAGAATTCGAAAGGAGCATGGCTGATGAATGCAGCAGAAGCACAATTCAATGGCGTTGTTTTATTGTACGGTTACTTGCAGCGTCTTTTTGTTTACGGAAAAATTAAAAGTTTGGTAGGCACAAAACCCGAAGAACTGAAACTTGAGCGGCTCTCTTCTCACTTGGATTCCGCGAGCTCCGTCTTTGGAAATTTCGACCGGCAGAACGGCCTAACCAAAATACAGAAACAGCAAATGCTTGTTGCTTTACAGACCATCGAAGAACTTATGCCCCTGACACTCAAGGTGGCGGAAGAGCCTCAACTGGAAGATCAGTTAGCCGTCGCCGGTGCTGCGCTTTACGCAGAAGAATACATTAACAATGGGCTGATGCACTTCGGCAAGCTCTTTAATCCACAAGTAGAAGATCGGTTCCGCCAACATATTCCCTATTTTCAAAATCGGGTCAATAGCATCAATCACTTCGTGGAAAAAGCCGAAAACCAGAAAAGCTTAGCTTTCCATGAAACCAAACAGCTAACCAAATGGTACGAAGATGTTTTGGCAAACGCCGCTGATACCTCAGAAGATTTTCGGCAGATTCATCAATATCTCCATACTCTTTAACGAAAAAAGTTTCGGAACAGCAATGTTCCGAAACTTTTTTCATTACCCCCTATTACTTGGATTTAAACCATGACCACACACTTTGTAACACAATTGTAATATTAAAACTTATTGCCTATTTAATTTTTTGAATATACAATTAAATACAACTTAAGTATTCAATAAAATTTACTATTTTATATACAAATTATTCATTAAAAAGGAGAAAAAACATGAAAAAATTAGCTTATTCTGTACTTGCTGCAGGTTCTTTGGCTCTATGCATCGGAGCTGCGAGTGCAGATGCAAGTTCGTACACCATTAAACCAGGAGATACATTATGGAAGGTCGCTTCTTCAAATAATGTCTCGGTAGCAAACATCAAACAATGGAACAATTTAAAATCTGATTCCATTTATCCAAATCAAGTTTTAAAATTAAGCGCTACTGCGCCATCAAAAAAGCCAGCTTCTACTACAACAGCTACTCCTTCTTCGACCGGAGCCAGTTCGCAAAATTTATACATAGTAAAATCAGGAGATACGCTTTACAAGATCGCTACTCTACATAAAACAACCGTCAGCAACATTCAAAAGCTGAACAACCTTTCCACAAACACAATTTCCGTCGGCCAAAAACTGAAAGTAAGCGGCACAATTGCGGCTCCTGCCGCCCCTAAAGCGCCGGCACCAGCTAAAACTACGGCCCCGACGGTTTCCGGCAGCACTTATAAAGTGGTAAGCGGAGATACATTGACAAATATTGCCCACCGTCATGGCATCTCCGTGACACAATTAATGAACTGGAATGGCTTGACTTCAAGTTCGATCCGGGTTGGACAAGTGTTGAATGTGAAGAACGCCACAGTCGTTGCACAGCCTAAACCTACACCTGTTTCACAGCCCGCAGTCCCAGCAGCTGGAGTTGCCGGAAAAGTAATTTCAACTGCAACTTCCCTGACCGGCATTCCATACGTTTGGGGCGGTGCGACACCAAGCGGATTTGATTGCAGCGGATATATTTACTATGTCTACAATAAAGCCGGCGTCAGCCTTCCGCGCACGAATACAACGGGCTACGATGCCCGCTCATACGATGTAAGCAATCCAAAGCCGGGTGATTTGGTGTTCTTCAGCAATACGTACCGTGCAGGGATTTCTCATATGGGCATTTACCTGGGAGACAACAAATTCATCCATGCCGGCGGAGACCGCGTCCAAATCACCAGCTTGAGCGATTCTTATTGGGGCAAACATTTCGATGGATTCAAACGCCTATACGCGATGGATTAATTGAAAACAACTCCTGTTTTTTCTCCTTAAACCAAAAACAACACCGGAATTTTTTCCGGTGTTGTTTTCTTTTTCGCTATTCTTTTGTGGAATTGAAGAAATCCGGCAACTCGGACGCTTTCATCGGAAATTTGGCAAGCCGCTTTTCAACAAACGCTTGGATGCCTTCTTCCGCATCGGCATTTTGCCCTGCCCAATGCAAAAAGCGGGATTCGACCAGATGAGAAGCATGCGGATGTTCCTGCCCAAGCATCTTCCATAGTAATTGCCGTGTAAAACCATTCGAAGTAGCTGCGGTGTTTTCCACAATGTCTTTGGCGATGTCGTAAGCTTTCGCCAACGGATCTTCTGATTCGTATTGCACCAGACCGGTTCTAACCGCTTCGCTTGTCGGGATGTAACGCCCGGTCAGCGTCCATTCAAGCGCTTTTCCAATTCCCACAAGCCGCGGAAGGAACCAGCCTGAACTTGCTTCCGGACCGATTCCCCGACGCCCGAAAACAAAACCGATTTTCGCATCTTTCTTGACGATCCGGATATCCATCGGGAGGGTCATCGTCAGGCCAATGCCTACCGCTGCACCGTTGATAGCGGCAATGATCGGTTTGGTGCCTTCATAGACTTGAAGGCTCACTTGGCCACCGAGATCCCGGTATTCTTCTGCCGATTGTTCGGAAGAGAACGTCGACCCTCCGTCCGATAAATCCATGCCGGCACAAAATGCACGGCCGCTTCCGGTCACCACAATGACCCGGATCTCGTCATTTTGATTCGCTTCTTTGTAGAAATGCAGCAGTTCTTCGTTCATTATATCCGTATAGGCATTCATTTGCTCCGGCCGGTTTAACGTAAGTGTTAAAATACCGCCTTTTAAATCTGTTTTAATCGTTTCATACAAGACTCGCCACCCCCTCCTTGTATTCGGAAATCAGCGTGTCCACGATTTCTTTTGTGGTTTCCCTTTTCGTGATGGTGGTAACGCCGTGGCCTGCTGACCAAATATCCCGCCATGCTTTGGCATTGACCAAATGCGATAAATCGACTTCTTCTTTCGGTTTCAAGGTTTTCGGATCAATTCCCTGTTTCACCAGGCTCGGAACCAATACGTTGACCGGCACCCCACTGAACGAATCGGTGTACAGCACGTCTTCGATGGTGGAATCGATGACCATTTGCTTGTAGTCTTCCGGTGCACTGCTTTCTTCCGCCGCTAAAAAGCGGGTCCCCATATACGCGTAATCAGCACCCATCAGTTTAACCGCGGCAACGTCTGCCCCTGTTGAAAGGCCGCCCGATAAAATAATGGTGCCGCTGTAGAATTTTTTCACCGCAGCAATAAATGCAAACGGATTTAAGGTGCCGCCTTGCCCGCCTGCCCCTGCACAAACCAGCACCAGGCCGTCCACTCCGCTAGCGGCCGCTTTTTTCGCATGCCGCACATTCGCTACATCCGAATACACAAAGCCTCCGTATGCATGTACAATCTCAATGACTTCACCTGGCGACCCTAATGAAGTAATGACAATGGGCGGCTCGTATTGGCGGATCAATTCCAGATCCTCGGCATAGCGGCTGTTGGAGCCCGTATGGCAAATGAAATTGACGGCCCATGGCTTATCGCCGAGAGCCGTTTTCACTTCCTGCAGCCAGGCTGCACATGCTTCAACTGGACGCGCATTTAATAGAGGGAATGAGCCGATCACACCGGCATTTCCCGCTTCAATAACCATTTTGGGCGTCGACACCAAGAACATAGGTGAGATAATCACTGGAAGCTTAAGCATGATTAGCCGCCTCCTGAATTTCCCGTTTGAATTCTTTGCAGAAAGTTTCTTTTTGTCGGATACTGTGCATTTTTTGAAATTCCCCTCTCATTAAGCCCGCGAACTTTCCGCCGCACGCAATGTATGCTTCAACACTTTTCCAGACGCATTGCGCGGCAATTCATCCAGATATTCCACTTCCAGCGGCACTTTGTATTTTGCGAGCTGGGTCGTACAATACGATTTGATTTCTTCTTCTGACACGGACTTCCCCTCTTTTAGGACAACGTAGGCTTTTGGCACTTCGCCGTATACTTCGTGCGGCACGCCGACAACTGCCGCTTCGAGCAATTGCGGAATTTGGTACAGCACTTCTTCGACTTCCACCGGATAGACGTTTTCGCCGCCGCGGATAATCATGTCTTTTTTGCGGTCAACGATATACAACAGGCCGTCTTCATCAAATTTCCCAAGGTCGCCACTGTACATCCAGCCGTTTTTAACCGCTTGGCGCGTCGCTTCTTCATTCCTTAAATAGCCTTTCATCACCTGCGGACCTTTGACGACGATTTCACCCACTTGCCCGGTTGGCAGCGGATCCCCAAATTCATCCACCACCTGGATTTCCGTCTGCGGGAGCACTTCTCCGACCGAACCAATTTTATCAAGGGCAAAATGGTCTTTTAAGGAAGAGGCAGCCGGCGCGTTTTCCGTCTGCCCATAGCAATTTTGGACACCGACAGCCGGGAAGGTCTCTTTCAATTTTTTAACGAGCTCATAAGGCATGGGCGCCGCCCCGTAACAAAACAGGCGCAATGCCGGCAATTGCACTTTTTGAATATCCGGCAGGTTCAAAATGATGCTGTACATCGCCGGAACGCCGAAAAACATGGTCGGCTGGGCGGACTTCAGCATACCCAGCGTCTTGTCAGGAGAAAACGCTTCTTCTATCACCAAGGAGCCGCCTTTATGGGTGACAGGCACGACAAAAACATGAGCCGCTGCACAATGGAAAAGAGGCGTTGAGATAAGCATCCGGTCCTGCCCGGTAATCGCCATGGCTTCGGACCAGATTTCCGCGCATGCTTGTATATTGCCGTGCGTCAGCATCACGCCTTTCGGTTTTCCCGTTGTTCCCGAGGTATACATCACTACAGCGGTATCTTCCGCGTCCAAGGATACCGGTTTAAACTCCAGCGAAGCATCTTCCATAATGTGCCCTAACGTATCTTCTCCGCCGATGGTTAACGTATCCCGGAACTCATGCGCCGTGTTTTTGATCACTTCTTCAATACGCACATCATAGATCAACGCTTTCGCTTCCGAATTTGAGAAAATATACTGAACTTCCGGCGCTGCCAGTTTCGTGTTGACCGGCATGGCAATAAAACCGCCTAACTGGATGCCGAAATAACAAGCAAGAAACGTATCGGAATTCAATGCATACAAGGCGATAATATCGTCTTTTTGGTAACCCTTCTGCTGAAAATATGCCGCAACCTGTTTGACCTTTTGATAAAACTCGCTATAGCTCCATTCTCTCCCTTGATAAGAGGTATAAACTTTTTCAGGCTGTATATCCGCATACTCTGCGATTGATTGTGTAATGAGCATCTTTCCCATCCCCTTTTGTTTTAGTGGCATCTGCATAACTAACCTCATATGAAAAGGCTTACATTTCATCCGTCCTTTAACCCCTTTTTGATTGTTCCTTCACCTCAATAGATTTAGTTTTCTGAAAACTTTTACTTGAATTTTATCTTAGCTATTTTTATTTTGAAATGCAATCTCTTTCTATACACGTATGTTTAATTTTCAAACAGGAGTTTAAAGTTGAGTTTTTTTCTTTTTTCGGGCAATGTTAAAGATAGTAGAAAGAATCCTCTATCCAATTGAGAATTGCTTTTGTGAATATAAAAATTTTGTGTCTTACAGCCTCTAACAAATTTCTTTAATTATAATCATTATCATTAAGTATTGATTTTAATTTGAAAACTGTTATCATTATGAATGTAGTGTTTTACCTAATAATGAGAATGAGGTGTTCGATTCATGAGTACAGATAAAAGAACTTTAACGACTAGCTGGGGGGCACCGGTTGGCGACAACCAGAACTCGCAGACGGCTGGCCAACGCGGACCAGTATTGCTTCAAGATGTTCATCTTCTTGAGAAATTAGCACACTTTAACCGGGAACGTGTTCCTGAACGTGTTGTCCACGCTAAAGGCGCTGGCGCTCACGGATACTTTGAAGTTACACAAGACCTTACAAAATATACAAAAGCTGCTTTCTTGTCAGAAGTCGGCAAAAAGACGGATATGTTTGCCCGTTTCTCTACAGTAGCCGGCGAACTTGGTTCTGCTGACACTGTTCGCGACCCACGCGGCTTTGCTTTGAAATTCTACACAGAAGAAGGAAACTACGATCTAGTTGGAAACAACACGCCGATTTTCTTTATCCGCGATGCGATCAAATTCCCTGACTTTATCCATACACAAAAGCGTGATCCACGCACTCACTTGAAAAACCCTAACGCAGTGTGGGACTTCTGGTCATTGTCACCAGAATCGTTGCACCAAGTAACGTATTTGATGGGCGACCGCGGAATCCCTGCGACTCTTCGCCACATGCATGGTTTCGGAAGCCATACATTCAAATGGACAAACGCTGAAGGCGTATCCCATTGGGTGAAATACCACTTCCTGACTGAACAAGGCATCCAAAACATCACTCAGGAAGTCGCTGACAAAATTGCCGGCGAAAACCCTGACTTCCATACAGAAGATCTTTTCAATGCCATTGAAGAAGGCGACTTCCCTGCTTGGAAAATGTACGTGCAAATCATGCCTTTGGAAGATGCGAACACATACCGCTTCGACCCGTTCGATGTTACAAAAACATGGTCTCACAAAGACTACCCGTTGATCGAAGTTGGACGCATGGTGCTTAACCGCAATCCGCAAAACTATTTTGCAGAAGTTGAGCAAGCAACGTTCTCTCCTGGTACATTGGTTCCGGGTATCGACGTATCTCCGGACAAAATGCTTCAAGGCCGTTTGTTCGCATACCACGATGCACACCGTTACCGCGTAGGCGCTAACCACCAAATGCTGCCGATCAACGCTGCGAAAAACGAAGTAAACAACTACCAGCGCGACGGCCAAATGAACTTTGGCGCAAACGGCGGCGGTTCTGTCTACTACGAGCCAAACAGCTACGGCGGACCGACTGAAACGGCTGCTGCAAAACCAGCTCCACTTGCAGTTGAAGGCTTCACTGATTCTGTGCCTTACCGTGAAGAAGACTTCTACACACAACCGGGCGACCTTTACCGCTTGCAGACTCCGGAAGAGCAAGAACGCCTTGTTGCTACTTTCGTCGGCGGCTTGAGCGCGGTGACAAAAGAAGATATCAAACTTCGTCAAATCAGCCACTTGTACAAAGCGGATCCTGAATTCGGTACACGCGTTGCTGAAGGTCTAGGCCTTCCAGTACCTGGCCTTACTGAAGTTAAATAAATAATTTGATGGCAGCTGTCCCTTTGGGGATGGCTGTTTTTTTATCGTTTTTTGGGGAGTTGGGCGTAAAGTGGTGCGAGTTGCTCGTATATGCTCTGAAGTTGCTCGTATTGCACCCGGACTTGCTCGTAAAACCAAGCAAGTCGCTCATATCCACCCCAAAGTTGCTCGTAAACTAAAAAAGAGAGCAGCCCGTTGGCCACTCCCCCTGTTTTCATTCACCTTTTATGCTTGCTGCAATCTCCATAGCCACATCTTTGCCGTTTTGGATGCAGGCGCCGATGCCGACACCGTAAAACGAAGCACCTGCGAGCTTCACATTCGGCATTAGTTCAGCCATTTTTTCTTCCAGCGCTGAAACAGCCGTCTTGTGCTGCATCGTGTAATTCGGCATCAAGTTTTTCCAGCCGGTCACTTCAACCGATACGGGTTTAGACGAAATCCCCAGACTTTTCTCGATATCCGTCAACGCCAATTCCGCCAGTTCGCTTTCTGATAAATCCTTCAAACGGCCATACGACGGATTGGAGCTTTTATAGAACAATCGAACAAGCAAGTTTCCGTTGCGGGAAGTATGGCTCCACTTGCGGCTCGTCCACGTGCAGGCATTGCATATCAAATCTGTATCCTGAGATACGATAAACCCGGTGCCATCTGCAGGCAGTTGTGCGTCGGGCAAGTCAAAACCAAAATAGACGCTGATCAATGATGAATTCAAGAGCTGGCCAAATTCCGGTTCCAGCGCTTTTTCCTTCAACAGACTTTGCGCCGCTTCATGAGGCGTTGCCAGAATGACGTAATCGGCTATCACCGATCTTCCATCAGCCATCTTCACTTCATAGCCGCCCTCCGTTTTCACGACCGCTTCTGTAGCCGTCCCTTTTATGATTGTCGCTTCATCCAGTTTTTCTTCCAGCCGGTCAATCAACACCGCCATGCCTTCGTCGAACGAAATGAATTTCTTGTTCGCAGCCCCTTGAAAATGCTGTTTGTTCGCTTCCAGCCCTTTGATGATGCTGCCGTATTTATTTTTGTAATCGACCAAATAAGGCAAAGTCGAAGCAAGCGTCAGTTCATGCAGATTCCCGGAGTAAACGCCTGACAGCACCGGTGCAATCTGATTGTCCACAAGTTCTTTGCCAAGAAACGCTTCCAGGAACTCCCCAATTGAACTGTCGCGTGTGAAGGCCTCATTCTTCGTTTCAAAATCCCGCAGCGCCGCTCGCTTCCCTTCTTCCGACACTAGCGTCGAACTGAAAAGGGCTTCTTCATCCATCGGTATGCCAAATACCGTATCGGCCGGAATAGCGTGCAGTTGATTATTGGCATATAAATAGGAAATGCCCGTGCCGTTATAGACGACCCGGTCCTGCAAGTCCAGCTCTTCAATCAGCGGCATGACGCTGGCATGGCGAGCAACAATCGAATCCGCACCGGTTTCCATGATGAATTCGGCATCTTTTACCGTACGGATCTTCCCGCCCAATTCTTCACTTTGCTCAATTAACACCAGTTCCAAATCAAGATTCTGTTCTTTTTTTAGTTGCTGCAAATAGTGCATAGCGGAAAGTCCTGTAATGCCTCCGCCTACCACTGCTACTGTTGCCATTCCTCATCCACTCCTTACTATTGTCTTCATTTTACCAACAAACCGAACTGAAAGCAGGCGATATTATGTCAGTTTTAATACGCTTGCCTCGGTTTCTTCCTATTTTATTTCCCAGGCAATAAAAGAGCACTTGATTGCGTTTTCACGCCCATTCTGGTTTGATTGAATGAGAAGCTTTATCATTTGCATAAAGGAGAGAGACAAATGCTGACCCCAATAGATCAAAATATTTTAGAGCGCCGGACCATCAAGAAGTTCAAAAAAGACCCGGTGGATATTGAAGAAATCATTGAATTGCTGAACGTGGCAAAATGGGCGCCCAACCACAAAGTAAATCAGCCTTGGCGCTTTCAATTGTATGCCGGCGACGGCAAAGAGAAATTTGTGCAGGCCTTTATCGATGCCATGCCAAAAGAAGACGGAGCCGTTCCGCAAAAAGTCTTGAATAAGGCACAATACTTCCGCGATATTCCTTTGCATTTGGTGGTGATCATGCCGGAAGATCCGCGCCAAAGACGCTGGGACGAAGACTACGGTGCGATTTCGTCGCTTCTACAAAACTTCCAGCTCGCTGCCTGGGCACGCGGCATCGGAATGATCTGGCGCTCGAATGACTGGATTTACGATCCCGTATTCCGGGAAGCCATCGGCGTACAGCCCGGCGAAAAGATTGTAGCGACGATGATGATCGGTTATCCGCAGCACGTACCGGAAAAACGGGAACGCACAGACATCCGGGAAAAATTGATTATCATCAATGAATAAAAAAGATGGCGCCAGAAGCGCCATCTTTTTTATTTTAAACTGATCATGGCGCCGACTGCTCCGGAAAACTCGCCGTTCTCCAAAAATAGCGGTGTTGCCCCGCGCAATATTGTGTAGCTTTCCACCACTTCTTTTAACAGTGGATTGTGGATAAAGGAAGACCCGATGTAAATAATGGTTGAACTGGCACACTGGCGAGCGGCTAAGACACTTACCGTGCTGACCGTTTCGCCAACCAGGCCGACCACTGTTGCCAACAGTTCTTCTTTCGACAGTTCACCGGCAGCAGAAAATAAATCATTGCCAAAATTGCTGGCGGTCAATTCGCCGGAAATCGGAGGTTCTTTGCCTTCGTATATATGCTTTACTTTCAAATCGATGCGGTCTCTCGAACCTTTGCTTGCCAATTCGACAATTTCTTCATAATCCGTAATGCCCGTCAGCAGATGGCTCAACCCTACCAAAGTTCCGCCGCCGACTCCTGTTCCGCCAAGGCGTTCCTGCATATTGTTCTGGATGCAATGGATGGACGTGCCTGTTCCGACATTGGTCACGACATAAATATCTTCTGAACGCCCCATCCGGTCCAACAGGAATTGAACGCCGAGATGTGTGGCATCAAATTCCACCATTTCCTTTAAATTTATATTTATTAGCGAACGGAGTACACCCGATTTACCGCCGGTCACACAAATCACGGGATTCTCCAGCCCGTTTATCCAACCGGCAACCCGCTCTATTTCGGCAATTGGGTATTTTATAAAATGGAGTGAACCGTTTTCGGTGTACGCCACTTTAATCAAGGTCCCGCCTGCATCGATACCGACAATCATTTCTGCACCTGCTCTTTCTGAACACCCGTAGTGAATTATTGCATACGAAGAAATTCTACCATAATCCTTTATGGATTGGGACAGTTTTCCATTAGATTGCCTGCTGGAAAACCAGCAGGTATACTTTTTTTATTGAACTTTTCTATTTCGGAGGAGAAAGTTATGGATAAAGGAACGATTATATTATTGAACGGGACATCCAGTTCCGGCAAAACCACTCTGGCAAACGAACTCATCAAACAGCTTCCTGATTATTTTGCGCTGAGTATCGATGAGTTTGACGGAATCATTGAACAGATGGAGGACCGGGATCAAAACCGGCTGATTCCGGTCCCGACAGAGTATTATTTTCACCGAAACATTGCCATGTTTTCCGAAAGCGGCATTCACTTGGTGGTCGATCAAATTTTGCATGATGATTTTACACTGAATGATTGCCTGGCCGTCCTGAAAGATTATCCGGTGCTGTTTGTTGGCGTCCACTGCCCGCTCGATGAAATTGAAAAAAGAGAATCCCAAAGAGGCGACCGTCCGCCGGGACTCGCCAAGAAGCAGCTGGAGTATGTGCATCAGCAAAATGAACAATACGACCTGGAAGTGGATACGTCCAAAGCGGAAATTGCTTTTTGTGCCGACCGCATCAAAGAACGGCTGGAGAACAAAGCTGCTTTTACCGGTTGGGCAGAAACGGCAAAAAAGCGCCGCAACTCTATACAAGCTTAAGAAGATGCCCCCAGCGGAGCATCTTCTTTTTATACCGGTCCCCACTCGATCAGTACACCGACTGTCAGCATGACGACCGCAATAACCACCCAGATGAGCAGCAGAGGCAACATCCATTTCGCCCATTTGATCCACGGAACACCCGCAATGGCGAGACTCGCCATCAGCGGACCGGAAGTCGGGAAAATGCTGTTGGTGAATCCATCACCGAATTGGTAAGCCTGGACCGCAACTTGGCGCGTGACTCCAATCATATCCGCCAAAGGCGAAAGAATCGGCATCACAATCATCGCCTGTCCACTGCCTGAAGGAACTAAGAAATTAATCATCCCATTCGCAACAAACATTCCAAGCGCTGCAAACACAGGAGTCAGTCCTTCAAGAGGCACCGATAAAGCATAGACAAAGGTATCCAGAATCTGTGCGTTTTCCATAACGATCAAAATTGCACGGGCAACCCCGATAATCAACGCCCCGTACACGAGGTTTTTACAGCCTTCCAGAAACGTCATGGTCAGTTTATTGTAATCCATGCCCGCAATGATTCCGGAACCGATGCCGATGATGATAAAGAACGCGGCCATATGGTCGATCGACCATTGAAATTGGATGGTGGCAAATACAAAGAACGCCAAACAAAGTGCGACAAACGACAAAATCAGTTTGTGCCGGACGGTGAAGGGCGCTTGCAATTCCGATTCATCACCACTCCCTACTTCCAACACTCCCACCAGGCTTTTTGCCGGATCTTTAAGAATTTTCTTGGCATAACGCCATGTATAATAAATGGTTACGCCAACAATTACAACAAACGCAAAAATTCTCAGCATCATTCCTGAAAACAGCGGAACATCCGCAATGCTTTGGGCAATTCCTACTGTGTAAGGGTTTAAAAAACCGACATTGAATCCCGCAAAAGTCGCTCCAAATGTAATCGATACTGCTACTATGGCATCGAGCTTCAATGCCCGCGCAATGATCAGGCCGATAGCCACAAATGGAATGATGGAATTCGCTACCGCTCCTACCGCTCCTCCAAGTGCAAACAGGATCGATACAAGCGCAATCAGCCAAAATTCTTTTCCGCGTGTCTTATTGACTGCCCGAAGAATTCCTCCCTTGATGGCTCCAGAGCGTTCCACTACTTCAAATGCTCCTCCGGCAAACAGCACTAAAAAGATCAGCCCGCCTGATTGGACCATTCCGGATTGCAAAGCCAAAAAGATATCCATAAAGCCGGTAGGGTTTTGTTCCGTTTCGCTGTATGTATTCGGCACCACTCTTTCGACTTCTTCCACTACTTCCCGTTCAAATGTGCCCGCTGGCACTATGTATGTGGCGGCCGCCGCCAGTAATAATACGAAAAGCAAAATCACGTATGTATCGGGCATTTCCCATTTCCACTTGCTTTTTCTATTGTTTTCATAAGTCGGTTCATTGGATTCATTCATCTTTTCTTTCATACCCCCTGTCGTTTTTCTTCTTTCATTTATGCAAATCCCAACTCCTTGAAAATTTTATGAAAGAAGTTAGTTAACAAGTATATAGAAAAATAATTAATTATCAAATCCATCAATTCTGTTAATTATGATTTTAAGCTAGCCCGATTGGCGAATTAACAAGCTTTTTCTATACCCACGCGTTTAGCAAATTAAACAGATTTTATGACAATCCACAAAGCTTTCTTCTTCTTTTTGTGAACTTTCCTATATAGTTTAATCGAATAAAGTAATAATATTTTAACAATTCAAACTAAAGGGAGTGAATACATGAGCAAGATTGTAGAAGCTAATGCAGCCAATGGCAAAGCAGAAAAACCAAGCTTGTTTCAAAAGTTGTTAAACAAAGTAGAAATTTACGGAAACAAACTTCCGGACCCGGTAACACTGTTCGCCGCCTTTACTCTCATCATTTTAGTTGCTTCTGCCATTTTTTCATCTCTTGGTGTTAAGTCGGTACACCCTGGGACAGGCGAAGAAATCCAAGTCGTCAATTTGCTCAACGGCGCTGGCATCCGGTCCATTGTTGAAACCTTGGTTCCGAATTTTACGGGCTTCCCCCCTCTCGGACTCGTGCTTGTCGTTATGCTTGGCGTAGGCCTTGCGGAATCGACCGGCCTTGTAACGACGTTTATGAAAACGACGATTTTAAATGCTCCGGCAAAAATTATTTTGCCGACTATTTTATTGATTGCAGTTCTTGGAAATACAGCTGCTGATGCAGCGCAAGTTGTGTTGCCTCCAATCGCCGCCATGATTTTTGCTGCACTCGGGCGCAATCCAATTGCCGGCCTGATTGCCGGTTATGCCACAGTTACCGGTGCCTTCAGCGCCAACTTGCTTGTCAGCATGCTCGATCCGTTATTGTCCGGATTTACGCAAGCAGGCGCCAACCTGATTGATCCAAATTACGTTGCGAATCCTGCTATCAACTGGTATTTCATGATCGCTTCCACATTCGTGATTATTCCGGTAGCGATGTTTGTAACGACAAAAATTACAGAACCCCGCTTAGGCGCCTATACAGGCACGGTTGAAAAACTGGAAAAAGCGACGCCGGAAGAAAAGCGCGGCCTCCTGTGGGCAGCTATTGCTCTTGCACTTTACACAGTCGTCATCTTGTTACTCGTTCTTCCGGAAAATGCGATTTTGCGCAACCAGGAAACGGGCGGCGTCATTGTTTCTCCGTTTATGACCGGCATTGTGCCAATCATGCTGTTTGCTTTCTTGTTGCCTGCTCTTGCCTACGGATTTGGTGCAAAAGTCTTAAAAAGCGATAAAGACGTTGCCGAACATTTAACAAAAGCAATGTCCGGAATGGGCGGCTATATCGTTTTGGCGTTCGTTGCTGCTCAAATGATTGCATTCTTCGGCATGAGCAACCTAGGTCCGATCATTGCCATCGAAGGCGCGGGATTCTTGAAAGGCATCGGATTTGAAGGGCTGCCGCTTATCCTGGGCTTTATCGCGATAGCCGCTTTGATCAACTTGCTGATTGCCAGCGCTTCTGCCAAATGGGCGCTCCTTGCACCGGTATTTGTGCCGATGTTCATGCTTCTTGGCTACGACCCGGCGGTTACGCAAGTGGCTTACCGCATTGCAGACTCCATTACCAACCCAATTACACCGATGCTTGCTTACTTTGCCATCTTGCTGACATTCGCGAAAAAATACGACAAGAATATCGGGATGGGGACCTTGCTTGCTTCCCTTCTGCCATATTCCATCGCGTTTGCGATTTTCTGGATTATCTTGTTCGTTATCTGGTTCTTGCTCGGCCTTCCGCTCGGACCTGGCGGCGGAATTCATTTGCCACAATAAGGAGGAATTTTTATGACTTTAAAATGGGAAAATATCACGTTATACACCGGTACTGGAGAAAAACTGACGCAATCCGCCATCGTAGTTGAAGGTGGGAAAATCGTTGCAACGGGGCAAGAAGCTGTCCAAATGGCAGCTTCTGAAACCATCGATGGGCAAGGCAAAACTATTTTGCCCGGATTATTCGATATGCATATTCACCTCGGGATGGACGGCGTTGCCGATCCATTTGCGGAAATGGCGAAAGAAACGCAAGCCTCTTCCGCTTACCGCCATCAGGCAAATGCAGTAAAGCAATTGCAGTCAGGGGTCACTAGCGTAAGAAATCTCGGATCGAAATGGCATGTCGACCTTGCTTACCGAAATGCTGTCAACGCCGGCCTTCTTACCGGGCCTACTGTTTACGGTTCTGGCCAGCCCATTGTTATGACCGGCGGCCACGGCTACCCGATGGCATCAGAAGCAGACGGTGAAGATGAAGTCCGAAAGGCTGCACGCCAAACCTTAAAACAAGGGGCAGACGTCTTGAAGCTGATGGCGACAGGCGGCGTCATGACGCCAGGCGTTGACCCCGGTTCTCCGCAGCTGTCAGAAAAAGAAATGCGGGCAGCGGTCGAAGAAGCCTTGCATGCAGGAAAAACAACCGCTTCCCACGCACAAGGGACTCAAGGCATCCAGAATGCGGTACGTGCCGGCATCACGACGATTGAGCATGGCATTTTCCTGGATGACGAAACGATTGAGCTGATGATCGAATACGGCACTGTCCTGGTGCCGACGCTTGCCGCACCTTATTATATTGTGCAAAATGCTGATTCCGGCGCTATCCCGCCGCATGCAGTCAAAAAAGCCATTTTCTGTCTGGATGCCCATCAGGAAAGTTTCCGCAAAGCGGTCAAAGCCGGCGTAAAAATTGCGGCTGGTACAGATGCCGGGACTCCGTTCAATCTGCACGGCGACTTTGCAAAAGAATTGGAATTGATGCATGAATGCGGTATGCCGATCCGGGACATCATCACATCCGCGACTTATCAGGCGGCCAGCGCCTTGAACGTCCAAGACCAAACCGGTTCGCTGAAAAAAGGAAAAGTTGCTGACTTTATCGTTCTTTCAGAAGATCCGGAAGACAATATTTCAGCATTCCGCAGCGTTGATGCTGTTTATAAAGGAGGAACTCTCGTCCATGGCCATTCAAACAGAGAATCTGTCTATACAAAATAAAGGCTTGGAAGAAGTTTGTACAGAGTTGGACACGTTGTTTCCAAGCATGGTGGCGATACGCCGCCATTTGCACCAGCATCCTGAACTGTCCCATCAGGAAGTGGCAACACCGAAATACATTGCGGATTATTACCGGGAGCTCGGCCTTGAAGTGCGCGAAGGCGTTGGCGGACGCGGTGTTGTGGCAAAGTTCGAAGCGCAAGATCCGCTTAAAACCATTGCATTCCGCGCTGATTTTGATGCGTTGCCGATTCAAGACCAAAAAGAAGTTCCGTATAAATCCACCGTGCCGAATGTGATGCACGCCTGCGGACACGATGGACATACGGCAGCACTAATGGTTTTTGCCAAAAGTTTGGTGAACCATGCTGAACATATCCGCCAGAATGTGGTTTTCATTCATCAGTTTGGCGAAGAAGAATATCCGGGAGGCGCCCAGGCGATGATCGAGGACGGCTGCCTCGACGGAGTAGATGCCGTTTACGGCTGCCACCTTCAAAGCACCATGCCGGCAGGCGTCATTTTCTATAAAGAAGGTTTCATCCAGGCAGCGGTCGATACGTTCACCATTACAATTAACGGCAAAGGCGGTCACGGGGCGATTCCGCACGAAACGGTCGACCCGATCGTTACTGCTTCCCATATTGTTACCGCTCTTCAGAGCATTGTCAGCCGCAACACAGATCCTTTAAAGCAATTGGTGATTTCAGTCGGTTCCATCAATAGCGGCAAAGCGAACAACGTCATACCGACAGAAGCGGTGATGACCGGAACCATCCGTTCTTATGAACCGGAAGTGCGCGCGCTGGCTGCGGAGCGCTTGGCCGGCATTGCGACCCAAGTGGCTCAGGCACTGGGCGCACAGGCAGAAGTGGTGATTGATAAAGGCTATGATGCCCTCTGGAACCACCCGGAAGAAACACAGCTTGCCAAGCGGGCCATCGAACGGGTATTGGGTGCAGAAGCTGTCGCCGAAACCCCTTCTGTCATGCCGGGCGAAGATTTTTCCTACTATACACAAAGTGTCCCAGGAAGCTTTATTTTTGCGGGTGCCCAGCGCGAGAACGAACAGGAAGTGTACCCTCACCATCACGCCATGTTCGATTTTGACGAAAAAGCGATGTTAAGCACCGCTAAGTCTTTCGCCGCTATTTTGTTCGAATACGACAAAACCGAATAAATGGAAATAAAAGCGATTCTTTTAGGAATCGCTTTTTATTTTTTGAATTTTTTATTTTTAATTCGCTTCGATGTGTTAAAATGGTTTGAAAAAAAGGAGGGTGATCGAATGCCCCGGCTCCTGCAGAAAACCTTTTCCCATTCCCAGATGGAAGCTTTGATCAAAGTAGCCGAAGCGGTTAACTCCACGCTCAATTTGAATGAATTGTTTCAACTTACCTTAAAAGAATCCATTCAAGCCATACCGGATGCCGATGGCGGTGTCTTGTTTTTATATGACGAAGAAATCCAAAAGCTTGTTTGCCTTTCTTATGTGAATTTCACCCGTGCAGTCGAAAACATCAGCCTGGATGCGAATGAATCGTTTACCGGAAAATGTTTTTCGACCCGTGAACCCGTCCTCATCAATTCTCCTCAAGGCCTCCCTGTCGAAACAGAAACGATGACGGCACGGAACCGCCAATTGCTTGAAGAATCCATTGCCCAGCATAAGGGGCAAAATGCATTGCGCGCCATGTGCGTACCGTTGATTACAGAAAACGACGAGTGCATTGGCGTCATTACACTCAACGGCTTTGCTGATGGCGGCACGTTTACCGACAAAGATTTGCGGCTTCTTCAAGCCATTGCCGGACAAGCAGCCATCGCTTTATCCAAAGCCCGCCTCCATGAAGACTTAAAAAAGAAAAACGAAGAGTTTGAACAGATTATCAGCTATCAGCAGCAATTGCTGTTGAAAATGAACGATGGGGTCGGTTTAAGCGATATGCTCAAGCAACTGTCCATCCAAATTCAAAAACCGATATCGCTGTTGACCATTTACGGAGAATATTTGCAAATGGGCAATCAACCGGAAGGCTTGGAAGTACAGGAGTTTCCTATCCGAAGCGGACGTTTGCTCCTCGGCAAACTTTTTGTTTTAACAGGACCGGATGAAAAAATTACGGATACCGATCTTTACTTTATCCGGCAAAGCATTTTATATTTCACGTTAGAAATCAACCGGGAAGCGGCACTTCGCGAAGCGGAACACCGCTTTAAAGCTGAATTGATGGACGATTTGCTGAACGGCATGCTGACAGAGAACTTCATCAAACGCGCCAAGCGGCTTGGCTTGGATATCGACAATCACTTTCTGCCGGTTGCTGTAGAAGCCTCAGTTTCCGCACATGACAATACCATGGCTGATTTATTGTACAAAAGAGAGCTCACGCATCTGTTCCAAGTGGAAGTGAACCAACGCTTTCCTGGGAGCCTGGTGGTCCAAAAACAGCAGCATTATATTTTTCTGCTTTCCACACGCAAAGGCACCGCAAAAGATGTACAGTTTGAAAAAATAAAGCGTCTGGCTGCAGAATTGCAGAACTTTATCGACCAACAGCAACTGGAAGCCCGTTTGAAGTTCGGCGTCGGCCCATGCGTGCATAGCATCGAGGATCTGCCTTCTTCCATCGAAGATTCATTGAAAGTCCTTCGGTTCATGCGGACTACCCGGATGAAAGAAAATGTGGTCAATAGCCAGTCTCTTGGTTTTGAGAGCCTTTTAATTGCCAATGAAGACAAAGACATCAATGCTTTTGTATCAGCAACTCTTGGCCCTGTGATGGAGCATGACCGTGGAAAAGAAGCTGAATTGCTGAAGACCTTGATGGTTTATACGCAATTTATCCAGCATCCCGGACAAGCCGCCAAGGAATTGCACATCCATTTGAACACCTTGCATTACCGGCTAAAAAAAATTGCCGACTTGCTTCATGCCGACCTGCAAAATCCAGACGATTTACTGAATCTTCAACTGGCGTGCAAGTTGCTGAGAAATTTGGAAAACTGACAGGCACAGCAAAAAACCGGCTCCCCAGAATCAGGGAGCCGGTTTTTAAATTTTCCTCATAAAAATCACAACTGTCTGAATCCGCCTGTGTTGGCACGGACTTTGACTTCAGCATATTTTTTAACATCGCTTTCTTTAGATAAAAGCGTTCCGATGACTCCGCCGATAAACCCAAGCGGGATAGAAACAATCGCCGGATTGGTCAATGGGAAAATCGGATTTCCGGTTATAATGGCTGCGCCAGCTTCCGGATTCATTACACTCGGGCTGATTGACACCAGAATCAAAGCAGAAATCAGACCTGTAAAGATGGCGGAAACTGCTCCGGTTGTATTGAACTTTTTCCAGAAAATCGTGTAGACGATTACCGGCAAATTGGCACTTGCGGCAATACAGAACGCCAGAGATACCAAGAAGGCAACGTTTAAACTTTGGGCAAAAATCGCCAATGTGATCGACAGAACTGCTACTCCAACGGATGCATAGCGGGCAGCCAGCATTTGCTGGCGCTCTGTCGCTTTTCCTTTTTTGATGATTTGGCCGTAAATATCATGGGCAAAAGCAGACGCCCCCGATAATACCAAGCCGGCTACAACCGCCAGGATGGTTGCAAAAGCCACCGCGGAAATGAACGACATCAAAATGTCGCCGCCTAACGCCTGGGCAAGCAACGGTGCAGCCATATTGCCGGCAGCATTTGTGCTGATGATGGTTTCAGATCCAACAAACGCTGCAGCGCCAAATCCAAGGAAAATAGTCATGACGTAGAAAATCCCGACAATCCAAGTGGCCCACATCACAGAACTTCTCGCGGTTTTAGCATCTCTAACCGTGAAGAAACGCATCAAGATGTGCGGAAGCCCTGCTGTACCCAGCACTAACGCAAGCATCAAGGAAATCGTATCCAGTGGGATTTTGTATCTTACGCCTGGATTTAAGAAAGCTTCTCCGTGAGGCGTCGCCGTTTTTACTTGGGCGAACATCTCCAGGATGCTGAAGTCAAAACGCTGCAGCACCAGGAAAGATAAGATGACTGTACCGACCATCAATAGGACAGCTTTGATAATTTGAACCCAGCTGGTTGCTGTCATACCGCCGAACAAGACATAGATGGTCATCATAATTCCAACAAGCAGGACCGCCCATAAATAATCGATCCCAAACAGCAATTGAATAAGTGCACCTGCTCCTACAAGTTGGGCGATCATATAGAAGATAACGATTGTGATGGAACTTAACGCTGCCGCACCGCGGACTTTTTTCGCATTAAAGCGGGCATTGATCATATCCGCCAATGTAAATTTCCCAAGGTTTCGGAGAGGTTCTGCGACAACAAACAGAACTACTAGATACGCGACTAAATACCCGATAGAGAATAGGAAGCCGTCAAATCCGAATAACGCTATTGAACCTGCAATTCCTAAAAACGAAGCCGCAGAAAGGTAATCCCCGGCAATGGCCATTCCGTTTTGCCAGCCTGTCAAGCCGCCGCCCGCCGTGTAAAAATCACTCGTCGTATTCGTCCGTTTTGCCGCAAAATAAGTAATGACAAGGGTCATGGCCACGATGACTAAAAAGATAATAATTACTGTAGCATTCATCGATTTTCCTCCTTGTCATAATTGAATTCAACTAATGTATCCCGAGCCATTTCATCAAATTTCGCCGCCCGCTTCATGTAAACGGTTACAAGAATCCAGGTCATCGCAAACAATCCGAAAGCGAATACCCAAACCCAAGAGATGTCTCCGATGAATGTCGCGTCTAATAGATTCGTATATGAAATAATGACATTAAACAGAAGATACAATCCTAAAAATAAGACCGTCGTCGGAATCAAAAAAGCTTTTTTCTTGCGCATTAATTCTCTGAATCCTGCTGATTCTTCAATTGCCTGAAAATCTGGAATATGCCCTTCCGGCCTTTCCTCCCTAACAGCATTTTGCCGATGTGCAACATTTTTCTCACTGCCAGCTATCGTCTTCGCCAAATTCAACACCCCTTTGAATTTACATTTTTCTGAATCTAAAAATAATTAAAACATTTAAGTGGAGGTGCGTCAATAAAAGATATCCATAAAGTGGTATAAAGTCCTGTTTTTTGGACACTCTTTTTTACAAAAAGAACCTTTATCTCTTTTCACCAGAGACAAAGGTTCTTGATTTTTATTCAATTGGAATTTTGTCCATTTACCAGAGTCCAAGCACTTTCCACCAGAGTCCGCCGGCACCGAACCATACGATAATGTGAATGATGGAAATGATAAACCCGAGCATCCACCATTTTTGCTGGCTGACATAGCCGCTTCCGAAAAAGACTGGTGCCGGACCGGCTCCATAATGCGTCAAACAGCTGAACAAGTTTGAGAAAAATGCAAGAATCAGGGCCGACAGTAGCGGCGGCGCGCCTGAAGCCACAATAACAGATAGGAAAGCCGCATACATCGCGCTGACATGTGCGGTATTGCTGGCAAAAAAGTAATGCGAATAAAAATAAACAATTGCAAGGATCACCAAGGTTAATATCCATGGCAGTTGGCCGACGGCATTCCCCATCAGCTCGCTGAACCATGGAATCATGCCTAATTCATTCAAATAGGTGGCCATCATGACGAGAACCGCAAACCATACGAGCGTATCCCAGGCACCTTGCTCTTTTTTAATATCCGACCAGGTCAGCACTCCGCTGAGCAGCAACACGCAAAGACCGATAAAAGCACTGGTCGTCGCATCGATGCCAAAGTTTCCACCAAAAATCCAAAGAGCCAAAAGAAGCACGAATACCCCGATCATATAGCGCTCTTCTTTTTTCAGCGGACCCATTTCCTTCAACTTCTCTGTGGCAATCGAAGAAGCTTCCGGTGTTTCCTTTAATTCGGGTGGGTACAGTTTATAGATTACAAAAGGTATCAGTGCCAGGCTGATAAGTCCCGGCACCAGTGCCGCAAGCGCCCAGCCGCCCCAGGTAATGGTCTCACCGGTGATTTCCTGGGTAATCTGGACAGCCAGCGGGTTCGCTGCCATTGCCGTTACAAACATGGCCGAGGTGATCATATCTCCTTGAAAAGAGACTTTGACCAAAAAAGCTCCGACGCGCCGTTCTGTCCCATCTCCCACTCTCGATCCGTATGTTTCTGAAAGCGAACGGATAATCGGAAAAATGATTCCGCCAGCCCGGGCTGTATTGGAAGGCATTGCCGGGGCCAGTATCAAGTCACTAAGCAACATCGAATAAGACAGCCCCAGCGTTTTCTTGCCGAACAAACGGACAAAAATATAGGAAATCCGTGTTCCCAAACCGGTCTTGATAAATCCCCGGGAAATGAAAAAAGCAATGACAATCAGCCAAATTGTCGTGTTTTGGAATCCGCTCAACGCCTGTTCCAAGGTCAGGATGTTCGTTAAGACAATAAGGGTCAGCGCAATGATGGCGGTACTTCCCATAGGCACCGGTTTAATCACCAATGCCACAATCGTCGCTACAAAAATACTGAACAAATGCCACGCATCCGTCTCCAGTCCGGAAGGTGCAGGAATGAACCATAAAACCAAACCCAAGACTATACAAAGCAAAAGCGATTTCCAATTCACTTCTCCTTTTTTTTCAGCAGCCATTCTTCTCCTCCTTTCCGGAAACATCACCTGCCTTTAGCAGAACTTCATTCGTTTTCCCATTTTCCCGAACGGTTAAACGAATTCATCAACTCAATCATACGCTCGAAATTATTTAATGCATCCAAGGCAAGCAGCCCGTTTCCTTCCGCTGATTTCGGATAGCCAAGCGGTACGGTACGTCGCACCAATTGAGCGTACAGTTCCGCTTCGGTCAACTTTCTTGCAAACTCTTTTTCCGCTATATTTTTCACCAACGCTAACGCTCCCGTTACGTGAGGCGTTGCCATCGAAGTACCGGATAATGTGGCATATTTGCCGTCAAGGTACGTCGAGTAAATGCGGACTCCTGGAGCAACCAGGTCAATTTCGTCATTGGTATTGCTAAACGGCGCCATCTTTCGGTTAAAATCGACCGCCCCTACTTGAATCACTTCTGCATAGGCTCCGGGATAAGCCGTTTCGTCAGTGGACGGGCTGTCGTCGCCCTCATTGCCTGCTGCACAAACGACAGGTATGCCGGCATCCACGGCACGTTTCACCGCAGCCTGCAGTTCAGGCACATCATCCGGACCACCAAGCGACATCGAAATTACACTGGTCTTTTCCCCGTTTGGACCTTGCCAGTCAATTGCGTAATGGATGCCATCGATGATGCCGGCGTAATCTCCGCTGCCTTCGCCGTTCAATACTTTCAGAATCAGCAATTTCGCAGACGGCGCTACTCCGGCAATACCGCCTTCCGGCCGTAAAGATGCGGCAGCCGTTCCTGCTACGTGGGTGCCATGGCCATTGTTGTCGTCAAAATTCTTTGGATCGCTGCCATAATCCGGCGTGAAATTTTTGCCGTCAATAATCCGGTCTTTCAAATCCGGATGGTCGCTTTGGCAACCCGTATCCAAAATAGCCAGGACATTGCCACTGCCATGCTCTGCTTCTTCCCACACAGCCGGCGCCTGGATCATTTCTATACCCGGTGGAATCTGTACTGCTGCGGCAGTAATTTCTTCAACCCAATAAGGAATTAAATGGACATTATTCATCATTAGTCCCCCTTTTTAAAAGACGCTTTTGTGATTAGATTGCCCCTTTTCGATTGTTCAGAAACATTAATCGAAAAGCTCGCAATTTTGCTGAAGAAGTGGCACGATATTGTCTAATCCTATTTAGACGGCAGCGACGTTAAACACGACTGGAAAACCAACACTCATTACAAGGAGGAAATCAGATGGAGAAAAAGTGGATGATTTATGGAGCCTATGGCTATACAGGAGAATTGATTGCACGCGAAGCAGCAAAGCGCGGATTGAAGCCGGTTCTTGCCGGACGGAATTTGCAGAAGCTTGAACCCTTGGCAACTGAACTGAACCTTGAGATGCGCAGCTTTCCAATAGACGATCATACAGCAAACCATCTTTCGGACATCGATGCTGTGCTGCACTGCGCCGGTCCCTTCAGCAAAACGAGCGCCTTGATGATTGAAGCCTGCCTTTCTGCCAAAGCCCATTACATGGACATCACCGGAGAAATCCCTGTCTTCGAACGGACCCATTCCCGGCATGAACGGGCAAAAGAGGCGGGCGTGGTTCTTTGCTCAGGTGTCGGTTTCGATGTCATTCCAACGGATTGCACGGCCTTGAAACTTAAAGAACTGATGCCTGACGCCACTTATCTGGCACTCGGATTTGATTCGGATTCTGGCATTTCCAGAGGGACTTATAAAACCATGATCCAAGGGCTGGGCACCGGCAGTGCGGAACGCCGGAACGGAAAACTGACTGCAGTGCCCATCGGCAGCCAGCGCCGAACAATCGATTTTGGGCGCGGCAAGCGGACGGCTATGGGAATTCCTTGGGGGGATGTGGCAACTGCGTACTACACCACGGAAATTCCGAACATCACTACTTGGATCCCGTTTCCAAAACCGCTTGCTGCTGGTACCGGATTAATGAAGGCCTTGCAGCCGCTGCTCGCTTCTTCCCGCGTGCAAGATACGCTGTCAAATTGGGTGGAAAAGCGCGTTAGCGGACCCGACGAAGCTCTCCGTTCCAACTCACCCGCTTATATTTGGGGAGAAGCCAAGAATGATGCTGGAATCGTCAAGGTCGTACGTATTCAAACAGCCAATGTATACGATCTCACAGTTTACGGTGCTCTTGCTTCTGTAAACGGGGTGCTGGCTGGAAATTTTTCAGGAGGCAGCTACACGCCTTCCCAATTATTCGGTTCTGGATTCCTTGAAACATTGCCGGGATCTGGAAAATTCGAAGTCGATACTTTTTATCCCGCTCTTTAAAACAAAAAAGCTGCCCTCTGTGGACAGCTCAGCTCTTCATCAATTGCATGCGTTTGTTGAATAAGGTTGGATACGATAAAAATCCGAGCAGAATGCTAGTGACTGCAGCGGTTGTCAATAACAGGAACATAATCAGCAATTGGAATTGAACTGCCTGAATCGGGTCTGCTCCCGCAATGATCTGCCCGCTCATCATACCGGGCAATTGAACAAGTCCCACCGTTTTCTGGCTTTCGATCGTCGGAATCATACTGGCTTTGATCGACTGGATTAATTGCCGGTGGATGGCCTGTTTCGGCGTTCCGCCAAGCGACAGGATCAACTCGGTCTGATCCTGATGCGCTTCCACTTCCGCAGTGAACCGGTTCAGGAACAAAATGGACAGCACCATCGAATTGCCGATGACCATCCCGCTGATCGGGATGATGTACTGTGCAGTCGCCGGTGTGATATTGAAGCCGATCAAAATGCCTTGCGTCAACACTTCCACAAACACTAAGGTTGCAGCAACCTTGACGACAATGCCTTGAATAGCGGCTCCCTTTTTCTGCGCATTATGCGTCGCTGCGACAATCATCAGCGTGACCATCAAGAAGATGTAGATCAGGCTATCTGACTCAAAGACGAATTTCAGTACATAGCCGACTGCAAGCAATTGGATAATGGACCGGACCGTTGCGACGAGCGTGTCTTTTTCAAGGCCCAGGTTGAACGTTTTTGATAAAACCAGCGGAATCAATACAAAAATCAAAGTTAAGGACAAAGCAAAATAACTCATCCGGCTTCCCCCCTTACAAACCGTTTAACTTTGTCATTCGCCGGATTGACCAGCAATTCGCTTTCACCGGTTTCAATCACTTCACCGGCCATCATAACCCACGTGTAGTCGCCGATCTCCATGGCTTGCTGCAGGTTGTGGGTGATCCAAATAATCGTGGTGCCGTATTTTTGGTTGATTTTCACAATCAGCTCTTCTATTTCCTTTAAAGAAGTCCGGTCCAATGAAGAAGTGATTTCATCCAGCAGCAGCACTTCCGGTTTGTTGACCAGGGTACGGGCGATGGAAACTTTCTGGCGCTGCCCGCCCGATAAATCTTTTACATTGCGGCGGATAAGGTCTGCCTCAAGCCCGACATCATGCAGCAACGCCAATGCCTCTTGTTCCGGCAGTTTCTTCCCTTGCAGCTCCAGCGGCAAATCCAAATTGTCATAAACCGTGCCGCTGATCATTGGGGCACTTTGCAAAGCCATTCCGATAAGGCGGCGAAGCTCGACCGGTTCAATATTGTCAATCGGCTGATCTTTCACATAAATTTCTCCCGTATCCGGCGACAGCAAACCGTTGCATAATTTTAATAGCGTCGTTTTCCCTGCTCCAGATGGACCCACCAACGTGGTGATTTTGCCTGCCGGAAAGGATCCTGTAATTTCCTTTAATATATGGGTATCGCCTGCAGAATAACTCACATGATTGAAATGGACAGCAGGTTTATATTGAATTGGCACTCTTTTCACTTCCTTTTAAAAACAAAACAGCACACAGTCAGCCGTGTGCTGCTTTAAGCTAATTAATTTTCCAATCTGCGTTCTGCGAAGTCGTCGTTCATTTTCAAGAAATATTCTCCGCCTTCTTCAATATGGGCCATTCGTGCAATAATATCGCGGAACATTTTTTCTTCTTCCATTTGTTCTTCGATAAACCAATCCAGGAACGATAAAGTGGAATGTTCCTGCAGCTCGTCTGCAAGTGTAACCAGTGCATAGATATTGCTTGTTACATCTTTCTCCTGCGCCAATGAACTTTGAAGAACGTCCATGGCATTTACATAATCATTTTTAGGTTCCGCCAATGCTTGAAGCACCGGTTTTTCGTCCATCGTCACAAGGTAATCGTAAAATTTCATCGCATGTTGGTGTTCTTCACGGGATTGAATCAAATAGAAATTGGCGAATCCATGATACCCTTTTTTCGAAAAGTACGCCGCCATTGCGGTATAGGCATGAGAAGCTTGTAATTCATTATTGAATTGGTCATTTAATGCCATCGTTAATTTTTGTGGTAACATGAGAAATCCCTCCGTTTTCTTATTTATAATCATTCTAATGTAGACACTATACCATACCCCATAATCCATTGCAAAACACATGAGAAAATAATTTTTAATTGAGAATTAAAATCAAATAAATTCCCGTCCTCAAACTTGCAATTGATAATAATTATTATCTAGAGGATAATTAGTAAGAGAATGCTGAACTTTCGAATCAATTACTTACTATTAGTAACCAATTGTAGTATAATAACTTCATGATTTAAATAGACTCTTCAAACAGGGGGAATTACAATGACACCAATCAAACTTGAACCAAAAGTGTTCGATGTGCTAAAAGATAAAATTGACTTGATTCAAATGGGCAATGAAGCAATTTATGTTGTCGGCCCCATCCGGCTGCCAGTGAATTTACACGGAGAAACCGTTGTGTTCCAGTGGTATTGCTGGTTGAAACAAGACGAAGTGACGAGCGATTATGAAACCATCATTGAAAAGCTGTCTTCTGCCAATCTGGCCGAATATCAGCAATCAAGCGTATTGGTATATGGTGATTTTGAAAACAGCGAAGACGCGTTGATCCGCATGCACTCTATTTGCCATACAGGCGATATTTTCGGCAGTAAACGCTGTGACTGTGGATTCCAATTAAAGCAGTCGATGCAGCAGATTGCTGACCACGGATCAGGCGCCTTATTCTACTTGGCGAACCACGAAGGCCGTGGAATCGGATTGTTCAGCAAAGCCATGGCATATGTGCTTCAGGAAAATGGTTATGATACCGTCGAAGCCAATGAAAGCCTCGGCTTTGTCGACGATTCCCGCAATTACGACGATGCAATTGCCGTATTGAAATCGCTGCGCACTAAACCGGTAACGTTAATGACAAACAATCCAAAAAAGATTTCGGCTTTAGAAAATTCAGACCTTGAAATTGCTGGCCGCATTTCGTTGTGGGGAGACGAATCGGAGTACAACGCCAAGTACCTGCAAACCAAGATCAATCGTTCGGGCCATTTGGGAGATAAGGAGGACGCTGTTCATGCCAAACCATGAATTTTATATGGACTTGGCCTTGAATAATGCAAAAACCATGAAAGGCCAGACAGACCCAAACCCGCTTGTCGGTTCGGTCATCGTCAATGACAATCGCATTGTCGGCATCGGCGCCCACTTGAAAGCCGGCGAGCCCCATGCTGAGATTCACGCGCTCCGGATGGCCGGCGAAGCTGCACGCGGCGGAACGATTTATGTCACATTGGAGCCTTGCTCTCACCATGGGCGCACCGGCCCTTGTGCACTCGCTATCATTGAAGCCGGTCTGAAAAAAGTTGTGGTTGCCACACTGGACCCTAATCCGATTGTTGCCGGGAACGGTGTCAAGATGCTTGAGGAAGCCGGCATTGAAGTCATCGTTGGCATCCGGCAAGAAGAATCTCGGAAAATGAACGAAGTCTTTAATAAATTCATTGTGACTCAACAGCCGTTTGTGACTTTGAAAGCAGCTTCTACTTTAGACGGCAAAATCGCTTCGCATACGCTGGACAGCAAATGGATCACTTCGGAAGATGCACGCCGGGATGTCCACATGCTGCGCAGTGAAAACCGGGCCATTTTAGTAGGTGTCGGTACCGTGATTGCGGACGATCCGGAATTGACTTCTCGGATTCCAAACGGACGCCATCCGCTCCGCATTGTCCTGGATTCCAAGCTGCGGATTCCTTTGGATGCCAAAGTCGTAACAGATAATTTGGCAGATACGTGGATTTTCACCAGCAAGCAGCACGATGCTGAAAAACGCGCCCGCCTCGAAGCATTAGGCATTACTATTATTGAGACCAGCGGAGAACAGCGCACCGATATCCCGGATGTCGTCCGCATCCTTGGAGAGAGATCCATCTCTTCCCTGTTTATCGAAGGCGGCGGAACCATCAATGCCGCATTTCTGGAAAACGGCTTGATCGATAAAGTAGTGTTGTATTTTGCACCGAAATTAATCGGGGGCAAAAACGCCCCGACTTTCCTGGAAGGTTCCGGGTTCGAGCTGATGAAGCAAGCGGTGGAACTGGAAGACGGGGAGTTTTTGAAAATCGGGAAAGACTTCAGGTTTACTGGGTATCCCGTGAAAAAGGAGTTTAGCGATGAGATTCGGATTTGATATTGACGATACCTTGATCAACTTGCGTGAATACGCTTTTCAGTTGTACCAGCAAAAACTGGGACGTGAAGTGGCCATTGACCTGTTCCATGCCCTTGACCGCGTGGAAATCCATGAACTTTTTGGCATGTCCGACAAAGAAGGGTCGGACATGTGGAACAGTGTTTTGGATGAACTGTATTACACCGACTGCCCTACTTACCCGGGCGCTGTTGAACTGCTTCAGCAGCTGGACCGGGAAGGCCATGAAATCTTCTACATAACGGCCCGTCCGGCCAAACATGGGGAGAACACGAAAATTTGGCTGAAACAACAAGGCTTTCCGGTGCATGATGACCGATTTTACTGCGGCATGAAAGATGCAGAAAAAGTGCACATCATCGAGGAGCTGCAGCTCGATTACTATTTTGACGACAAACCGGCAGTGGTTGATACCTTGTCCCATGGTTCGCTGAAAGTAATGGTGAAAGACCAGTCCTATAATCGCCACGTGGAATTGCCGCGCATTAAACAATGGGCGGATTTGCAGGAATTGATTCAGAAAGAAATTAAATAATTTTATCAGCCCGGCCAACAAATTGGCCGGTTTTTTCATACAAATATAAAAAGTGATTCCTATTTACAGAAATCACTTTCCTTCACTTAAACTTTGTCTTCATCTTTTAAGCCACTGTCCCCAAATGCATCATCCAGCGTATCAAATCTCGAAATCCGTACCACTTTGCCGTTCTTAATCTCCATAAATGTGAACACGGTCACTTGGCCGTTTTGGTCTTCCCAGGTGCCTTCTTGTTCAAAAACCACTTTATTGCCTTTTGCATAGCGAGTGACAGTATTTAAACGAATGCCGGATTCCTCCGCCCACTGCCTTAATGTATCATGCCCGACGGCCGAACCTCTGGGGCCCATCAATTCGATGTTGTGGTCTGACAGTTCCAGCATGCCTTCAATATCTTTCGCATTGACTTTATCCACCCATTCATCTGCAACGTTAATGGTTTCTGTCATGTTCATTCGCTCCCTTCATAAGGCAATTTTTCAAAAACGACCAATGCGAGTGTAGCAAGAGGGCCCATTAAAAGAGACAATAAAAACCAGTTGAGCCCGCTTCGATTTTTCCCTTGTGCAATGCCTGCGTTAATCAATGCCAGTGTCCCCCAACCGATTGCGTAGTCATTCCCCATTAAGCAGCCCCCTTTTTTCTAAATTTTAACACAAAAGAAGACAAGCGATGAGCCTGTCTTCTTCAGTAGTTGGAATTTTTTAATTTTTTAAAAGTTGTCACGAATTGGCCGGGGTCTTCATACACTTTGTAAGTTATCACACCACGATGCGTATGCAGATACAATAAGTTTGCTTCTTCGGAAAATGATTTATAGGACATATCCCAAACATTCGCCAAATTATACTTCGCGGTAGGCGCCACCAAAGTATCTTCATACAAGTGCAAGTGATACTCCAAGTGCACCAGTTTCATTTCCCCCGCTTCAATTGAACGTTCCGTGTCGATGTAAGCGATGGAAGACAACGAGTTTGCATGATCCACGGACATTCGCCTCCTGACTTGCGATTGAGTCAAGTTTAACTTATGCCCAATCCAATAAGCAAAGATTTCCTCTCAAAAAAGAGCTGCACGAAAGCATAAACAACATGCTACACTTTTCATACATCATCCACTTGAAAAAGGAGGTACAGCATGGAAAATTGGTTTGGGGCGACGTCCACTTCTGCTTTTCAGCCATTCTCTGTTAGCCACTTGGTCATGCTTGCAATTGCAGCAAGCGGATTGGTGTTTTTAATGGCCAGAAAAAAACAGCTTCGCGAATCCTCTTCTTTTTTCTTGCAGCTGCGCTGGACTTTGTTTATCCTTCTTTTCGTTTCTGAAATCTCTTATCAAACCTGGGCCATCTCCAGCGGTGTTTGGCGCTTCAGCGGACATATCCCTCTCCATTTATGCGGAATCGCTTCTGTCACAGCGCTAATCGGCCTTGTGACTCTGCGTCCATTCTGGATTCAAGTGTCTTTTTTCATCGGCGTCTTTCCAGCTTTGTTAACCTTAATTACTCCTGAATTGCCGTATGATTACCAGCATTTCCGTTTTTGGAAATTCTTCATCCATCACATGTCCATCCCCTGGGCTTGTTTGTTTTTAGCTCTTTGGAAACCTTCAGCCATCACGTTCCGCTCCGTGTTCCTGGTATACAGCTTGCTTGTTCTGTATGCCCTGCTTATTGGATTGATGATCAATCCGCTTACCGGCTCCAATTATTTATATTTGTCTCAATTGCCTCAAGCCACTACGCCTTTAAGTTTTTTCGGAAATGGAATCTGGTACTACCTTAATCTTGGCATGGCAGCACTGCTGTTATTTCTGGGCCAATATTGGCTATGGAAAAAATTTTTCATCCGGCCACCTAAAAAAGCTGTCCAATAGAGACAGCTTTCCTTTTTCAATCCTCAGAATCGAAATATTCGTTTGTCAAATCGCCGTTTACACCGATTGCTGCTGCGCTTCCTTCTCCTGCTGCAATGACTACTTGAGCCGGCACAATCAAAGATGCATCTCCAGCAGCATAGACGTTCCATACATTGGTACGTCCATACTCATCTGTTTTAATGCCGCCGTATTCATTTTCTTCACAGCCCAATTCTTTCCCGAACTGTGCGTTGTGGCTCCATAGAGGTGTGACAAAACCTCCAACTCGGTCAATGAGCGTGCCGTCTTCAAGTCTCACGCTGCGTAATTGTCCATTTTCGCCTTCCAGTCCATCAATGACTTCTTCCCGCACCTGTATGCCTTTGGCAACCAGCCGGTCCCGGTCTTTCAGCTCAAGCCGTCCTTCGCCGTTTGTAAAGACAATCAGGTCCTTGCTCCATGTATAGACTTTTTTCGCCAATTCAAAGACACTTTTGTCGGCAATTACAGCGAGCGGCTGATCGCGCAATTCCCAGCCATCGCAATACGGGCAGCTGAACAATGACGTTCCGTAATACTTTTCAATATCCGGAATATTGGGCTGCTGCTCCCGCAATCCTGTTGCCAGGATGATTTTGATGCTGTGATAGGTTTTTCCTTCTGATGTCGTGATTTCATAATGGGTATCTGAAACGCGGTTAATCGTCATTACCCGTTCTTCTTTTATTTCAACAGAATCGTATTTTGCAATATCTTTGTGTGCCAGGCGCTTGAATTCTTCCGGTTGGATCCCGTCGCGGGTAATGAATCCGTGAGATTCTCTAGTTACCAGATTGCGTCCACTGTCATCATCAAAAAGAATCACATTTCTTCTCGATCGTCCAAGTACTAAAGCAGCATTTAACCCGGCAGGGCCTCCGCCGACAATCACACAGTCGTAGCGCATATGAACTTCATCCTTTGTTTAGTAGGTTTTTCCCTAAACCTTCCCGCTTCACAGGTAGGATAAACGCTTTTCACGGCATCATCCAAGGAATTTCCCATAATAAAAAAACTGCTCCCCATAAGGAAGCAGCTTCATCTTATACCTGTTTCGCCAATAATCCTGTTAACACCTTAATGAAGAATTCGTTTTCTTCCGGCGTTCCGACGGTGACGCGGATATAATCCGGCAGTCCCCACGTTTTTCCGTAGCGCACAATTACGCCGTTCGCCATCAAGGCTTTATAGATTTCTTCGCCTTCCGTCCCTATTTGGACAAGCACAAAATTCGCCATGCTTTCAATATAGTTTAAACCGAGGTCTGTGAATGCGGCATAAAGCTGTTCACGCCCTGCTTTGTTGGCTTCTTGTGAAGCGCGCACGTGTTCATCATCTGAAATCGCAGCAACAGCGGCAGCTTGCGCCAAGGCATTGACGTTAAACGGCTCTTTCACTTTTAAAATCGATTGAATGATTGCTTCCGGAGCAATGCCGAAACCAACGCGAATGCCGGCGATGCCGTAGATTTTTGAGAAGGTCTGAAGAACAAGCACTGGATACTCAGCGTTCACAAATTCAATGCCATTCGTGTATTCTGGTGCATCTGCAAAATGGCTGTATGCGCCGTCAATGACGACTAGCACATCAGATACCGCATTCAGCAACTTTTCAATATCCGTTTTGGAAATGATGGTGCCGGTCGGATTGTTCGGTGTGCAAATATAAATGATCTTTGTTTTTTCCGTAACCGCTGCAATAATAGCCTCTACGTCAAACTGGAAGTTTTCAGCAAATGGCACGGGTACGACAGAAGCTCCCATAATGTGGGCGCCAAAATCATATTCGCTGAAAGAAGGAGAAGGAACGATAACTTCGTCTCCTTGCTCCAAAAACGCTTCGGATACCAGCGTAATCAGTTCGTCTGCGCCGTTTGTCGCAATCACTTGCTGCGGTGTTACCCCGTAAGCAGCAGAGATTGATTGTTTCATCGAAGTAGTATCTGCATCCGGGTAGCGGTTTAATTCAGATAAGCTTGCCTGGATGGCTGCAACCGCTTTTGGAGAAGGACCAAGCGGATTTTCGTTTGAAGCTAACTTAATCACGCGATCCAGACCCAATTCTTCTTGCACTTCCCAGATCGGCTTGCCTGGAGAATACGGTTGAATTGAGTTCAAAGTTTTGCGCGGTTGAATGTTTTTATTGTTTCGCATAGTAGTCCCTCCAACAGGTTTGTTTCAATTGCTTGAATTTTTATTTAAATACATCTTTAACTATACCAGTCATTGCTCCAAATCGGCACCCTAAAATACCGTTTCTGCCGCATCAACCGCTTTTCTTCTCTGCAGCCAGTCTTGCCGCCTGTCACGGCCGCCGGTTTACGAGGTAGATGCTTAAAATGATCAAGACCAGCCCGATTGCTAGTGTAACCGTGACCGGTTCATCCAGAAGTACGGTCCCCGTCAATACTGCGACCAGCGGCACAAGAAAGGTAAAAGCCGCCACTTTACTCGCTTCGCCTTTGTTTATCAGAAAAAAATAAATTACAAAGGCAATTGGTACGCCAAAAGTGGCGCCGAACAAGAGGCCTGTCCAGTAAGGAAAGTTCCAGGTGATGTCGGACCAGCTTTCAACCACACTGCCCCCCGCCAACAGCACGGCCCCTCCAATGATGAACTGCAAAGCTACCATCCACATGGAATCCACTTGCTGGCCCACTTTCTTTACATAAACAACACCCAGCGCCCAACTAAGCGCTGCCAGGAGAGCCATGACGATTCCGGTTATCGAAATGTCCCCGGTTAAGCTGTCCGCACTGATGACCAAAATCCCAAGAAACCCTGTGAGCAATCCGGCTATTTTAAAAGCCGTCATCTTTTCCCCAAGCCACATCCAGGCAAAGATGCCGATCAGCACCGGCTGAAAATAAATCACTACGGAAAACAAACCGCCCGGCAAATATTCAAGCCCGGCCGTTTGCAAGCCGTAAAACAACACTGCATTCAACAAAGCGGAAATCATATAAGCTTTCCAATTTTCTCGCCAGCGGATTTTGCGCCATGCAGGCAGAAGCACAAGCGCCAACAGCAGGCCGCCAAGAAAAGAGCGGGTGCCGGCAAACAAAATCGGCGGCGTGTATTCGAGTGCCAGCTTGTAAATCGACCAACTGACTCCCCATATAATGACCAACAGGGCCAATAACCCAGTCGCCCGGGTAAAGTACTTGCTCATTTCTCTATCCCCTTCAGCAGCTCTTATTCTGAATACCGTTCCATTATACAGAATTGTGCTATTATTTAAACGAGGAACCACAACTATTTGTATCCCATCTGCAAATATGTTTAACTGTAACGAGACTAATCAAAGAGGAGTTTACACATGATTAAAAAAATGAAATACGCTGCGGCACCAATTTTATTGGCATTGGCACTTGGTGCTTGTTCAGACAGCGAAGAAGCAGCACCGAAAGAAGAAACCACAACAGAAGAAACTTCGGCATCTACAGAACAGCCAGCAGAGCAGCAGACAAAACTGAAACTGCCTGCTGAAAAAGATGTAGTGGTCGTTGTTAACGATGAAAAAGTATTGGGCAATGTCTATAACAGCGTGGCTCGCCAGCTGGAATCGTCTCTTGCAACGCAAGGAAAAGATACGGCTGAAGCTGAGAACGCCGATTTGATAAAAGAACAAGCCATTACTGTTATTGTCGGCAATAAGCTGATTTTGCAGGATGCAGACAAAAAAGGGTATAACGCAGAAGATGCCGCGGTTGAAGAACGCCTTGAAGAACTGAAAGGCCAGTTTGAAGATGAAGAAGCGATGAACGCAGCTTTGAAAGAAAACGGCTATACCATGGACGATATGGAAAGCCAGCTCCGCGAACAAATCACTTATGAAAACTATGTCGCTAAGGAAATGAAGCCCGCCGAAGTGACCGATAAAGAAGTACAGGAGGCATATGACGGTTTTGCTGAAACAGCTGGGGAAGAAGCTCCTGCTTTTGAAGAAATGGAACCGACTATTCGCCAGTCTCTTGAACAGCAAAACACACAGCAAGCGGTTTACGATCGCATCGAAGAATTAAAAGAAACAGCAAAAATTGATGTGAAAATCTAAAAAAATCCCGGCTCAATGCAATTGAGCCGGGATTTTTACTAGCATTCTTATAATTTATCTTTGCAAAAAGCCAATACTTCCGCTTCTTCGTCTTCTTCCAACCCAAACTCCAAAACTTCGCGGGACATTTTATCAGCAAAATTATAATGGGCAATCCGTGCGCCATCTCCCTCTACTGCCAAAATAACACGCAGCTCCAAGCCGCCTTCTGTAAACAGCTCATCGTCTTCTTCCACTTCTACATCCAGCAGAAATTCATAGCGTTCGCCCTCGATGATGCCCGTCGGATCTTTTAACTGGTTAAAACCAAAATTTGTAATCTCCATATATACACCTCCATCTTTTCATTTTAGCCTGTTAACAAGGTTTTTGGTAGCTTCGGGTTACAATCCTTGAACGTTTAGTACGGGAAACATCGGGAATAATAACTAAATGGTAAACTTTAAAGGAGTGGAATTTACATGAATGTATTAGTTATCGGAGCAAATGGACAAGTCGGACGCCGGGTTGTCCAGGAATTGGCAGCATCACAGCATGATGCGGTTGCGATGGTCCGCAAACAAGAACAAGTTGATCATTTAAAAGAGCTCGGAGCTGCAAAAGTAGTGCTGGGCGATTTGGAAAAAGACTTCAGCGAAGCTTTTGAAGATGTGGATGCAGTGATTTTCGCAGCCGGTTCCGGCGGTTCAACAGGCCCGGATAAAACCTTGACAATCGATTTGTGGGGTTCTGTAAAAGCGGCGAGATACGCCGAGGACAAAGGCGTAAAACGCTTTGTTCAGTTAAGCTCAATGGGTACGCCGGACCCTGATGAAGGCGGCGAAAAAATGAAGCCTTACCTCGTCGCTAAAAGAGTAGCAGATGATATTTTGCAAGCGACCAATCTCGATTACACGATTATCCGGCCAGGTGCTTTATCCAACGAAGACAAATCCGGCAAAATCGAAGTTTCTTCTGAAGGCTTCACTTCCATGGAAGGCCGTTCGATTCCAAGAGCTGATGTGGCGGCGGTTCTGGTAAAAGCCTTGGATCAGCCAAATACGCATCACAAGATTTTTGAAGTGTTGCAAGGAGACACTCCACTGGAAGAAGAGCTGAACAATTTATAATTTCTTGCCATCCGTTTACATGAAGAGCGAATAGATTTTCGCTCTTTTTTATGTTAAGATAGGCATTACGATAATAGAGGACGTGATAAGCATGATTAATATTCAACCACCTAAAGCCGATATCACCATTACACAGCGCAAACAGGAAATCACAGGCGACGAAGCAGTCATTAAGCCATTATACGGCTTTATCGATTTGCATGAAATCCCGCGCGATAAAGGCGGCATCATTCAATTTTTCAACCACAGCGGTGAATTGTTGTTTGTCGGCAAAGCCCGCAAACTGCGCCAACGTGTGAAAAAGCATTTCGAGGACAACGTATCGCCTTTGAAAAACCACCGCGAAGAAGTTTATCGCATCACGGTTTCGATTGTGGAAGATCCAATGGAACGTGAAATTTACGAAACCTATTTGATCAACGCCCATAAAGCGAAATACAATGTCGACAAAGTATTTTACAAAGACCAGGAATAGTTAAAAAAGACGCCATTTGGGCGTCTTTTTTCATTTCTCTTTAAGCTCACAGGCGCTTCTCGAAAAAGTACTTGCTATGCCCTTTTGGATGGTCTTCTAATACTCCAAACTCCTGGAACCCCTGCTTCTTATAAAAACCGGGTGCCTGGAAACTAAAGGTTTCAACGACCAGCAGGCTGTAGTTTTGGGTTCTTGAGTATTCTTCCATTTGCTTCATCAATTGTTCGGCAATCCGTTGGCCGCGGACTTCAGGATCTACCCAAAGAAAGTCGATATGCATATGTCCCCAGTAAGCCGTGCCTGTCACACCGCCAATGATTTCTCCGTTCTCATCGCGGGCAATAAAGCTGATTCCTTCTTTTGGTGACTTCTGTTCCTCCGGCAAGCTTGCCCCATTGTGCTCAATCACTTTGTTCCGGATAAACTCCCGGTCTTCCTGAACTTCTTGTTTACTAATATGCATATAATCCCTCCTAAACGAAAATATAGACTGCAGCTTTTAAGCATCCGGCTGCCTCTTTGTTGATTGTACTGCATTCTTATGTTTTAAGGGGCCATCCACAAGGGAATAGGTAAATAATTAACTAGGTTTTTTGGAGGAGAAAATATGACGTCTTATGCAAAAGAAGCGCCGTTTGCCTGGTGCAGAAGCGAATACGATACACTTCAGTCGGTCTTGCTATGCCCGCCGCATTACATGGAAATCAAAGAAGTGATCAATGATGTGCAAAAGCGCTATCAAAAAGAAAACATCGATATAGCAAAAGCGACGCAGCAGCACGAACAGTTTGTAAAAGCGCTGCAGGAAAACGGTGTGGCGGTGGAATTGATCCAACCGTCTGAGCAGTTTCCTGAACAGGTCTTTACCCGGGATATCGGTTTTACCGTAGACGATACCGTCTTTATTGGAGAAATGGCCTCCTCTGTCCGGCAAGGCGAAGAAGCGGAGCTGGAAAAATGGCTGAAAGGCCATCAAATCCACTTTGAATCGCTCGGCTGCAGCCGGGTAGAGGGCGGAGATGTCATTATCGACCATGACACCTTGTATGTCGGCATCAGCAGCCGCACTTCCAAAACGGCCATCCAGGAACTGCAGGCAAAACTTCCGCGCTTTAAAGTGGTTCCTATTGCGTTTGATGAAAAATACTTGCACCTTGATTGCGTATTTAATATCCTGTCGCCTACAGAAGCGCTCATCTTCCCGGAAGCATTGGATGCAGAAACAGTAAAAATGCTGGCCAAACGCTACACCCTTTTGAAAGTGAATGCCGAAGAGCAATTTGCGCTCGGCACCAACGTCTTGTCTATTGGAAACCGGCGTGTTTTCAGCCAGCCCCAAAACAAGAAAGTTAATCACCTGTTGAAAAAACATAATTTCAATGTGATCGAAGTGGACTTTTCCGAAATTATTAAATCCGGCGGAGCATTCCGCTGCTGCACAATGCCGCTTATCAGAAAATAACAAAGAGAGGAAGGACCCTACAGGTCCTTCCTCTTTCTTTTGATTTTACCGGACAGCAGTCTCTCGCTTGATTTCAGCAAAGAAATGTTCCAATAACTTAGCGCCATCGGGTGTGCCGATTGATTCGGGATGAAATTGTAAGCCGTATATCGGATAATTCCGGTGTTTGATAGCCATGACAGTGCCATCATCCGTTGCTGCAGCGTGGATATCAAAGCACACTGGCATTGTCTCCTTTTGTATCGCTAGTGAGTGATAGCGCATAACAGGGACAGGGTCCGGCAAACCGGCAAAAATTCCTTGCTGTCCATGCTCCACCAGTGAGACTTTGCCGTGCCGAATGGTTGGCGCTTGAGCGATTTCTCCGTCAAAAGCAGCGCCAATTAATTGATGGCCAAGGCAAATCCCAAGAATCGGCATGCTCTGGTAAACTTGGCGGATCAACCGCAGCGATTCCGGCAAGGCCTCCGGATGCCCCGGACCTGGCGATAAGATGATGGCTTGCGGTTTTTTCGCCAGTATTTCATCAATTGTTAATGCACCGTAGCGAACCACTTCTACGTCTTCTCCCAGTTCTGCTGCTGCCTGATAAATATTATAAGTAAAAGAATCGTAATGATCGATTAAGAGAATCATCCAAACACCTCCGTCAATGAACGGGCTTTGTGCAAAGTTTCTTCAAATTCTGCCTGCGGATCGGAATCATAAACGATTCCTGCACCCGCTTGCACATGGACATGCTGGTCTTTGACGACGAAGGTCCGTATCGCCAAGGCCACATCCAGATTCCCGTTAAATCCGAAATAACCGATGGCTCCGCCGTAGACTCCCCGCCGCTCTTCTTCAAATTGCTGAATCAGCTGCATCGCCCGCACTTTCGGTGCACCGGATACAGTTCCTGCCGGCAGACAAGACACCAGTGCATCAAGCGGATGCATCGCACGGTTCAACTCCCCTGTCACTTCGGATACCAGATGCATGACATGCTGATACCGCTCAATGACCATGTATTTCGGAATCTTTACCGAACCAATGGCGGCTACACGCCCCACATCATTGCGGCTGAGATCGACCAGCATCTGATGTTCTGCCCGTTCTTTTTCATCGTTCGCCAGCTCTTCGGCAAGAAATGCATCTTCTTTTTCCGTGCGCCCCCGTTTTCGCGTTCCTGCAATCGGGTTGGTCACCATATGGCCATTGCGGATCGTCAATAAACTTTCGGGCGATGCGCCGACAATAGCATAATCATCAAAGTCGATGAAAAACTGATAGGGCGACGGATTTTCTTTTCGCAGTCTGCGGTACAGCTGAAAGGCGTCTCCTTGATAAGCAGCCGACAAGCGCTGCGACAACACCAATTGAAACACATCTCCATTCCGGATATGCGCTTTCGCCTGGTCGACCTGAGCCCGGAACTTCGCTGCATCGGTTTTGGAAGTGAACTTCAGCGGATGCTGCTTTTCCTGTACGGCATCCGGCTCCGGCATAGTGAGCTGCGCTTCCACTTCATCCAGTTTGTCTTCAAATGAAATGATGGTAATATCATTTTTCACATGATCAAATACAACAAGTGTCTCGTACAAATGCAAATGAAGGTCCGGCATCTCCAAGCTATCCGCTCGTGCCGCTTCCACCGGTTCGTAAGCTCCGATTGCATCATAGCCAATATAGCCGAGAGCCCCGCCGGTAAACGGCAATTCCTCCACTTTCGCCTCATGAACCGGCAAGCGGGCTTTTAAAAGCTCCAACGGCTTTCCACTATAACTTTCTTCAAGACCGGTTCGGAAATCTATCTCTTTCAATGCATTTCCCTTTCCAATATAGGATTTCGAAGGATCCGCTCCGATAAATGAATAGCGGCCTGTCACCCCCGTTTTCAACGAGCTTTCCAATAAACACTTCCGTTTGCCCTGCAGCCGGTTGAACACTACAATCGGCGTCAATGAATCTCCATCAATTTTTCTCAACTTCATCTCTGCTCATCTCCCTCGATTTTTAGAAAAGCGAAAGCGGCCGTTCAGGTTCGACAGGCATAAGACGGACCAGCGAAGTGGCGCTTTTTGCCACATAGCTGGGTGGGCTTATGACCCGAGAACCTGGCCGCTGCAGCTAGACATTTAGAAAAGCGGAAGCGCCTGTGCAGCCCCGACAGGCTTAAGGCAGAACACGCCGGAAATCCTGGTTTCCAGAGTGGGCTGACTTAAGACCCCGAGGGGCTAGGCGCTGCAGCTAGACACTTAGAAAAGCGAAAGCGGCCACATTACCGCTTCAGTCACACACCTGCAACCAATAAAAAAAGCCCTCTGCAAGGAACAGGAATCTCCCTTGCAGAGGACGGTTTGACCGCGGTGCCACCTCATGTTAAAGCTGAAAAAGCTTTCACTTTGTCCCCAGTAACGCGGGGAAAACGGATTCCTTTACTGTAATTCAAGGAATCTCTCATAAGTCCATTCACGCACATTCCCCGCCGATTTCCACCTGCCACCGGCTCTCTTTGAGAGGAATTCTGTGCACTACTCTTCTTATTCAACGATTTGCTCTGCTATTCTCAGCTCAACTGTACTTCCGGCGATGCCGCTCCCGGCACCTTCTGCCATAATCCGTACAAAAAGGTTGCACCTATCTTATTGGAATTTTTGCCCTTTGTCAATAAAAAAGCGGCTGATATTCGATAATTCAGTATTGTTTGTACATAGTTGTATTTTTACGGTATAACTATTAGTAAGCAGTTATTACTTATAAAAGGGGAGGATACAGAAATGACGAAAAATTTTAAGTTTCTAATGGCTGGATTTCTCATGCTGATTTTGATTCTTTCAGGTTGCGCCGGAGAAAGCAACAGCAGCAATGACAGCGGCGGCGAAAGCGGCGACAAGACACAAATCAGCTTTATGCATTGGCGCGGTGAAGACAAAGCCGTATTCGATGAAATTATTGCTGAATTTGAAAAAGAAAATCCGGATATTGCTGTCGAAATGAACATCTATCCTTCCGACCAATACCTCGGAACTGCACAACGCATGCTGCAGGAAGGTTCCACGGGCGATGTTTTTGCTTCATTCCCCGGAGCACAATTCCAGTCGCTTCAAGAAGCTGGCATTTTTGAAGATTTAAGCAGCGAAGAATTTGTTTCTAATTTTGATGAAAACTTAATTAGTGTCGGACAAGTTGACGGCAAGCAATATGCTCTTCCGTATCAGTTGGTATTCAATATGCCGATTTACAACAAAGGCATGTTCGAAGAACTCGGGTTGGAAGTGCCAAAAAGCTGGTCTGAATTCCAGGCATTATGTGATACGCTTCTTGAAAACGGCATCACCCCTATCGCCTTCCCTGGCGCCGATATCGGCCCTAACCAATTTATGAACAGCATGGTCATGAACAACGCACCAGATGAAGAGATTTTCGCCAAACTTTTAAGTGGTGAAGAAAAGCTGACAAACGAGTGGTGGGTAAAAACCCTCGAAGATTTCCAATTGCTTGAGCAAAAAGGGTATATCCAGGAAAACGCTTTAGGTACAAACCAGGATGCCGCAATGTCTATGGTAGCCAACGAAGAAGCTGCCATGCTTGCAACCGGCTCCTACCACATGGCTTCTCTGCTGGGATTGAATCCTGATCTTCAATTGGACTTGCTTGCGCCGATTACGGTTGAAGAAAGCGAAGCAGTCTATGAAGGCATCAACACAGCGACTTTCATGCTTGCTGTAAACAGCAATTCTGAGAAAAAAGATCAAGCTAAGAAATTCATCGATTATTTGAGCCAGCCGGAAGTAGCTTCTAAATATGCAAATGAAACCGGCCAGCATTTGACGATTACAGACGTGAACTATGAATCCGAAGCTTTGAAAAATACAGCTTATTGGATTGATGAAAGAAAAACCCGATTTCAGCCGCGTTATTTAATCACCAATGCACAAGTTGAAGATGCTGTACTCAGCTCGATTGAAAACGTACTTGGCGGAGAAGATCCGATGGCAGCTGCAGAAGCTGCACAGAAAATCGTAGACGAAAACAGGGAATGATGTCATGAAAACCTCAAAAACCATTTTTCTATTCTTTGTGCCGGGCCTAGTCCTGTACAGTATTTTCTTTCTATATCCAACTGTAAGTGCCTTGTTCTATTCCTTCACCGATTGGGATGGCTTTAGCGATGCTTTCGCCTTTATTGGATTCGATAATTTCGAACGGGCGTTTACAGGTGATTCGATTTTCAGGAAAACGATCGGCAATAACTTGAAATTCATGCTGGTCGTCGTCGTTTTCCAAACGCTTGTTGCACTTGCCTTCGCCATGATTCTGATTAAGAATACAAAGACTACGGTTTTCCTGCGGGCTCTGTATTTCTTCCCGACGATTCTGTCGTCCGTTTCAGTGGCATTTATCTGGGCATTCGTCTACGATCCGTCGCTGGGCATCCTGAATCAAATACTTGAAGGAATCGGCCTTGGCTTTTTAGCGCAGAACTGGCTGGGGAACTCCAATATTGCGATTTATTCATTGGCCATTACCCAAGTGTGGTTCCACGCAGGCCAAATGCTGATTGTATTTGTCGCCGGTCTGCAAGCCATTCCGCAGGAAATGTATGAAGTAGCCAAAATTGAAGGAGCATCCAAGTGGCAGACGTTCCGTTCCGTGACGTGGCCGTTGCTTGCCCCTTCCGCTACGATTGTTGTCGCTTATACTACTATTCAATCGTTTAAAGCGTTCGATTTGGTGTTTGCGATGACAGGCGGCGGTCCGAACAATTCGACCGAAATCATCGCTACGTACATTTACGACATCGCTTTTAGAAATTATCAATTCGGTTATGCAAGTGCCATTTCCGTTATTTTCATGATCATCATAGCGATTATCACGTTCCTGCAATTCAAAGCATTGCGCTCGGATCGGGTTTCCTATTAATTGAAAGGAGGAAAACAGCTTGCTTTTCCGAAGATTTTCTCTGCTCGTTTATGCGTTGCTTATCTTAATCCCGTTGCTGGTTGTTGTTTTGACCTCGATGAAAACTTTGAGAGAAACGTTTTCGAATCCACTCGGGCTTCCTGCAGACGGCATAAACATTGATAATTACGTAGCCATTTTCCAGGAACAGACGATGGCCGGCTATTTCATGAACAGTGTCATCGTTACGCTGTTTTCCGTAACCTTCACGCTGCTGTTCGCTGCCATGATCGCTTTTGGCATTACCCGCCTCAGCAGCTGGCTTGGGAACATTTTGTTTACATTGTTTACGCTTGGCATGATGGTACCGGCGCAAGTTATCATGGTGCCGCTTTATTCGCTGATGCTTGACTTGAATCTTACCAATAGTTTAGTAGGTTTGATTCTGGTGAATGTTTCAACAACCTTGCCGATTGCCGTATTCATTTTGACTGGTTTTATGAAAACTTTGCCGAAAGAATTATTTGAGGCTTCGACGATTGATGGCGCCGGAAATTGGCAGATGTTCACAAAAGTCGCGATTCCTTTGTCCTTGCCGTCCTTATCGGCAACCGCCATTTTCCTGTTCGTGATGCATTGGAACGACTTGCTTTATCCGTTGCTGTTCATCACAGACAATGCCTACAAGACCTTGCCGCTCGCTTTGCTTGAATTCCAAGGGCAATATTCCACAAACTATCCGATGCTCTTCACGGGTGTCATTATCGCTTCTGCCCCGATGGTGGTCGCCTACGTTTTCCTGCAGCGCTTCTTCGTTGCCGGCATGACAGCAGGCGCCGTCAAAGGCTAATCTATTCAAAAAGGCTGTCGAGAACTTCTCGACAGCCTTTTATCTTTTTACCATAACTCCGGCTTTGCCACCATCAGCCACAACATCGCCAATAAAATTAGAATATAAATCCATAAGGAGCGCTGCAGTTTTCGGATGAGCGTTTGGCGGTCAGCACTCGGTTCTTCGAACTTTCTCAAAACCGGTTTGAATGCACGGGCCAAAAAGACAATGGATCCAAACATGATGACAAGCGTCATCACAATCCACGGCGTTGTCCATTGCCAGTAACTTTGCCAAATCAGCAGCACGCCTGTCGTTACCAGCACATGGCCAGCATGTTTGACGAGGCGGACCGCTGAGCGGAACGTGGCGATATGGGCATGCAGCACGTCTTCAGAGGCAGCATTCATCCGTTCGATCAACGGGACGAGCACAAAGAACGGACCGATGGATGAAACGGCACTGAGGACATGTAGAAACAGAATCACTGTATACATCGTTTAGTTCACAACCGGTGCAAACTCATGGACCCAAACGGACATTTGTGGAAGCCACGGCATGCCTGGATGAAATTTCAGGATGGATTGTTTGTATTCCTCCACACTGCCGTATCCTTCCTGGCGTGCATGTTCGTCCGTCAATTCACCCAGCGTTTGTGCATAGACGCGCTCTACCACAAACTCGCTTCCTTCCAGCACCATCACTTCTCCGATATCCGCATAGCGGCCATTCCGCCGAGTGGCCGTTTTGCTACCATCGAGCACTTTTGCTACATCTTTTTTATTCGTCACCAATTTCTCGATGCTGCATGTTTTTGGTGGCAATTCATTGTTCGGTAATTCAGCCATTTCTATTCCGCCTTTCTTTTGCTTCCCCTTCATTATAAACGAAGCAGCAGTTCTATATGTCTTTCACGATGAATATAAAAAGCCCTGGAGAAGACTCCAAGGCTTTCGTTTACTTCGCGAAATAATGCTTGCCGATTTTTGTAATGACGGTCCGTGAGAAAATCCATTTATCCGTAACGCCAGCCGGATTGTAATAATACGTGGCGCCGGCACTTGGATCCCATCCTTGGTAAGCGTCACGCACTGCCTGGTAAGCGGAAGCATCAGGCGTCAACCAGTACTGCCCGTCATTGACCGCGGTAAATGCATTGCGTTGGAAAATGACATTGTATGTACTGTTGGGGAAATGTCCCGAATCGATACGGTTCAAAATTACAGCGGCTACCGCCACTTTCCCTTTGTAAACCTCGCCTCTTGCTTCTCCATGCACTACGTGTGCCATCATATCTACTTGCTCCATTTTATTTCGAGTCAAAGTTCCCGTGTAACCTGTTGCCGGGACGCCGAAATCACGCTGGAACTGGCTTACTGCTGTTTCTGTAATCGAACCATAATAACCTGTTGGGGTGACATGGAAGTAACCGAGTTTTTTCAGTTTGGTCTGCAGTTCAGTTACTGCTTGTCCTTTGGATCCTGAGTGAAGATCTGGAGCATGCGCTTCTGCTTCTGCCTGTGAAAAGCTCAGGAACAGAACTACAAACAAACCGAATGCTAAAGTTTTAAGACTTTTCATGCTTTCTCTCCTTCCTTTATCCGGAATTGCCAAAAACAATTCCTTTCCTCAGTATATAGGGCGAAGTTTGAAAATTAAACCCTTCATACCTACTTAATTTCCAATTAATAAAAGTACTAAAGTCTTGCATAATAATTATTTGGAATAAAATTACATAATAAGTGTTATATCTTTGCGGGATTTTGCCCAAAAGAACCCAGGAAAAAGGGTTCAAGTGGTAAATTGGCGAATACAATAAAAACCATGTTATTTGGGGAGGAATTGCGATGTTCATCCGACAGCCTTTCGATGAATTTTTAGATATGTCCTACGAACGTATAAGTGAAAACAGCGTGAAAGTAACGTTGCCCATCCAGCCGCTATTTGTCAACAGTGTAGGCGTGATTCATGGCGGCATTATTGCTACACTCGCTGATGTGGCGCTCTGTAATACAGTAATGCCCGATGCAGAAGGCAAGCAAAAAGTGGTGACCGTCGATTTAAATGTCACTTTTCTTAAAGGAGCAAAATCCGAGTTTTTAACTGCCCGCGCTTTTGCTGTAAAAGAAGGGCGCAATATTACGCATGCAGACTGCATCATCCACGACGACCAGGATCATGTGATCGCCAAAGCCAGAGCCATTCTTTTTAACCAGTAAGGGCGTAAAAATAGAAAAAGGACCAATAATGGTCCTTAAAAAGATTATGGATTGGCATGGGCATCCGGCGCTTTATCTGCAATCAAATTTAGAGAGATGCCATGCTCCAAATAGGCTTTCAAGCCGCATAGCACGATTGTAAATCCTTCCATGGAATCGAGGGCTTGTGCCACCATTTCATCGCCCTCGCCTTGAAACCCCGTATTGGTGATTGACACAAAAGTTTCTTGGTCGTTTCTCGGAGTAAACGTCCATTCTACTATTGAATAGCCGTAAGGCTCTTCCCATTCAATCACAATGCGCTTGTTTTCTTCCAGCTGTTTTACATAGACGTTTGTGGAGACTCCGTACATTTCCCAATCCCATTGAATGTGCTTGCCAAGTTCCAGCTTTCCGCTGCTCTTGGTGAACCAGAATTTCGTTGTTTTTTCGGGATCGATAAATGCCGCGAATACTTCATCAACCGGTTTTCTTATATTCATTTCCGCTTTGACGACCGGATCATGGTTTAACATCGCCATGTTCAATTCTTCCTTTCATTTGCGGATTAAGTGCAGCTGCGCAAACTGGCCGGATTGCCGGACATTTTTCAAAGTGAATTCCATTTCGAAATCCAATTCCTGAAAAAGAGGAATGCCTTGTCCAATCAAAGTAGGGGCAACCGAAATGATAAATTCATCGATCAGCTTTTCCTTTAGAAAATCGTGGAGAAGAGCACTTCCCCCAACTACCCAAATGTCTTTTCCTGGAAGCCCTCTTTCTCTTTCGACAAAAGACTTAACATTTTCATTAATAAAGATGATGTGCCCTTCTTGGCCGCTTTTTGAATTTGAAAACACATAGCATTTTTTATCCGGATACGGGGGTTTCCCTTTTTCCATTTCCATGACCCAATCGTATGTGCGCCGTCCCATAACTACAGTGTCGATGGTTTCCATGTATTCGGCGTAGCCGGCATCTCCTTCCATCTCCACTTTAAAGAGCCAGTCGAGCGAATCGTCTTTTGTGGCGATATAGCCGTCCAGACTGGCGGCAATATAACAAGAGATCTTGCGTTCCTGAACCATGTTCTCCCTCCTCTTCTTCTCAGATTTTTGCTTTCATTTATTATCCCCGCTTTTCGGTTGAATAACCATTCCGGCTATAAAGCAAATTTAGTGGAGCGGGACGGCATCCCGAAACTTTGTTAAAGTGGAAGAAAGTTGATGAATGGAGGCGTGCATATGCAAAAAATTGTGATTGTGTCGGACACCCATATTCCAGTGCGGGCGAAAAAGCTCCCCCAGCGTTTGGTTGAGGAATGCCAATCCGCGGATTTCATCATTCATGCCGGCGATTGGCAGACGCTTGATGTATATTACGAATTGTCGGCTTATACAGAAACTGATGGCGTGACCGGAAACGTCGACCCTTGGGGAATAGCGGACCGTTTTGGAAAGAAAAAGATTTTTGCCTTCGGAGATTTGAAAATTGGCGTCATCCACGGCGACGGCAGCCGAAAAACCACTGAACAGCGCGCCTATGAAGCTTTTGCCGAAGACGAAGTCGATATCATTGTTTTTGGCCATTCCCATATCCCGGTGAAGCGGAAAATGGACGGCATTACACTTTTCAATCCCGGTTCCCCTACAGATAAGCGAAAACAGCCTCAATATTCATTTGGTTTGTTGGAGATTGGCGATTCGTGGGAGCTTAAGCATGTATTTTTTGATAAAGAAAGCTAAAAATCGAGCCGGATTTCTCATCGGCTCGATTTTTCCTGGCATTCTTTTATTAGCACAAATCCAAGTTCTTTTAACGCCATTTCAAGATTTGCTTGAATCATGACGCCTTGTAAGGCTTTTGCAAAATGTGGAACTTTTAAAGCCATAAAAGGCTGAATTCCAGTGACCACCGGTGTGACCCCAACCATTTTCAGGATACTGACAAGCTTTAATAAGTATTCGCCTACTACCGAATTGATTTGAGAAACACCGGATACGTCGACGATCAAATAATCCAGTTCGGCATCTCCGCACTTTTCCAGCACATGATTGATAATGGTCTGTGCCCGCCCTGCTGTCACTTCACCGATGACGGGAAGAATGGCAACTCCACGGGTGACCGGTACAAGTGGAGAGGAGAGGGATTCAATTTGCTCATTTGCTTTGGCAAGTTCCAGCACATACGTCAGCAGCGACGACATCGTCGCCAATGCTTGACTATGTTCTTCTGTAAAGTCAAAAGGCACTTGGTCAATGCCGCAAATCGTGCCGTACACTTCTCCGGATTCGTAAAGAATCGGGATGCCAATAAACGAACCGTTGCCAAAGCGGGAGGCGATTTCCAATTGATTCGATTGATCTTCGCGGGAAATATCTTCGATAATCAAGGGCTCTTTTCCGTGGTTGATGCTCAAACTGCAAAAAGTTTGGCTCAAAGGAGACGCGTTTCCCGCAGTCACTAATTCCTCTTTAACATTCAACGCTTTGACAATTTCATTTGTCTGTCCATCATTTTTGGCAATGAATAAGGTGTTGATCTTTAATTGTTTGCTTAGCATTTGAAGAATGTGTTCAGCAGCGTCATCAAAATTCTTAAAGCTTCCTGCTTTTTTTGTTTCCTTTAAAGCCATTCCCACAACCTCCCCATCTCAATTCCTCTTTCTGTTTCGTCGCTTATCATCTTTCTTTAACATACTATTTGTCGCGGGGCTTTGCAAATCTACCCTCTTGCAAGCATTTCGTTAATCATACAATTTTATTCATAAATTTATCATGTTATTTATGTAACAAAGTGGCGGAATAGACAACCGGGGTTCAGGAATTTCCAGAACAGGGTATAGCTTTACTATAACCCTTGTAAGGAGATGGTCGAATGGTTGCGAAGCATCTGGAAATTGATTTACTGCAGCAGACAGATACGATGATTTACTTTGAATGGTCACATACGGGAGATGAGTGTTTGGTAAAAAGAGATGCCGATACCGTCTATACCGGGACCAAAAACAGTTTTAGGGATGAAAATCTGCAAATCGGTGAATTGTACATCTATACAATTGAACGCCTCGGCACTGACGGCCAAGTGAAAGAACGGATCAAAATGCAAACCAGCACAGAAGATCATACAAAAGACACCGTCAATTATTTGCAGCAAATCGCCTTCACGACAATCGTCTTGGAATCAAAAATTATCTTGGCATGGGGAGACATCGACGGAATCGAAGAATATGAAATTTACCGGGACGGCGAACCGTTGGAAACGACCCGAAAAACTCAGTTTACCGATTCTGATGTCGAAATGGACCGGGAATACTCTTACTGGATTCGTGCGGAACGTCCTTTGGAACAATCCGAAACCGGCTTCAGCGAAGAAAAATCCATAGCTGCCCGTTTTTTCGGCTTGCTTAACATCAAATCGTCGCAGCAAGAAGCAGCGATGGAAAAATTTTGGATGATGAAAAAAATTGCGCCCTTGAAACAATTACTAGCGGACTCGCCTCAGGTCAATGTAGCGGAATTTAATCAGGTCTGGGATTTCCGCTACACCACTTTCCTGCCGGACGAATATTTAACCAATCCAAATTTGCTGTCGCCCAACCGCTATTTTGCAGGAGACAACCGGACATTTGATCCTGAATCGTCTCATTACCGCACGCAGGTCACCTTTTCGCTGCAATTAGGAAAAGAAGATGCCAAGCTGGAATTGCATAAAGATGTGGGTCCGAGCATTGCGTATGATTGGCGGAAAAAATTCCGGAAAGCGGATGTCGCTTCTTCTGAAGGAATCCAATTGGAAAAAGTAAAAGAAGACGAACGAAACGTGGTGGTTAACTTGACGCATAGCGTCGGTAATCCGTTAACCACGTCACCGAATATTGACTATGATGTATCGGCAACCTTTTATCGGGATGGGCATTATGATATCACCGGCCTTCACGATCAGGCACCCAACCATGAAGTTTACTTGAAAAACGATCAAATGGATGACTGGCTCCAAATCCATGAAGCGGAAAGCAAAGGCCTGGCCTGGATGTCGCGAAGCATCGCCAGCCAGTACTGGAGAATATCGAACTTTGAGTAAGAAAAGCGGAAGCGCCTCCGTGATGGCGTTCTTTTGCCCTCATCGGCAAGGCAGACCGCGACCTCGAGGGGCTGGGAGCCGGAGTTAGACAAGGAAAAGCGCAAGCGCTCATTTAACCCCGACCGACCCAAATAAAAATCCTGGTGCGCTTCAGCGCATCAGGATTTTATTGTTTATCCAGAAAACGTTTCCGGATATGTGGAGGCGGCAACATACAACTGTTAAGTTTACCGAATACCTTATAGCGGTTTTTTGCTACAACATCATAAGCTCCGTCGCGCAGTGGGCGCGGGAATGATTTTAAATAAAAAGCCAGTTTCCATAACCCTGTCAGGTGGCGGGAAATCATCAATGCCCCTTCTGATTTAACGTACGCTTTGCCGTCCTGTATCAAGACCAGGCTGTCCACGTCTTCCGGCACTTCATGTTTCTTTCTCAGTTCACGGCCAATGTCACTTTGCAGAGAAGCAAATTGATAATAGCCGGCGGGGTCGTGGTTTATGATGAACTGCACACTGGAGTCGCAGAAATTACAATCCCCATCAAACAATACTACTGCATGATCCATCTTTATCCCTCCTTCACGTTAAAACACCTAGTTATGTAATAACCTCTTTTCGCTTCCCTCAAACACCTAATCCGAACGCGTCCCTTGATGAAAAAACAGTTTCCATCCGGCTTCCCGCTTTTTCCACACGGAACTGCGGAGGGAAGATATTCCAGTGGTTTTGTTGAAAATCTGGTATGTAGTGAGCACCGCTTCAGGTCCCAGCTCCTCCATCCTGAAGCTTGAAATCTCCATGCGGTCAGGGGATAAAGAATGATCTGTATCGTAATCCGACCGCTTCCATACTTTCCCCGAGCTTCCAAACTCAAAAAAGCCATCATCCAGTATTTCTCCCAGCTTCTCTTTTGAAATTCGTACGTCAGGTTGAATGTGGCTGCATTCCAGTTCGAAAATCTTTTTTTCCAGCTCTTTCATATCTCATTCTCCTCCAATTGCATTTGAACCAAAGAAAACCCCATGCTCATCAGGCACAGGGTCATGCTCATTCTCCGTCTCTTTCTTCGTAGAAATCTTTCATATCTTTATCTTCTCCAGGCTGGTCTTGCGGGCTGTCCGAAGATCCAAAGTCTTCAACATCCTGGAAAGTATCGGTGTAATCGCGAATCCGGCTGTCTTCTTTTTCCACCGGCTGCCCTGTAGAACTTTGCAATACATCTTCTTCCGGCGGACGCGACGTCATATCAATGTCCTGCTGAGCATGATCAATGCACGTCAAAGCCGTCGGGAGTGCTTCTAAGCGTTCAAACGGGATTTCCGTGCCGCATACTGCACATTTGCCGTACGTGCCGTTTTCTATTGCTTCTAGCGCGGCATTCGTATCATTGAGTTCATCTTCTTTGAACTGGTTCAATGCCATTCCGCGTTCCTGGTCAAACAAATCGGTGGCATTATCGGCTGGATGGTTATCGTAATTGGACAGTTCAGTTGTATCGAATTCTTCGGCATGTTCAACCCGGTCTTCAATCGAATTTTTCTGTTCCATTAATTGGTCTTTTAATTGCTTTAATTGTTCATCAGTCATTGGGTTTCCTCCTCAAAACTTGCTTGTTCTGTATATTTCCTTTTTCAGAGAAATCAAACCTGATGCCAGAGAAGCCTGACGGTTTTCAAGTAGATTCCGGTTCGAAACGACCGAGCAAACTAAGCAAATAAGCATCCAGCCGCTGCCTGATCAATTCATCCGTTAATCCGCTCATTCCAAAGGTTTCCCATCCCGGATAAACTGCTGGAGGTCCGTCCAGAATATCGGTCAAAGCGAGAATATCCCAATAAGCCTGATAGACAAAACCCTCGGCATGCCGTACGTATGCATCGAGGAACTGATCAGCCATTTCAACGCCGTGAAGCTGTGCCAAGTTCAGCCGGCAATGGCCGACGTCTACTCCAGCCGGCCCTTTGCATGCATTCACCCAATCCACTATCCCGCTCACTTTTCGATTGTCCCATAATACATTGGCTGGATGAAAATCGCGATGAAGAAAACAAGCTTCAACAGATGGCCGGGCTCCGCCAGCAATCGAAAAGGCCCGCATCCAATCTTCCGGATGATCAGACCATGCCGGCCGCTCTAAAGACAGAGCTTGGTTGTAAGAAAAGTATTCCCACCGGAAGTCAGAAGCTCGATGTGAATGGATCTTCGCGAGCGCCTCTGCCAATCCCTCCAGCCATTCTTGTTCATTGTCCGGCTGCAGCACGACGCTTCCTTCAATTTTCGTCATCAAAACCGCCGGTACGCCGCATTGTTCGCCAGTGGCATCCAATCCCAATAATTCCGGTACGGCAAGACCCGTTTTGGCGGCTTCCCGTAAACTTGCTGCTTCGTGGTCCGCCAAATCGGGTTCCATCGCCAGCCATTCGGCTTTTGTAAAAAGCCTCAGGACGCAGGATTCTGTACCGGTTCCATCTGAATAATCTATTTCATACAGATGGGAAGAAGTGCCCCCTACAAGCGGTTCGATACGGAGAAGTTCTTTTTGTTCACCGACTTTTTTATCCACCCACTCCACGATGTTGGACGGCAGCCACCCCATTTGTTTTATCGTCATCTTCCCTTCTCCTTTCATTGGACAGAAAAAAGCCCGCCCTCTGGTTAAACCAGTTCAAGCAGGCAAATTAACCTTTAATACCGCACCGGACGCACATTCCGGATAACAAAGCGGCTCTTCGGAAGTGTAGGCATTCGTGCCATACTGTAACTGACATCTTGATCTGGAACATCGTACTCCATTTTTCTGACCAAAAACTCGAGGCTGGTCTTCATCGCTTCAATCGTTACCCATTCTCCTGCACATCGATGGCCCAAATCGTATTCCCCGCCTCCCTGCGGAATAAAGCTGAATGGGCTCTCCTTCCAGTCACGGAACCGTTCCGGACGGAATTCTTCCGGCTGAACCCATAAATCCGGATGATGGTTCGTGCCGTAGATATCCAACAGCACAAGCGTCCCTTTTTTAAAATGATATCCTTGCCAGACAAAGTTTTCACGGACTCTTGCTCCTGTAAATGGCCCGAACGGATAATAACGGCGCACTTCCTGGACAAACCACTGGCTATAGTCCCCGCGGTTGGCAGCCAATTTTTCACGTGTTTCGGGATTTTCATGAAGAGCGATCGCTCCAAAGGTAATATAGCGGCCAATTGCGACAATCGGCCGTAAAATATTGATCACTTCAATTGCCGCCATATGAGTCGTCATTTTTTTCCCATTCGGCTGCTTATACCAGCTCATGGCTTGAAGCGCTGTTCCATTTGGCGCTTGCAGTTTTCCTTTGCGCACCGCTTTTACTATTTTCTCAATCCATTCTTCCGACTGTTTACGCGCAGTTCTGCCTTTCCAATGCCTTGGGCCAGCAGCTCCAAACGAATCAATCAAAGCCCCCATATCACGGGAACGCATTTCCACTTCGTTCTCCCGGAGAGGAACTCCTGCCCAGCGGCAGGCAACCCGCATCATTAATTCTTCCACTTCTTTAAAAAACAAAACTTCTTTCATCGCGCTCCATCGCTCAACAGCGGAACGCCATTCTTCTGCAACGTAAAGATTTAAGAGACGCAAACGTTCCGGGGTCATAAGCGACATAAAGAGCTGCTTGCGATGCTTATGGGCTGCATCATCCATTGTTTGGATCCCTTTTTCGCCCATCAAGGTTTTCTGAATTCTCTTTGGAACGGCTCCTCTTCTCCGAAATTTGTCTTCATCATAAAATACCTGCGCCGCTTCTTCGCCCGCTATGCATACCGCCGTTTGGCCAAGCAAACGTGTTTGAAAAACATCTGTCTTCAGTTGCCTTGTCCGGTTCGGTATGAATAGATAACCTTCTGTCATCAAAGCCAATGTATTGTCTACGCCCTTATCACGCGGGATTGGTCGAGTTTCTGCCATAAACTGCAATTCCTCCTTTAATGCGCTACTTTTCCAATTAACTTACCCTCAAGGAAAATCTGCCAAACAATCCGAGACATTCATTTTTGTGCAGCACCAAAAACTCCCCTTGGCCCCTACGGCAATTTGTATGATTTCTTTTAAAAGAGAATTGACAGCAAACCGAAAGTCTTTTACGATGAGTGAGGAAGCATCAATTAAATAACCCGGCGACGGGAGAGGTTCATAGCATTTCACCCTCTATAAAAAACTATGGATTGACGAAACTCAGCCAAATCCACATGCGATTTGGCTTTTTCTTTTTCCGTTTTTATAGGCCTCTCTCAAGTCGGACACTTGAAGGAGGCCTTTTTTATGGCAGGAAGAAACGAAGATACACTGGACCATTTGTCGCTTCTCGGCAACCAAAACACGAAGTATAAATTTGAGTACGACCCCGATATTCTGGAAGCAATCGATAATCTGCATACACGCGATTATTTTGTAAAATTCAATTGCCCGGAATTCACTTCGCTGTGTCCACAGACCGGACAACCGGATTTTGCCACGATTTACTTGAGCTTTATCCCGGATAAAAAATTGGTGGAAAGCAAATCGCTGAAATTGTACTTGTTCAGTTTCCGCAACCACGGCGATTTCCATGAAGACGTTGTAAACATCATCATGAACGATTTGATCAAATTGCTTGAACCCCGCTATATCGAGGTATGGGGCAAATTTACGCCGCGTGGCGGCTTGTCGATCGACCCTTATACAAACTACGGCAAACCAGGTACAAAATACGAAGAAATGGCGTCTTACCGGATGATGAACCACGATATGTATCCGGAAACGATCACCAACCGGTAAAGGAGAGCGCTATGTTACTTTACTTAAACGGAGCATTTGTCGGATTGCTTATCTTATCGAATATCCTGGCAGTCAAACTGTTCAGCATCAGCGAATGGCTGGTACTGCCGGCAGCCGTAGTCGTCTACGTCTTCACCTTTCCCATTACCGATACGATTGCGGAAGTTTACGGCAAGGAAGCGGCGCGCCAGACGGTGTTTGCCGGGTTCATCACGCAATGCTGTGCACTGGCTTTCATCTATTTGGCCATTCACTTGCCTGCCGCTCCGTTCTTCGGAGACCAGGCATCGTTTGAAACTATTTTTTCTGCCGGATTCCGTGTGACATTAGCAAGTTTAATCTCGTACTTCATCAGCCAGAATTTGGATGTGACCATTTTCCATAAGTTGAAAGACCGCCACGGCGAATCCAAACTTTGGCTTCGCAATAACGCATCGACAATGGTCAGCCAGCTCGTTGATACCACTCTATTTATCGTCATCGCTTTTTATGGGACGATGCCGACTGCAGCACTCCTTGCCATGATCTTTACACAATACGCTTTTAAATGGCTGGCAGCAGCCTGCGATACTCCGCTTGTCTACTTGCTGGTAAGGCTATGCCGACGCAGCGAATCCAGCGGCGCACGTGTTTACGGATAATGCACATAATAAAAAACTGTAACCAAATTGCTCTTCATCTGAGCTTGGTTACAGTTTTTTATGTGGGAGAAAATGCTTCTCCAGATAAGTTCAATTGCTTAATAAAAGAAGTCACTTTAAGCTTCTGGCTCCATTAGCTGTTTTCATTTTACTGCCTACGCGCGACAGAACCAAGTCTGCTGTGATCGGCAAATGGTCCGATATGGACGTTTCGATAACAGCGGCTTCTTCGGGCTCAAAATTTTGATCTGTAAAAATATAATCGATGCGTGTTACCGGTTTTAACTTCACGCCATCGCTGTCGTGTTCATAAGGAGCCGGATACGTATACATATTGCTTTTGCCGATTTTCAAGAACACATCGTCGAAATGATTTTCCATTCGCTTGATCTGCAGATGGTCGGGATCCGCATTAAAATCCCCTGTAATGATTTTAGGAAAACGGCTTTTTTCTGTAATCTCCAAAATTTCGTCGATGCTGACTTTGAGTTCTTCTTCTTTTAACGACAAATGGGTATTGAAAAAGCTCACATACGTTCCTTTTACTTCGAGTACAACTTCCAGTATTCCACGTTGTTCACTGTTTGCAATGGGAGAAACGACTTTTGTCAGCAGGTGGTTTTCAACGTACTTGATCGGATGTCTGCTTAAAACCGCATTTCCGTACTGGCGCCTTGGCTTTCCGGATTCATTCGGCTCCATATCGAGATTTGCGCCAAATGCACTGTACATGCCCAGCCGCTTGCTTAGCCAATCTACTTGGTCCACAAAAGCGCTGCGTTTTGTAAAATGCCGGTCAAGCTCCTGCAACCCGATGATTTCTGCTCCTGACTGTTCAATGACCTTTGCTGTTCTTTCCAAGTCTACAGTGTTGTCCATGCCGAGTCCGTGAGCGATATTAAACGACATCACTTTAATGGGCACCGTGGGGGGGATTTTGTCACTCTCCATAAAAAACATCTCCTTTTAATATGAACCGAGTCCATGGCGAAGGATAATAGATGCATTGATTATAGCAATTTTCTGTTACAAAAGCAGTTATTTATGCGCGCTATTTTCATCTAATTTTTGAACATCAAAATTATTCCTATTTATGCCATCCCTAAAGCGATTAAGAAACTATGACTTCCGGGAAAGCAGTCTGTGCCGATTTCTGCAGTGGATTTTGAGCCGGTGCGACAATAAAGTCTGCGGCAATCGGCAAATGGTCGGAAACATCTGTTTCCATAACCGCTACTTGCACGGGATTCAGTTCAGGATCAGCAAAAATATAATCAATGCGAGTTACAGGCTTGAGGTTTTCGCCTGTTTCAGCATTTTGATAAGGCGCCGGGTACGTATAAGCGTCTCCTCTTTTCAATTTCAAAAAGGCATCGCTTAAATGACGGTTCAATCTTTTGATCTGTCCATCCCGTGGAGGTGCGTTGAAATCCCCCAGCACAATTCGGGGAAAACTGCGCTTTTCTATGATGCCAAGCAATTCGCCAATGCTGACTTTCAACTCTTCCTCTTCTAATGCAAGGTGCGTGTTATACACTGTAATGAGATTTCCTCTAATTTCAATCACTGCTTCCAAAATGCCGCGCTGCTCGTTCTTGCCGAAATCAGTCAGCACTTGGGTCAATAAATGATTTTCCGAGTATTTGATCGGATGTTTGCTTAAAATGGCATTGCCGTATTGGCGCCGCGGTCGGTCCGTTTCTAATGGTTCCAAGTCGAGGTTGGCTCCAAATACCGCCTGCATACCCAATCTGCCGCTGAGCCATTCCACTTGGTCCACAAAAGCGCTGCGCTCCGAAAAGCAGCGGTCCACTTCCTGCAAAGCGATGATCTGTGCACAGGAATCTTCAATGATGCTTGCCGTTTTTTCCAAATCCACAATCCCGTTCATTCCTAAGCCGTGAGCGATATTAAATGACATGACTTTAACAGAAACAAGTGGTTCCTTTTTTCTTTCCAGCATGCAAATCTCTCCTTTTGAATGAAGCAATTTTCCGTTCCGTACTTTAGTCACCTTGAGTATAGCAAACTAAATGATCGATTCTTATTTTAAATATGTAAATTCCTGTTAAGAGTTTGTAAAGCCGGATTACATTGAAAAAAGGTTCCAGCCGTTTGGCTGGAACCTTTCAGACTGTAGACAAAGTCTAGATGAAATATATAGCAATACATAAAGCTAACCGGACCGGCCACTTCGCTTTCCGTGGGCTCAGCTTCAGTCTCCTCGTCGCTCTGCTCCTGCGGGGCCTTCAGCTTTCGCTGTCCCACAGGAGTCTCCGTGGCCGAACCGGTTGGGTGTCTCTCTTTGCTTCAATGGTGAAGGTGAATCGGGTTGAAACTTAAACAGACATCTTATGAGGAAAAGCAACTCCAGCGGGATAGCTCGGCGCGAGCCCGCGGAACACGTCCGGCTGAAACGATGGATTCGGGATGTCCAGTTGTATGTCAATTGATCTCTCAAGTATAAAAATTCTTTTGTCTACAAGCTCAAAGGTTCCAGCCGTTTGGCTGGAACCTTTTTCTTCTTTCTTTATTCGCTTGTGCTGGTGTAGATCAAAATCGCATCCCGCAGGAACTCTGCTGCTTTTGGATGCACTTTGTTATAGTAAGCTGCAAAGCGCTCATCTGCTACATACATCTCGGCAAGCCCGGCATGTGCTTCTTTGCTGTACGTTGGCCATGTGAAGCTCAGCCATTGTCTATGGAGATCGGCTGTTTGTTGGGCAATGCCGCTTGCCGGGTCTCCTGTTTCACAGGCTTCTGCCAGTTTTTCCATAAGCGTTTTTTCGATGCCGGTGAATTCCTCGTACTGTGCTTCGCTCATATTCAGCATTTTGGCGTTGGAACGGTCGACCACGTCATTGCCGTATTTGGCGCGCACTTCTTCGCCGTATTGCTGTTCGTTGTCATCTACTAACTTTTTCTTGAAGCCTTCGAACTTTTCCTTGTCAGCCATTTGGATTTCCCCTTCCGCTGCGGAAATGGTTTTTTCCACATTCGTGATCAAGAGATCGAGCTGGCGGCGTTTTTCCAGAAGCTGCAGCCGGTGATTCTTTAACGCTGCAGCCCCATCAAAGGCTGGGTCGTTGACAAGCCGCTTGATGCTGTCCAAATCGAGCCCGAGTTCCCGGTAAAAGAGGATCTGCTGCAGCTTGTCCACTTCACGCCGGCTATAGATCCGGTATCCCGCTGAATTTTTTCGTGCCGGCTTTAAAATTCCGATTTCATCGTAATACCGCAAAGTCCTCGTGCTGACGCCTGCCAAGTTCCCCAGCTTTTGAACGGTGTATTCCATTTGCTCACCTCCTGATGCCTTCACTTTATACCTTTACGCAACGTCAAGGTCAAGCATGAAATTTAAGTTAATTGCTGTTCGGCAAATTCGCTGTAAAGTTCATGGGAACGGCTGAGTTCGAGGTGGGTTCCAACGCCTGTTACATGCCCTTTTTCAATAAACACAATTTTGTCTGCATCGACAATGGTCGACAGGCGGTGAGCGATCACCAAGGTTGTACGTCCTTCCATCAAGCGGCTTAAAGCCTGTTGGACAATGCCTTCCGACTGGCTGTCGAGGCTCGCAGTCGCTTCATCCATCATGAGGATTTTCGGATCGCGGAGAAAAGCCCGGGCAATTGCAATCCGTTGGCGCTGGCCGCCGGACAATTTCACGCCGCGCTCCCCGACCTCTGTATCCAGGCCGTCCGGAAAGCCTTGAATAAATTCTTCGGCATAAGCCATGCGCGCAACATGCCACAGCTCCTCATCTGGAATCTGATTGGCATCCGGCAAACCATATGTTAAATTTGCCCGGATAGTGCCGCCCATCATTGCACTTTCCTGAGAGACATAGCCGATTTGGCTGCGCCAGGAAATCATCGACAATTCGTTGATCGAAATGCCCCCAATGGTGATGGTTCCGGCAGTCGGCTCGTAAAAGCGCTCGATCAGACCGAAAACGGTCGTTTTCCCGCCTCCGCTTGGACCTGCAAAAGCAATCAGTTCACCCGGATTCGCTTCAAAGGTGATATTCCGAAGAACGAGTTCCCCTTGTTCATATGCAAAATCCACTCCTTCAAGCCGCAAGGTTTTATTGGCAATATCAATTACAAGACCTTCCTGCCCTTCTTCAAGCGGCAAATCCAGAATGCCGATAATGCGTTCGGTGGCTCCTTTCGCTTTTTGAATTTCCGTGAAAAACAGCGCAAAACTGGTCATCGGCATGACGATTTGGAACAGGTACAAAAGAAACGCCACCAGCGAACCTGTCGACATCGTTCCTTCTGCCACCCGCACGCCGCCGTAGCCGATTATCAGGACGATGACCGCCATGACAACGGTGTACATGAGCGGTGCAATAAGCGCATAGATTTTCGCTTCTTTCAATCCGATTTTGAAGAGCTTTTGAATGCCGCCTAAGCCTCGATCTTCTTCTACTTTTTCAGCGGTTGAAGATTTCATCAAACGGATTTCGCTCAGCGTTTGCTGTACATGGCCGGTAAATACCGCGGTCTCATCCTGTAAGCTGCGGGAAATCTTGGCCATCCGGCGCCCGAGCGGAATCATGATGGCAATCGTGATCGGTACAGACAACAACATGATCAACGTCATTTTCCAATCGAGCACCAGCAAGATAATGACCGCTCCGATAATGGAGATGATGCCGGTGATGAACTGTGGAAAATGGTCGGTAATCAAGTTGCGGACAATCCCCGTGTCGTTAACGACACGGCTGACCGTTTCCCCGCTCGCTTGCTGGTCAAAATACGGAACCCGCAGCCGGATCAAATGGGTCCACATCCGTCTCCTCAAGTTCGCCACGATTTTTTGACCGACCAGACTTAATAAATAAATCGATATTCCGTTGATGACAGCTTGGAGGATAAAAGCAGCGACCAAGCCGCCGACCAGCCACGGGCTAATTGCGTCAATTGAAAAGCCGTCCACTAAATTCTTGGTCAATAGCGGAACTGCCAGTCCCACTAACGTGGTAATAACGCTTGAACCCAACCCAATAATCAGTGCCCACTTCGGAATCTTTAACGAAAGTAGAAGTGAAATAAATGTTTTTATGCTTGTCGTTGCTTGTGCTTTTTCCATCATCGAAAGCTCCATTCTAAAAATTAAATTTCTGCTTTCTTTTCTTATTTACATGAATTTCGCGTAAATGCACGTATCCGTCAGATTCTTGCCGTCCACTGACAGTTCATCATTATGTAAGATGCCTTCCAGAACAAAGCCAAGGGTTTCAGGAATGGCCCGGCTTTTTACGTTTTCAGCATCGCATCTGATTTCCAAGCGTTTGCACCCGAACCCATCCAAAGCGAGTTCAGACAGCGCAGATACCGCTTCTGCCATATAGCCAAAGCCGCTCCAGCGCGTATCGATCCAGTAGCCGATTTCCATCTTCGGCACATCCCATTCAATCGCATGAAATCCGCTCGACCCGATAAACTCGCCTGTCTCTTTGTTAAAAATAAGATAACGCAGATTTTCACGCTTTAAGAAGTTGAGATGCGCTTCCAATGTATTGATTTCCGTTTCTTCGGCAGTAGGCAGCTGCTGGGCAAAAGGCAGCCACGCTTTCAGTTCTTTGATGGAAGCCCGGATTGCGGAATTCACCACTTTTCCGTCTCCCGGTTTCGGCATGCGTATCAATAAACGTTCGGTGCGGATTTCTTCGGGAACTTCAGGAATTGCTTTGTCCATGTTCATCATCCTTTTTGTCAGATTATGCAGCGGTTATTTTGCGGTCTTTCGGCAAACCTAAACCGACAAGGCCGATAATCGGCAGGAACGAGACGACAACCATCGTTTCGTAGACTCCGATGTAATCCATTAAAATACCAATCACGACGCCGCCGATTGCGCCCATGCCAAAAGCAAGCCCAACAGTCAGTCCGGACATCGTACCAATTTTACTCGGCACCAGCTCCTGGGCATAGACGACGGTTACCGAGAAGCTCAGCATGATGAAAAAACCGATCAATGCGAGGAGAATAACTACCACAACCAGTGGTACATAAGGCAGTGCAATCGCCAAGGGGATGGGAACGAGAATCGACAAGACAATCACGTTTTTCCGGCCGATTTTGTCCGCCATCGGTCCGCCGAAGAACGTGCCGGCTGCCCCGACTGCTAAAAATAAGAAAATGTAAAGCTGGCCCGTTTGAATCGTCAGGCCGTATGAATCCATCAAATGAAAAATGTAAAAACTGGTCATATTGGTGACGTAAAATGAGCGGGCAAAAATGATGATCAACAACAATGCCAAAGCCACACCCACTTGTTTTTTGGTCAATTCCGGCAGCGAAGACAGCAAAACCTTTTTGCCTTTTTGCAATTTCTCCTTGGCCAGCTGCTCTTTATACCAAAACGAAATTTTGGAAAGAATGAAGATGCCGAGAGCTGCGACAAATAAGAACAAAGCGGCGCCGTGTTGCCCGAGCGGCACGAGAATGAATGCGCTGATCAAAGGCGCCAGCGCCTGCCCTGAGTTTCCGCCCACTTGGTAAATCGACTGCGACAAACCCCGTCTCGTGCCCGCTGCCATATAAGAAACACGAGAGCCTTCCGGATGGAAAATGGCTGAACCGAACCCCAGGAACATCACCGACACGAGAATCATCCAGTATTCCGGAGCAAATGCCAGGCCCGCCATGCCGATGAGCGAACTGGTCATGCCAAGCGGCAGAGCGAACGGCATCGGTTTGCGGTCGCTGATAAAGCCCACAACCGGCTGCAGCAAAGAGGCGACGATGTTCAATGCAAAAGCGATCATTCCGAGTTGAGTGAACGTTAAGCCAAGGTCTTTTTCCAGAATCGGAAACATTGCCGGGATGACGGCTTGCAAGGAGTCATTCAGCAAATGGCAAGCGCCCATCGCAAACATAACCGGGTAAACCGGATTCCCAGCCAAAGGGGAACTTATTGCTCTTGCCATTAAATTTCCTCCTTTCAAATATTATAATCAGATAATTCCATTATAGAACAGTTCACCGGCAATCGGCAGACAAAGACAAAAACACCTACGGAAAAAAATCCGTAGGTGTTTGAGGCAGTCTCCTGCAATCGCTTATTGCATTCTTTATGCTTTCCTTAAACCAATTCCACAAACAACACTTTCAAATAATCGCCTTCTTTAAACTCTTTGCGTACACGGAAATCAGAAGGGAGCGTGTATTCCTCAACAATGCGGTATTTCTTGCCTTCTTCTTTGAAAGCTTTTTCGATAAAGCCCTTAAATTTCTTCATGCCGAACGAAGCGCTGTTGGTCGAAGCGACAATCATGCCCTTTTGTTCCGTAATCGCAATTGCTTCTTTCATCAAGTTGGTATAGTCTTTCGCTGTGCTGAATGTGTATTTTTTTGAACGCGCAAAACTTGGCGGATCGAGAACGACCAAATCGAATTTCAATTCTTTCCGTTTCGCGTATTTAAAGTAATTGAAAACGTCCATGACAAGAATGTCCTGATGTTCATAGTCGATGCCATTCACACTGAACTGTTCAATGGTTTTCGCTGAACTGCGCTTCGCCAAATCAACGCTCGTCGTTTTTGCTGCACCACCGATTGCTGCCGCTACCGAAAAAGCGCCTGTGTAAGAGAAGGTGTTCAAAACCGTTTTGCCTTTGGCATATTTTTCTTTGATGGCGTTCCGGACATCCCGTTGGTCCAGAAAGATCCCCGTCATCGCCCCGTCGTTCAAGTAAACCGCAAAATTCACGCCGTTTTCTTTTACGATTAATGGGAACTCCCCGCGTTCACCGGTTACAAAATCATCGTCTTCAATGTACTGGCCCTTTGTATCAAAACGCTTTTTCTCGTAGATGCCTTTCGCATCTACGACATTTTCCAGCGCCGCAACCACTTCATCTTTAAAACTGTACACGCCTTCGCTATACCAGTTCAGCAAATAAAAACCGGCATAATAGTCGATTGTCAAACCGCCGAAGCCATCTCCTTCTCCGTTGAACACACGGAAAGCCGTTGTATCCGGATTGTTGAAAAAGCTTTGCCGCTGGTCAATCGCTGCAGAAAACGTGCGTTCCATAAACCCTTGGCTGATCGCTTCGTCTTTGTTGCGAGTTAATACCCAGCCGTAGCCTTTGTTTTGTTTGCCGTGGTACCCTTTCGCCAGGAACTTGCCCTGCTTGTCCACCAGGTTTACAATCGTTCCTTCTTGAGCAAGTTTATCGGCATCTTCAAGGGCTTCTTTTGCAATCAGTGGAAATCCCCGCTGGAATTCTGCTTTCGCTTTATCTGTCACCGTTAGTGTAATTTCTTGTCTCATCATCACTCATCCTATCCGTTAAAACACATTTGTCTTCTCTTCAGTTTAATACAAAGCGATCCCTATTCATACCATCGCCAAAAGGAACTTCAACTTCCAGCAAAAAAGCCTTGCAGGTTCGCAAGGCTTTTCAATCAGTTCTTAATCCATTCCCAAGCTGTTTCCATTTCGTCCATTTCGAAATGCTTCGCTTGGACGCCGGGTAAATAACCGGCAAACTCCGCCATCGCCCCGAGCAGGCTTTTATCGCTGACCACTGCCAGTTTCTGATATTGGCTCCAGCGTTTTACGTCAATCTTCATTTCTTCCAACATCGCTTTGGCGCTTGCACCGTCAAAATCATGAACCACCAAATATACATTGAAGCCGCCCTTTTCCCCATACTTTTCCTGGGTGACTTTGTCGAACTTCTCCAAATCTTCCCGAGTGGCTTTTCCGTTAAACTCCATGGCAATTGTTTCGGTATCTTTGCTTGGTACAAATGCGAGCATCGTATGGCCTCCTTTTAAAAGCTTATTTTCCTATTCCCTATTCAGAAAAAGCAAAACGGAAACTAGTCAAGACCGACACCAGCAATATATTGCATTAAGAATATTTCATTTTTCCACAAAATAGGGTATAATTATTCTATACTGCACGACATAGAAAGGATGAATCTGCAATGCCGATTCCAGTAAACCATGCCAAACCGATTCGCATCACTGCGAAGGAAAGCGCATTTGAACAACTACAACAGTGGATTATAGATGGTACATTGCAGCCTGAAGAAAAACTAGTCGATACGGAGCTTGCACAAGCCCTTAATCTAAGCAGAACCCCAGTCAGAGAAGCTTTGCAGCTATTGGAAGTCCAAGGATTTGTGGAAATGTTTCCTGGCAAAGCAACGCATGTCACAAAAGTGGATAAAGAAGACATCAAAATCCTCTTGCCTCCACTGGCCGCACTGCAGTCCTTAGCCGTAGAACTGGCCATTCCCAACTCAGATGACGAGTTGATTGAGCTATTGGAACATACAAACCAACGCTTTGCTGAAGCTGTTGAAGAAAAAGACAACTTCTCGGCGCTTAAAATTGATGAAGAATTCCATCAACATATTGTGACCGCTTCCCAAAATCCATATGTCGACAATATATTAAATCGCCTTCAAGCCCATGTCAGAAGACTCTTTTTCCATCATTCTTTGATTTTGACCCAGTCTTCAGTGGATGAACACATTGAAATTATCCAAACCTTTAAAGATAAAGATATTGAAAAAGCCACAAAACTGATGAAGTCGAATTGGATCCGCACCGTAGAAGAATTGTCTGTAAATTGATTTCCGGTTTTGATTCCATTGTAAAAGCTGCCCCAAAAGCGATTAGCTTTCGGGGCAGCTTTTTATATTTAGAAGCGGGCCTGAATTTCAGGCTCGCCAATGCTAACTTTTATTAACCTTCGTTTTGAGCTGTATGAACTTTTACGCCTTTTCTGCTGCGTGCAATCAAGCCCGTAACGGCAATCACGATAATTGCCGGCAATAACCAGCCCAATCCATCTGCATATAACGGCAAAGCAGCGGCATAAAAATCGATAATCGCTTGCAGCCAGCCCGGATTTGCAACTCCCAGTGAACCTGTCAAGGTTTTCAAGCCATCGATAATTGCAATAAAGAACGTTACTGTGATCGTCGCCACATAAACAAGTCGATCATGCTTAAACAATGGTGAAGTGAAAGCCAAGATGATCAGGACAATCGCAAGAGGATACAAGAACATCAAGACTGGAATTGAATACGTAATAATATTCGCCAGACCTGCATTGGCTACGATAAACGAGAACACTGAGAAAATCACGACATAGGTTTTGTAGCTGATTTTAGGCGTTAGCTTATGGAAAAATTCAGCGTTGGCTACAATTAAACCGATTGCTGTTGTCAAACAAGCCAACGTAATGATGACCGCCAAGAGCAAAGTACCGAATGTTCCAAAGTAATGGCCAGATGTTCCGCTTAGTACAGGACCCCCTGTTTCCAAAACGCCCAGCGTACTTGTGCTTGTCGCACCCAAGTATGCAATTCCTGTGTAAACAATCGCCAATAGAGCAGCTGCGACAACCCCACTTTTTAGAGTAGCAGTTAAAATGCCTTTGGACGAAGTAACACCCAGTTTACGCACAGTCGCGATAACGATGATCCCGAATACCAAAGATGCCAAAGCATCCATTGTGTTATAGCCTTCGGTGAATCCTTTCAAGAAAGCTCCGCTCGAATAAGCTTCCTGCGGCGCTTCCGGCGAGCCCATCGGATTGAAAATGGCCGCCACTAATAGCAGGCCGAGTGTCACCAAAATCGCCGGCGACAAGAACTTCCCGATGCTGTCCACCATTTTTGAAGGATTCAAGGAAAGCAATAAGGCAATTCCGAAGAAAATGGCCGAGAAAACAATAAGGCCGACTGACATGTATTCCTGTCCGATAAACGGTGCAATCCCGACTTCGTAAGAAACCGCACCGGTTCTTGGCAAAGCAAAGAACGGCCCGATTGTTAAATACAGCGCTGCTGTAAAGATCAATCCGAAAATCGGATGAACACGGCTTGACAAATCTTGAAGGTCACTGCTCTTCGAGTAGCCGATTGCCAAAATTCCAAGCAGCGGCAAGCCGACGCCTGTAATTAAAAATCCGGCAATAGCGATCCATACTTCTGAACCGGCATATTGGCCGAGCTGTGCCGGAAAGATTAAATTTCCTGCTCCAAAAAATAATGCGAATAACATCATGCCGACGACCGCATAAGCTTTAAAAGATAATTTCGTATCCATTCTGTTTTCCTCCTAGGTGTATATCACCATGTATTTTCCTGTGGTTTCATTAGACAATAATTTCAATATAACGCTTAAAAAGTATGCAATATATCGCATAAAGTAATAATACAGCATTTTTAAGAAATTGCAACGTTTTATACCCACTAATTTTAAAAAAGTCTGTCTATTTAGTGAATTTAGTCAAAGGTCTTATTTTTTCAGAATAACTTAATCGTCCCAACCCTTGATAAAACATGTACTGCAGCAAAAATGGGCATATAAAAAAGCTTTACCGAGTCGGCAAAGCTTTTGGGATTATTTTAATTGAGAAGGGTATAAAGTCATGCCGCCATCTACGAATAATGTAGTGCCGGTCACATAATCTGCTTCTGAAGATACAATCCAGGCTGCCGCTGCAGCTATTTGTTCCGGCTGCCCGATTTTTTTCATCGGAATTTTCTCAAGAATTTTTTCCTTTTCTTCCGGGTCGGCATCTTCTGCCGGATTAGCGGGTGTATTGATGGTGCCGGGAGCGATGGCATTAATCCGGATGCCTTGTTCCGCATATTCCAGCGCCAGCGTTTCCGTCAGCATCTTCAAACCGGATTTCGTTACCGCATAATGGGCATTGTTCACTTTCGGAATGGTTTGATGGACACTCGTAATGTTGAGGATGCAGCCCTCCCCTCCATTTTCCAACATGTGCTTGATCGCTTCACGGCTGGCGATGAAAGCACCCGTCAAGTTCACATCCAACACGCGCTGCCAGTTTTCCAAAGTCAATTCTTCAGAAGGTTCGCTTTCGCTGAAGCCGGCATTATTCACCAGCACATCCAGTTTTCCATATTGATCGATTGCCGCAGTCATCAGCTTTTGAATTCCTGCTTCGCTCGATACGTCAGCCTCTATAGCCACGGCATTGCCGCCGTTTGCCACAATCGCAGCAACGGTATCTTCCGCACCTTGATGGTCTGTATGGTAATCCACTACAACGTTCATCTGTTCTTTGCCGAAGCGTTCGGCGATTCCTTTGCCAATCCCTTTTGAAGCGCCCGTGACAATTGCAGTTTTTCCTGCTAAATCCAGATACATCCAACCACTCCTTGCCGTTTTAGAGTCAATACCTAAGGGCGGCAACAGATTTACTGATGGAGAAGCTCTTCATATTGTAGCCTTTGCTTTTTAAATAATGCTCTATGCCTCTTCTGGCTATATCAATATTGTTCTTCGGACCGATGGTGATATGGCTGATTGGGAGGCGTTCTTCAAAATCAACCGCGATAAATGGAATGATTACACCATTCTGTGCCCGAAAACGTACTGCCTGATGCATATTGCCGCTTGTATTCATATACGCAATCCGGTATTCCTCTTCGCTTTTAAAAGCCGGGTCTTTAAAAAAGATGGCACATGTCGCAATAACCGTTAAGAAATGGTTCGGCAATGCTTTTTTAATCTCATCCGGCTCGTATTGAACCACCCGTTTGAAGGTTTCAATCAAAAAATTCATCAAAATCAATTCCTGTTCTTGCCGGTCGTATACAACCAGACCGTGCAGGACATCCGAGTCGTCCGGGAAAGCAGCCGCTTTTTGGAGAAGTTCTTCCGCATCAAAACCAAGGTTATATCCTTCACCTTTTGCATAGTTATACCAAAGAGCCAGCGAGTCCGGCGAATAGGACAGCGAAAAAATATAAACTTCAAAGCCGCTTCTCTCGATTCCTTCCAAGAACCGTTCCATTGAACTTTCCAGTTCCTGTATAAACAACTGCCAAAGTTCTGTCTCTCGCTGAATTTTCATTTTCCCGATGATACTTTTTAGCACATTTGAGAAATAAATCAATTCACTGGAGTCATTTAAAAAATTGCCTTTGCTCATCCACAAATTATTGGTTTCGACCATTCCCATCAAACTTTGAAGGCTGGTGTAATGATAAAGCGTCTGTCCGGATTCATGCGTTTTCCTTATTTGTTTATCGACTTCGTTCCGGAACTGCCATTCCAGCTCTTCAGCCAATTTACCGTTCGTCGCCATAGCGGCAGCTCCTTTCATCCGAAATGAAACAGCTGATTGACTTTTTTTATTCCCGATTATCCACGATTCAAACAGCTTACATTGGTATATTTGTGGCAGTGTACTTTTCTTCAAACGGCTGCACAATAACAAAACCTTCACCGGTAAATTCCATCTGGATCGATTCGCCGCTGCCTCTGCCTAGAAACGTCCGGATGCTGATGTCTGTCCGGAACTCCGGTGTTAAATTGCCGGACCAGGCAACCGTTGCTCCCGGGTCAGTAATCACCGGCTCTCCCGGTTTTACCAGCAGCGTCAACGGTTCGTAATGCGAAGTGATGGCGACTCTTCCTTTTCCTTTTAACGTTACATTGAACAAGCCGCCCGCCATCATGCCGGCCACTTTCCGCATCATTTTAATTTCCCACTCGATGCCCGGTTCGAAAGCGAGAAGGTCATTGCCATTAACCGTGATCGATTCGCCATTCAGCTCAAAAATGGTGATTTTTTTGCCTTGGTCCGCCAAATACAGGCGCCCCCGGCCGGTAGCTTTCATCAAAGAAGCCCCTTCGCCGGTCATTGCTTTTTTGAACATGACCCCCACGCCGTGTTCAAGCAGCCGTTCCCGCTCAAATTTGATCTGGCCGGTATACGAAATCATGGAGCCTGCCTTTGCCCATACCATATCCGACAAGTTCACTTCCAAGATGCGCGGCGTTTCCAGTTCAAAATAATCGTTCTCTTGTTCATCTTGCTTGGTCTGTTGAATAAATTCATCAATTGTATAGTTGCCCATTGTCCATTCCCCTTTCTTTATACAGATAATTACGTTGTTCCAATGGAGAAGTTTCACTCCAAGTGCTGCCTGAATTCCTTTGCCTTTCGCATTGAATAAACATACAATTCCTCTATTTTTAATCAGTTCCTTCTATATATATGCACACCTCTCGCTTTTCATAAAATTTGCGGTAAAATAAATGACAGTGAAATAAATCTTGCACCGTTTCACTCGTTCATTTTAAAGGAAGGCGCGATTGCTGATGAAATTTCTTCTTACTTTTATTCAACTTGCCGTTTTGTTCGGCTTTTATTTGCTTGGCGAATGGCTGCGTGAACTTTTTAACTTGCCGCTCCCAGGCAGCATTATCGGGTTTTTGCTCTTATTTACTGTCCTTCTCCTAAAAATCTATCCGCTGAAATGGATCGATTCCGGGGCTCATTTCCTGCTGGCTTTCCTGTCGCTGTATTTTATTCCGGCGACAGTCGGCGTCATCGATTATGCCGATGTTTTTACCGGAAAAGGCGTTTGGCTTCTGGTCATTGCCATCTTTAGCACGCTTTTGACCATGGCGGTTTCTGCATTGATAAGCCAATGGACAGCTCGTACGACGCAGCAAAAGGAGGGCAACTGAATATGGACATTTTTCTTCTGTCCCTGCTTTTTGCAGGACTGACAACCGTTCTCTATTTGTTTTTGAACAGCCAATACATAAAATACCGCTGGACCATCTTAAACCCCGTATTGACTACCACCGTGGCATTGGTGATTGTTTTGCTCGTCTTTGATGTTTCTTATGATACTTATATGCTGGGCGGCCAGTGGGTCGGTGAATTGCTCGGACCGGCGGTTGTAGCTTTGGCGGTGCCCCTTTACAAGCAGCGGGAACTGCTCAGAAAGAACTTGCTGCCCATTGCCATTGGCGTAACGGCAGGTTCGGTTATCGGCCTGCTCAGCGGATCTTTGTTGACGAAGTTGTTCGGCTTTTCCGCTGAAATGATTTTGACGATGCTGCCGAAATCAATCACCACACCAGTCGCCATGCAAATGGCGGAAGCTTTTGGCGGCATTCCTTCACTAGCCGCCGTCTATGTGATGGTCGCCGGCTTTACCGGAATCCTTGTCGGGCCATGGCTCTTGAAAACTCTGCACATCGACTCGCCAATCGGCCGCGGCATCGGCCTTGGTTCTTCCGCCCACGGGCTTGGCACCGCGAAAGCTTTTGAATATGGACCGGAAGAAGCGTCGATGAGCTCTGTCGCGATGACATTAAGTGCGGTTGTTGGATCGTTTTTGGGTCCTGTCATTGTCTGGCTGTTCTTTTAATGAAAAACGTTTTTCCAGGCTTGAATCACATAAAAATCCTGCAGGGAAACTTTACATGTCCGTTCCCCTGCAGGATTTCTCTTTTTAATAATTCAATTGCCAGGACACGCCGAAGCGGTCCACCAGCCAGCCGAACTTTTTGCTGTGCGGGTATTCATCGAGCGGCATAAGAACACCGCCGCCTTCTGAAAGTTCGCCGAACAAACGGTCAATCTCTTCTTCGCTATCGCATGTAACAAAAAGAGAAATTGCCGGTGTAAACGTAAATTCATGATTGACCACGCTGTCAATACACATCAAGGTTTGCCCCTTTAATGTAAAAGTAGCCTGTATGACCGTCCCATCTTCGTTATGGACAATAGCTTCGATACGGGAATCTTCAAACAAACCCGTATAGAACTCCATCGCTTCTTCTGCTTGGCCTGAAAACATTAAAAATGTGGTGATTTTGGGAATTACCTTTTCCAATGCGCATACACTCCTTCTTTCAATTGCTGATATCTCTTCGGTTGAAACCTGTAAAACCGGCTATCAGCAAAATTACAGCGACTGCCGTCAAGATGGCCAAAGCCGTCATGTTTTGCTCTTCAACCGGCAGCTGCGGAATATAGCCAAAAGGCGTCGCCTTCTCTGTCCAACCGGGAAACTGGAACAAAGCCCCCAGATATACAACAGTGAAAGAGAAAACCAGATACAGCCATACGAGGCCTGTTGCTTTGGGCAGCCATCCGATCAAAGCAGTTGCCAAACCGATCATCACCCAGGCTGCCGGCAGATAGACGATAGCGGCTTCATAGAACATGCGAAGCGGCAGCCCTTCTTCCATCATGGCGTTTCCTACAAGGCCGAGTCCCAGTCCTGCAAACGACAGCATGATGAAACTGGTGAAAAGGGAAATTACTACATAACTACCCAATAAACGGTTTCTGGAAACGGCACGGCTGAGGAAATGTTCCAGCCGGTTGTTCTTTTCCTCGCCTTTCAACCTTAATACAGCCAGCAATGCCGGGATTGTGCCAATAATCGCCATGACCGACATCAGCATGGGAATAAACTGTTCCGTCAATGAATTTCCGGACGTTTCCGCTAAGAATTCCTGCATGATTTCCACATCCGCAAAAAAGGATTCCAAATCCCCCAGTACGGAGCCGTAAGAAGCACCGATTAAAAAAAGACCGATTGCCCAAGCGATCAAGCCGGTACGCTGCAGCCGCGCCGCTAAGCCAAGAGGACTTTTCAATGCCAGCGATGCATGGGCCTTGCCAGTTCTCGCTGGCAGAAATCCGGAACCCAAATCCCGGATGGAATTCAAATACAAAGCCAGAAGTGACAGCACGATCGCAGCTCCCACTGTCAGCCAGACCGGCCACCAGATATTTTGAACATATACCTCGGAGCGCAGAATCCAGCCGAGCGGCGTGGTCCACGACAGAGCCTCCATTCCGATATCTCCGATTGCCCGCAAAGCATAGCCAAAGAGCAGCACGATAACCGAAAGGCCGATTGCATTTCTCGAATTCTGGGCAAGCTGTGCAAATACTGCGGTAAGGGCTGCATAAAACAAGCCGGTTGCTCCAAGAGCTGCGCCGTAAAGCAGCGAACCTTCCAAGTCCATGCTGTTGATTCCTAAAGCATAAAGCCCGAGGCCTGTCGTCACTGCTAAAAGAACATTGACGATGAGCATGGATAGCAGTACCGCTTGAAGAGTCGATAAACGCCCTACCGGCAGTGAACGGATCAATTCAATCCGCCCCTCTTCTTCATCGCTTCGTGTATGCCGGGCAACGAGCAGAATGCCCATCAGCCCGACCACAACAGCGGTCATCAACAGCATTTGATGGGCCATCATGGCTCCTTCCGTATAGTTATCGAGCCCATACCCGGGACCGACCATTGCCGTCATCGCCGGGTTTCTCATCGTTTCCGCAATCGCCTGCCGTTCAGCAGCATTTTGATATAAATCTGTAAAGGCAACAGCTGTCAGCATGGACACGGCAGCGAACGACAGCAGCCAGACCGAAATACGGATGCGGTCCCGACGCCAAATAAAGCGCATCAATGTACCTGTTTCGTTAAACAAGCTTTTATCCATTAGAAGCTGCCTCCTGTTCCTGCATTGCCGCTCCTCCTTCATAATGGCGCATGAACAGCTCTTCCAAAGTCGGCGGCGAACTTTCAAGCCGGACCACACCAAACCCGCTGACATAGCGAACCACTTCGTCCATTTCTTCTGTATCTACTTGGAATGAGACACTCCCCTCATCTTCCTGAATTCCGCTCACCCCTTTTACCTGGTGCAGTAAAGGCATCGGCCGCTTCGTTTCCACAGTCAAAATGCTGCCCGTCAAATGGCGCAATTCGCGCAGCGTTCCCGTTTCAATGATCTTTCCTTGCCGGATGATTGCCACTTTGTCACAAAGCTTTTCGACTTCAGAAAGGATGTGGCTGGAAAGCAGAATGCTCTTGCCCTGCTGCTTGGCTTCAGCCACCCATTCCTGGAAAACCCGTTCCATCAAGGGATCAAGACCAGAAGTTGGCTCATCAAGAATATAAAGGTCGGCTTCCATGGACAATGCAGCCACCAAAGCCACTTTTTGGCGATTCCCTTTTGAATACGTCCGGCATTTCTTGGTCGGATCCAAGTCGAATTTCCGGATCAGCTCCTCCCGCCGCGTTCGTCCATTTCCTCCGCGCAATTTTACAAATAGATCAATTACTTCCCCGCCTGTCAAATTCGGCCATAAATTCACGTCTCCCGGGACATAGGCGACACGCTTGTGGATTTCCACTGCCTCCTCCCAGGAATCAAGCCCAAAGATTTCCGCTTTTCCGGAAGTCGCTTTCAAGATCCCTAAAAGAACACGGATCGTCGTTGATTTGCCTGCACCGTTCGGACCGATAAAACCGTACACTTCTCCTCTGCCGACTTCAATCTCCACTCCGTCCAGTGCCGCGAAATCTCCGAATTTCTTGGTCAACGCGCTGGTTTTCAAAATGCTCATGGCAAATCCTCCCGTTCTAGATAGAAACTATTCTTGAGAATATCCAAGTAGCCATAAAACTCTTGCCAATAAGGACCAAAATCAATGGCAGATATTTTTCGGCCTTCAAGGCGCTGCAGCAATTCCTTCTGATACCCTTCGATTGACCAGCGGATCAATTGAAACGCTTTGTCCGCATCCAACTCTTTCCGAATCAGCGACTTATCAATGCCTTCGTACATCAACGCCGCTGCCAAGGTATTCAATTCGGCGTATTTTTTCTGTAAATGCAGCGGCATCTCCACTTCTTTTGCCAATACAAAACTCCCCAAGAAATTAAAAACCTGCTTGTTTTCCAGCTGCGCCTTCATTTTTACTTGCGCAGCCTGCTTTAATCGTTCGATAAAATCCGTTTCTCCGGTATCCACCTGTTTGAGGTACTCGTTTACTACGATGTCCAAACTGTACTCAATCAAGTATTCATAAAGCTCTTTTTTACTTTTAAAATAATAAAACAGCATTCCTTTGCCGATTCCCGCCTTTTTCACCATGCGGTTCGTCGAAGCTTGCTGGTACCCGTATTCTGCGAATTCCTGAAGGGCCGCATCCAAGATTTTCTGCTTTTTAATGTCGTTGAGATTTATGAACTTTTCCATCTGCGCCAACCTCTCCGCTCGTTTAGACCCCTTCGGTCGACTCCAGAATACACCCTTAGACCACCCTGGTCAACTTTTTTTAGAATTTTCTATTTTTAATTTTTCAGAATTAAACCTTTGCTCTGTTTACTACTTAATGCTATGTTCAAGTTGAAATAAATTATAGGAGGAATAATAATTGAAAACCTTATGGAATAAAAAAAGCGGCTCTTTGTTCGCTGGAATATTAGCCTTGTCGTTACTGGCTGGCTGTGGAAACGGCAGTGACAATACGGCTGAGGAAGAACCGACAGAATGGGATCGAATCCAGGAGGAAGGCTCCATGACGGTCGCCACTTCCGGCACTTTGTTTCCTACTTCCTACCGCGAAGAAGGATCGGACAAGCTGACCGGATTCGAAGTGGAAGTCGTACGCGAAATCGCCAAACGCTTGGAATTGGAAGTTGAGTTTACTGAACTGGGCTTTGATGAAATGCTGACGTCTGTGCAAACCGGCCAAGTGGATGTGGCAGCCAACGATATTGAAGTGACCGAAGACCGGAAAGAAAACTTCACGTTTTCAACGCCGTTCAAGTACTCATACGGCACTGCTATTGTCCGGAAAGACGATTTATCCGGAATCAAGACACTGGAAGATTTAAAAGGCAAAAAAGCGGCGGGCGCTTCCACTTCCGTTTATATGGAAACTGCACGTGAATACGGCGCAGAAGAAGTCGTTTATGACAACGCCACAAACGAAGTGTACTTGCGCGACGTTTCTATTGGGCGCACGGATGTCATTTTGAACGACTATTATTTGCAGACGCTGGCGCTTGCCGCTTTTCCTGAACTGAACATCACCATCCACCCGGACATCAAATACAGCCCTTCCGAAGTGGGTGTTGTGATGAACAAAGACAATACCGAACTGGCGGAAAACGTGAATCGCGTCATCGAAGAAATGCTTGAAGACGGCACCATTGCCAAAATCTCCGGCGAATTCTTCAACGGCGCGGATGCGACACAAAAAGTGGATATTGAGGAATAAATACAAAGAAGCTGCCCGCCTATGCGGACAGCTTCTTTCATTTTTCATTTAATATGAACGCCGCTCCATCAAACTGATGCCAATCCCCATACAGACCATGCCGAACAGCAGCAAAATCAAAATTGGTTCGCTGAGTTCCTGCCAGCTGCGATTATATATCGCAACGCCTTTTAATGCATCAAGCCCATAAGTGATTGGCAGGATTTTAGAGATGGCCAGCAGTATCCGGTTGCTGACCAGTTCAATCGGCCAGAAAGCACCGCCGATCATTGCCATGCCGGTTGCCAAAATCGGGATAATCGCTTTCAGTTGTTGCGGACGGCTGAGGAGGCTGATAACAAGCAGCCCCAGCGCCACTATCGCGAAAGTGTAGCACGCAGCAATCACTAAAATCGCCCCGAAACGGTCGCCGATATCAAAAAGAAAGATGTATTTGAATAACACAAAAATCAGGATAATCTGGAAATAGCCGATGGTGAAGCTATACGCGAGATGGCCCAAGTAAATTTTCCATTTCCCGATCGGAGACAAAATCAAGCGGTTCCAGGTGCCTTGCTTTTTTTCTTCGACAATTTTCATCAAGCTGAACATGATAGTGTAGACGGAGAAGAAAAGGGTCATCCCAAAAAGCATCTGTAATGGATTGTCGTATTGATATGCTTCTTTGCCGTCCAAAGTGGACGTCACTACTTGAAACGCCGGCTCTTCCAGCGCAGCGGCTGCTTGGGCCCGGATATCGCTGCCTGGAACTTGCTGTTCCACTTGTTCGAGCCGTGCCTCTTCATGGTATTGCCTATTTAAAAATGCTTCTAAGGCAAAACGGCTCACATCATCTGCTGCCAGCAAGATCCGGTAATTCCCGTCCATGAGGCGGAGCCCTAATGGCGCATCACCAGCCGAAACCGCTTCGCGCACCTCTTTTTCCCCCATTAGCCGGAACTCGAATTCTTCTGCTTCATTCAGCAAAGCCACCCATTCTTCCGCCGCCTCCTCCTCTAGCGAATCGTCTGCGTAAGTGAGGATTGGCGGACGCTCCGCCGGATTGTTGCCGGAGAGCAAAGCCACAAAGACAATGGTCATTATCAGAAACGATAAAATCATGACGGGGGCTCGGCGAAATCTCTGCCATTGCAGGAAAAATACCGCTTTCATTGTTAAGCCTCCCCCTTTCGCGGAAATATCAGCAGACTTAAAATGATCAGCACAATGGTCACCAGAAAAACACGGCTAAGCGGTTCCCACAGCATGCCGATTTCCAAGGTCTGTACCCAGATGAGAAACGCATTCAAAGAAGCGCCGTTCGGCGTCCATGCCCCGAGCTCACGCACGAAAACAGGCAGGCTTTCCGTAGGCGTGAAGCTGCCGCCAAGAAAAGCAAACATCGTGACAACAATGCCCGAAAAGACGATGGTAATGGTGTCATTATTAAAACGGATCATCAAAGATGTTAAGAAAGCAGCCAGCGCACCGACGCAGGTGGCCAAACTGAAAGCAATCAGCAGCATGCCCGGCCAGAATGACAGATCCGTCAAATCGAAGGCCTGAAAGACCAGTGAAGAAAAGAAAAATAAAATAAAGAACTGGCATAACGTGATCACTGCTGCAGAAATCAATTTCCCGCTTAAATAAGTAAACGGATGATGATTCGACAGCAAAATCCGGTCGAAGACAAATTGCTTTTTCTCCGTATAGGCCATTGCCGAGATGATTCCGCTGACGAATAAGGCAAACATCACCGCCATGCCAATCGTGTAATATTGAAAAGAAGAGATGGGTTCGACGGCCGAAACGCTTTCTATACCGCCTAACTGTGGCTGTGGTTCTTTCAGCACCACTTCTTCACCTGCGGCACTCGAAATGGCACTTTCAAAATTCAGTGACCGGATAGTTTCATCCAGAATATCATGGAATATTTCCGATTGGGTCGGTGCATGATCCGAAACCACCAAATGAAGCTCGCTTCCGCCCCCTGCAGCCAACAGCATTTTTTGCAACGCATGGAAAGTGAAATCCTCCGGTATGGTGAGGATTGCCACTATTTCTTCTTGTTCGAGCGCGCGCCTCGCCGCTGCCGCATCCATTTCAGTGACTGTTGCCAAACTGCTGAGACTTTCCCCCCTTAAAATCTCCTGCAGCCAAGTGGAAGGGCTGGTTTCTTCAGCCGCTTCCATTAATCTTCTTTGTGCAGCTGCCGGCATTCCTGATTTCTCAAGTTCCTCTGCAAACCGGGCGAGCCCCCGCTGTTCTTCGTCTTCTTGCACAATCGCGACTTCCATCGACAATACCGCTGAGTTTCCGCTAAGCAACCCGCTTAAGGCAAATCCTAAAATCGCAATTAAAACGAAAGGCATCGCCAGAAGTACACCCAGTTCAGTCCGGTTGCGCACTAAAACCAGGATGTCTTTCTTCAAAAATGCATACATGGGCCCGCCTCCTCAATCTCTCAGTTTTCGGCCTGTCAGATGAAGGAACACATCTTCCAAGCTAGGGGTCTGGACATTGATGTTTATGATTTGAACCTGGTGGCGTTCCGAAGCTTGAAAGATCTCTCTCAGCAGGAGGCTCCCTTTTGGAAGAATCAATTTGATGCCTTTCTCCTTCTCAAATGCCTGTCTCACCCCTTCAAAAGATTTCAGTTCTTGGAAAAATTTTTGATGTGGACGGTTTAATTCGATCCAAATCGTTTCTTCACTGGATAAGATATTTTTTAATTCTTCTTTTGTGCCGCTAGCGATGATTTTTCCGTGGTCCATAATATAAATCCGGTCACAGAGACGCTCCACTTCTTCCATATAATGGCTGGTATACAATACGGTCAGACCTTTTTCCTGATTGAGGCGGCGCACCATCTCCAAAATGTGGCTGCGCGATTGCGGATCGATTCCGACCGTCGGCTCATCCATGATAATGACTTCAGGTTCGTGCATCATTGCAGCAGCCATATTAATGCGCCGCTTCATGCCGCCCGAATAGGTTTTGACAATTTCTTGTTGGCGTTCTGCCAGCCCGACCAATTCCAGGGAACGCTGAATGGCGCTTTCCAGCGCTTTTCCTGAAAGGCCATAAATCCTTCCAAAAAACTTCAGGTTTTCATACGCCGTCAACTCTGCGTACAATGCTATTTCCTGCGGCACCACGCCTAAAATCCGTCTCATTTCACTCGGATCTTGGATAACACTCTTTCCATTTAGCCGCACATCTCCAGACGTTGGCTTCAATAGGGTTGAAATCATGGAGATCGTCGTAGATTTCCCTGCTCCGTTCGGGCCAAGCAAGCCCGCCGCCTCACCTTTGTCCAAGTGCAGGTTAACCCCTTCCACAGCAATTTTTTCTTTGAATATTTTTTTCAATTCCTCTGTTTCAAGCATCGTCTTCCCCTCTCTCCACTTTCCATCCGTTTCTTCCTTTGCCGCTTTAGCTTCTTTGATGGTTCCTATACTACGGGATTAAAAACCGAATATCATCCATTTATGTACGCATACGGATTCACTTCCGTTCCAACATCAATGGTTTATTTTTCAAAAAAATTCCTTCCGTCGCCTTTGTAAACCTTTCGCCGCTTCATAGAAAACCTTATACTAAACGGAGTAGTTAGAATAATCTGAGGATGAGGTGATCACATGGCCTATACATTTTCTCCTCTCGGCGAAGGGGCAATCGTTATTGAAGCCGGTACCGAAATCAATGAAAATACACAAAAAAAAATCCGGACCATCGCAGCTTTGCTTGAAGCGGAGCCGCCGGCCTGGATGGTGGAATTCATCCCGGCGTTTACAACCGTAGCAGTTTTTTACAATCCAGCAACCGTTTTGTATGAGACCGCCAAAAGCGACCTTGAAGCATTGCTGCCACATGTCGAAGAAGCGGCTGCATCTCCTTCGCGGACAATTGAAATCCCGGTCTGCTATGGCGGCGAGTTTGGCCCGGACCTCGAGTTTGTGGCACAACACAACGGGCTGACCCCCGAGCAAGTAATCGATATCCATACTTCCGGCACATACTCAGTTTCCATGATCGGCTTTGCTCCCGGTTTTCCATTCATCAGCGGCATGTCCGAGAAGATTGCGGCACCACGGCGCGAGACGCCGAGACTGCGGATCCCGGAACGCACCGTGGGCATTGCCGGCAAACAGACAGGCGTCTATCCAATTGAAACGCCTGGCGGCTGGCAGTTGATCGGCCGCACGCCGATCCGGCTGTTTCGTCCGGAACAGGAAATTCCAAGCTTGCTGCGGGCCGGGGACAAAATTGTATTCAGGCGAATATCGGAAAAAGAGTACGACGCATGGAAGGAGGAAGAGCATGCTGAAAATTATTAAAAGTGGCCTCCAAACAACCGTGCAGGACCTGGGCCGTTTCGGCTTTCAAAAATATGGCGTCATCGCAAGCGGTGCCATGGACCCTTTTGCGCATAGAATAGCGAATCTGCTGGTCGGCAATGGAGAAAATGCCGCCTCGCTTGAAATTACCATGACAGGTCCTGTCATCCAGTTTCAGCACGATGCGTTCATCGCGCTTTGCGGAGGAAATTTGTCTCCCAAAATTGACGGAACCGACATGAAAATGTGGCGGACCGTCTCTGTCAAAGAAGGAAGTGTTTTGAAATTCGGCGCTCCCCGTTCAGGATGCCGAGCCTATTTGGCAGTCGCAGGAGGAATAGATGTTCCAGACTTGATGAACAGCAAATCCACTTACTTGCGGGCCGGAATCGGAGGTTTCCACGGACGTGCGCTGCAAGTGGGCGACATAGTCCCGGTAAACCCTATTTCACCGCATCTTGCTGCTTCTTTGCTTCACGCCACCGGCAATGGAGTGGAATGGAAAACTGCGGCTCCACCTTATTCCAGTGAACCGGTAGTCCGAATGATGAAAGGCCGCCAGTTCAAGTTGTTTAACCATGATAGCCAGCGCCATATTTTCAACGAAGCTTTTGCAGTTTCTTCCCATTCCGACCGGATGGGCTACCGGTTAGAAGGAACACGGCTCGCACTGGAAGAACCAAAAGAATTGATCTCTGAAGCAGTAGCTTTTGGTTCGATCCAAGTACCTGCAGACGGCAACCCCATCGTCTTACTGGCAGACCGGCAGACTACCGGCGGCTATCCGAAGATCGGGCAAGTGGCAACTGTTGACCTGCCGCTTGTCAGCCAGCTGAAGCCAGGGGAAAGGATTCGGTTTAAAGAAATTTCTGTAACAGATGCACAGCAGCTTTACAGGAAACAAGAACAGCAAATCCGTCAATTAAAAATCGGCATCAACTTAAAAAGGGAGGAAGGAAAATGACGTTTAAAGTAGATTTGAATTGCGATATGGGAGAAAGTTTCGGAGCTTATAAGTTAGGAAACGACGCGAAAATTCTTGATTTTGTAACTTCCGCTAACATCGCTTGCGGGTTTCATGCGGGAGACCCGGCAACGATGCGAAAAACCGTCACAATGGCGCTTGAGAAAAATGTCGGGATCGGCGCCCACCCAGGTCTTCAGGATTTGGTCGGTTTCGGCCGCCGGAATATGGCCATTTCCCCGCAGGAAGCCTATGATCTGACAGTATATCAAATCGGGGCTTTGTCCGGCTTTGTGCAGGCGGAAGGCGGCCGTTTGCAGCATGTCAAAGCGCACGGGGCACTTTATAACATGGCCGCTAAAGATGCCGCTTTATCCGAAGCAATTGCTGAAGCTGTCTATAAAGTCAATCCTGAACTGATCCTATTCGGCTTGTCCGGCAGCGAGCTGATGAAAGCCGGCGAAAAAATCGGGCTGCGCACAGCCAATGAAGTTTTTTCTGACCGGACCTATCAACAAGACGGAACCTTGACGCCGCGCACCCAGTCGAATGCCCTTATTACCGACCCGGGCACAGCGATCAATCAGGTTATCCGTATGGTGCAGGAAAACAAAGTGCACACCGTACAAAACCAGGATGTTGCGATCAAAGCCGAAACCATCTGCATACACGGAGACGGCGTAACGGCGCTCCAATTTGCAGCAGCCATCTCCAAATCATTAAAAGAAGCAGAAATTGACATCGTAAAAGTGGAGGAGTTTATATAAAACAATGAAAGGGAGGGAAAACGCATGAAGAATACGAACCGCAGCATTTTGCTTGGCGCCGCCTTCTTGATGGCGACTTCTGCCATCGGACCGGGTTTCCTGACACAGACCACCGTTTTTACTGAACAATTACTGGCATCATTCGGTTTTGTTATCCTAATTTCCATCATTATTGATATTGGTGCCCAGACAAATATTTGGCGCATCATCGCTGTATCCGGAAAACGGGCTCAGGACATCGCCAATGACGTTCTTCCTGGCCTTGGTTATTTTCTGGCCCTGCTGGTCGTAATGGGCGGACTTGCCTTTAATATCGGCAATGTCGGCGGAGCCGGACTTGGGATGAATGTACTCTTTGGCATTGATGCCAAAACCGGAGCCGTCTTGAGCGGCTTATTGGCCATTGGCATCTTTGTGGTGAAAGAAGCCGGCAAAGCAATGGACCGCTTTGCCCAAATTCTTGGATTTGTCATGATTGCTTTAACTCTATACGTCATGTTCACCGCTCAGCCGCCGATTGGTGAAGCTGTAGCGAAAACCTTTGTGCCGGATACCATTGATATCTTTGCGATTGTCACGCTGGTCGGCGGTACGGTTGGCGGCTATATCACATTTGCCGGCGGACACCGGCTCATTGATGCAGGGTTGACCGGCAGAGCCGCTGTTCCGGAAGTGACCCGCAGTTCGGTTTATGCCATCGGGATTGCCTCCATCATGCGGATTATCCTTTTCCTGGCTGTCCTCGGCGTCGTTTCACAAGGCCTGTCACTGGATCCATCTAATCCTCCGGCTTCAGTTTTCCAATTGGCTGCCGGGAATATTGGCTATAAAATCTTCGGTGTGGTCATGTGGGCAGCAGCCGTCACGTCTGTTGTCGGAGCTGCCTATACGTCCGTTTCCTTTATCCGGACATTCAGTTCTGCACTCGAGAAGTACAACCGCTTACTGGTCATCAGCTTTATTGTCATTTCCACTTCGGTCTTTGTATTTATCGGCCAGCCGGTGTTGATTCTAGTCCTTGTCGGTTCCTTGAATGGCTTGATCCTGCCGATTGCGCTGGGTGTCATGCTCGTTGCTGCGCATAAAGTCAAAATTGTCGGCGATTATAAGCATCCGCTCTGGATGACCATTTTCGGTATCGTCATTGTTATCGCAATGGCTTGGATGGGCATTTACACTTTGTCGAACGGCATTCCTCAATTGTTCAAATAACAGCAAAAGACGCTGGTGCATTGTGCACCAACGTCTTTTCATTTACTTCCCCATATTTTCATTGCCGTGCTTAAAATGGCCGGTGGCTTTTGCTAACACCAATTGAAGGTCTTTGGAGGTTTCAGCTTGCTGCAGCCGGCCAATCAGCTTTTCCGCTTCTTTCCCTTTGACGCTTTTGATTTCTTTGCCTTTATACGAAATAAAAACCATTTGGCTCTTGGAAATTTTATAGGTAAAGGGTTCTTCGTCCAACCGGTTGCGTTTATCAATATTGCTCATGTTCAGCCTCCTTGATTTCGGCTTTTCCTGGACAATTCACTTTTTCTCAAGCATTTGCTTTATTCGGCTTGCCACCTGTTTCAAATACTCCGGACTATGCGGCACCATGTCTTTTTTGCTGATGGTTTTAGCAAACGGTTCTGCGGTTCCGTCACTTGCTATTTTAAATCCTTCTACAGCCGCATGTTCCCTTTTTCCTATACACAACTCTGTGAAAGCTTGAAAGTCAGCCGACACCATCCCGGCCACTTCTTCTTTTTGCAACTCGAACCTTAGGTCAGCGTTTTTTGTCCGATATAAAAAATTATGGCAATGCTCGTTGTCGATAAAATCAGCTTGGTGAATCTGATCTTTGATGACGCCAAGCGGCACAAGGTCCTCAAAGTCTAGGGCAAGCCCCAGCTCTTCTTCCACTTCCCGTACCCCGTCACGTACTGTTTCCATCGACAGGAGATGTCCTGCAGCTGTGATGTCCAAAAGCCCCGGGAAGTCTTTTTTGTTGCTGCTGCGGAGTTGCAGATGGATCCGGCCAGCACCTTCTTCCTGACTGACAATCCAGCAATGGAACGTTTCGTGCCAGTGTCCTTTCCGGTGCACCTCTTCCCGTGTTTCTATCCCAAGATGGTTCTGGTTTTCATCATAAATATTGAGTTTCTCTGTTTTCATGGCACATCCTCCTGACTACAGAAAAAAGCTTGCCAAGTACAGGCAAACTTTTTCATTGGTGTTTCTATTTTAAGAGCCACTGCCTGCTTCGACAAGCGCTGGCTCTTCTTTAACTTGCGTTTGTGTCCTCGGATCCTGCAGCCAGCATGCAGCTGTATGATGATCATTTCCTACGACCGTGTCGCGCGGTGTAAAGGTATGGCACACTTTCATCGTATGCGGACAGCGGGCAGCAAACGCGCAGCCTTCCCCGAGCGTCCCAAGGTTCGGCGGCGAACCGGCAATCGGCAATAGCGGCTGGGAACGGTCTTCATTCATCTTCGGCATTGATTGCAGCAAACCTAACGTATACGGATGCTGCGGATTATAGAAGATTTCATCCAAAGTACCTTGTTCCACGATTTTCCCGCCGTACATTACAGCTACCCGGTCCGCCATATTGGCGACGACTCCAAGGTCATGTGTGATGAGGATAATTGCCGTATCGGTCTTTTTCTGCAAGTCTTTCATCAGATCGAGAATTTGCGCTTGGATGGTCACATCCAGTGCCGTTGTCGGCTCATCTGCAATCAACACTTTCGGATTGCAGGCGAGTGCCAAGGCGATGACCACACGCTGGCGCATTCCGCCTGAAAATTGATGCGGGTAATTATCAAGGCGCATTTCCGCCTTTGGAATGCCGACAAGTTTCAGCATTTCAAGCGCCCGTTCACGCGCCTGCGCTTTCGACATGCTTTGATGGCGCTGCAAGCCTTCCATGATCTGTTTGCCGACTTTCATCGTCGGATTCAGCGAAGTCATCGGATCCTGGAACACCATTGAAATCTCAGAACCCCGGATGTCTGTTATTTGTTTATTCGATAGTTTCAACAGGCTTTTATCGTCGTAAAGAATATCGCCTTTTGTGATTTCCGTCGTGCTTTTCGGCAGCAGGCGCATAATCGACTTCGCCGTCACGGATTTTCCGGAACCGGATTCCCCGACTATCGCCAAGGTCTCGCCTTTTTTCAACTCGAAATTCACGCCCCGCACCGCAGTGATTTTGCCGGTTTGGGTCTTGAAGGAAACATGCAAGTCTTCAACTTTTAAAACGGTGTCTTTCATGGTGGACCCTCCCCTATTTTTTCATCTTCGGATCTAGTGCGTCGCGCAGACCGTCAGCGAGCAAGTTAAAGCAAATCATGATGATGCTGATGACCAGCGCTGGATAAATCAGTTTGTACGGGAAATACCGCATCGATTTGTAGCCGTCTTCGATCAGTACTCCGAGAGACGCAAGCGGCGCCTGCAGCCCGAGTCCGATAAAGCTTAAAAACGCTTCAAAGAAAATCGCCGTTGGAATCGTGAACATGACGGTGACAATGACCGGTCCCATGACGTTTGGCATCAAATGCTTCCAGATTAAACGACCGTTTGAAGCGCCGAGCGTCCGGGAAGCAAGGACGAATTCCTGCCCTTTGAGCTGCAGGATTTGCCCGCGCACAACCCGGGCCATCCCGACCCAGCCGGTAATGATCATCGCCAGGATGATGGACCGGATGCCCGGTTCGAGCACCAGGATAAAGAGGATGATGACAATCAAGTTCGGAATCCCCATCAGCACTTCAATGATCCGCTGCATGACGTTATCCACCCGCCCTCCGTAAAACGAAGAGATGCCGCCGTAGATCACCCCGATCACCAGATCGAGCGCAGCTGCCACTAGTGCAATGAATAAGGAAATTTGTGTCCCTTTCCAAACCCGTGTCCAAAGATCACGGCCAAATTCATCGGTGCCGAACCAATAATTCGTCGCCACGTCGCGCTCGGCATATTGGTTCACACCATTCGCATCTATGCCGTCAAAGCCCATCCACTCCAGTCCGGCCACTTTGGGCGGCATATTGGAGTGAGCCAAATTCTGTTCGCGGTACGTAAATTCGTTCATGCTTGGCCCGATCAATGCCATGACAATCAGGAGCAGCAACAGCACTAAGGAAATCATGGCCCCTTTGTTTTTCGTTAAACGCTGGAAAGCCTCTTGCCAAAAGGACATAGAAGGCGTCGAAATTTCTTCGCTTTTCTTTTGGTCAAGCGGCGCTTTTACAAACAAGTCGGATGGAATGTCATCCGGGATGTAATCGTTCTGGGTTTGAATATCCCGGTGCACTGGAAGTTTTGCATCAAATTCCTTCATGCGGATTCCCCCTTATAGTTAATGCGGGGATCCAGGAAGCCGTAGATGATATCGACTACAAAGACCACAAAAATGAACAATGCACTGTAGAAAATGGTAATCCCCATGATAACGCTGTAATCCAGCACAAGAATGGACAAAGTAAATTGTTCGCCAAGACCTGGAACTGAGAAGATTTTTTCAATAACCAGTGTTCCGGTCATAATTGAGACCGCAAGCGGTCCAAGCATCGTCACTACTGGAATAAGTGCGTTCCGGACCACGTGTTTGACAATGACCTGATTTTCTTTCATGCCTTTTGCCCGCGCCGTTATGACGTAGTCTTGTCCCAGCACTTCAAGCATTTCGCTTCGGATAAACCGGGCGACCGTCGCAGTAACGGTCACCGACAAAGCAATGGAAGGAAGCAAGGTGCTCGAGTAGCCTTCCCACAAGGCGACCGGAAGCCATTCCAATTTAACGCCTACGTAATATTGCAGCAAGGCAGCAAAAACGAAAGATGGAATCGACATGCCAATAACTGCTAGTGCTACCGACCCGTAATCAAAAATCGAATTATGCTTCAAAGCTGAAATGATGCCAAGCACAAGGCCAAGAATGGCACCGATAACTAACGCCTGCAAGCCGATAAAAGCGGATGGCCCGATGCGGGTGCTGATCATGCTGGAAACCGTCCGTCCTTCATGCTGGAAAGAATAGCCCAAATCCCCTTGCACCAAGTTTCCTAAATAACGGATGTATTGCATGGCCACCGGCTGATCCAATCCATACTTTGCATTTAAGACCGTCAATTGCTGGGCCGTCAATTTCTCCGGATTGGTAAATGGCGTTCCGGGCAACAGCTGCATTAAAAAGAACGTAGCGGTAACAATGATAAAAAGTGTAATCAACATATATCCTATTCGCTGCACGAAATAACGCTTCATGGTAACACCTCAATTCTGTAAGTTGAGTAGCCTTCTGGATGAAAAATACGAGGGCGCCGGTTTCCCGGCTACACCCTCGTATCTATAGCTGTATAAGCTGCAAATTACTCCTCGATCGATGCCCATTTGTAAGAATGCGCTGCACCAGTCGGGTGTACGATTAAATCTTTAATTTTTTCTCTCATCAAGATAGAAGTTCCGTCCTGGTAAAGAGGCACGATTGCTGCATCTTCTTCCAACAGGATTTTCTCGATGTTCAATAGCATTTCGTAGCGTTTTGAAAGATCCGTTTCTGTACGTGCCTGCGTTACCAATTCATCTAATTTCGGATTGTGGTAATCCATACGGTTAGCAGATCCGCCTTTTACCCACATATCCAAATACGTCATTGGGTCGCTGTAGTCAGGGCCCCAAGAAGATAATGACAAATCGTAGTCAATGGCTTTTTCGATTTCCAGACGCTGAGCGAACGGAACTGCTTTGATTTCCAATTTAAAGCCTGGCAGGTTGTCTTCTAATTGAGCTTGAAGATATTCCGCCACTTTTTTATGGTCTTCTGAGTCTGAGATGTTGATGGAAACCGTAACATCAGATGCGCCCGTTTCCTTCAAGCCTGTTTCCCAAAGTTTTTGTGCTTCTTCCACTGTTCCTGTATTGAAGTCGCCGTTCAGCTCACGGTAATCTTTTCCTTCAGGGGATTGGAAGAACCCTTTTGGCACAACGCCGTTCAATGCCGTAGAACCGTCTTTCAAGATAACATCCGTCAAACTTTCTTTATCGATTGCCATATTGATCGCCTGGCGGATATTTTTGTTTCCAAGTACCGGATGTGTATGGTTGAAACGCAAGAAAATCATACTTGGCTCCAAAATGGTATCAAAGTTTGGATCGTTCTTAAATTGATCAACTGATTCTGAACTCAATTCGATGCGGTCCACTTTATTTGTTTCATACAAGTTAACGCCAGTTGCTGGATCTTTTACGACATACGCATTGATCGTATCCAACTTAACTGCTTCTGCATCCCAGTAGTCTGCGTTCTTTTCGTATTTCCAGCCTTGGTCATGTGTCCATTCAACCAATTTGAATGGTCCGTTGAAAAGAATGTTTTCTGCTTCGAGTGCATATTGATCGCCTTGCTCTTCAACAAATTTCTGGTTTTGCGGCAAGAAGGTCGGGAAAGTCAAAAGAGATTCCAATAATGGGTTGGCACTTTCCAATGTCACTTCCAAAGTTTGCTCATCTACAGCTTTCACTCCAAGTTCAGCTGCATCTTTTTCGCCGTTCATAATTGCTTCCGCATTTTTGATGCTCGCTGTAACAAACATGAAGTTGTACGGGCTTGCATCTTTCATCACGCGTTTCCACGCGTATTCGAAATCCTGTGCAGTGACCGGATCTCCATTGCTCCATTTTGATTCGCGCAATTTGAATGTATGCACGGTTTGATCTTCGTTTTCTGTATGTTCTGTTACCAAAGCTTCAATTGGCTGATGGTTCTCATCCTGGCGGTAAAGCCCTTCGTTTACGTTGTTCAATACCGTAAACGCTACGCCGTCATGCGCTTTTGTAGAATCCAAAGTAGGAATGTCCGCTGTTGCTGAAATGTTCAATACCTGCCCTGCTGCTTTCGCATCCCCTTCTTTGTCCCCGCTTCCTTCACTGGAACTTTCAGAAGAATTAAAGTTACATCCGGATAGTATTAAAACGAATGCCATAAGAATCATCAATGCTTGAATTCTAATCTTTCTCTCCATTTTCCCCTACCCCCTATTTTTCTAATAATTCTTTTTAATCATAATAGTTATTCTACGATTAGGCAATAAGATATTTTAATTTTCAAAAACTACGAAGGGGTGGTAATCTTTATATAACTAGAGAAAGGACCATCATCTATGACATTTAAATTTATTTTATTTACGCTATCATTGATTGCATCTTTTTTGATGCCCTTTTTGCTTGAAGGCAGTTGGAGCTTGCTATACTGGCTGGATAGCATTTTTCTGACGGGTTTACTATTGCTGGTCATCGCTTCGGTCATGCTGCTGATTGAAGGCAGGTTTTTTATGGCCTTTATTCAAAGCACCAAAAGCTTTTTTGCGAAAATAAATAAACGCGAGCAAGTGATTCTGGAAAGCGAAAAACGAACATCCCACCCGGTCGAATATGCAAAAAATTTTCCATCCCGAAAAGCTTTCTTTCAAATCGGTCTGCTGTTTTTTGGGGTAAGCCTGTTCTTATCTTCGGCAATTTATTTCTTTTAATGAAAAACCCTTCCGCTTGTTTGAGCGGAAGGGTTTTTAAGAGGCTTCGTATATTGTGACCCGGTTTTTCCCGTGCCTTTTCGATTCGTAAAGTGCCTGGTCGGCTTGTTCGATGATTTGCTCCAGAGTTTTGTTTTCAGACGAAAAGCTCAGGCCCATCGAAACAGTCAGTTTTCCACCTGGTTGCCGATCTTCACCTTCAAACTTGTATTCTTCCACTTTTTTGCGGAACCTTTCCGCTAAGAAAATCACTTCTTCCGGCTTGGAAACATTCGTATAGCAAATCACAAACTCTTCTCCGCCATAGCGGGCGACTATATCTTCTTCTCTTGCACTTTCCAACAGCAATTGGCCAAGCGTCCGAAGAACTGAATCCCCTTTTTGGTGGCCATGCGTATCGTTATAAACTTTAAAATAATCGACATCAATCATCGAAATCAGCATCGGTGTATTCTCGCTTAGAAGACCTTCCACTTTGTTTTTGAAAAAGCGGATGTTCGGCAAGCGGGTCAGGGCATCCTGGTTTGAATACATTTCAAGTTCTTTGCGCAAAAGAAAATTGCGGTTTTCTTCATTTAAAATCAATGCCATCGCCAGCACCGCAATCACGGCAAAAAAGAACATCGCAATGGTAATCGATACGGAGACCGGTGTGTTGAGCAGCATCCAGACCGATTTAAGAAGCTCAAACACAAGGAATCCAATAAGCATTCTTTTAAAATCGATGAGCGGAAAAAAGATATCGGTCTTTGGATGTTTGCGGTGGAAAAGAGCTCCTATAACCACCGGCAGCAAAATGGCCTGGAATATACCAATGACCGCCGTGGGACCGCCCGTAAAAGCACGATAAATGGCCGGAATAATAGCGGACAATAGACCATATTGCCAGCCTCCTACATAACTGACAAAAAACAAAGGGACTTCCCTCAAATCCAGCCGCATCCCCTCATAACTGAACGGATTGTACATGACGGAAAACGTGAGAAAGCTGATAAAAAGGGCTGACAGCCCAAGCAAATAAGAAGGCTTTTTCAATTCCAGCACCAAAAGTTCTTTAACTTTTAAAGCGAGGTACATCAAAGCAATAATCAATGCCATATTTTCGAGAAAGAAAAAAAGAAGCGAATTCATGGTTCAGCAACAACTCCTAGTGGCCGTGTTAATCCATATTCTATCAATGAAAGTAAATAAATTACAGATTTATTTTACTTCTTTATTTATAACCTTAAGAACAGCACGATCCTTCTGCCATATGCCCGTTGCAACTAGCATCCACACCATGCAAATTACCTATCCTTTTATTGGCCAAAAGCTTATAATGACGCTAAGCAGGAGGTGGGGAAATGGCACTGAAAGACAAGTTATCGCTTTGGCAAAAAGAAGGGTTGATTGACCAAAATACGGCTGAAAAAATTTGGGCATTCGAGCAAAGACAGGAAAAACCGAACCGTCTTCCGCTTTTGCTCATCATTGGCCTTGTTTTTTTCTCGCTGGCCGTCTTCAGTTTTATTGCAGCTAATTGGCAAGTCATGCCGGCTGCTGTAAAAATCGGGTTGATTTTGTTATTGATGTGGCTGTTTTATGGGCTCGGATACTTGTCCGAACGCAAAAATTTCGGCTGGCCGCATGTGTTTCGGCTGATTGGACTCGCTATGTTCGGCGCAGCGATGATTGTGGCTGTTCAAGCGTTCCATTTGCCTTTATCCGGTTCGCTGATCGGCTGGGCGCTTTATCTGGCAGCTATTGCCCATTATTTTTATTGGCGCCATCTTGCCTATGCTGTGGCGGCGTTTATTTTCGGCGTTCAGATCTTGTTGTCTTCCGTTCTCACAATGGGTTGGCCTGAATGGTTGGTTTACTCCGCTGTATCCCTGGGTTGGCTCTACTTCAGCAAAGACAAATTGCCAATAAGGTTCAGTTGGCTGTTGCTGTTCGGAAGCGGATTGATGCTTTGGGCTGTGGCTGACTATGAAAGCCTCTTATGGCCGATATGGACTTTGTTCGCTTTGGTTGTGCTATTGGCTTTTGTTTTTCCCGAAAAGCAAAAAGCACTGCAGCCGCTTTACTTGCTTGCAGGCGGTACCATGTCACTGGGTTACCTGGCTTTCCGCGGCGCCTCCCTGGACTTTTTTGAAGACTTGAAAGGGCTAGAATCGGCGCTGCTGTTGGCAGCAGGCATAGCAATTTTAGCCTGGTGTTATTTCCGCATCCGACCACTTGTCTGGATATCAGCGCTTGGTGCGATTGGGTTATCGCTATACGACAGTTCCGCAATTGGGCTGGCCGTGTTAGCGGAAGCAGTGGCGCTCGGTTACCTTGCGGTTAACCATCGCCAAAATCAGCCGCTCGGACTCGGATTTGTGTATTTTATTTTGGTGCAAATTGTGCTTTACTTCATCTTTGCTTGGCAACGGCTGGATATGTCGCTGTTCTTCCTGGTCGGTGCGCTTCTTTTGTTTGCTTTGTCCGGAATCGCCTGGTGGTTTAACCGTAAGAAAGCGAGGGCTGTTTCATGAAGAATTTTCTGTTTCCCTTCGTCCAAACTCTGGTTGTGCTGGCAATCGCTTTAAGCTTTTACGCAGCGTCATGGTTCGGTGACCAATTCATGCTGCGGGCAGAACCGTATGATCCATTTGATCCGTTTTACGGCGAATACGTGCTTCTGCAATACCCGGATTTGCGGCCGGAAGGTTTAAAAAACGGTGAAGTTTACTTCACCTTGAAAGAAGGTCCGGATGGCTACGCTGTTCTTGACCGGGTTTCGAACGAGCCTTTTTGGGGAGCCATCCACGGCACGTATTACAGCGATACTTTAACTGCTCCCCAACTAGAGCAATATTATGTGGAACAAGGAACCGGCCCAGGGCTTGAACAAGCCGAAGAACTGGCGGTCACCATAGACGTCGCTCCTTGGGGCGCTATTCGGCCGGTCTTTTTGGAGGCCCGTCCACACTAAAAAAACTTTCTTCCGCTTAGCCGGAGGAAAGTTTTTTTCGCATGTGGTAATTTGGGATGGCGATGCCTCGCCGTTCCACGGACTGCTTTCGCACAATCCAAAATCCCCGTTTTTCGAAAAACGGTTTTGCTGTCAGGCTGGCGTCTGTAAAAATGCAGGACAACTGCAGCTTTTCCGCTTCCTGTTCAAGTTGGCTGACCAAACGGGAAGCAATGCCCTGACGCTGATAATCTGTATGGACATACAGCCGGTTCAAGTAACCGGCTGGCGTCATATCGCAAAAGCAGGCAATTTCACCATCTATTTCCGCTACATAGCTTAGGTTTTGCTGCAGCGATTTCTTCCACTCCGCTGCCTTTTGCGCTTGTTCGTCTTTTGGTGCCCAGGCTGCCAATTGTTCGCCGGAATAATCTGCTGCGTTAACCGTATGGACGGTGCCGTAAAATAAGGCGACGACTTCCTCCAAATCTGCTTCTTGAAATTTTCGGATCTGCAGGTTTTCTTGTGCGGCTATAGTGACAATTTCCGCTAAATCTTCAATGATGTAATCCGCTTCGGCGCTGCTCCACTGGGCATCCCTTTTCCAGATTGTTTTGAGGCCGGCATTCCGCGCTCCCTTTATATCGTTATCCGGATGATCGCCGACGTACATGGCTTCTTCCGGTTTGACGCCGATCCGCTCCACTGCCATTCTGAACAATCTCCGATCCGGCTTTTTCATGCCTTCCCATTCGGAAATCAAAATCACGTCCATATACGGCTCGATTCCCAACGCCTGTATCGCATCCAATTGGAATTGCCCTTTGCCGTTTGAAATAATGCCCAAGCGCAGCGATTTCCCTTTTAATTGTTCCAAGAGAAATTTCATATGCGGAAATGGAGCACAATGCTGCTTGAAATGTGTCATATAATCTTCCAGCAGCTCTTCCCAAGCAACCGGCAATTCGAATTCCTCGGCCAACTGCCGGTATACGCGGTCTTTCCAAACCATTCCCCGTGCATCCAATTCGATGAACCGCTCGGCGTAGCGGGATTTTGGCACCTTCTCCAAGTGGCTTTTGAAACGCTCGTACTGCGCATCAATAAACGACTTCAACGAAGCATCCCGATTCAATAAGGTACCGTCTAAATCAAAAATCACCGCTTTGATCATATCGCTTTTACACTCAGCGGAATCCGCCGTACGTTCTTTAATTCGAGTCCTTCAAAACTCAGGCAATAAATATCCGGCATCTCGAGCTGTCGCCAGAAATCTATTCCGTAGTGGGAATCAAAATGGTTGAGGATCAGGGCCAAGATATTGCCATGTGTCCCAATGGCAATGCGTTCGCCTGCATGTTGCTGAAGCAATTTCTGTACTTCTTTAATGCCGCGCGCCCTTGCTTCTTGATTGGATTCGCCACCTTCAAAGGCGAAGTGCTCTTCTTCCCAAACTTTTGCAACGGCAGCCGGAAAATCCACTAGTGGTTCCTTGCTCAACAAACGTTCGCGAAATCCTTCCCATAGGGTAATCCCTGTATTTATTTCCCGGGAAATGCCTTCCACTGTCTGAATGGCCCGTTTGTACGGGCTTGAGATAACCCGCTCAATTCCTTCCGTATTTAAGGATTCAGCCACTTTACGGGCATCTTTTACGCCTTGTTCCGATAACGGCCGTGACCGTTCATCCGGAGTATAATCGGAATGGGCGTGCCGAACCAAATACAAGTGAGTTTGCAAACTTATCTCCTGCTTTCTTTCTTCATCTGTTTGTAAAAGTTTAATGAATCAAACAAGAACTTGTGGTCAAAACCAGTTTTCTGTCCGATTCTATCCACCCATTCTTCCAAAGTAGCCAAGGGCTGATCGGGATATAACCCTTCCGTCGTGCTTAAAAAACTTTTCCAGTTATCGAATTCCCAATGCGCGGTTTCTTCTTTGTAAGGAAGCCGCACTTCCACAAGCGGCTTCGGATACACATGATTTTGCGAAAACTCGCCGGCTTGCCAAAAATCCGCCTCTGTTACCGGAGTGGTGTCATAAGTTTGCCGTGACTGTTTCCCGCCCGGCCGGTGATAAATGATTTCCACTTCCGCATGCCGGGAAAGGACCTGTACATCAGCTGCAGGGAAAAAGCCGCTTTGTTTTTCTGTTGAAAATGCTTCGTGCCGGGCTTCGATCAGTACCGGCTGCAGCCATTGGTCGCCAAGGTCGCATAAATAGCGGTTTCCATGTGTATCCAATGCGATTAGCGCCGCATGCGCTTCTTCTGTCCCCAGTTCATTGCCGATCGGGTATGCCTCAATTCCATCTCTTTTCAACTCATCCAAAAGCCAAATCGCCAGGTCAAAACAATTGCCGGTTATGCCGTATTGCGCTTTATGTTCTTTCATCAATGCGACTGTGCGCTGCTTTTTATCGCCCGAACGTGAATAAAACCAGGCTTTTGTCAAAGTTTCCATCGGAAAACCGCTAAATTTCTTCCATACAGCTAGAATTTCTTCTGGTGCTTTCATGGAGCACTCACCTTCTCTATTGGTTTGCTATCTTATTTCGATTTTCCTGCCCCCGATTCCTGCTCGGCAGATTCCAAAAAAGAACCCCGGAAGGCGCAGAAGCACCTCTCGGGGTTTGTGGCATTTCTTATTCAGTTTTTACAATACCGGTTTCGACCAGCTCTTTTAGGTTTTCAAACATCCGGCTCCAGCCTTCTTCGGATTGAGCACTGTATTCAGCTTTTGCCCGTTCCACGTCTTCTTCTGTCCAAATCTCTTCATGCGGAACAATGATTTCCTGAGAAAACGTCATTTCGCACATGTCCTGGACTGGAGAGATAAACACCCGGACAATGTCTTCTGTATCACTGAATTGCGGCATCCTGAACGTGAATACCAGTTTGTTCGGCTGGCTGATTTCTGCATATTGGCCGAGTGCGCGGTAATCGGTGCCTTCCCGATGATCAACGATCTCCCACGTTCCGCCAATGCGAAGGTCACTTTTGGCCGCTTTGTTGGTCGATTCTCTTGTAAACAACCACTTTTTCATGATTTCCGGATTTGTCCAGGCTTCAAACACCGCTTCTGATTTTGCATAAAAGCGCCGAGCCAAATTTAAGGTGACGGTTGAAGTGATCGCCATTTTGCTCATCCTCTCCAAATCAAGTCAGGTGCTATTCTTTGAAGTTGTTTTGCTCTTTATTGACACTTTACCCGAAAGTTTTTTGTCAGGCAATATAATCTTCTTTTGGAATATCCGTTACTTCTTTTTTCACATAGTAGCGCCCTTTTGTCAACACTGCCAGCCCCGTAGTCAAGAACGCCGCGAAGATGGCCGCGAAAAATGCCGCTGTGCTTTGCAGGAAGGTTCCCATATAGCCGAGGGCTGCAATCGTTCCTAAAACACTTGGCACAATCAGCGAGACCACGCCGACCGGATTCCATTTGTACAAATTTTCTTGCCTTGACTCGTAATAGCCAGGCCCGATTTTCAGCATTTTCTTCACGACCAGGGCATCCGTCACCAGAATGGAAGCCCATGTCATAAGTGCAACGCCTTGGAACGTCATGGCTGTGCCAAGATGGTCCACGATGCCTCCAAGCATCAATGCCATGGCAATGACACCTGCAGCGACCACCCAGAAGCGGCGTCCCGGAGTAAACTTGAACATGTTTTCAAAGAAACTGGACAGCGACAGGGAGCTGCTGTAGATATTCGTGATGTTGATGCGGATTTGCGTCAGCATGGTAAAAATCACGCCACCAAGCCCAAGCAGCACCACGATGTAAATCCCTGGGTTCGATTCGCCCAGCGTAACACCGAACCAGATGCCAAGGCCGCCCATGACACCAAAACAGAAAATCTGCGGGATAAAGCCGATGGCGACCGAACCAATCTTCAAGTCTTTCGGTTTTAAGAAACGCGCATAGTCGGAAGCGATCAAGGCGGTCAGCCCCATGATGCCGTGCTGCATGCCAATGCACAACAGCAAGGCGGTTCCGCCTATTTGGACGCCTTCAGGCATGTATGTCCAAAAGCTGCCGTTATAAAGAGAAGGCTGTTTAAATGCCATCACGATAGCAGCGATTAAAAAGATGCCAAAAAGTGGCAACGACCATTTTTGCAGCTTATCCAATTGCTTGATGCCAAACCAGTTTAACGGAATGACCACTGAACCGAAGAGGATGATGAGAATCCACATGGGGATTGCGGGGAAGTATGCATGGACAGCTGCGACGAGTATCATGCCTTCGAATGCACAATACATAATAAAGTTCGATGCGTAGATTAGTGAGGTTAATGAGGCTCCGATATAGCCGAATCCTCCGCGGGACAATAAGTTGACGTTCATGCCCGATTTAGCGGACAAATACACAATAATGGTTCCGAGTATGCCGGCCACAATAATGGCATAAACGGCGGAGATGATGGCATTGGCTGCACCAAACTGCAATGCCATGACACTGCCCATCTGAAAATAAAAAATTGCGGTTGCGATGCCGAAGGTGATATTGGTGATGCTCAGCCATCCCATTTTACGTTCGTCCCTTGGGACTCGGTCAAACGTATAATCACCGCTGGTTTCGGGTTCTTGCCTTATTTCTTTTTGCTTCAATTCTTTTTGTTGGAGCACTTTTTCGTTTAGTTTTTTCTCTCTTGGTTCTTTTTCTCTCAATCGGTGATCTGCGGTAATATCAGATCTCATTCAATCATCTTCCTTTCAACGATAAATTTCATTTTTGCTTTCAGTGCAATGCCGGGAAGGCGTAGAGCCTTGCGAAAAAGCAAAAAAAAGCAGGTGTATTTTCTCCGTCGCTTTCTTGAAAAATGACGGATAAACCACTCGCTTCTTTATTTTAGCATAATTTAGACAACTTTATTGAAAATCCACTCAAACTCATTCTTTCGTCCTAACCGAAGCTTTCACTCAACTATACTTCTAAAGAAACAATTAAATGTTTTATAGAAATACTAATTCTTTGAAGAAGCACACATAGTTTATAATAAGTAGCGGACAAACGACTAGGTGTCTAGAAGGCCTTACTATTTTTCTCTTTCCTTCTTTTGCTTAAACATGATCGGTTCAGATAGTGATTGGCAAAATCATCACTGCACAAAACGTTATTGCTTATAGATAATATTTTATCGCAAAACGATAAAATATATGCTAAACTATAATTATCAATAGTTAAGTGAGGTGCTTTAGATGAAACGGGAAACACTTTTTTTAAAGGCCGTGATTATCCTGATGGCCATTCCGGTTCTGGCAGTCTGTATATTCGTAGTGCCGCCGCTTTCTTCATTTGTGGCGGAAATCATCCCCCAATGGGCTTTTTTGCAATACGTCTTTCTGATCGCCATGTATTTGACAGCGGTCGCTTATTTCACAGCTTTGTACCAAACTTTGAAGCTGCTTGGTTACATTGATAAAAACATCGCATTTTCTGAGCGGTCGGTTAAGGCGCTGAAGAATATCAAGTACTGCGCCATCGTCATCACGATCCTGTATATGTTGTGCCTGCCAATTATTCTGTATATGGCAGAGGTGGATGATGCTCCGGGACTCGGCGGCATCGGAATGATCATTACGTTTGGCGCCATAGTAATCGCCGTTTTCGCGGCGGTTCTTCAAAAGCTGCTGCAAAATGCCATCGATATAAAATCTGAAAACGATTTAACGGTCTGAGGTGAGAATATGGCAATTATAATCAATATTGACGTTATGCTGGCGAAACGGAAAATGAGCGTCACGGAGCTCTCGGAACGGGTCGGAATCACGATGGCCAACTTGTCCATCCTAAAAAACGGCAAAGCGAAAGCAGTCCGCTTGTCTACGCTTGAGGCTATCTGTAAAGCGCTGGACTGCCAGCCGGGGGACATTCTGGAATACAGAGCCGAAAATGTGCAAGAGCAGTAAAATCAAAAGGAGCAGGATAAACCTGTTCCTTTTTCGTTGCCTTAAAACAGTCCAAAGCATTAAAAAGCCCGCTAATTCTATAAAGAATTAGCGGGCTCAAATTTTCAAATTTTACTTATTCAACTGTAACCGATTTAGCCAAGTTACGCGGCTTGTCTACGTCACAGTCGCGGTGAAGCGCTGCATAGTAAGAGATCAACTGCATCGGAATAACCGATACCAGCGGAGACAGCAATTCGTGTACTTTTGGAAGCACAAGGCTGTCGCCTTCTTCTTGCAAGCCTTCCATCGAAATGATGCAAGGATGAGCGCCGCGTGCCGCTACTTCTTTCACGTTTCCGCGGATGCTCAAGTTAACCGCTTCTTGTGTTGCTAGTGCAATTACTGGCGTGCCTTCTTCGATCAAAGCGATTGTACCGTGCTTCAATTCGCCGCCGGCAAAGCCTTCCGCTTGGATATACGAAATCTCTTTCAGTTTCAATGCACCTTCAAGGCCCACAAAGTAATCCATTACACGGCCGATAAAGAAGCAGTTGCGTGTAGTGGAAAGGAAGTCACGGGCAATTTGCTCCATTTCTTCTTTCATGTCCACTTGCGCTTGGATGCCGTTCGCTACAATTCCAAGTTCCTGTACCAGGTCAAAGCCGATGTCGATGCCTTTTGACTGTGCTGTTACCGCTGCAAGAATTGAAAGGACCGCAATTTGCGCTGTGTAGGCTTTTGTAGACGCTACAGCGATTTCCGGGCCTGCGTACAACAACAATGTGTAATCCGCTTCACGCGATAGCGTAGAGCCTGCTACGTTCGTGATGGTCAACGATGGGTGTCCAAGTTCTTTGATCTTCACCAATACTTGGCGGCTGTCAGCTGTTTCACCTGATTGTGAGATGAAGATGAACAACGGTTTTTGGGACAGAAGCGGCATGTTGTAGCCGAATTCACTTGCTACGTGCACTTCTACCGGAATCTGAGCCATTTTTTCCAAGTATTCTTTACCGATCAATCCTGCATGATAACTTGTACCGGCTGCAATGATGTGAATGCGGTCTGCATCTTTCAATGCCTCAACGATTTCAGGCTGGATTGTCAATTTTTCATCGGCGCCTTGGTAAGCCTGGATGATTTTGCGCATCACTGCCGGCTGCTCGTCGATTTCTTTCAACATGTAGTGAGGGTAAGTGCCTTTTTCAATATCGCTCATGTCAATTTCAGCTTTAAATGGCTGGCGGCTTACTTTCTCTCCGTCCAATGTCAAAATTTCCACGCTGTCTTTGCGCACGATCACGATTTCTTTATCCATCAATTCCACGAATTGGTCTGTGATTTGAAGCATAGCCATTGCATCGCTTGCGACTACGTTAAAGCCGTCTCCAAGTCCGACAAGCAATGGGCTTTTGTTTTTCGCTACAAAAATTGTTTGCTCTTCTTCCGCGTCCAATAATGCGATCGCGTATGATCCTTTAAGCAATGTCAAAGTTTTGCTAAAAGCTTCTTGCGTTGTCATGCCTTCTGCTACGAATTTGCCGATCAATTGCACAATGATCTCTGTATCCGTATCCGACTCCATTTGTACATCCGCCAAATAGTCGCGCTGGATGTGGTGGTAGTTTTCAATAACGCCGTTATGCACCAAAGTAAAACGGTCGTTGTCGTTTTGATGAGGGTGAGCGTTTACGCGATTCGGTTTTCCGTGAGTTGCCCAGCGCGTATGACCGATCCCGCTTGTTCCCATTACTTCATCTTCAACAACTGCGCGCAAGTCAGCAATGCGCCCTTTTTCTTTAAAAACCGTAATGCCTTTGCCGTTGCGTACAGCAATCCCTGCTGAATCATAGCCACGGTATTCCAGTCTTTCCAATCCTTTTAGCAAAATTTCTTTTGAATCATTTTCTCCAATATACCCGACGATTCCACACATAATGTAATTCCTCCGCTTTCCTAATAAAATCAAAATGAGCGTTTGCACATGTCCGCAAACACTTGTCGTGAGCCCATCCGCATCGTTGTACAGCTGATCGCTCAACTGCTTTAAATGCTGGATATTACGACCGGGCTTCGCGGCCGGGAGGTATCCGCCGAAATCTCGATACTCCTCCTCCTCGTCTACTGGAAAGTGATTTGTCCATCCGATTTTCCCAGTACTGGCGCTTTAACTGTTTTCCTCATACGCCTTACTATCCCCCTTTTTTGGCGGCCTAAACCTTGGCAAGTTTATCATACCTTGCCGGCGGACGCCCGTCAACAAAACCTTAACAAAATAAATCCTGATAATACCAAAAAACCGGTCTAAAAGGCTTCTGCCTTTTAGACCGGTTAGTTCTATTAATTCAAGCCCATTTCAGCCCGGACAACTTTCGCAATTTCTTCTACGTATCGTTCGCAGTCTTCTGCAGAAGCCGCTTCCACCATTACCCGCACAAGCGGTTCTGTACCCGAAGGGCGTACCAGCACGCGGCCGTTTCCAGCCATGTCTTGTTCTACTTCCGCAATGGCTGCTGCCACCTTCTCGTTGTCTGTTACCGCATGTTTATCGGTTACGCGGATATTGACAAGTTTTTGAGGGAAGATGGTCATCTCGCCTGCTAATTCAGAAAGTTTTTTGCCTGTCACTTTCATGATGTTGACCAGCTGCATGCCAGTCAATAAACCATCGCCGGTTGTGTTGTAGTCCAGGAAGATGATATGGCCGGACTGTTCGCCGCCAAGATTATAGTCATTTTTCTTCATTTCTTCTACAACATAGCGGTCGCCGACAGCTGTCTGCTTGCTTTCCATGCCATGTTCTTCAAGTGCTTTGTAAAAGCCCATATTACTCATAACTGTGGAGACGACAGTGTTTTTCTTTAAGCGTCCTTCTGAATGCAAATACTTCCCGATGATATACATAATCTGGTCGCCATCGACAATCTGCCCTTTTTCATCTACGGCAATCAAACGGTCGCCGTCGCCGTCAAACGCCAAGCCCACATCCGCTTTTTTGGCAACTACCAATTCAGCCAATTTTTCAGGATGCGTAGAGCCCACTTTATCATTGATATTCAAGCCATTTGGCGAAGCGCCCATTGACGAAATGTCCGCATCCAGATCAGCGAATACATGCGTAGCAAGTGAAGAAGTCGCTCCATGTGCACAATCGAGCGCTACGTGGATTCCGTTGAATTCTTCGTCCACTGACTGCTTCAAATACTGGATGTATTTTTGGCCGCCTTCAAAGTAATCCGTAATGCTTCCAAGGTCGCCGCCAGTTGGACGCGGCAATGTATCTTCTTCCGCATCAAGCAATGCTTCAATTTCCAGCTCCTGCTCATCGGATAATTTAAATCCGTCAGATCCAAAGAATTTGATGCCGTTGTCTTCCACTGGATTGTGGGATGCTGAAATCATGACGCCTGCTTCTGCACTCATGACACGCGTTAAATAAGCAACTCCTGGTGTACTGATGACACCGAGGCGCATCACTTCCGCTCCGACAGACAGCAATCCGGCTGCAAGAGCACCTTCCAGCATTTCGCCTGAAATCCGTGTATCACGGCCAATCAATACTTTCGGTTTGTCTTTCGAGCTTTTTGTTAAGATATAGCCGCCGAAGCGTCCCAATTTAAATGCCAATTCAGGTGTCAATTCGCTGTTCGCAACACCCCGCACCCCGTCAGTTCCAAAATATTTTCCCATTCTTTTCTCTCCTTCAATCTCTAGCATAATATCGCTTCATTATACATGATTTATTGAAACATCAAATCCGGACCTGCCCGTTAAGAAGGCGGATTTTCTGACACCTCTGGAATTTCCGCGCCTTCTGGTGCTTCAACTGTTTCGTCGACGCTGATTTCCGCTTCGACTTTCAACGTTTTTGGCATGACGGAAGTGGTCCCTGGCGGCGCTTTTAACTCCGCTTCCACTGTCGTATCCGTTGGCGTAACAATTCCCGCATTCACTTCCACTACATATTCCTGCAGTGCATCTACTGCACTTTTCGGACCGTAAATCCGTACCGTCTCGCTGGATGGAACCAGTGACTCGATCGTTACGCCTGTAGGAGCTTCTCCGTTTTTCTTAATGGTCACCGGAACTTCTTTGCTGTATTCTTCAATTTCAGCTGAAACCTCTGCCACTTCCGGTTCAATTACGACATTCTCCAATTTCGTCAAATCATTCGCCAGTACCCGGATACGGGCTTCAGTTGTAAAAGATTCATCTACTCCCGGCTCGCCGGTAACGGTCGCTTTTACAAAACTGATGGAATCGATGACACTTTTCGGGCCAGTTATCGAAGCAGTTTTCGGCTCTGCTGAAATTTCCTCTAAAATAAATCCTTCTTTCAGCAAGCGTTCGTTCATTTCCGGATCGATCCGAAATTCCTGTGTTACCCGCTCTTCAATGGTGATGTCTACAAAAGCCGGATCAATCTGCACTCTCAGCTGTTCTGATAAATTCTCTGTCTGAATTGGAACCCGGTGTTCGCCGATCGGCAAATTGCGCAAGTCAACAAACAAAGTGAAATCTTTCAATTGCCGAGTCGTCTGCACGGCACTGGTAGGACCGGAAATCGTCAAGTCCGCCAGCTCTGGCAAGCCGCTCACCATCAAGTTAGTATCCCCATAAAAAACTTCCAGCTCGACGCCTTCAATTTCTTCTGTAATCGTGCCATTGTTCGCCGAATTTGCAGCGTCTTCATCGGCTTTAACCGAAAAGAATAAAAGAAATGCTAACAGAAGTGCCATAATCCGCAAAAACCAAGGGCTGTCCATTAATTTATCCATTCTTTTTCATCCTCCAGTTCCAACGGGAAGAATCAGCTGGCTGTTGTTCGGCGCCAAACCAAATTCGGCGCAGCTTCACTTCAAAATCTTCCAGCGATAAGTTGCGGTGCAAATCTCCATTTGCCGTCAAGCTGATGGCGCCCGTTTCTTCCGACACAATGATGGTGATGGCATCGGTCACTTCACTGATGCCAAGCGCCGCACGATGCCGGGTACCAAGCTCTTTGGAGATAAAAGGGCTTTCAGACAACGGCAAATAACAAGCGGCGGCAGCGATGCGATTTTTCTGTACAATCACGGCTCCATCATGCAGCGGTGTATTCGGGATAAACAGATTGATCAGCAACTCTGACGTTATGTCCGAGTTCATTGGGATTCCGGTCTCAATGTATTCGCTTAATCCGGTTTCCCGCTCAATTGAAATCAGTGCGCCAATCCGGCGCTTCGCCATATAGCTGACCGATTTTGACATCGCTTCAATCAACCGGTTGCGTTCGGATTCTTCGTTCAGCTGGCTGCTGGAAAACAATTTCCCGCGTCCCAGCTGTTCCAGTGCCCGCCGCATCTCCGGCTGAAAAATGATGATGATGGCAAGGAACCCCCAATTCAGCACTTGCTGCATGATCCAACCCAAAGTCTCCAAATTGAGAGCGCGGGTTATCAGATACGCAATAACGATAAAAAAGATCCCTTTTAACAACTGGACCGCTTTCGTCCCTTTAATGATGGTAATCAACTTATATATAACGAACCATACTAATAAAATATCAATGACATTTACTAAAAGTTCGAGTGGTGTTTGGTTTGTTAAATTCTCCAAAAACGGCATCTGCAACCCTCGCTTTTCAACATCTGCATATAAATCAGTATAACATAAGTGAATTTCCCTTGCCTTCATTGAAAAAACCTATCCCGGTACAGGATAGGTTACTTTCCGCTATTTTCTTCGTTGCCGCTAAAAATGGCAGCGGCATCTTTCACACCGTCTTTAATGGTGTACCAAATCCACTCGAACACTTTGTCGATCTCTTCAATTTCCCCGGTAATGACTCCGCTCGAAGCCATGTACTGGCCATTGACGAGGGTAACATCTCCGTGCAGCTCACCTTCCACACGCAAATCTCCATTTCGGATCGTCAAATCGCCTGTTACCACTTCACCTTCCGGCACAACAACCGTTTCCCCTTCTACCACCAGGTTCGGCTGTTTCGTAAAGGCAAATTGCTGATCATTGTTGAAATTCGAAAACAGCATGCCGCTCATCAACAAAAGAAATAAGGCGGCAGCTGTGAGCAGCGGATGATTCCGGAACCAGCGCTGCACACCGACCCGCTGTCTTTCTTTCGGCAGCCGCTGCATGGTCTTTGCCACAAAATCGGCCGGTGCCTGTATATGTGATGCACTTTGGACAAGTGCGATCGTTTTGGTTTGTTCATGGTACATTTTTCGACATTCGATGCAGCTTTCCAAATGTGTTTTAAACACTGCTTCATCGGCCGGGTTTAAATCCCCGTCTAAATAATCATCCATAAAATGAATGATGTTTTCCGGACACGCTTTCATCGTGCTCGCCTCCTACAAATTGCTCAATTGCTTCCGAAGAGCTTCTCTTCCCCGGTGTATCCGTGTTTTCACGGTACCTAACGGCAAATCCAGAATTTCGCTGATTTCCGATAAGGGCAATTCTTCAATATACTTTAATACAATAGCGGCACGGTACTTATCTGGCAAGCGACTTATCTCGTATTGCACGCGTTCCTGTACTTCCATCCGCATCAGCTCTTCTTCCGGCAGCTGATCATCGTTGGCAATGGACGAGTACATATTTAATCCTTCAGTCCCGCGCACTTCTGCGTCCAGATAATAATCCGGCTTTTTCTTGCGGATCCGGTCAATGCACAAATTCGTCGCGATGCGGTAAAGCCACGTCGAAAACTTGCGCTTTTGATCGAACGTATGAAGATTGACATATGCACGTGTAAACGCTTCTTGCGCTATATCTTCCGCTTCATGTTTGTTCCCTAGCATCCGGTAACAGATTTGATATAGCTGGTGCTGATACAGCTCAACGAGTTCGGCGAATGCGTTCTGATCGCCTTTTAATACTTTTTTTATTCGTTTATTGACTAACGCATCCATGTTCTCATTTCCCTCCGCCTATGCGGCTGTCTTTTATATACGGATTGCTTTTCAAAAAGTTTCATTTTTATTTTTCTCTTTCTATCGTACCAAACTTAAACCATTAAAATCCATCTTATTCCCAGATTGTTTTGGTTCTTTCAAATAAAAAATCACTCGAAAGGCGCTTTGGGCTATTGAAGAAGAAACGTTTAAATAAAATAAAAAAAACAGGCTTTCGCCTGTTTTAAAGTAATTTTTCGCCGAGCAATGAACCGATTAGTGCCACCGCTACATCCGCGGTGCGGTTTTTTTCATCCAGGATCGGATTAACTTCCACAAATTCGGCAGAAGTGATGATTCCTGCATCATGCAGCAACTCCATAGCCAAATGGCTTTCCCGGTACGTAATGCCGCCTGGCACCGGTGTGCCGACACCCGGTGTATACATTGGGTCGATGCCGTCCAAATCCAAAGACAAATGGACTGCATCTGTTCGGCGTTCTTCTTTCAGGTAATGGATAGCGTCATCAATCACCGCATCCATTCCCATTTTATCCAGTTCATGCATGCTGTAGACACGGATGCCGCGCTCTTTGATCAACTCACGCTCACCTGGGTCTACAGAACGGGCGCCAATGATCACAATATTTTCAGGCTTCACTTTTGGCGAATAGCCGCGGATGTTCGTCAATTGTTCATGGCCCAGGCCGAAACTTGCTGCCAAAGGCATTCCGTGGATATTGCCGGATGGCGACGTATCACTTGTATTCATATCCGCATGCGCATCATACCAGATAACCCCAAGGTTCTCATGGCGCTCGGAGATTCCTGCGAGCGTTCCGATGGCGATGCTATGATCTCCGCCAAGAACGAGCGGGAAATTCCCTGCTTCTGCTACTTCAAACACTTTCGCACCGAGTGCTTCGGTTGCATCCGTTACCACTTTTAAATTGCGCAGGTTGGTTTCTGTGTCAATGGAGCCGTCTGCATGGCCGATCTGGATGTCCCCTTCATCCGTCACGGTGTGCCCTAAAGCTTCAATGCGTTCTACAACACCTGCATAGCGGATGGCGCTCGGCCCCATGTCCACTCCGCGGCGATTCTGGCCATGGTCCATCGGTACTCCGATAATAGATACGTTTAATTTATTCATGATTTTATGCCCCCTTAACAAGATGAATTCATTGTACCTGTTAAGGAAGCTTTGGCTCAACCGAACAAAATCAAGTATATTTATTCAATTTTTCCGATAATCCGTTTTTTACTGCCGGCCATTCCGAATCAATGATGGAATACACGACGGCATCTCTTGGCTTGCCGGTTGAGCGGATTCGTTCGTTGCGGAGCAGCCCTTCTTTTTTGGCGCCGATTCGTTCCAAAGCCTTTTGGGAAGCGCTGTTTTCTGCATCTGTTTTGAATTGCACCCGAATCATCCCCCTTTTTTCAAAACAATATTCAAGCAATGCAAATTTTACTGCAGTATTCACATGAGTACGCTGTGCAGTTTCTGCATAAAAAGTTGAACCAATTTCACAGCTTTTATTTGCTTTATCGATTGCATAAATGCGGGTCGTGCCGACGATGCTCCCGCTGTTTGAGTCTTCCACTGCAAAAATAAGTACATCGTCCCCTTTTAGTCCTGTTTCCAGCCAAGCACACAACTGTTCAAAGCTTTCCACTTTCGTCAGCATATGCTCAAAAATCGCCGGTTTGTAAAGCTTCCACAATGCCTCAAAATCATCTCGTGTTAATAACCGTAACCGGATATTCGACTGTTCGATTCTCATGCCCTTCCTCCTTTTAACTAAAATGTACCGACTGGACTCGCTGCAAAAACTCTTTTTCGAGTTCTCCCATCTGTTTCGCCAGAAAATACGTCGACACCGTCGGCAGCGGAAACAAATCAAAATGGGCGTCCATTAAACGTCCCTCAATCAGCTCCCGCCTTACCATGGATTTAGGCAAAAACGATACGCCAAGACCTTCTTGAATAAACCGTTTGGCAATATGCGCCTGTGTCACTTTCATGGTCCGTATTCCCGTCACACGAAGACGCAGCTTCAGCAGCAGCTCGTCCCAAAAAGCCGGATGGTGATGCGTAAACAAAATGGCCGACTGGAGCATCGCTTCTCCTGAAACCGCTGGGCCTGACTCGTCATCGTAAGCATCTCTTGGCAAAATAAAAAGAAGCGGATCGTTGTAAACCGTTTCACAGTGGATATCTTGCCGCTTAGATCGCAAGGCGGAAATGCCTGCTGACACCTGCCCTGTTTCCACCAGTTCTTCTATGTGTTCCGACTCTTCCACTTGTATCACGAGTTCAAGGTCCGGGTGGTCCCGGGTAAACGATTTTAAAACATAAGGCAAAATCGTCTCGGCCATTAAAGGCGAAATGGCAAGCGTCCATTTCTGGCGATACCCTTGGGCAAAGGCTTGGAGTTCCTCGATGCTTTGATCCATCTGGGCGAGTATGCTGTTAGCCTTTTGGCGGAAGTGGCGGCCTTCTTCTGTCAGTGAAACCCGGTTCTTTTCACGCTTGAACAACAAAATTCCAAGGCTTTCTTCCAGCAGCCGGATATGGACCGTGACACTTGGCTGCGACATCAATAACCGTTCGGAAGTCTTTCGGAAATTCAAAGTTTCAGCAGCATCTGCAAATGTACGCAGCCAATTGAGGTCCATTAACTTGCTCCTTTCAATTAATAATTTGAATTATTTTAATTATATATCTTTAATTTTTGTTATCAATAAGTGGGGGTAAAATAAAAGAAAAGGAGGAGTTACGATGTTCCAGAAGGGATTGAAAGGAATTACAGCGGTCCAGACAAAGATAGCTTCTGTAGACGGCGACAAAGGCGAATTACGTTACCGCGGCAAACAGGTAAAAGAGGCAATCAGCGGAAAGTCATTTGAAGAAGCTGCATACTTTTTGTGGCATGGCCAGAACCCATCCCCGCAGGAACTGGCCGGTTTGAAGAATGCGCTAATGGAATACCGCAAGCTTCCAAATCACGTTATTGAAACAGCCAGACTGCTGCCCCGCGAAGCGCCCTTGATGGACAATCTGCGGACCTTGATCTCCGCTTACAGCCACAAGGAATTTACCAAATTGCCGATTGGAGAACAAGCGGTAGCTTTAACAGGTGCCTTCCCGGTACTGATTGCTCTTCTGTTCAGCCTGCAGGAAGAAAAAGAAATGATTCAAGCGCGCGAAGATCTTGGGCATACCGCTAATTATTTGTGGATGCTGAATGGGCATGAACCTTCTGAAGCGCAGATCGAGGCATTGGAAACGTATTTAAAGCTGACGATGGAGCATGGCATGAACGCTTCCACATTCGCTGCACGCGTCACCATTTCCACAGAATCCGACCTTGTTTCTGCGGTTACTTCCGCTATCGGCACTATGAAAGGCCCCCTTCACGGCGGCGCGCCTTCAGGAGTCATTGACTTGCTCGATGAAATTAAAACGCCGGAGCGCATTGAGCCGGTCATTCTCGAAAAACTAGACCGTGGCGAAAAAATTATGGGCTTTGGCCATCGCATTTACCGGACTGAAGATCCACGGTCGATTGTGCTCAGGGAGAAATGCTTGGCCTTGCAAGGAGCAGACCCGTGGTTAGATTTAGCTGTTGCGGCTGAAAAAGAGATTACCCGTCTCTTGAACCAGCACAAGCCAGGACGTGCGCTGCACACGAACGTGGAATTTTATGCGGCTGCCATTATGCGGTCCATTGCAATGCCTCCAGTGCTTTTTACCCCTACCTTTAGCGCAGCCCGCATTGTTGGCTGGACTGCCCATGCGCTGGAACAGCAAGAAGACAATGTCATCTTCCGTCCGCAATCTGAATACATCGGAACCTAAAAAAAGCCCGCATCCAATAAATTGGATACGGGCTTTTTACACATGGATAGTACAAATACACATGGAACAATGGAGCCTAGGGGGCTCGAACCCCTGACCTCGACGCTGCCAGCGTCGCGCTCTCCCAGCTGAGCTAAGGCCCCGCGCTGAACAGGCGCAAGGAATAAAGAATGAGCCATGAAGGATTCGAACCTTCGACCCTCTGATTAAAAGTCAGATGCTCTACCAACTGAGCTAATGGCTCAAAATAAAAATGGCTGGGGTACCTGGATTCGAACCAGGGCATGACGGGATCAAAACCCGTTGCCTTACCGCTTGGCTATACCCCAATGCCAATATAAATAAAACTGGTGGTGGGGGGCAGATTCGAACTGCCGAACCCGAAGGAGCGGATTTACAGTCCGCCGCGTTTAGCCACTTCGCTACCCCACCGAGAAATAATGGTGGAGGATGACGGGATCGAACCGCCGACCCTCTGCTTGTAAGGCAGATGCTCTCCCAGCTGAGCTAATCCTCCACATAACTATAAAAAATGGTGACCCCTACGGGATTCGAACCCGTGTTACCGCCGTGAAAGGGCGGTGTCTTAACCGCTTGACCAAGGGGCCATAAAAAGATGAATAAGTGCTTTTCCCGTTTACAGAAACCTTATAATAACAAAAGCTTCCAACCGGGTTCGAACCGGTGACCTCTTCCTTACCATGGAAGCACTCTACCTGCTGAGCTATGGAAGCAAGGTAAAAGATTCGTTACGGCATTAAAAAAACAAAATGGCCCAGCAATGTCCTACTCTCACAGGGGGAAACCCCCAACTACCATCGGCGCAAAAGAGCTTAACTTCCGTGTTCGGGATGGGAACGGGTGTGGCCTCTTTGCCATCATCACTGGACAGGAGTGCTTGCGCCCTCAAAACTGGATATGCGACAGGTGAAAACAACGTGTTGGTTAAGTCCTCGATCGATTAGTATTCGTCAGCTGCACGCGTCGCCGCGCTTCCACCCCGAACCTATCTACCTCATCGTCTTTGAGGGATCTTACTTGCTTGCGCAATGGGAAATCTCATCTTGAGGGGGGCTTCGTGCTTAGATGCTTTCAGCACTTATCCCGGCCACACATAGCTACCCAGCGATGCCCCTGGCGGAACAACTGGTACACCAGCGGTGTGTCCATCCCGGTCCTCTCGTACTAAGGACAGCTCCTCTCAAATTTCCTGCGCCCGCGACGGATAGGGACCGAACTGTCTCACGACGTTCTGAACCCAGCTCGCGTACCGCTTTAATGGGCGAACAGCCCAACCCTTGGGACCGACTACAGCCCCAGGATGCGATGAGCCGACATCGAGGTGCCAAACCTCCCCGTCGATGTGGACTCTTGGGGGAGATAAGCCTGTTATCCCCGGGGTAGCTTTTATCCGTTGAGCGATGGCCCTTCCATGCGGAACCACCGGATCACTAAGCCCGTCTTTCGACCCTGCTCGACCTGTACGTCTCGCAGTCAAGCTCCCTTGTGCCTTTACACTCTGCGAATGATTTCCAACCATTCTGAGGGAACCTTTGGGCGCCTCCGTTACTCTTTAGGAGGCGACCGCCCCAGTCAAACTGCCCGCCTGACACTGTCTCCCGCCCCGATCAGGGGCGCGGGTTAGAATTTCAATACAACCAGGGTAGTATCCCACCGACGCCTCCCCCGAAGCTGGCGCTCCGGGTTCTCTGGCTCCTACCTATCCTGTACAAGTTGCACCAAAATTCAATATCAGGCTGCAGTAAAGCTCCACGGGGTCTTTCCGTCCTGTCGCGGGTAACCTGCATCTTCACAGGTACTATAATTTCACCGAGTCTCTCGTTGAGACAGTGCCCAGATCGTTACGCCTTTCGTGCGGGTCGGAACTTACCCGACAAGGAATTTCGCTACCTTAGGACCGTTATAGTTACGGCCGCCGTTTACTGGGGCTTCAGTTCGCACCTTCGCTTGCGCTAAGCACTCCCCTTAACCTTCCAGCACCGGGCAGGCGTCAGCCCCTATACGTCACCTTACGGTTTTGCAGAGACCTGTGTTTTTGCTAAACAGTCGCCTGGGCCTATTCACTGCGGCTCTCTCGGGCTTTTCACCCTACCAGAGCACCCCTTCTCCCGAAGTTACGGGGTCATTTTGCCGAGTTCCTTAACGAGAGTTCACTCGCTCACCTTAGAATTCTCTTCTCGCCTACCTGTGTCGGTTTGCGGTACGGGCACCTCCCGCCTCGCTAGAGGCTTTTCTTGGCAGTGTGAAATCAGGGACTCCAGGG